>NZ_CP115913.1:3307564-4541346 GCF_027938815.1 Oceanirhabdus sp. W0125-5
CTGGAATATAACGTTTCAAAAACGGTGCTATTATAAGATCTGGGTTGTACAATTTCACTGAATCTACCATTGCTTGTTCACTACTTGCTATTTGAACATATATATTATGACCAAGATCGGTTAATTCAACATAGGCTCTTTGACTTAAACTGTTATGAGCTGTTGACAAAAATAAAATATTCATAGATATTAATCTCCTTATGTAAAATCATCAAATCTTTATTTAAGTAATGTAATCAATATTATAATGCAAGTGAAAACAATTATCAATTGGCAATTTCTGAAATAATAATTCTATAAAAATAATATTATAGTAAACTTTGTTTTTTTAATATACAGAAGTTGATTTCTTGACAAGAATGACAAGGTGTTATATTATAAAAAAGAATGTTAATGAAATTCATTATCAAATGCAATAAATTATCGAAGTCAATTAGGATTCACACTCAAATATAACATAATTTTTCAAGGTGATATTTTCAAGTTTTAAAGGAATAAGTTTTAAAGGAATAAGTTTTAATAATATTTATATCATCTTGAAAAACTATAAGAGTTATTGGAGGCAGAAAAGAAATGAAAATTTCAAGAAGATCATTTTTAAAATGGTGTACAACATCCGCAGTGGCCTTAGGACTTTCTAAAATGGAATTAGGGAAGTTGGAAGAGGTTGTTATGGCTGCAGAAACAACACCACCTGTTATATGGCTGCAAGGGTCTGGATGTTCAGGATGTTCAATATCATTATTGAACTCAATTCAAGAAACAACAATTGACGATTTGTTAATCAACAAAATCAGCATGAAGTACCATCATAATATCATGACAGCATCAGGGGATTTAGCAATATCAGCTTTAGATCAGACAGTTTCACAATACAATGGGAAATTCATATTAGTTATTGAAGGGGCGGTTCCTACTGCAGATAATGGTATTCATTGTGTTCTAACTGAAAGACATGGACAACCATGGACAATGTTAGATGCTGTTAAAGAATTAGCTCCAAAGGCTAGCTACGTAATTGCAGCTGGGACTTGTGCTTCATTTGGAGGAGTTCCAATGGGTGGAGGTAATCCTACTGGAATTCAGAGATTAGACAGAAATATTTTATATAATATGACAAAACAAAGAATTATTAATCTTCCAGGCTGTCCAATACACCCATATACATTAGTTAGGACAATAATTAAAGTATTACTTTATGGAATGCCAAGGTTAGATGAACAAGGACGTCCAAGAGAGTTTTATGATACAGAAATTCATGATATATGCCCATACAAAGAATATGATGAAGTACGACAATTAGGGTTACTAGGGTGTTATGAAGAACTAGGCTGTAAAGGGCCAGATACATATAATAATTGTCCCCACAGAAAATGGAATAATAAGAACAATTGGTGTATTGCCGCTGGTCATATGTGCATTGGATGTGCAGATAGCAGTTTTGGTAAAGAAACTATATATAAATTTGGTGGTGGTTCATACAGCAGTGATGAACATGATGATGATGATGAACGTGACGACAATGAATATGAGTATAGATCTCATGATGATGATGATGATGAACGTGATGATGAATATAGAACCTACTATCGTTATAGATATGATGATTAATATTTAATTTACATTGAAAAATAATATAGTAATTTATAAAGGAGAGTCTAAAATATGGGAACAAAAATTAAAATTGATCCAGTTACAAGACTAGAGGGTCACTTGAAAATTGAAGTTGAAGTTGATAGTAATAATAAAGTAATTAATGCCCATAGTACTGGAAATATGTTTAGAGGTTTTGAGAAAATTTTAGTTGGAAAAGATCCAAGAGATGCAATACATATAACTCAGAGAATATGTGGACTTTGTCCTGTAAGTCACAGTATAGCAGCAGTAAAAGCAGTTGAGGATTCATTTGGATTTAAACCTTCTTTTAATGCGATGCTATTAAGAAATCTTATTTTAGGTGGAAACTATTTATCGGATCATATTTTACAATTTTATCACTTATCATTACTTGATTATGTAAAAGGTCCACAAGCTAGTCCATGGACACCAGGATATGATGCTGACTATAGATTCAATGAAACTGAAAGTGCTGCTCTAATTAATAACTACATAAAAGCTTTACATATAAGAAGAAAAGCTCATGAAATGACTGCTATTTTTTCAGGAAAAATACCTCACGTAATGTCAATAGCACCAGGGGGGGTAACACAAAGATTAAATAGTACAAATATATCAAAATTTAAGAACTACTTAGTTGAAATTAAGAACTTTATTGATAATGAATATATGAGTGACTTGAATTTAATTGCAAATAAATACAGTGATTATTATAACATAGGAAAAGGATGTGGAAATCTTCTAACTTATGGTGTATTCGATATAGATACTAATGGGAATACATTATTCAAATCTGGTATTTATAAAAATGGCTCATATAGTTCAATCGATATATCAAAGATAAAAGAATATGTTAAACATTCATGGTATTCTGATGATTCTGGAAATAAACATCCAAATAGCGGAAAAACAGAGCCGAATTATGGTAAAAATGGAGCTTATTCATGGTTAAAATCTCCAAGATACAATAATGAAGTATATGAAGTTGGTCCACTAGCTAGAATGTTCATGAATAAGGAATACACAAGAGGTATTTCTGTAATGGATAGACATATGGCTAGAGGACTTGAATCAAAAAAAATAGTTGCAGAAATGATTAATTGGTTAAATTCACTTTCTACTGGAAGCTCATACACTCAGTTAAATGTTCCTTACTCAGGTACTGGTGTAGGATTAACTGAAGCTCCAAGAGGTGCACTAGGACATTGGATGAATTTTTCAAATAAAAAACTGAATAGTTATCAAATAATAACTCCAACTTGTTGGAACGTTTCTCCAAGAGATGATTTTGGACAAATGGGTGCTTTAGAACAAGCTCTTGTGGGAGTTACAATTAAAGATATTAGTCAACCAATTGAATTATTAAGAATTGTTCACTCATTTGATCCATGTACAGGATGTTCAATACATATTATGGATCCTGAAAGGAATGTTAAAGCTAAGTTTGTTGTTTCTACACCTAATCCTAAGGGAGTAATTTAATGAAGAAGCAATGTGTAATAGGAATTGGCAACATTTTATTGAGAGATGATGGAATAGGGGTTCACTTAATAAGTGAACTCCTTAAAGAAAAATTTAAATGTGATGTTGATTTAATAGATGGAGGAACATCGACTTTTGATTTGCTGGGGTATTTTATAGATAATGAGAAAGTTATTGTTGTAGATAGTTTAAAAGGCGGACATGAACCAGGGACTATATATAGAATAACTCCAGAAGAGTTGGGTACTTATATAAAAGCTAATTCATCACTTCACGATGTACAAGTTTTTGATATTCTCAAACAAGCAAAGTTAATGGGACACAACCCAGAGGTGATAATCATAGGGGTTGAACCATATGAAATATTTTATGATATGGAGTTATCACCAACACTAAAGAATGAGATACCGAATATCATAAGAATAGTTAAAGAAGAAATTGAAAGTGAATAGGTGATATTAATGCATGAAGTTTCAATTATGGGTGAAATATTTGAAATTATAAATGAAAATGTAAGTAACCATAATATAAAAAAAGTTAATAAAGTAGTTTTAAAAATTGGAGAGTTCAGTTGTGTTGAAGACAGTGCTTTAAGATTCGCATTCGAAGGATTCTCAAAGGATACTGAATCAGAAAAAGCTGAACTAATCATTAATAGAGTTAAAGCAACAGCTGAATGTGTTGAATGCGGACAAGTGTTTGACATATCATTTACTGATAAAAAATGTCCAAAGTGTCATGTGTTTAGCAATAATATCGTAAGTGGATATGAATTACTATTAGATGAAATAGAAGGTGAATAAAGTGAAACAGATTTTAGTGAAAAAAAATATATTAGGGACAAATGATGAAATAGCTAGAAGAAATAGAGCGTTACTAAGGGAAAAAGGTATTTTCACAATAAATATGATAGGTTCTCCTGGAGCTGGAAAAACATCAGTATTAGAAAAAATCATCAAAAGCTTAAAAAATGAAATAAATATGACAGTAATAGAAGGTGACTTATACACAACAAAAGATGCAGATAGAATAGAAAGTCACGGAATTCAGGTACTTCAAGTAAATACTGGTGGGGGATGCCATCTAGATGCATTAATGATACAGGAGTCATTAAATAATATTGATATTGAAGATACTAACTTTTTAATAATTGAAAACGTTGGTAACCTAGTATGTCCAGCGTCATACGATTTAAGTGAAGATATGAAAGTTACTGTTTTAAGTATAACCGAAGGAAATGATAAGCCATTAAAATATCCATCAATGTTCCAAAGATCAGAGGTACTTATAGTAAATAAAATGGATTTGATAGAGTACACAAATTTTTCAATGGAAGAGTTATATAGAGATATTAAATCATTAAATGAAAACATTAAAGTCTTTGAAATATCTTGTACAACCGAAGAAGGAATTAAAGATTTAGCTGACTTCTTCAAAGAAAAAATAAAAGAAAAAGGGGAAATGAAAAATGCCTAGTTTAGGATTACCAGAACTAATTGTAATTTTAGTTATTGCTCTTGTAGTATTTGGACCTAAAAAACTTCCAGAGGTAGGGAGAGCTATTGGAACATCTATAAAGGAATTTAAAAAAGCAACTAAAGAAGTAACAAAAGATCTTGTTGAAGATAAAGAAGAGAAGTAATAAGAAAGTAGGTGAGGTAAATGAGCAAGGAATTTGAAGAAATAAGCATAATCGATCATTTAGATGAGTTAAGAAAAAGAATATTAATAAGTTGTTTATTTATAGCAATCTTTTCAGTAATATCATACATAAAATCTGCTGAATTAACTGCATTACTAAAAGGTCCTCTCGAAATGAGTGGAGATATTGACTTAGTGTTTTTAACACCATTAGAAGGATTTCTTACAAAGTTAAAAGTTGCAGTTTTTGGAGGTATAGTTGTATCATCTCCAATAATATTCTTACAAACATTATTATTTATCTCACCTGCTATGTATAAAAAAGAAAAAATAATTGTTTTTTCATGTTTACCATTTATAGTAGCGTTATTTTTTAGTGGAATATATTTTTGTTTTGCATTTATACTTCCAACAACATTAAATTATTTAATGAGTTTTGGAAATGAACATATGGTACCAATGCTTTCAGTAGGCAAATATTTTTCCTTTGTAATAGGGTTAACTGTAGCTATGGGGTCTGTTTTTGAACTTCCAATGATTATGTTGCTATTATCTAAGTTTGGAATTCTTAATTATAAGACTTTAGCTAAAAAAAGAAAATATGCCATCTTAGTAATTGTTATTATTACAGCAATCATAACTCCTACTCCAGATGCATTTACTTTGTTAGCAGTTGCTCTACCATTAACTCTATTATTTGAAATAAGTTTAGGACTAATGTATGTGTATAGCAAAATTACAGGGATAAAGAAAACTAATGATGAAAACTAATGAGGAAAGGTAATTAAAATGAATAGAAGTACTAGAAAATATGTTGTTGTTAGAGGAATTGTACAAGGAGTTGGATTTAGACCATTTGTATATAAAATAGCTAATGAAAACAACTTAAAGGGTTGGGTTAAAAATACTTCAGAAGGTGTTTTTATTGATATTGAAGGTGAAGAAAAAAATATAAACATTGTTTTAAACAAATTAAGGAATGAAGCTCCACCACTTTCAAAAATAGATGAAATAATTATTGAAGATAGGGAAATTAAAAATTTTAAAGAGTTCTCAATAGAAAAAAGTCATGACAATAATAACACAATTACATTGATATCGCCTGATATTGCAACATGTAAGGAATGTGAAGATGACATAAAAGAGAAAAGTAATAAGAGATATAAATACCCTTTCACAAATTGTACAAATTGTGGTCCAAGATTTTCTATCATAAAAAAACTACCATACGATAGACCAATGACAACAATGAAGAAATTTGCTTTATGTCCTGAATGTAAAAGTGAATATGAAGATCCATTAGATAGAAGATTTCATGCTCAACCAAATGCTTGTCCTGTTTGCGGTCCTAGTGTATGGTTAATAGATAGAAATGGTAATAAGATTTCAACAGAAAATCCTATAAAGAGGACTAAAGAGCTATTAAAGGACGGAAAAATATTAGCTATAAAAGGATTAGGTGGATTTCATTTAGTTTGTAATGGTGAAAATGAAAAAGTAATTAGTGTTTTAAGAGAAAGAAAAAGAAGAGAGTCAAAACCTTTTGCACTTATGATGAGTGATATACATGAAGTTAAAAAATATTGTAATGTTAATGAAAAAGAAGAGAGTATATTAACGGGTATAAGAAAACCAATATTATTACTTGAAAAGAAAGGTGAATTATTACCTGAAAACATTGCACCAAATAATAAAACTTTAGGGGTTATGCTACCGTACACACCGCTGCATTATCTTTTATTTGATGAGGAATTAAAGGTATTAATTATGACAAGTGCCAATATTAGTGGATTACCAATGGTTTATCAAAATGAAGAAGCACAAGAAAAATTAAAAGATATAGTAGATTTTTATTTATTACATGATAGAGATATAAATTTACCAGTTGATGACTCAGTATCAATGGTAATTAAAGATATGGAAAGATTAATAAGACGTTCAAGAGGATATGCACCACTTCCAGTAGTGATTGACGGTATTGAAGACACTTTCGCTTATGGATCACATATGAAAAATACATTTTGTATTTCAAAGAATGAATATGCTTTTTTAAGTCAGCATATGGGAGATATCGATAGCTTAGAGACTTATGAAAATTATGAGCTAAACGCTGAGCATTTTAAAGGATTATATAATATTGAGCCTAAAATTGTTGCATATGATTTACATCCTGATTTTTTATTATCTAAATTTGCAAAAGAAGAAAAGTGTGAGAAGGTAGCAGTTCAGCACCATCATGCACATATAGCAAGTTGTATGGCTGAAAATAAGATTAATAAGAAAATTATAGGGCTTGCCTTTGATGGTACAGGCTTAGGAACTGATAATAAAATTTGGGGTGGAGAATTTTTAATATGTGATTACATGGATTTCAAAAGAGTAGGTCATTTGAATTATGTAAAAATGCCTGGAGGAGAAGCAGCAGTAAAAGAGCCATGGAAAATGGGAATTAGTTATCTTCTTAAGGCAATGAAAGAGAATATTGATAATAATATTATAAAAGACATTCCAGAAAAAAGTGTCAATATGATTATTTCAATGATTGAGAAGAATATAAATTCAATTGAAACATCAAGCATGGGAAGGCTATTTGATGCAGTAGCAGCAATCATCGGAATAAAAAATAAAATATCTTATGAAGGAGAAGCAGCTATAAATTTAGAAGCTATTTCACTTGCAAAAGAAGAAGGAAAATATACTTATAGAATAGATATTTTTGAAGAAAAATTCATTGTAAATACAGATAATATGATTAGAGAAATTGTTGATGATATCAAGGATAATATACAAATCAATGTTATTGCGAAAAGGTTCCATAACACTGTAATTGACTTCTCAATTCAAATGTGTATTTTGATTAGAGATAAATATGAGATTAATTCAGTAGGACTTAGTGGCGGAGTGTTTCAGAATAGAATTATTTTTGAAGGTATTTATAATAGGTTAAAAGAATGTGGATTTGAAGTATATACTCATTCTGAAATACCATGTAATGATGGGGGAATAGCATTAGGACAATTAGTAATTGCAAATCATAAGATAAATACAGGAGGGAAATAATATGTGTGTAGCGGTACCAGTAGAAGTTATAGAAGTTAGAGAACATGAGGCAGTAGTTAATTTTGGAGGAGTTAGAAAAGAAGTTAATATAGATTTAGTATATGATTTACAAGTTGGAGACTATGTTCTTCTTCACGCAGGATGCGCAATGCAGAAGATTGATAAAGAAGAAGCTGAAAAAACATTAGAAATTTTTAAAGCATTAGCAGAAGATAATTAATTAGGGGGGATGAACTATGAAATATGTAAAAGAATTTAGGAACCCTGAATTAGTTAAGAAGATGCTTGAAAAGATACATGAAAATGCTGATAAAGAAGTTGCAATAATGGAGGTGTGTGGGACACACACTATGTCAATATTTAGAAGTGGAATTAGAGATTTGCTTCCAGAGAATATAAAGCTTATATCAGGTCCAGGATGTCCTGTTTGTGTAACATCTCAAGGATACATAGATACTGTAATTGAATTATCTCATAGGGAAGATATTATAATAACTACTTTTGGGGATATGTTAAAGGTACCAGGAAATAAAAGTTCCCTTCAAAAGGAAAAAGCTTTAGGTAGAGATATTAGAATGGTATATTCTCCACTAGATGCAGTGAAGATTGCTAAGGAAAATCCTAATAAAGAAGTTGTATTTTTAGCGGTAGGCTTTGAAACAACAGCACCAACAATAGCTTTAAGTGTGAAAATTGCTGAAAGTGAAAAAATTGAAAATTACTCAGTATTACAATCAATAAAAACAATGCCAACAACAATGAAAGCATTGGTTTTAGATAAAGAGACTAAAATAGATGGGTTTATATGTCCAGGGCATGTTAGTACTGTTATTGGTGTTAAACCATATGAATTTTTATCTGAGGAATTTGGAGTTCCGGCAGTAGTTGCAGGTTTTGAATCAGGAGATATTATAGTAGGTTTATATAATTTACTTGAAATGATTAATAATAATATTAATGAAGTAAGAAATACTTACGGAAGAATAGTTAATTATGAAGGTAATGAGAAAGCTATAAATACTATGGATGAAATATTTGATGTAACTCGTAGTAATTGGAGAGGACTAGGGAATCTTGAGGGTACAGGTCTCAGATTAAAGAAGAAATATAGTTTATATGATACAGAAAGTAAGTTGAATATAAAATTATGCGAAGACAAGCCTTTGAAAGGATGTATTTGTGGTGAAATCCTTAAAGGGAAAAAGAATCCTGTAGAGTGTAAATTGTTCTCTAAGGTGTGTGATCCTATGAATCCAGTAGGAGCATGTATGGTTTCTGAAGAGGGAACATGTGCAGCATATTATAAATATGGTTCAGGAAAATAAACAAAAGTTAAAGGGAAGTGTAGAAATGAGTATAATTACTTTATCACACGGAAGTGGTGGAGCATCAACAAATAAATTAATAGAAGAATTATTTTATAAATATTTTAATAATGATATCTTGCTTCAAAAAAATGATTCATCAATTTTACCTATGTGTAATGGAAAGATTGCTGTATCAACAGATTCTTTCGTTATAAATCCTATCTTTTTTAATGGAGGAGATATTGGAAAGTTATCAGTATGTGGAACGGTCAATGATTTAGCTATGAGTGGAGCGAAACCATTATATATTACAGTAGGCTTTATTATTGAAGAAGGCTTAGAGTTAAAAGATTTAGAAAGAATAGTTAAATCAATAAGTGAAACTGCAAATGAAGCAAATGTAAAAATCGTTGCAGGTGATACAAAAGTAGTTGAAAAGGGCAGTGGAGATAAAATATATATAAATACAACTGGTATAGGTGTAATGGAACGAGATGTATATTTAAGCAGTGAGAATATCAAAACAGGAGATAAAGTAATCATAAGTGGAACTTTAGGTGACCATGGTGTTTGTATTATGTCCAAAAGAAAAAACTTAAAATTTGATGTGGAAGTTGAAAGTGATTGCGGACTTTTAAATGAACTTATTGATAATGTTCTAAATACAAGTGAGAATGTAAGGATATTAAGAGATCCTACAAGAGGTGGACTTGCAACAACTTTAAATGAATTTTCAAAGGAAAGTAATAAAGGTATAGTTATAAATGAGTGTTCTATACCAGTTAAAATGGAAGTTGAGAGCATGTGCGAAATTCTTGGGTTAGAACCATTATATATTGCTAATGAAGGTAAGGTTGTTTTAATAGTTGGAGAAGAAGATGCTGAAGAAGTATTAAAAGTTATGAGATCCCATCCAAGAGGAAAAGATGCAGAAATTATTGGAGAGGTAATAGAGGATGATAGACAAATGGTTTGTCTTAAGACTGAAATAGGCGGAACTAGAGTAGTTAATATGCCTGTAGGTGAATTATTACCGAGAATATGTTAGAAATGTTGAAGGAGTTTTAGAAATGAATTTATTTACTACACTAATGATAGGATTTATTCTTGGAATAAAGCATGCTATAGAACCAGATCATGTTATTGCTGTATCTACGATTGTAAGTAGAACAAAGAAATTATGGACATCTTCTTTAGTAGGTATATTTTGGGGTATAGGGCATACGTTAACATTACTTATATTTGGAATGTTATTTATATTTATGAAAAAAGACATACCAAATGTATGGGCATTATCTTTGGAATTTGCTGTTGGTATAATGCTTGTTTATCTTGGAATACGTAGTTTTATATCTCCTGAGAAAAATGATGTTCATTCTCATTCCCATGAACAGGAAAACTCAAAGCTTAAAGGATTCTCATATTTAAAATCAATATTTATTGGAGCTGTACATGGTTTATCAGGAAGTGCAGCAATGATTTTATTAACAATGTCCACTGTGAAAAGTCCTTGGGAAGGTGGAATTTATATTATTATTTTTGGTATAGGAACTATATTTGGTATGTTATTATTCACAACAATAATTGGAATGCCTTTTGCTATAAGTTCTGATAATAAAAAGTTGAATATTGGATTTACTCGTATTACTGCTGTGATTAGTTGCATTTTTGGAGTTTATTATATGTACAATTTAGGAATTAATGATGGTTTATTTAAGCTTTTAATTAATTAAAATATGTAAAAAAGAGTTTTAATCTTTTAGATTGAAACTCTTTTTATAATATGAATTAATACACTATTTAATAAGTATAAGTTCATTACCAAGGTATTTTGCTATAGTCCCCATACCTGAGATTTTCCCTTTAGCTTCAGCATCCTTATTATAATTAGTATTTGTATTTACATCATAAGTATAGATAGTACCATCTTCATCAGTAATAAATTCGATACCAGCAATATTAATCCCATTAGTATTAAGGAATTTCGAGTATTTTTCAATTATTGGATCTTCAAATCCATCAATAATTTTAAATTTTGATGTTTCTGATTCTCCAACAGGACAGAAAGCGTCTCCTATTTGACAAACATCTGCTGGGCACAATTGAAAACCTTCTGAAGTATTAACTTGAACAGCATAAACGAATTTACCTCCAATAAATTCGCAGCGTGTAATATGTGGTGTTGGAGCTTTTATATACTGTTGAATTAGTGTTATTCCATCTATAGAAATTTCAAAATTATCACCATATACATACTCTTTTAATGACTCAATACTGTGAAATAATTGAACACCTAGTCCTTTTCCTGCACGATTATGTTTAGTTATAAAAGATCCTTTAAAGCTTTTAGCTGCTTCAATAATTTGCTCCTTACCAATAGCAGCAACTGTGCGAGGTGTCTTTATACCATGAGCATTAAGAGAAGCATATTGAGCAACTTTACTAATTTCAAGTTTAAGTGCATTACTAGTATTAATAACTTTTCTATTATGTGCTTCAAGCCATGCAAGTACTGATGCTGTATATTCGGGTGCAAAGCGATGACCACGAGTATGTGATGAAGCACTCATACGATTGTAAAATACACCCTCAGGTGGAGTTTGAGATAAATCTAAAACTCCTTCATTTAAAAACCAGTCTTCATAAGGCAACCCTAAAGCTTCTAATTCTTTAATCAATGGAGCAGTCCACTCCTTGTTTTCATGTATTATATAGATTTTTTTCATAATAAACATCCTTTCAGAAATTTTAAGCTAATTTTAGGTTATAATTTTCTTTATCATCATTGTTAAATTTAACTCTATCAAATTCATCTTCTGAGTTTGCTACTAAAAATGCTGCTACAGATGCACCAGTTACATTTATCATTGTCCTAACCATATCCATAATTACATCAATCCCGAGTACCATAGCTAGCCCCTCAATTGGAAGACCAAGGTTTGATAATACTACAGTGGATGCAATGGTTGCAGCACCAGGAACTCCTGCTATACCGATGGAGCCTATAACAGTCGTAGTAACAAGTAGTAAGTAATGGCTAAAGGATAATTCAATTTTAAACACATTAGCTACAAAAATTGCAACAATTGCTGGATAAATACCACCGCCACCATTCATACCTACATTAGTACCAATAGGAGCAACAAAGCTAGCTATCTTATCAGAAATCATTAATCTATTAGTTAAAGTTTTTAATGTTACAGGCAAAGTTCCATAACTGCTTTGAGTAGTAAATGCAACTACCTGTGCAGGATAAAGCTTTTTAAAAAATTTTATAGGATTAACTTTTGCTACAAATGTTAATAAACTTCCATATGTTAATATCATGTGTAATACGCTGGCGATATACATAGCAACAATTACTTTTACAAGAGGAATTAATGTTGCAATTCCATTTTTAGCAGCAGTTGCAGACATAAGAGCAAATACGCCGTAAGGTGCTAAGTTAATTATTATTTTTGTAATTGAAAACATAACCTGTGCAAAGGAATTAATGAAATCTTTTATAGGTTTGATAGCTTCCGTTTTTTTTGAATCTTCAATAATTATGCCTACTGAAACAAATAGGGAGAAAATTATAACAGGAATTATCTTTCCTTCAACCATTGATGCAAGTGGATTTTTAGGTATCATATCTATTAAGATTTTACTAAAAGCAGGAATTTCTTTTACTTGGAAAGAAGTATCTTTAGCGAATTGAATACCGTTTCCTAAATTCATTACGTTTGCAACTAATATACCTATAGCTGCAGCAATTCCTGTTGTAGATAAAAGTAATACTAAGGTTTTTAAACCAATCTTTTTTAATTGTTGTGGACTTTCAAGTGATGTTATACTTGAAATTAATGATGTTACTATGAGTGGTATTACCACCATTTTAATCAGGGATACAAAGATTTTTCCTATAGGTTCAATAATTAAAATATTGTTTTTGAAGATTGCTCCCATAGTGATACCCATAAACATTGAAATTAATACTCTTACTCCAAAATTAACTTTCTTTTTGTTTAAGTTGTGTAAAAATACAAATATTACAATTGAAACTAAAATACTACCATATGTTAATAACATTTAAAATACCTCCATAAATTTTAAATTTATATTTTTTACAACTTGGCCAAGTTATAATTCTTAAAAATAAAAAAACCTCCTGCCTCTGAAATACTCCAGAGGCAGAAGGTATACTTCCGCGGTTCCACTCTGATTAGACATTACTGTCCATCTTTTTTCTGGTACTAAATTATACCATATCTCTATAACGGGAGAATCCGAAAAAGCATACTATAGTTCAGCTTTCCACTCACAGGGGCACTTCAACTATACTTGTACATAAAACTCTCTCACCCATGGAGTTTCTCTCTGTATGCCTCATATAATCTACTTTTCCTGATCAATGTGTTTAGTTTAATAATTTCTTACCATTAACTTGTTACTTATTCTAAATTAAAATAAAAAATTTGTCAATAATAAAGGCTTTGGAAATTAATGTTATAATAGAGATATGAAAAACTATACTTAATTATATAATTTAATATCTAGTTATACAATTTTAATGTTATAAGTTAACTTATTCACAAAAAACAAGTTTTTTGTTTTAAGTCTAAAGGGGGATGTAAGTGAATACATATAAGATTATAGGTATAATAATTTATTTATCTTTTTATGGAAGTTATTTTGCAAAAATGTTTTCACAAAGTAAGAGCGGCATAAAAACTGATAGAATGGGTAAAGGAATTAAACCTAAAAAAACTTTTGTTATAGAAGTGATTTTGAAAATGATAACACTAATGACAGCAGTTATACAGCTTATAAGTATTTTATTTATTAAAAAAATACTTATATTAATTCAAAAAGATTGGTTTATTTATAGTGGTTTTATAATTTCCACGATAGGTGTCATCATTTTTATTATTGCAATGGTAACAATGCATGATAGTTGGAGAGCGGGAATTGATAATACTCAAGATACTAAAATGATTAGTAATGGAATTTATAAATACAGTAGAAATCCAGCATTCGTAGGGTTTGATCTATTTTATATTGGGTTAGCACTTTCATTCTCAAATGTTTTTAATGTATTTTTTGCATGTGCTTCAATCGTAATGTTTCATTTTCAAATACTAGAAGAGGAAAAGTTTCTTAATACTATATTTGGAAATGAGTATTTAGACTATAAGAAAAAAACATGGAGATATTTTGGAAAATAATAGAAAATGAGATTTTTATATGATAAAATGATACTAAGTTGGGAGTTAGGTTAATTTATTGAATATAAGATTATAAAATCAAAATCTAAAAGGGAGTAGTAGCAATTCTCAATGAGAATTGTAGGTAAAGACAACAATACGGCTATGCCTGTTTTTATCTTTCTTAATTTTAAGAATACGAGACTTTTAGTTATAATGCGTTCATGAATGTGTTATAACTAAAAGTCTCATTTTTTTGGGGAGGGGGTAATATGGAATTTATTTTCCTTATAGTAGGATTTGTTTTCCTTGTTAAAGGGGCTGATTTTTTTGTTGATGGTGCTGCGAGAATAGCTGATTTTTTTAAGATTCCACCTGCAATTATAGGTTTGACAATCATTGGTTTTGGAACTAGTGCACCAGAATTAGCAGTAAATCTCAACGCTGCTATAAAAGGCTCTACAGGTATTGTA
This sequence comes from Oceanirhabdus sp. W0125-5, assembly GCF_027938815.1. Lineage (GTDB taxonomy): Bacteria > Bacillota > Clostridia > Clostridiales > Clostridiaceae > Oceanirhabdus. The sequence continues at coordinate 3,322,331 of NZ_CP115913.1, forward strand.
TTGGGGAATGTAATAGGATCTAGTATTTTTAATATTTTGATTGTTTTAGGTGTAATAGCTATAATTAAACCCTTGAGTGTTTCTGGTGATATTTTAAAGGGTGATTTCCCATTCTTGTTAGTTTCTACTGTTTCTTTAATGCTATTATCTGTAGTGATTAATCCATCTGGAGTTATGATATTATCAAAACTCGATAGTATTTTATTACTATTTTTATTCTGTATATTTTTCTACAGAACAATCAATTTCGCATTAAAAAGTAGAACAAATTCAGAAACAGAAGAGTATAACAAAAAAGATAAAGGGATATTGAAAAACGGTTTTATTACAGTATTAGGCCTAGTAGGAGTAGTATTAGGCGGAAATGCAGTAGTTGATAATAGTGTCATTATTGCTCGAAATTTCGGTGTCAGTGATCGTATTATTGGACTTACTATCGTTGCCATCGGTACGTCGTTACCAGAGTTAGTCACTTCACTTACTGCAATAAAAAAACAAGAAAGTGAAATGGCTATAGGTAATATTATAGGTTCAAACATTTTTAACATACTATTGGTTTTAGGATTATCTTCTCTTTTAAAACCTCTAACAATTACTTGGAGTTCTGGAATAGATATTATAGTTTTAATGGGGATAACAGTTTTGACGTACTTCTTCTGTTTGAAAAATGCTGAGATTTCAAGAATAGAAGGCTTCACTTTGATAATGGTTTACGTGTTTTATTCTGGTATATTCCTTATATAAGTCTTACTGTAACACAAACATATCAATTATTATTTTTAGAACAATTTAAAGAAGTAAGACTAATATATTAATAAAATAATTTAAGGCTTATTGGTATATTAGTCCTGTCTTATTTTTAGTAAAATAAATTACATTTGATTTACAGCGCTAAGTCAACAGTAATTAAGAATCATGAAGACTCAAGGTTAAATATTGAATATTAAGGTTAAATATTGAATATTAAGGTGATATAATGAAAATTATTAATGTTGGTAATAGAATAAATAATAATTACTTAATACAGTTGGATAATGGATATTTGTTAATTGACACTGGTTACCAAGAACAGTTTATTGATTTTTGTAAAAGACTAAGAAGACATAATATTGAGCTAAAAGATATATCATATATTTTCCTAACGCATGCTCATGATGATCATGCAGGTTTTCTGAACGAGATTCTAGACAATTGTGATGCAAGAATTATATTGCATAGGAAAGCTGTAGAAAGGTTAAAGGAAGGTAAGAATTCATTTGAAGGTGGATGCACAAGCTATTTGGCATTAACTTTCTGTAGAATTATGAAATTACTAGGAAAAGGGGATCATAGATTTCAACCAGTAGATAGAAAAAATAGATATATTATTTTGGATGAAGTTACACAACCTATACTAGAAAAAGAATTAAGATGTAGAATAATTAATCTACCTGGACATACAATAGATTCAATTGGATTATTCTTTCAAGACGGTTCACTTTTTTGTGGGGATGCTGTAATGAACGGTTTTCCAAGTATGAATCGAATAATAATTTGGATTGAAAATCTGAAAGACTACATGGAGTCATGGGAAAGTATGATAAACTATAATCCTATTAAGATATATCCCTCTCATGGTAATCCTTTTCTAAAGAGGATTTAAATAAAAATTTCCACAAGATAAGAAATATAAAATTATATCCTTTAAAGTAATATTTCCTTCTATAAACATTAAAGTAGAAAGTATAGAATGGTTGAATATAGTGAAATTAATTCAATAATTATAGGGAGTTATAAAATACTGCTTATATTTATATAAGCAGTATTAAGCAAATTACTAGCGTACTTCGAAGCTGCCGCAATCAGTATGTTCAACTGTATTAGCAGTATTACCGTGTTTTTTTACTTGTATTCTGTTTAAAGAACAATACTGACCCTCATTACTATGATGTCTACATTCATTAACTGTGCATCCTATGTTCTCATTTCTTGGCATAATCAATTCCTCCTATTAACTTAAATTTTACTATATTATTATTAGGAGTTTATTTAATTTTATTCAATGTAAATTTATTATAAATTGCTATTTGAGATAGTATTTCTATACTCTAATGGACTTATATCCATATATTTCTTAAATACTATAGAATAATAATTTTGAGTGTTGAATCCAACAGACACAGCTATATCTAGAAGCGATAAATCAGAATGTTCTAGTAAATATTTACTCTTTTCTACTCTATAATTATTTAAAAAACTAGAAAAAGTAAAGCCTGTCTCCTTTTTAAATACTTTACAAAAATAACTTTTATTCACAGATAAATCATTACATAGATTATCTAAGTTTATGAAATGAGTATAATTTTCATGAATATGTCGGATTGCTTTTTTTACATGGACATTAAATTTTAAATTACTCATTCCTTTACTAAACTTACTATCAGATATATTTAGTATTATAGAAGGTAGATATTCTAAGCAACTGTTCGGTTTAAATGGAATTGAATTATTATCATCATTTTTACATTTAAACGGACCTATTACGAAATATCCTCTATATTTATTATATCTAGATATGGAAACTATTATAAAATTAATGTCATTTTCATAGCTTAAATAAAGACTAAGTGAGTCATCAGAATCAAAATTAATATCTTTATATATATCGTACTTAATAATATTTTTTTCAAGAAGTGGGTTATATCCAACTTTGCACATCTCATTAAAATCAATATCTACTGCCATAACAGGTAAATTACAACAGTTGAAAAAGTCTGTAATTATATCATTTATAATGTTCAAATCATTATACCTCCACAAAAATAAGTTACATATAGTTATAAAAAAACAAATATAATTAAGTCAATCAATCCGTAATGATATAGAATAACTTATAATAATGATAATTAATATCAATTGCTTATTATTTATTATTGATTATTATTGTTAATATGTCAAATGAAAAAATTTAAGTAATTAAATCAGGGAGGACTAAGTTTGAAAATTTTATATTTGGTATTAGGTCTAATATCTTTTTTAATAGGTATTATAGGAATTGTGCTACCAATAATACCTACAACTCCATTCATGCTGCTTACATCATTTTGCTTGTTAAAAAGTAGTGATAGTTTGAATGAAAAATTCCAGAGAACAAAATTCTATGAAGAGCATGTTAAGCCTTTGAAGGAAAATAGAGGTATGACTATGAAATCAAAAATGATTATACTCACTCCTGTAACAATTATGCTGTCTCTCATTATTGTATTAATAGAAAACACAATAATGAGAGGTGTTATAGTAGTCATACTTATTGTAAAGATAGTAGTATTTACAAAGATAAAAACTTTAAAAGAAGAGGTGGAAACTAATGATAAACAAAAGATTACTATCACTAAGTGAAAGTTCTAAAAAGTGGGTAGGACTTACTGTATTAATGAATTGGGTATCTATAATATGTAATATATTTATAATAGTATTTATAGGCCATATGATAGATGATTTATACAAGAAAAAAATTTCTAATAATTTAATACCACATTTGCTCTTCATATTTTTTATGCTCCTTTTAAGATTTACTTGTAATAGGTTATCAACTAGATTCTCCTATTATTCATCTGCCGAGGTAAGAAAATTATTAAGGGAGAAGATTTATAAAAAGTTGCTAAAGTTAGGGGTAAATTATACAGACACAATCTCAACTTCATCAACAGTACAAATAGCTGTAGATGGTGTAGAGGCTCTTGAAGTATACTTCGGAAGATATCTTCCACAGTTGTTTTATAGTTTATTAGCTCCGATGACTTTGTTTATAGTAGTATCATTTATTAGTTTAAAAGCAGCTATAGTACTTATTTTATGTGTACCACTAATACCAATTTCTATAATAGCAGTTATGAAAATAGCTAAGAAATTATTAAGTAAATACTGGAACATATATACAAACCTAGGGGATTCTTTTTTGGAGAATTTACAAGGGTTAACGACATTAAAGATATTTGATTTAGATGGAGAAAAAAACAATGAAATGAATGAAGAGGCTGAGACCTTTAGAAAGATAACTATGAAGGTCTTAGCAATGCAGCTTAATTCTATAAATATAATGGATTTAATAGCATTTGGTGGTGCAGCGATAGGTATATTAATAGCTATAAATGAATTCTCATTAGGTAAGATTTCAGTTGGTGGAGTTATAGTGATAATATTATTATCGTCAGAATTTTTTATTCCATTAAGATTATTAGGTTCATTCTTCCATGTGGCTATGAATGGAATTGCTGCAAGTGATAAGATATTTAATTTATTAGATAAAAAAGTTGAAAATGAAAGAGAATTAACAGGTGAAGAGAAAAAGTTACTTGAAAATATTAATATTAAATTTAATAATGTAGATTTTAGTTATGATAAAAAAAGGACTGTATTAAAGGATATAAACCTACATATTGAAAATAAAAAGATGGTAGCATTAGTTGGAGAAAGTGGTTGCGGGAAAAGTACAGTAACTAACCTCCTTCTAAAACTAAAGAAAGTGGACAATGGTGAAATAACTTTAAATGGGCTTAACCTAAATGATATTCCATTTAATAAATTAAGAGAAAAAATAGGTTTTATAAGTCATAACTCATATATTTTTAATGGAACCATTGAAGATAATATGAAAATGGGTAAATATGACGCGACTAATGAAGAGATAAAATATGCTCTTGAAAAAGCTAATTTATATGACTTTGTGCTAGACCTACCAAATAAATTAAAGACTAATGTAGGAGAGGGCGGAGCTTTTTTATCTGGTGGACAAAGACAGAGATTGGCACTTGCTAGAATAATAATCTCTAATCCAGAAATCATTATATTCGACGAGGCAACTTCTAATATTGATGTGGAAAGCGAAGAGAAGATATGGAAATCCATTTATCAAATAGCTAAGAACAAAACAGTTTTAGTAATATCACATAGATTAGCTAATGTAAGAAACGCAGATTTGATTTATGTATTGGATAATGGAAATATGGTTGAGTTCGGAAGTCACAATCAGCTTATGAAGAATAAATCAAAATATTATGATTTACTTATTAATCAAGAAAAATTAGAGGGTATAATGGACAATAGATTAAGTGTTGAAAGTGAGGTAGCTATTAGTGGAGAATAGACAAACAGGTATTAAAATTATGGCTAGACTTATAAAGATTTTGAAACCCTTATCTCCAATAATGTTTATTACAATTACTTTTGGAGTCCTAGGTTTTTTAGCTGCAATATCAATAACCACATTTGGAGCAGTAGCAGTAGCTGCTAAACTGGGAATAAATATGGGATTTAGTGTATCAAAGGCTGTAAGTATAATAATCGCTTGTGCGATACTAAGAGGGATTTTAAGGTATGTAGAGCAATATTCTGGACACTATATAGCATTTAGAATACTAGCAATACTTAGAGACAAGGTGTATAAAGCATTAAGAAAACTAGCACCTGCAAAGCTTGAAACAAAAGAAAAGGGTAATTTAATATCAATAATTACCAGTGATATAGAATTACTAGAAGTTTTTTATGCACATACAATAGCACCTATTGCTATTGCAATACTAACTTCAATTATAATATCAACAGTATTATTTAAATTAAACCCTTACTTTGGGATATTATCATCAGTTTTCTATATTACTATTGGATATGTAATACCTGTTGTATTATCTAAACTTGGAAATAAAGCAGGTATAGAATATAGAAATGAATTTGGAAAGACAAATAGTTTTTTATTAGATTCATTAAGAGGTATAAAGGAAGTTTTATTATTTGGTGAAGGTGAAAAAAGACTTAAAGAAATAAATGATAATAGTGACACATTAAACTCAAAGTTAAAAGTCATAAAATCACATGAAGGATTAATTAAAGCTTTAACTGATGTTACTATAATGATATCTATACTTACTTTTCTATTTGCAGGAGTTGTTTTATATAAAAATAGAATTCTAAATTTAGGTGAGGTATTAGTGGCAATAGTGTTGCTATCAAGTTCATTTGGACCAGTAGTAGCTTTGAGTAATCTATCTAATAACCTGGTTCATACTTTTGCCTGTGCACAGAGATTATTTAACATCTTAGACGAAGTGCCAGCTGTAAATGAGATTGAGGGAGAAATAGAATTAGTAACAAATGATATTACTATAGAAAATATAGATTTCAGCTATGCTTCAAGAGAAGAGAAACTATTAAGAAATGTGAGTCTTCAAATAAATAAAGGGGATAAGCTTGCAATTATAGGTCCTAGTGGATGTGGTAAAAGCACTTTAATAAAACTTATAATGAGATTCTGGGATGTTAAATCAGGAAGTATAAAATTTGGTAATAAAAATATAAATAGTATACCAAGTAAAACACTTAGAAAGAATCAATCATTAGTGAGTCAAGAGACATTTTTATTCAATGATAGTATAGAAAATAATATTAAAATTGGGAATAAGAATGCATCACATGAGCGAGTTGTAGAAGCATGCAAGAAAGCATCAATACATGAATTTATAAAAACACTTCCAAAAGGATATGAAACTAATGTAGGTGAGCTTGGAGGAAATTTATCTGCAGGAGAAAGGCAAAGACTTGGTATTGCAAGAGCATTTTTACGTGATGCCCCTGTTATTATATTAGATGAACCTACAAGTAATTTAGATACATTAAATGAAGCTGTAATACTGAGAAGTATAAAGAATGAATGCAGTGATAAAACTGTAATAATGGTTTCTCATAGAAAAAGCAGTGTTTCAATTTGTGAGAAAAAGGTATATGCTACGGAACATGGGATTACTACTTTTAAAAGGTAATGTAATTCAGCGGTCACAGGATGATTTTCCATAATCCAATAATTGTTATAAAACATATTTTAGAGTCAATCACCTCTATGTAAAAAATAATTGTACAAGTTAATAGCGACATACTGTTGTCGCTATTAAATGCTATAATTAATATATATTTACATGTTAGGAGGGGAGTTACTATGTATGATAGTCATTTTTACACACTAAATGGGGTATGCCCATGCAAAATTGAAGAGACTGTAGTGGAGCGAGCGGCACAAATATTTGAGAAATTTCCTGATCCTATGTCTTTTGCGATTGAGATGAATAGAGAGAACGTAATCGGAAAGGGTTTCTGGTACAGTGTAGATGAGAATACAATTTTCATTACGAAGATATCAGCGGAAGAATGTGGTGGTGGTTGCTCAGATAATAACACACTAGTAGGACGACATTGTCACTGTGACCACTACAACCACTCCAAAGAGAAACATCCTAAATACTATTGTAAGTGCGCTGCAGAGTTCTATCGTCCTTTGTTCGGACCATTATTCGGAGAAAATGTATTGATGGAGCCTTATGAGACCGTATTATCTGGGGACAATCAATGTACCATAGCAGTGCGTTTGGGAAAATTTGAATCCCCCGACTAATTAATTAGTCGGGGGTAGTTTTTTTTTGTTGAATCACTATGACTAATCCTTTCGTATAGTATATACTGCTGTAACAGTACCATCGAACCTTACAAAGGAAATTCTCATTTCTGATTCGGTTACTTCAGTTCTGATTGCAATATATTTATCTTGATTTTCAGTGGGACCTCCACCTAATATTAATGGAAAAGTAAATTCTTTATTATCGTGTTTTACTACTGCTGGAACATGAGTGTGACCAGCAAAAACTGCATCAATTTTCATTTTATTTAATATATCACACCAATTTTTTTGATAAGTTTTAAAAACTGCTGCTCCTGCATTGCTATACTCATCCAAGGGAATATGGACAAATACGATTCTATATTTTGCATTTTTATATGCATCACTATCATATATAGATTTGAGCCATTTTGTTTGAAGCTTTCTATAATTTTCGAAATCTACTAATCCGCTATATTCCTGGTGTGAATCTAGTTTGTCTTCTCCAGAATCTAAGACTACAGCGAATATTGGTCCTAAGCTAAAGGTGTAATAATGATTATTATTAGGAAGCGCTATATAGTTCGATAACTCTCTTGCTGCACCACCTCTTGTTTCATGGTTACCTCGAACAAAATAAAATGGTTTTTCACCATTGGTAGTAACAGATAACGGACTTAAAATTTTATCTACTATATCAGAAGTGCTGTCTATTGTATTAATAATATCTCCATTTAATACAACAAAATCATAATCATCATTTGGTAGAAATTTTTCATATATATTTTTATTTTCATGTACATCATTTAGTGTATAGAATATTAATTTATCTTTTGAACTTAAATTGCTGTACTTTTTGAAGCTGCTAAAGACTGTGTTTCCATAGTTAACGTTATTCTGATAAATATGTTTGATATTAGTACTGGAAACTCTGTAAATTATTAAATTATTATTAGAGATAGGTATTACTACTTTATGATATTTAGTATTAGCATTGATTAGTCCATTAGATGACATAGAAGCTTTCTTTAGATGAGCTATATCAGGTCCATATTCTACAGTAGCAGTGCTGTTTTTATCTGTGGTCCAAATTATTGCAATACGGTCCTTGTCTATAACTTGTACATTAGGACCAGAGGTTATTTTCACATTACCAAAATTCATTATTTTCATGAGTATTAATATTAAAGCAACAACTATGGCAGAGTAATAAAATATAGGAATTTGACAAATTTTTAAAGTAGGGCTAAAAAAAATAAGGATAAAAAATAGCACAATGATAAACAAATATGGTGTTGGGGATTTTAAATAAGAGGTTACTAAATATTGTGACCCCTCCATCCTGCTAAATAAGTAAGTACTAAAGGATGATAATAATACTCCAAGTATTATTGGAATAACAATATTTGAAATAGATACTGGATTAATAATTTTTTTAGGTTTGTTAATTAAAAGAATAAAAAGTATAAGAGAATATATAAAATACCCAGTGTATATGCTAAATAATAGAGTTGAAAATGGTAATTGATTAATAAATGGTGTCTTAGTATCTCTATCTATGAAATACCAAAAGGGTCTCATTGATAAAAAAATCAGTATATTATAGATAGATAAAGTTAAAGTAAATGTAAAAAAACTAATAATTAGGGTTTTTGGTAACTTACTTTCCATTTTTGCCTCCTTGTAATTATATTATATTTTATTATTTGATGATAATAAAAAGAAGCAAATACTATAAATATAGAAAATTCATTGATACTTATGAAGATTAGAAGGTATATTTAATGTTTTCTAGAATATAACAATATAAAGTTGTTTTGAATTCACGATTATTGACTATATTGTAAGGAGTGTTTTATATGTGTAATTTTGTTCTAACAGTTGGTAGTACAGCGGATATGCCATATGAGTACTTCAAAAATAGAAGTATCCCTTTTGTATGCTTTCATTATATTATTGATGGAACAGAATATTTAGATGATCTAGGACAAACTATTTCATTTGATGAATTTTATGATAGAATTGCGAAAGGATCTATGCCTACAACCTCTCAGGTGAACGTTGGGGAATTTATTAATTTTTTTGAACCATATTTGAAAGATGGAAAGGATATCCTTCACATTTCTTTTTCATCAGGGTTATCAGGATCTTACAATTCTGCATGCATTGCACGAGAGGATCTTCTATCAAGATATCCCGATAGAAAAATATTGATTGCAGATTCCTTAGCAGCATCATCTGGGTATGGGCTTCTCATAGATATGGCTGCAGATATGAGGGATAATGGAGGAAAAATTGAAGAGATATACTCTTGGATAGAAGAAAACAAGCTTAATGTGCACCATTGGTTTTTTTCTACTGATCTTACACATTATAAACGTGGGGGCCGAATTTCAGCAACATCTGCTGCTGTTGGAAACCTGCTGAACATTTGCCCGCTTTTAAACATGAGCTTTGACGGTAAACTAGTTCCTCGAAAGAAAGTTAGAGGTAAAAAACATATTAGAGCCGAAATTGTACGAATGATGGAAGAACATGCGAATAACGGTAAGGAGTATTCAGGGAAGTGTTTCATCTCTAATTCAGCATGCTATGATGATGCACAGATGGTGGCTGATTTGGTTGAGGAAAAGTTTCCTAATCTTAATGGTCCCGTTATGATAAACAATATTGGAACTGTAATAGGTTCTCATACTGGTCCCGGAACTGTAGCCTTATTCTTTTTAGGTGATAAGCGAGAAGACTGATTGAATAAATATGAAAGGTAGAAACATATGAATATCTTACAAATTGGAATATTGATTTTTACCATTATTGAGTTTGGCAATATAATGACATTATACTTTAATCCAGGTTCGCAGATTGGTAATGGAGTAGGAGTATTTAATGCATGGGAAAAATCGAAGCGAGATAATCAAATACATGAATTTATTAAATACTTAGTTTATTGGGTAGCTGGTGCTAAGTTGATTTTTATTATGATGGCCATAGTGGTTATTATATTTGGTAATCAAATGACACAAATATTTACAGTTGTTGCATTAATAATCTCAATACTATCATTTTATTGGAGATTGTTCCCAATGATAATTAAAATGGACAAAAGGGGAGAAATTACTCCTAAAGGTTACTCAAAAGCTTTAGGAATAATGATAACTGCATTTATTATAGGCTTTTCTGTTGTTTTAGTAATAGCTTTAATATAGGAAACGGATTATGAATCTGATTATATCACAGAAAAAGTTAAAGAATTTATTAAAACACTGAAATAAAAATCATGTATTAAAAAGAAGGAGTAAATTATATTAAAATAATTTGCTCCCTCTTTTTAAGGAAAGTATAAATAATTCTCTCTAATATACATACAATATTTATAAAACATATAGAGAGGAGAAATAATATGCCTTGGAAACGCGGAAGAATAAGACTAGATGATGGTTCTACTTATCCTGCTGAAATGTTGGTTAAAGATAATGGGGAAGTATGGAATGTTAAGATTAATAAGGGGAGCGAAAGCGTAACCGAAATAGATGCAAATAGATTTGCAGCTATGTTAGATAAAACTGTAGAAGAAGTTTATCCATTTACATACGAGTTGGATGAATTAGAATAAAAGTAGCAGTAGAGAAATTTCTCTACTGCTATTTTTAAATATATAATTATGTTAAGATACCTAACAAGTACTTTCTACTTAATTTTATGGCTATATAATATTATTCAAAAAAGGAAATTCAAGGTAGATGCAGAATAAGTAATATAAAGATAAAAGTCTAACTACGTAGATAAAATATATTTTAAGTAGATTTTTATCAATTAATTAATTTTTGTGAGAGGGGAGGAAAATATGAGAATTAAAGCTAATAAATTTGCATTTATATATGCATCTTTACCAGCACTAGGTGGATTTATAGGAGCAAGCTTTGCAGGAAAGCAAAGTACGAATTTAATTCTTGGATTTATAGGCTTTACGGTAGTTCTGTGGTTTATCTTTGGCATCTCGTTAATTAAAGAGATTGAGGTACAGGGTAGTGAATTAATCATTAGAAAATTCTTTATTTCAAAGGAAAAAAGAATTAATAATATTCTTGATATTGATTTCTCAAAAGGAAAAATCAATGTTTCTACAACAGATGGTAAAAACTTTGAATTAAATTCTAAATATTTTAATGAAAACGACTTAAAAGAATTTAATGAATATGTAGTCGCTCACGTTAACTAAAGTTCTCTCCCTCTTTTTGAGGAGATATTTTTTGAAAATAATAATGAGCTATGCCTTTGGTTTAGGAATAGCTCATTATAACTAAAAATTTAATACTTGCATTTTAAATACTTAATTATTAATATTAGAAGTTCTTATACATTCATTAATATTTTTTGTGCATTAGTAAGTAATTCATTAATTTCAACTAATTGTCCAATTTCTGTATAATTTTTAAGATGTATACCGTTTAAGAATATCTCCATCTTTTTATATCTACAATCATTATGCAGCTCCTTTATCAATTCTTTAAGTTCATCCACTAAAAGCTCCTTATTATCTATAAACTTTTGTGCTATTACCTTCCTATCTTTTATGTAGCTAACAACAAACAGTCTACATGTTTTCGAAATAGATATATATTCTTTAGTATCAAATGGCGATAATACAGCAGATTGTTCAACTAAAAATGTTTCTTTTGGGGAAAAAGTAATACTAATAAATTCAATAATTGCTCGTTTTTCAATCCCCATTGCATCATCATCAATTAATACAAAAATCTCTGGTTTTAAGAATCTTTTCACATTAGACCTAATTTTACTTAATACCTCACACTTAATTTCTTTAAATATCGATCCTAACTCAAAAATATTAACGTAAAAAGGAATGTTCGGATATGAGGTAAGAGTATTAAAATGGTATTCTATCAACTTATCCTCATTATTTACTTTAACTATCATTTTATTATCTCTTAAAACAATAAATAATTTATCTCTCATGGATTACCTCGCTAAAATTATGTATTTTATTTTCTAATATTGTAAAATATAGCATAAAAATTTAATCAATACAAGATTTATATAGCAAAAACGTTAATTCGGAATATTTTTTTTGCTCCCTCTTTTTGAAACCATCCATTTCATTCTTTTTATCCTTTCTCCCTCTTTTTTATCAATTAATTCTCTAATTTTTAAAACACAATATTACCAACGTTTTCTTACAATTTCTATCCATTTTACATAAACACCCATTTACACCATATAAACACAACATGCTATTTATATTCAATATAATAAAAGTTATATTGAATATAAATTGTTTACACACTAAAGTAATTCGTTGTAAACATGCGTATACATACCATTTACGTGTACTTGTATACATGTATACAATATGTATACAAATTTCATAAAGTGTGTTATAATAAATTTGAGAGAAAATGATGAAAATATAAGAATAAAACCGAGCATAGGAAAAGAGGGAGGAAAAATCAAAATGAGTGATTCCATATTGAGTGTTAGAGTTAGTGATGAGTTTAAACAGAAGTTTATAAATATGGCCCAAAGTACCGGGGTAAATAACAAGGAATTTTTGCAGAATGTAATTAATGCGTACGAAGTTAATAAAAGTGTAGAAGGGGATAGGTTTTTCTACAGTGATATAGAAGAAATGCAGATGTTGAGTAGTAGAGTTAATGAATTATATTTGAATATTATTGAAAAATCCAAAATAAGAGAAAAAGAAAAAGAGGGAAGAATAAAAGAAACCATTGAAGAGAAAGATAGGATAATAACAGATATTCAAGAAGAAAAGAAGAAACTCTTAGAAAAGATTGAAAAAATTGAGAATATAAAATCCGAAAACGATAGAGTTAAAAAGGATCTAAAGAAAATTAAAGAAGATAATGAAAGCTTAAAAAGTTTAAACTCTTTATTAAAAGAAAAAAACACTTCTCTTTCTGAAAAACTACATATAAATGAAGATAAAATAAAAAAGTTTGACTCTTTGAATAAAGAGGTAAATGAATTGAGCGAAGTTAATAAAGATATACAAAAGAAGTTTGAGATGGAAAAGATAAAATTAGAAAGTAAAGCTATGGAATTTGAAAGATTTCAAAAAGATTTAAATGAAAAACTAAATACTCAAAAGGATATGTATGATAGAAAAATTGAATTATTAATTGAGAGAAATGAAATAGATATTGAAAGAGAAAAGCTAGCGCAAAAAGAGGGAGCAACAAAAGAGTTCGAAAAGCAAAAAACTCAATATGAGCTGAAAATAGAAACATTGCTTAAAGAAAAAGAAGAGAAGTTTATTAAAATTTCAGAACTAGAACAAGAAATAATCAGTCTAAAACATCAACTTAAGGAAAAAAACAAAGAATAAGGAGAATGCTGCTCTTAATAGAGCAGCATTCATATAAGTACTTAAAGCTTGGACTAAACTATCGTTTAGTCTTAATAATAAAGAAGATAAGGTTCAAGCCTGATAATCCAACAAGGATATAAACGGCTCTTTCCAATATAGGTGCTATGTTACCAAAAAGGAAATATACTAGGTTGCATCCACATACCCCATAGACTCCCCAGCAAATAGCACCTATAATTACTAGAATAAAGGAAATCTTATCAAATAAACTGCACTTATACATTGTTTTCCCCCTAGAATTGTGTTTATAATAAAATATATTTCAAAAACAAAAAAATATGACTATTTCTAAAAAAAAATAGTAACACATTTACCATTTCTTAATATATAATTTAAAAGAAAGTGTTACATTTATTTTTACGAATATAATTATTTATTATTTTAAAAATGTATGTTATAATACGAATGATAACACTTATTTAAGATAAAACGGAGGTAATTATGAGATCTACATATAAATCACCATTAAATACTAGATATGCATCAAAAGAAATGTCTTACATATTCTCTGATGATATGAAGTTTAAAACTTGGAGAAAATTATGGCTTGCTTTAGCAGAATGCGAAAAGGAGCTTGGTATTAATATCACAGACAAAATGATCGCTGAATTAAAAGAGAATGTTGAAAACATAAATTATGAAGTTGCAGAAGCGAGAGAAAAAGAGGTTAGACATGATGTTATGAGCCATGTCTTCGCATATGGAGAACAATGTCCAGAAGCTAAAAAAATTATACATTTAGGTGCAACTTCATGTTTTGTAGGTGATAATGCCGATCTTATTATCATGAGAGACGCTCTTAAATTAATTAGAAAAAAACTTGTTAATGTAATGAAATATCTTTCAGATTTTGCTATGGAATATAAAGATATGCCTACATTAGGGTTTACTCACTTTCAACCTGCTCAACTTACTACAGTAGGTAAAAGAGCAACTTTATGGCTGCATGAATTATATCTGGATTATGAAAAACTAAACTATATTTTAGATAGCTTAAAAATGAGAGGCGTTAAAGGTACAACAGGTACTCAAGCAAGTTTCCTTGAACTATTTGACGGTGATGGAAAAAAAGTTAAAGCTCTTGATGAAATGGTTTCTAAAAAACTTGGATTTGATAAAACTTATCCTGTTACAGGACAGACTTATTCAAGAAAGATTGATTCCATGGTCTTAAATACATTAAGCGAAATTGCACAAAGTGCTTATAAATTCAGTAATGATATTAGATTACTTCAAAACATGAAAGAGATAGAAGAGCCATTTGGTAAAAAGCAAATAGGTTCATCTGCTATGGCATACAAAAGAAATCCTATGAGAACTGAGAGAATGGGTGCTTTATGCAGATACATAATAGTAGACTCTCTAAATCCTGCTATAACTGCTTCAACTCAATGGTTTGAAAGAACATTAGATGATTCAGCTAATAAAAGAATAGCTGTTGCTGAAGCATTTTTAGCTCTAGATGGTGTACTAAACTTATATTTAAATGTAACAGAAAATATGGTTGTATATCCTAAAGTTATTGAATCTCACGTAATGGCTGAACTTCCATTTATGGCAACAGAAAATATTTTAATGGAATGCGTAAAAAGAGGTGGAGATAGACAAGAACTTCATGAGAGAATTAGAATGCATTCAATGGAAGCTGCAAGTAAGGTAAAAGTAGAAGGTAAGAAAAATGATCTTATTGAGAGAATCATTAGTGACGAATATTTTAATATGAGTGAAGATGAGATTAAATCAATATTATCACCAGAAAAGTTTACTGGTAGAAGTGCTGATCAAGTTGTTGAACTTATTGAAGAATATATCAATCCTATTCTTGAAGAAAATAAAGATATTATTGGAATGCAGGGAAGTGTTTCAGTTTAAGATTATCGCCATAACTCATTTGAGTTATGGCTTTTTATAATACTAATCTTCTTTAAGTATAACGCATAAAGATAATGATTAAGTAATATACTATATTGTCATGCAAACCAAAAGGAGTGATGGTTTTGAACTTTGATGACATGATTAAAATTGCAGACAATCTAGTAAATCCCAGAATCTTAACTAGCACCTGTGAGGTTGCCTCTGTTGGATGTGTTCTTTTAACTGATAAAGGAAACTTGTATACAGGGATTGATCTTGATATGGCATGTGGAATAGGATTTTGTGCTGAACACTCAGCAGTCGCACAGATGATTTTAAATAATGAAACAAGAATAAATAAAATAGTTGCAGTAGGAAAAAAACACAGAGTAATTCCTCCATGTGGAAGATGTAGAGAATTATTGTATCAGATTGATAATAATAATCTTGAAACGGAAATTCTTGTTAATGAGAATGAAGTCAAGATTTTAAAGGATATTTTACCTTTTCAATGGAAGTAAAAGTATAGGTACAGAATAATTATAATTATTCTGTACCTATACTTTTTATGTAAAGTTTGTAATAATATAGTTGTAGGTAGTCAATACCTCAAGCGCGCGTGGATGGTAAATAATCATGAAAGGGGGATGATTGAAATGAGAATAATGAGGTGGTGTTCAATCTAACTGTTTACAGTTTTAGATTGAATCAATAAAGCTCGAAAATATACATGAAAGGAGCTGATGATAATGTGGAAATTAAGGTGGTTTAAACAATAGTTATAACTAAATAAATAGGGTGGCTTTATAAAGTCACCCGCTACTCTTGACTTTAAAACGGCTATATGCCGTTTTATTTTTTTAATAATAACTTCACAAATTATAAATTTTAAAGGAATACTCAATAATAACTTAGGACAATATTTTAATAGAAAGAAAAATTTTACTTAGATACACTTAGATATTAGTAAAAACATCTCTATTTATATCGATTACATTATTAGCAAAATCCAAAATTGAATCGTTGTGACTAATTATGATAATTATTTTATTTTTCTTTAATGATAACAAAATGTTTTCTAATTTTTTTATACTATTCTCATCCAGAGCAGAAGTAGGTTCATCCAATATCAGCACATCAGGGTCTTTTAAAAGAGTCTTAATGATTGAAATTTTCTGTTTCTCACCACCTGAAATATTAGTATTATTTTCATCAAGTATAGTATCTAATCCATTTGAAAAGTTTTTTGTTAAGGAATTTAAACCTAGTTCATTACAGTAATTAATTATTTTCTCATCTTTTATAAGTTTATTGTTATTCAAAATCAAATTACTTCTCAAAGTATCATTTAATAAGGTTGGCTCTTGCTCTGTTATTCCTATTTTGTTATTCCTCAATTCATACATGTCGATATCTTCAAGTTTGACACCATCGAAAAGAATGTTTCCTTTGTAATTTTGTTCAATACCTAACATCAGTTTAATTAATGTACTTTTCCCACTCCCGTTAAGCCCTTTTAAGCAGTATATTTTTCCTTTCTCAAAATAATAATTAAAATTAGCTATTATTTTTTGTTTTTCGCTATAAGAAAATTCAATATTCTCTAATTTAATATTGTTTATTTGATTTAAAACTATAGTCCCGTTATTCTCATTAGGTATCTGCAATATTTCTATTACTCTATTATAGGAAACCAGTACCCTCTGATATATACCTCCAAATTTTACAAAGTACTGAATAGATGCAAATGCCATATTAAAATAGAGATTCATTATTGTAAACTCTCCAACTGTTAAGTTTCCATTATATATTTCTAGACCACCATACAAAAATAAGATTACGTTTGCGATACTATCAACACAATCACTGATGTTTTCATATAATGAGTTTACTCTAATCAACTTCATTATATAAGAAAAGAAATCTTCAAATATCACTCTTATCTTTGTATTCATATAAGAATAAAGAGAATTTAATTTTATAAACTGTATATTGTTAATTTGTTGATTAAGACTTGCAACATACGAGTTATCTTTCTCTATATAATTATGCCTACAAGAATACAATCTTTGTCCAAATAATTTATATATTACTATATATATGGGTATTACAATTAATAGTATAGATGCTACTTTATAATTTAATTTAAACATTATTACAAAAGATGTTAAACATGTGAATATTTTAATTATTAAATTTATAACTTCACTTATGCTGAAATAAATAAGTTCACTAGAATCCATTCTTATTCTTTGAACTAAGTATACTGAATTTGTATTTCTAAAAAATGAGAGTGGTAATTTTCTTATATGTTCTATTAAATAAAGGTTGATACCATTAACTGACCTACTATATATCTTTTCATAAACAATACTTTTAAAGTACGATGAAAAACAACCAATTACTCCAATTACTAAAATTGCTTTTGTGTAAAAATATATATCTAATTTATCTTTAATACTGACTAATAAATCTATGTATTTTCCGCTCAAATAAGGAATTGTTATTGAAACTATCCATGAAACAAGAATCAAACTCAAATACTCAAAATAGCATTTTTTATGATTTAAAAAAAATCTTTTGCAAAACTTAATTATTTTCATATATATCCTCCTTCTTTTATATATAATTAGTAACATCTTAGGTAAAATTCTATTATTAATTTTAAAATTATTAGTTGTCATCAATTCATTTCTGGGATATAATGTATATTATAACATTAAATGGGAGGAAATTGTATATGTTATCTAAAAAACAGGAAATTTTAAGTTATTTTAAATATCTGCAAGATAAAAAGCCACTTGCAAAACTATTTAGAACAGATAATTTTAGTTATATTTTTGATACTGGAACAGGAAAAGTAGTGCAGTGTAATGATATTGAATTTACTATTTTAGATATAATTCTTTCTAAAAAAAATTTAGAAGAAAGTATGAATAAATTATCAGCAAATATAAATGAAAAAGATTTTTTTACTGCAATGGAAAATGTTTATAATGCTATTAAAGAAGAAGATTTATTAAATGTCGAGGTTGAACGAAAATTTCATTCGCCAGGACATTTTAATAATTTAGATCAAGAGATAAATCATAACTTAAGACAAATTATGCTTGAAGTTACAGAAAGATGTAACTTAAGATGTCATTATTGTACTTATAACGATGAATATGTTCCTGCAAGAAATCATGGAAGTAAGGACATGTCTTTAGAAGTAGCATATTCAGCTATTGATTATCTTGCTGCACATGGAAGCAAGGAAGAAGTTTACATTTCCTTTTATGGAGGGGAACCCCTGTTAATGTACGATTTGATTAAAAAAAGTGTTGAATATGCAAAAAAAACCATTAAGGCAAAAAAAATCAATTTCAATATAACCACAAATTTAACCCTGATAACTTCTGAAATAGCTGAATTTTTTAGCTCAATCAAAAATTTTTGTGTTGTTGGAAGTTTAGATGGACCAAAACATATTCATGATAAATTTAGACAAGACATTAATGGTATTGGAAGTTTTGATAAGGCATTGTCAGGTTTAAAGAAATTAGTAACTGCTTTTGATAATTCAAACAATAATAAGATATTATTAAGTATGGTTTATACACCGCCATACTCTGATAACAAACTTAAAGAAATCAAAGAATTTTTTAATAATTTAGAGTGGCTACCAGAATCGGTAGGGAACTTTATAACTTATCCAGAGCGAAACAGTATACCATTACAATACTACAATGAGAATAAACCCAGTAATACAAAAGATACTTCTTTACTTGATTGGAGTGAAAAAATATTTTTAAATAGTATTCTGAATAATGATTCTACTAAAACTTTCACTCAAGATCTTACTAATACACTTCTAACAAGGGTACATAAAAGAGAAATTTCCAATAAAGCGCACTTTTCTTTTCCTTTGAATGGATGTTGTATTCCTGGAAAACAACGTGTTTATATTTCACCTAATGGGGAAGTACGTATATGTGAAAGAGTACTGGGTGCCTGCTCTAATGGAAATGTTCTTAGTAAAATTGATACTGATAAGATAAAAAAAGTTTATGTTGATGACTATAAAGATGTATCTCTAGACACTTGTTCTAACTGCTGGATATCTAAAGTTTGTTCCCAATGTTATGCAACCTCTTTTGAAGGTGGTAAATTTAATATTGAAAAAAGAAATTCATATTGTGACAGTGCTAAAGAAAATTTTCTATCTGCTTTAAAACTATATTATAAATGTTATGAGCATAATCCTGACTCACTATTATATCTAGATACTATTAATATAATTTCTTAAATCAGATGAAAGTATATTAGTGAAAAACCACAGGATTTAGTCAAAATAATGTATCTCTTTAATTGCGTTAAATTTGATTTCGAAATGGATTACTTTATATGGTATATTTATTTAATGTTAGTAAGTAATCCAAATAAGTCAAATCCATTTTGAAGCCAATTTAAATAAATTTATTTAGAGTGAAAGGGGGAGACTAAATGAAAGTTATCACTGTTGGAAAACCAGAAGCTTCAATTGCAAAAGATTTGAAACCATGTTGGTGTTCATGTGCAAGGCACGTTGGAGTGGCAATGGATAATGCAGTAAGAAGTCAACGATAGAATTTATCACAAAACCAGAGTTCTAATACAAAATATTAGAAACTCTGGTTTTATTGTTAATAAGCAAAACCATTTAACTCCATTATCTAAATAATTAAACCTTCTGATACATTTTAAAATATTTTTTAAAGATAAGAATTAAAAACACTAGTATAAGACAAAATAAGGGAAAGTAGATATTCTCAAATAGCAAGGAGGTTTTTATGTGACAGTAGAGAATAGTGTAAAAGTTATTCCTCTAGGCGGACTAGGCGAAATTGGAAAGAACATAACTGCAATTGAGTATGAAGACGAAATAATTGTTATAGATTCAGGGATAGCTTTTCCAAGTGAAGAAATGTATGGAGTAGATTTAATAATCCCTGATATAACTTATTTATTAGATAATTCTTCAAAAGTTAAAGGTATTTTTCTTACTCATGGTCATGAAGATCATATAGGAGCTTTACCATATATATTAAAACAGTTAAACGTGCCAGTTTATGGAACGAAGTTAACTTTAGGTATATGTGAAAACAAATTAAAAGAACATAATATACTTGCAGATTGTGAACTGAATGTTGTAGAGACAGGCGATATTGTTGAACTAACTAATCTAAAAGTTGAATTTATTAGAAATACACATAGTATTGCAGATGCCTGTAGCATTGCAATACATACACCTCTTGGAGTAATTTTTCATACTGGTGATTTTAAAATTGATTATACGCCAGTTGATGGTTTGCTAATGGATTTAGAGCGTATTGCAACTTTAGGAAAAGAGGGAGTTCTCTTACTTTTAGCTGACAGTACTAATGTAGAACGTGAAGGTCATACTAAGTCTGAGAAATCAATAGGAGAAACATTAAATAGACTTTTCCTAAATGCTAAAGGGAGAGTTATTGTTACAACCTTTGCTTCTAATATTCATAGAATGCAACTAATTATTAATGCCGCTGTTATGTATGGAAGAAAGATAGCTTTTAGCGGACGAAGTATGGAAAGTATAGCTAAGGTAGCCAAAGAGTTAGGATATCTTAATATTTCAGAAGAGGATATTATTGGTTTAGATGAATTAAATAATTATACAAATGAGCAAATAACAATTATATGTACTGGAAGCCAAGGTGAACCAATGGCAGCATTGTCCAGAATAGCATTCTCAACTCATAGACAAATTAGTCTTCAACCAAATGATTTGTTTATTGTATCAGCGTCACCTATTCCAGGAAATGAAAAATTAATTTCTAGGGTTATTAATCAACTGTATAAGAAAGGTGCTGACGTTATCTATAAAGGTTTAGAAGATGTTCATGTCTCAGGTCATGCACAACAAGAAGAATTAAAATTAATTCATACATTAGTTAAACCTAAGTATTTTATGCCTGCACATGGCGAATATAGACATTTAAAACATCATGGTAATTTGGCAAACAGACTGGGAATGGATAGAGATAATATTTTCATGATGGAAACAGGCGATGTTTTAGAGTTGACAGATACAGAAGCAAACATAACTGGTAGAGTTCACACTGGCAATGTTCTTGTTGACGGTCTTGGAGTTGGAGATGTAGGCAATCTGGTTCTTAGAGATAGACGTCAATTAGCTCAAGATGGTATGTTAACAATAGTTGTTGCTATTGAAAGAGTTTCATATAGTATAATTTCCGGTCCAGATATTATAACAAGGGGATTTGTATATGTACGAGAGTCTGAAAATCTAATTAACGAATTAAAAGATATTGCTCAAAAGGAGTTAGAAAATTGTTTAGAAAATAAAATAATTGATTGGTATGTTTTAAAATTAAGTATGAAGAAAGCAATTGAAAAGTACATTTACGAAACTACAAAGAGAAGACCTACTGTTCTACCTATTATAATGGAGGTTTAAGTAGCAAAATCAGCCTTATGTTCAATTGAACATAAGGCTTTTTAAATTATAATACAATATGCTATTTAATTGTTTTATATATACTTAAAGCCTCTTTATACTTTCTATTATTTTCAAGATACTCAACCACCGAAAGTTTTATTGGTTTAAGATAAATTAGATATCCAATTTTTTCATAGTAGGGCATAATACTATTAACTACCTCATTGTAAAATTTCACTTCAGTAAAGTGATTCTGTTTCAAATATAAAAAATACAAAAAATTATAGTATACAGAAGATGAATATTCTTCATTAAGATATTTTTTGAATAGGTGATTTATTTCCTCCTCCATATTAAGTTCAGCACATACTTGAACAGTAGTGCATACACCTAAGATGGAATCTGGATACCATATCATGTGTTCTTTACAGAATTCATAGCATTTCTTATAGTTACCTTTCTTTAAGTAAAGTATCGCTAAATCTATATGTATTCCCATCATATCTCTGTCCAATGGAATGTTATCTAATGCTTCAAGTATAATGTTATAATGTTCTTCTGCTTTAGAATAAAAATCTAGATAATGATAACATCGACCTAGAAACTGATGGCAAAGTAGTGAATTATAGTATCTACCGCTTTTAGAATAAGTTTCAACAGCGTTTTCTAAATATATTACTCCTTTTAAGTATTCGTTATTTAGTAAATAGGCCACACCCAGTCTATAATTAATCCAGGAAGAGTCATTCATATCTTTAGCTAAAAGTAATATCTCAATTCCTTTTTCATGATCATAATAATCGTATATGTATTTTCCAGAAGCTATAAAATACACATATTTAATATCATCACTTAAAGTATGTTTTATGTTCTCTAATTTTTCAAACTCATCCTCTAATTCTTCTAAAGAAGTTTTTGAGATAAAGAACTTATATATAAATTTATAAACTAGAAATTCTATAAAATAAGGAGAAGCGGTGATAATCTCTTCAAAAACTTCAATTTCTTTTAATAACCTAGTTGCTTCAGACTCATTAAAAGTTTCAATATAGTTTCTCAGTTTTAAGAAAATAAATTTCATATTACTTATTTTTTTAATATCACCAATCTCTAATATATTAAGTTTCTTAAATAAATTTTCAATAACATCTCCTCGAAGCTTCTTCTTTCCATTTTCAAAATAACTTAAGTGACTGATTGAACATATTCCATATGAGAGAGCCTCTTGAGAAATCCCCATATCTAATCTTAAGTATTTTAGCCAACCTGCTAAACAATTATATTCAACATCATGCCCCCAAACATTTACAGTGTTCTTCATAATTTATACCTCCACGATATAATTTATTTAATTATACATTAATTATTAAAATTCAACCATATTTTCAATAAAAAGAGTGAAATAATATTTAATAACAGTAGTTAACTATATAATTTATAACACTATTTTTCAATAACATACAATTGAATATGATAAATGGTTACTGTAAAATATTATTAACAGAGAGAATAAAAAACAACTATTATAGGAGTGATACTATGGGGAATATCGATTGGAAAGAAGAAAGTAAGAGATTTGATCATGCTGCAGAATACTATGATAAATTTAGGCCTAGTTATCCAAAAGAAATAATTGATAGCATCATTAAAGAATCAAATATTAATGAACACTCACAACTACTAGAAATTGGTGCTGGTAGTGGAAAAGCAACGGAGTTATTTGTTAAAAGGGGACTAAAAATTCACTGTATAGAACCTGGAGAAAATCTAGCGAGAATTGGAGAAAAGAGATTTAAAGATACAGGTAGAGTATCTTATGATATTAAACGCTTTGAAGAGTGGGAAGGGGAGAAAGAATCCTTTGATTTAATTTATTCTGCTCAAGCTTTTCATTGGGTACCACAACCTGAAGGTTTTGAAAGTTGCAGTAGATTACTGAAAGAAAGCGGAAAACTAGCTCTGCTTTGGAATGTTTACATTAGTAATGATACAAAATTAGATAGTGAGCTCATGGAATTATCAGATTTCTATGGAGGGTTATTTGCTCTGTATTCAAAGGAAGAAGCAGAGGCACTAATGAATAATAGAGGAGAAAAAATTAGAGAAAGTAATCTCTTCAGTAATATAAAGATGATAAAAAGTTATTGGGAAAAAGTATATTCACTAGATGAGTACATAGGATTCATCAAAACCAGTAATGGTTATTTAAGATTAAATGTAACTGATAGAATAAAAGTAGAAGAGGATGTAAAAAGAATAATAATGAATCATGGAGGTACAGTAGTTAGACCTTATATTACATCTCTTTATCTAGCTGATAATAAATAGTCTATTAATATTGAAGGAGGATATTCGAATGGTAGATTCAAAAGGATGGGAATGGGAAAAAGCAAATCAATCGCCATGGTTGAAACCAACTGATTACTGTTATTATCTTGCTAACAAATGGTCAGAGTTAGGTTATAAAAAGGTTTTAGATCTAGGTGCTGGATTAGGACGACATTCTATATTTTTTGCACAACAAGGATTTGATGTATCAGCAATAGATATTTCTGATTATGCAGTGAATTATTTGAAAGAATGGTCTCAAAGAGAAAATTTAGATATTGATATAAAGCTAGGAGATATTATGAGTTCTTTACCTTATGCGGATAATTCCATTGACTGTATATTTGCATATCATGCTATTTCTCACACTGATACAACAGGTATAATAAAACTTGTAAGTGAAATAGAACGAGTACTAAAGCCAGAAGGAGAAGTGTATACATCAATGTGCTCTAAAGAGGGGTGGGAGTTTGTCAAAGCTGGGTATCCCAAGATAGATGAAAATACGGTAATAATTAAAGAAGATGGACCAGAAAAAGATGTACCACATTTTTTTGCTAATCGCGAAGATATTTTAAATCTGTTTAATAATTTTGATATCCAACTAATACGTCATATTGATTATTGCTATTTAAATTCTGAAAAATCTGATAGTAAATATTATTATATAAATGGACGTAAAAAATAGGGTTTAATAAAATATTCAATTGCTAGATCCACCTTATACCAGCTCATAATAATATATTCTGGTACAAAAGGGATTCTACGTCATACTTTATAGTATAGTAATTATTAAAGGATATGTTATGAGATCAATCGAAATAAATGAAACTGAATATTCCATGATGCCCTTAAGGATGTATAGTGAATTTTTATATCTGCCTTTATACGAAAGAGTTAAAGAATTTGACTTTATAGATTTCAATGATATGTTTTGTGAAGATTCTATTTTGCCTTTTAATAAATATATACAGAAGAAGAGTAATGATTTACCTTTTCAACATGCCACTGATTATCATAAAGAGTTTTTTGCTACTTTTAATCCTGAAGATAATGATGGTTTAATCTCCACAGATGAAGGGATGATATAATTAAAAGAACATATGAATTGTATAGTTAAAATAATAAAATTGCACTTAAGAGTGCAATTTTATTATTTTGCTAGTAAAGCATCTATTTTTTCTTTATCCAAACCAACTACAGCTTCATCATCAATAATTATTGTCGGTACTCCCATAATACCTCTTTTCATTAACTCTTTTCTAGCGTCTGCGTCAGTTTTTACATTTCTTTCAACAAACTCTACACCTTTGCTTGTTAAATACGCTTTAGCCGGTGGGCAATGTGGACATGTTGGACTAGTGAATATTTCTATATTTTTCATATTAATATCCTCCTTGAATAACTTTCTATTAATAATCATTATTTGTTATACATTTATTATACCCCTTAGGGGTATAATAATCAAGAAAGAAAATTACCAATTTTAGGTGTTATATTTAATAACCTCTTACTTCCTTTAATTTACTATCAATATCTTTGATTTTCTTTCTAAGTTCAATCCAATATGTTTGTTTTCTTTGGTCATTCAATTCCTTAACAGTTTTACCTTGCTGTTCAACCCAAGTATAATATTTTAGGTTATGCCAGCGTTTTCTGTTTTTATAAGTACCTTCTTCAATATAATCCATTTTTACATTCATAATTGAGTTATATCTAACATGGCATTCTGTTTCATTTAATGGAGAGAACATTTCATCAAGATCTTTCATCACAGAGTGATATCTGTCAATAGCATCTGTACATAATGTAAAAATAACATCATCCTCATTCATATCATAATACTTTGCAGTTTTTATAGCTCCTAATAAATTACATACTCCTGATATTCCGAAAATTGAACTCAGCATTTCAACATCCTCTTCTGAAATATTAAGATGATTTATTAAGAATTCTTTTCCTACTGGATCTGTCATCACCTGAAGCATCTTTTTACATTCCATATCATCAATGCACATTATTGAATCCATATTCATTACATTATGAATCCAAGTAACATGTTTATCGCCTATTCCTTGTATATCGTGATCCCCATATCCATTATTAAAGATAGTAGGACATTGTATTGGTTCAAGTCCCACAATTTTTGTCTCTGGATATAATTCTTTTAGTCTATCACCAGAAGCTATACTTCCTGAAGAACCCATTGCAGAAATCAAAGCACTTGCTCTTCCTTTTCCAATACCTTTTTCAGCAAGCTCATGCAATACTTTATCCATTGAGTTACCTGTAACATGATAATGGAACATGTAATTACCCATAACTTCAAATTGATTCAGAATTTTATTTTTCTTGCTTTCTCCTCTAAGTTCCCAACATTTATCATAGATTTCCTTAACAGAACTCTCACATCCAGGTGTTTTGATGTATTCTGCACCATAAGCAGTTATTTTTTCAAATCTCTCTTTACTCATTAATTCTGGCAAAATAACTTTAGTATCATATCCCATTCTAGGACCTGTCCAAGAACCACCTATAGCATAGTTACCAGTAGAAGGGAAGACAATCGTATCTTCACCTGGCGTTATTTCACCATTTAACTGCTTCTCCATTGTAACAGAATACGTAGCTCCAACTTTATGACTCCCTGTTGGAAAGTGCTTACCATACATAACAACAATATTAGCTTTTACACCAGTTAATTCTTTTGGAATCACCATATAACATAGTTTGCCATCATTATCATACCAATTAATATTAAATAGATTTATTGGATCTAAAGGCGATTCAACCATAGCTTTCTTTGCTTTCTCCCTAATTTCTGGGTTAATAGTATTAGGATTTAACATTTCATCAAAAGTTGGACCCCACACATAAGTTGACATTTTATTACCCCCTTAATTATAAAATAATTAAAAATAACTTAGAAAATATGGTATAATATACCTAAAATGGATTTTATGATATAATTATAACACATGAAAAGAAAAAAACTATCAAAGTTTATTAAAAAGGAGGGTAAAATTTTGGGAATTCAAATAGTTCAAAGTAAAAAAAGATTTGAATTAAAAGATACTTTTAGATACAACTTTGATAAAAATCAATTATACGAAGCTTATAATTTTCTAAATACAATCAAAGAATGCAGCAACTCTCCACTCATCGAACTTAAAAACATGAGCAACTTCTTAGGATTAAATAAGTTATTTGTTAAGGATGAAAATAGAAGGTGTATTTTAAAATCATTCAAGATTTTAGGAGCCACATATGCTATTTCTAAGTATATATGCGAAAAGCTAAACTTAAATATTGAAAAAATCACCTTCAATGATTTAAAAAGCAAAGAGATAAAAAAACAATTAGGAGATATTACTTTTACAACTTGTTCAGATGGTAATCATGGAAGAGCAGTTGCATGGGCATGTAATCAACTAGGTTATAAATCAGTGATTTACCTTAACAAAGGAACAGATCTAGCGAGAGCAGATGCTATTAAAGATTTAGGTGGTAAAGCAATTATTACTGCCCTTAATTATGACGATACAGTTAGATATGCTAATAAGACAGCAAAAGAAAATGGATGGATTATTATCCAAGATACCTCCTGGGAAGGATACAAAGAGATTCCTATTTGGATCATGAGAGGATATTCCAAAATGGCTCAAGAGTGTATAAGTGTACTTGAAAGTGATAACACCTTACCAACTCACATTTTTGTACAAGCTGGAGTTGGTGCGATGGCAGGAGGAGTGACAGCATTTCTTTCTAATTATTTTAATGAGAACAACATGCCATTGATAACAGTTATTGAACCGACTAATGCAGCATGCTATTTTGAATCATGTTCTGCAAACGATGGACATATTCACAAAATCACCGGTGACCTTGAGAGTATTATGGCAGGTTTAGCTTGTGGAGAACCTATTAAAGAGGGTTGGGAAGTTCTAAAAAATTATGCTTCTCATTTCATTAAATGTGATGATGAAATTGCTATCCAGGGAATGAAAATATTAAAAATTCCTCTTCAAGGGGATGAGAGTATTACTTCAGGGGAATCTGGTGCTGTCTCAATGGGATTGATATATAATATAATGCTAAATTCTGAATATAAATATATTAAAGAACTACTAAATCTTGATAGTAAATCAAATATACTCATATTTAGTACAGAAGGTGATACTGCACCTTTAAAGTATAGAAAATTAATATGGGAAGTTTAAGGAGGCTATTATGAAAAAAATAAACTACTCTGAAGTTTCAAGACTTTCTAGAATATTCAAGGAGGATATGTGTGCTTTTTTAAGAGATATGATTGCTATACCCAGTGAAAGTTGTTGTGAAAAGAAAATAGTACAACGTATTAAAGAGGAAATGGAGAAAGTTGGCTTTGATGATGTAAGGATAGATAAGATGGGTAATGTAATTGGACGTATTGGTAGTGGTAGTACTGTCATAGCAATGGATGCTCATATTGATACCGTTGGTATTGGAGACATAACCTTATGGAATTATGATCCTTATAAAGGGTTTGAAACTGATGAAGTAATAATCGGAAGAGGTGCCAGCGATCAAGAGGGTGGTATGGCGTCAATGGTCTACGCTGGTAAAATCATAAAAGAATTGAATCTACTAGATGATTATACATTGTTAGTCACCGGAACAGTTCAAGAAGAGGATTGTGATGGTCTATGCTGGCAGCATATCATTGAAAAAGAAGGCATAAAACCAGAGTTTGTTGTAATAACTGAACCTACCAATTGCAACATATATCGAGGTCAAAGAGGTAGAATGGAGATCAAAGTTACAACCA
This sequence comes from Oceanirhabdus sp. W0125-5, assembly GCF_027938815.1. Lineage (GTDB taxonomy): Bacteria > Bacillota > Clostridia > Clostridiales > Clostridiaceae > Oceanirhabdus. The sequence continues at coordinate 3,351,591 of NZ_CP115913.1, forward strand.
AAGGATTATCCTGTCACGGTTCAGCTCCTGAAAGAGGAGATAATGCCATCTTTAAAATGGCACCAATTCTTTCTGAGCTTGAAGAACTAAACAATAGATTACATGTTGATTCCTTTTTAGGTAAAGGAACATTAACTGTTTCTGAGATTTTCTTCACATCTCCTTCACGTTGTGCTGTTGCAGACTCATGTTCTATTTCAATAGATAGACGGTTAACATGGGGTGAAACATGGGAAGGGGCGCTTGATGAAATAAGAACACTTCCTTCAATTGAAAAAGTACAGGCTATCGTTGAAATGTACGAATATGATAAACCCTCTTACACGGAGAATATATTTAAAACAGAATGTTACTTCCCAGCTTGGAAAATACCAAAAGAGCATGATATAACACAAACATTAGTAACTAGCTATAGATATTTGTTTAATGAAGAGCCTTTAGTTGATAAGTGGACATTTTCCACCAACGGAGTTTCAATAATGGGGAGATATGGAATTCCATGTATTGGTTTTGGTCCAGGAAAAGAAGAAGAGGCTCATGCACCAAATGAAAAAACCTGGAAAGATCATCTTGTAAAATGTGCATCAATGTATTCAGTAATTCCATTAGAATACTTAAAAATTAAAAATAATAAATAAATTGGGGGTTATATTATGAAAAGCATATTCAGGGGAAAACATTTTATTACATTAGAAGATTGGAACAAGGATGAAATAAATACATTATTAGAAGTATCTTCGGATTTAAAAAAGAACTTTGCTATGGGTGTTCCTACTCCGTACCTACCATTACAAACAATTTTCTTAATGTTCTTTGAACAATCAACAAGAACAAGAAACTCCATGGAAGCTGGTATTGCTCAACTAGGAGGTCATGGTAATTTCTTAGATACAAGCACAATGCAAATTGCACATGGCGAGGTCGCTAAAGATACAGCAGTTATACTTTCAAGATATGGACATGGGATAGCATGCAGAAACTGTTTTTGGGAAGTAGGAAACAAATATCTAAGAGCTATGGCTGAACATTCAACTGTACCTGTTATGAACCTTCAATGTGATTTGTATCATCCAATGCAAGGAATTGCAGATCTTATGACAATAAAAGAAAAAGTTGGAGACATGAAACGATTAAAAGTTTCAATTATATGGGCTTATGCTACTTCTCATAAAAAACCAATTTCAGTTCCATTAACACAAGCATTACTATTCCCAAGATACGGTATGGATGTAACTTTAGCATATCCAGAGGGATATGAATTACCTGATTGGGTTATTGAAAAAGCAAAAAAGAATGCTTTAGATAACGGAGGAACCTTTAAGATAACTCATAATATGGAAGAAGCATATAAAGATGCTCATGTAGTTATACCTAAAAATTGGGGTTCATGGGTAACCAACCCAAGCGAAGATGTGGTTGACGATCTATTAAATTCATATAAGAGTTGGAAGTGCACTGAAGAAATGATGTCTATTGCTGATAAAGATGTAATGTATATGCATGCTCTTCCTGCTGATAGAAATAATGAAGTAGTTAACTCTGTAATAGATGGACCACATTCTATAATCTATGATGAAGCAGAAAATAGACTACACACTGCTAAAGCAGTTATGACTTTAACTATGGGCGGAAAGTAACTATGCTTTTCGACCTTGGTTTAATCAATGGTAGGATTTATTTAAATGGAAGATGGATTGAGGGCAATTTATATTTAAAAGATGGAATTATATCTGCAATTACCAGTAATTTTTTAAATAGTAAGAATGAATATGATGTAAAAGGAAATATGGTACTGCCAGGTTTTATCGATCCACATGTTCATTTTTCATTAGATCTTGGAAAATATAAATCTGTTGAGGACTTCAAAGTTGGAGGTATGTGTGCAGCTTATGGAGGTATTACAACGATAATAGACTTTATTGAACCAGTTAAAAGTCGAGAAGAGTTGGATAAATCCTTTAAAAAAAGACTAAAAGAAGCTAAGGACTGCTGCATTGATTATGCCTTCCATTCAACTATATGTGGAATGAAAAGCAATTTAAAGGACTTTATTACAGAATGTAAATTGTTAGGTATCCCGACAATTAAGTTTTTCACCACATATTCATCAAGTGATAGAAGAACAAATGATGATATTATTTATGATTTGATCAAAGCTTCTAAAGATATGAATTTCCTCCCTCTAGCCCATGCTGAGAATGATGAACTAATTACAGAGGGAGCTTTTCCTATAAAAGTTCATGAAAAAAACAGACCTACAATAAGCGAAGTCTCAGAAGTTCTTAAATTATCCGAATATGCTGATTTTTCAGGAGGAAAAATATATATAGTTCATGTTTCAAGCGGTATTACAGTGAAAAAGGTTAAAGAAAAGTTTTCAAATATAATAAATAATAAAATATTTCTTGAGAGTTGCCCACATTACTTTTATTTCAATTCAAATGTATATGAAGAAGATGGGGGAGAATTGTATACTATGTCACCTCCATTGAGAAGCGAAAATGAAAGGGTAACCTTAATAAATAATATTGACTGGATCAACACTATAGGTACAGACCACTGCAGTTTTATGAAATCCCAGAAAAGAAATAAGTATCTAAATGATATACCAATGGGGGTAGGCGGAGTAGAAAGTTCCTTCAGAGCTATGTATTCAATTTTTGGAGAAAAAATCATTGATAAATTCACTATTGAACCAGCAAAAATTCACGGTTTATATCCTTATAAAGGAACTTTGAATATAGGTAGCCAAGCGGATATAGTTGTTTTTGACCCTAATAAGAGAAGTAATTCTTCTACTCATTATAATTGTGATTATAATCTTTACGATGAGAATTGTTTAACTGGAGAAATAGTTTCAACTATATTAAAAGGTAGATTCTTAGTCAAAAACGGAACCTTCATTGGTGGACAAGGAACTTATGTAAAAAGAGAGGTACGGTAGATGAATGTAATAATAAATGCGGATATTTATGATTTTCATAAGTATAAGACTAATGTCTTTATTATCTTTGATAAAGAGATCAAAAAAGTTGGACCTATGAGTGAATTTAAAGAAGAAGCTTTTGAATTTGAAAATATTTTAGATTTAAATGGAGGTTTATTATTACCAGCATTTATAAATGGACATACACATATATATTCTACTTTTGCTCGTGGATTGAATCTGCCATTTTCACCAAATAATTTTCAGGATATATTAGATCAGCTTTGGTGGAAGATTGATAGTAAAATTGATGAAGAAACTTTATATTATAGTGGATTAATGTATGGGCTCGAAGCTATTCACAATGGTGTAACTACAATAATTGATCACAATGCAAGTGGTGAACATATAAAAAATTCTAGTTTTACACTTGAAAAAAGTATATGTAAATCATTAAAAATGAAGGGTATCTTTTGCTATGAAACTTCAGATAGATTCCCAATTGAGGAATGTATTGAGGAGAATTTGCAGTTCTTTAAAAAACATGGTAGAAATTCTGCAGCTTTATTTGGAATGCATGCTTCAATGTCTTTAAGTGAAACCTCGCTTATGAACATTAAGAATATAATAGGTGATATTCCTATACACATACATTGTTCAGAAAGCATCGATGATGTACAGGACTCAATAGAAAAGAGCGGATTACGTGTAATTGAAAGATTAGATAAGTATAATCTTTTAAATAATAACTCTCTCATTGCCCATTGTGTTCATATTAATAATGAAGAAGCAAAATTAATGAAAGAAAAGAATATCAGAGTTGCTTTTAACGTAAATTCCAATATGAACAATACTGTAGGTTTACCTTATTATAAGTATTTCAGGGAAAATAATTTAAAAACAATTATAGGAACAGATGGATTAGGATGCAATATGGCCTATGAATATATAACTTTAGTACATTCATTTAAAAATAAACTAGGAAATCCTAATGCATTTGGATTAGGTGATCTTGTTACTCTGATCAATGATGGATATTCATATGCATCAGATCTCTTAAATATAAAATTAGGAAGAATAGAAGAAGGGTTTTCTGCTGATTTTCAAAGCTATAAATACTCACCTTTCACTGAAATCAATGAGGAAAATATTCTTGACCATGTATTTTATGGAGTGTTTTTTAATCTTAAACCTTTAAATGTGTGGAGCTCAGGTTTGCAAGTGTTAAATGAAAATCAAATAACACTCAATGTAAAGAATGAGTATAAAAGAGCACAACAAGTTAGTAAAAAACTATGGAACAGAATTAAAATGGTGTAAATATACCTTGGAGGAGTGATAATATGCTTTCAACTAAATTCGATGGGTTACAACTAATGAACCCTCTCATGCCTGCTTCAGGTCCATTAGTTGGTGACTATGATAAGATGAAATTTTTGTATGATGAAGGAGTAGGGGCACTTGTAACAAAGACAATTTCCTCTAAAGGTGCTGTTGTACCTCGTCCTTGTATAATTGGTGGTAAAGATTTTATTATGAACTGTGAGCTATGGTCTGAATATGCACCTGAAATTTGGATTGAAAACTTTCTACCTAAACTCAAAAAAAATTGTGATTCTCCATTGATACTAAGTGTTGGGTATCAGATAGAAGATATGGATTTTTTGATTCCAAAACTAGATAAGTATGCAGATGCATTTGAAATTTCAACTCATTATGTAGGAAAAGACTTAACTCATATTTCAAATATTGTAAAAACAATTAGAAAACATACCTCAAAGCCAGTATATATGAAATTAAGTCCTCACACTCCTGATCCTGTTAAATTCACAAAAGCAGTTTTAGACGCTGGGGCCAATGGTATAGTTGCAATAAACTCATTAGGTCCTACAATCTCAATAAATATTAGTGATCGGAAAATTAATTGTGGAAATAATGATGGGTTTCTTTGGACTTCAGGCCCAGTAATTAAAAATATGAGTTTAGCATTAATATACGAAATAAGAAAACACTTTAAAGATATTACCATCATCGGTACTGGTGGAATAAAAAGCGCTGATGATGTTATTGAATATTTACTTGTTGGTGCTAATGGGGTACAGATGCTTTCAAGTGCAATGCTATATGGAAAAGGCTTATATAAAAAGATAATAAAAGATTTACCTGCAGCTTTAAATAAGTATGGATTTAAATCTATTAATGATGTAATTACAACTAAGTTAAGTCATAAAGTCAAATTCGAGAGTGATGGAGCGCAATATCCAAAATTGATTGAAAATAAATGTGCAAAATGTGGACTATGTGAAAGGAATTGCCCGTATTTTGCTATTGAAATGATTCCATATCCTAATTTTAAAATTGATAAATGCTTCTCATGTGGGTTGTGTGAATCAAGATGTCCTGCAAAAGCAATAGCAGGTGTTTTATAAGAATACTTTAATATATATAAATTAAATACTAAAGGGAGTTGAGCTTTTGAAAGCATTAAAATATATAAAACCATTAAATTCAGCTGAAGCTATGGCTTTAAACAAAATTGAAAACTCACTCATAATTGGGGGAGGAACATTCATAAAGTTATCTAAAAAGGAATATTCAGTAATTATAGATTGCGAAAAACTTAATTTATCTTATATAAAAGAAGATGAGAAGAATTTATTTATAGGTGCCTATACTACACTACGAAAACTTGAGACTAACAAACTTATAAAAGATATGTTTGGTGGAATATTAAACAAAAGCTGTAGTAAGATATGTGGGATTCAAATAAGAAATATGGCTACTGTTGGAGGAACTATTGGCGGAAGATATGGTTTTTCAGATTTGATACCTGCATTAATGCTTTTAAATACTACTGTTAAATTTTTAAATGATGAATCCATCTCACTTGAAGAATACTTAAAAAATAAGAAAGACGATAGAATAATAAAAGAATTAGTGATTCTTAAAGAAAATGGAAGTGGGATATTTAAATGCATTAAGAGAACAGCACTTGATTTTTCAATAATAAATATGGGCCTTTTAAAAGTAGCTGGAAAACTAAGGGTATCTTTCGGTGCTAGACCAGGAATTGCATTACGATGCCCAACTGTAGAAGAGTATTTAAATAAACAGACTCTAATAGATTTTGAGAAAGTTAAAGAATATCTACAAAAAGATATTTCCTTTGGAAGTGATTTAAAAGCCTCAAAAGAATATAGAGAAGAGGTAAGTATAGCATTACTCAAAGAATCTCTTGAGGAGGTGCAGCAGTATTGAAAGTGACATATAACATTAATGGTGTAATTAGAGATATTAATATTGAACCTGGTGCAATATTAATAGATGTCTTAAGAGAATATGGATACTTAAGCGTAAAAAAAGCCTGCGATGAGGGGACTTGTGGCATGTGTACAATTCATGTTGATGACGCCCCAATTCTTTCATGCTGCTATTTGGCAGCAAAGGCTGATGGGCATAAGATAACAACAATTGAAGGTGTTAAAGAGGAAGCTGAAAAACTTGGAAAGTTTATAATTCAAGAAGGTACTGATCAATGTGGATTCTGTAATCCAAGTTTGGTTATGGCAGTTATCGCTATGAAGAAGGAATTAGTCAACCCTACTGAGAATGAAATAAAACAATATTTAGTAGGAAATACCTGTAGATGTTCAGGATATCAAGGACATCATAGAGCAATATTGAAGTATATGGAGGTGGAATAATGAAAACAGTTGAGAAATCAATACCCAAAGTAGATGGTATGGGATTAGTCACCGGAAAGCCTGCATATACTGACGATTTAGCACCAAGTAATGCTCTTATTGTAAAAGTTTTAAGAAGTCCTTATGCTTTTGCAAGAATTAAAAAAATTGATAAATCAGAAGCAGAGAAATTAAATGGAGTGTATGGCGTAATAACTTACGAGGATGTTCCACAAAATATTATTACTCGCGCAGGTCAAGGTTATCCAGAGCCATCACCTCATGACAAAAGAATATTAGACAACTATGTTCGATATGTAGGAGATGAGGTTGCTGCTGTTGCTGCTATAGACCAAAATGTTGCAGAAGAAGCATTAAAGCTTATAAAGGTTGAGTACGAAGTATTTGACCCTATTTTAAACTTTGAGGAAGCAATTGATAACAAAACAATAGTTCACCCTGAAGATGATTGTCATGAAATGTTTCCTATTGGCTATGAACCAAAAAGAAATATAGCAGCAGCATATGAGATGAATGTTGGAGATGTTGAAAAAGAACTCAAGAAAAGTGATGTTGTTGTTACAGAGAGATTTTACTCACAAGCCCAAGCACACGTGATGTCTGAGCCACATTCTTGTTTTGCATATATTGATTTTAATGAAAGATTGGTTGTTGTAACCTCTACCCAAACTCCTTTCCATGTAAGGAGAATTATTGGACACGCTTTAAATCTTCCAAATAGCAAAATAAGAGTGATAAAACCAAGAGTCGGCGGTGGATATGGTGGTAAACAACAGATACATGGGGAATTAATTGTGTCTGCACTGGTATTAAAAACAAAAATGCCATGCAAGTTAGTGTATACACGTAAAGAAGTTTTTGAAAGTACTTTTACAAGGCATCCAATGAGGTTTGATGTTTCTGTTGGAAGCGATAAAGAAGGTAACCTTAAAGCTCTTGATGTTAGACTATTATCTGATACAGGCGCTTATGGCGAACATGCTTTAACAGTGTTTATGGTAGCTGCTTCAAAAACATTACCTTTATATAATAAAGTCAATGCTGTAAGGTTCGGAGGAGATGTTGTTTATACCAATAGAGGATCAGCAGGAGCTTTTAGAGGTTATGGTGCCATTCAGGGGAATTTTGCATTAGAGTCTACTATTGATATGTTAGCTGAAAAGCTTTCTATAGATCCAATAGAATTAAGAAAGAAAAATATGATTGCAGAGGGAGAAACTTCAAAAATATTTGAGATTATGGGGGAAGGGACCAGTGGTACCCCTATGACAGTTGAAAGTTGTAAGTTAGATTACTGTGTTGATAGAGCATTAGAGATGATGAATGAAAAAGAATTTGTTAAAAAAGAAGGAAATATTTTAAGGGGAAGAGGAGGGGCTATAGCTATGCAAGGCTCTGGAATCCCGTATATAGATATGGCCTCTTCAATATTAAAGTTAAATGACGATGGATTTTTCAACCTTCTTATTGGAGCTACGGATATTGGAACTGGAAGCGATACAGTATTAAGCCAAATTGCAGCTGAAGCTTTAGGTGTATCTGTAGATAAAATTATTCCATATTCTTCTGATACTGATCTTACGCCATTTGATACAGGTGCTTATGCCTCTTCTACAACTTATGTTACAGGACATGCGGTTAAACGTTCTGCACTTGAAATGAAGGAGATTTTATTGAAGGAAGCTTGTAATTATTTAAGTATCGAAAAAGATGATATAGATTTTAATGGAGAAACATTCTTCAATGTTAATGGAAATGAAAAAATAACCTTAAAAGAATTATCTAATAAACTTTATTACAACCACAACCAGAAACAATTAGTTTCTAACGGTTCTTATTTTGGGAAAAAATCTCCGCCACCATTTATGTGTGCTTTAGCAGAGGTAGAGATAAACAAAAATACTGGTGTAGTTAGAGTATCTGACTATGTTGGTGTTGTAGATTGCGGAACTACAATAAATCCAAATCTTGCCAAAATACAAGTGGAGGGTGGATTATTACAAGGTATCGGCATGGCTCTTTATGAGGATGTTAAGTATGATGAAAAAGGACACCTTCTTACAAATACCTCAATGACTTATCGAATTCCTTCAAGAACTGAGGTTGAGAGAATGAGAGTGGAATTTGCTAAAAGTTATGAACCTTCTGGCCCATATGGTGCAAAGTCAGTTGGTGAAATCGGAATAGATACACCTCCAGCAGCAATCGCAAACGCGGTTTATAATGCAATAGGTGTTAGGATAAAAGATTTACCTATAACCCCTGAAAAAATACTCAAAGCTCTTAAAAATAAGTGATGAAAATTGAAGCAGTAGTCCTGGCTGGTGGATTTTCTTCTAGAGCTAATGGTTTTAAACCACTTTTTGAAATAGGGGGAACAACTCTCATTGAGAGGGCTGTTCTTCCTTTCTTGAAATTATGCGACAGGGTTATAGTAGTAACAGGATATAGGAATGAGGATGTAAATAAAGTGCTAAGTAAATATCCAAAAGTTCATTTGGTATTCAATAAAGATTATATAGATGGCATGTTCTCATCTGTAAAAAAAGGAATTAGAGAGGTTAAGGGAAATAAATTCTTTCTAACACCAGGTGATTGTCCATTTATAACCTCAGAGGTATGTGAACTTTTAAGTGAGTTCAATGAGGAAGTTATAATACCATCATATTCTTATAGAAAAGGACACCCTATTTTAATTAATTCAAAGCTCATAGATGAAATACTACATAGTTCTGATGTTTCTCTCAGGGAATATTTAAAGAAAAAAAATTCTAAAATAGTATCAGTTAACGATGAAGGGGTTTTAAATGATATTGATACAGGAGATGATTACATAAAGGCTATTGAAGTGGCTGCAAGGAGGGATATTTTGAATTATAAAAAGGATATATCAATTTCAGTTCCAAGACATGATGCCAAAGATAAAATTAGCGGTAAAGCTAAGTATTTAAATGATATTCAAATTGATAACTTTTTATGGGCCAAAACATTAAGGTCAACTAAAGCTCGTGCTAAAATTATAAATATTAAATATCCAGATATTCCAGAAGGATATTACATTATTGACTATAGAGATGTCCCAGGTAGGAATAGAGTTAAGACTATTGAAGATGATCAGCCTATTTTTGCTGAAGGAGTAGTTAATTATATTGGTGAACCAATAGCTTTAATAGCTGGTAAGAATAAAGAAATTATTTTAGACATAATATCAAAGATTGAAATTGAATATGTAGAGATAAACCCTATTTATTCAATGGATGATGCTCTATATAAAGACAAGAGCATTTTAAAACCACTGTTTATGGAAGACAACTTATTTGCAAATTATAAAATCAATCATGGAGATGTAGATGAGGTATTTAAAACAGCTCATATGGTGTATGAAGGAGTATATTCAACAGGATATCAAGAGCATCTTTATCTAGAAACGCAAAGTGTAATGGGAGTATATGATAATAACGAAATTTTAGTATATGGTAGTATGCAGTGTCCATACTATGTTAAAGCTGCATTAATTCAAGCACTAGCTATGGAAGAAGATAAAGTTAATGTAGTTCAAACAACTACTGGTGGTGCTTTTGGAGGTAAAGAAGAGTACCCATCTCAACTGGCTGCACAAGTTGCAGTTGCAGCTTTAAAATGTAAATCGAAGGTGAAGTTGATATTAGAAAGAGATGAAGATATTGAGTTTACAACTAAACGTCATCCATCAAAGATTTCCATAAAAGGTGCCGTAGATAAGAATAATAAGTTAATTGCTTTGGATATAGATATTAAGTTAGATGGTGGAGCATATGCCGGGTTGTCAAAAGTAATTCTACAGAGAGCAATGTTTGCAAGTACAGCCGCTTATTATGTTCCAGAATTAAGGATCTCAGGTAAAGCTATAGCTACTAACACATTGATAGGTGGAGCTTATAGAGGTTTCGGTGCTCCTCAAAGCATTTTTGCTATGGAAAGCTTCATGGAACAATTTAGTTTAAAATTGGGAATAAGTCCTTTAAAATTCAGAAAAAAAAATTTCTTAAAAACTGGAAATAAATCATGTACTAATGGTGTGTTTAGAGAATTTATACCATTAGAAGATATGTATAAACGACTAAATGAACTTACTACTAGAAAAGAACATGCCTCCAATAAATTAATTGGTACAGGATACTCCTTCTTTTATCATGGTTGTGGCTTTACTGGAAGTGGAGAGAAAGATCATATTAAAGCAGAAGTATTACTCGTCAAAGATAGAGAGAAAGTTGAAGTTCTAATATCAAATGTAGAAATGGGACAAGGTGCATCAATAACTTTAAGAAAGATTGTTGCCCATACTCTTGATATTCCTCTAGAAAAAACAAAGTTTGTAAATCCAGATACTCGAAGGGTTCCTGATTCAGGTCCCACTGTTGCTTCCAGAACAATAATGATTGTTGGGAAATTACTTTATGATGCTTCCATTGAATTAAAACAGAAATGGACTGACGGAGAGTATATTGAAGTAAGAAAAAACTATGTCCATCCTAAAGGATTTGAGTGGAATGAAGAAGAACTTAAAGGAGATGCATACAATTCATATTCATGGGGAGCTAACGCAGTTGAAGTTGAAGTGGATCCAATAACATATCAGGTTAAAGTTAGAAAAATTTGGACAGTATTTGATATTGGTAAAGCTATAGATGAGCGGATAGTTATGGGACAAATTGATGGTGGAATAATTCAAGGATTAGGTTATGCTAGTATAGAGGTAATGAGACAATATAATGGGAAAATACAACAAAGAACAAATACAGATTACATTATTCCTACATCTATGGATTTTCCTAATATTCATAAAGAATTAATTAATAATCCATATGAGTTAGGTCCATATGGTGCTAAAGGTCTTGGGGAAATTACTTTTGTAGGCATACCAGTTGCATACTCAAATGCAGTAAGCAATGCTCTTAATATGGGTATATATGATTTACCAATAACACCTGAAACACTCATGAGGAAAGGGGAGTAGTACAATGAAAATCACTTTTTTTATTGATGGAAACGAAATAACACTAGATGTTGAACCAACAAGAAGATTATTAGATGTAATTAGAGAAGAGTTAAACATTACAGGTGTAAAAGAAGGTTGCGGTCAGGGTGAATGTGGTGCTTGCTCAGTATTCTTAGATGGTAAATTAGTCAACTCTTGTATGGTTCCAATGATAAAGGTTCAAGGCTCATCTGTAATTACAATTCAAGGGTTTTCAAAAACAGAGAGATATAAAGTTTTAGAACAGGCTTTTATTGATGCAGGAGCAGTTCAATGTGGATTCTGCACTCCCGGTATGATTCTTGCAAGTGAAGCTCTTCTTACCAATGTAGCTAATCCTAATGATGTAGATATAAGAAAAGGAATATCTGGTAACCTATGTAGATGTACAGGATACAATATGATAATTGATGCGATTAAGCTTGCAAAAAAAAGGGGGAGGGATTTATGGTAAACTCGTTTATTCCTTCAACTTTAGACGAGACTTTGGAGTTATTGAACAAACATAATAATATTACTATTATTGCTGGTGGAACTGATTTAATGGTTAGAAATAAACGCTGGTCAGGTACAGTACCTAAGTTTAATGATAATATTCTTTTAGTTGATAATATTAATGATTTGAGAGATGTCCATTTTGATGATGAATTTATAAAAATCGGTTCTGGTATCACCTTAACTGAAATTGCTGAGAATAAAAGACTCCCAAGTATACTCAGGGTTGCAGCTGAAGAAATGGCATCTCCTGCAATAAGAAACATTGCTACAATAGGAGGCAATATTATTAACGCTTCACCAGCTGGAGATTTATTGCCACCATTATATGCCTTAGATAGCAAGTTGGTAATAAAATCCACCAGTAGTACTCGAATAGTTCCTATTAAAGATTTTATCACTGGTCCTGGAAAAACTATTATTGAGAAAAACGAATTATTAGTGAGTATTCTATTTGAAAATTATAATATCACTTATGATTATTATAAAAAGGTAGGTACAAGAAATTCTACGGCACTCTCTAAACTTTCATTTTGTGGTGTTAAAATCAAAAAAGGTGAAAAAGAAGAAGTCCGTATTGCTTTTGGAGCAGTAGCACCAACTATTGTTAAATCTGAAAGGATTGAAAACCAAATATTAGATGAGTTACTCAAAGATGCAAATAAAATTATAAATGTTAAACATATAAATGAAAAAATTATTAAAGAATATGATAAATTGATTTCACCTATAACAGATCAAAGGTCGACTAAAGAATATCGCAGAATAACTTCTTTAAAACTGCTAGAGGATTTCTTAACAAGAGTTTTTAAATAATAAAAAACTGCATCTATATAGATGCAGTTTTATTTAAATTTAATTAATTACTTTTTAAAGATTCCAAATGGCTTACCAAGTGGTAAGAATACTCTACCAAAAGTAGCATTTAAAACATTACCAGCAAATCCGTAGAATGCCATGATAGAGATTAATAGTTCTGAATAAGCAGCTATTTCGTGGAAAATTTCACCCATTCCAAATCCATGACCAGCAAGACCGATAAATAAGAAATCAATAAGTACAAAAATTATAAATAATACCTTGTTTGTTTCCATAGCACCAATAGTTAAAAAGATAGTGAAAACTAAGTATCCTAAATATGCGAATGCTAATTGTTTTGGATCAACTGAAGCTGCTAAACTCTCTCCAAATACCCCACCTTTGATTAACCAGCTCATTGCTACTGCAAACCAGAATAAAGCATAACCACCAAATGCAGTAGTTCCAAATACGTTATTTCTCTTACAGTCATTGATGCAAGCAAATAATTGAGCGAAAGCTCCTAAGAATATTGCCCATGGTAGTACAAAAGAAACTCCACTAGTCCATCCTAACTTTAAAGATGAAGCTACTAATGTAACCATAGCTAATCCAAATAATCCTAATGCTGATGGATCAGCAGTAGTAATTTTAACTTCTTTGTTTAAATTGCTCATAATTACCCTCCTAAAATTTAAATGCGTATTTCACACAAAATTAAACTTATCAAATTATCTAACAAAAGTCAATATTTTTTCGGCATTTAACATCTTTTTTCGTCAAAATATTGGTAGAAATAGCACTTCAATCTACCATTATATAACTTTCTGTTCTTGCTAGATCTTCTTCCGTAGAAAATTTGGAAATCCTCGTTTGAAGTAAGAATGAACTTATTCCAGTAAGGTAATTTTTCAAAAGAAATTCCCATATCCTTATATAATACCTTAATTTCATCTATATCATTAAGTCTCTCACCATATGGCGGGTTACATATTATGTATCCATACTTTCTTTTATTAGATAAATTTCTCATATCCATTTCCTGAATATGTACACTATCATCAACACCTGCAAGCTCACAGTTTGATCTTGCTATACCACAAGACCTCCTATTAATATCATACCCTTGTAATTTAAGTTCACTCTCATAATCAATAACTTCGTATGCTTCCTTTTTGCATTTCTTAAACAATCCTTCTGGCATAATATCCCAATCTTCAAAAGCAAACTTTCTATTTATTCCTGGTGCAATATTTCTTGCCATCAAAGCAGCCTCAATAAGAATTGTACCTGATCCACAGAAAGGATCTACTAATGGGTATTCTTTTGTCCATCCACTTATTTTAACTAAAGCAGCTGCAAGTGTTTCTTTAAGGGGTGCTTCATTACCTTTTTCTCTATATCCTCTTCTGTGTAATGCTGTTCCACTAGTATTAAGATGAACGGTAACTATATCTTTATGAATAGCTACATGAATTGGGTAATATGCTCCACCCTCATTAAACCAGCTAACTGAATAATTTTCTTTCATTTTTTCTACTATTGCTTTTTTTGTAATTGCTTGAATATCTGATAAACTAAAAAGCTGTGATTTAACAGATTTAGCATCAGCTACTGGAAATTCTGCATTCTCAGGAAGATAATTTGCCCAATCAATCTTTTTTACACCTTGGAATAACTGTTCAAAAGATGTTGCTTTAAATTCACCTAATTTGATATATACTCTATCTACACATCTTAACCATAGGTTACTCATACATATTGCTTTTTCATCACCTTTGTATGTAATCTTACCATTTTCTACTTGTAAATCTTTAAATCCTAGTTCTTTTAATTCTTTTGCAGCAATAGCTTCTATTCCAAAAGCTGTAGTTGCAACTAAGTCGTATATTGCCATATTTACCTCCAAATTTGAAAGATATTTTTCTAAAATATCATTAATAGTACTATATAATGATATATTTCTATTAATTAAAAGTCAATTCTATTGTTTTAATAGACGATTTTATTTATACTATAGAGGTTAAAGAATAAAAATGAAGGTGATAACTTGGAAAGATTGCAAAAATATTTAGCTAGATGCGGAATAGCATCAAGAAGAAAATGTGAAGTATTAATTACAGACGGAAAAGTAAAAGTAAATGGTGAGGTTATAACAGAGTTAGGGTTTAAAATTGATCCTAATAATGATGAAGTCATTTATAATGGAAAATTAATTAAAGATGAAGAAATAAAAAAATACATAATGTTAAATAAACCATTAAATACAATTTCCTCAGCGAAAGATGAAAGAGGAAGAACTACAGTAGTAGATTTAATAAATATACCTGAAAGGATTTACCCTATTGGAAGGTTAGATTATGATACTACTGGAATGCTCTTATTAACCAACGATGGTGAAATTTTTAATTCAATTATGCATCCAAGCAGAAAAATTAATAAAGTCTATGAAGCCAAAATTAAAGGGAATCCAACAAAAGAGGAAATTCAAAGATTTTGCAATGGTGTTGTTATAGATGGTTACAAAACTGCAAATGCTAAATTTGAAGTTCTAAAAAGCGGCACTGATTATAGTGAAGTGAGAATAACAATTCATGAAGGTAAAAACCGACAAGTTAGAAAAATGTGTGATGCTATTGGTCACAAAGTTGTTAAACTTAAAAGGGTATCTATTGGTGATCTTAGATTAGGAAAGCTTAAAATTGGTGAGTGGAGAGAACTATCAAAAAAAGAGTTAGAATATCTTAGAAAACTATAAAATAAAGAAAAGAAAAAAAGAATAAAGAACAAATTAGGTTATTTTTCTTCCTTATGTCAGAAAAAAGTGTATATTCCCTATTCCTTGATAATTGAAAAGCGTTCAGCTCGCCTGAAAGGTATCATTATTTGTTCTTTATTCTTTGATATTTGTTCTTTGAACTAAAATTTTACTTTATAATTTCTTAAGTTTAATAAGTTTTAAATTTAAGAAATTAAAATTTCGAGGTGTGTTATGTTTAAGTATGTTAATGATATTAGTGAATTAGCTCAACAAATAATAGATAGATATAATTCAGAATTTAATTTAGCAATAGATTGTACATTAGGAAATGGACACGATTGTGATTTTTTAAGAAAAAAGTTTAAGAAGGTAATTGCCTTTGATGTTCAAAGTGAGGCGATTGAAAGATACAGAGGATTTAACTACGATAATGTTGAATGTATATGTGACTCTCATGAAAATTTGCAAAACTATATTTCTGAAAATATTGATGTTGCAATGTTCAACCTAGGATATTTACCTGGTGGAGATAAATCCATTACAACTAAACATGAAAGTTCTATAAAAGCATTAGAGTCTGCAACATCATTACTAAACGAAGGTGGGCTAATAACTCTTGCAATTTATCACGGCCATGATGAAGGAAAAATTGAAAAAGAAGAAATATTAAGATATTTGAAAGACCTTGATTCTAAAAAGTTCGGAGTTATGCTCCATACCTTTCATAATAGGAGCAAAACAGCACCATTATTAATTGTTATTGAAAAAAAACTTTCAAAACGTTGAAAGAAGTATAAATTAATGTTAAAATGAAATAAATATTTCATTTGTTTTAAAAATGAAATAAAAAATGCATGACGTATATTGATATAAAATAACTTATAGTTTACACATAAAATAATCATATTATATTGAAGGGATTGAAAAACATGAATGAAAAACGAGATATAATGCGAATGATCCAAATGAAATTTCCCAAACTAAGTAAAGGTCAAAAACTTATTGGAGAATATATTTTAAAAAATTATGATAAAGCTGCATTTATGACTGCTGCAAAATTAGGAAAAAGTGTTGGAGTTAGTGAATCTACTGTTGTTAGATTTGCTAATGAGATGGGATTCATTGGATACCCAAAACTTCAAAAAGCACTTCAAGAAATCGTAAAAAATAAATTAACCACTGTTCAGAGAATAGAATTATCAAATGATTATATTACTAAGGAAAATGCTCTTAAAGGTGTTTTAAAATCTGACATGGAAAATATTAGAGCTACTTTAGAAAAAATTGATCATAAAACATTTGATGCAGTAATCAATTCATTATTTGAAGCAAAAAAAATCTACATTATAGGATTAAGAAGTTCAACAGCTATAGCTGAGTTCTTAGGCTTCTATTTGAACTTGATATTAGACAACGTAAAAGTTGTAAAACATGGTGTCAGTGATATAGTAGAACAATTAATCAATGTAGGTGAAGGAGATTTAGTTATTGGTATAGGATTTCCAAGATATGCTGTAAGAACTATAGATACACTTGAATTTGCAAGAAATAGAAATGCTAAGGTAGTGGCAATTACTGACAGTTTACTTTCACCACTTGCCGCAAGAGCAGACTATTCACTCATTGCTCAAAGCAACATGGCTTCTTTTGTTGATTCACTGGTTGCACCTCTTAGTGTAATAAATGCACTTATTATAGCTGTTGGATTAAGAGAGAAAGAGAAGATTTCATCTACTTTTACCGAATTAGAGAAGATTTGGGAGAATTATGAAGTATATGACCACAAGTCAAAAGAGAAATACTAAAATAATTTTAAAAAATACTAAAATAATTTAAATTTTTTTGAAAATTAAGAAGGAATAATTAAATTAATATAGAATATAATATAGCATGGAAAAGAAATTTAAATTTCAAAACAATATAAAAATGAATCTAAGCATTCATTCAGGAGGGAAATAACATGGCAAATGAAAGAATCAACGCATCAGCTTACGTTCAAGAGGTATTAGGAAGAATTAAAGCTAGAAACTCTTCAGAAACAGAATTTATCCAAGCAGTTGAAGAAGTTTTAGTTTCATTAGTACCTGTATTAGAAAAACACCCTGAGTATATTGAAAGTAATTTATTAGACAGAATGACTGAGCCTGAAAGACAAATCATGTTCAAGGTGCCTTGGACTGATGACAACGGTAATGTTCACGTAAACCGTGGTTTCAGAGTTCAATTTAACGGAGCTATAGGACCTTACAAAGGAGGGCTTAGATTCCATCCATCAGTTTATATTGGTATTGTTAAATTCTTAGGATTCGAGCAAATTTTCAAAAATTCATTAACTGGTCTTCCAATCGGAGGAGGAAAAGGTGGTTCTGACTTCGACCCAAGAGGAAAATCTGATAAAGAAGTAATGAGATTCTGCCAAAGCTTCATGACTGAGTTATACAGACACATCGGACCAGATGTAGACGTACCAGCTGGAGATATCGGTGTTGGTGGAAGAGAGATTGGATACTTATACGGACAATATAGAAGAATCAGAGGGGCATTCGAGAATGGAGTATTAACTGGTAAAGGTATTCCATATGGTGGAAGCTTAATCAGACCTGAAGCTACTGGTTTCGGTGTAACTTACTTCGCTAACGAAATGTTAAAGCATGAAGGAACTGACTTCAATGGTAAAACAGTTGCTGTTTCTGGATTCGGTAACGTTGCATGGGGTGCATGTATCAAAGTTAGAGATTTAGGTGGTAAAGTTGTTACTTTATCTGGTCCTGATGGATACATCTACGATGCTGATGGTATCACTACAGATGAGAAAATCAACTACTTATTAGAAATGAGAGCATCTGGTAGAGATAAGGTTCAAGATTACGCTGATAAATTTGGTTGTGAGTTCTTCCCAGGAGAAAAGCCATGGGGTAGAAAAGTTGATATCATTATGCCATGTGCAACTCAAAATGATATTCACTTAGATCACGCTAAAGCAATCGTTGAAAACAAAATCAAATTCGTTGTTGAAGGTGCTAACATGCCTACAACTAATGAAGCATTAGAATACTTAGTAGAAAATGGAGTATTAGTAGGACCTGCTAAAGCTGCAAACGCTGGTGGAGTTGCTACTTCTGCTTTAGAAATGTCTCAAAACAGCATGAGATTATCATGGACTGAAGAGGAAGTTGATGCAAAACTTCACCAAATCATGATCAATATCCATAACAATGCTATGACTGCTGCTGAGCAATATGGTTTCGGTTACAACTTAGTAGCTGGTGCTAACATCGCTGGTTTCTTAAAAGTTGCTCAAGCAATGGAAGCTCAAGGAGATTACTAAAATTTAAATTTCTTAAAGCAATCGGTTATCCGATTGCTTTTTTATTTACAAACTATACCAAAATTAATAATCTGATGGGATATTTTAAAATAAGTTACTGATAAGGATTATATCACATAGAAATACCTTAGTAACAGCAGTTATATAACCTTCTCAAGTATAGTATTTGTTATTATTATTAAAAGCTTCACAAATAGGATTAATGTACTAATAGAACAAAAGACAATAATTTGCTATACTTATAGTGATATTTATTTAAATGCTATAATAAATTTTATACATAGTTATATTACCAATATAAAAATAAATTGATTTATAGACTTAGGAGACATGCTATGGAGGGGATTGAAATGTTTTATTTTGTGAAGGATGTTGAAGAAAATGTAATGAATATGAATTGTTTTTATGAGGTTCCCTTTCTAGAAGAGGCAATATATAACATCTCATTAGAAAAAATGATTAAAGAATATGAATATATAAAAAAATGGTTTATGCTTGATGAATTGATTAAGCACTTTCAAAGCAAAGGTGCTGCAGGGGATGAATTAAACTTTTTTCTTATAGATGATATTCCTTATGAAGAATTAGATTACACTCATGATGTTTTACAAAAAAGAATTAAGCAAAAAATGGGATCCGATTTTGAAGAATTTGATTACGATTTGAGATTAAGATTAAGTAGGACATGCTCAAGACTTTTATTTGAAGTGAAAATAAAAGAGGTTTTAAGAGAAAGAATTTAATATAACGCTATTTAATGACTATGTAATTTAACATAGTCATTTTTAATTGTGCTCATATAGCCGGAGATAGAACTGTAGTTAAAGAAATTTATAAAAACTCATTATAGAAATTAAACAGTCAAGTATACTTTGACTGTTTTTTATTATTTTTTATGTAGATTCATTGAAAAAACTACTATTTTACTATAGTATATAAAGGTAGAAATATATTAATCATAAAAGCTACAATACGGAGGATAATATGGCAAAGGTAATTGTTATTGGAGGTGGCCCAGCAGGAATGATGGCTGCCATTTCAGCTAGTAAGAATCACAAAGTTGTTTTAATAGAGAAAAACGAGAAACTTGGAAAGAAATTGTACATAACAGGTAAGGGACGCTGCAATATAACAAATGCTAAGGATATCGGTGAATTTTTTGAGAATATACCTAGAAATCCACATTTTTTATATAGCTCGCTTTATTCTTTTACCAACGAAAATGTAATGAATATGCTCAGAGAAGCTGGATTAGATTTAAAAGTAGAACGTGGCGACAGAGTGTTTCCTGAAAGTGATAAATCATCAGATGTTATTAAAGCATTTAGTAAAATTTTAAAACAAAACAATGTAGACATTAGATTAAATACTACAGTTACTAAAGTTAATTATGATGGTAAAAAGATAAACAGCCTGATTCTTCACAACGGAAATGAAATTAAAGGGGACCACTTTATTTTTGCAACTGGTGGAGTTTCATATCCCACAACAGGTTCGACAGGGGAAGGGTATACACTATCTAAGAAATTAGGTCATACTATTGAAGAGATAGTACCTGCACTAGTTCCTTTTGTGTGCGAAGAAGAGTGGGTAAAATCCCTTCAAGGTCTTACTTTAAAAAACATTGAATTAACTATTAAAAAACAAAAGAAAGTGTTGTATTCAGGGTTTGGAGAATTATTATTTACCCATTTCGGTGTAAGTGGACCTCTTGTTCTTAGCGCTAGCAGCGTTATTAACAGAGAAAATTTTAATGAATTAAGTTGTACTATTAATTTAAAACCTGCCTTAAGCGCTAAAGAATTAGATAATAGGATTCAGAAAGATTTCGAAAAATACCTTAATAAAGATTTTAAAAATTCATTAGGTGAATTATTACCTAAAAAAATGATAGATATTATTATTCAGTTAAGTGATATTGATCCTTTGAAAAAGGTTAACTCAATTACTAAGAACGAAAGACTTGAATTAGGTAGTATTCTACAGAATTTACCTATTGATATAATTGGTTTGAGATCAATAAAAGAAGCAATCATTACATCTGGTGGCATTAATACTAAAGAAGTTGATCCATCTACAATGAAATCAAAAATAGTGGAGAATTTATCCTTTGCTGGTGAGTTAATCGATGTTGATGCATTTACAGGTGGATATAATCTGCAAATTGCATATTCAACAGGATATTTAGCTGGAAACAGCATTGACTAATAAATGGAGGTAATATTATGAACAAAAATATTGCAATAGATGGACCAGCAGGTTCAGGTAAAAGTACTATAGCTAAGATTATAGGAGAAAGATTAAATTTAATGTATATTAATACTGGTGCAATGTATAGAGCAATAACGTTAAAAGCCCTAAGAGAAAATATTTCATATACAAGTGTTGATAAGTTAGAAAAGCTAATTGAAGGAACAGAATTATATTTTGAAGATGATCAGTTATTTATGGACGGCGAGAATATTAGTCAAGAAATTATTCTCCCTGAAACAAGTAATAATGTATCTAATTACGCTGCTGTACCTAAGGTTAGACGTATGTTAGTAAAAAAAATGCAGGATATGGCTAAAAAATTTGATGTAATAATGGATGGACGAGATATTGGTACTGTGGTGTTAAAAGATGCTGAATTTAAATTCTTTTTAAGTGCTTCAGCAGAAGAGAGGGCTAATCGTAGATTCAATGAGTACAAGAATAATGGCGTAGAAGTGGACTATAATGAATTGTTAGAAGATATTAAGAGAAGAGACCACATAGATAGCACTAGAGAAACAGATCCTCTTGCAAAGGCTGATGATGCTATAGAAATCGATTCAACAAAATTAACAATAGATGAAGTTGTAGAAAAGATAATGAATTATGTTAATAAGTAGGTGAGAAAATGAAAGAAGTAATACTTGCTGAGAAATCAGGTTTTTGTTTCGGAGTTAACAGAGCTTATGAAACAGCTCTTGAAAAATCTAAAGATAAAAACGTTTCTACCTATACTTTCGGCCCCTTAATCCACAATGAAGAAGCTATTAGCTATCTTAGTGAAAAAGGTGTTGATCCTCTATCAATTGATGATATTCATAAATTAAAAAATTCCAATGAAATAATCATTAGATCTCATGGAGTAACAGAGGATATTGAAGAGATGCTAAAAGCAAACATAGGAACTGTAATAGATTGCACTTGTCCGTATGTAAAGAGAATTCAAACAAAAGCTCGCGAATACTATCAAAAAGGGTACCAAATTGTACTTGTTGGTAACGAAAAGCATCCAGAAATTATCGGAATTAATGGTTGGTGTAAGAATTCTGCCTTTATCACTAGAGATGCAAAAAATGTCCCATCATTTGATAAAGACATATGTATTCTTTCCCAAACTACTGAAAAGAAGGAGATTTGGGATAAAATTGTGAATGCTGTAAAAATAGCTAATCCTGATAAAGAAATTATTGCACTTAACACCATATGCAGTGCTACAACAGAAAGACAAATGGCAGCTAAGGAATTATCACAAACTGTTCCTGCAATGATTGTTATTGGTGGGAAAGCAAGTTCCAACACAAAAAAACTCTATGAAATTTGTAGTGAATATTGCCAAAACACTCAATTAGTATCAAATGTTGAGAATATTAATATTGATCTATTAAAAAATATTAATAAGGTTGGAGTTACAGCAGGTGCCTCAACACCAAAGTGGATTATAGATGAGATAGTGGATTTCATAAGTAACTTATAATTTTTTCAACCACAGAGCTAGGATTACGATCCTAGCTTTTTTTTAGTAATATTTAAAATAAGTACTAATCACCTGATGCATTCCCATATAATTTAATAAGGTTTATTTCACATCAATCTTTAGGAGGGGGTACTGATTAATAATGATATTAAACATGTGCTAACAGATAAAGAGATAAGCCTCATCTTAAAGATGGCTTCAAGATATGAATTAAGTCCAAAGACTGCATATAGAATAGGTGAGGAGTATCTATTGTATGACACCAACAACTCAATTTATAAGATAAATAAAGTTTATTCTAAGCGTGGAGATGTTTATAATCAATTTAACCTCGCTAATGTCCTTAACGAGAAAAACATTATGAATACCTTAAGAGTTATTAAATCAAAACACGGAGAGTACTTTTATAAAAGACATAAATCATATTATTATATCACCTTATATAATAAAGGACTACAATTTGAGTTTAAAAACAAAAATCACGTAAAATTACTAACTACTAGCATAAGTGATTTTCATACATCTTCTACAAATGTGGATTTTAGTAGTTTAAATATTAAAGACAGAGTTAATAATTTATCTAAAAATATTATGGAAAACCTGTATTCATTTGATAGAATAGCAAGTATAATTAATAATAGAAATGTAGTGAGTCGCTTTGATGAAATGTACTTAAAATGTTTACCTTATTATACAAATTTAGCACTAATAGCACTCTCACAAATCAAAGATATTTCAATAAACTCATTGATTGATAATAATGAAATAAATAAAGTAATTTGTATTAACAGATTTAGAAGCGAGGAACTTCAGATAATTAATAATCAAGTATACTTTAATAATTTATCTAAATGTTCAATAAATTTAAGAATAAAAGATTTATATGAACTTTTGATGAAAGCATATCATTATTCTCAACCAGATCAACACCTTGAGTTTACTATAGATATAATCAATGAGTATAACAAGAGTCATATACTCTCAAAAGACGAAGTCAAATTACTATTTGCAATGATAATATTTCCTTTTAAATTTTATAGATTAGGTAAAAGAAGGTATTTTACTAAGAAGGATTGGTCTGAAAGCAAATATCTTCACAATTTAAAGAAAGTTACAACTTACTCCCAAAGAAGCAAAAAATTTATTAATGGATTCATTGAATTTTTAAATGATTATGAGTACTAGGAGGAATAATGCATAGAGTTGTTAGAAGTAATAAATATTTAATAAATAGAAATGTAGATTATGAGAAAGCAGTAGAATTTAATAAATTAAATGAGAATTTTAAGTCCGAATATTCCAGAGCTTCATTTTTTGATAGGGTTATTCTGAGAAAAAATCTACTCTTTATTATGAACCCTAGAGAAAACATTGTTGGGTATTTTTGGCTAAATAATCACAAGGATTCAAATACCAAAATCAAATCACTGTTTTTAGACTCCGTAGATAAAAAAACCATGTTTGTATTATCTGATTATTTAGACAATTTTAAAGAGATTGAATATATATCATCTATTAATGCAAAATGTAATAATCTCCTTAGTGAACTGGGATTTGAAAGGGATCAAAGTATAATTGATATGCAAATTGAACTTAAACAATATCCAGAACAAAAGTACGAAAATTATATTATTCGACCATTTAGAAGAAGAAAAGATGAATGGAATAGGGTAGAAGTACAAAACTCCATTTTTTATAAAAAAAACAGAACACCTTTAACAGTAAGTGATATTGAACTAGATATGATGCAAGAGTACTATCTAAATAATGGTTCTTATTTTTTAACTAACCACGGGAAAGTTATTGGCTATGGTCAATTAATTTTAATGAAAGGGGAGTTATACCTAGTCAATTTCGGCATACTTCACTCTTATCGAAATAAAGGTCTGGGTAAATATTTTCTTAAGTATCTGTTAAATAAAGGTCACGCTTGGGGTTATGAAAAAATGAAAATCAAAGTTCTTAATGATAATGATATTGCTTTGAAACTTTATAGTGGCATTGGATTTAAAAAAACTAGTGACACTATATACTGGAAAAGAAAATAATCCTATAAAAAAAAGAGTTGAATATTTCAACTCTTTTTAAAAATCTATTTTATAAGTTCATCTTAGTTCTTCTGTATTCTGCAACACCAGCTTTTAAAATATCCATAGCATCTGATAATGCTTCACAGTTTAAACAATAAGAAATTCTAATCTCATCTTGACCTAGACCAGGTGTAGCATAGAAACCTTGCGCAGGAGCTACCATTATAGTCTTATTATCAACATTAAAGTCAGTTAAAAGCCATTTTGCAAAATCCTCTCCAGAATCTACTGGTAACTTAACTACAACATAGAATGCACCAGTTGGTTTTTCACATATTACATCTGGAATCTCTTTTAGTTTTTTATAAAGAATATTTCTTCTTTTATCATACTCAGCAAATACTTCCTCAAGATATGAAGCAGGAGTATTAATCAAATTAGCAGATCCAATTTGATCTAAAGTAGAAACACATAATCTTGATTGTGCTAATTTCATAACTTCTTTCATTAACTCAGTATTGTTAGACGCTAATAATCCAATTCTAGCACCACATGCACTATAACGCTTAGATACAGAATCAATAATTATTACTCTTTCTCTAACATCTTCTAAATAATAAGGAGAAGTGAACTTCAATCCGTCATAAACAAATTCTCTATATACTTCATCAGAAATCAGATATAAATCATGCTCTTTAGCAAGATCAGCTAACATTCTAATTTCAGCTTCAGTGTATACAACTCCAGTAGGGTTACCAGGGTTTGAAATCATGATTGCTCTAGTCTTATCTGTAATTTTACTAGCTATCTCCTCTTTAGAAGGTAAGTGGAATCCATCTTCTGCCTTTGTTGTAAACGGAACAACTTTTGCTCCTGCAACAGCAGAGAATCCATTATAATTTGTATAAAAAGGCTCTGGAATAATAATTTCATCACCATGATCACATATAGCCATTAAAGCAAACATTAATGCTTCTGATCCACCATTAGTTATAATTATTTCATTATCTCCGAAATTCATATCCCATTGTTTAAAGTACTCTTGGAACGACTTTAAACAAGACTCTATTCCTTGTGAATTAGCATACTTGATAACTTTGTCATCAAAATTTCTAACAGCTTCCATAAATGTTTCAGGAGTTTTAATATCAGGTTGTCCAATATTTAAATGATAAATATCAATACCTCTATTTTTTGCTTCTTGAGCATACGGAACTAATTTCCTTATAGGTGAAAATTGCATTTCTTTTATACGGTTAGAAAGTCTCATATCTACATCCCCCTAAATTATAATAAATGATCATTTGGATTAAATTTTGTCTTTTTTAACTTTAAATATGAATAATAATTATACTCAAAATATATTTTATCTGAAATACATTTGCAGTTCAATATATTCTGATAATTAACTTCTTCATTTTTTTGTTTCGCATCATACATAAGGATTCCCCCTTCAGATTTATATTAACCTAAAAGGGGATAATTATTCATAAAATCTGATTAATAATGTCTTTTTAACACTTCACCAAGTCTCTTAATACCTTCTACAATTTTATCTTCAGGCATAGTTGAATAATTAAGTCTGAAAGTATTGTTATTTCCACCATTAGGGAAGAACGATCCACCTGGTACAAAAGCAACATTAACTTCTAATGCTTCCATATTGATTTCTCTTGAATCTAAGTCTTCTCTTAACTCAACCCATGTAAACAATCCACCTTCAGGATAAGTGTATTTAACTTCTGCAGGGAAGTATTTCTTCATACTATCAAGCATTAAATCTCTTCTTTTCTTATAAACAGAGATTATCTTCTGAATGTGATCATTCAAATCATATTCTTCCATAAATCTTGCAGCTGCTATTTGACTTACAGAACTTGCTTGTAAGTCAGCACCTTGTTTTATAAGTACGTATTTATTTACAATATCTTTATGTGCACATACCCATCCAATTCTCAGTCCTGGACAGAAAGTCTTAGAGAATGATCCTAGTGTAATAACATACCCCTCAGCATCAAAGTGTTTGATACATGGAAGCTTTTCTCCTTCAAATCTTAACTCTCCATATGGACTGTCTTCAATTACAGGTATTTTTTTCTCATTTGCAATTTCAGCTAGTTTTTTTCTTCTTTCAAGTGACATTGTCTTACCTGATGGATTTTGGAAGTCTGGAATAGTATAAATCATCTTAGTTTCTGGATATTTCTCAAGAGCTTTTTCAAGTTCCTCAATAATCATTCCATTTTCATCCATAGGAATCTCTACAAATTTAGGATTATATATTTTAAATGCATTAATTGCTCCTAAATAACTAGGGCTTTCACACATTACAATGTCACCTTCATTAAGGAATAGTTTTCCTGAAAACTCTAATCCTTGTTGAGACCCATTGGTAATCATTATATTTTCATAAGTACAGTCAATTCTATTTGGTTGCATTCTTTGCTCTGCTATAATTTTTCTTAAAGGATTATATCCTTCAGTAGTGGCATACTGTAAAGCTGCATGTCCATCTTCTAAAATAACCTTATTCATTACTTTGTTGATTTGTTCCAAAGGAAATAACTCTGGAGCAGGTAGTCCACCTGCGAATGAAATAACTTCTGGTCTCTGAGTTAATTTTAATAACTCTCTGATTTCACTTGCTTTAACATAAGACGCTCTGTCTGAGTATCTTAATTCCATAAAAAGCACCCCCGATATGGATTTTTCTTAATAATTTAAAGAAATTTTTTAATTATATTATTATTTATGAACTTAATAAATTTTTATAATATTTTGTACAATTTCATTATAACTTTAGGTAAGGTTATTTGCAAGTAAGCCTTCAAAATTTATATGGTTTGATACTGATATTTTTAAAATATTTAATTTAAAACATTTTATTTTAGATTGAACCATTAATCAAAGTATAATAATGATACTATTTTTAGATTTTAATAGTAATACTTTTCACAAATTTGAACTGAATACAAAAATATAATCCTCATTTATTATTTTAAAGTACATAGAATAAAGACAGTAATATTTCATAAATAACGTAAACATGAAAGTTTAATTGCAATTTAGAGATATTTTTTTTTAATAAACTACATTTTTTCTATCTAGGTACATAATTAGAGTTAAAGTATATTATTGAATAATATATTTTAACTTGATATAATATGAGTAAAATCACTAATGAAAACGTTTGCATATCAAAAGGGGGGTACTTATTTGAAAAAAAAATATAAAAAAATATTTTTATCATCATTATTAATAATATTTTTATTGAGTTGTTTAATTGGAGGTTTTTTATATTTAAAAGAAATACATACATTTAAACTTGAACAAGAAAAGAGTATTAAAACTAAAACCCAAAGTATTTTTAAGGATTTCAAACAAGTTGTATCTGATTTGACTTTTTTATCTGAGATGGAGACTATGAAAAGATTATTTTTCGATGAAAGTTATATCCCTTTAGTAAAAAAAGATTTGATTAAGTATTCAAAAAGTATGATGGTTTTTAATGAAATAAAATTAGTTGATTTAAGCGGAAATGAAATCATAAGAGTTAATTATAATAATGGGAAACCACAAGTTGCTTCAAATGACACTTTATCTACTCTTAAAAATGAAGATATATTTGAAATCACTAAAGAACTCCCAAAAGGTGATATTTATGTTTCTGAATTTCAACTAAAAAAAGATAATGGCATTGTAAAAGAACCAATTACACCAATTATAAAATTTTCCACACCTATATATGGTATCGGAGGTGCAAAACGAGGTATGTTAATCCTTTATTATGAAGGTGAGAATATACTTTCATTGCTACAAGATGAAGAAATTAGTAATGTTATCCTTTTAAATGAAGAAGGGTATTATTTAAAAGCAATAACCGATCATTTAGAATGGGCTTTTATGTACGAAGATAAAGATTATAAATTTAGTGATACATTCAAAACAACTTGGGAAAAGATTTCAAAAAAAGATAATGGATATATTAATAATGTGGAAGGTTTATTTACTTTTGTAACAATAAATCCCAAAGCAAAGGTTCATGAAATCAGTAGTAATATACATAATTCAGTTAGTATTAAAGAATTTGATGGTGATTGGAAACTTATTGCTTATAATGATAAAACAGACTTGTTAAAAATATTAATTAATATAATCTTTATAGTGATATTAATAATGATTATTTTATCTTTAATAAGTTTCTTTATAATCTCCACTATATATAAAATTAAAGAAAAACAAATGCTAACTAGGAAATCTATTTTAAATACAAAAGATTCAGCTGAATCATTATTAATAGCTCTAAAAAAAGCATCAAATATGGTTATGAGTTCATCTTTAAATCTTTCTAATAATATAGAAGATATTTTATACTCGAATAATGATATCTCTAAAAATGTAGAAAATATCGCACAAGGAGCAAAAGATAATCTTGTAACAACAATGGAAAGTACCTCCATTGTTGATGAAATGTCTAAAAGTTTGCAGCAAATAGCACAAGTTTTTACTGAAGTATCTGAGTTAGCTATCAAATCTACTATAAAAGCTAAAGATGGAAAACTTAATATTGAAGCAACTATAAATGAAATGCGAAGTATAGATGACGCTGTAAGTAATGTTGTTACAAAAATGAAAACATTAGAGGGATACTCTCTTCGAATCGGTGAAATTGTTAAATTAATTAGTGATATATCTGATCAAACTAACTTACTTGCTTTAAATGCAGCAATTGAAGCTGCTAGAGTTGGTGTTCATGGAAAGGGATTTTCAGTTGTAGCTGATGAAGTAAAAAAGCTAGCAGAAGAATCTTCAAGTTCTACAGAAAATATTAAATCATTAATTTTAGCTACACAACATGAAATAAATGAAACACGGAAGCTTATGGAGAACGTAGTTCTTACTGTTCATGGAGGCTTAAACGTAACAAATAAATCAGGAGATGTTTTTAAAGAAATATATGAAACCATTGATTGTGTTTCAAATAAAATTGAAGATGTTACAGCTGCTACTGAAGAAGCAGCTGTAGGGACATTTGAAGTCTGTGAGAGAATGACTAAAATGTCTAATATCGCTAAAGAATCAGAATCAAACACCAATAGAGTCTTTGCTGATTCAAAAAAACAACTGCAAATAAGTAGCGAAGTATCCGAACTTGCAGTAGTATTAAAGGATATTTCTACAAAAGTGAATTTGATAATTGAAGATTTTGATAATGAATTTACCATTTTAACTAAATCATTCCACTAGAGTGTATAATATTAAGTTGATAATTGAATTTTTTTAATGCTTAATTCAAATAAATATTAACTATAGAAGAAAAAGAAGGAGAATGATTAATGTTAAAATATTACATTGAGACTTGGGGTTGCCAAATGAATGAAGAAGATTCTGAAAAAATCTCAGGTATGTTGAAAATAAAGAATTACACATATACAAAAAATAGGAAGGAAGCTGACATTATTATCTTCAACACATGTTGTGTAAGAGAGAATGCTGAGCTTAAAGTTTATGGTCACTTAGGTGCTCTAAAAAAATTAAAGATGGAAAAACCTGAATTAGTTATTGCTGTTACAGGATGTATGATGCAGCAACCTGGTATGAAAGATGAGGTAATTAAAAAATTCCCATATGTAGATATAATAATAGGAACTCATAACTCATACAAATTCCCAGAATATTTAACTAAAGTACTTAGTGGTGAAAGACCTGTTTTAGAAATCTGGGATAAAGAAAAAAGTTTAGAGGAAATTGAATCAAATCTTCCTATTGATAGAAAGAATCCTTATAAAGCTTTCGTTACAATTATGTATGGTTGTAACAATTTCTGCACATATTGTATTGTTCCACATGTTAGAGGACGTGAAAGAAGCAGAAAGCCAGAAGACATTATAAATGAAATTAAAGAACTTGTATCAAAAGGATATAAGGAAGTTACTCTTCTTGGTCAAAATGTTAACTCTTATGGAAAAGGATTAAATGATGAGTTATCATTTGCAGATCTTTTAAGAATGATTAACAAAATAGATGGATTAGAAAGAGTTAGATTTATGACTTCACATCCAAAGGATTTATCAGATGATGTAATAGATGCTATTGCTGAATGTGATAAACTTTGTGAACAAATTCATTTACCTGTTCAAAGTGGTTCATCAAACATCCTGAAGAGAATGAATAGACATTACACTAAAGAAAGCTATCTTGAGCTTGTTGAGAAAATAAAGAATAGAATTCCTAATGTAGCTTTAACAACTGACTTAATAGTTGGTTTCCCTGGTGAAACTGAGGAAGACTTTGAGGAGACATTAGATCTTTGCAAAAAAGTAGAATACGATGCTGCTTATACATTCTTATATTCTAAAAGAACAGGTACACCTGCTGCAGAATATGAAAATCAAGTACCTGAAGATGTTAAGCATGAAAGATTTAATAGATTATTGGATGTTATTAATGAACGTACAATTAAAAATAACTTAGAATACAAAGACAGAACTGTTGAAGTTTTAGTTGAAGGAACTTCTAAAAACAATGATACTATGTTAATGGGTAGAACTAGAAATGGTAGATTGGTAAACTTCTCAGGTTCAAAAGATAGCATTGGTCAAATTGTAAACGTAAAAATTACTTCGCCAAAATCTTTCTCATTAATGGGTGAACAAGTGTAAAGGAGGTATTTTTCATGGGATTAACTCCAATGATGCTGCAATACCTCGAGATAAAAGAGAATGCTAAAGATTGCATTCTCTTATTTAGACTTGGGGATTTTTATGAAATGTTTTTTGAGGATGCTATAATAGCATCTAAAGATCTAGAAATCGCTCTTACTGGCAAAAACTGTGGTTTAGAAGAAAGAGCTCCTATGTGTGGAATTCCATTTCATTCAGCTCATAATTATATAAGAACATTGATTACTAAAGGACATAAAGTAGCTATATGTGAACAGGTAGAAGAAGCAAGTGCTTCAAAGGGGATAGTTAAAAGAGAAATCGTTAAAATCTATACACCTGGGACATATACAGACTCTCAATTCCTTAAGGAAGATAAGAATAACTTTGTTTTAAGTTTATATGTTGATAATGACAACAATCAGTTTTCACTTAGCTTTGGAGACATATCAACAGGGGAACTTTATACTACATTCGAAAGATATAATTCTAGTATGATATTTAATGAAATCGCAAAGTTCATGCCTACGGAAATTATTTTTAATAATGGATGCAGCGAGGAATTTATATTGGAATTATGTGATAAATTTTCAATACCAACGAACGGTATTGATGAATCAGAGTATTCAAAGGATTATTCTGAACTATTGCAAGAACAATTTTCAGCGGATGAGGTTGCAAAACTATCTCATATAGAAAAAATCTCAATTAGTTCCCTTATACATTATTTTAAACATAATTTAAAATTATTACCTAAGCATATGAATAATATTGAAACTTACAAACTTTTAGATCATTTATCATTAGATATGAACTCTAAGAGAAATCTTGAGTTAACAGAAACTATGAAAGATAAATCTAAAAAAGGTTCTCTTTTATGGGTTTTAGATAAAACAGATACATCTATGGGAGCTAGAAATTTAAGAAAATGGATAGAAAAACCTCTTCTAGATAAAGAGCTTATTAATGAACGACTTGATGGTATTAAAGAGTTAATTGAAAATATATTTATTCATGAAGATTTGAAAGAATCATTAAATGATATTTATGATATTGAGAGATTGATAGGGAAAATCAGCACAGGTAATATTTCTCCAAAAGAGATGTTATCACTTAAAATTTCTCTAAATAAGATTCCAAGAGTAAAGGAATTACTAAAGGATTTTAATTCACCATTATTAGGTGGCTATTTTAAGAATATTGATTTATTAGAAGATATTTCTGATTTACTTGAAAGAGCCATCGACGATAATCCACCAATAACCTTAAAAGAGGGTGGAATAATTAGAGATGGTTATGATCAAGAGATAGATGAGTTAAGAGAAGCCAAGAAAAATGGTAAACAATGGATAGCCACACTTGAAGCACAAGAAAAAGAAGCCTTAGGTATACGATCTCTTAAAATAAAGTATAATAAAGTATTTGGCTATTATATTGAGGTTACAAAATCTAATATTCACCTTGTTCCAGAAGGAAGATATGTTAGAAAACAAACTTTAGCTAATGCTGAAAGATATATAACTCCTGAATTAAAAGAAGTTGAAGATAAGATATTAGGTGCAGAGGAAAAATTAATTAACAGAGAGTATAACCTCTATGTAGCAATAAGAGAAGTCCTAGATAAGAAAATTAACAGAATGAAATCTACAGCTAAGATAATAGCAAACATCGACACAATTTCTTCATTGGCGTATGTAGCTAGAGAAAATAACTATTGTAAACCAACATTTAACGATAATGGGGTAATTGATATTAAAGATGGTCGTCATCCAGTTGTAGAAAATATGATTCCTAAAAATACTTTTGTTGAAAATAACACTCATGTAGATAATTTAAAAGAAACGATGTTAATTATTACAGGACCTAACATGGCAGGAAAGTCAACATATATGAGACAGGTTGCTTTAATAACATTAATGGCTCAGATTGGATCATATGTACCCGCCTCTTCTGCAAATATATCAGTTTGTGATAAAATATTTACTAGAATTGGTGCTTCTGAT
Source organism: Oceanirhabdus sp. W0125-5 (assembly GCF_027938815.1). Taxonomy (GTDB): domain Bacteria; phylum Bacillota; class Clostridia; order Clostridiales; family Clostridiaceae; genus Oceanirhabdus. The sequence goes on from NZ_CP115913.1 coordinate 3,385,042, forward strand.
GATTTAGCTTCTGGTAAAAGTACATTTATGGTTGAGATGGCTGAAGTATCTAATATACTTAATAATGCAACTAATAATAGTCTTGTATTACTTGATGAGGTTGGTAGAGGAACCAGTACATTTGATGGCTTAAGTATTGCGTGGTCTGTTATAGAATACATGTGTAATAATTCTGCATTGAAATGCAAGACACTCTTTGCTACTCACTACCATGAATTAATTCAGTTAGAGGGACAGATTCCTGGAGTAAAAAATTATTCAGTGGCAATAAGAGAAATCGACAATCAATTAGTATTTTTAAGAAAAGTTGTTGAAGGTGGAACAGATGATTCTTATGGTATAGAAGTTGCTAAACTGGCTGGAATTCCTGATGTTGTTATCAACAGAGCAAAAGATATATTAAAAGAATTAGAGACAGGTAACCATAGTGTTGAAAAAGAAGTAGCAGCAGATAAAACTCTATCTGAAAGTATACCTGTTCCTGAAAAAGAGATTCCGGTAAATAATAAGCACGAGTCAACTACTGAAGAATTAAATAGTGCACCTTTCCAACAACTAAATTTTGATGATATATATAAAGATAACTTAATTAATGAAATCAAAAACATAGAAATTCTTAACTTAACACCTATGGACGGATTCAATAAGTTATATGAAATCATAAAGAAAGCAAAGGAAATATAAATCAGGATGTGATTCGAAATGAAAAGAATTCAGGTGCTTGATAAACACACATGCAATCAGATAGCAGCTGGTGAGGTTGTTGAAAGACCTTCATCAGTTGTTAAAGAGTTGGTTGAAAATTCAATTGATGCAAAATCAACTAATATAAGAGTAGAAATTATTGAAGGTGGTCACACGAGCATAAAGATTATTGACGATGGTGTTGGAATACATCCAGATGATGTTGAAAAAGCTTTTACAACACATGCAACTTCCAAAATATCTAAAATATCTGATGTATATAGCATAACAACTTTAGGATTTAGGGGGGAAGCTCTTCCAAGTATAGCTTCCGTCTCTAAAACTAAACTTTCATCAAAGTGTGAAGAAATTGATTTTGGTAAAGAGATAATAATAGATGCAGGTGTTATAAAATCTGTTAATGAGATTGGTCGTGGAAGAGGGACTACTATTGAAGTTGAAGATTTATTCTTTAATGTTCCTGCTAGACAAAAATTTCTTAAGTCATCTTCTAAAGAAGGAGCCGCAGTAAATGATATACTTATGAGACTTGCATTAAGTAACCCTCAAGTATCTTTTACTTTTGTTAGAGACTCAAAAAAAGTGTTTTCAACATCAGGTAGTGGAGATGTAAGAGAAACTATAAGAAATATTTACGGAAAAGAAACATATAACAATATTATTTCCTTTGAAAATCAGAATGAGTATTCAACTATTTATGGTTTTATCGGAAATGAATCAATTAGTAGGGGAAGTAGAAATAGACAAACTATATATGTTAATGGAAGATATATTAAGAATCGTCTGATTGCTACAGCTGTTGAAAGAGCATTTAAATCTTTTTTAACAGTAAATAAATTCCCTTTTTTCGTATTATTTATTAATATATCTCCTGATATTATAGATGTTAATATACATCCAACTAAATCTGAAATAAAGTTTAAGGAAGATAGAGGGATATTCAAATTAGTCTTTGACGGTGTTCACGAAGCTTTAAAACAAGACTTACAAGATAGCTTCATAGTAGAAGAAGAGATAATGGTTAATAATAATCCTTTGAAACTTAATGAAGAGAAATTATCAAATCTTACTAGTACACTTAGTTCTCTTGAAAAACTTGGGGATGATATGATTAAAATCTCAGTACCTATTGATTTAAAGAAAAATGAAAATACAATATCTAATCAGAAAATCTTTTCAAATGAGACTAAAATAAATGAAAATAGAATAAATGATACTAGAATAAACGATTCTAGTATAAACCAAGATAACAGTTACACTTACACTCATACTCCAAAAAAAGATATAACTTTAAATGAGGATACTATTTCTCATAATGAACCTTTTTTATTTAAGAGTGAGATTAAAAAAGAGGTTATTCAGGAAACCTATATTAAAGATGATGATTTAGAAATAATCACAGAAAAAAAAGGAAAGTTTCCAATGCCTAAGGTTATTGGTCAGTATGATAAAACTTATATTTTAGCTGAGATAAATAAAACTTTATTTATAATTGATCAACATGCAGCTCATGAAAAGATACTTTTTGAAAAGTATTCTACTGAAATTGATGAACATAAAGTCGTTTCTCAATTATTAGCGGTACCAGTTCTTGTTGACCTGACTCCCGATGAGATGGCTGTTTTTCTTGATAATATTGAGCTTTTTAATAAAGCTGGTTTTAACTGTGAAACATTTGGTGGAAATACAATAAGTATCAGAGAAATCCCTGAACTATTAAAATCCATAAATGTTAAAGAAACATTTATGACATTTTTAGAAGATATAATGAATCTTGGTAATGGAACTACAAGTAAAATCAAATATAATACTATTGCTCGTAATGCATGTAGAAAAGCCATAAAAGCAAATGATGTACTTAATATGAAAGAAATGGAACATTTACTAGAAGAATTAAGATTTATAAATGAACCTTTCACATGTCCTCATGGTAGGCCTACAATTATTAAGTTCACAACACATGATATTGAAAAATTATTTAAAAGAATACAATAAGGTAAAGGCGTGATTTGATGAATAAGAAGTTATTAATTCTAGCCGGTCCAACAGCTGTAGGTAAAACAGCAATTTCGGTAGAATTAGCTAAATCGCTAGATGGGGAGATTATATCTAGTGATTCAATGCAAATTTATAGATTAATGGATATTGGATCAGCTAAAGTAACTGAAGAAGAAATGGATGGAATTCAGCATTATCTTATTGATGTTGTTGATCCGACAGAGGAATTCAGCGTTTCTGAATTCCATGATAAAGCAAAGGAATCTATTGATTATATATCTTCTAAAGGCAAACTGCCAATTGTAGCTGGTGGTACAGGATTATATATTAACTCACTAATATTTAATTACAGTTTTGGTGAAACTAATAAAAATGAAGAGTACAGAGACTATTTAAATTCCTTAGCTGAAGAAAAAGGCAAGGAGTATATTCACTCTCTTCTAAAAGACATTGATCCTATATCATTTGAGAAGCTGTATCCTAATGATCTAAAGAGAGTTGTAAGAGCTCTAGAAGTTCATAAAGTAACTGGTAAGACAATACATGAATTGAATGCAGAAAGAGATATATATGATATTCCATATGAGGTTCATTACTATGTACTAACAATGGATCGTGATAAATTATATGAAAGAATAAATAAACGTGTAGATATTATGTTGCAGCAAGGTCTTATCGATGAAGTAAAACGCTTAAAAGATATGAACTTAACTAAAGATATGCAATCAATGAAGGGTATTGGCTATAAAGAAATACTTATGTATCTAGATGGAGAAATCTCTTATGACGAAGCTGTTTATCTTATTAAAAAAGGTAGTAGAAATTATGCTAAGAGACAATTAACTTGGTTTAGAAAAGATCCAAGAGTTAAATGGATTGATAAAGATAATTTTGCAAATGATAAAGAAGTAGCACAATTTATTATTTCTGATTTCAGAAATAATCTTTAATTTAAAATAAACTATATTAAAAAAGAGGATTTTTGCTTCAAAGATAGAAATAAATACAGTAGTGTACTATGGGGGGTGAAACTGTGAATAAGTTAAATAATAACTTACAAGATATATTTTTGAATACAGCTCGTAAAAATAAAATTGGTGTTACAATATACCTAGTTAATGGTTATCAATTAAGAGGATTTGTAACTGGATTTGATAGTTTTACTGTTGTTCTTGATTCTGATGGAAAGCAAATGCTTGTATATAAGCATTCTATCACAACAATTACACCAGACACACCTATTTTATATAGCGAAAATACTAGTAAATAATTAGTTTATTAATTAGAAAGAATAGGGTGACCTATTCTTTCTTAATGTCTAAAAATAAATATATAACTATAAATAAGGAGCCACAATATGTTAGAACTAACTAAAGATATGTTAAAGAAACAGTTCAATATTGATGAACGTTCATTTGAAATATATAACCAAGCAATGAGTGATGTTAAAAACCAATTTGAACAGTTGGAAGCAATCAGGGAGTACAATCAATTAAAAGTTTTAAATGCTTTTCAGAAAGAGAAAATAAGCGATACTCATTTTACTAATTCAACTGGATATGGATATGATGATATTGGTAGAGACGCATTTGACAGGGTTTATGCTCGTATATTTAATACAGAAAGTGCTATTGTAAGACCTCATTTTGTTAATGGAACACATGCTATAGGAGCTGCTCTTTATGGAGTATTAGCACCAGGAGATACTATGATGACAATAACAGGAACACCATATGATACACTTCATAATGTAATTGGTTTAAATAGAGATCATAATGGAACTTTAAAATATTATGGTATCAATTATAAACAAGTGGATCTTAATAATGATAATAAGATTGATATTGAAAAAGTATTAGAAGAACTTAAAAATGATACTTCAATTAAATTGATTCATATCCAAAGATCACCTGGTTATAGTTGGAGATCAGCTTTTTCTGTTAAGGAAATAGGTAAGGCTATTGAGAAAATAAAATCTTTAAGAGAAGATGTTATTATATTTATAGATAACTGCTATGGAGAATTTGTTGATGTTATTGAACCAACGGATGTAGGTGCTGATTTAATGGCTGGGTCATTAATTAAAAACATTGGTGGAGGATTATCTCCTGCTGGGGGATATGTAGTAGGAAAAAAAGAATACGTTGAAGGGGCTTCCTTTAGATTAACTATACCTGGTATTGGAGGAGAGTGCGGGGCTACATTTGGTCTTATGAGACAATTTTATCAAGGACTATTTATGGCACCCCATGTAACCATTGAGGCTCTTAAAACCTCTATATTATGTGCTAGGATGATGGAGTTGATTGGAGCAGAGGTTTTACCATCCTCTACAGATGCAAGAAACGATATAATTCAGGCAATAAAATTTAATGATAAAGATAAAGTTATTGCTTTCTGCAAGGGTATACAAAAAGGTTCACCTATTGATTCCTTTGTAGAGTGTGAACCATGGCCAATGCCTGGTTATGATGACGATGTAATAATGGCTGCTGGTGCCTTCATACAAGGAGCTTCAGTCGAACTTTCTGCAGATGCACCTATAAGAGAACCATATATAGCTTATATGCAGGGAGGGTTAACTTTTAACAGTGCAAAAATAGGATTAGTTATCGCACTTTCCAATGTTCTTAATGTAGATAAAACCAAATAATAATATGCTTTATTCGACAATTTAAATCAATTTTAAACAATATAAACTATTTATGTACAAATAAAACAATATTTAAATAATTATAAAATTAGCTTTTTCTATTAAATATCTTATGTTATTATAATATTGCAAAAGATAAACATTAAAAGTACTAAAGATTTCGAAATACAATAGATAAACTTGAAAGAACTAAAGAAATATTAAATTATAAACTCAGGAATTAAAAATAAAGAACAAAAGATCAAATTCAAGTACTAATGATGATATGACAATAACATATTAATACATAATAGAAATACGCTAACAAAAGCAAAGAAAACTATATTCTAAAGATAAAATCGCATAAGTTATTATCCAAAAAGGATTATCCTCAGGATAATCCTTTTTATTTTTATTAGAAGTCAATCTTATCAGGATCAGGACCAATTCTTTCACCTGTATTAAGTTCCGCAATTCTAGCCATATCTTCTTTAGAAATTTCAAAGTTAAGAATATCAAAGTTATTTCTTATTCTCTCAGGATTAATTGACTTAGAAACAGTAGCAACGCCCATCTGATATGCCCATCTTAATGTAACCTGTGCAATTGATTTTTTATATTTCTCTGCAATTTCCTTCATTAAAGGTATTTTAAAAATATCCCCCTGCATCAATGGTCCCCAAGCTATTGTTTTAATATTATGTTCATTACAAAAATCAATTGTTTTTTCTTGAATAAATTGAGGATGGAATTCAACTTGATTTACAGTTGGAATTACTTTTGCAGTTTCCATAAGCTCTTTAATGTGGTGAGGTTTAAAGTTGGAAATACCAATCGCCTTAATCTTTCCTTCTTCATAAAGTTCTTCCATAGCTCTCCATGTTTCCTTATTTAACTCTTTTGGCCAATGTATTAAATATAAATCTAAATAGTCTGTTTTAAGTTTATCTAGTGATTCTTGAAAGGCTTTTTTAGTTTCCTCATAGCCTTGATCTGAATTCCATACTTTACTTACTAAAAATATTTCTTCTCTTTCAACACCACTTTCCATAATTCCGGCACCAACACCAGTTTCATTACCATATACTGCTGCAGTGTCTATATGTCTATATCCAGCATTCAAAGCCTCCTTAACAGCCGCTTTTACTTGTTCACCATCTTCAATTTTAAATGTACCAAATCCAAGCAATGGCATTTCTATTCCATTATTTAAAACAATATTCATCTTGTCCATAGTTTTACCTCCAAATGTAAATATCTTTTCGTTAATAATTATTTAATTCTTCTTAACATATATCTACTATAACATCAAATTATCCCTAAAAAAAGAACGCACTTTAATGTAACCTACTAACCTATATGTATATAAATCTATATATTTTTATCATTAATTTCACATTTATTTAAAATGAATATTACAATTATTATTTATAATCATATTATATTATAAAGACATATTGCAATTACATATATTACTATACCTATCAAAATATATGAAAGGTGTGATTAAATGATAATCTATCATGATAGCCACTATTATATAAAGAAGAGTAGACGTGGATATGTTGTTATTAATGCAAATGGAGACTATAAGAATCATAGTCACTTCAAAAATATTGGTCCAGCAAAGAAATGTATTTATTTAACCAAAAACAAAATACTTCCTAAATCCTCATATATGATGATAGCTTGTATGAGAATATCAACAGATGAATTATATATTAAAAGAATTTTAAAATTAAGGGAAATAAAAGATAATAAGAGTAATGTAAAATATAAAAATAAAAAGGTTTTAAATAAGAAAAGTGGCTGTGCTTAGCATAGCTCTTTTTTAATATTCTGTAACATAAATTCAGGTATTGCATATAATATTAGGTACGAGTATTAAAAGGAGATTTGATTTACTATTAGAAGAATTTTCAGTTTATTTATTGTAACTTTTACTTCAATATTATTTTCTATTACTCCTCGCTTTGCTTGTCCTGAGGATGAAATGAATTATTCTGAAAGTTATCAAATAAATTATTATAATAAGCATTACGGAAGAGGCCAGATTATTGAGAAAGTTATTGTTGAAGGCGGACCTGTTAATACCTCCAAAAACATTGATATTCTCGAAGCTGGAATAAAGGTAACCATTATTCATCAAGAAAATAATTGGTTTTATATTGAATACTATTCTGATAAAGGGAAAAAAAGAGGTTATATTCCTACTAGTAGGTTATCTATTAATAATTTTAGATATGATTTTAAAATTGGTTATTCAATTAAAAATGCAAAGGTGAAATCTTCTAGTTATGTTTACTATACTCCCAACGGTAATAGTCTAAAAATCCGAAGCTTGAAGTCTAATCAAGTTGTTTTACTATTAGAAGAAGTAGGGGACTATTATTTCATTGATTTTTCAACAACAAATGGAAGAAAAGGCAACATCCGTGGCTTTATAAAAAAAGATGCTTTAGAAATTTTAGGAACTCCTAAATATGATTTTCCTGATTCCTACGGATATATTACAAATTGGATGAGTCCCTCACATCCTTCAGGTGTAGATATTGGTGGAGTAGGGTATAACACTTCGATAATAGCACTAGCAGATGGAATTATTGAATACAAGTATATTAGATATACTGAAAATGATATTGATTATTTAATCAGTTATGGCTTATATGCTGATTTAATTACAGATTCAGGGTTAATATTACGTTATGCTCACCTGTCCAAATTCAATAATAATATAAAGACTCCTAATCTGCCAACTATGCAGAAAAGTGCTTATAAAGTATCAGGTGAGACAAGCATTTCCGCTGGTAAAGTATCTGTAACAAAAGGTGACATTATTGGACTAACTGGAAATACCGGTAATAGTTATGGCCCTCATATTCATTTAGAGACTAAATTTAATAATGTAAGAGAAAATCCCTTTAAGTATTTTAAATTACCTTGGTGTTTATATTAATTATTAAACACTGAATTAGAATTTTAATCACAATACACCTAATGAATATGTAATTATTCATTAGGTGTTTATTTGAGAAAAGGTATACTTAAATTTTTAAATTATCAAAAGGTATAGGTATGTTTAATGATGCTAGTAGTTGATTAACAAAGTTATTTAAAATATAGTTGTTATTTCCAAACGCCAAACCAGGATGTTTATCAATATTGTGCAGAATAAAGATAATTAAATAATTAAGTTGAGAAATATCCTCAGAAAAGTTTATTAAAGGTAGAATAGCACTACTATTTGAGACTACTAACCTTATGAACGCTGTAAAGGGAAGTTTTAGATTACTCTTGTTCTTTAACAACTGATGAATCAAATTGTTAATATTTTTATTGGAATGTATTTGAAGGTTTTTATCATAATGAGCACAGTTCTTTTGTACTTGCCTAATATAATAAGCAATAATATAATTAGTAAAACTTATCTGAAGATTTGTAAATAGAGTAGTCTCCCTGCTAGCTAGGTCAGTAGGGGAAGTTGCTAAAAAATTATACACTCTATTATCATTCCTAAATAACCACATACAATTACTAAGAATAGGATTACGATTATCAAGATATTTACTACATGGAGGAAGAATTGAAACATCAGAAGAATTAGAAGTCAAATACGAGTATAATTGTGAATTAATATTTGGACAGTTTTGTTTATTGTTAGTTGAACACTTATTCTTACCCATAAGCTCCTCCATTGTATTACTTTCTTTATATAATATGAATTCATTTATATAATGTTAAATGTAAAGTTCTTATATAAAGGTTTCTGTAGAGGCTTTATTGAGTGTGTATTAATTATAAAATAAAAAGAATTCGCATTACAGCGAATTCTTTTATTATTCAATATCTAAATTATAATCAATAAATTAATATTTTCTATATAAACCTTTTAATTTTCCAATTACAGAACAATTATCTACAATAATAGGGTCCATAGTAGAATTTTCTGGTTGCAATCTAATATGATTCTCTTCTTTGTAGAATGTTTTAATAGTAGCATAATCTTCTATAAGAGCAACTATTATCTCTCCATTCGTAGCAGAAGAAGCTTTTTCAATTATTGCTAAATCACCATCATGTATTCCAGCTTCAATCATAGAATCACCTGAAACTCTTAACATGAATAGTTCTTCATTACTAGAAACATAGTTAATTGGAAGAGAGAAAGTTTCCTCAATATTTTCTACTGCTAAAATTGGTAAACCAGCAGTTACTTTTCCTACGATTGGAATATCAATCATTTCTTTAGTTACTATTGGTTCAATTAATAATTCAATTGCTCTTGGTTTAGTAGGATCTCTTCTTAGAAAGCCTTTCTTTTCTAATCTAGATAAATGACCATGAACTGTTGATGTTGAACTTAAATTAACAGCAGTACATATTTCTCTAACTGAAGGGGGATAACCCTTAGCCTTAATCTGAGATTTTATAAACTCATAAATTTCCTTTTGTTTTGCACCCATTTTTCTTGCCATGAAATCACCTCACAATCTATAAATAATTATAACACAACTATTTCCATATATCAAACTAATGTTCTTCAAAAATTGTGGTAACAATACCTTATTTTATGTCAAAGTGCTATTTTGTCGAGAGTTGAACATATGTTCTTGTTGTTTATTATCATACTATTTGATATAATATAGTTTTGACAAGTTTATAAAAATATTAACATGGAAAGAGTGAGTTTATATGAAAAAATGTATTTTTAGCTCTGCGAAAGAGTGTAATGAATGTGGTAACTGCAACATTTGTGATTTAAACTCTGAAAAAAAATGTGATAATTGCGCTAAGTGCATGGAGTTACAAGGAATTGATACAAAAGCAATCGGTTTTGAGGATATTCAATCTGAAGAGGTAAAAGCTGCTTCTAAGAAAGCATCTCTTCTAAATTTAGATAGTATGTTAAACGACGAAAGCGAAGAAGTAAATACTGAATTATGGGATGATTCAACAGAAGATTCGAAGGATGAATTAGAAGCAGCAGTTTCAGTAGATACATCTGAGTTTTCTCTAGAAGATTATAATCCAAATGAAACATTTGAAATGGATGAAAACGTAGTATATTTAGATGATGTAGAAGGATTGTCTGAAATAATGAATGATCCAGAAATGAAGGATAGACTATTAAATGAAAACTATCCAGGTTTATTAAAATATAATGAAAACTAAAAAAAGCACAATTAATGTGCTTTTTTTATATATCAGCAAGTGGATTCTTTTTAACAGCTTGTCTAAGTTTTTCATCATCTATATGGGTATAGATCTGAGTAGTAGATACACTTTCATGACCTAGAATAAACTGAAGACTCCTAATATCTACATCACCATGCTTGTACATAAGCGTCGCAGCAGTGTGTCTTAATTTATGAGGGGAGTACTTATCATAATCTAATCCAGCTTTTAATACATACTTTTTTACCATTCGTTCAACAGCTCGTGGAGATAAACGATTCTTCTTATTACTAATGAAAAGGGCATCCTCATCCTCAGGTGTAATTTGCTCTTTTATCCTTTCTCTATCAGGCATATATTTATTTATAGCATCAATGCAGCTAGGATTAAGATAAATTATCCTTTCTTTATTTCCCTTACCTGTAACTTTTAAGGTATCTTCCTTTATGGAAGATAAGTCTATGCTGCATAGCTCAGATAATCTAAGACCACAGTTTAAGAACAAAATAAGAATAGCATAATCTCTATTTTTATTTTTTCCCGTAACAACCCGTAATAATTGCTTACTTTCCTCAAGAGTTAAAAATGTAGGAAGTGTTTTTCCAATTTTAGGACTATCCAGTTCTTTGGCTGGATTAACAGTGATGCTTTTTTCCTTTGAGAAATGGTAATTAAAGAATGAGCGTATTGCTGCAACCTTTCTAGCCTTTGCATTGCTCTGATTATCTCTTTTAAGCTCAGAATAGGTGATAAACGCAACAAGATCATCTAGAATTAAATCATTTAATTTTTCTGTTTTAAAACCACTAATATCAATCTCTTCAAGCTTCCCACTCTTATTATATTTATAAGACATTATAAACTTTATAAAAAGTGTAAGATCATTTTTATATCCCTTAATTGTATTTGACGATTTCCCTTTGATTGCTAACATATAGTTTAAGAATGAACTTAAACAAGAGGGGAGGGCGGGATCAAATATTTTTTCATAGTCTTCCATATTTCCTCCTATTTACAATTATTTCCAAGGAAATAATTTTATTTGTTTCTATTATTATATCAGAGGAAAATAGATATTTGAATGAAGCTTATATAAAATTTTATTGTAAATTTTATAGAATAAGAAATACAAATGTAATTCATAAATAGTCATTTATACTAAAATTTGAAATTATAAAACAAAAATAGTAAAATGTTAAAATATAGTTCTAATTATAAGAAAAAAGGATACTATCCATTAATAGATTATAAAAATACATATTAGAATTAAGGAGGGTTACAGTGGATCTTTTAACTGAATTATTCAACTTGCTAAAGAATAGTAAAAAGGGGATACTGATTATTACTGGTGCTGGGGTATCTGTGAAATCTGGAATAAAGCAATTCAGGGGAGAAGAGGGGTTATATAAAAATAAGTTTAAAGGTTATAATCCTGAGACTCTCTTAGACATAAATACTTTCTGGACGAAAAATAAATTATGCAGAGAATTTATTAATGAATTTATTATTAATAATCAAGTATATAAACCTAATATTATTCATGATTATATTCAGCAAATGGAAAGTTTTTTTAAAATAAACGGTTTAATAACTCAAAATATTGATGGACTTCATCAAAGGGCAGGGAGTTCAAAAGTAATTGAACTGCACGGTAACCTTAGAGAGTTCTATTGTCAAAAATGCGGTGAGAGATATACTAAAGAAGAATATTTAAAAAATCAATACTGCTATAAATGTGAGAGCAACCATGATTTTGAGTATCCAAATAACTTTATTAGACCTAATATAGTGTTTTATGGGGAATGGATTGATGAAAACCTAATAAATGAGGCCGATGAAATATTCTATAAAAGTGATGTTATAGTTGTTATTGGTTCATCATTAGAAGTTTCAACAATCAGCAATTATGTGAACACATTGAGAGATCAAAAACTAATTATAATTAACAAAGATGAAACATATTATGACCACGCTGCAGATTTAGTAATTCATGGTGATGCAAGTGAAATTTTAAAAGCACTATTGTGTTTAAAATAATTATATTTCAATTACACATAAATAATAAGAAAGCCAGCAGATTGAAACTGCTGGCTAATCTACTTCAATTCATCCTATAAAAAGTAATTTTCAATAATATTCACTAAACATGAAATTACAATTTAATAGTGACCTAAAGTACCCATTTTCATTGATTTTTTCTCAAAAATTTTGTATACAAATCCACCTATAATTAAATATGCTAATCCCACTAAGAGTAAAAGTCCCAACTGCTGTACAGAGAATTCTGTTATATGTTTTCCTTTTGTCATAACTTTATTAATCATATTTGAACCAAGGGCTCCTGGAAGTAATGCAAGGGCTGGTATCTTACCTACTGGGACTGCAATAAATACTATAATACCAAATTGTAAAATCTGCAAGAAGTTTTCTGCCTTTTTAAAAACCAGTGTTATACCACCTACAATCAATCCTAATCCATAGAAACATAATAAAGTACAAATAACTATGGGCATTATAGAAAGTAAATCAAGATTCAAGAAATGCCCTGTAGTTAACATATTCAAGAACAAAATTATTGAAATAAAAATTAATTCATATAGCAAAGAACTTATAACTTTTACAAAAAGTATAGTCTTAAAAGAAAAAGCAGACATATATAACTGTTCCAGAGTTCCTTTTCTACATTCTTCAGAAATAGTACTTGATATAGCTGAATATGCAAAAATGACTGTAAAGAATAGTACATATCCTACAATAAGACCGTCCAGCTTACTTCCATAACTTTCAGAACCTCCAGCAACTCCTTTGTAACCTAAGAAAATTAATAAGAACATAACATAAAGAGAGATTATCCCCCATATAGAATTAAAAATATACCTTTTAAATAATATAAAATCTTTTTTACAAAAGCTTTTAAGCAATATCCACATACTCATCTTTTTTACTCCTTCCTAATATTTTAATAAATACTTCTTCAAAGTTTAATTCCTTGGATTCAATTGTCTTAATTACAGAATTTTCTGAACCAAATGTTGACATAACTTTATAAAAGAGCTGATTGTCTTCTAAATTGATTAATATTTCGGTGCTCTCTGAACTTTCTTTTATCTCTAAGTGATTAATTTTACTCAGTTCTAACTTTTGATTCTCTGATAGATTTCCTTCAATAACAAAGTTATAGCTTTTAACATTGAAGAGTCTCATCAAGTTTTCAATTTTATCTTCTGCAATAATTCGGCCATGATCAACTATGATAACTCTATCACATACGTCTTCAACAACATTCATATCATGAGTTGTTAGTATAATAGTCTTATTTTCTTTCTTAACTATTTCTGTTAGCATACGCCTAATATCATAAGAAGCTTTAACGTCTAACCCCAATGTTGGCTCATCTAACAAAATAACCTCTGCTTCACTTATCAAAGCAGTAGCGATAGCAAGTTTTTGCTGCATCCCCCTAGAAAGTTTACTTGCAATAACCTTCTCCTTTTCTTTGAGATTGAATATGTTTATATAGTAATCTATCTTATCTTGTATTTTTTTTGGGTCAATACCTTTTAAAGCAGAAAAGAACTCCAAATTTTCTCTTACTGTAAGTTTCCAATATATATTTCTATTGCCCTCCAGTACTGCACTAATCTTTTTTAGTGCCTTAGATCTCTTTTTAAAGTTATCAATTCCATCAATTAAAACAGTTCCTTCGCTAGCCTTAACAAGACTACAAATCATCTTAACAGTAGTGGTTTTACCTGCGCCATTTGCCCCCAATAGACCAAGAATTTCTCCTTTGTATGCTCTAAACGAAATATTATCAACAGCTTTAATAATTTCTTTTTTTCCTTTTGTATATGTTTTTGAAAGATTATTTACTTCCAAGATACAGTTGTTTTCCAAAATAATCACCCCTTATAATATCCATAAATAGACCAATTTAATACATTTATATTTATTACATACATTCTTATATTAGATATATGGATGTATGATAGACATACTTATATTATACACACAATAATTATCAATTATTTCCAAATACACATGTATTTATAAAACATAATTATAGTTTTATATGGTATTGTTTATTCATGAGAAAATTATCTGAATATAGTTTTCAATTTTTATATAGCTATTTTTGCTTATAGAAGGGGATACAGGCAAACTCATTTGAGTTAAATCAATAGTATCTTCAGGTTATCTTTGGCAGTGGGCATATATTTAAAATGAAGCCAAATAAGAGGGGAGAGATGTAATAATTTTTTTAAATTCTTGACTTTTATAATTATCATCAATATGATTTTATTACTCAATATTATTTTGGGTAAAGAAATAACATAAATAATAAATGTAAACTTAAGTAAAATATTTATTATAAAATTAAGTCAAAAATTTTAATAATTATTGTGGTTTAAAGAATGTAACTTTTCTAAAAAAAATTTAAACTATTAAAAAAATAAATTATAGTACTTTTCATTTTTAAAGAGATATTTTTATTTGAAGGGGAGATAAAGACAAAATAGTGAAATATATAAAGTAAATTGTTAATTGGTAATTAATGGATTATAATATTGATATGAGCTCCCCCCTATCTTTAAAACATGCAAAACGCCGTTAAATTATTATTTAACGGCGTTTTATTTGTGTGAAAATCGCTCTTACCTTCTAAAAGATTTCAAAACTTAAGTAGATTTTCACCTCTATCTGCTTCATCTGATATATCCAAGAATATTTTTCTTTGTATCTCATCCACCTCATGATCGAAAAATTGTTTGAAGAATAGAATAAATTTTCCTGATTATCTTTAACATATTTATAAATAAATGATCTCATCGTACCATTATGCTTCATGATTAGAATCCTACACGAAAGGACCGAATCTTCTGTGATTGTTCTTTCGTATAGGATTCCAATCTCTGAAATCGCCTATAGGTGCCCTAACCTTTCTTACTATCCATTTCTCGAAAAAATTAAGCTATCAGTATTTTACTTTCAATGATTCCCCTCCTTGTAAATAGGCATAAGTTTGATTACTATGATATTAGTTCCTTTTCACTGTTTTCTATCAACAAGATCACGACATATTCCAGATATGAAAGCTACTATTAGAAGTATAAAACCACTTCCTAAACTTGATAGCATTACTAAAGATACTATATCTGTATCTTGAATGCTAGGTACATATCCAAATACAGCTATTTCAAGAGCAAAAAACACTAATACAGAGCTACTAAGAAGCAATCCTAACCAGAGTTTTGATAAGGATACTTTTGCAGAACTCGATATTACCTTATCCCACCATGACAACGGTTTGGTTATTCTGGTGGCAAATATCCAGATGACAGTAAAAAACACTGCTTGCCCGACGCCGCCACCTACTAACAAAAGTACAATGAACAGCATCAACAAAATATGAGGGCTATTCTTCTTATCCATGAATTTAACTGACCATATTATTATGATCAAGCTCGTGAAAATGGCTACCAATCCTGTAATAAGATAGTTAGGAATTATTGTAAAAGCTGGTTCATTGCCATATACCCAGAATTTGTGTGCTTCTCCTATAGCGTGAATCATAAGACCCTCGGTTTTTACGTTACCTTGAAGGATTTCAAATAATCCATGCACCATACCGCTGATGCTAAGTATTACACCGAATACTGAGACATTAACCCTAATGGATTTATTATGGTAACTTTCTTTCTCTTTGCTCTTATTGAGCTCTTTCATCAATCCCATCCTCCTTCTATTTTCCTAAAACACTTTCAATCATCTTGACAATAGTTTCATCACGCTTGATCTTTTCAAAGAAATCAGTATCCAAATATTTGCCATACAGGTCAGGATACATGACTATTTGATGAAATGGTATCATTAGCTGCATGGCCACTACCTTTAGTTCAATCGGATTGTAGCTATTGTATATTTCTTTCAGAAATGGCATTATCAAATCCATTGAATTCATATAACCATTCCTCATTTCAGCTTCAACTGCTAATTTAAAGAATTTATTGTACTTAAAGCTTAAATCAGCCGTTGATATTAGAAGCCTTATCAATTGTTCATACGCAGAATCATCGCTACTCATAACAGAAATCTGACTTGTTATGGACTCCATCTTGTGGCTTACTGCCTGATTTATCAGATTTTCCTTTGATTGATAATAGTAGTTAATCATCGCCAGGTTCACTCCTGCTTTCTCAGTAATCCTTCGCGATGTTATTTCTTCTATATGCTCAACTTCATCAATCAACTTAAGTACTGCATCTAAAATTATTTCTTTTGCATTTGTTTTTTTTGAGTTCATTTTACTTACCTCACAATGTCTATGATATTAGATAATATTAAACATGTTTTAAACAATGTTTTAAACAATGTTTAACTTTACTATACATCTATTTTCCTGTATTGTCTACGGAAACATGTATCACAATTTAGTTTTGCCATACTACTCATAAAACCGATATCCCACGACTTGATGTTATCTACATATCTAAGCAAATTGGAAGCGTTCCATTAGAGCTTCTAAAAAAAATAACTTCTATTAGAAAATTCAACTTCCCTATACTCTGTTTGCTCATTATCCTATAAAATTCGTCAAAATATAAAAAATGCGTATAGTTTCTGAAGATATTACAGAGATACGCAGGGATACTGAAAATATAAGATATACTATGTTAGCTTCCTTTTTTGGTTACACAGTCATAAAATCACCGATAACCTTGTGGATATGCTAATCAAATTACTTAATTTTCCTGGTTCTTGTAAATTATATAATCAAATTAGCCAAAAATTATAATCTCAAACTACACAAATTTGTACATTTTTTAGTATAATATTTCAAAAAAAGTTAGGAGAAATATTATGAGAAAAGATGTGTCAAATCAAATAAATTTAATAAGAGAGGAGATAGATTTATTGAATAAAAGCGAATTAGCTAGACGATTTAATTGCGATAGAAGAACAATCGATAAGTACTTAACAGAATCAAATAGTTCTACAAGAAAACCTAGAGTTATTAATGGGAAACTTGATGATTATAAAGAAATAGTTAAAGATAAAGCTGATAACTATGGATCTACTTCAATGGCTATATTCAAATTTATACAGAAAAAAGGCTATACAGGAGGATACCAAACAGTAAATAGTTTTGTGAAAAAACATAGAAAATCACAGGTGAAAAAAGCAACAATAAGGTTTGATACAAGTCCAGGACTTCAAGCTCAAGTAGATTGGAAAGAAAGTATAAAAATGATTAATAAGGAAGGTGAAGTATTTGAAGTAAATATATTTTTGATGGTTCTAGGATATTCAAGACTAAAATATTTGAAATTAACAATGGATAGAACTCAAAAAACTCTGTTTGAATGTTTATTTGAAGCTTTTAGATATTATCAAGGGATACCTAAAGAAATACTTTTCGATAATATGTCCACGGTAGTGGATAGGAATACTACTTCTTTTAAAAATGTATCCATAAATAAAAATTTCAAATACTTCTCTATGGATGCTGGGTTTGATGTAATCACATGTAGACCATATAGGCCTCAAACTAAAGGTAAAGTAGAAACTCTAGCGAAGCTAGTGGACAGGCTAACGCCTTTTAATGAAGAATTCAATACATTTGAAGATTTAGAGAAGATAGTAGAATCATTTAATCATGATATTAATAGTGAAATTTCACAAGCAACGAACGAGGTACCATTTATAAGATTTGAAAAAGAAAAAGAGTATTTAAACCCGTTACCTACAATGGATATCCTTCTATCATATTTCCACCACGAAAAAGAATATAAGGTATCTAATGAATCCATGATTAGATATAAAGGTAAAAAATACTCCGTTCCAACCTGTTATATAGGTTGTTATTTAACCGTTTCAGAAATAGAATCTGAACTTTATATTTATTATACTAAAGATTTAGTTGCTTGTCATAAGATATCCGATAAAACTTTTCACTATAAAAAAGATCATGCAAAAGAAATACTACTTTCAAATGCTCTGAGCCATTATGCAGAAGATGATGTAGAACTTTTTATTGAAGAAAACTTAAAGAATATGGATATTTTTTTAGAGGAGTGATTAAATGAGTAATTATAACAAACTACTTAATAACCTTGAAACACTGAAATTAGAGAAATTTAGAAGTTTTCTGCCAAACTTCTTAGATGAAATAACTAATAAGGATCTTACATTTATTGATGCTTTATTAGCATTGACAGAGAAAGAATTAGAATTTAGAAATGAGAGAGCTTCAAGGATTCAGATAGCTGTATCTGCATTTCCTTTTGAAAAAACTTTGTCAGATTTTGATTTCGATTTTCAACCTTCAATAAACAAAACTCAAATATTAGATTTAGAGAGTTTAAGGTTCATTGAAAATAAAGAAAACATACTATTCTTTGGTTCTTCAGGGGTTGGAAAAACTCACTTAGCTGTAGCACTTGGTGTTGCTGCAGCTAAGAAAAGACATTTAACTTATTTTATATCATGTCATGATTTAATTATGCAGCTCAACAAAGCTCATGCGGAGAATAGATTAGAAACAAAATTAAAACACTATGCAAAGTACAAGTTATTAATTATTGATGAAATAGGTTATCTACCAATTGATAAACAAGGTGCTAACCTATTGTTTCAATTAATAAATAAGAGATACGAGAAAAATTCAACTATTATAACTACCAATCAACCTTTTAGTAAATGGGGTGAAGTTTTTTCAGATATTACACTTGCTAACGCAATATTGGATAGACTGATTCATCATTCAAGTATTGTTAAAATCACTGGACCATCCTATAGATTAAAAGGAAAGATAGAGGTAATGGAAAGTAAGAAAATCAAAAATCAATAATTATAATAATTGTACATTTTGAGATTATAATTTTTGTGCATTTTGGGATTGACATTTACAGTTCTGAAGTAGTGCCTAACGGATGTATGGAAAGTTGATTGGAAGGTAGTGATTGTCACAGATATTACCCCTAATAACATGTATCACTATTGGTTCATAATATATAACTATACTAAGAAAATAAATTTGATTGGAGTGATACTATGGATTTTGAAAAACTCTTTGAATATTTCAAATCAATGAGTACCAAGAGCTTTGTAATATATATCATTATTATTTCTGCTCTTATAACAAACGGAATTTTAGTTATATATCTATCTGAAAATGACTTATTTATGAATTTAGATACTATTAAATTGATACTTCTCTCAATAAGTATCACCCTTCCACAAGTAATTATTTATTCACTTACAATATTTTTTATATGGGTTCTATCACATAAGATCAAAATTAATGAAATTGATGAGAATTCCTTAAAAATGATAATTGTAACTGGGTGTATTATAACAACTGTTCTTCAGGCTGGTTCCCTACTCTTTTCATTGACTTTTAGTCTTGAATTAGAACATCATCTGCTTATCCTTACTATACCTGTGTTATGTATACTATTCTTTATATACGTTATAAATATAGTTAGAAATAAGATAAAGAATAAGAAAAAGTAGCTCCTAAAGCTACTTTTTTTATAATTAACTTACTTTATTTTGCTTTTCAGTTATATCAAGCAACTCACTTATGTGAGATATTATATATGTTGGATTATGCTCTTTTAAACTCTCTACTGATAATGCAGTATAATCTACAAGAGCTGTAGCAGCACCTGCATTGTTACCTGATAAAATGTCATTATGACTATCCCCTACCATTATAACTTCTTTAGGATTCAATCCTAGCTGCTCACAGGCATATAAGACTGGTTCTTCGTGAGGCTTATGCTTCTCTGTACTCTCAGGTGTAACTATAACATCCATAATATCATATAAATCAAATAACTTTAATCCCCGCTCTGCTACTACCCTTCTCTTTGAAGTAACAATAGCAAGCTTGTACCCTTTTTCTTTCATAAATATTAGAGTATCTCTAACACCTTCATAAGACTCAGCCAACTCATCATGTACTGTAACATTATACTTTTTATACTCATCAACTAAGAATTCCACATTATCTTTAGTATATTTTTGAAATGTTGCACTAAGAGGCTCACCAAAACACTTAACTATTTCACTCTCTTCTACTTCCAATTCCATATGTGTTTTAAATATATGTTTAAATGTATGCAAGATAAGATTATTTGTATTAATCAATGTTCCATCTAGATCAAATAAAAAGCCTTTTATCATTTATTTTCCTCCAATACTCATTTGAATATATGTTTCAATCTATTTTATCAGAAATTACTAAAATAGTCCAAACATCTTGAATCCTATAAGCATAATTGCAGCATCTCCGAACATATGAACTATCCATGGATTAATAAAGTTTTTCGATTTAATACTCAACCAGTTGAATATTACTCCCGGTGAACTACCCTCCACTTACTTCATTGAAGTGGGGGCTTCTTGGTCAATACTCCCAATGGAGCAAGTTTACCCAAGCTTACAAGGTCGCACCGACCTTAGTTATTACCAAAACTATATAGCTAGTTTCAGTAGATTTTTACTTGCATTTATATCTCTATCATGCTTCGCATTACAGTTAGGACAAATCCACTCTCTGAGCCCTAAGTTTTTCACTTCTTTGTTTTTATAACCACATTCAGAACATAATTGACTACTAGCATAATTCGATGGTGCTATAACTATCTTTTTGTCATTCCATTCTGCCTTATATTCTAACATTCTTCTAAACTCAAACCATGATACCTCACCTATTGCCTTTGATAGCTTATCATTCTTCATCATATTCTTTACTTTTAAGTTTTCTATAACTATTGTTTGGTTTTCACAGATTAGTTTAGTAGATAACTTGTGTAAAAAATCTTTTCTTTGATTGGTAATCTTCTCATGGAGTCTTGCGACTTTTAATCTAGCTTTATATCTGTTATTACTTCCTTTTTTCTTTCTTGATAAGTCCTTTTGTAGTTTTTTAAGTCTTTTTTCTGATTTTCTTAACCATTTAGGATTGTCATATCTATCACCATTGGAGCATATAGCAAACTCTTTCAAGCCAACATCAACACCTATTTTATTTTCTACTTTTGGCAACTTTATATTTTCAGTATCAACCAATATTGAAACATAGTATTTATTACTTGGTGTTTTTGTTATAGTACAACTCTTTATTAATCCAGTGAATTGTCTATGCAATTTTATTTTAATCATAGATTTCAATTTAGGAATCTTAATATATCCATATTCAATACATACAGTTCCGTTTTGATTATTAGTTGTGTAACTGTGATAATTACTTTTCTTACTTTTGAACTTAGGAAATCCTACGGATTTATCCCTAAAGAAATTTTTATAAGCTTTATTCAAGTTTAATTGGGCATTGGCTAAAGCTAAACTATCAACTTCTTTTAACCAAGGGAATTCTTTTTTATATTGTGCAGGAGTTGGATATTTCACTTTTTTTATGTCTAGATCTTTGTTTTCTTCATAAGATTTTATCCTATCAGCTAACATTTTATTGTATATGAATCTAGTACAACCAAATGTTTTAGCCAAATATAATCTTTGCTCTGAATTAGGATAGATTCTATATTTATAAGCTTTTAACAACTCCCTCACCTCACTTTTTACCTTGATTTTGAATATATTTCTTTATTACTTCTCTTCTATACTTTATAACTAATACAAGATGATAATGCAATAAGAACACTGAATGATTATTTGTATCTAATTTCATAATTATCACCCATTTCTATTATTAACTACTGATTATATTTTAATGCAAAAATAATAGAATCAAGTTATTTTTACACATTCATCTCTCACTTGTAGAAGATGGGAGACTTCTGCTAGTTACGTTAAATTTTAATAAACTACATCACAAAATTAAGATAATACTAACAGATCAACTCCTTTTTAATCCATCTCATTAACTCCATTCTCTTATCCAATCTACTAAAATCTTGAGATTTTGAACGAGATATTTCAAACAACGGACCTAAAACCCTGAAAATTGAAGCCTGAAGTAATAAAAGATAGAATTCTTGCTTATGATTTTTAGAATTATTTTGTTCATAATAATTATCTAAGTAACCGTTGATAACTTTCTTTTCAAACTTTTCTGCTCTCCACATGTAATTCCAGTATGTAAAATGAGCAAGTGAGTATAGTTCATTGTTTATTTCTGGAGAAAAGTCGATAATAGCACATATTTCTCTATTAGAAACAAGGAAATTGTCAGCACCTAAATCCGAATGGATTATTTGCTTATCCATGTTGTCTAGGAATATCTTATATTTACTTAATACTGATATACCACTCAATAGTTCTTCTTTAAATTTTGGTTCTATATTTAAATCACTTATACGTTTTGGAACTTCGTTGCATACATAATCTAATGATTTAATTCTATCCCAATCATTTTCTATCTGAAATTCATTTTCTTCAATATGTATCTTTTTTAGTTCTTGATTGTATTTAAACATATAATTAAGAGCCTTTAATTCAGTTTGATCATCAAATTCAGCAAGAGTCTCACCATTAATATACTCATATAACACAAGTCCAAAAGGAGTTATTAGCTCTTTATACTTTGTTAATATTACTCTAGGTTGTTTAATACCACTTAAACTCACCAGCTTTTGAATATCATTATATATCTTGATTTCATTAGCTTTATTATTCACTTTTGCTATGTACTTTTCATTTTCTGTCTCTATGATAAAAGTATTTCCACTACCAAAGGTTGTTTTTTTTATATCAGTAATTAGTCCTATTTCATAATGCTCTTTCACTAAGTTCTTTATATCCATATAACTCCTCCCCTCAAAATAAAAACGCTAAGTATTATACTTAGCGTTTAATCACATTGCTTTTTTCTTTTTCTTACCATAAACAATTTTTTTAATTGTTTCACAACTTAAAAAGTACATATCAGCTAGTTCACTTACTGATACTCCTTCTAAGTATAATTTATATATCTCTTCATTACGTTCTTTTAATACTGTTTTTGTTCCACTCAGCTGTCCCCATTCAGCTTTTTTATTCTGCTTCTTAGGTACATAGATTAACTCTCCATTAATATATTTCTGTACCTCTGCCAAAAGGTGTGCTGGTAAAACATTTGCTCCATTTTTGCAGACCAAATTGTGATACCTCCTGATTGATTATATTGAGTTCATAATTGTTGATTACATTTCTTAGTCTTATTAATCTCATAATAAATCTTCCCACCTTTCGTGTTTTTTTCAAATCTACTACCATTATAACCCAAATAAGTATACATTTCAATAAAAACTTTAAATAATCATGATATACTTCAATCTATTAGTCATTTTAGAAGCTATTTAATCTTAGTTAGATTTCATCAAGAACATAATTCTTACCTTGTATAAAATCATCAGCCATGTCAGCAATTGCTTCTGACTGTTTCCAATGTAAATAATGCTCCCCATCCAAATATACTATCTTTTGAATTTCAGTATTTGAGATTACTTCTTTATGTAATCCTTCCCAAGTTATATGATATCCATTTTTTACTGATTGCTTACTATATAATTCACATGAATTATTACTTAATATAAACAATACAGGTATATTATCAGGATATTTAACATCATAGAGTTCCTCACAATTAGCCCTAAAGAGCCTGTGTTCACTATACTGTGCTTTTGAAATAGATTTTCTATTGAACAAAGCAGATACCTTTTTCATATCTTCTTTAGAATAACTTCCACACGCTTCCATATCCTGAAGATATGCTACTCCTGGAAGATAAGAAAGTCGTGTAAGACCTGTTTTATCCATAAATCTTGCTAGATAATATAAACCATTTGAAATCACAAAGTCACTTTCATACTTTAACTGGTTTGGTACTGTAGAATCAATACCAATCATTGCTTCTACTTCTTCCGGATAAGTACTCATATATTTAAGACAGTACATTCCTGATATGGAATGAGGCATTAATATATAAGGAGGCTCAATCTTTAACTGACTTAAAGTACCTCTTATTTCCTCTACTATATTCTTATTTGTGCGATCTTTCTTAGAATCATCGCTTAATCCATATCCTGCATATTCCAGAGTTACCACCTGATAATGATTACTTAATTTTTGAGCAAGAGGTTTAAAATCAATAATTGGACTTGCTGTTCCCATACCGCTCAATAATATGATAGTTTTCTTACCTTCTCCAGTAACAGACACTCTTATGCTTGTGCCATTAACATTCACTTCTGTTCCTACTTTGCTTAATTCTTTATCCTCAATCATGCAAATAGCCTTGTTCCAAATTGTAGTTATAAATAAAAGTATTATTGAAAGCCCAAGCAGTATTACCAATATTTTTTTGAATATCTTCAACATCTTTCTTATTACATTTTTTAATTTATCTCTCATTTTTATACTTGAAAAGTAATTATTCTATTATTTTTAATTCTTTATCAAGGGAAGGTGAATGCTTATCCTGGCTCCTCCTGTCAATTCATCATTTGTAATCTCTATAGTTCCATTATGCTGCTTTATAATCGAATTTACAATGTATAACCCTAAACCATAATGATTCTTTCTTCCTCTGCTTGTGTCCTCCATGTAAAACTGCTCAGTAGCATGTTTTAAAGCATTTGGACTGAAACCGCATCCAGAGTCCGTAA
The DNA here is from genome assembly GCF_027938815.1 of Oceanirhabdus sp. W0125-5. GTDB lineage: Bacteria > Bacillota > Clostridia > Clostridiales > Clostridiaceae > Oceanirhabdus. The sequence goes on from NZ_CP115913.1 coordinate 3,410,167, forward strand.
TAGTAATAACAGCTTGGTTTTCATCTGAAGTTAGAAATATTTTTATAGTCCCTTTCTGTGGTGTAAAATCTAAAGCATTTGATATCAGGTTATGAAACACACGTTCTATTAGAATCCTATCTACTGAAATTAAAATATTCCCCTTATCATTTTCGGTAATAATTGAAATATCTTTTTCATCCGCCATACGCATAAACATTGAAACAATCCCATCAAGCATTTCAACAAGCTCAATTTTTTCCTTTTCTACCGAATAACCTCTTTCAAATCGTGCCATCTCAAGAAGCTGAATCAGATACTTCTCAATTTGTTCCAAACTAGCACTTGCATCTTCAACATACTCTTTACATATATCGTCTAATTCACTTTCCTTTAGTAAACCTATGTTACCTTTTAATACAGTAATCGGTGTCTTAAAGTCGTGAGTAAGAGCCGAAATTTGAGCCTTACGATTTTGTTCTAAACGCCACTGCGTTTCCAGTGATTCTTTCAAAGCTAGCCGCATATCATCAATGCTTTCTAATATCTGGTCAATTTCTTTAATTCCACTTGAGCTAATATCAAAATCTAAATCCTGAGCCTTAATTTTTTCTGTTGCTTTTAATATGGATTGGCCCCTTTTTCTTATCATTTTGGCGGTTAAGAATGGTACAAAAAACATCAGACCTATTACAATACATAGGTATCCAACTACAATTACCAGCTCAAAATCAGCAAATACTTTTCCTGTTATAAGTTGGTTATTTTTCGCAACTACAGATAAGAATATAAGCACACATAAAGTTAAACCTAATATGCCAAAACCAATACTATACACTGCTATTAATACAATAGTCATTAGTGATGTCTTGCGTCTTTCTTTACCCTTTACGTTTGCCATTTATATCCAATCCCCCAAACTGTATGTATTGGTGAAACTCCGAAATCATCCAGTTTACCTCTGATGTTCTTAATATGAGTTACAATTGTACTATCATTGCTTTCTCCATCATATCCAAAGACAGCTTCATAAATCTGTTCTCTTGAAAATACATGTCCTCTGTGTCTAGCAAGGAATTCGCATATCTGGTATTCACCTTTTGTCAGACTTATACTCTCATTTTTGACCATTATTTTCATGCCCTGTAAATCGAATTGAATATCTCCTGATTGTAGAACCGTGTGATGCTCACGACTTTCTCTTCTTAGATGAGCGTTTACTCTTGCTCTCAGTTCTTCCATACCAAACGGCTTTCTTATATAATCATCCGCACCTAGCCCAAATCCAAATACTACATCTTCTTCCTCTGTCTTTGCAGTAATAAACAGTATTGGGCAATCCACCTTATCACGAATTATTCTGCAAACTTCAAAACCATCTGTTCCCGGCATCATAACATCCAGAAGAATAATATCGTACCAAGGTATTTGCTCTTCCTTAACCTCATCAAAACTCAAAAATGATGAAACAGTATGACCATCCTTAGTAAGAATATTCCTTACTAATTTCAGAATTCTTTCTTCATCATCAATAACAAGTATTCTAGCCATATATAAGCTTCCCCCTTATATTACTTTTCATTCACTCCTCTCAAGGAGTATCTTATAATTACTTTATGAAGATTTTATAAAGATTTTTAAATTTATATATAAAATCAATTATACACTTTTAAAAAATAAATATATACATATTATTAGCTGAGATCTAAATAGCCTTTTTAGCAAAAAAATAGAATAATAAGCATATATAATATACTTATTATCCTACATTTATCTCAGTAAGTTCTAATCTATTATTTTATTCTAAATGAACTTTTTAATGAAACAATTCTATTAAAGACAATTTTTTCTTCGCTGCTGTGTTTTATATCTACATTAAAGTATCCATGTCTAAGGAACTGGAACTTATCTTGTGGTTTTACATTTTCCATATTCTTTTCTATATATCCATTCTGAATGATTAATGAGTCTTCACTAACATTTTCTAAGAATGATTCTTTTTCCTCTTCTGAATCAAGAATTAATGAATCATATAATCTAAATTCACATGGAAGACAATTTTTAGCATCAACCCAGTGTATTGTACCTTTAACTTTTCTTCCTGTAAATCCTGAACCACTCTTTGTTTCTGGATCATAAGTACAATGAATCTCAGTTATGTTACCCTCTTCGTCTTTAAAGAACTCATTACATTTTACAAAGTAAGCATGTCTTAAACGAACTTCATTTCCAGGATATAATCTATGATACTTTTTAGGAGGATCTTCCATAAAGTCTTCTCTTTCAATATAGATTTCTCTTGAGAAAGTAATTTCTCTATCACCCATTTCAGGATTTTCAGGGTTAATAGCAGCAGTTAAGACTTCACTTTCATTTTCAGGATAGTTTGTAATTACCACTTTAATAGGATCAAGTACCCCCATTGTTCTAGGTGCTTTTAATTTTAAATCTTCTCTAATAAAGTGTTCTAACATTCTATAATCAACTAAGCTGTGCCCTTTAGAAACCCCAATTTCTCTACAGAAGTTTCTAATTGATTCAGGAGTAAATCCTCTTCTTCTTAATCCTGCAACAGTTGGCATTCTTGGATCATCCCAACCATCCACATAATTTTCATCTACTAACTGCTTAAGCTTTCTCTTACTCATTACTGTATTAGTCATATTAAGTCTTGCGAACTCAATTTGCTGTGGTACTGCTTCCATTTCACATTCTTTAACAAACCAATCATATAAAGGTCTATGATCTTCAAACTCTAAAGTACAAATAGAATGAGTTATACCTTCAATTGCATCTTCTAGAGGATGAGCAAAATCATACATTGGATATATACACCATTTTGAACCAGTATTGTGATGTTCAGTATGAGAAATTCTATAAATTATTGGGTCTCTCATATTTAAGTTTGGAGATGCCATATCTATTTTAGCTCTCAATACTTTTTCTCCATCTTTATAATCACCATTTTTCATCTTTTCAAGTAAAGTTAAGTTTTCCTCTATACTTCTATTTCTATAAGGACTTTCTTTCCCTGGTTCTGTTAAAGTACCTCTATACTCTCTCATTTCCTCAGGACTTAAATCACATACAAAAGCTTTCCCTTTTTTGATTAAAAGAATAGCCTTTTCGTACATAGTATCAAAATAATTAGATGCAAAATATAAGTTATCCCATTCAAAGCCAAGCCATTTAACATCTTCCTTAATGGACTCAACATATTCAGTATCTTCTTTTACAGGATTAGTATCGTCAAATCTTAAATTAGTTTTCCCTTTGAACTCTGAAGCTAATTCAAAATTTAAGCAAATAGATTTTGCATGACCAATATGTAAATAACCATTAGGCTCTGGTGGGAAACGAGTAATTATCTCTTTATGCTTTCCACTTTCCAGATCACCGATTACTATATTTTTAATAAAATTTGATGGAATATTGCTGTTTTCCATTCACACCATACCTTTCTAACAATAATTTATATGTAAAACTACAACTTTCGTAAAGTTGCTACATTTAAATAATATATCATAAATTCTGCTATTTATCTATATTTTTGATACAAACTCAATTACAACCTTTTTATATAAGATATATCAAAGTACGAATTAAATATTTTATTTACTAGATTATTTATCTCATCATCATCACTTTCTTCTGTAAAGGAAAAGATATTTAATATAATCTTATTACATGAATCAGTAATCATAGTTCTAGTTGAATCACTAGTGGCACTTCCAAAAGGCCCTTCACTATCACACAGAACAGGCATATTATTTATATTTAGTTGACCTCTCCCTATGCCTTCATAGTTATCTTGTTCCGTTCCAAGCCTTAATGTAACCTCTCCCCTTATGTAATTATAATTGTATACACCTACCGAATTATAAGTTAATAACGAAATTAGATTACAGCAATCAACTATTGGATTTACAAAGTATATCCCTTTACCCTTAATAATTCGTCTATATAATGAATCAACAGAAATTCTGTATCTAGTTGGATCTATTCCTAGTTTCTTATAACATTCTCTAGCAGAAATCATATTTTGATTAGAATATATATCATCTAATGTTTTCTCCTCTTCGATTTCTTTAGTTAAGTTCTTTAAATCATTTTTAAGAATATCATAAGAAATCACTTTATTTATTAATATTTCATAAGATAATAAATTAATATCAACCTCTTCATCTATAAATTCACTTATAAAGTTCATTAAAATCCCTCCTTGCATTTTCACAATGAACATTATAACAGATTAACTTAAATATTAATAATTCAGTGAGGATTAATTATAGTATTAGATTAATCCAATTATCTTATCCTAATACTTGATTTTAATAAAATTTATATATTTAATAAAACTACTATAAGCAAAAAGGAAGCTATTGCTTCCTTCTACTCAATAGATTTATATTTGAATGGGTTTATGTAACCATTCATCTCTAAAATTAATTTTATATCATTAATATATTTAGGATCAACTTCATAGTTAATCAACATATGATAGGCTTCAATCATACATGCCATTTCTTTAACATTAAGGTTTTTATCCTTAGCATATGATATAAAATCCTCTACATTTTCATTACTATAATCCACTGCTAATAACTGTGTTCTATTAATTAATTCTTTAGTACTTTTTTGTTTCTTTATTTTCATATTTTTTTTATAAAATATTACCCCACCTAAAGAGGCTATTAGTGAAATTGGTATTAAATAATCTACTAGTTTATTATCTTTACTCATTGTCCCCTCCTGAAATTTACTTTAGTTAATTATATTGTTTTATTAAAAATTTAGTACTAAATCTTTGAATTATTTATAGATGCTTCTTTTAATAATTGAAAAAATCGAACTACTCTTCTTTTAAATGCAATTTCTTTATCTAGAGACATAGCCATTTGATTCATTATATCTATTCCTCTTCTTTTATATCTATCTACTTCCTTTTTAAATTCACATAATTCCGATTGTTGTAATTCCAGAACATCTTTTTCCACTATTTCAATCTCATTTTTAATATTATATACTTGTCTAATTACCCTTACTAATTTTCCAGCTACACTTTCTTCATTAATGTAATCAGGATCATTGCGCCAATTATTATATATTGCAAGCATTTTTACTTTGTCATTATTTTTATAAGCTTCATTAACATCACTCATTAGTTTAGTTAATAATTTTTCTTCATCAAAATCTCTACTTCTATCTGGATGAATTTCCTTAACGATTTCTCTATAAATAGATTTAATATCTTTGTTTTCATTCTTACTATTTTTAAATGTTAATGGTTCAAAAGTTTTCTCAGCTTCCTTAAACATAGATTGAAACTCTCTTTTATGAAATTTTTCTACTTTCTTATATTCTTTAAGTTGATAATCAAGTTTATCTATTGTTCTATATCTGAGAGCTAACTTCCTAATAAATTTTTCTTCAAATCTCATAATTGTTTTTTTTAACATATTAAGACGCTCTTTTTTTATTTCATATTCTTTCTCAAGTTCATTAAATTCTTTCAGATATTTAGTATATTCTCTTTCTTCAGGAGATATTAATTCTTCTACCATATCTATACTCCTTTGCGATTATTCACATTAGTAATAAGTTATAAATTCATACCTATGTTAAAAGTAACTCCATATATAATGCTTCATAATAGTATATGCTAGTACTTCAAATATGCAATCAATCTACAATGGTTAATTTAATAAGTACATACATTTCTTGATTTCATTGTCTTAAATTGTTATAATTTAGAAGTAAGACAAAAAAAACTTTACGAGGTACGATATGAGACATATTTTTATTCTTAATCCTAATTCTGGTAAGTCAAAAGCATGTGAATATATTCCTATAATTGATGATGTATTTAAAAATAGAAAAGATGACTATGAAATAATAAAGACAGAATATGAAGGACATGCAATTGAAATAGCTAAAAATTTTTCAAAAACTGATGATGTTAGATTATATGCTATAGGCGGAGACGGAACTATTAATGAAGTTATTAACGGCGTAGATACGTCAAATGTTCCAATAGGAGTTATACCTGCTGGTAGTGGAAATGACTTTATTAAGAGTGCATATAATAATTTAAGTACTGATTTTAAAGAGATAATTGAATCATTGGTTGATGGAGACACTGAATATGTTTCATTGGGTAAAATAAATGACACTTATTTTGTTAATATATTTTCAATAGGATTTGATACTTATGTAGTAAAGAATGCTCGACTAATAAAAAAGCTTCCCTTAATTCCTGGAAGTATAGCTTATTTACTTTCTATCTTTATTACTCTCTTAACATATAGAAAGCAAAACATTAAGATATCAATTGATGGAAAGCAAATAAATACTAAAGTATTCTTAACAGCCTTTGGTCTTGGAAAATTTTATGGTGGTGGAATGAAAGTTCTTCCTAATGCTGTGATTAATGATGATACACTTGATATCTGTATTGTACATAGCATCTCTAAGATTGCTGTATTATTCCTATTCCCAAAATTGATAAAAGGAGAACATCTTGACAAAAAGATGGCTAAATATATAACATATAAGAAAACATCAAATTTTCAAATTACTAGTGATAAACCAATGCTTGTAAATAGAGATGGTGAACTATATACATACAACAATATTGATTGCTCAATCATATCTAAAGGTTTTTTATTAATAAAACCTAAAGTGAATGAAAAAAGATCAACGATTAAAGAGTTTTCGTAATATCATATTTCAAAATTTCAATAAAAAAGACTATTACACATGTAATAGTCTTTTCTTTCTATTTGCTTAATTCAACAGCTATTTGAGCTCCAAGTTTAGCGTTGTTTAAAACAAGTTTAATATTTGACTCTAAACTAGCACCCTTTGTAATATCTTTTACCTTTGATAATAAGAAAGGAGTACTCTCTTTTCCTCTGATTCCCTTCTCCTCAGCTTCTTTTAATGCTTCCTCTATTGCATTAGTTATTGTGTCATAATCCATAGCGTACTTTTCTGGAATTGGATTTGTTATAACTACTCCACCATTCATATTTAAGTTCCATTTAGCATCCAATGTTTCTGCAATTTCTTTAGGTGTATCCATTCTATGATCAACATTAAACCCACTTTTTCTTGTGTAGAATGCAGGTAATTCTTTAGTCTGATATCCTAGTACTGGAACTCCGTTAGTCTCAAGGTATTCAAGAGTTAAACCTAAGTCTAATATTGATTTCGCTCCTGCACAAACTACCGCTACATTTGTTCTAGCTAATTCTTGTAAGTCTGCAGAAATATCAAATGTCTCTTGTGCACCTCTATGAACTCCACCGATACCACCAGTAGCAAATACTTTAATTCCAGCCATTGCTGCAATTATCATTGTAGTAGCTACCGTTGTAGCACCATTTAATTTCTTAGCAACTATTACAGGTAAATCTCTTCTTGAAGTCTTAATTACATTTAAACCTTCTTTTCCTAAGTATTCAATCTCATCCTTAGTTAAACCAACCTTTAATTTTCCATTGATTATTGCAATTGTTGCTGGTATAGCACCGTTCTTTCTTATTTCATCTTCTACAAGAAGTGCAGTTTCAACATTTTGTGGGTATGGCATACCATGTGATATAATTGTAGACTCTAACGCTACAACAGGCATATTATTTTCTAAAGCTTTTTTTACATCCTCATTAATTGATAAGTATTTTTCTAACATAGCTCTATCTCCTTTTCATGAAATTTATATTTTCAAATCTTAATTTTAATATCTCTTCACATATTTTTTCATTTATGGTTTTCTCAGATTCTAATGCAAGAATCGAAGCGGTTATACCATATTTAACGCTTTCTTCAATGTTATAATCCTTCATATAAGCATAAGTAATACCAGCAATAAAAGCATCACCAGCTCCTGTGGCATTAATAACATTAACGTCGCTAGTACTTAAATGCCCACAGTCAACACCATTCGTATAATAAACTCCTTCTGATCCTAAGGATATAAATACATTCTTTACACCCTTTTCTATAAAGAAGTTTCCCGCTTTAATTAAAGATTTTTCATCTTCAATTTTGATACCACTTAGAATTTCTGCTTCTAATTTATTTGGCTTAATAGTATGAAATTTACCGATATGTTCTTTAACTTTGATTGCCTTAGTAGTTGATACACAATCTAAAATAAAATTACAATCATAATTTAATAAAAGATATTCAATAACATCTTTTCTCAAGTTAGTATCTATAACACAATACTTCGAATTAACAACATAATTTTCAAAAGCCTGAATCTCTTCAATCCCAATCTCATCAATTACATCCATATGAGCTATTGCAACATTCATATCACCTGTTTCATCCATAACTGATAAGTACGTAGATGTACTTTTATTATTATATTTAATAATACCTTCTGTATTGACATTCAGCAGCCTTGCCTGTTCAATAATTTTATTTCCGTACACATCATCACCAACAGCTGATATTAAACCTGTTTTAACTCCTAATCGAGCAATATTCTCGCAGATATTTCGTCCTACACCACCTAAAGAAGTAGTAACAACACCTGGATTTGAATCATGTTTTTTTAGTTTATTAATTGGTGCACCTTGAATATCTATATTAGAACCTCCAATTATTAGTACATAAGGCTCCTCGTTTACTATATACCCTTTCCCTAAAATGAATCCTTTTTTTGTTAGGTTAGTAATATGCACAGCAACTGAAGAACGTGTAATACCAAGCTTTTCAGCAAGTTCTTTTTGAGATATCATTGGTTTATTCTTTATCATTCTAAGAATTTCTCTTTCTCTATTTGTCATGAGCTCACCTCACTTTTAAACATATGCTTATTTAATAAGCAATTGATTATATTGGTATTATAACTCTGTTGCAAAAAAAAATCAAGGATTATTTAATCCTTGATTTTTTATTCTGTATTTAATTAATAACATATTCTTGTACCTATATTATAACTACAATTAAAATCCTTTATTCATCCCACAAATCTTCACATAGTTTGTCTATGTTTTTTTTATTTTCTTTAGTTCCATCATGATCAATATAAATTATATTATCACGAATATAGACTAAATCACCTTCGTTTATTTTCTCTTTTACTTCATATTGGGATAAATTTAGATTGATCAAAGAACAATCATCTTTTTCACATATTAAAATACCATTTTCAATTCTATCAACTATTAATCTCATAATTGAAAGCTGATGATATTTCAAGAACTTCTATAGTTTTTTTGCTTTCTGATTTACAACTACTAATTGAACAAGCCACTACCATAAGTATTATAAAAACGAAAAATAATCTGATTTTCTTATGACTTATCATCATTTCCTCCTCATTTAAATAAATAAAACATCATATTTTTTATAAATATAGTATATCATAAAAAAATAGAATAGTTCAAATTATAAATAACTATGAACTTTTTGACAATAGCCCTAAAAAAGGGTTGATTTTTAAATTTATTAGTACTATAATCAAAATAACAATAAAGCTTAGCAAATAATTATTATTATTTGCAGAAAGGATGATATGATGGATTGCGTAAAAATGAGTGATTTAGCATATAATGAATTTGTAAAATTCTTAGATGAAAGAAACGTTGAAAACAAAACTTTAAGAGTATTTCTAGCAGGTAATGGCTGAGCAGGCCCAATATACAACTTAGCTCAGGATGATGCTAAAGAAACTGATTATGTCACAAAAATTAATGAAGTAACTTTCATTATGGATAAAGAAGCTTGTGATGCTGTTGAAGGTGTTACAATTAAATCTGGTGAAGAAAACGGTAGAGGTGGATTCTCAGTTGAACCAAACCTACAACAAGGTGGCGGATGTTCTAGCTGCACTAGCTGCGGCTAATAAAAAAAGCACGAAGTTTCGTGCTTTTTTTAATGGAGAATTGAAAATGGAAAATGGAGAATGATGGATGTTTCTGCTTTAGGGCAGAAACTACATTATAACGTTCTTTAGGACAAGAGGTTTTTACTCATTTTATCTCAGATAAAATATTGTATTTAATCACAATGTTTCATTCAAACTGAAACGAGTTACCCCTTATTGACCAAGGAACAATTTAATTAAAATTTCTCGGAGAGAAATCTCCATCATTCTCCATTCTACATTCTCCATTCTCCATTTTATTTATCGTATTCCTTAAGTATTTCTAAAATCTTTGGAGTGCATCTGTTACCACCACACCCTCCAGTTCCTGCCCCAGTTGCTTTTTGAACCTTTTCTAAGGTATCTGCACCGTCTGCAATTGCAGATTTTATCTTAGCTTTTGAAATTGCTTTACATATACATACTTTTTTTAACTTATCCATTATTTCATCATTTATTTTTTCCATATATATCACCTCTATTAATAAATACTAATTAATAATTATTATCCACTAATAGTATATCATGTTTGTTTTGAATTTAAAAGACTTTTATGTTCTTCTTAAATAAATAGTTACTAATATTTAAGTTCATTATATCTAAATGCCACTATTTCATCAGCTTTTTTATTAGCTCTCTTAAATAACTCCTTTTCATCTACATTAACAAGTTTTCCATCTTTTACAACTATCTTTCCGTTAACGATATTATAGTCAACTAAGCTTGTATTTCCGCAAGAAACTAATCCATATGCAATGTCGTGACAACCGCTGTAGGATATATTCTCTACATCAATTAATATCATATCTGCAAGATAGTTTTCTTTAAGAACACCAATATGGTCTCTGCCTAGCACTTTCGCTCCACCATTTGTTGCTATTCTTAGAATATCATATGCGCTTAAACCTTCAGTTCCATATTTCAGATGGTTTAAAAGAAAAGCTCTTCTCACTTCTTCCCACATATTAGAACCATCATTAGATGCACTTCCATCAACCGCTATAGATATAGGTATATTATTTCTATATAATTCACTTGTTCTACATATACCGCTATTAAGCTTCATATTCGATGAAGGACAGTGAGCAATCCCTGCCCCTTTTAGAATCTTCAAATCATTATCAGACAAATGAATACCGTGTGCGAACCAAACGTCTTTCCCAATCCAACCTACTTCATCCATTAGTTCTGCTGGTCTGCAACCATAAATATCTTTACAATACTCTTCTTCATCTAAAGTTTCAGCAAGATGGGTATGTAAAAATACTTTATTATATTTTCTTGCTAATTCAGCTGTAGACATCATAATTTCTTTTGAAACAGAAAAAGGTGAGCAAGGTGCTAAAGCTATCCGTGTCATAGCATCATAAGATGAATCATGATAAGTATCAATAAGACGTTTTGAATCCTGTAAAATCGAATCCTCATCCTGTACTACACAATTAGGAGGCAACCCACCATCTTTCTTACCTCTTGACATTGAACCTCTAGTAGAATGGAAACGTATTCCTAACTCCTTTGCTGCTTTGATTTGATAATCAATCAAGTCTCTACTATTATTATTTGGAAAAAGATAATGATGATCTGAGGATAAAGTACATCCTGTTTTAAGGAGCTCTCCTAATGCAACTTTGGCTCCAAGATATACAATTTCCTCATCAAGATACTTCCAAAACTCATATAAATCTACGAGCCAAGGGAATAGTGGTTTTTCCTGAACAGTACGAATACATCTAAACATAGCTTGGTAAAAATGATGATGAGTATTAACAAATCCAGGTAGTACAGCAAACTTACCACAATCAATAATTTCTTCATCTCCTAGGATTTTAATATTTTTTCCTATCTTAGAGATAACATTATCAGTTATTAACAAATCAATTCCTGTAATAATTTTTTCTTTTTCTTCACATGGTATAAAATACTTAATATTTTTCAGTAAGATTTTTGACATATAATCCCCCCTTCAAATATTATACCATATATTTACATTTTAATTAACTTTTGTATTTTTATCTAAGATATCTTCATCAAACTTTATTTCATTATCATCAATAGTAATAAATTGCTTAAACTCTTTATTGTCTATTTCTCCCTCATTAAAATATCTAGAATCAGTAACTGTATTTGATATAAACCAATTAAAATCACTCCTAATAAGTTCATATTTTCTAAGTACAAATAATTCAATGTTTTTTTGTTCTTCACTAGTATAAATTATTGATTTTCTTAATGTATATACGTAAGAATTATAATCATTTATATAGTAAATTTTTGAAATTTTTATTGAATTATTTTTTATTTCGCCTAATTGCTCCTTCAAATTTTCATTATAATCCTTAACTGTTTTTTCATATAATTCATTAGACATTGATAACAAATCTGCTCCCGTGTAGTTAAATAAAGATTTCATAAGTATACTTTTTTGGAACTCATTGGTAGATATTTTTTTTACTTTATCATAGAATTCTGTGATAAAAATATCATTATCCGACAAATTTATTAAAAAATTTTCATATTTTTTAATGGTATTTTTTACTACCCTCTCTTCAATTATGACATCTTTGGAAACTATTACTGTTGCTGCGATAATCATGATTACCAAAATTGCAAAAAACTTCTTCATAGACCCTTCACCCCTATTTTTCAAAATATTCAAAATAAAATAACAATTGAAAATCTATTGATTTTACCCCACAAAGTTATTATAATGTATTTAAACAGAATATTGTAGTGGTTGATTAATATTGGAAAAGAAATTTTATTTCTACCGTAGGGGAAAGATATGTTTTGGCTAGACTCATATCGAAGCTTTCAGGTTTTATAACAATATTAAGACACAATCCTGGAAAGTCCATTAAATTGGCATCGAAGAAGAAACTTATATGAGACATATAGGGAAGCTTTCAGATAAACAGACAGGAGAAATTTAGCATTCTATTTTCTCATGTCCTTTTTTGTTATTATCTGTAGGCTTCTTTTTTGTGTCCAAAAAAAAGGAGGATACGTCAATGGCAATGATCAAAGGTATAGGATTACTTATACTTTTTTTAATCGCTTTCTCGCTTTTTAGCTTTAAAGCACCAAAGGGGATGAAAGCAATGGGAGGTATGGCTGAAGCAGCTGTAGCAGCCTTCCTTGTTGAAGCAGTACATAAGTATGTAAGTGGAGATTTATTAAATCTTACTTTCTTAGGAAAAGTAGGAGAAGCATCTGGAAGTATGGGAGGAGTTGCAGCAGCAATTCTAGTTCCATTAAGCATGGGAGTGAACCCTACTTATGCTGTAGTAGCTGGTGTTGCATGTGCTGGTTACGGAATACTTCCTGGTTTTATCGCAGGTTATGTTGTAGGTTTATTTGGTGAGAAATTAAAAGAAAAATTACCTTTAGGATTTGATGTAATTGTAGGGGCTCTTTTAATTGCACCAGTAGCTAGATTTATAGCATTTGGAGTTGATCCATTTGTAACAGGCGCTCTTCAGTATATTGGTGGTGCAGTAACAGTAGCTGCAACTCAGTCACCTATCCTAATGGGATTCATACTAGGTGGAGTTATCTGTGTAATTGGGACATCCCCTCTTAGCTCAATGGCATTAACAGCAATGTTAGGGCTTGATGGTTTAGCTATGGGTATCGCTGCAATAGCTTGTGTTGGAGCTGCATTTACTAATGGTATGACTGTTAAAAATTTGAAGCTTGGAGACAAATCTAATGTTATTGGGATAATGCTTGAACCACTTACTCAAGCAGATATAGTAACATCTAATGCATTACCTATTTATGGTGTTGGATTCTTTGGAGGAGCTGCTGCTGGAGTTGGCGCTGCTATTCTAGGAATTATAAACAATGCACCTGGTACTGCTTCAGTTATTCCAGGTTTATTAGCACCTTTCGGGTTTAACCCACCTATGAAAGTAATTGCTGCAATAGTTATAGCTGCAATTAGTGGTACTATCGTTGGAATTATAGGTACGTCTCTATTGAAAAAAGGAAAAAACAATACTGAACTTTCAAAATAATATATTAAAAGAATAAGGCTAAGCCTTATTCTTTTTTTTCACATTTTAACACTTTATTTTAAAAATTGCATCTGTTTAATGCTGAACACGTCAGGCAACATAACTCTTTTTGTGATATAATATGTTTTGGTTATTAAAACTCACGAAAGAGAAAAGGATGATGAAAATTGTACAAACTTATAGCTTTAGATATGGATGGTACTTTACTTAATGAAAATAAGGAGATTTCTATTCAAAATAAAGAGGCAATATTTGCGGCTCGTAAACTTGGAGTAAAAGTTGTACTAGCCTCTGGTAGACCACTAAAAGGTGTACTAAAGTATGTTAAAGAGTTACAACTGGATAATGGAGAAGAATACACAGCAGTTTTTAACGGTTCCCTAGTACAAAATAATGCAACAGGTGAAATTATCAGCAAAACCACTCTTACACTAGATGACTACAAAAGCTTATATGAAGTAAGTAAAGATCTAGGGGTTCATATTCATGCACTAACAGACCATGATGTTATCACGCCTATTAAAAACGAATACACTGATATTGAAGCTAATATCAATGGAATATCTCAAAGAGAAATTCCAATTGACCAAATCAAGCCTAGTACAACTATTGTTAAGGTAATGATGGTTGACGCACCAGAAAACATAGATAGAATCATTAAAGAATTACCATGTGAACTTCATGAAAAATATACAATTGTACGAAGTGCGCCAATTTTTCTAGAATTTTTACACAAATCGGTTAATAAGAGTACAGGAATAGAAAAGATTGCTGAGAAATTAAATATCAAAAGAGATGAAATAATCTGCGTAGGAGATGCAGGAAACGATTTGCATATGATAAACTATGCAGGATTAGGTGTAGCTATGGGTAATGCCTTTGATGAGGTTAAAGAGGCAGCAGATTTCATAACACTATCAAATGATGAAAATGGTGTTGCCCATGTTATTGAGAAGTTCATCTTAGATGTTGAAAAAACAGCTTAATTTTATTTAGTTTAATGAAAAAAAGATCAGAACATTAAGTTCTGATCTTTTTCATATCCTGATATTCTAGAAAAGAATACCAGCGATTGCTGCAGTCATGAATGCAGCTAAAGAACCACCAATCATTGACTTTAATCCAAGTTGAGCAATTTCTGATTTTCTACTTGGAGCTAGTCCACCAATTCCAGCAATCTGGATTGCGATAGAACTAAAGTTTGCAAAACCGCATAAAGCATATGTTAAGATAACAATTGTTTTTGGTTGTAACACTTGCTCAGCAATCATTGGTGCTAAGTTAGCGTAAGCAACAAACTCATTCATTACAATTTTTTGACCTAAAAGATCTCCAGCAGCAATTACGTCAGCTGCAGGTATTCCCATTATATAAGCTAATGGTGCAAATAATCTACCTAAAATCCAGCTTAAGTTAAGGTACTCCATTCCCATTAAACTTCCAACTCCGCCAATGATAGCATTAATTAGAGCAACAAGTGCTATGAATGCTAGAACCATCGCCCCAACATTAAGTGCTAATGTTAAACCTTCACTTGCTCCGTTAGCAGCAGCTTCAATAATATTTGAACTTGTTGATTCAAGATTCATTTCAACTTTACCTTTTGTAACTGGCTCTTTTGTTTCTGGAAGCATAATTTTTGCAATAACCAAACTAGCAGGTGCTGACATAATACTTGCAGCTAATAAGTGTCCAGGATCTACACCCATAGCAGCATAACCAGCCATAACTCCACCGGCAACTGTTGCCATACCACCTGTCATAACTGTTAATAACTCAGATCTAGTCATTGTTGCGATAAACGGTTTAATAACAAGTGGAGCCTCTGTTTGTCCCACAAATATGTTTGCTACAGCAGATAATGTTTCAGCTCCAGATGTTCCTAAAAGCTTAACCATACCTTTAGCTAATACGTTTACAACAACTTGCATAATACCAAGATGATATAAAATACTCATAAAAGCTGAGAAGAATATTATCGTTGGCAGAATCTGCAACGCCCAAACAAACCCAACACTTTCAACATTCATAAGTCCACCAAATAAGAAGCTTGAACCTTCTGCAGTAAACTCTAATAATTTAGTAATACCTGATGAACACCATTCAAAGAATTTTCTTCCTGGTTCAAATTCTAAAATAAGAAAAGCAAATGCAATTTGTAAACCTATTCCGATACCAACAAGTTTCCAGTTAATTTTCTTGCGGTTTTCAGAACATAATACAGCAATACCTATTAATACAAATAACCCAATAATACCAATAATTTTATCCATTTGTACTTCCCCTTTACTTTTTTAAATTTTTCATATGTTCGGAATATAACTTAAACCGGTTAAGCAACTTCTTTAATTTATCATATTCTAAAAAAAATTTCAATAATTTTTCTAATAATTCACTGAAATTAATCGATTGTTGTCGTATTATGCGCATTTAGTTTTAAAAATATTTTTTTGAAATGTTCGTATAAATTTAAATTTAACATATATTTAACATATATTTTAAAGATAATTACATCATCAATTCTTACTTAATCATTAATTATAATAGTACTAATTTGAATATTAAATCAGATATTATAAAAAATTTTCGTTATTTATTTTTTTGAATATTTTTCTGTTAATTTCATAATTTAAAAAGATAATTATACATAATAATTACATTTTAAGTTTAATTTGAAATAAATATTATATTAAATAAACTCTTAAAATTATAATTATTCCTTATATAACAAAAAAATAAAAAGCTTTCGCTTTTCATTTTGATAAACACACTATGTAATTAGATACTCGCATTTACTTTTTCTGTATAATTTTCATTATTAAATGCACTATACCTAATATTGGTTTATGTAAGAAATATAAAAATAACCCTAGCTTAAAGGTACTACAGCTAATTAACTTCTTTAAACAACATTTCCTTCATTTGAATAATTTTTCATATTATAGTACAATGAAAGTCCTTCTTGTTTAGCTTTTAAATAAAGCTAACGTTAATTTATATTACTTACTTGATGTGCATATGTAGTGGGAATACATATGCATTTTTTTTATTAAGTTAATTATACTACAAATTGATTAAAAATTCAAAATATTTTATTTTTTGTAAATTCTCTTCTGTTGCATAGTATAGCAAATTTATCACCATATTATTAGTATAAACAATTATTATCTTATGGAGATGATATCATGCTAAGTATATATGCCATATCAGATTCAATAGGCGAAACTGCGGAATTAGTTGCAAAAGGAATTGCATCTCAATTTTCCGAGGAGATCCATATTACTAGAGTTCCTTATTTAAAGACTTTAAAAAATGCACAAAAATTCATTGATACAATCAAAGAAGAAAAAAATTTAATTATCATCTCAACAATTATCCTCAGTGAAGTAAAGGAATTTTTAGTTGAGAAATGTGTTGAGTTAAATCTTTGCTACATAAGCGTTCTATCACCAGGCATTAATATTATAAGTCAAAAATTCAATATAAAACCCGCTTTTAAGCCGGGGAATATATGGAGCATGGATGATGAGTATTATAAAAGAATCTCTGCTATTGAGTTTGCAATTCAATATGACGATTCTAAAGATTATAATGGTTTAGACATTGCAGATATCGTACTTGTTGGACTCTCAAGAACATCAAAAACTCCCCTCTCCATGTATTTAGCTTATAAAGGTTTAAAAGTAATCAACATCCCATTAATACCTGAGATACCTCCTCCACAAAAACTATTTGAAATAGATAAAAGAAAAGTTATCGCATTAACAATAGACCCCCTTAAATTAATAGAAATTAGAAAACACAGATTAGAAAAACTAGGCTGGGGTATTAATACTTCAGGGTATACAGATGATCAGAGAATTTTAGAAGAATTTGATTATGCAGATGTTATATTTAAAAGAATTAATTGCAAGAAGATAGATGTTACTGATAGAGCAATAGAAGATACTGCTTTGATCATATTAGATACTATAAAAAAATAGATAAACTCTAGAAGTTTATCTATTTTAATTTTTCCTTTACAAATTACTATTAAGGTTTTGCTTATCCACCTTTATTACTTCTAGCTTTTTTAAATTCTGAATAGGAGTCATATCGCTTATTCTATTATTAGATAAATTTATCTTTTCTAATGAAGATAGATATTCTAACACCTTAATATTTTCAATAAAGTTATTACTAAAGTTAATTATTTCAAGCTTCTCTAAGCCTTTTAGGAATTTAATAGATGATATTAAATTATCTTGACCATATATTATTTTAAGTTCCTTACAATATCTTAATGGAGATAAATCTTTAATATTATTTTTATTTATTGATAAATACTCAAGGTTATCAAATTTATTCAAAAAATCTATACTGCTTAAATCCATGTTAGCTAATCCTAATCCTTTTATTTTTGTAGTATCTTGCGGTAAATACTTTAAAGTTTCTTTTGATAGTCCATTTAGATCAATTATTTCAATCTTAGACCAATTTAATTCTCCTAATGGATAATAAAAACTCAGTGGATTTTTTCCAACATATAGAGTCCTTAACTCTTTTAAACTCATTAATGGGGTTATGTCCTTAATTAGATTTCCTGTTAAAATCACCTCTTGTAATTCTTCCAAATCTTTTAAAACTCTTATTGATCTAATTCTATTGTAGGACAAATCGATTTTTATTAGTTTAGTAAGTTCCCCTATTACTGCAATATCCTCAATTTGGTTTGAACTCAAAACTAGTTCTTCGAGGTTTTCTAACTCCTTAATCGTTGATATATCCTTCAAGTCACTAAACCAAATTTCCAAAGAGGTTAAATTTTTTAGTTCTTTTAAGAAATCAAGGTTATCAATGTTTACTTTCCATAGATTTAAAGACCTAAGATTAGTAAATTTCCTAATATCGTTTAAAGATATAACATCAGCATCATAGTTATTTATAAATAATTTTTCTACTTTTAAAATATCACTTTCAGTTATAGATTTATCAAAAATATTTAATTGCTCTCTTACCAATCTTTCAATCTCAGGATCATTAAAGATAATCTCCGATGCTTCAACCACATGAACTTCATTTGTAGGATTATCATTAATTAATAAGACTCCTAGTATTATAACAAGAAAAACTAACCCAGATATAATCACCACTATCCATTTCTTTTTACTCACCTAACCACCTAAACCTTTCTATGTTATCATAATCAATTATTCAAGTTCACTTTAGCTTTTCTATTTACAAATATATGAAAAGTTATCTTAATATATGATTAATTAACCTTTATTAGGTTTAAGTTACGAGTATCGAATACAAAAAAAATTCTTTGATCCCTAAATGTAAATTAAGAGTCAAAGAATTTTTTAATTATTTATTGCTCATATAAAAGTATATCAATATAGCTATACCTGCAAGGACTAATATTGTGAATATAACTTTCCAAATACTTATTGGAGCCTCTCCTTGTACTTCTCCTGTTTGGCCATTAATCATAAACTTATAGTTCTTATTCTTAAATGTGTATGCTGAAATCCAAATAGGTAGTAATAAATGTTTAAATTTTATATCTTCATAATGAGTTGAGATTCTTAAATCTCTTATTGTATCACCATTAATTTTCCTTTGAATTGAATTTCTTAGATCTGCTTTTATTTCTGTTTGTGCTAAGCTCCACCCTTCATCAAGATTAATACTATATCTTTCTGAAATAAATCCTGATATATAATGAGGTTGATATTTCACAAGTTCATTAAGATTAAAGGGTTCAAGTCTTTTAAGTAACTTCTCTTTAACTTGATTAGATGCTGGAATAAGTATATCATCAAAATCTTTAGCAAAATCCCCAGCAACATATTCCCACCTTGTCCTACGTTCTCTTTTTGTAACTTGTTTTCTTTCACCATTAACCTCTTCCCATTTTGTTACATTTACATAATAATAAGTACCTTTCTGTGCACTATAAGAGGAATACGTTGATGAGTCATATGTCCAAAATGGAATATAAACTCCTGACAGTTTATCAAATTTATATTGATGCTTTAGTGCTTTAGGGGCATAATATCTTTTAGAAATCCATTTCTTAAATTCTTTTTGTGCGCTCTCTTTTGTAACTTTAAAAGGAATCAAAGATTCAGGAACAATAGTTCTCTCAGCATCTGATTTCAGTATATGAGAAGAACCACAAAATGCACAGAATTCAGAAGTATTTTTAGCTTCCACTAGAGTTTCGGCTCCGCAATTTTCACACTTGATTGTTCTCTGTTCATCTCCCCAATCAGTATTTGCATCATTCATTGCTGAATCAATATCATATTCTATAATCTCTTCATTTTCAAATTCAATTTGAACACTGGAAGAACAATAAGGACAAATTAATGACTGACTTTCAATATCAAAACTTAAATTTCCTCCGCAACTTGGACAATCATATTTATGAGTGTCTTTTTTTACTTTTGTATTTTCCTCATTAAATTTATTCATATTCCTCCTCCTATTAAGCTTTAGTTCCACATTCAGGACAGAACTTCGAAGAATCGCTTAATTTTGCTCCACAACCTTCACAGAACTTCTCTTTATTTTGCTTCTCACCACATTCAGGACAGAATTTTGATCCAATTTTTATTTTTGCCCCACATTTTGAACAATTCATCATATTTTCCTCTGGAACTAATGTTTTTGTCCCACACTCTGGGCAGAATTTATTATCCTTGCTAATTTTTTCTTTACATCCACTACAAGTTATCATTTCCTGTGTTTTTTTATCTATTTCAACAGGTGAATGAGATATTGATTCACTCTTATTCTGTGAATTAACATTGTTTAATGTTTGTGCCATAATATTACCTAACGCCGCACCAGTACTTAACCCTATCCCTGCATTAGCCATTATATTACCTTCATTTTGAGCTGCATCTCTCATTGCATCAGCTGCTTGCAGTCTAGTATAATTGTCTATCCCACCGCCCATAGACATAGCTCCAACTGATGCTCTCTTATTCATCGCTTCTTCAACTTCATCTGGCACAGAAATGTTTTCTATATAAAGAGAAGTTAAAGTAATACCTAAATCATTAAACTTACTCTGAAGCTTATTTGTTGTTATTTCACTTAACTCATCATAGTACATTAATAAATCTAATGCCGCAACCTTGGATTCACCTATTGCATCTGTTAATCCTGAAATTATCATTCTTTTTAACTGACCTTCAATATTTTCAGTATCAAAAGATGAATTTGTTCCAAAAACCTCTTTTAAGAATACTTCAGGACTACTTACTCTAAAAGAGTAAATTCCATATCCACGAATCCTGATTACTCCAAAATCTTTATCTCTCATCATTATAGGGTTTGATGTCCCCCATTTATTATCAGTAAATTGTCTTGTATTTACAAAATAAACTTCGCTTTTAAATGGTGAATTAAATCCATATTTCCAAGCTTTAAGTTTACATAAAACTGGAAGATTCTCTGTAGAGAGCGTATACCTTCCAGGTGGAAAAATATCTGTTATTTCTCCTTCATTCACAAAGATAGCCATCTGCGATTCTCTGACTGTAAGCTGTGCTCCCATTTTTATTTCCTTTCCTTGCACCGGAAAACGATATACCATTATATCTCTAGAGTCATCTGTCCATTCAATTACTTCAATAAATTGACTCTTAATAAACTTAAAAATCCCCATATATAATCAACCTCCAAATTCAATTTAACCATTTATTATATTATAATACAATTTTTACAATTGATATAGTTGTTTATTTTTATTCAATAATGGGAATATCCTCTTCTTTTATATCATCTTCTTTATTTAGAGAGTTTAAGATACTATCTTTTATCTTCATTGCTCTAGCATCATTTTTTTCTTCACATTTTTTATCAAAATCAACTCCAAGTTTCTCACTTACAAGCATTCCCATTAGCATTTCAAACACATTACCACTTTGTCCTTCAGCACCCCCCATAGTTACTAAAGTTTCAGGAACTATTTTAATCTGTGATTTTTCAATTGCTTGAGTAAATTTACTCATAATCTCCTGCATAACTTGATATTGTGGTCCTCCATATGCTTTTACCTGTTCATCTACTGCTATTGCTTTACCAATACCAATTCTAGCTTCCTTTTCTGCTTCAGCTTCAGCTATAGCTTTTATCTTGGAGGCTTCTTCTAATGCACGTCTATATTCTGCTTTACCTTTATTACTTTGAATTTGAATATTAATTTCTGACTCAGTTAAAAACTGCTGCTGAGACGCTCTTGATTGAGCTTCTCTAAATTCTTTCTCTTTAACAGCTGCTTTCTCTTGTTGAGAGTAAGTTTCTATTCTTTCTAATGCTATTTGTCTTTCTCTCAATTGAGTAAGTATATCTTCAATTTTATTATCATTTTCTGATGAAGAAGGAGTCCCTATCAACACTTCTTCTAAATCTAAATTATAATGTCCAAACTTTATTTTCATTTCTTTAGAAGAGGTCTCTTGAATATCACTTCGCTCTTGGATTAATTGTATTAAAGTTTTAGTTTGACCAATATTTTTAAAATATGCAGATACCATTGGATCCAGTGTCTGATCAACAAGTTTTTTAATGTCTCCAAATCTTTGAATAACTAATGGTGCTTTCTTATAATCTATGTGAAGAACAACTGATAATGGTAATGATGGTTGAAATGCGTCTTTAGTAATTAAAGTTACCTCTTTCAAATTCTCATCATAACTATGAGTACCACTTTGATTACTTATCCATTTTAAAATTATATTCGTAGTAGGAACCGTTACAATTTTACCTGAATAAGTATTAAAGGCATATTTACCTGGCATAAGCGGTTTGTTCCATACCCCACGACACCCTTCTTCAACTAATTCACCATGTTTGTACCCTTCTCCACTTGAATCTTCTCCACGGGGACCAATATACGATACCACAACTCCTACAAAACCAACATCAACAACTGTTTTTTCAATAAACTGAACTGTTGCAAATAATCTATTTATAAAGTAAGTTCCTTCTACAAGAACCTGATGTTGTCTACCTCTAAAACCACCTGCATGTAAGAATTTTTCTGGATCTTGGAAGTTATTGTGATAAGTGTCCTCATTATTTGAATCATCCCCTACAGTAGGTGCTATTATATCATTCTTATTTAATGAGGGACCATCATGAACCGTTACAATTCCAACTTCATCATCGCTGCCTTTTATAACTATTGGATTAAATCCATTTCTCTCTTTTAGTATTTGTGCCATATTCTCAATAGACACATCTTCTGATTTACTTCCTAAAGGAAGATAATAGGTTTTATTATTTGTAATAATTACAAATTGTGCTAGGTTAAAAGCATAAGTCCCTTCTCTAACAATCCCCCTCTGTGGTCCTTTCTGACCTCCATTATTCAAAAATCCTCGTGTATTTTGGAAGTTATTTCCTTCAAAAATCACTTTACCTAATGTTTGAGTTGGATCAAGAGGTTTACCATCCCTTGCAAAAACATAGGCTATTTCACCTTGTGGAATTGTCACCAATGAACATTTATGAATCTTGTACATCAATGGAGTTAATAAATGAATACCCCCTCTTAGTAACTCTGGTTGATATCCTGCTTCTCCATTTAATGCAATGATTTTTTCATCTAATGCCCCCTTAGGCGACCACCATTTCTCAACAACTGCAATTTTGTCATTAGGGATTACTCTTACACCTATGCCCCACAATATAATAGCTAGCACAAGAACTATTCCCAAAATTATAAATACTACTGCCATGAAAATACCCCCTTTAATTTTAGATATAAAGTATTTTATACTTTATAATATAGTTATAATTTTAGCATGTAATTATATACCATTAATTACAAATTTATTACAAAATAAAAAGAGATATTCCCATTCAGAATATCTCTTTATCAAATTTATAATAAATTCGATTTTTCACCTAAAGAATATATATTTAATTTATGAAGAGGTCTTGTCAAAGCAACATAAAGTAGTTTTACATCCATTTGATTAAATGCGTACATTTCTTTTGAACCATTCGCAACTATGACCATATCAAATTCTAATCCCTTTACCAAGTATGAAGGGATAATTGCAATACCTCCATTGTATTTCTTTTCATTTCCTTGTATAAGAGTTAAATTTTTATTATGCCCTTTCAATATTTTCTTTATTTTCATACATTCATCCAGTGTTTTGCATATTATGGCAAGTGAACTATAACCCCTACTTTCCATATTATCAATATCCATAGATATATTTCTGCAAATCTCTTGGTACGAGTCAAGTTCAATAACCGAAACATCATCCCCATGCCTAAGAACAGGTTTAGCTGGAGGAAGCTTCTCATCATCTAATTTTTCAATAACAGAACTTGCTTTATCCATTATCTCAACAGTTGTTCTATAACTTTGATCTAGTTTTAAAAATGTACTCTTAGTTTCTGTAAAAATCTTATTGGTAACATCCTGCCAATCCTCAATTCCTCTATAACTGTTAATTCCTTGGCATAAGTCTCCTAATATTGTCATAGAGCTACTTCCTATTAAAGTCTTTAGCATATATAGTTGAAATAAGCTAAAATCTTGAGCTTCATCTATTACAACATGTCTCACTGTAATTTTTTCATCCAATCCAAATATGCTATACTTTAATAACAGCAAAGGTGCAAGATCCTCAATCTCATATAGGTTTTGAATTATTGAATCAATGGTTGATGTACATGTATCTTTTACTAAGATGTCTTCTAGTTTTGAATCCACTAACTTTTCAAGAAATTCTCTATAGTACTCTTCAACAGTTCTATACTCAATCTTTTTTAGGTAATCATTTACTAAAGTTTTAGATTGCTTTTTGATTTTTTCAAGTAATAAATCTCTTTCATCTGTCATTTTAATAAATAATTTTCTTCTTTCTGGGCCATCTTTCATCTTATGCCTTATTTGATTAAGTTTTTCATCATATATAAGTTCAACTTTATCTAGGAGTTTTTGTTTATTTCTTTTCAAAACGTTGTTTAAATGCTTCTTCATTTCATCGATTCTTTTCTTGAATGGAAGATGTTTATATTCCTCCTTAAAGAGTTTCATCAAATTTTCTCTAGATATAAGTTTGAATTTGTATATTTTAAAATCTTCATCAGGAAGAAAGGATTCTTCTAAGTAATCAATATATTCTTCTAAAAGATCTTTAAATTCAAGGGAAGATTTAAAATGTGATATTTCTTTTACTGTAGAATTGCCTATATTGCTTGACATTGATTTGTTAACTATATTCCCAAGTTTAATATATCCTTCTCTTATCTTTACTTTCTTCCCTAAAACCATTCTAGCAAAGTCTTCATAAGTAGTTTGAATAACCTTATCCACACCAAGTTCTGGAAGAACTTCAGAAATATAATTTAAGAAGAATCTATTTGGAGCAATAATCATAAAATTATCTGGAGTAAATGTTTTTTCATAAGTGTATATAAGATATGCTATTCTATGTAGAGCAATTGTTGTCTTTCCTCCACCAGCAGCCCCTTGCACTATCAATGGCTTCCACATATCAGCTCTTATTACTCTATTCTGCTCAGCCTGGATTGTTGATACGATATCTTTTAATCTGTTGTCAGCATTAGCCCCTAAGGAAGCCTGTAGAAATTCATCATTTGTGGTAATGTCGATGTCAAAATAATCTTTAAGATTACTATTTTCGATGCTATATTGCCGTTTTAGTGAAATCACACCATTAATGATTCCCTCTGGACATTCATAATGAGCCTCTCCAATTCTCCCTTCATAATATAAGTTTGCAATTGGAGCTCTCCAGTCTATTACCAATAATTTATGAGTCTCTTCGTTCATTAGTGAAGTTTTACCAATATAGAGGTTTTCATCTTCATCTGATGAATCTTCTTTAAAATCAACTCTTGAAAAATATGGTTTATTAAGACTTTGAACAAGGTTTTGCACTTTTGTTTTTAAATTAGATTGTAACACAGAATTAATTACAAGTTCATTAAATTGTTCAGCATTATCAGAGTTGAAATGCCTTATACCATACTCTACCTCCTCATCAATTTTAGCTACTGTTTTAATTGTTTTGTCATAATAAATATTAAGATGCTTTAAAGTTAAATCCAATCTTGAAGATTCCATTAAATAATCTGATTTCTTTTCAATACACATATTAATCACCTCACAAGTTTTGTGGGTCTGAGACATATTATATTGTAATACATTTTCCAATTAAATGAAAATGTTATTTAAGTTTATTTCTTCTTTTCAAAAACTCCCTTTCTAAGTGTTCAATATAAAACTTTAGTTTTCTTAATTTTTCTAATATTTTCTTGACTATATTGCATTTTTAGTTTATAGTATATATATAGTATTTAAATTATATATTAAAATACAATGGTTATGCGAAAAAACAGATATTATTATAAATTTTAAAAGTTACTATTGAAATAGTAGCTTTTTTTGCGCTTATTATATACTAATAAATAAAAAAAATCCTATTATTTATAGGATTTTTTATTTATCTATTCTTTTTTCATCTTTATTTCATCAAGATATGTTGTATCATGAACTAATGGTCCGATAGATAAATCCAAGTTCAAATTATTTATGATACCGCCTATTAAATTTGACATATCTACCTCTCTAAACCAATCTGAATTCCTAGCCTCTTCTGGGATATATGTTAGATTAGTGGAATAGACTTTATCTATCAATCCATCTTTATAATACTTATTGAATTTCTTAACCCCTTTTGCAAATAATGCAAATGTAGCTGATACAAATATTCTTCTAGCTTTTCTCTTTTTTAATTCATCAACTATATCGAATATGGACTCTCCAGAGGAAATCATATCATCTACAATAAGAACATCTTTACCTTCAATTTCTCTTCCCATATACTCATGTTGAACTATGGGATTCTTCCCTCCAATAACCTTTGAATGATCACGTCTTTTATAAAATAATCCAACATCAAGACCAAGAACACCTGAATAATATATAGCTCTATCCATAGCACCTGTATCTGGACTAATAACTAACATTGACTCTTTATCAATTTGTAAATCTTCTTCATGAATAAACATTTTGATTATTTCTTGAGAAGGATATATATTATCAAAAGAAATCAAGGGAATCGCATTCTGAACTGTAGGATCATGTACATCAAAAGTTATAATATCTTTAACTCCTAATCTTTCTAATTCTTGCAATGCAATTGCGCAATCTAAAGATTCTCTACTTCTTCTTCTATGCTGCCTGCTAGCATATAGGAGAGGCATTATAACGGTTATTTTTCTAGCCTTCCCTTCAATTGCCGATAAAACTCTTTTTATATCTTGAAAATGATCATCAGGACTTTTATGATTAGTAAAACCAAACATTTCATATGTACAACTATAGTTTCCAATATCACATACTACATAAATATCTTTACCTCTCACACTGTCATTAAGTACAACTTTTCCCTCACCATTAGAAAAACGAACTTCATTTTTAGAAATTAAATACGATTCTTTCAATGTACCCGAAAACTCTGACATCTCCATTCTTCTTTTAATAAGAGAGTTATTGATCTTCTGACCTAGTTCCTTGCAGCTTTCTAAAACAATGATTCCTAATTCACTATTAGGTTTAATTGTTCTATTTGGGTTCTGCATTTAACCACCTCCAAAACATTATCACTTATAAAGTAACACAATATTTTAATTATTGCAAAATATTATAAAATTTATTCTTTATATTTTGATAATGTGAAGACCCCAAGTCCACCAATCCCTATATGAGAAGCTAATACACTTCCAATAGTAGTAATTATAATTTTTCTATTAGGATACATATCATTGATTCTACTTTTTATGAATTCAGCAGAATTAATATCATCTGCATGTGCTATCCCAATATATTCACAATCTCTAACATCCATCTCATCTATAACATTATCAACAATATATTTTAAAGATTTTTTACTTCCTCTTAATGATTTTACAACTTCTATTGCACCATCCATAATAGCAAGTACAGGTTTAATATTCATAACAGTACCAATTATTGCTTTACTTTTAGGAAGTCGACCACCTTTAGTTAGCCAATGCAAATCAGTTAAGGTAAAGTATTGACTACAATTGTCTTTATAAAATTCTATAGAATCTATTAACTTACAAAATGAAGCTCCATCATTAATCATTTCTATTAATTCCATAACCATTAGTCCTATACCTATAGATGCCGCTTTAGTATCGATTACTTCCATATTAATTTCAGGATAATCTTCTCTCAATTCTTCCATAATCAATTTAGCTGCTTGAAAAGTTCCGGATAATTTTGAGGATAGAGATAAATAAATAAAATCTTCTCCTTCAGCACACTTCTTAGTGAATACCTCTCTAATTACATCTAATCTTGGTAGAGAAGTCCTAGGCACTATCCCTTCCTTCATATATTCAAAAACTTTTTCAATTTTAATATTTTGTTTATCAAAGTATTCTTCATCTTTAATCAATACTCTCAATGGTAAGACATCTATATTATTTTCTTCTAGAAATTTTATTGGCAGATCACATGTACTATCTACAATAATCTTAATCATTATAATTCCCCCTAACTTGGTTTATAGTTAAAGTATAACACAAGAGATATATAATTATAAAAACAAAAGTATCCAAGTATTTATAAATTAAACAGTTGGATACTATCAATATTATACTATTAACTTAACCTCTGTACCGTCTTTTTCTACTGCGTGAAGAACAACTAAACCTTTGTAATTACTTAACTCTTCAATATTGTCAGCTATAATTGATAAATCAAATTTTGATAATGCATTACTCTCTTGGTTATCTTTCTGAGAACTATATGCTTTTTGAATACTCTTATTTATACCCATTCTAATTAGCCAGTTAGGAATAGGAATATTAATTTTCTTTCCCTGATCAGTTACAATTTTTAGTTTCATAATATCACCCCTGTTAATCAATCACTATCTTTATGTGTTCACCTGAATCAGTTTCAACTTCAAGAATTTTTCCTTTCATTCCTGAATCTGCAGCTGTTAAAATACTATTCATTAATTCCTCTGAGTTAACTCCTTTAATATTGGAATTTATAGTTGGCATCTTTCCTGTAGCTTTTATCATTCCTACTATAAATTTTAATGGCAATGTTATCTTTACCTTTTCACCATCTGAAGAATGCACTTTAATTCTTAACATCCTTTCACCTGGAATTTTTTGAACATCTTCATGGCAATCAAAAGACTGTATTAAATTAGTTTTTGCTTCTTCCCTAACCACCTCTTTTGAAACCTCCCCTTGTTTTATTGCTTCAATAAGCTTAGCTCCTTCTTCTGCTGTTATTTTGTTTTCCTGTACCATATTAAGCACCTTCATGACTTCAGACCCCATTATATTTCCCCCATTTTTTTTATTTCTCTTAAAGCTGTGTCAAAATCTATATTACCATCTTCTAACTCTTTAAGAATTTTTAATTCATCCTTTGAATCATCAGATGATTCTTTCTTTTTACTCTTCAAATCCTTATCTTCAATTTTTTTTGCTATCTTATCAAGTTTACTTCTTACTGTAGGATAAGATAACCCCAAAACCTTTTCAACATCTTTTATACTCCCTCTACACTTAAGGAATACTTCAATAAACTTAAGTTCTTCTTTATTCATAGTCATAAATTTATCAAAAATAAATTCATTTTCAATAACAGTGTTGCATTCATTACATTTCATTCTCCGAACTGTAAGCTGTCTATTACACACTGGACACTTATGTATTATTTGAACGCCCATTATCACCCTCCTAGAATAATAATATACTTTTATTATATATTACAATATTTGTAAATTCAAGAAAGTATAAATTAAATTCATATTAACATTAACTTAATTAATAAAAAAGGTTTGCAAAATAAATATAATTAATATTAATTACACTTATAATGCAAACCTATTTATTTTAAATTATTTATTAATACTATGTTTAAAATCTTTGTTTCTGTCAAGAATTAAAATGTGCGAATAAGAAAGGCATCTTATTCTTTTTATATTAGTCCCCTTAAGTTTTGGCATGTGTTTGCGCATGCCTTTCTTTTTTTTGAGTTTCTATAGTGAAACTTAATTTATACATTCTCAAAGTCGCGGTGGTTCTATAAGTTTTGAGTGTGAATAAATCCAGTTTTCACTTGAAATCTTTTTATCATTCTTTTAATAAATAATAACCAAACCCACTTCCGCATAACCCACCTATCACATGTGTAAGTTGAGAAATATTATCATATTGAGTAATTCCTACATATAGTTCTTTTCCAACAAAAACCAAAAACACAATAATTAATGTTAATGGAATTTCTCCCGCTCTTGTATTAACCACTGAACTTAATAAAATTAGCATAAATGCGATACCACTTGCTCCTAATAAAATTGTATTAAAAAACAAACTATTTATTACTCCAGTTACGAAAGCTGTAATTAATATCATAATCAATAATTTTTTACTTCCATACTTTTCTTCAATAATAGGTCCTACTATTAGGATTATCATGAAATTCCCGAAAAAATGTTCAAAGTTACCATGACCCAATACATGTGAAAATAACCTTATGTATGTAAGGGGATTTAAAAGGGACGAACTATAATTTGAAAATAACCTCGTTGAATATCCTTTAGTTATCACTCCCAGTAATAAAACAATAAAGCTTAAAAAGGTAAAACTTAATATTACAGGTGAATTATATGTAATTTTATTTATTAGTTTTTTCATCTTTCCCTCCTATGTTTAAATATATATAGTATTTTATCATAAATCTTTTGAATAGCATATTATTCACATACAAATTAATAGTCACAAATATCTATATATCAGTATATATTAATATATAGATACTTACTTTTGAGGTGATTTTGTGAAAAGAAAAAAAGCTAGAGTAGATAAGGATTATTGTGCTGCTTGTGGAGCGTGTATGAAAGAGTGTCCGAAGAAAGCAATTAAAATCCATAAAGGACTATTTGCTGTGATTGATATAGAGAACTGTATTGGATGCGGTAAATGTGAAAAAATATGCCCTGCATCAGTAATTACTTTGATTAAGTCTAAGGAGGAAAAGTAATGAGAAATAAAAAATGGCATGAATACTTATGGATAGTTTCTATCCTTTACCTGATGCTAGGATTTTTTAATATACTGTTTGCATGGATAGGACTTCTGTGTTTCTTAATACCATTAGGAATTTCTATTACTGGTGGAGGAAAGACCTATTGTAATAAGTATTGTGGTAGAGGTCAACTTTTTAATATCCTTGGAACAAAATATAAACTTTCCAGAAAAAAATCTATCCCAAAATTTATTAAAAGTAAATGGTTCAGATATGGTTTTCTTACTTTCTTCATGTTTATGTTTGTTAATATGCTCCTAATTTCTTTTTACGTGTTTAAAGATGTCCGAAGTCTAAATGAAGTTATTACACTATTTTGGACTTTTAAAGTACCTTGGAACTGGACAGAAATTTCTTTTGTTCCTAGTTGGGTAGCACAATTTGCTTTTGGATTTTATAGCTTAATGCTTACTTCAACTCTTTTAGGAGGTATTACAATGTTATTATACAAACCAAGATCATGGTGCGTATATTGTCCAATGGGTACAATGACTCAAGGAATTTGCAAACTTAAAGAAATGAAAAACAAATAAAATCAACAGCACCATACTTTATATTCAAGTATGGTGCTGTTTAATCATATTATAATTTACTACATATTATCTGTTTAACTTTTTCTGGCAATTCATTTTGTTCTTCTTTTGAAAGATCTTTTGTTTCTATCATGGGATGTATGTACAAATTAACCTCAGCTGGTTTGATCTTATTTTTATTCTGTTCCATAAGTTTGTAACTTCCATCAATTGTTACTGGAACTATAGGCACCTTAGCTTTAGTTGCTAATTTAAAACTACCAGCTTTAAATTCACCAACATCTCCCCCTTTACTTCTTGTACCTTCAGGGAAAATAACTAATGAATGCCCCCCCTTGAGAATCTTAATCCCTTCTATTATAGCTTGTGCGGATTTTCTAATATTACTTCTATCCATAAATACACAATTCATGAATTCCATCCAAGTCCTAATTAGAGGCACCTTTTTCATCTCTACTTTTGCAATATAACCTTTTGGCTTATTAATATAACTCATAAAAAGAGCTATGTCAAAATTCCCTTGATGATTACTAATAAACACTACTGGTATATCCTCTGGTATATTCTCTTCACCAAAGACATTTATTTTTGCTCCACTAACTTTAACATGGTTCTTCGCCCATTTTGAAGTAATATCATGTATATATTTTGTAGCTTCTTGTTCATCAAGAGTTTTTTGTAATCTTTTAACCTTATACATTTGCGGAATTTTAAGAACTAAGCTTCCTGCAAAGTTCGAGTACCATGCAATTGTTCTAAGCATTTTAAGCCCCTCTTTCTTTATTTAAGTTTCTAATAAAATATATGATTTCAGATATCTTCTCACTATTATTTATAGAATTATAGTATTCTATCAGATTATATACTAACAATGAATCTAATTTCAACATTCCATTATTTAAAGCCTTAAATATATCTTCTTTAATACTTTCAACTTTTTCTTCGTCTTTACTAATTTTTGCATCATCAAGTAGCTTATTTAATGCAAATGATAGGAAATTATGTAATTTATATTTCATTGAAGAGCTAATGATTTTTTTTAGGTATTTATCTTTTAATTCATTATATCTCTCATCTTTTAAGTTATCGTAAGCGTCGTAAACATGTTTACATAACTCGCACATAAACCTATAATTATGAAGTGAAGGATAAGTATCGATTAAATTATCTAACTTAAATAGATATTCTAGATAGTTATCACCAGTATCAAGATAAGTTTCTATAATATTTGTTAAAACTAATGCTTTGTGATGAATATTCTTATCATGCCAAACTATATCTTCTAATAAATGAAAATATATATCTATAGCTTGTTTATATTTATTTTGTTCTCTTAAGCAATTTGCCTTCAAAATTGCCATTGCAATAATATGAAAAGAATGTTCTCGAAGAATTTTTTCAGGAATACTTTCAAACTTTCGAATTTCCTCTAATACTTCTTTAATTCTATTTAGTTTCTTTAGAATAATAATTCTATTGTGCATGAAAGTCACCAAATAATTTATCTCAATTCTATCTATAAATCTGTCACTAATTAATAATCCTTCTTCATATCTTTGAGTATTTCTGGCTACATCCAATATAGCGATCATTAACTGACTTATAAATTCATTGTCAGCATCTTCACTTAATACTAACTCATTTACTATTGAAAAATACCTAAAAGCTTTATTATAATCCAGATTAAATTGATAGTATTTTGCTAAATAAAAATAAACCTTCATCTTGCAATCATTTACTTTGTATTTATTTATAACATCCATTATTACATCTAGATTTTTAAAACCTGGAAAATTCTTAAATTTCTCCACTCTATTTTCTTCTAAATATTCAATATACCTTTCAGAAATTCTTCTAACCTGCTCCTCTTCTGTGAGATATATTTCTTCTGGTGAGGTTTCATATTCCAAGCCTCTTTTTC
Source organism: Oceanirhabdus sp. W0125-5 (assembly GCF_027938815.1). GTDB lineage: Bacteria > Bacillota > Clostridia > Clostridiales > Clostridiaceae > Oceanirhabdus. The sequence continues at coordinate 3,443,627 of NZ_CP115913.1, forward strand.
TCAATGATTGCATTAGATTATTATATATTAATTTTGATGATTTTATTGTCAAAGGTGCTTTGTTGTTCTCAATCATACTAATCATATTACGAGTAATGTCATTTCCACTTAATTCAGTTTGTTTTAATCCTAATGATTTACGTAAATTCTTTAGTCTCTCTCCTTGAGATAAAATATTTACTTCAAATTTATCACACATATTAACACTCCACAACAATAAAAATTTATTATTATTTAATCTTAGCATATCTTGGTATCATAGTAAATATTTTAATAACAAAGTTTAAATGCTATTTGCACCTTATTAATCTTTATACATAGTACTTATTAGTTAGCTTTAAATAATTCCTAGGTGTTCTAATAAGATTTTTATTCCCATTAATACCAGAATAACTCCACCAAATATTTCAGCTTTTTTATTGAATAATTCTCCAAATTTTTTACCAATAAGAACACCAATAAAACATATTACATAAGTAATAACTGCAATAATAAATGTAGCATACAAAATATTTACTTCAAGAAAAGCAAAACTTACACCAACTACTAACGCATCTATACTAGTTGCAATTGATAAAATTGTAAGTGTTTTTAAGTCCAATGGATTCTTCTTACTTTCATCCTCCTCATTATCAAACGCTTCTCTAATCATTTTTACACCAATACACCCTAATAAGATAAAAGCTATCCAATGATCTACACTCTCAATATAATCACTAAATTTTATACTTAAAGCCCATCCTATAAGAGGCATAACTCCTTGGAATACTCCAAAAAACAGTGCTATTTTCAATGCATGCCTTACTTTTAATTTTTTAATTGTAATACCACTTGTAATTGATACTGCAAATGCATCCATTGCTAATCCCACAGCAATAATAAAAATTGTACTAAATGTCATCTGAAAACCTCCTTTATTTTTGACAACAAAAAGAGACTTAAGCATAACAAAAATTATGCATAAGTCTCACTATTTAAAACTTAGCCAGATGAAAACTCATCAGTATGTTGACTAAGCTACATATCAAATATGCTAGCTACTCCCCTATGTAATCATAAGAAAATATTAAATTCTTCTATAATATATCATAAATATTATCTATTGCCAATAAAAAAATTTCCTATAACACTAAATTCACTTAGATGTAACAATTTTATAAATAAATATACAATTAAGTATTATTTTAGTAAAAGTGAATATAATATCTTATAATAATTATAATAATGAGGCGGTTCATATGATATCTTTTATAAGAAACCATAATATTTATAATATAAAAAAGAAATTTTTACTTCTATACATATTAAACCTTTCTGACATTATATTCACACATATTCTATTGGACAGCGGATTATTTATTGAAGCCAATCCATTAATGTCAGGAATAGTACAAAACTCTTCTGCAGGAATACTATTTAAAGTTTTTTTACCTGCAATCTTATTTTTATTTATATATAAGAGAATGCAGAATGCAACTATTAACCAACTATATTATTCTAATATTCTTATTAATATTATTTTAACCTTTTATGTAGTTATTAATATATCTCATTTATTCTGGATACTATCTATCCTTATTTTTATAAGGCTATAGTTATACTCTCAAACTACTAGTAAAAGTTGTTATTTTATTCTTTTATTTAAATTGCACGTTTAAAACTCTATGATTAGCAATAAAACCAGCTTTTTCTAGAGTACTTTTTGACGCTAAATTTTCTATATCACAGCATGCCATAGGTTTAAGACCTTTACTATAGCAATGCTCTTTTAATTTCTTAATAATATAGGTTCCGATACCTCTTCTACGGTATTCTTCTGCAACTACAACACCGATATCACCATATTTTTCGTTAGATCTTATTATTCTAAATTCACCAATTCCTAGCAATGAGTTTCCATCGTATAAAACAAATAAATTGTCATTTTCAATCAAATTTTCATAATAACCATCATAAGCATCATCACATTTTAATCTTATACTATCAATATCCCCTTTATTTGCTAATCTGAATGTACTGCTACTAAAAGTATTAAATTTGTGATTCATGTTCTGATTATCCTCAAAAAGATACATATCAACCTCTAAACTTTTTTGGCTATCAAGACATAAGGTTAGATAATCTACTTCTTTAGTTGGCACAGCGGCCTTCTTTACTTTATTGCTCTTTATAATATTATTAAATATTTCTGGTGCGTTGTTATAATATTCTCTTGAAACATAGAATTGCACTAATGTCTTATCTTCATCCACAAAAAAATGACCTACCATTTTTTTATCGTGTTTTATCTGGTAACAAAGTGCTGTACCAATTACTACGTTTTCCCAGAAGCCATCTATTGGACTACCTAAAATTTCAATATACTCCTTATTTAATTCCCATCTTTTTTTTGATGATTCCACTTTTAATAATTCTATCACTCAATTCCCCCTTAAAACATTTAAAATGATTATGTTTTTTTGTTTTACTAATTAAAATAAAATCTAAACATAATCATATTATAAAGGTTTTAACTAATAAAAAAGTAGGTATAGAACAATTATAATCAATCGTTACTCTTTTAATATCATATAAAATATTATACTTGCACTATACACAACACCTCACTTAATAACTAAAAGTGAGGTGTTGTGTATCTTATATAATTTTATTCAACCATTGCAAAATTTCTGCATTCTCTTGAACAGTCTATGCACATTTTAGCACAATTCTGTGATTCTAAGTCCTTAAATTTCATACACTCTTTACCACATGTATCACAAATATATGAACATAGATTAGCTATATATTTTGCAAATACACTGTGACGAGAAATAAATTTTGATGTTAAGGTACAAATATCAGCACAATCACGTAGTAAATGTATTTGCCTTCTTCTTACTTCAACATCCTCTTCTTCTCCTAAGAATGTAATCATATACTCACACATAGATTCACAATTTTGAATAACCATAAGTATAGGGGTATGCATAATATTCTCCTTATAACTTACTTACATTAATAAGATATTCTTAAATTACTAAATAGTTCTTACTAACAGAATCACTTTTTAAAAGGTAAAAATATAATAATTAAGAAGGCAATAACTAATTTATTCTTAGGAGTTTAATATGCGAGAAAAAATATTTAAAATCAATTACTTTGACAAGCAAGAAATGTTGTGGTTTCAAAATAAGGAAAATATTGATATTAAAGTAGATGATCTATTTAAATTGAGACAGGAACATAGATATGAACACTCTAAATGGTATCATGAAACTGGCACCCCACCCATTGAAGCTCACATTAATAGTTTCCCTGATGAATTTGTTCAACTTCCTCCTTTGCTCCCATATGAAGAGTTCAAGGAGTATATACCCATTAAAGAAAATGAAAACGCTACTAGAATCTAATTCTAGCAGCGTTCTTTTAAAATTCAGTTAAGCACATAGGATGACATTCTGTAAATACTGAACTAACAGCTGTAATATAATTTTTATCAGAAATAGTTGCTCTACCATTCTTTATTAATCTACTGAATGGAATTACTCCTAATATAAGAGAAGAGAAATCAGAAACATCAATAGTAACTTCAACATCATACTCATCATCTTCTATATATGTCTCTCCATCTTTAAAATTTAGTACTACACTTTTATTGACTGCTTGTACTAAATTATCATGAATATTTACCTTAAGTTTAAAATTAACTGTTGATGTTAATACCGCCTTTAACTCTTCCATTAATCTCTCTAAATTTATTGTCCTATACATCTTTCCTATACCTGTAACACTAACCTCACAATGCATAGTATTAAACCCATCATTTAATCCATTAGTTGGATCACTGAGTATAAACTCAAGATATTCATCATTCATATTCATAATAACTCTTTGTACTTGATCTAGTTGCGAATGAATGAAAGTACACAATTCCCCTAATGCTTCCGGTGTTTCATAGATAATTTCTTGTACAATCATATTATTTTGATAAGTATATTCATTTTTTACTTTTTTAAATGTAAATGCTAAGTAACCTTGCAACACTCCTTCTTTCATGGAACCAATAATTATATTCCTATCATCAAATATATTATTTAACTCATACTCTTGTTTTTCAATTAATCCATGAGTATTTTTATATACTCTGTTGTAACAATCTCTTAATAATTCTTCATGTTCCTCTTTATTAAGATATATAAGATTTTCTTTTGAATTTCCTTTAGGAAAAGCATCTGGCTTCACCATATATTTGTAAACCTTAGTTCCATAGCCAAACCCCATATTCTTATAAAACTGAACATTGAAGGGATCTAATAAAATTATACTTACCTTTTCTTTTTCAGCATTATTTAAAGTGTACTCCATTAGTTCCTTTGCTATTCTTTCTTTCTTATGTAATAAATCTACACATACTAATCCAATACCTTGAGCATTTACAATTTTTGACCTTAGATTCATTTTGAAATTTAATAATCTTAATCCTCCTAATAGCTTCCCATTGTCAAAATAACCGATTAATCTCTCATTAGGACGATCATCAACTATCGTTTCTAACCACTTATTAATTCTATCAACAGATGCATTTCCTAACCCTGAACCTGGATATGAATTAGCTGCTACTTTTGCTAAATCTATACATTCACTTTTTTTAATTTCTCTTATAATTTTCATAAGACCTCCATTTTTCTACTTATTTATATGTAAACATGCTTTTATTTACATGAATATTATATCACTTTTATAAATTTTTCCCAATTAGTATTTTAAAACTAATCATTATGTAAATTAGCACTAGTTTTTTGTTTTGTTTACATTATTTTAGTTTACATAAAATCAAATATGTAAAATTACATTTTAATTAGTCACTACATTCCAGTATAAAATCATTCTCACAGGAAAAGCTAATACTACAAACTCAATTTTGGTATTATCTATTGAAAATATAATATAAAGGAGTGATAATTTTGCCATACAATAAAGAAACTAAAAGACCTATCAAAAGCAAGCAAGATAATCCTAAAGGTAAACAAGCAGAAATAATAAATGATAATGAAATAGAAAAACATAAATCTAAAGGTGTTATTAGAGGTATTGAATAATAATAAAAATATATAAAAAATGCAGATAGATTGTTAATACACATATCTATCTGCATTTTTTTATTATTAATTTACTCTATATTTTTAACCATTCTTTCAAGATAGCCATTAAGACTCCCCTTCTCATCTTGTAAAAAAGAATGAAGTAGTTTATTTTTAATTTCCTCAATTATATCTAAAATTTGAGGTTTTATTTCTTGTGCTTTAGTTGTAGCTTCAACATAATAAACTCTCTTATCTTCTTTTGATTGGTACTTTATTAAAAAATCATTTTTTTCCAAAGTATTAATCATTTCTGTAATTGTAGATTTTTTCTTCTCCAGTTGTTTAACTAGCTCTTTAATTTCTACTTTTCCATCATTAAAATACACAATAGACATTAACCATATATGACCACAGTTTATCCCAATTCCATTTTCTTTTAATTTAATTTGTAATTCCTTATTAATTCTTTCACGTATTATTCCTAATGCAACTAAAACATCCATTTCTTCACCTCTTAGATTAGACTCTTTATTATAGTTCACATTTGAACCATATATATAGTGTAGTCATTTTTATAATAATTATCAAGTCTCATCATTTAGGTAAATTAAATATCTTTACAATGAAAAATAATAAAAATTATTATTTTTTGCTATTAATTATATAGGCATTTTTAGGACATTTATTAAAACATCTACCACATGCTAAACACTCATTTTTAAAGGAAATTATTCCATTTTTTATTTCAATATTATTATTTGGACATTTTCTAACACATAGACCACATAAATTACATTTGTTTTGATCTACTCTTAAATACTTCTGTGCAAATGTTGGAATCCAGCTTCTATTCAGCATTTTATAAATTTCTTGATAAAATATACGTTTAACATTAGACTCATTTTCATTAAGAGTATATCCTTCTTTATAGGCTTTTACTAACTCATCAACTATGTTACTAGCCTCTTCTAGCCTATTTTTCTTTTCATGTTCAGATGTTTTCTCTTTCATCATCATATAAAAATTGTTAGGCATCAAAAATGCTTGTGAACTTATTACTTTAAGGCCGCGTTTTTCTAAATGTTTCTTTAAAGTAGTATGACCATAAGCCTTTTCCCAACTGTGAGTAACAAATGTAATAAACTCTTTATTTTTATTAAACTCATTATCAATATTTTGATCTATAAACTCTATTAGTTTTCTTGAAGCAACTTTTGAATATGTTGGTGAACCAATTATAATTAAATCGTAATTCTTTAATATATTATTGTGTTTTGTAACATCTATCAAATCTACTTCACTACATACTTCAATTAATCTTTCCTTAAACAAATGAGCAACTTTTAATGTATTACCTGTTCCCGAAAAATAAACCACTGCTGCTTTCATTATTATCTACTCCTTTTAATTATTATTTTTATCAATATATTATGAGTATAGTTCAAATTTGAACTAATTTAAATATAATTCAAATTTGAACTATTGTCAAGGGTTGTTATTTAAAATAAAAAACCCATAAGAATCTTCTTATGGGCATCTTTTACTTCATAATTAATAATTTGATAATTCATTAGATTTCTTTCTACATTTTCTCATAGCTGAAATTACTGCATTTCTTAATCCTTCTTTCTCAAAAACAGCTACAGCTTCTATAGTAGTTCCACCTGGAGAGCATACCATGTCTTTTAAAACCCCTGGATGCATTCCCGTATCAATAACCATTTTAGCTGAACCCAATACTGTTTGAGCTGCAAAGGTATATGCTTTATCTCTTGGCATACCATCAAGTACAGCAGCATCTGCCATGGCTTCAATAAACATATATACATATGCAGGAGCTGATCCGCTAACTGCTGTAACCACATCCATAAGTTTTTCACTAACCACTTCAGCTTTTCCAAAGCAGTTAAATATTTTTTGAACTTGTTCTAATTCCTCATTAGTTACCTCATCATTAGCACACATACCTGCCATACCTTCTCCAACTAGAGCAGGTGTATTTGGCATAACTCTTACTACTTTAACTTTTTTTCCAAACAATTTTTCTGTTCCTCTAATATTTTTACCTGCAGCAATAGTTACTATAATTGCATCTTCTTTTACTTTATCTTTTATTCCATCAATAACTACCGAATATAAATCAGGTTTAATAGATAATACTAATATATCTGCTTTCTGTGCAACCTCATTATTATCAGTTGTTCCTAAAATACCATATTCTTTAGACGCTGCATCTAGATTTTTTTGAGTTAAATCAGATGCAATGATATTTTCTGGTAAAAATGCTTTACCATTAACTATCCCACCAATCATCGCTCGTGCCATATTTCCACATCCTATGAATCCTAAAACTTTTCCCATAGTTCATTCCTCCTCTAAATGCTCAATCTTATTTTTCTAAAGTAAATTAAAATGCTTGTTCTGTTCTTTCAATGATTTCATCTTGCAACGCCTTGCTCAAGTTACAGAAATAGTCACTGTATCCTGCAACACGTACAATTAGTTCTTTATACTCATCTGGATTTTCCTGCGCTTTTAACAGAGTTTCCTTGCTTATGACATTAAATTGAATATGATGCCCATCTAATTTAAAGTAAGCTCTAACAATATGAGCTAAATTATTTAACCCCTCTTCTCCTTCTAAAATATCAGGAGTAAATTTCTGATTTAGAAGAGTTCCACCAGTTAAAACATGATCCATTTTTGCAGCCGATTTAATAACTGCAGTTGGCCCATTTCTATCTGCACCCTTAGATGGTGAAATACCATCTGCCAAAGGCTTGTTAGCTAATCTTCCATCAGGTGTTGCTCCAATTACTGATCCGAAATAAACATGACATGTAGTTGGAAGCATATTTATTCTATGCATTCCACCTTTTCCATTTTTCCTTCCTGTTACCTCATTATAATAAGCATAGAAAACTTCTTTCATGATCTCGTCAGCATAATCATCATCATTTCCGTACTTAGGTGTTTTATTTTTAACTAAATTATATATTCCTTCATGTCCTTTAAAATTATCTTTAGTTGCCTGTAAAATCTCACTCATAGTGAATTTCTTATTATCGAAAACATTATACTTAATAGCAGATAACATATCTGTTATATTACCAATACCAACTCCTTGAATGTAGGAAGTATTATATCTAGCACCCCCAGCGTTATAATCTTTTCCTTCTTTGATGCAGTCATCAATTATTACAGATAAAAATGGTACAGGCATTTTTGTTGCATACAGTCTTTCTATAATTCTATTACCAATCACTTTAATATCTATAAAATGTTTAAGCTGTTTTTTAAATGCTTCCATTAGCTCTTCATTGCTTTCAAATTTCCTTGGATCACCAGTTTCAATTCCTAATTTCTTAGAAGTAATGGGATCTATACCGTTATTTAAAGTAATCTCTAATATTTTAGGTAAATTCATATACCCTGTAAGAATATATGCTTCTTTTCCAAAGGCACCTGTCTCAATACATCCACTGTTACCACCACATCTTGCATCTTCAATTGTTTTACCAGCTCTGAGCATTTCTTGAATAACAACATCTGTGTTAAATATGGAAGGCTGTCCCCATCCTTTTCTTATGATTTTTAATGCTCTCTTTAAAAATTTTTGTGGAGTCTTTTTACTAATTTGAACATTTGAGCTTGGTTGTAATAATTTCATTTCATCTATTACATCTAGTATTAAATAACTAACTTCATTTACCCCATCAGAACCATCTTCTTTTAATCCCCCACTATTAATGTTAGCAAAATCCGTATATGTCCCACTTTCTTTTAATGTTATCCCTACTTTTGGAGGAGCTGGCTGATTATTAAATTTTATCCATAAACACTGTAATAGTTCTTCTGCTTTTTCTCTTGATAAAGACCCTTCTTCTAACTCTTTTTTATAAAATGGATATAGATGTTGGTCTAGTCTCCCTGGGTTAAATGCATCCCATGGATTTAGTTCTGATATAACGCATAAATGTACAAACCAGTACATTTGAAGCGCCTCCTCAAATGTTCTAGGTGCATTGGCAGGAACTTGTTTACAGATGTCTGATATATTCAATAGTTCATCTTTTCTTTTAGGATCGTCTTCTTTTTCTGCCATGCTTTTAGCAAGCTCACTATACCTTTTACCTAAAATCATTATAGCGTCACAAGCGATACTCATACCTTCTAATTGATTCTTCTTATCTAAAGCCTCATCATCATTATGAAAATCAAGTTCCCTTATGGCCTGTTCAATTTCCTTTTTGAATTGTATAAATCCTTTCTTATAAATCTTGCCATCAGCTACAGTATGGCCTGGCCCTCTTTGCTCCATGAATTCTGTAAATATTCCAGCTTTGTAACATTCATTCCATTCTTCACTCATACTATTTACTATATGATTACGCATAGATCTATTCTTCCAATAAGGGATAATTGTTTCTTCTTGAACTTTTTTTGCTCTTTCAGAGGTTTTAAAACTTATTTTTTCACGATCATTCATAATCTGAAAATCTTCAACTGTATGACAGCATAACTCAGGATAAGTAGGTGTAGCAGCTGGTTTTTCTCCTCTTTCACCTACAATCAGCTCACCATCGTTAATGCATAGGGTTTTCTTTGCCATTAATTCTTTTAATGCAAGTCCCCTTAAAACTGGTATAGATCCACTTCCCTCATACTTCTTATATACTGAGTCAACAATTTCAGCTCTTTCCATAGATATATAGGGTACTGCATTAACACTTTGTTCTCTAAGTTTTTTAACCCTTTCACTCTTCATATAATCATCCTCCAATCTTAACTTTTATACCAGCTTTATTAAATTTCATTGCAATTTCATTAATCTTTTCATCACTAGGCCTTTCAAAACCTGATAGTTTATATTCCATGCCTATTCTTTTATATTTGTCCATACCTATTTTATGATATGGAAGTAAATTTACTTGCAAGATATTCAATTGAGATAAGAATTTAATACTTTCATCAATATCTTCATCATTGTCATTTATTCCTTTTATAATTGGCATTCTTACATATATATTTGCCCTGATTTCTGATAGTTTTTTTAAATTATCAATGATTAACTCATTAGATACTTCTATATATTTCTTATGTTTTTCATCATCAATAAATTTTAGATCATACAAAAACAAATCTACTTTATCAGCAACCTTTTTAAAGTTTTCCCAAGCTCCATAGCCGCTTACATCAACAGCAGTATGAAATCCTCTTTCTTTACACAACCTTAAGACTTCATTTAAAAAATCTACTTGAATCATTGGTTCTCCTCCAGAAAAGGTGACTCCCCCATCAGATTCTTCATAAAAAATTTCGTCTTTTTCAATCTCTTTCATTATTTCTTGAACTGACATATCCTTACCTACATACTCAAACACATTATTAGGACACAAATCAGTACACAATCCACATAGATTACATTTTTCATTATTAATATCTATAAAAGAATCTTCAATTGAAATAGCTTTTTCTGGACATTTCTTTTCACAGATTCCACAAGCTTGGCATCTTTCTTTAAATACCATTATCTCATGCCTACAGCTTTGACTCTCAGGGTTATGACACCACCAGCATCTTAAAGGACATCCTTTCAAAAAAACTGTAGTTCGAATTCCTGGACCATCATGGAGAGAGTATCTTTGAATATTAAATACCGTTCCCCTCATCATTCCACCACCTTCTATTTATGAAAATAATATCTGTTAACATTAACCTTATAGTTATGTAACTTACTATTTGTAATTTCATAATTATAAAATCCAATATATCTACAAAAACTTTAAGTATGATTTTTATCATAAATCCTAATTCATCATATACTTACTAACAGCCCTACGTTTCATCATTTTAAAATCTTTTTATTTCTAGTAATATTATATGCCTGATTTTTAATTAAGTCTATAGTAATTTATGATAAACTTTAAAATCATGAAATATATTTTATATATATGAAATCAATAGCCTTTATATTTGTTTTTTTATATAAAAATGATATAATAATATTATGAAAACTAATAATATATAAATTTAATGAATATAAAATACATTTCATATAGAAAAGAGGACATCATGAATAAGGATATAGGTAATAAAATAAAAGTATTACGACAAAGTAAAGGAATGACGTTAAAAGACTTAAGTGAACAAGTTGGACTATCAATAGGCTTTTTCTCTCAACTAGAAAGAGGCTTAACCAGTGTTGCAATTGATTGTTTGAGTAAAATCGCTGAAGTATTAGGAGTAGAATTAGCTTACTTTTTTTCATCTCCTAAATCAAAAAAAGATATGGTTATTAAAAGCTATGAACAAGAGGTTTCACAAATAATAAATTCAAATATAATCTACTACAATTTATCTACTAGACTTGAGAGTAGTAATATGCTACCTAAACTAGTTCAAGTATTACCTCATGAAGGGAGAGAGGAAATTGAAGAATATCGTCATGAAGGAGAAGAGTTCATATATGTTTTAGAAGGAATCTTAACTCTGTATTTAGATCATCAGAAACATATTTTATATCCTGGTGATTCTGTACACTTTGATTCTATGCTTGAACACAACTGGGTAAACAACACAAGTATGACCACAAAATTTTTAGTTGTAAATACTCCTAATTTCTTAAAAACAGAAACTAAGGACGATTCTACTACAGATATTAAATAAAATAAATAATTAAAGAGCTGAGAATTTACTCAGCTCTTTTTGTTAACAAAGTTACAATATATTGTGTTCACTCTGATTCAATCTTTAGAATTTCGGGTTGTTTCTGGGTTATTCTATTTTGTAAACTCGTGCCTTGCTGTGTTTTCTAAGGTATTATAATCAGCTACTCTAATGCCTTCTACTCTAACATTGAAAGGCTTAAAAATACTTGAAAGTGAAGTAATTGCACTTAAACTTTCCTCCATTGTTGCATTTACTGCTACTCTGCAGTTTGGAACCCATTTATTAGGTAAATAATGCTCAAAAGGATTCTTACAACACTCAGAATCAAAGCTACTATGAAATTCTTTATGCACCCTAAATAATTCATCATTCATAACTGGTGATAAGTATATAATATTTCTCTCGAAATAAAAAATACCAACACTTTCAAATCTTAGTTCAAATCCCTTTGTTTTTTTTGAAAATTCTCCTAATTGACTATAAAACTTTTCTTCATTTATCTCTCTATATGACGCAATTGCAATATGAGGATTGCTATTCATCATAAAAGATTTACTCCATTTTCACAAATTACCCCAATCATTTCCTTAATTTTATTTTGACTTTCTTTATCGAGCTCGAGCATAACAGTATATCCCATATACATTCCCCCTAAAATAATAAATAATTGTTAAGTTGCTTTAAATTGCCATTTGCTAATATTGTGTATTATTAATACTTCTATATTATCCATTAATCCCCTTTATTTGTTACATAATATTTACATAAATTCTGGTGTTCAATATTTAAAACCACTAATATTTCCATGTTTATAACAGGATTTAACTGGATATAGTTAAATAAAAAATCAGATATCCATCCTTAGATATCTGATTCCTTAATAATTTAGTAGTTATTATTGAGATTACTCTTAAATAAAACTTTCAAAGACAAAATAAAATATTAATCCAACTATTATAGCTGGTATTGTAGTTATAATTGTAGCCCATAGTGAAACTTTTTTATCCATTGCAATTAGAGGAAATAGTGCATCTCCATCCTGTGAAATTGCATTAGCTAAAAGTGCTGCAAAAGGAATCATTCCTTTTAAAAAGAGTGTAACAATGATAATTTGAGGACCGCATCCTGGAATTAATCCTACAATAGCCCCAATTAATACTGCAATTACCCCTGTAACAGTGAGCCAATTTTCAATTGCAAGTTCTCCACCTACAAAGTACACTCCAAACTCATAAATAACATAAGCTGCAAATACCCATGTAGTAACAAAGGCTGTTTCTATGGCATTATGAATTAAAGTCTCCTTTAGAGAAAGTAATTTACTTTCTTCTTCCTGATGTGTATCATCCTGTAGAAATTTTTTAGATAAAATCATATATCCAATAGAAAATAGTGTACCAGATATACCTATGATACTTCCTAAATAAGGTATTCCTATCTGTGAGTTAACATCTATCTGAAATAATAACAGTACTCCTAATAACAATCCCATAGTAACAGTGCTCCAAAAGATTTTATACCCTATGCCATGAGTGAATCTATACCCAAAAGAGGATCCTGATAGTTTATTATTATGATGAAGGGCAATATCTATTTCATCACCTTCTTCATGACCAATATGGTTCTTAAACTCTTGTGACATACTCTTATCTTTAAAAGAGAGTTCAAATTCAGTAGGAATATGTTTAAGCTTTTCATGTATTTGTTTTAATTGTTCTTTTGATTTCATAGGCTTTCTCTTTATTAATTTATTACCTAAATTAAAGTAATCAACTATATAACCTGTAATTATTGCCACAATAAAAGAAAGAGCACTTATCCATAAATATTTTACAGGCATAACTGTAATTAAAACAAATGCAGCGTCCCCCATAGTTGATATTAATGCTGCAATAACAGTACCAAAACTGATGGTTCCTTTAATATATAGAGGCATTACTAGAATGGCACCTCCACATCCTGGACTAAGTCCTAGTAACGCTCCTATAATAGGTTGTACTTTTTTTGATTTCTCAATACTTTCAATTAACTTTCCATTCTTCTTATAATTAATATATCCAAATATCAGTAGGACAGCACCTACAAAAACTCCAACTTGCAAAAAAGCCCCTTCAGCACTATTCATGATAATTTTAAATAGATCATTTATTATTGTCATTTAATCCCTCCTTTAATTAATCATAATTTAGGATATCAAAATTTAATCACCTCTTATTCAATTGATAATCATTTTCATTTATTGCTTATATTTTATCATATGTAATTTTTATAAACAAGTTACTATTTTACGAAATAAAAACACTCCTCAAGTAATTAACTTGAAGAGTGTCTTCGGTTAAAATATTAATCCATTTCAAATTTTAAATACTTTAAGGGAAATAAACTTAATTCCCCTTCTTTAAGTTCCTTGTTAAATATCTCCTTTTCAATCATTTGCATTGCAATAGTTTCTCCATACTTATCAATTTTTCTTAATTTATATTCATTAAGATACTTAACTCCTTGATTTATACCAATATATTCGGCTCCTATGCCACCTTTTCTGAGAATACCATATCTATAATCACGAAATATTGGCTCTTCCGATATCCAAAAAGTTTTTACTTTATAATGTCTTGACAACTTCTTTGGAAATTCATCATTAAATATAAACCTGCCAAGTGTATCAATTATAATTATCCACGAGTTTGAGTGAGTAACAGCTAATGCTTCTCCCATCATAATAGATGTTGCATCTTCAAAAAAAACATTCTTCTCCACCTTATAAAATATATCAGGAATTATATTTGATATTTCATCGTATTTTGCTTTGATACACATAACCCCTATATTCCAAGCCATAACTCTTCCCCACTCTCCACAGTCTTATACTCTTTAGTGAATAGAAACGGTATAAACACAATAGCATTGATGATAATGCCTAATAATAAATCATTTAATGTTATCGCTCCCCCTATTGCAACACTGCTTTCAGCCATACCGTTATTAATTAAATGAATTATTATAGCAGACCATAGATTTCCTGATTTCATATATGCATATCCCATAAAAATCCCCATTAATATACAATAGAAAACATGTAGTAATACACAGTGTATAGGACTCTCTGGACTATATAGCATAAAACATAAAGGCAGATGCCATATTCCCCAAATAAAACCTAAAATTATAACACCAAGTTTTTTTCCTAATAACACTTGCAATCTAGGTTGCAGATATCCTCTCCACCCAAACTCTTCTCCGAAAAACAAAATAAATGAAAACATACCAAAAAAAATAGTTATGGGTGAAAATAAAATTTTTGATAGTATTTGAGTTGCATCTATCCCACTGATATCACCACTAAAAATAGCATATAGAACAAATCTAAATGGATAAATTCCTAGAAACAACACTGCAATTTTCATTACAACATTAATATTCTTCTCTACAACCATATTAATCCATTCAAAGCAATTGTCTTTGTTACTCATAATCATAGTAAAAGTAATTATGCTGATTATACATACAAGAATACCAAGAACAATCTCTACATATTTAGGAAAAACAAAGATGCCAATCATTAAAGTCATTGTAGACAATATAGTGAAGATAATATAAACCTTAAAGAAATCCATCAACCCCTTCTTGATATTATCTTTTTCATAATAAATCTTTATTCCTATAACAACTAATGCTGGATGTAACATCTGTACCAATGCAAAGGCAGATGCATTCCCATCAAGTCGCTTGTACACCATTAACATCACTATTCCCATTCCATAAGTAATTAAAAAAGTAGCTAATAAAAATATTTTTATTTCATTTTTAATTCTTCTAATATTAATCTCCATTATGCCTTCCTCCTGCTGATTATTGTAAAATTAATTTTTACCTATCTCTTCACAGTATTATACTATATTACCAATATTAATTATACCATTTTTTAATACATTTTGTAGTTTTTACATTAATTTATAATTTCTAAATCACAATATCTCTAAATAAATTCAGTATTTACATACTCTACATCCTTTTAAGCTTTTACTTTTCAAAAAAGGTAAATATTTTCTTTGGTCATCTTAAACTATTTGTAATGTTTTGTCGACAAAAATATATTATTATATAGAAGTAATCTACTAGAGAGTACCCATCTTAAATATAGGAGTTGAATAATATTTGAAAAAGAAAAATTTAGGAAAGAAATTATTGAGTACAACTGTTATTGCATTATTAATTTCATCACTTACTTATGTTTATAAAGTTGATGCTTTTGATAAGTATTATAATAAACCTGAAAAGATAGAAGGAAATAAGGATATAATTTGGGATTCAATTAAAGACAACAAAGATGATGAGAAAAAAGATACAGATGATGATTCATCAGATAATATCAATAATGAAGTGGATGAAAAAGATCAAGGAGAAAAGGAAGAACAAGAAGTTTATATTGTAGAGTCTGGAGATACCTTGTATAAAATCTCAGTAAAATTCAATATGAGTCTTAACACACTTAAAGAAATTAATAACTTAAAAGAAAATATGATTTATAGTGGACAAGCACTTTTTGTTATTAATAACGGGAACAATTCAAATGATAAAGTTGTTATAAGTAATCCTGATGATATTTTAGCATTGGTAAATAAATCGAATAAATTGCCATCTGATTACATTCCTAATAATCTAGTTGTACCAAATGTTCCTTTTCCATTTAAAAGTTATCATTCTAAAAAATTAATGAGAAAAGATGCTGCCCAAGCTCTAGAGGAATTATTTGAACAAGCTAAGAAGGAAAACATTAAACTATATGCTTTATCAGGCTATCGTTCATATGAGAGACAAGCATCCATTTTTGCCTCAAATGTTAAGAAAAAAGGATTAGAAAAAGCTAATCAATTTAGTGCTAGACCTGGTGAGAGCGAACATCAAACAGGATTAGCAATGGATATAACAAGCCCTTCTGTTAAAAATGTTCTAACTCAACGTTTTGGACAAACTCCCGAGGGTAAATGGGTTAAAGCTAATGCTCATAAGTTTGGATTTATCATTCGTTATCCTCAAGGTAAAGAGCATATTACAGGATACCAATACGAGCCATGGCATTTACGTTATGTAGGTAAAGAAGCTGCTGAGGAAATAAAAAATAATAATTTTACTTTAGAAGAATACTTAGATGTGATTTAACTGCTGATACAATTCAGCAGTTTTTTTATTGTACTTAAATACATATTACGATAAAATTAGTAAATTTTACAGCTATAATGTATAATATAGTTATTATTGTTAGGTTATATTTACAGGAGGAAAATGATATGAATAATAAGAATAAAGTTTTTTTTATCATAACGGCATGTATTGTTATAATTTTATTTATGGGTATAAGAATATATTCATTGGAAGTATCTATAAGAGACTTAAGCAACAAATTATCTATAGCAACTTCTTCTAATCATCAAATTTATAATGAAGTTAATTCCTTAAATTATAAGCTTAATAAACTTGAGAATATTCTAAAAGAAGAAATACACTCCTTAAAACTTGAAGATGAAAAAGCTATGTCACTTACGGAACTATCTGAGTATTTAGATGTAAGTATTCAATCTCTTTCTGGAGCGATAGATTCAATTCCCCATGTCTCCTTTAATGGTGAAAAAAGATTTCTTAAGAGTGAGGTTGATAAATGGTTCAAGGACAGTACTACAAGTGGTTTTTCTTCATTTACTAAGGAAGTTATGAATCCTGGAGAGCTTTCTAGATATTTAAATGTTAGTATGAAAGATATAATGGCATGGGTCCAAGATGACAACTCCGATATCCCTTTCTCTATGAATGGAAGTTTATATAGATTTAAAAAAGAGGATATTGATAAATGGTGGCACAGCAGACAATAATTAAAGAAGCAATATCTAAAGGGGTACTTTGCCTTCGGATATTGCTTCTTTAATTATTTGTTCTCTATAACTTCTATTGCTTTTTCCACAAGTTCGTCTCTTCCCTCTCTAATCCCTTCAATTGTAGGTTTAACAATCACATCTGGAATAATTCCAACTCTTTGTGTTTCTCCTCCATCAGGATAATAAACTCCTATACCAGTAAATGATGTTATAAATCCTCCTGGCAAGGTTAACTTGCTTACATTTCCATCTGCGCCATTAGAAGGTGTTCCTAAAACAACAGCATTTGGAGCAACTCTTAAAGCCATTGCAGTATATTCTGGCTGACTTTGAGAATATTTATTAACTAATATCATTACTTTTCCCTTGTAATAGTCTGGATTTTTAGCACCTACTTTTATTGAAGAAGTAAATGCAAACTGTCCAGGTATTTCTAAACTAGGAATTGTAAATGCTGCAAACTCTGTAGGTTCAGGCATTAAATACTTCCCTAGGCTAAAGACAATAAAATCTGATGGATAGTTTCTTAAGTCAACAATTATTCCTTTTGTATTCAAAAACTTTTCCATAATTTTATTTATTTCATTCTTCTTCAAGTTCCCTGGGTTAATATATCCAATATTATTTCCAATCATTTCATGGGATTTCTTATCCTCATTATCATAATTCATTTTGTTCTTATGAATACTTACAATATCTTCTGTATTTATTTCTTCATCTCGTTTAAACGTAATCTCTACCTTTTCTTCTTTAGTACGATTTAATAGATATCTTATAACCACATTTTTATGATTTTTGTTTTGTTGTGGATATAACTCTTCTAACCTTGTTATTACATCATCTATATCTTCACCATTAATCTTTAATACAACGTCTCCAACTTTAAAATTTGAATCATTAACTTCATTATTCAAAAACCCTTCAACATACACTACTTTATCATCTAAAATATTGAAGTGTAATGGAATAAACCTATCCCCCAATGATTCTATAACAAGATTTCCGACCCCTGGTTTATATAGTGTAGCATGATCATCTTTAATACATCTAGTTAACCCATTAAAAACATAATTATATGAGTTCATATCATCCCCTTGAATAAACTCAGGTAAATATACTTTAAGTACTTCATCCCAATTTTCATCTATAAGGTACTTATATGGGAAAAAGTATTCAATGGCATTCCAGTATCTAAATAACCCTAATAGTCGATAATTCTTATCTGAGTAATCCATATCATTATATTCTTTCTCATTTATAAAAATAGGATTACCTACATTAGGGGTTAATTTTACATACTTTTCTGTTTTATCAATTTTTGACTTCTGAATCTTTATAAGAGATTCTTTTAATTCTTCATCAAGAAACTTTTCTTCTCCAATCCAATCGAGACTAGAACTAATTTTCACCTTTTTAGTGTTCTTTATTTCTTTACTCCTAATATCTATCTTTCCTAAATCACCAATCCATTGAACTAATATTTGATCAACTTCCTTCTGATTTTTACTTTCTAGAACTTCAGGTATTAATATTAACAGTTCCTCATCCATATCAATATTATTTTTTGTTACATTTGGATGATAGTACTTTACAAATCCCCATACTTTACACAATTTATATAACCCTTCACTTTGATTTTGATTTAACCTATCAATATTCAAACTGGTGTAATTTTTCATTACTTCCCTACTTTGTTTTTCAGTATTAAATACAAACTGATAAATAAATATTCCCACCAGAATTATTGGTAATAAAAAAAGCAAATTTCTATATTTTTTTATACTTTTTTTACTTCCGCTTTGAAATTCTTTACCCTTTTTTTCTTGTTCCATTTTTCTCTCTCCTTCCCCAATTAATACTTTAATTCAAATTATTAATTATTAAACTTTGTAACAATTATATACATTCAATACATATTTTTCAACCGAATTGCTTAATATTTCATATAATATTAAGATTTTGATCTGTATAAAAGTTGACCTTTTTGAACTTAGTATTACATTATTTGGGGCAAAAAAAATGCACTTACTTTAAAATAAGTGCATTTTCTTATATTAATAACTATTAATATTCTTTTAAATATTATTAATTAAATATAATGTGCATTGTGATAAGTATCTTAGTGAAAGTAAATAATTTATAGCTGTCTTATGGTATTTTTTTTACCATTACGTCTTTACATAGTATAACTCTATTGCTTGTTTCTAATTTATTAACGAATTTTTCAAATTCATTATATAACTCTTTTCTTAAGTCATTAACATATTTGATCCCTTTAATTAACTGAAGCTTTTCATCTATACATATGTATAACGCTTCCTCTTCATTTTCAGCTGTTATTTTAACCTCTTCCATCATATTACTCTCTTTAACATACATTATAAATTTCATCATAGTCAATCACACCCTTAATATTTTATGTAATATTTTCTTTCAGAAGATATAACTTTACACACAATTTTTTTCGATAATGTTATATTACCATTAATCACATTATTATGCATAGTGATTTTTGTAAATTTTTTTATATCTTATGTAACTTTTCTTTTGTTTCCCCAAATTTAATCTGATTACATTATGTTTTAAGTCTTTCATTCTCTTATCCTATTATTAGTATCCCTTAAATTCAATGTTTTTAAATTAGATAATTTTTGAAATTACTTAATATCTATGTTTAATTATGCTCTCAGTAAAAATAAATACTAAAAATTTATTTTTTAGTTTCATTTAATGTTTTTGTTTACATTATTTTAGTTTACATAATCTTAAATATGTAAACAATTCTTGTTTGAATTGAACGAAAAGAAATCTGACACCCTGTTCTGGATATCAGATCTCTACTCTGTGTGATTCACTATTTATAATAATTTTAATTAATTCAAATGGATACTTTTATATACACACTCCATTTTTAAGCTGAGAGCTTGTTTAAAGATTTGTTTTTGCCTAATTTTTTATTTAAATATATTGCAAAAACAAAGGTTAATACTAACATAGATATTCCTAAACTCAAATGGAATGTAAATATATCTGTTTTATCCTTAAGCAATCCCAAAATAGGTAAGAAAATTGCCCCTGCCAAGTTAGTTAGTAGGCTGAAAAATGATAATATTGTTGCTCTTTTATCAGATGGAATATTTTTATTTAAATGCTTTCTAACAGCTGGATGATAAAGACCTCTTGCAACCTGCTGAAGCATCATAGGTAATACACCAATCCACCATTTTGAAAGACCCATTAAAATAAAGGATACAACCATAAAAACTGAAAGGAGTATTAAAGTTTTCCCCTTTGTTGCTTTCATAATTTTATGAGCATTCTTTGATACTTTAGCTGCAACAATGTTAAAAAAGAAAAAAATCAAACCAAATAATTCTACAGGCACATCAACCCCTTCAAAATATGGCTGAAACAAGAAAAATCCAAATCTATAAAAAACATAGAACATCATTGAATATAATATTATAGCTCTGACTTTATCATGTTTCATTACATACATTCCACTGTCTTTTATTTGTTTAAGATATTTCTCTCCATACTTGCCTTTCTTGTTCTCAATTGGAGGTTCCACAAGTTTTAATCCTATAAGAACTGAAATAAATACAAATATAGATGATGCAACCATAGGGAGTTCTCTATTTATCCTGTATAGAAAACTTGCAGCTATGCTTCCTACAGCTTGGGCATATAAAAGATATGACTTTGCTTTACCTTCAATTTCTTGAAATCTATGCTCCTGCCCTTCAGCTTTTAAAGAATCATAGATTAAAGCCACATCCGCACCAGACTTAAAAGTAGATCCTATTCCAAAAAATATTTCTGCTATTGCAAAAACATAAAAATTTTGACCGAATACAAAGAGCAATAAGCTGCTTGCCCATAACAATGCTCCTAAGAGCATACTTGCTTTTCTTCCTATTTTATCTGCTACCGCACCAGTTGGCACTTCACATATTACAATAGTGACAGATGCAATAGAACTTAAAAGCATTATCTCAGCAAATGATAACCCTTTGCTGAAAAAATAGATAGTCATTATTGGACCTAAAATTAAAAGATTTGAAAATAAATTATAACCATAATAATACCTGATGTTTTTTCTTAAACTAATAGACATTAGCCTACCCTCCTTTTCCCCCAATAAAATATAATATAAAAATAAATAAAGAAACCCAAAGAACGAGTTCAAAAGAGACTCGTCCTTCGGGCTTTTATCCCAAAAGTGTAGTTGTAAATCAACCTGTACCGCTCGGACCAGACAGCAAATTAATGCTCGGAACCCTAGGTACACTCTCAAAATTCTAATTTATGGATTATTTTATATTAAATATCTATTTGTGTCAATGGTTTATTCTTATCTTTCTTTAAAATTATTAAATTTAGTTTCTAACTCCATAGCTAAATAAATTAAAAAAGTATATCTAAGCTTCTCATCGTCTATAGGAATAAACTTAATCTTATAATTATTATAAAGATACTCTCTGGCTTCTCTCATTGTAGAGTACCCTTTTTCTTTTAGAATTTTTGTAGCCACAGTTGCTTGATTTTCTCCTATAGACCTTTCATCAACCCCAATTTTCTGTGCAATAGTTTTTGACCTTCCAACATATGTAGGAACACCTTTATCATACATTACATATACTGCCCCCATTGGACTATCTGCACCTAATATCTCTTTAATTTTGCTTTCTGTTAAAAATTCTAAATCATAACTAGGTGATTGACTTATTTCTTGTTTTAAAACTGGTAATCTTTCTACATATTCAAAGAACTTACTCATATCTATCTCCCCCATATCTATATAAATTATACCAATAATTAGTACATTATTGATTACAATATCAATTCAATTTACAAATATCACATTTAGAGCTATATTCACTAACCAACCCTTTCCTCCCCAATAATTCTCATAATATGAACATCTAGTTTAATATCAACTATACCTCCATTACGAAATACTCTACTTCTTTACTAGCTTGTATCCAATTGACTCGGCAAATTTTTTTAGTGCTTCAATATCCATTTTATTTTCTTCAGCATTAACTTCTTTACCTGTTATTCCTTTTACAATTGCATTGGACATTTTCTCAGCATCAAAGATTGCCATATCCTTTTCTGAATCACAGAAGCACCCTTCAATTAATATTGCTGGTGCATTAGTATGATTAAGGACATAAAGTTTTTTATGAATCTTTATACCTCTATTATAGAAACCTAACTTTATCAGTTCATCTTGTATTGGCTTTGCTATCTTCTTACCATTATTGCTTACATAAAAGACCTCACATCCATGCGCTTTACCATTATAGTAATTAAAGTGCATTGAAATAACTATATCCACCTTAGCTGAATTTGCTTTTTCACATCTCATTCTTAAGCTATCTGATGTAGAATGAATACTTTTAAAATCCTCTTTTGTTGGAGTACAATCAATTACTTCATACCCTAATTCTCTAAGTTTTTCTATAGCCAGATAGGACACTTCATTAATCATATCATCTTCTTTACGAAGTCCTATAGTTCCACGATTCCATGGAGTTTGATGCCCTCGAAACCACCCTATTTTCATACAACTCACTCCTTATTTTGGTTTATATTAGATATAAAACTCCCCCCACTAATCACATTATATTATTCCTTGATTAATTGGGGGGTGCTTTATTAATTACTCATTATTATTATATTAATTCCATACCTAAGATATATCTTTACTTTTAGCCATTATATCCTTAATCATCTCTAAATTCTCAGTAAGATTACTTAGAACCATTACTGCCTGACCTATCTTGTCATCACCTTTTACAAGTTTGTTTTTAACAAATATCTTTTTAATTTCATCCCAACGTTCTTTCTCTTCACTATTTAAACAACCAGCAATCTCTTTCCACTTAAGCATATTAGCCTCTGCACCAGTTGTTAGTGTTTGAGAATCATTCACGTAGCTCGCAAGAATTTGTTCAAACAATTCTTCATCATTCATTATAGAAACAACTTTCTCTGCAATCTTATTCATGTTTCTATAAGAACCTTGAAGTTTAAAAGGTGGTTCATTTCTATACTCATCAGCTTGAGCTGCTGAATATATATATTCCATGTTAACCTTTAGTACTACATCTCTTACTTTAAACAACTTTTCAATAACGGTAATATATTCATTAAGCTCATCAATTGAATAAGTACCTTCAAAGTTAACATTTTCTCTTTCTGCACCTTTTGCCATTTCAATAAGACCATATAGATCCTTCTGACTTCTACTTGACAGCTTACTTAGTACAGGATTAGATGTTAAGCTGTTTTCAATGTAACTAAGCTTAAATGCTTCTTCATTTTCTCTAAGCATATCTCCAAGATTATATACATCAGCTCTATTAGAAAGCATATCTGGTATCTTGAATTTTTCACCGCTTTCTGTGTAAGGGTTACCAGCCATAACCACAGCTACCTTCTTACCTCTTAAATCATAGGTCTGACCAACACCATTGTATACCCCTTCAATCTTACGCTGACCATCACATAGTGATATGAATTTCTGTAAGAATTCTGGATTACAGTGCTGAATATCATCCACATAGATCATTACATTGTTACCCATCTTCAGTGCAAGATTAAGTTTTCTTAATTCATCTCTAGCGCTAGTATTATTAGCCTTCCCTGGATCTAATGATGTTACTTCGTGCCCTAGAGATGGTCCATTAATTTTTACTAGGATAATACCAAGTCTGCTTGCTATATACTCCATCAAGGTAGTTTTACCATAACCAGGTGGTGAAACTAGCAATAACATTCCCATTAAGTCAGTTCTCTTATTTTCTCCAACAACACCAATTTGTTTAGCCAGGTTATCCCCTATCAATGGAAGATACACTTTATCTATCAGCTTATTTCTAACAAATGATGATAATACTTTTGGCTTAAAATCATCTAAATGAAGCTCATCTTTAAACTGTTGGATAAGTTCCTTTTTGATATTCTGGAACTTAAGATAGTCATTAACTACAAAATCACTGTAATGTTTTAACTTATGCATAAACTTAGTATAAGCTATTGTATATTTGCCTCCATTAATAACACCATGTGTTCCTACAAGTCCATTTATAGTTACCTTTGTATCAACATTAATTACTCTGCCTAAAGTAGCATTATTCTCGATTAGCATAACAATAACTTCATCAAGCACGCCTGATAGTTCTTCCTTATCCAGAGCTTCGAATAAATTACTATTATCTAAGATATCCAATCTATAAGCATTAACCCATTCTTTAATAAGATAGAAAACACCTTCAATATCGTTTATGCTATTTTTTACTGATGATGAGAATTGGTCAATTGCATTCTTATCTCGTAAGTAGTTCATAAAGCCATCATATATTTTTTTAGCTTCCTTACTAACTACGAACTCTTCACCTTTCATGATCTCCTTACAAAGATATTCTGCAGCTGCAGGGATATATTTGTTATCAAAGAAGGTTATATCCTTATATGCATTGTTAAGTTTTTCAATTATAAAAGGAAGATAATTATCCAAATTAGGTGATGAGTTAAAATACAAGCTAACCTTAGCTAATTCTTTTAAACGAACTATTAACAGTTCCTTAGTTTCAGAATCGACTAAACGCTTCCAAAACAATCTGGCTAAAGCTCTAACCTGACTCTTATATATTAATAGATCTATATTATGATGTAATTCTAGTAATGTTTTAAGTATCTTTGCTCCATCACTATCATGTACCCCTTTGGTATACCCTTCTTGATATCTTGATTCCATAAACTTTTGAACTATTTCAACTAATTGAGTCTCAGTCTTTGAATACAATATATCTAAGCTTTCAAATTGTTTATTTCTTGCAGCTTTAAAAATTGTATAAGCAAGATATTCCCCTCTATAAACATCCACATTCTCTGATACAATACTCTGTTCAAAGACATGCTGATACTTGTTGATTTCCTCATGTACTACCTTATCCCAGAAATCTGTTCCTGTAATGTGATAATATAATCCGTCATCTTTTTGTACCATGGAAAGATCTATAGCTTTTGTGTTTACAGAGAAATGATGTTTACCTAGTTTTAAGACATTTTCTCCACCAACATATAACTCCTGCTTATCCTTTAGCTGTCGAATAGTATCTTCTTTTAATGTCTTTAATCTTGAGCTAATCTCATCAGCCTTAACATTATCTCCAAGCTCTCTTAATTGAGATATAATATCTCTAACCTTCTCAGCCATTATGTCCGTAGCAAGATATCCATTTATCTCTTCAATAGAATTGAAACCTTTTACCCTGTTAGCTATTCCATTGATAATACGTTCAGATGAATTAAATAATCCAACTATACGTTTATTTAACTTATCTAAAAGTGACTGTTTCTTTCCTTCAAAAGCATTATATAACTCTTCTCTTTTTTCACTAAGTTTAACTACATACTCATCAAACTCAGCAAACTTTCCTTCTAATTCCTGTATTTGAACCATTACCTTATTAAGATACTGGTCACATTTCTCTACTGTATCTGAAACATCCAGATAATTTACTACAGCTTGACTAAGCAATTTCATTTGAGAGTTAAACTGGGTAGTCATTTCACTTTTAGAAAATTCCTCTACCCTTGTCTTTAGTCTTGCCTTAGCATTATTTATCAGAGAGAACAATGATGAAATTTTCTCTATTATCTGTGTTGTCATTGTAGGATCTTCAATCTTAAAGTTACTTACAATATCTATAAGAAGTTCTAAATCAGATGAAGTTTCATCCATCTTCTCAGTAAGTTCTTTACCTTCTTTAGATTTATTAACCATATCAATAGCAGATTGTAATTCTTGTACTTTATCAGCATAAATCTTAAGTCCTTCAGGCTGGATTAAGAACTCAACGCACTTATTGGAGAATTCCTCATTTTTTTCTTTTACTCTTGTGTCAAGTGAATCAACAATCTCAAGGTCAGTGTATCTTAAATCCCTTAGGGAAACAATTTTCCCTCTAAGATTTCTTATTTCCGCCAATACCTTTACATATTCATCAACTGTATCAAAGGTTCCATACTCTAATTTTTTAAGTAGTTCCTCTGATTCATTTTTCACATCATCTATCTGCTTTTTAGTTGCGTTTTTTATTCTTACTACCTTTTCAAACTCACCAATTGCAAAAGATGATGTTTCTTTTATACGTAAAAGCACTTCTTTTAAATTATATGCTTCTTCTTTATCAATCCAAAAATAGGTATCAATTATTTGTTCTGATTCTTTTACAATATCAATGTAAATACTCTGATATCCTTCACCTTTTTGAATCAGTTTGAATACAATCTTACAATCAGCCATACAGTTTACAATATCTTTATTACCAATATTAAATAAGATTGAATCGCTGTGACCTTCACTTACATAATTTTTCCCCACATAAGGTGTCTGCCATATCTGTATCATATGATTCTTTCTTGGTTCATTTTCATGTTTAAAAACAATCATTTCACCATTATTGAAATGTGAATACCCGCTGCAGACAATTGGAGTATCTATTGTTTGCTCAATTATGTTATATGAATACACCAAGTATATTCCGCTATCTATGTTATAAAAAATATACTGATAATCTTCACCATTAGATGAGCTTATCATCTGATCAAATACTGAATCCTCACATGGAACATCAAATATTTTATATTCTCCACTTTGTAGATAATAACCTTTGGGGAAAATGAGACCATGATTCCCAGGTAAAAGCATACAAGTATCTTTAATCGAATCTATTCTTACAACATTCTTTAATTTGTTGTTAAAAACAAAGTACCTATAATCTTTTTCCTTATATGGTCGAATTTTTAGTATTACTATTTCACCTAGATCAGCATAGAATATTTCAGCATCATCAAGATTCTGATCCTTATCCTCTACATCTTCTGAATAAATACCCTTACCTACCTCAGTATTATCCTCAACTTTAATCGTTAAATCTCCATTGAGGGTTTCAACAAAGACCTTATCCTGAATTGAAACATGTGGGTAAAGACCACTTCGTTGATCATCACGTGTTGCTTTAACAAAATTGAACTCATTTTTATTAACGAACTTAACTTCATGTTCACTTCTACAGTCCACATACTTTAGCTTATCGCCTTCAATCAACCATTTAAATGCTTTAATATCAGTTGCATTCTTTCCTGTTTGAAAAATCATATAGAAATATGGTTCTATAATTGTAAACTTAGCGAAAAAGGTATTCTTATAATACTTATAGAGATCATCAAAATCTTTCAAAAACTGATCATCATTAATTAAGTCAAATGTCTGCTTCTGAAATGTATGATCTTTATATTTATATACAGAAAATACATCACTCAGTTCAACCTTGGATTTAAGACCTATATGGACATTGTATCCAAAAATAAAGTAATCATCTACAGGCGCCATATCTCTAGGTATACAATTATTCTCTGTTATAATTCTCTCGCTGCTAAGAAGCTTTGATTCAATTGAACCAAAGACTTCTTTTCTCACAGCATTAAGGCTTTCAACACGTTCCTTTAAGTCATCACCATGTTTTGTAAGACGATTTTTAATAACCTCATATGTGCTATTTTCCATATCTTTATTTTTAATCTGTTTATCTTTATTCTCTTTAACACCCAACTTTATCTACCTCATTTAATGTGTAGTTTCTATCATATTTGCTGGTAAATTACCAACCCCAGCCTTATTAACAGTTTCTAATAACTTACCTAACATTGTCTTATCGGCACCATCAGCATCTTTCATCATTCTATTAACAGCACCTGCTATTGATAGGTTCTTCAAATCTTCTGATGTTAAGTTAAATCTACTTGTTAACTCTTGTAATTGCTGCTTAAAGTACTCTGGATCTCCAGTAATAAATGTCTCTTTAATATCTGTAAGTACTTCACTATTATTTACTAGACGGTCAAAAGATTTACCTTGAGCAATTGAACCAATAATCTTATCAAAGAACATTGTCTCTCCACCAACAATATCAATCTTAGCTGATTTAAGAGCTTCTTTGATAACTGCAGCTTGAGATTCTGCGATATCCTTCTGAATGTTGATATTTGCAAGTTCAATAGCCTTTTCTTTTTCAAGCTTAAGTTTGAACTCCTCGTGTCCTCTACCAACTTCATCAAGAGCCTTCATGCTCTCAGCTTTTTCTTTGATACCTTCTGCTTCTGCCATGTATTTCTTCTTCAAGATATCAGCTTCAACTGTACCCTCTTTCTCTTTTACTTCAACCATAGCAGCATCACCTTTAGCCTGAGCTAGTGATTTTGCTTCTATAACTTTTGATTCTGCAATACCACTTGTTGATTCCTCAAGAACTTTAGCATCAACAATAACTTTAATTGACTCAGCTTCTTTTTGTGAAGCCTTAAGTTTAGCATCAGCATCAATAACAGTTTTCTCTGCAATACGTTCAGCAGCTTCTTTTAAAGCTTCAGCAGTTTTAACTTTAATGATACGCTCTTTCTCAGCCTCTTCTTCAGCTTTTTTAATAGCTACAGTTTTATAACGATCTGCCTCTGCAATTGCACGAGTATCTTTAATTCTCTCTTCTTCAACAACAGTATCCTTTTCAACTGCTACTCTTTCTCTTATAACTGCCTGAATATTTTTCTTTTCAACTTCTACTTCTTTTTCCTTTTCAATAACAGCAAGTTCAACTAACTTATCTTTCTCTGTTCTTTCAAGTAATCTCTTTCTATCAACTCTTTCAGTCTCAACTGCTTCTGTACTTTCTTTAGCTTTCAGAGCTACAATTACTTGTCTCTCTTTATTTTGCTCTGCAATTTCTATTTCTTCATCAGATTTAACTCTTGCAAGCTCTGCTTTTAATCTCTCTTCCTGAGCTATTTTTTCTGCTTCTGCAGTTTCTCTAGAATTAATAATAGAAATTTCTCGTTTCTGTTTTGCTTCTGCCTCTGCATTTTGCTTTTCAAGTTCTAATATTGCCTCTCTTGCAGATACATCCTGCTGCTTTATAGTTTTCTCTCTTTCTCTCTCTATCTCATTAGCTAATATTCTCTGTTTTGCAGTAAGCTCAATAATTTTCTTAACACCCTCTGCATCTAAGATATTATTTCTATTCAAAAGATCAACGTCAGTTTGTTCAAGATAATCAATTGCTGCATCATCCATAACATAACCATTTAGATCAGTTCCTATAATCTGAAGAATCTCATCTTTAAAAGTCTCTCTTTCAGTATACAACTGAACAAAATCAAATTTCTTACCAACTGTTTTTAAAGCTTCTGAGAATTTAGCATCGAAAAATTCCATCAAAGTAGTACGATCAGATGCCTTCTGACATCCTAAAAGCTGTGCAACTTTAAGTACGTCATCTCTTGTTTGATTTACTCTAACGAAGAATGCAACCCTAATATCAGCTCTTAGATTGTCCTTACATATCAAACCATCCTTACCTTCTCTGGCAATCTCAACTCTTTTAACAGAAATATCCATAACCTCGTATTTATGCACGATTGGTATTACAAACATACCACCAAAGGATACCTTCTGTCCTCCAACACCATTTCTAATTATAACCTTACCCTGCTCTACCTTATGGTAGAATAAAGAAAACAATGCTAGGAATCCTATAAATACTGCAACTAATACAACAATACTAACTAATAGTATCTGAACCAAGTAATTCATTTTTCTTCTCCTCCATTTTAACAATATAATATATATTTTTATCAGTGTCTTTTCTGATAACAAATGCGACTTCACCTCTGTGGAATGACTCTTGAAGGAATTCAGACTTCACATTTATAACTATTGAAGCTCCTTCTCTTTCAATTTCCGCTTGTCCCAATCGTCCATTTTCCACATCACACTTAAGTATGCATTGATGTTCAATTACTTCACTTCCTCTTTCCTCTTGAGCACTGCGGTCATTGAAAAGGCCCTTTAAAGGAATCGTTTCATACTTTGTAATAAACATACTAACCCCCAAGCCGGGCAGCAACAATACTGCATTCAATGGACCTCCAGGGGCTATTGGCAGATAATACATTAACATAGCTATTATCCAAAAATTTAAAATCAAAATACTAAAGACCAGCATAAAAGGTACTTCTGCTAGATTTAAAAATGATAATACCGAATAGAATGGCCCTGAATTATCAACTCCATCTAAATCAAAATCTAGAAAATCAAAACCTAATGCCCCGAAAATAACGCTGATCCAATAGAAAAATACTATTATCAACAACACAGTAGGAATAATATTTATTCCTGTAAAAGCATTTTTTAACAACTCAGTCATAACAACCCCCTTTTTCTTCGTCTTCACAACTCTGTCCTGGTATCTATCACTCCCATTCTCATTCATTCTCTTAACACACCTATGGAATCTTCACTCATATGGAATGTTAGACCACAAATACCATTTAATAATTTTACTATAAATATATGTTATTATATCGAGGGGAAAATGTAAATAATAGAAGCTAAATATTCACAATATATAAATATTTAGTAAAACAAGAGTTTAATTATCATAAAATGAAAAACAATACTCTCTTGATTACCTAAAGTCAATTATGATAGAATTGAAATATTGTAAAATAATATAATTAAGGAAATTTATTGTATTATTAAATATTTTGTTTTAGAGAGGTGGAAGTTATGAGTGAATTTAAAGAAAGACTTTATAAATATTTCAGTATATTATTAATCGTACTTGGAATACTCAATATGGCTTATTGTTTATTTGGATTTTCTTTAGGATGGGGATTTTATTTGGGATTAAAGCTATTCGTATTTATAGGTATAGTTTTCATAACTCATGGATTATTAAGACTATTTAATAAAAAATATAAAAAGAACTTACTAAACAAAATTGTAACATTTGGTATAAGTTTATTTATTGTTTCTTTTGTAATTATTCAATGTATGATAAGTTATCAAGGTGACAAGAACAATCTTAGTGATATGGATTATGTAATAATTCTGGGAACTCAAGTGATTGGAGACAGACCTGGATTAGAATTAAAGAACAGATTAGATAAGGCTATAAGAATTATAAATGACAATCAGAGTTGTAAGATAATTGTTTGCGGAGGAACTGGTTATAACCAAAAGTTTTCAGAAGCTTATGTAATGAAAAAATATCTTATTGAAAAAGGCATAGATAATGATAGAATTTTGAAAGAAGAGAAATCAACTAATACATATGAAAATATTAAAAACGCTAATGATATTATTAGAAATATTGACAATAGGGATAATATAAAAGTTGGTGTGTGCAGTAATGACTATCATGTCTATCGTGGAAAGATAATTTCTAAAAAATTTGAATTAAATCCAGTAGGAATATATGCAAAAACGCCTTTGTATATTATACCCAATCACCGTATGAGAGAGTATTGTTCAATTTTATATTATTGGTTGTTTCTTCGTTGAAGAATCAACCTCTTAGATGTATTTTGATTTATATGTTACTATATTGAATAATGAGGTGATAATTGTTTATTCTTATTTATGGATTAACTATGACAACTATTGTGATTAGACATATACTTTTTTAATGTACAAGCATATGTCTATCCCTTTTATAAGTTATGATTCTGCACAATTCTGATCTTCACTCTTATCATTCCTAAGATCATCATAACACTCTTTACAATAAATTAACCATGCTCCAAAACATTCTATATAATAACACTCTTCTGTTACGTTATTGCAATTATCACATCTTTCCAATTTATTCACCACCCATACTTTACACATTAAAACCTTCATCTGTTCCAGTAGTATGCTGCCATCCATATGTCTTCTACTACTTTTCATCTTTTGATACTCTTATAAATAAGTTATTGCCATCTAAATTTGCCAATAATACCTCAACTTGTTCATTTGTTAAATCAAAACAATATATTTCAGTTCCAAAATGTGATGATATAAATTGGTACTTTTTCTCATCAAGATCACTAAAAAAAGAAAAATTAAACCAACTTAATGATTCCACGTTTTCTTCAAACTTCTTTACGATGTAGTTGATTAGCTTTTCATTTCTTTCTATAATAAATTCTGTCTGATTTGAGTATTTCTCTTCTTCAATTATTGTAAAAAGACTCCTTATCTCATCATCAAGAGTAGGATTATTCCATGTTCCAAGTCCTATATATTCAGCTGATGCTTGCTTAATATTAAAGAATGCCATCCAATACCTTAAAATTAGATGTCTATTCTCAAGATTATTACCTTCCACTTGAATCTGATATCTAGAGTTAGATTCAAGTTTTTCCTCAACTATAATTATTGGACAGTTTTTATGATTTAACTTCAATTCAATTGCTTTATTTTGTTCACTATAAAATTCCTTCGTAGGATCTAAATATATTCGATTATCAATCAATTGTGGCATGTCTATGCATCTCCTTTTAGATAAATTGTGGTTAAAATAAGTATATACATTTATCAAAATTACATATTATACTTATAATTTCACACTATTTTAACTTGTATATAGACATTATAATTTCGGAATTGTTGGCAGTATTGTCTGTGTATGAGGCAATCCACAATTCCTCATCCATAGAATACAGATAGAAATTGATTTTTTCATTCTGTTCGTTATATATGCTATATTTGTATCTTTCTTTATATTCAGATATAGATATATTTCCCCAAGAAGAATCCCATACAGAGTCATTAAATGCCTGTACTAATTCATCATCCATTTTATTTCTTTTATAAGTGAGTTTCGAGATTTCATAATGATTTTCAGAAGAAACTGCCTTGAAACTATCTTTATTAATCGTATAAACAGTTCCTTTCATTTTTTTATTTAAATAGTCTTTTGATGATGAACTTAAGGGTGAAAGATAAACAATACTATCAAATTCATACTTTCCTGAAATAGCTAAATCATTATCTTTACTGCACCCTATAAGAGAACTTACGAAGAAAAACAATAATGATAGTAAAATGATTTTTTTCATATTTGACCTCCCATATAATTTGTTAAAATGAATAAATATATTTCTAATAGATTAACTATTTTTTAATACTCCCCTATTACATCTCCTCAATAAGTTTACCAAACTTATTAAAAATGAAGGTTGTTCTACTTAAATCTCCCCCACACTCCAACATATCTGTTTCAAAATTTATATGTGGTGATTCATAATAGTTACCTCTAGTCCAAGTAATTTTTTCTGATTTTAAATCTAAAATATATTGATTAGAATCTTCAATTCCTTCATCAATCAAAACAAAATTAGACTCATTAAAAGGCAGTGCTATTATAAATCTTACTTTTTTACTGCTACTCTTAGAAATGAAAAACTCTTGAATGTACTTCTTATATTCTTCATTTATTGGAACTTTGTATTTAATCCATCCAAACTCATTATCAATTTTAGTGTATATATACTCTTCATTTTGTGTAAATAAGTATTTCCCATACTTGATTGTAGTATCCTCTAAATAAACTGTTTTACTCTTTTCTGAAAACTCTTTATCTTTGTTATATGCTTCTTCTAAATGACTACATTCAAAAAATGGACTATCTTTAGATTTCATAAATTTATAATTTCCACTTTTTAAATTCAGTTCAAATCTCATCATATCTTCATTGTATGTTGAATAGTCAATGGTTTTATCAGCTTTGCTTGTACCTGATTTGTTTACCATCATGATATTATTTATAAATAATATAGCCCCTACTAAGATTATTAGAAAACTAATCATCACTTTCTTTTTATTTTTTCTCATTTATTTTCCTCCTTGATGTGATTCATACTTCTTATATTCTTAAATTCATTTATAAATATCTAGTTGGTATATTTTTTTAAAGTAACAATTATTGCTTATTACATTTCATGTATTAAGATAATTAAACTTTCTATACTAAATATAAATTATATTTTTATGCAACACAATACAAATATGTAATAAATTATATATTTTACTCCACAGTAGGATCTTGTACTTGTTGTAATGACTATGGATTCTTTTAAATAATGTTTTGGTTTACATTATTTTAGTTGACATAATCTAGAATATGTAAATATTGCTCAAAATAGTATTTCTAAATAAAATAAATCTGACATCCCCAAGATATCAGATTTATACTCTGTATTCATTTCCCATCTTTCATTAAATATATTCTCAAGGTCGTAGTTCTTTATTCTCCTCGTTATTCCATCTTGCTCTAGCAATTACCTTTCACATAATGTGTTGAATATGCTTCTTCAATATTTCTTATTCCAGATTTAGAAAATCTAAGTCTCTGCTTAGCTCCTTTTCCCCATTTCATATAGACAGTTTTAGAATTCTTTAATTTATTTTCTTTTGCATAATTTCTTAACACCTTCATAATTAAACTTAATTTACTTAAATTAGTATGGCAAACTCTTTCTAAGTAATCAACTTTACCTTTTCTCCAGTCTTCATAGCCTTTTTTTGATAGCACTTCTATTTCCATTAACACATCTACAGGAGCTGAATATCCTTTTTCATTGATTAATCTATTTACCGCAGCAATTACTTTCTTTTTCAGTTTATCATTATTCATTTTTAACCCTTCTCTTTCATTAATACAGAATTAATCTTTAAAGCAATTTTTTAACTTTTCCAGCTTTTATTATTCCTTTATAATTAATCTTTAAACGTCTTCTATATTAACTTATTCTTCCTCTTCAAAATCAAAGTTATAATAATCTCCAAATATATCACACATTGATTCTTCAAATCCCCAAGCTATGCCTAGTGATTTATTAAAGATTTCTTGAGCTTTTTTTCGAAATACTTCATCTAAATCATTATCAAATATATATTCTAAAGCATTATAGTACGCTTTCACTATGTTTCTGTAAAACTTCTCATCAATATCTCCATATGTATTTGTGAACTCAACTCCAATTTCAGCATAAAAAAGCATCAATTCTGCAATATTCTTTGGTGTATTAGATATTTTTTTAAAGTCTTTTATTGCATTCCTTACCTTAGAATAATCCATAGATCTAAAACCTCTGTTTGAAAAAAATTGCTCTTTTATAACTTTCTTATACTTCGAAAGCATTTCTTCTTCATACTTTGGATTAATTTTAACATTATAGTATGCTTTCACATCTTTAAAACTCTTAACTATATCAACTATCTCCTGCTGCAGTTCTTCATTACTTTTGCTCTTTAAATATTTTCTTAAATCAGATATTTTTAAGTTTACCATACTCTCATCCTTTCATTGATTAAACAACATGATTAAACTTTATAATTTTATTCCTTGAATATATCATATCCCATATTTTTTTAACCATTAATATTCTTACTCATTTATCAACTTGAAAGGGATACCAAATCGGCACCCCTTTTATAAATCTTATTAATAAATTGGTAATTCTGTATTTCAAAGTTATTTATTATCAATTTTATCATGTTTAAAAATATAAGTTCTTCCTTATTTAATATCTTCAAAATCAAGCGTTTAATATAAAGGGATACTGTATTAAGGTTTTTATAGTTCTATTGAATGATAAATTTATTTAGGTCTATGATCGCGCCTACTTCTTTTAAAAAATCCATTCCAATTATACCATTAATATTAAATCCATAATCCATAACGCCTATCTCTACTTTAAAGTTATCTATGCTCATATGTCCTAAAGTTACACAATCTACCTATTTTAAGTATACAAATTCAGTACCACCAACACCTGATATTGTTTCTATAGTATCGTCTTCCTCTATTGAAATATCTATTTCTTCTACACAATCCATCTTCAATATGGTCCCACCTGATCCTGTATCAATCAAGACATTATCAATTTCTAAAACTTTGCCCTTATGGAATAACGATATTGTACAGAAAGGTAACCCATGTTTTTCTTCTATGTTTAACCATAATTGTGTGGAAGTCAACCATCTTTTATAAGTGGGTGATGGATAATACTATTTTCAGAAGTATTCAATATCCTTCTGAAGATACTATAGCTTACAAGTGTAAAATCATAAGAAAATGTATATACTATAAGTATAAATGTTCTTTGAAAACTAGATATATAAGGTTGTGATGGGTATACGAATATAGCGAAAACCAAGCTTAGCCTCCATCATGTAAAATATCTAAGGCAACTTAGAATACTACAAAACGGTAACTACCCTAGGTCCTAGGGAAAGTCAAGCCTGTGGAGAACGCATAAGACCTATATGGCGATGTTCTAGGAAACAGGAAAAATTCTAGTACATGATACTAGAAGCCCCCAGTTCTGCGTAAGCAACTGGTGGGAGGGTTCACCCATTCTTGCGTACTCCAATCCTTGTTCTTTCTTTTATCACAAGTTCTTGGTTTTTTGTATGATATACATACATTTCTCTGCTTTTATTTTTCTTATGCTTTTCAGCATACTCTTTTAATGCACTTTTACTATCATTATACGAGTTAATAACAGAAACATCTTTTATTAACCTATTACCATCCTTTGAATCTGCTTCTAATGCCTCTATTAATATCCATTGATTGTGATATTTCTCTCTAACTTCATTCCATTTCATTTTATCACCACCACTTATTTCACTGTTCATGTGAAAATCACTTCATATTACCTTTAATATTATTATAACTTATAATCCCATATTTTAAAATTCTATAATTTTCATAAGAAATATTATCATTACTATCTTTCTTAAAAGTAAAATCATTTATCCTCTTTAGCATATTTTACTGTGTTATATCTTGCTAAGGTTTTAGTACATATTGCATCTTTATAACTTACAAAAATACCATCATTGTATCAATCTACAATTTTTAACGTGTGTATAGTTTGAAGATTTTGTTTACATTTTTTCAGTTAACATAATCTCAAATATGTAAATATACCTCTCTAAAGAGGAATTTCTAAATAAAAAAAATCTGACATCCCACTCCCAAGATATCAGATTTCTACTTTATTCCCCTACGTCAAGTAGTGCTTTAAAATCATTTGCACAATATCCTAATATTACTATCCTAGTTTCTTTGCTATAGCAAGTGCAACATTTTCAGGAGAAAGAGGCAACTTATAAAAATTAATCCCTAAAGCATCATAAAGTGCATTTCCAATAACAGATGGCACAGAAATCATAGGGTGTTCACCAATACCTCTAGCACCATATGGTCCATCTGGTTGTGGATTTTCTATTATAATAGGAATCACCTTCATTGGAATATCCTTTGCTGTAGGTATTTTATTGTCGGTAAAGGAAGGATTCATCAGCTTGCCCTCTGGACTGAACTTATACCCTTCGATTATTGCAGATCCAACTCCCTGTAGTACTCCACCATTGATCTGACCTTCAACAAGCTTCATATTGATTGCCTGACCTATATCAAAAGCAGAAACTATTTTGAGAATCTGTATGTCTCCGGTTTCAATATCAACCTCTATTTGAACTCCATGAGCTCCAAATGTCCAGTCAAGAGCAGGCAATCCCTGTCCTGTTACTGGGTCCAAAAAAGTAAGCCCATCAGCCATATAGGTGCCCTTTGCTATAAGAGGACCACCGATACCATTTCCATTTTCATAAGCATAGCCAATTGCAAGGTCTTTGTACTTTATTTTTCTCTCCTTATGATGGATATGATATATATATTCATCTCCATGTGCTAGATACTCAACTGAGGTTCTAAGCACCTGAGAAGCCATTTCCTTCATCTGATCAAGCATATTTTCAGCACATTTCTTTACTGCATTTCCACCCATAAATGTATATTTTGAAGCAACAGTAGACCAGTCATAAGGATGACGGCTTGTGTCGTTGTCCCACATTACCTTCACCTTTTCTATTGGCATATCAAGTACTTCTGCTGCAATTTGAGCCATTATTGTATTCGCTCCCTGCCCCATATCTACCACTCCAAGCATAATACGTATATTACCATCATCATCCATCTGCATAATTGCAGATGTAGAAGTATGTGGAGGCATTGCAGGAGCTTTTTGAAGGCAAGCAATTCCTTTTCCACGAAGTTTTCCTGCTTTGCAGCTTTCTTTACGTTCTTCTTCAGAACTGTATCCATTCCAGTGGATTTCTTTTGCTACAGCTTCTAAACATTCAGCAGGACGTCCTGAATTTTCATTTATCAGCTCCCCACTTATTGTATGAGAACCTGACCTTAATATATTCGCCATACGGAATTCATAAGGGTCCATTCCAAGTTTCTGCGCCACCATATCCATATGACGCTCGACAACCCAATGTGTTTCAAGATGGCCAAAACCTCTATAAGCTGTACTAAAGACTTTGTTTGTATAAAGTGTTCGAGAATGTATCTCTATATTAGGTATCTCGTAAGCACCTGCACCTGAATAGGTTGCTGCTTTCCCAACATTTACACCGTAATCAGCATAAGCCCCACTATCCCAATCATAATAAATTTCAACAGCAGTAATCTTTCCATCTTTTTTTACCCCTGTCTTAATACGTCCACGCATTCCAGCCCTAGTGGGAAGTTGATTAAATTCCTCTTCCCTTGTTGCTGTTAACTTTACAGGTCGACCTTTACATGTACGTGAGAGAACTGTTACAAGTGGTTCAAGGTGTATTCCTGCCTTTCCTCCAAAACCTCCACCCACATAAGGTGCAATTACCTGTATATCACCAGTTGATATCTGAAGTGCTTTTGCCAGCAACTTCCGTACTCCAAAAGGTGATTGAGTTGAAGACCATATTTTAACCTTGTTTGTATAGGTGTCAGCCTGTGCTATGGCAACATGGGTTTCCATAGGCGCATGTGCAACTGCAGGAAGAGTAAGCTCATTTTCTACAATCAGGTCAGCCTCTTCAAAACCTTTTTTTATATCTCCCTTTTTTGTTCTGTTCCAGCTTGCAATATTAGAATCAGGCTGTGGAAAGAAAACACCTTTAATATATTCAAGATCGTTTATATCTTCATGAACAAGTATTTTCCCTTCTAATGCTTCATCAATAGTTTGTATACTAGGAAGCTCCTTATACTTGATTTTTATTTTGGATACTGCAAGTTCTGCAGTCTTTTCATCAACAGCAGCAACAGCAGCCACTGGTTCTCCCTGATATCTAACAGTATCTCTTGCAAGAATACGCTTGTCAATCATATATAGTCCAACAAGATAAGGTATGTCATCACCTGTAAGTACAGCTTTAACCCCAGGTAATGCTTTAGCTTCACATACATCTATGGATAGGATTTCTGCTCTTGCATAGGGTGAATAAAGGCACTTTGCATACAACATTCCTGGCAATTCCATATCATAGGTGAAAACCGCCTGTCCTGTTACTTTTTCTAGTGCTTCAGCTCGGTCAAAAGATTTTCCAATATGACGGTATTTTTTATCACTCATTCTTCATTTCCCCCCTTTCCTGCTTAGCGGCTTGTTTAATTGCTGCAATAATGGGAACATATCCTGTGCAGCGACAAAAATTTCCTGCTATAGCTTCCTTTATTTCTTTCTCAGTAGGGTCAGAATTTCTATCTAAAAGAGCACGTGCTGACATTAACATACCTGGAGTGCAAAAGCCACATTGAAGTGCATCATGCTTTATGAACTCCTGCTGAAGTATTGAGATTTTTCCATTTTTATTAAGTCCTTCTACTGTCAAGATGTTTGCATCTTCAGCTTCCAAAGCTAAGATGATACATGAATTAACTGCCTTACCATTCATAATTATTGTGCATGCTCCACATTCACCCTCACCACAGCCTTCTTTTGTGCCGAAAAGCTTTAATTCCTTACGTAAAAAATTTAGTAAAGTCATTGTAGGATCAATATAAGCACATACTTTTTCTCCATTTACGATACAATTAAGCATCACTGATTCAAGCCCAGAATCAACATGTGTAAAGCAATTTTCCTGATTATTATGCTTTTTACACATAATTATTCACCTCCCATGGATGATAAATGCTGCAGAGCTCGTTTTACTAGAACTTCAGATACATGATATCGATAATCAGCTGATGATCTCACATCTGAAATTGGCTTTATGATATTACGTACTTCTTTTCCAGCCATAACTGCAAGTTCAGAAGTTAAAGGCTGTGAACTTAAAGTCTCTTCAAGTTGATATAGCCTTATAGGGGTTGTTGACACAGCAGACATAGCTAACCTGATTTTTTTATCCGCAGTCATTCTGGCAGTAACACCAACTATGCCAAGATCATGCCCCTTTAATCTTGTTTGCTTCAAAAATGTACTATTATCCCCATCTGAAACATCTGGAAGAAAAACACCGATTACAAGTTCACTTGCCTTCAACACAGTCTTCTTTACGCCAAGGAAAAACGAATTGATATCAACTATTCTAGTCCCTTTAACACTTGCAATAAGAATCTTTGCATCGTATACCATAAGGGGACCTGCAAGATCTGCTCCAGGTGATGCATTACAAATATTCCCCACAACTGTAGCCCGATTTCGCAGCTGATATGAAGCAAGGGAGTTAGCTGCTTGTACCAGCGCAGGATATTTTTCAAGGATAGACTTAGATTCTGCAACCTGATTAACGGTAACTGAAGCGCCTATAAATAAACCCTCATTTTTTTTATATTCCAAAAGTTTTGTTTCAAGTATTCCCTTAATATCAAGAATATGTTCAGGGGTTTCTACATTGCGATGAAGGATAATCATTAAGTCTGTTCCACCAGCCAAAATTCTAGTGCTGGCATTCTGCTCCAAATAATTCAGTGCTTCTGAAAGTGTTTGTGGTTTTACATAATCAAATTTACTTAACACGTCAAACCTCCTTTTTGTATTAAAAATCCCTCGAACTAAGTCCGAGGGATCATAAAACACACTCATAATTTTTATATAGATCCACAGAATGGCTTACTTACCTTAATTATTTTTTATTGGTTTGTTTCTATTTAATATTACATTTAATATGATTCCAACTATTGCAGCAAGACTTAATCCTGAAATCATAACGTCTTTATTTACAGGTATTCCAAGACTAATTCCTGTATATTTTTGAAGGTAAGTTGTTCCAAGTCCTATAATTAACATAGTAGCTATTACTATAATAATTCCTGCATCATACTTTTCAATATTGTTTTTCATATTCTTAACACCAATAAGAGCAATCATAGTAAATAGCATTAAACTTATCCCACCCATTACTGGTACAGGAATTGACCTTAGTACGCCTCCAACTTTTGCCACAAATCCAAGGATAATTGCAAATATAGCCGTAATCCTTAAAATTAAAGGATCATAGTTTTTAGTAATTGCTAAAACTCCTGTATTTTCACTATAAGTAGTATTGGCAGGACCTCCTATAAAACCAGCAAATAATGTAGCTAATCCGTCTCCTAAAAGTGTACGATTTAAACCTGGATCCTTAATAAAATCTTTCCCTACTACCTGACCGTTAGTTGTTATATCACCAATATGCTCCATGAAAACAGCAAGAACAACTGGAGCAATTATTAATATTGCAGCTATATCAAATGTAGGTAAAGCAAATTCAGGTATTGAAACAATAGCTGCTTCACTTATTATTGAAGTATCAACAAAACCAATTGCAAGACACACTATGTATCCTACAAAAACACCACATAAAATTGCGATTTGCTTAAAGAAACCAGTACCTTTAATGGTTATTATCAAAGCTGTACATAGAGTTATAGCTGCAACCCATATTTTAACTCTTGACATATCAATTGCCACTGGAATTAAATTCAGTCCTATTAGCATTATCATTGGACCTATTACTTGAGGTGGCAATATCTTTTTAATTCTGTCAATACCAATCTTTTTAATGAATAAAGATACTATTACATAAATAAAACCAGCTACTACAATACCTCCCTGTGCATAAGTGAGATCCCCATTGTACATTTCTCTTACTGTAATTATTACAGGTATAAATGCAAAAGAAGAACCTAAGAATACAGGTACTTTTCCCTTAGTACATAAATGGAATATAAGTGTACCAACCCCCGCAGCAATTAAGGCTACTGATGGATCTAATCCTGTTAGTATAGGAACTAAAACTGTAGCACCAAACATTGCAATTAAATGTTGAATAGCTAAGATAATTTTTCTAGATATTTTTAAGACCTTTCCATTTTCATTCTCTTTTGGAGTATGAGCATTTCTTGACATATAATATTCTCCTTATATATTAATATGTAAATTCTATGAAATAAAAAATTATCTATTTATTAATATATATGTTTTTAATTTACTTAATATGGTTAATTACTTTGAAAATCTTATTATTAAGGGACAGTTATTAAGAAATAATATTTCACTATGAAACCCTTTAATAACTGTCCCTGATTTTATTTAAAAATAAATCCGTAATAATCCTTACCTATACCTTCTTTTACAATACCTACTGTTGCCTTAAGTTTCATTCCTATCTGAGGATTCTCTACTTCCAGCTGTCCACTTACAACAAGACCATTTGTAAATTTTGCAATTCCAAAACCTAAATATGGTTTCATGTATCCCTCAGGAAGATTATATACTTTTGTATAGGTTAAAAGAGTTACTTCCCCACAAAGTGGAACTTCATCAAACTCTCTATTTCCACACTTTTTACATACATAATGCTTAGGATGGTGGAGTTCACCACAAGCTGTACATTTATAAGCATACATTTCTTGTGTCATAATCATTCCTCCTCCTTAGTAAGTATCATTGCAACAACGTTATTTCCGAAACCACCAAAGTTAACAGTAAGACCAGCTTTAGCCCCCTCTACTTGACGTCCTGTAGCTTCTCCTCTAAGTTGTTTTACAATTTCTACAACCTGGGAAACCCCAGTTGCACCAAGTGGATGTCCCTTTGCTTTTAAACCTCCTGAGGTGTTAATTGGGATTTTGCCACCAATCTTTGTTTCTCCATTTCTGGCTGCTATATGACCCTCACCCCTTTTAAAAAATCCAACCTCTTCTGATTCAACTATCTCTAGTATTTGGAAAGCATCATGAAGTTCTGCAACATCAATATCCTGTGGAGTAAGCCCCGCCATTTTATATGCCTTTTCTGCTGAAAGACGAACTGCAAGCAAATCCGTAGGGACTTCTCTTTCAGCCACTACATGAGTATCTGTAGCTTGACCTATCCCTGCTATTTTTATTGGTTTTTTATTGAATCTATCTGCTTTGTCCATAGCACATAATAAAACTGCTGCTGACCCATCAGATACAGGGCAACAATGGTACATACGAAGTGGCTCTGCAACATATGGATTCATTACATGTGCGTCCTCATCATCTGTTATACAATAAAGATTAGGCACCACATGTATATGTGCTACTGGATTATGGACTGCGTTCTCGTGGTTCTTAACTGATACTATTGATAAATCCTTTTCAGTTACTCCATACTTCTCCATACATAATTTTGTATAGAGTCCTGCGAAAGCTGGCAATGTTAGTCCATAGTCATATTCAGCTTCTGGGTGAAGCATTGTTGCAACAAAATCAGTGCCTTCCCAACCGCTAACAACCCTCATCATCTCTCCACCAACAACAAGGACACAATCACACATACCACTGGCAATAGCCATATAACCAAGTTTTATAGCAGATGCTCCTGAAGCTGGACCATTTTCTATTGTTTCAGCCATCGCTGGTCTTAGATTTAAATAATCCACTAGTGCAGATGCTATACCACTTTGTTTATTAAGGATACCCGCCCCCATTGTTGACACAAAAACCTGATCAACACCATGACCTATCCCTGTTTTTACACCTGCATCATCAAGTGCTTCCATTGCAGCCATGCTTAGCATATCAGTAAATGTTCCGCCTGACATTTTACCAAATTTACTATGACCTACCCCTACAATACCAACTTCTCTCATCTTTTATACCCTGGAATTTGCACATAAGTTGATGGAAGAATTGGATTCTCTGCAGTTTTAAGTAATTCTTCCTTTACAGGACGGCGGCCAGTAAGTTTAGAACCCTTGTGTTTTTCCCACAATTCTTTAGTTAACACATATGTTGGTACTCCACCTAGCTCATGCCATGTTTCTGGTCTTGATTCAAGTTCATATTCAATCATCCATCTCTTGAATCCATTTGGACTCTCAGCAACTATTAGTACTTCTTCCTGGTTTAAGATATCTAAATGATATTCCATTTTTGCAGCAAATAATTGTGCTCCAATTCTAAGCCCTCTTTTTAAGGTCATGGTATGATAGGACATTCCAACCTTTTCATCAACTAAGCGACCATTAACAATACCAACTATTACTCCATCTATTGTTCCAATTAAGCAATATTCATCCTTAACTCTATATCTGTAATAACCTAAAAGCTCGGAGTATATTCTAGATGCAACAATATCATAAAAGTCAGCTTCAACT
The DNA here is from genome assembly GCF_027938815.1 of Oceanirhabdus sp. W0125-5. Lineage (GTDB taxonomy): Bacteria > Bacillota > Clostridia > Clostridiales > Clostridiaceae > Oceanirhabdus. The sequence goes on from NZ_CP115913.1 coordinate 3,488,539, forward strand.
GTCATAAGAGGCTTTACAGCTTCTAAAATAAGTGGCACCTCTTCTCTTTTGATTTGACGAATTACTAATTTTTCTCCAGTGGCCATGGTGATATACTTAGCTGGATAAGGTGCCATTGGTGTTTCAACAGGTCTTAAACTTTGTTCCATTTTGTCTATTTTCATTATTTCCCATCCTTTCTAATATATTTAATGTACCTACCTGTACACTTATGAACTTCTTATATAAATAATTGAAAATCAATTCTTATATATCTCTTTTAAGTTTACTCTCGGTCAAAAGTTACTCTGCATCAAATGCTACAATACGAGATATGCAGGATTCTCCACCTTCAAATCTCCATGGGAAGCATCCTATTATTAGTCTCTTACCCAGCACTTTATCAATTTCTCCACCAAGATTTTCAGCATGTATAATATCATGAGGGAACAAGTCATAATGCATTAATTGATAATCATCCTCTGGCCAGAAGTCTTCGAGCCCTTTACCGTATTTAGCTTTTAAATGTCTATCTGCTCGTCTAGCTTCTTTTGGAGCCCATTCACGGATTTTTGTGTTCATTGGATGATCCGCAGAACCACAGTCAACACCTATCCATTTAAATTCCATTTCCTTACACCATTTGGAGAATTCCTTTGTTGGTCCTGGATGTCTCATCATAAACCTTTCCTCATCTGCCTCAGGTTCATCCCAGCCATATTTGTGGTAACCAGTGTGTATAATTAAAATATCACCCTTTCTAACATCTGCTCTATCCATTATGTCCTTTGAAGTGTATATTCCATAATCCTCTGCAATATCAGATATATCAACAACAACTCCTGGTCCCACAAGATCCTCTAATGGAATACTTGCTATATCCCGTCCATGTGTACAAAAGTGCATAGAACCATCCAGGTGAGTACCAACATGATTTGAATGAGTTAACACCTGACCATTAGCACCATTTGATGAAAGTCTTTTGAAAAACTTGATTTCAAGAGGCTCATAGGTTGGCCACGCTGGCGTTAAGTGACTAATCTTTTGAGTTAAATCATACATTTTCACATTTTTAAAAATATCAATAATGTTCATATATACCTCCATTTATATTAATTATTTAACTGTCTTTTTAACAAAATAAGAAAGTGCATCTTTAAAGCATTTCATTGGAGGATGAACTATACCTGCCCCTACTTGACCAACACCTGCTCTATTGCATGCAACTCCAGTATTTATAATTGGTAAAATTCCTGTTTCAATAACTTTTCTAAAATCTATTCCAGTAGGTGTTCCTCTAAAATTCATATTGGGCATCTTAAAAGCATTATTTTCAGCACAGGTAATTTCATACATACTAGTTGTATAATTTACTGCATCCTTTGGTGTCCCTCCTACAAATTGAACAATTGCTGGAGCAGTAGCCATAGCAAATCCCCCTATTCCTGCTGTTTCAGTTATTGTACTATCTCCTAAATCTGGGTTTGCATCGGTTTCATCAAAGCCTGGAAAATAAAGACCTGTAACGTTTTCACAAGGGGCTGTAAACCACTTATCTCCAGTACCTGCTACCCTGATTCCAAAATCAGTACCATTCCTGGACAAGGCATAGACCACTGTACTGTATTCTATATTTTCAAGTGGATCTAAGCTGCATTTGCATGCTGGCATGGAAACATTTAAAAAGAAATGATCATTCTTATCTATGAAAGTTAGCACCTGTGCTTTTATTCTATCTGAAAAATTTGTTTTAACTATAAATGGTGCTAATTCCCTAAATAACAATGAAGTCCCTGCTTTATTTCTGTTATGTCCCTCATCACCCATTTGAATCATTTGTGCTAATATTGTTTTAACATCAATGCTCCCCTTCAAAACCATAGCAACCTTTAGAACAGGTGCTAGGACTGCTTCCATCCAGTTTAATTTTTCAATTACTTCTGGGCCAAAAGCTCCAAATCGTAAAACTTTCCCTAATCCTTCGTTTAATGTGCAATATGCATAGTTTCCAAAAGTCTTGTTTTGAAGAATCCATACAGGCATTGAATAAGTTACAACTCCAGCCATAGGACCTACAGTTTTGTGATGATGACATGGATCAAATTTTATTTTTCCAGAGGCAGCTAGAGTTCTTGCCTCTTCTTCATTTGTAGCAAGCTTTTCATATATTAAACCACCTATTACAGCGCCCTTAACTGGCTCACTCATTCTATCCCAGGTTATTGGTGGCCCTGCGTGAAGAATTGTATGCTTTGTCATTCCTGGAATATCAATACCAGCTTGACCAATGCCAACAATTATTGGCTCAGCAGCAAGAAGTCTATCTATCGCCTCCTTATTTGCTTTTTCAATTTTTTCACTTATACTCGTTGATTCTAATGCAGAAAGTTTTTTACTTGCTTCACTTGGTGGTCTCCAATTAACATGGATACTCTCTACCTTTTGTTCCTTTAAGTCTTTATGAAAAGACTCTAATCCGAGATTTATAACCTTAAGTTTCTTATTGAATAATTCATTTATCTCGGGCATTGCGCACCTCCTCTATATTTTATTTAGTTTTTCAAGAATTAATGAGGATAGTTTTACAGCTTGAGCATTTGATGGCATTAATACAACCCCTTCTTTTTCTAATTTTTCACATTGTTGTTTGTAATTTTGAGGATCACCCTCTGTACCACATACATACCCAATTACACATAGATATTTATTATTTTTTTTCATAGCTGCTTTTGCATTTCTTATAGCTTCAAGCATTTCCCCTGCTGGATCTATATTTGATCCATAACCAAGGACAAAATCCATAAGTACTATAGCAATGCCCTGATCCTGGACTTCCTTTATAAGTCTTTCTACTCTAACCGCTGGATCTATCATAGGATGTGGCTTTCCAACAGTGAAATCATCGTCACCCAGGTCAATGCATGTATGCTCCACACTTTTATGTGTATCCTCTAATCTAAGTTCCGGTGAGAATTGTATATTAGAGTATATCCTATAACCTTCTTTACCTAGCATCTTCATTGCTTCATCCGCCAAGGTGCCTCCAGTATATAAAGCTCTTAAGTACTTCTGTCCTTTATTAAACTTTTTACATTCACCTTGGACAATTTTTTCTATTTCCTCATCTGATAATGTAAAGCCAGTAAAATCCTCTATTTCTTTTCCCTCTGCTAACAGTACTGCCTTTCTTGCTGCATCCTCAAGGTTTAAGCATGAGAATGCACCCTGCTTTTCAATTTCACACCTATCTCCACCTATAAAACATGCAACAACTGGCTTATCTGTGGTTTTTACCATATTTAATATTTTTTCTGCTACCTCAGGTGCTGGTGGTTTAGAGATTAACACTATAACCTTTGTTTCTTCATCATGAATTAAGGCTTTAAATCCCTCAATCATCATAATTCCACCAACTTGACTTTTAAGATCTCTTCCCCCTGTTCCGATAACCTGGGATACTCCACCACCCATTTTATCTATAATCACAGTAACCTCCTGGGTTCCTGTACCAGAAGCTCCTACTATACCAATATCCCCTCTTCTCACAACATTTGCAAAGCAAAGGGGTACTCCATTAATAATTGCAGTACCACAATCTGGTCCCATAACTAGCAGCCCCTTATCTCTGCCTATTTCCTTTAATTTGATTTCCTCTTCTACTGTCACATTATCACTAAATAACATTACATGAAGATTATTATTTAATGCTCTTCTTGCTTCATAAGCAGCGTACTTTCCTGGCAAGGAGATAACTGCCATATTAGCTCCCTCAAGATGCTTAACTGCTGAACTGAGAGTTGTGGGTTTATACTCTAAAGCTGAATCATGGTTGTCTGCCTTAGTATTTAATAATTCATCAACCTTTTTAACAATGGTTTTAAGTATATTTTCCTCATCACTTGCAACTGCTATGAAAAAATCATTTGGTGTCAATCCCTTTACTTCATCATTTGACAATCCCAAGTTTTCTGTTAGTTCTTTATTCAGTTCTGTTCCCATACCAACTATAACGTCTTTAACATTTGACATTTTTTTAATTTCCTTAGTTATTAGCATTAATGCCACCGAATCATAGTAAGTATTTTTTCTAATCTCTACACACAGATTCATTTAACCATCCCCTCCTATACTTTAAATTACTCAAGATCCTAAGTCCTGCGTAAATACCAAGTGCCGTATCAGTTCCTGATGTTTCACCAAATCCAATAACGTCAATCAATGCTTTAATAATACGTCTATGATTTTGATCTTCATCATTATCAAAATTGAAAATTGCCCCCATTAGATTAAATACCGCTTCATTTGTCTCTCCCACTGATGAATGCTTTAACATTTCAGAGCTAACTCTAGTTGTTTTATATAAGCATGAGCTAATGATTTTACTATTAAATTCATATATTTGTTGAAGATTTAAGTTATAATAACTTCCCATATATATGTATGTAATCATTAGACCGCTAATAAAATCATCCATTGATGGTGTAAGCCCATATCCAAAACCTATAACATCCTGTGCTAAATATCCTATATCATCCACATCTGCTTTAATAACACCATAAATGAAATTAATAAACCTATCATTTATAAATTCAAATCTTCTATCAAAACCACATTCATGAAAAGAAGATAGATCAAGTTCTGGTAATTTACCTGCAAGGGTATTTACTAATGGCCCCATACCATAAAGCTTCCCAAATGTTTTTAATCCTTCTCCAATAATCTTTATGTTCTCTAAAAGTTGCTGTTCTGGAATGTTTGAAATATTTGTTTCAACAAGTGAAGACCACTTTTTAGCATTAATCATGTCTATATATAAATTCTTTTGTGTACAAGAAATCCCACTTTCGCTAAATTCAAATGATAAACCTTTTGTTATATTTAAATCATAAAAATCAACTTGTTCTCCTACATCCAAAATCACACTCATTGGAGACATTTTTTTATCCTTACTTAAAAGTGTTATGATTAAATCATCACATTCAATGTTCAATGCATTTTTAAATACAGAGTGAACATTTCCACGTAATGTTCCTTGTTTCAAAATCATGTTATGAAGATTTTTGCATATAAATAATCCTTTCAATAAAATCATCCCTTTATAACTAAATTTATTTTATAATTGTTATTTTTATTCATTAATTTGTTTTTATAAACTAAAGACTTTTCTATGGTATCGCTGTATTTTGTTTAAGTTTTCATTAGTTTAGTTTACATAATCTCATATATGTAAATCAATATTCAAAATAATATTTGTAAATAAAATAATCTAACACCCCACCCCAAAGACATCAGAGCTCTACCCTATATTCATTTCTCATCTTTCGCTAAATGCATTCTTAAGACCATTGACTATAACTTAAAAACAAAATCTCCAACTCAGTTCTGATAAACTCAAACCAAGTTGGAGATTTTTACACGATATAATTTATTCCTATATTTAGTAACAATAAGTGTATAATTTTTAACGCAGACTTATACCTCCATCAAATAATCATACCTGTAACAACAGATATTGTAATATATACCCCACCTACAAGTAATATATTTACTCCTATTCCTTTAGTATTATATTTTGAATTCTCTATATGCTTATATTCCTTATAATCATTGAATGTTTTGAAGTGATTTCCATCACCTTTATTTTTTGAAAACATTCTTCTACTTAAATATCCAATACTAGAGAATATACCAGCAGCACCAGATACAATTATTAACCCAGGAAAGAAGTAAACTGTACCCATTAAGAAAAATACATTAGATAGATTAACCAAGCTCATTTCAAAATCATATCTTAAAAACAATACTAGTGACATTATAAGAATAGATAAAGCTATTGTAGTAAAAATTCTCTTTATATTCATTATCCCTTCAACTCTTTTCTGTATTCTTCCAATTCTTTTGAGTTGGCAAGAATAAAATGTCCCTCTCTTATTTCATGAAATACAGGTTCTTCTTCTGAGTAATCATGAGCTGTTTGAGGATTATAGATTGTTCTTTTTCTGTACTTTTCATAGTTTGGATCAGGTAATGGAACTGCAGAAAGCAATGATTTTGTATAAGGATGTAATGGATTCTCAAATAATTCGTCAGCGGGTGCAAGTTCAACCATATTACCATAATACATAACTCCCACTCTATCGCTAATATACTTTACTACAGATAAATCATGGGCAATAAACAATATCGTTATTCCGAACTCTTTACGGAGGTCATTTAAGAGGTTGATTATTTGAGCCTGTATTGATACATCAAGTGCACTTATTGGCTCATCTGCTATTAAGAAAGCAGGATTGAGAACTAAAGCTCTTGCTATACCTATTCTCTGACGTTGACCACCACTAAATTCATGAGGATATCTATTTGCATGTTCAGGCACTAGCCCAACAGTTTCTAGAACCTTATTAACTTGTTCAATAATTACTGAGTCTTTCTTCACACCTGAAATTCTTAAACCTTCAGCTATGATCTCTTTAACCGTCATCCTTGGGTCAAGAGATGCGATAGGATCTTGGAAAATCATCTGCATCTTCTTCATTAACTCATAATTAGGCTTTTCATTCTGACGCTTTTTCCTTCTTATCTCTTTTCTGTTGAACTTAATAGACTTTTTGGCTTCAAGTTTCTTTGCAGTATCCTTTTCACTTCTAATGATTTTTTTTGCCTCTTGGATAGCTTCAATATTTGATTTTATACCTTCTGCTATAGGTTTTCCCAAAAATTCGATTGTTCCATCTGTTGGTTCATGAAGCTTCACCAAGGTTCTTCCCGTAGTTGTTTTTCCACAACCAGATTCACCAACCAAGCCAAAAACTTCACCACTATAAACATCAAAACTTACACCGTCTACAGCCTTAACTACTAACTTTTGTTTTCCAACACCTGATTTAAAGTGCTTTTTAAGATTCTTAATACTAAGTACAGGTGCAGTTTCACTCTGTTTAATCTCAATCTTATTTTTAAACTTCAAACTGTTTCTCATCTGTATTAAGCTCCTTTTCCATTTCCTTTTTCAATTCTTCTGTCATTACCTTCATTCTTTCTATTCTTTCATCAAGTATAGTTGGCTTATCAATATTTGGACCATCCTTATGCAGAAGCCAAGAAGCAGCATAGTGTGTATCTGATATTTTGAACATAGGTGGTTGCTCTTCAAAATCTATTTTCATAGCATATTCACTTCTAAGAGCAAAAGCATCACCCTTAGGAGGAAATCTCATATCTGGAGGTGTTCCAGGAATAGTTATTAGCTTCTCCTTTGAAGTTAAATCAGGCATTGAACCTAATAAAGCCCATGTATATGGATGTTTTGGGTCGTAGAACACTTCCTCATTAGTACCAATCTCTTGAATCTTACCAGCATACATAACAGCTATTCTATCTGCAACATTAGCAACAACTCCTAAGTCATGGGTTATGAAAATAACAGTTAATCCACGTTCCTCTTTTAATTTTTTTATAAGCTCCAATATTTGTGCTTGAATAGTTACATCCAAAGCTGTTGTTGGTTCGTCACATATTAATATATCTGGATTAGCCGTTAAAACTATTGCAATAACTATACGCTGGCGCATACCACCAGAGAACTGGAATGGATACTGCTTAAACCTTTTTTCAGGCTGCGGAATTCCAACCTCTCTCATAACCTCTAAAGCCCTTTCTTTGGCTTCCTTTTTAGTAACCTTTTTAATACGTCTAAGCTCTTCCTTTTTATTTGATATTTTCTCTTTAACTACCTTTGGTTCTAGCCCCTCAGGATTTCTACGAATTTCTTTTATCTCTTCATGATATTTTGCCTTCTGCTCATTATATTCATTCATTACTACTTTAGTAGCTTTTTTCTTAGCTATTTTCATAGTTTTTTTGGCTGTTGGTAACTGTTTTTTTAACTCAGCAATCTGTTTTTTCAGATCATTATAAGGTTCTTTATTCTTTTTATTCTCTGCTATCTTTTCTTTTAAACTCCTTATATCTCTCTTAGTTACTAAATAAGCAACTCTTTCTTTGTTGTATAGCTTTTCTATTTTATTTTTAAGATGATATCCATTTAGCAACAAACCTTCAGTAATTTGTTTACCAATTCTCATTATAGGGTTTAAACTAGATAAAGGATCTTGATATATCATACCTATCTTCTTACCACGTATTTCATGATACTCTTCTTCTGTTATCTTTAAAAGATCCTCGCCATCATAAATGATTTTTCCATCTTCAACTATAGCATTTCCAGCCAATATTCCCATAATTGCCCTTGTAGTAACAGACTTACCTGAGCCTGACTCTCCAACTATTGCTAATGTCTCACCTTTGTTTAAATCAAAACTAATATTTCTTACCGCTCTAACTTTTCCTGTAACTGTTCTAAATGATACACTTAAATTCTCTACTATCAATTTCTTATTCATTAATCTTCAACCCCTCTCAATGATGGGTTAAATGCATCTCTTAATGCATTTCCAAACATATTAAATGTTATCATCAATATTGAAACTACTATTGCAGGATATATAGTCAAATATGGGTAGTTGAACAAGAAATTTCTTGCATCAGATAATAATACACCTATTGATACACCTGAGAAAGTGAATCCTAGGATGCTGAATGATTGTCCATGCCCAATACCATATCCTAAGTATGATAAAGCAGCCTCTGTGAAAATTACTCCAGGTATTCCAAGTATGCTTGATGTAATAATTGTACCAATACCATTAGGTAAAATATGCCTAAATATCAAACGTGAATCTTTAGCACCCATTGTCTTGGATGCAAGAACATATTCTCTTCTTTTATATCTATAAAACTGCATTCTTGTTACACTTGCCGTTCCTATCCATCCAGATATAACCAGTGTCAGTATTAATGTCTTAATTCCAGGATTAAATAAAACAACCATTATAGACAAAACAACTAACCATGGTATTCTACCCACCAACTCAGCAAAACGCTGCATTAACATATCAACAGTTCCACCGTAATATCCGGAAATAGCACCAAACAAAATTCCAATAGTTACATTTATCAAAGTAACTATTAAACCAATATACAATGATGTTCTCAAACCTACCCAAACTAATGAAAACAAATCTCTACCTGCTTGAGATGTTCCAAACAAATAGTATGGCAAATCATCATATCCTAAATAAGCAGCATAATCGAGATAGACCTCGTATGAAGAATATTTTTTCCCATCTACTACAACAGAATCATTTTTTCTTATAACTTCGCGAATTGGAAAACCTTCAGTAAAAAACCATCCATCCGGATTATCAGGGTTAGGAATCTTCTCTACCTTGTCCCCCCACTCTTCTAATAATTTATCATATTCACTTGCAGAGAAAGCTGTTTCATGAGTTAAGTCAAATGCGGCTATATATTTATTGTATCTAAATGATGTAATAATCATCACACCATTTTGCCTCTGATACGAGCCTTTACCATCCATTATTTTATAGCTTGCTAGTTTAAATCCTTCATCAAATAATACTGGTTCTTTGCTGCTGTCGTCAAATAATGAGATACTTGTAAGTGCAGCAGAAGATCCTTTATTATCTGAGCTATAACGTACACGTAGTTTAGATACAACATCGGCATACAACTCTTCATTTAACTCAAATAATTTAACTTGGTGCTTACCAGTTTCAGTTATAGTGTCAATAACTGTATAATCACCACCAAAATCAGTTTGCAGAAGAACCTCTATTTTCCCATTAGAACTGCTGTCTAACTCGTATACATCTATTTCAATATAAGGATTATTAGCTTTAATTAAATTGTAAAACTCAGTAGATTCAACAGTAACTGACGTTGAGTCGTAATCTAACATTAATAATGATTGACCGTTTAAAACATATGGAGATTTTTCTGCACTTTCTACACGGTTATTAATAAGAGTTTTCATATCTATGGCTTTTTCATTAAAACTCAGTGGTAAATACAATCCTGTTTCTTCATCAAATTTTGATAAATCTGCAGGCATATCTTCTAAAAATACAGTACCATCCATAATTCCAATTTTCTCCAATAGAGGAACTCTTGGAGGTAAAAAAGAAAGCTTTTCATCAAGCTTAGTATAATCTTTGCCTGATAATCCCGGCATAATAATTGAGCATATAATTAAAACTAATAATATTGTTGATGCAGTTAAGTTTGCTCTATTCTTTTTAAATCTCATCCAAACATCTTTCATGTAGCCTATTGGCTTACCTTGAATTTTCTGGTCATATAATTTTTTACCCTTTTGTACAAATTCAAATTGTTCTTTTGGGATATTTCGATTTATAACTTTTGTCTCATTATTCATCATTTTTTACCTCCCATACGAATTCTTGGGTCAATTATTCCATATGTAAGGTCAACAACTAATGTTGCAAACAGTCCAATGGAAGTATAAAAAGCTGAATTACTTAACAGAAGGTTATAATCATACGCATTTTTAGTAAGTGCTCTTATAAATACTTGTCCCGTACCTGGTATTGAATAAATCATCTCCATTATAACCGACCCTCCTAATATTCCAACAAAAGAAAATATTATAGTTGGTACTAATGGAACCATTGAATTTCTCATAGCATGTCTAATAACAGCTTGTCTTCTTGTTAACCCTTTGGTTCTAGCTAATAGTAGGAATTCTGAGGTCAAAACCTCTGTTAGTTCAGCCCTAGTTAACCTTGTTAACCATGCTACTGGCCAAAATGACAATGCCATTACCGGTAAAATAAGTCCACGAATTCTCAGGGCCATATCTACATCTTTTGCAGGGAAGATTGATGGTACCCATTCTAAATGGTATCCAAATATCATAACAAGTATAATCATAACAACGAAACCCGGTATGGATATCATTACCATTACTGCGATTGTAATGAAATTATCTGAAGGTTTGTTCTTTTTTAATGCAGCAATTATACCAAGAGTTAAACCTATAGGAATATAGAATAATAGAGCTACAATATTTAGAGTCATAGTTGTAGGTATTCGATCTTTTAATATATCAAAAACAGGTCTACCTACTTCTACTCTAGTAGAAAGTCCCCAGTCCCACTTTGTTACAATATTTTTTACCCATGAGAAATACTGTCTGCTTATTGGTATCGGTTCATAAGCTCGTATAAATTCTCCCTTATCTTCATAATAAGAACTTCTAAGTGTTTCTCCTGTGGAAATCTTTTTTCTAATTTCCGCCATCTCTTCTGGATCCTCGATTAATCTAAAATCCATATATCCATCTGAAACCTGTTTGTTAAAGTGCAAACTTTTCTCCTCCTTTGTGGTAGGTGGATAAGAAGGTGCTAACTTTAACAAAGTAAAGTTCAATGTCAAAATGGTAACCAGCATTATAAATATCCAAATTATTCTTGTTATTATATATCTTGACATGTTTTCTTGCCTCATCTCTTATATTATTGGTTTATAAAAACCAGATTTACATTATTTCCATATCATCTATAATACCTTCTAGTTTATAAATGCATATTGTAAAACTATATATAAAAAGAAATTAAGTTACTTATATAGAAAGGATAGAAAAAATAATATTTCTATCCTTTCTCCATCAAACATTTCAAATCATTTTATATTATTCTTCTGATTCTTCTTCCTCTGCCCCTTCTTCCTTAGGAACTTCAGTTCCATCTACTATTTCAGTTTCAAAATTTAATGCTGAAACGATAGCGTCAAATGACCATAACTCTTTAACCATCTTACCATCATCATTCTTATATGAAACAGTAATCTCTGGTTTAGAAGTATCAATACCCCAGTTTAGAGTAAATCCAGATCTGTTGTCTGAGCAGTAAGTGTCTAGGAATGATGCTGCATCTAGAGTGTTACCACCTATTCCACCAATTGAAGTATCAAACTCACCAACCATCATGTGATCATAATAGATTCCTGGGAAATCTTTTGGAAGAGTATCTACAGTTACTTTGATATTATGCTTTTCACTGTTGAATGCTTCTTCCATAGCATCTTTAATGTAAGTAGCCATTAAAGCTTGAGTTTCACTTCCACTGAAGTAATTGAACTCAATTTTAATCTCATCTCCACTCTTATAAACGCCTTCTCCTATTAAAGTATCAAGTGCTTTATCATAATAAGCTCTTGCAGCATCTAAGTTATAACCATTAGTTGAAGGTGAAAGATCAGCACCTACTGCCATACCTTGTGGTGTATTTCTATAAGGCATACCTGTCTCAGCTTCTACTACATACGCATCTGTAAATAGATACATCTGTGTTTGAGAAGTCTTCATAACTTCCTCAGCAAGTTTCTTTCTATCTATTGCATGGAAGATACCCATTTTAAAATCGTGATTTGCTAAAATTGGTTCTGGTTCCCATTCACTATCTGGGAATTGTGCAGCGTGCCCCTCTTTAGAACCTGTACCGTTAATCATCATTCTGAAAGTTGTTCTTCCAGGAACACGCTTTAATCCTGGATGACTCTTATACTCTTCATAATGTGCTGAAGGTAATGGAACTGTATCAAGTTTACCTGCTATAAACTCTTGGAATTCCATTTCCGCATCTTTAATAATAGTAATTAATCTACCTGTGTAGAAATATTTATCTGCATCATGGAATTTATCATTCTTCTTCATTCTTATAACTTTATCACTCTCGAAATAGTCAACATAGTAAACACCATGATATGCTATTGATTCTTCATCAATACCATATTTGTCGCCTAAAGCTTCATATAATTCAATATTAACTGGTGTCATTACCATACTACCTAAGAAATACTTAACATTCCATTGAGATTGCTCATCAACAAATTCAAATTGAAGCGTATTGTCGTCAATTAACTTGATACCTACAGTATCCCACTCAGCTGTTCCGTCAACAAACTCTTGACCATTAACAACTTTTGTTGAACTTGTGCAGAAATCACTACCACCACTTACAGCTCTAAACCATTTTTCTTCTAAAGCAAGTTTGTAAGTCTCATAAAAATCAACAGCGTTAATAGTTGTATCTGTTATCATTGACGTATCAGTTTTATCGTTAAACTTCCACTCAAGACCATCTTTTATTTTAATTTGCCATTTTTTTGATACTATCTTACCATTTGGTAATTCACGGCTTTCTATAGCTATTGGATCCTCAGAAGCCATGGAAGGATTAAGAACATATCCTGACTTATCTTCATTAAACTCATATTCATACAATGTACCGTAATAATAAGCCATCATATCGCCTGTTGTTCCATCATCATATTTCCATTGATTCCATGCTGCAGGATTCTGCCCGATAGACTCTCTAAAAGTGTACTCACCTTCATTACCCTTTTGGCCATCTTCCATCAATATCTTACTATCATCAGCAGCCATAGATGAATAATCTATACCAAATCCTAAAACTGGCAATGAAGTTTCACTAACAAGTTGCATTCTGTTAGAAAATAATCTGAATCCAGCATTTGCAAATAATGGAATACCTGCATGTTGGCTATGCAATAGGTAATCTTCAGCAGCTGCCATAAAAGTATGTCTTAATTCAGCTGAAGCAAACTTGTAGTTGTAAGTACCATTTGCTAAAGCAGCATCAACACTTGTTACTGTTACAACTCTAGTAACTGATAAGTCAGTACCTTTTAATGCGTATGTTAACTCATACTCACCTGGTATAAGTGTATTAACTTCACCAGTAACCTCTATATTAGATGTTGCATCTTTACCATCTGTTCCTTTTGCTGATACACCATCAAGTGGATCAAACTCTGATAATTCCTCTATAGAAACGTTTTCAGCACCAGTAATTGAAGCCTCTGTCTTTGGTGTTTCTTCATTTTCTTTATTGTCTTTATTATTGGTCTCCTCCTGTGTTGTTTTTACATTTTCATTTTCTTTCTTTTCTGAATTACCACATCCTGAAAATGCGCTAATACACATCAGTAAAACAAGTAAAAACGAAGTAATCTTGCTTAATCTGCCTTTCATTCCTTAATTATCCCCCTTTTGATAATATAGTCAGTTGTAGTGTTCAACAACTGCTGAAAAATATTTTAAATGCTTTCAAAAAGAATTTCCCCCACTTAATTTAGAATTGTTAATATGTCACTACATATACTTAAACTAAAATAAGATAAATTTTTTTTGTAAGCAAAATAAAACAAATAAACAAGTGATCAAAGTTTGATTTTAGTTTCCTTTACATAATTAAGTATATTCCGCATTTGTTAATTTTTTCCTTATTTTTTGAAATTTTTTTAAATATTTGAGAAATTCTTTAAAAATCATTATTAACATACTAAACAAACCAACTAAATTACACTCACACCAAACTCTATAACAACAAAAAAAAACTGACATCCCACCCCCAAGACATCAGATTTCTACTCTGTATTCACTTCATCTTTTTACTAAATATATTCTCAAGACTGTTGTCTTTTATTCTCTTTCTTATTTCATCTTTATCTATTGTATAAATATTTAATTTCTCCATCCTCTTGAAATATACTGAACCAGCAAAGTTGCATCTAGTTTTATGATCTTTCATTTTTAACATTCTATAATTTGCATAACATTTTCACCGCTCACCATTTATTGTCAATAGTTTTATACATTGTAAAATCACCCTTATTTAGTTTATAATTTAATAGGTAAGTTATGTTTATAATGGGTAATAAGTAATAAAAGTAGTAAATATTACGTCTATAAACCTAGTGATTTGTAATATAGGAGGAATAAAATGTATACGATATTTTATCAATTTAAGAAACAAGAATGTGAGACCGTTGAAGAAACGCTATCATTTATTAATTATCTAAATGATTATTGTGAAGATATGGTTTTTCAAGGTATTCGTATTAAACATGAGAGTGGAGAGTGTTTGAAATTAGCAATAGGAAGTGTCGATAATAAGAGTGTTTTTTTCTTGGAAGCTATGGATGATAATGATGATCATCAAATTTCATTTACACCATTCATTCCTCAAGGAGAGAAGATTATAGTACCTATGCCTGGCGAAGGATATCTTGGATGTTTTAAGTACAATTTGATTGATTTTTATGATGCAATAACAGTAGCAGAGCATTTTTTAAAAAATAAATCACTACCAGCCGAGGCAAATTACCATGCATATTGATTTTGATAGTATTAAAACATCCTCATTAAGATGTTGCTTAATATAATGTTTGCAACATCCCCCAACCTAAGCCCTATAAGAAATAAGCGAAAGGAGCGCTTTTATGAAAAAAAAATATAAATTCTTAATTGCTATTATATGCGTTGTTATGTGTTTACTTTTTTGGTTCATACAGTGGAATAAGATTGTCGGAACGGTTTATGGTCCTGAAATGGAAAAGATTATAATAGATAATGTTTCCTATGTTTGGGGAGATACACCATATCATGGTACTGACAAAAGTTTTCATATCGGTAAAGGAGCATGGCAAGATGGAACAAGAGTGTTGGATTTGTATAGGATTAAGGGGGATAAAGAATTTAACTATCTATATGCTCGACATGGTTGGGAAGGAAAAATGTATATGCGCGAAAATTTAAAAAATAGAGAACAATAGTTAAAAATAACACTAATATTTTTTTCATATCAATGCCTATCATTTAACAAAAAAATCAACACAGCAGTTTATGAACTGACGGCATTCTTACCTTACTGAACTTCTACTTCAGTTTCAATTACATCTATAATTTTAGCGCCCTTTTTCTTCTTTAAAGATCGACTAGTTGAATAGAATGGATCCTGAGTAATAATCTCGTCCATAAGAGAATTTACTTCTTTAGATTTTAGAAGTTGTAGAGAATCGAAAAACTCTTAAATCTTCGAAAACCTTTATGAATCACCTGTTCTTAGAGTGCGAAATTGATTTCTCTTTAATATTAATTAAATTCTAATAGCATACTATTTCATTATTATTTTCTATAATAAACTCATATAACGTTTCTTCATTTTCTATAAACTCTGTTATCAGACTCATTACATACTTAGATTTTTCAATCTTTTCTTTTATTAACGGATAATATGCTACATATGTACTCGCCTCTGAATCTCCATCCATCTCATCAAGTAAATTAGCACACTTTTCTTCTAAATAATAATTTAATAATTCTTCCCGATTATATCCGTTCATATATTCTTCTTCATTTATTCGGTTGATTTTATGCCCTATATGAAAAACCTTATCTTCTTCAATGTTAAAAACACCTGAAACAGAATCTTCTTGTTTTACAATACTAAAATAATTACTCATTTTCACTCACTCCTATATCTATTTTTTATACAACAATAGCATGTTATTTTCATGTATTAAGCAATTTTTGAAGAATCATAAAAGCTTTTACCGAACATTCCCTTGAGAAATTCGCATCCTTTAAGTTTATTATTTTCATTAGATACTGCATTTAAAATGTTATATAATTCACAAATCTTTTGATTAAATTCATCAATTTCAAAGTTAGTCATACTAGAGAAAATTTCTTTATCATATACATAAGGCTTGTTAGAAAACAGTTTTAATAATTTACTTTCTAAAGAATCTATTATTATAAATTTATAAATAATTTTGTTAAGGAATTCTATTAATGCTCCTAAATCATCATATTCATAAATATCGGAGTTTTCACTTTCTTTTCGTGGTGTAAAACATTGTGTAGCAAGGTCAACAAAGCCTGCTTAAATAGATGATATTTTGCTATACTCATATTCAAGGATTGCCATATTGTCAAATAATCAATAACCCTTATTAATTGTTTTTTATCATAGTTACATTCAAATATATTATTAATTTTTGTCATTAAATCTTCTTTAAGCTCAATACTTGATTCTATGCTTTCATGAAAATCAATAAAATATTTTTAATGAATCATTTATATGCCCCCTAATATGATTCAGATTATATTCATTTTTCACTTTACACCTTGTTAATTTATTAACAACTTAACATTAACATATTATGAAATAATTTACTAACTGTGAATATGTTCAAAAACTTTTAAATTTAATGAAATTAGTGCGACATATGGAATCATTATACGTTTTTTCAATATTACTGCTATTTGCATAAATAAGACAAAACCATGCAAAAATGCAGGGCTTTATCTGAGTAAACTCACTTGTTACACACATTGTTTATAATTCTACTTTTAATCAATAACATTTCATCTTCCACTGTAATATCATCCATACTATAGAACTCGTATCCTTCTTCTCTTAAATAATCAATGACTCTCTGCAAAACCTTTGCGCTTGTTTTCTTATATTTAGAATCATGCATTAAAATTATGGCTGTATTCTTTCCTTTAATATTCTTTTTTATATTTCCAAAAATAAACTCTTCCGATACGTACCTTTTTCTTGTGTCATCAGATGGTACATTCCAATCAATATATTTAAAATCATTATCTACAATAGCTTCTTTTATTCTTTTTTTTATTTCCTTGGATTTTATACTTACAAAAGAACCACCAGGCATCCTTACATATCTGCTTACATCTCCTTTAACATGCCTTTTAATAACCTCTTCGCATTTTTTCAAATCCTCAATATAAGCATTTACGGATTTATAAATATCTTCATATTTATGACTGTAACTATGTATACATACGCTCATTTCATTGTTAACCAACTCTTCAATTATATGGGGATATTCTTCTGCTCTACCTCCAATAATAAAAAAACTTCCTTTTACCTGATTTTTTTTCAACACCTTAATAATATCTAAAGTAACCTCAGGTGATGGACCATCGTCAAAAGTCAAAAAAGCCTTCTTTTTTATATTTGTTTTATCCTCATGTAACTCTGGCTGTATTTCTTCACATTTAATACACTCTGTATTGACATTAAAAATCATAACAATTAATACACCTAGTATTAATAATACTTTAGAAAATTTCATCTTATATTTCCTCATTTCCTTTCTAAAACCTATATTCTTAATATATCCTAATTATATTAAGTTATTTTATTTGTACTTTTAATTTTGTACTTCTTTAAAATAAATGCTGTTACATCGTCATATAAAATTGCACCTTCAGTCGCTTCACTCCTTCAGAAATACCCATGAGGTGTAAACTTTTCCATTTGGAAGAATTTACACCGCAGGTATCCTCGGAGGTAACACGAAGTTAGCTCCTTGCTTATCATTTTAATATCTCTAAATTGTATAGATTATTCGTCCATTATCATGTCTCTGTAAAAGGTACTGGATTTGTTATAATCTCCTGCAAAGAAGGGTTATAATATCTGTGTTGCCTATTATAAAGATGTTTTATACTAATACTCCGAATCATCATTTATAAAATATACTATTTTCTCAGCATCAATACGAAATAGCAAAAGTTTACTATCTTATATTTTTCTTTCCACTTCCTGAATGAACTTATCTTTTATGCTCTGCAACTTTACTCTTGCTTGTTCGTTAGTTAATTCTATAGTTTCAAGACATTCATTTGAAATATCTACTACAGTAATTTCATTTCTTCCTCTTGCTAACTCCGAATAATTAACACTATCTTCTAAAGAAATATATTTCTCCAATTCATCACTATTAAAAACAACACTTAATCCTCTAAGCTTGTTAGATTTATATAGTTCTAAAACTTTTTCCATTGGTATATCTAAAATCTTAAAAACAGCTATCATATCTTCTATTGGAACTCTTCTTATCTTTGATATATCTTTTGCTCCCTCATATACATCGCTTTCATTAGGCTTTCTAACAAATTCTATAACCCTCTCTTCACATGCCCCAAACTTCTTAAAATTCAACTGTGCCTCTCTCAATGAAACATAATTAGCTCCTCCAACATAATCTGGATCATCAAATTGAATACCATCATCTTCCCAAAAACATATGGAGCATATATCATAAGTCCCCGGCGGCTTTTCATTTAATGTATTGTATCCACAACATGGACAAGTAAATTTAGAATCTTTAATTTTTTCCATATGCAACTCCCTTCTATTAATCTATTTATCTTTTGATACTACTGAACCTTACTACCTGAACCAATAAAAAAGATATATTTTCTGTTGCCATAATATTTGAAGTAAGGTAAACTTTAGATTTTTTGCTGTCTAATATATTTGGGTTGTTTTGGCAACTATATAATATCTAATATTATTTTATCACAAACTTATTTCTCATTAATACCATTGTTTCAATTTAAAACCATCAACTATATATTAATAATTTGCTTATGTCTTATCGCAACATCACATTCTATTGACTTGCTCTCACAACAAAAAAACCTGACATCCCACCCCCAAGACATCAGATTTCTACTCAGTATTCACTTCTCATCTTTCACTAAATATATTCTCAAGACCGTTGTCTTTTATTCTCTTTCTTATTTCATCCTTATCAATAGTATAGAGCTTTAATTTCTCCATTCTCTTAAAATAAACTGAACCAGCAAAGGTGTATCTAGTTTTATGATCTTTCATCTTTAACATTCTATAATTTGCATATGCAATAATATCTCCTATTGCAGTCTTTCTTGGAAGTATGAGCATCTTTTCACCCTTTGCATATTTCACAGCATTGTATCCAGCTAGTGTTCCAGTACAAATGGCCTCAGTGTGACCTACAAAAAGCCCACTTTTCTCTCCACCAACGAATAAATTCTTAATTCCCATAACTCTCATATCATTCTTTCTACGTGCAATACTTAGATATCTTATTGAGTTACCTTTTCCTCCACCGTATGGATCAATATATTTCGCATTCTCAAGTCCTTTAATTTTTCTTAGCTTATCTAATGGGTAATAACTTGTCATAAGCTTAGCATGACCAGTATCAAGCAAAATTATATTCTCAGCAAATGCATCAAGGGCATACTGCTGACATACTTTTATTTTTAGCTTATCCTTATTTACATCCTCTTTCGGAATTTGTACTAGCGAAACACCTTTTTCATCTAACTCTTTTTGAATTTTTTCTGATAAGGTATCCTTAGCCAATTTACATGAACCACTGAAGGCACCAAATTCTCCATCTGCACGTTCACCCATTATATCTTCAAGTCCACAAGCTTCAGTTATACTAACTCTTGGACCATATGATGGACATCTTAATACACACATTGAACATCCATTTCCATATCTCATGCAATTTCCCATTGGTCCAGTTCCACCTGTTGTCTCGATAAATACATCTCCTTCTACATAGGTACCATCATGAAGATATATTCCTTTTATCTCTTTCCCTTTCAGTTCAACCCCGCTCACTCTCTTAACAAAATGAAGATTGATACCCAGTGATATTAAGTAATTTCTTACAGCTGGTTCTATCTTGTTAACATTGTATAATGTGGCGTGTTTGTGACCTGGAAAATCCACTGTTTTATGTGCAGCGTTCTCATCACATAACTCTATTAGCTCTCCACATCCCATGGCTATTAACTCTTCTGCTGCAGTGTATCTTCCATTATTCCTTATGATTCCACCAATATTACCTAACCCAAGAAGCAGATCTGTTTTCTCATAAACATGTACTTCCGCCCCCTGTTTTCTTGCACTTAGAGCAGCTGCTGCCCCTGCCCAACCTCCTCCTATTATAATTGCTTTCATTAACGCTCACACTCCTCGAAGATATCTTTAGGATCACCTTGATATTTGCACATCCTCTTTATGTTGCTATTTCTTCTATTTGTACAGCATCCGCATATGCCTTCACCACAAGCCATCTTGAAATTATTACAACATGAGAAATCTATTTTCAATCCTTTCTCTTTTTCAATATCATCAATATATTTCATTACTTTCTTTATGATAAAATCTGCGGTATCGCAATGAACCAAACTAACTTTATCATGTACTACTATATTCTTAAATATATCCTCAAATTTTCCTGAATTTATTCCTTTATCAATTACTGAAGTATATATATTCACATGGGAATACCTGTCTAAGTAAGGTCTTATAAATTCTACCCCTTCTTTTCCCTTGTCTATTATCGTTATTATTTTATTATTATTATTATATAGTTCTTTTAATGGAGGTATCATCGGAGCCTGTCCTATGCCCCTTGCAATGACCAAAACCGTACTATCCTTAAGGTTTTTAATATGTCTCAAACCTAATATTCCGTTCCAAAATGGACCTTTAACTGTTATCTTTTCTCCTGTCTTAAGTTGATCAATACGTTTAGTTTTAATTCCTAGAATCTTTATCACAAGAGTTATAGTACTTTTTTTCCTATTAACTTCCATAACTGCAATTGGAACATCAAAAGTCACCTTATCATTAGGACTTTTGAGAAACACAAAACTACCTGGCTGAACTAATCGTTCACTCAAGTATTCTGGAACTTTAATAATTAACTTTAAAAGTTCTGGTCCAATCTTCTCTTTCTTTACTATTTCACCTTCATAGTACTTTCTTGTAGCAGTTGCTTTTTTACCATTTTCAATAAATCGTTGATATATGCATACTCCACTCCAGTGTCCGCAGTCACATTTATCTTTATCCTGCAAAGCAGAGCACAAAATACATTGATTATTCTCACTCAGATGGCAGGGGCAACCTTATGTTCCAAAACTGCGACATTTTTACAAACTTTGGTATTAAATTTGTATGAGAGTTTATATAAGGATCTACCTGAAGAAAGTATTGGTGATAAGATTAAGAAATATCGTTTGATAAAGGGAATGAGTAAAGTTGAGTTGGCTAGAGCTGTTGGGTTAAGTAGCAGAAGTGAGCTTAATTATATTGGTAGATATGAAGCTGGTGGGAAAATACCTGATAATGTTAAAAATTTGATTTGTAATGTTTTGGATTTTAATTAATTTTACAGGTATCATAATGAAAAAGACTAGCTATAAATACTAATTAAGGGAACCTTTTGGGTTCCCTATTTCTAACTCTGTAAAATAGCTTCTTTTATTTTATAAATATTTTTCTACATCCTCAACTGAGTTTAAATCAAATATATCCATCCCTAACACATCTAAAGTTTCTTGTGGTAATTCCTTAATTTTAATTTTGTATTCTTCTGGTATTTTTTTGAATTTCTTTACTAACTGTTTTATAATAAGTTCAGCATTACCTTCCGCTTTTCCTATTGCTTTTCCTCTATCTTCTCCTGCTTTAACACCATCTTCATATATCATTTTACCTATTTCTGTCATTGTGAAAACCTCCCTAAATCTTTTCTTCAACTCACTATCAGCAAACTTTTCAAATAAAGCATAGATGAGAGTAATACAATCCGTTCTAATTTTGTCATCTTTTATAGTTTTCGCTAAATCCAAACTTTCTATTGCTCTACTTGCTTTAGATTTCTTACTTTTCATTATTGGTATAAAAGTTAATGTCACTATATCTTTTTTATCTAGTTTCTCTCCTCTTTCAAGTTTATTCTTAAGATTATTATACTTTTCATCTCCATCTATGTTCGACATATAAAAAGCTTCAACTTGGTAGTTTATAGAACCACAAGAAAGATTTGTTATTGTTTTATCAATTTCAGCTGAGTATACAACTATAGTTTTTATTCTTTTTCTGTCTCTATAATATAATGTTGCATCATAATACATAAATCTAGCAATATCCTCAGTTTTGCTAGTCGATTGAAACTCAAAATGTAGATAGTTTCCATCTTCTGTATTAAAAAGATAATCCATTGAGCTTGTTTTAATGTCAATATTTTTAATTTCTATATTTGCCGGAGATGTTATTTTTTCTTCTATTCCAAAAAAGCTTAAGGCACCTTCCTTGAATATCTCCATGGATCTTTTAAATATTGCGTCTTCAGTCTTATTATAATCCATCTTTATCTCCTTTATATGTTTGGTTTTTATGTTAATTGTTTCATCCTTTTCCTATAATAAAATTATACTATTTTTATAAGTGTGTATCAATAATTATATAAGTATTCAGGAATTCAGATCACTATTATACGCCCTTTAATAAACTATCACTGAATAAAATATATTACACTTTCAATTCAATAAAAGAGATTTCATTTATTGTTTATAAATATTAAATTTTATCTCAAATTACTTCTTTTGTTTTACTGTGACATAACTTTTTAGTTTATCAACCTAATAAAAAAGGATTGCACTTGATTCTAACTATTCAATTTGCTCCAAACTAATAACCGATTCTTTAGCATAAAATTTTATTAATATAACATCATCTTTTCCATAAACAACAAATTTAACGAAATAGTTATTATTCTTTTCATCAAATTTACAACTTACATCAAGTATTTCTTCATTATCAAATTTGAAATATTCAGGTGCTGTTTTAAATGCTTCAATACCTGTAAAAACTAATTTCAATTTTATTATTTCTAAATCATTATCCTTATAATTAAGTTGTCTCCAATTGCATAAATTAATCTCGAAGGTAATCTCTTTTTTATTAGATATATAAATTATATTTTTAATTACACTATCATGAAAATCATACATATTTAATAAATTATTTATTTTCATTGTTACCTCCTTAAATTACTCTAAAATTACAATATTAATATAAATAATAGAAGTAATATTAAGTCCTAAACTTAGTCTATACCCTCTTTTACCATGTAAAATTTCACTTAATTTCATTAAGTATTCTTTCTCTTCTTTAACATTGATACCTGATTTGCAGTTTCCTAACATTCCAATAAATACTTCCTCTGAATTTACTCTAATTGCCTCATTTAAATGAAATAAAGTTAGTATAATCTCTGATATAATAATATCTTCTTTTGTTATTTGATTTTCTTTTATTAAATAATCCTTAATTTTTACTAACTCTTCTTTTGGGATTAGTTTATTACATAAAATCAAAGAAATTAGCTTATCTAATACTTTACATAATGGTTGATATTTATCACTACACATTTCTCTAATCTTATAAACTTCAAAATAATTCTCTTTTCCCAGCAATAATTCAAGAATCGCACTTATCTGATCTTTAAAATATCTATTTTCCGCCTTACTAATAAAATCTTCAACTGATACTTCTTCAACTAAATCTCTTATTTCAAATAAAATATCATTAATTAATCGATAATTTAAAATTTTATAATCCCCTCTTTCAAAAAAGAAGTTATATTTTTTGTCAGCCCAGTCAGTTAACTCATGTATATTAATTTTATCATTCATAAATAATCTTAACTCACCAATTATTTCATTAACAAACTCACTCATTACTCTCTCCTTTACTTAACATGTATCTTCTTGTACCATCATTAATCTTGTATTATCCTACAATGACTTACTCAATACATATTCCTGATAATAATAATTCTTCACTATGATTAATTCCAAGATACCACTCAAGTTTTTCATCAAAAATTATACAATCAACGTCTTCCCATGGTTCCAACTGCTCTATATATTCAAATATGATATTTGCATTTGTTAAATAAAGATTTTTCATTCGTTCATGATACATATAAATATTCTGTTGTTTAGGAATAACTATATCCCTTAATCTCTCCACTGGTAATCTTTTTTCAAGATTTTTTAAATGATTTATCATTAGAATTCTTTCAGGATAAGTATCATTTACATGTTTTTCTCTAAACTTTTCTAAAATCTGATTTGTTTTTTGAGGATCTAATGTTTGCCCATTGAAATTATTCATATAGCACTCCCCCTCTCACTTTCTAATATTAATTTTTTATATTAATCTCTAGTATTATTTTTCGCCTTTTTGTGTATACAAAATCACACGATTATCTTATAATTCTATAAAATAGTCATCATATATTTCACCGTTAATGCCATACTCAATTTCGTACTGATAAAGTCCAATATCAGTTTTAGGGTTATTTAATTGTACACAAACTCTAAAGAATGGTGAAATTCTAGTTTTATTATTTATTATTAAATGAGTACATAAATACTCTATCTCAAGGTCTTTGAAAGTTAAATTATTTGGTAATTCGTCTTTGTATTCAAATAAGTAGTTAGTTTCCCAATTATTTATTAGTTCTTTTGTGGAATTAATTATATATTGTTTTAACTCTTCAAAGTTATAATGTTTATTGAATTTCTCTTCAATTTCTTTCAAGTTCATATTCAATCGCCCTCCAAATTAGTACTCATTTACCATATCTTATGAAAAACTACAATTTTTCATACAATTTCCCTCTAAGCAACTCTAACTGTTTTTTTAACTTCTTATTCTCTTGTTCAAGTTCTTTAATCTTTTTATCTATAGCCATTATAATAATATCTTTAGATTTACTTGTTTTATCATACTTAACTCTTCTATTGATTTCCTTACTTACCTTTGTCTTAAATCTTCTATTCTTGCTCTAACTGCTAATCACCGGAAATATGAATTCGTGAAATATTCTCACTACTCAGTTTGTTAATTAACTGTTCAATAAAAACGATAGAATCATCACTTATGAATCTACTAATATTTTTTAAGTCAATTTTCAATTTTTCTAACTCTTGTTTTTTAATATATATATTTGTTAAATAATAATCACTTATTCTTTTTAACATTAAATAACTTCTCCACATATCATTATTTAAAAATATATCTTGATGAATTTTTTCTGGTATTTCAATAACATCAATTTTACTTCCATAATTGTCGTATAAAACCATGTCCATAGCTATGTTTTACTCCTTCAAATCTTATAATGACTAATAAATTATTCATCGCAAACGACTCTCTACATCCACTACTCATTGGATGACTTTGCGTCCATATTTACTTTATAGACTTTGATTCTAGGTGAAATCCATGGTAGTATTTCTAAAACATCTATCCATCTTTCATCATCAGTAAAACTATCAATAACTAATTTTTGCGGTATACCTTCTAAGGGATACCACCTTTTCCATATTCCTCTCATATAAGTTCTCCTCTTTAATCATCTCTAAATTTAATTTTCATTTAGCTTATCTTTCTCATTTATCTTTACAAATATTAAAGGCATATTCAACCCAGAATATACCTTTAATTCATACATAACTTATTTCTCACTATCTAGAAAGGGGATTAATTAATACATTTTATACTTAACTAAGAATTCTATAAAAGATAAGTTATTAAAATCATTAATAATAACCTCATCTGTTTCCCACCATGAATCAGCGATATACTTTTCAGTTCCAACATAATACCATGGCACAAGTCTCTCATCTTCAACAATATAATCTTCAATAATTCTAACTATCCTTATATGCTCAGATATTATTACTGCTAAGTTATTCTTTAATCTATATGCATTTTTAAAATAATCATTATCACTTTTTAAGTTAATCGTTTCTAAATACATATTATATAATTCAGAGTTTTTTATTGTGTCTGAATTAATATCCTCATCATAAACAGATTTCATTAATTGTTTTTCTCCAAAAAATGATATATAAGCTTCTATACTATTAAACTGGTTTTTATTTTTTAAATTAAAAATATTTAAGTCTATCTTTGTTTCGTTAATTTTGGCGTTTCTAATAATAATTAGATCATTATTCATAATAATTACTCCCTATTTGTATACTTCATATACTTGAAATCACATGCTATTTCTTATAACCTCATTAATTACTTTAATATCCTTTAATCACAAAACAAATGAACTCTAAACTTAAAGCTTTTGCTATATATATATAATGATATGTTCAATTGGTTTTCCACCCTCTACAATCGGATGAATATCAAAATGCCACCCTTCTGCACTTCTTCCTTTAGCAATTTCCTGTGAAAAATTATGAATTTTTATATCCTACATGAGCTTTATCATTAGTTACATCTTTATCTTTTATACTTATTAGCTTACCCAAACTATATAAGTATATTTTACTACTTCGTCACCTCTGCCATCATTAATGACAATAATATCTCCTTAGGTATTTCTTATATAGAAGTACTCAATATCATTTAGGTTCATACCAACTTTCCACCTGAAGAATAAGTATAATAAATCTCATAAGTACTATCTGATTCAAATACCGCTTTATCACCTTCAAGAAGATACTTTGTTTTAACACCATCTATATCTTTCTATGTTCTTATACCATAAGCTAACTCAGTTAGGACCCCATTGAGAAACTTCTATACTTCTAACCAACAAAAACGAACTGCTCTACTTGTGCGTAAATGAATTTCTAAAGCAAACCACTAATCTCATTCACTACAATAAATACTTATCCGAAATTGATAAAGAAGATTAGTACCAACATAATTACTTAAATCAAAAAATCTACTCACAACAAGAATTGGAACCTCACATAAAAACCTCTAATCTTCCCAATCAATTTCCCACAAAGATACTTTGGACAAACTCAGCAGCTGCATAACTTTCTCTACAATACCCTTTATAAATACATCATCACTTAAACCTACAACAAAACATGAGCAGCAGATGAACTTGTCCAAACTTGTAATCGTCCCTACCATATACAATAATTATTTCACTTTCTACCATATTTACTTCTTATCTTCTCAATATAATTTCATCGATAAAATCAAATCCCTCAACAGTAAATCTGCTCACAACAAAATTATCCCCCTCCTTCGCCTTTCTTTAACGTAGTGACTTATCTATTTTCCTCCCAAAACTAGCACCCCAAAAGTAATGTGCATATATACAATTAAAAAGGATGGTGAATTTTATGTTTAATAAATCAGAAATTATATCTTTGATAGTCCCTTATGCAGAATTCATACACAAGAAATATGGTCTGCTTCCATCAGTAATCATTTCTCAAGCAATACTTGAAACAGGATGGCTTCGTCATTGTAAAGGAAACAATATATTCGGTATAAAGTGGACCAGAACCTGTGGGTACGATTATTCAGAACTTCAAACTTATGAATGGGTAAATGGAGTCAAAACCCCAATGATATGTCTTTTCAGAAAATATCCGAACTATGAAGAGAGCTTTTCTGACTATGCTAGATTGATTACTACCGCCAAAAGATATCTTCCAGTTGTTAAAGCTACTAATTACAAGAAAGCTTGTAATGAACTTTATAACTGCGGTTATTGTACGGATCCTCAGTATCCTATAAAACTTATTAGTATTATTGAAGAAAATAACTTATATAAATATGATCCTATCCCTAATCAAATTATTGATATAGAAGAGTATTCACTAACTGAGCTGCAGAAAAATCTAAATCAACTCAAGATATATGATTTCGAAAATAAGGCTCTTATTGTTGATGGAATAATTGGTCCTAGGACAAATAGTGCTATGGAAAAACTACAAAAAGTATGTAATATAAAAGGAAATAGTATACATGAAGAGAACCTTCTAAAGATTACTAATATTATACTCAACTACAATAAATACTTATCCGAAATTGATAACGAAGATTAGACCTTGATACTTACTTGCGATAAATGACCTACTCACAACAAAATCATCATTCATAAAACTCTAATCTTCCCAATCAATTTCACAATAAAGTTGCTTTGGACAAACTTAACAGCTGCTTAATTTTAAAATAATACAATGTTATATAAATAGTATTATTATAAAGAACAACACCCATCTAAGCAGCAGTTGAACTAATCCAAAGCTTTTTAATTTTTGAATATGTTTAAAAAATGTTGTTAATATAATTAGTTAAACTCTTTTATTACGTCTTAAGCTATCGTTAATTATCAACTTCTTCATTCAAAATATAGAAGTTCCAACCTCCCAAGGGTATCATCTTTGTACCATCCTCAAATAATTTTTTTGCAAGATGAGTATACCTATGATACTTGTAAAACTCTTTTGCACCATTATAAGGATTAATAACCCATGCACCTGTTATTGTCATAGAGTTAAAGTTTTTAATGATTTTTCTATATAATTTGAGTGAGTCAATATCTTCAGTAACAGAACCTAAACTTGATTCTTCAAGAGTGTCACCTTTATGTTTCCCAAGAGTAACTACTAAACAATCTTTATTTACCTTTAAAAATTCTAAATAACTACTTTCTGACATATCAGGTTTATCACGGTATACACAGATTAATCTAATATCATTAGTTACTTTTAACTTATCTAAATTCTCCTCTTCATAGTATAATTCTGCTTTAAAAGATGGAAATAGTTGAATTGTAACTAAATACAATTTATATAATTTTACACAATCTTTTATAAAGTCAGTTATTTCTTCGGGTGTCCCATGAAATTGCGAGTCTATTTTAGCCATTTCTTAATCTCCTATTTTTGTTTAATATCTTATGAAAGTATTTCATAGTCATTTAATTTTGAATTCGGCATATATTATAATTTTTCAATTGAAAATATTAATTTATTAAAATCTGTTTCAAAACCATAATCATTGCAGTAGTAATAAAGTACATTATCTATTTCCTTTATTATCATACCAGAAGTATATGATTGAGAATTTCTTCCCCTACCTTTGTCCCAGATATTATAAATACTTAATAAACCAACATCTGTATAACATTTTAGTATAACTTCTTTAGGTGATGTATCTTCCCACAAATTAATTTGAGAATATAGATTACCATTAACCTCAATTCCTTTATCCGTGGCAATCCATATTCCTTGTTTATTATTTGAATTTGTTTTAATAAACTTTACTTTAATTAATTGCTCATTACTAATCTGTTGAACATCCCACATAATAATGTCATTTCTTCCCTCGAATGCATCGCTATATAATTTTTTTATACCTATATCTATTCCAACTTTCATTCATTCAACACCTCTTATGATTTTACTGAATCCCAAGTAAAAAACATTTTATTAATATGTAACTATTATTATATTTTGTTTAGTTCATTATACAAATATGTTGTACCTTAAGTGTTTCATATATAATTATTCGTAATTTTCATATCCAATTCAAATATTTAATAATTGAAACAAAGCACAATTTCAGCGTTATTTTAAACATAGCCTAATATTTAATCTTAAACAATATTACCTTTCTTCATTTCTATTTATATGATCTCATCAATATAACTTCTCCAATATAACTAAATCCCTCCTTGATAATTTCCCTACAATAAAATGACCTCCCCACCTTCTCCCTCTTTAAGAGAAGAGATTCCTCTACCCTTAAAGCCCAAATCCTATAAGGAAACTTTGGACTATCTTTAACCATGCTTCACATCGTTAAAACTAGTCCAAAGTATTGTATATTTTTATATTTTGATAGGGCAGTTGTAATAGCATGTCCACCCTAACAATTCTTCCTTTTAAGTATTTCTTTCAGATTGAATAAATCTTTGGCTAGATAGTTTTTTAATCTATTCAATAAATATCATGATTTAATCATCTATATATTATAGTGTATTATACTGTTCTTTAATTTCCTACA
Source organism: Oceanirhabdus sp. W0125-5 (assembly GCF_027938815.1). Lineage (GTDB taxonomy): Bacteria > Bacillota > Clostridia > Clostridiales > Clostridiaceae > Oceanirhabdus. The sequence goes on from NZ_CP115913.1 coordinate 3,518,730, forward strand.
TTCTATACCGCTATTATCCCTATTGTAATTATTGAAACATTAAATTCATCACTGGAAAATCAATATCGCACCCAGAGGACAGGCAGATTCAAGAAGAGATTCTACCATAGGAGAGTTTTACGCTTCTCTTCAACCTCACCTATGGAAAAATCTCTAACTTTCATCAAAGCCTTTCCACCAGGTACCCGCTTGACTAGCCCTGAGTAGGATATTTTATATAACACGAAATACGATTATATGAATTATTTTTAAAACAATATTAATGAAAGGGCTGGTCCATTGATTTCATTAGGGTCACTTCTCTGAAGTCTTTATAGGGTAAAGCTCTGTGGGTCTTAATCTATATGGAAGTTTTGGACAATCGCTTATCCAAAGCCCTATTTTATTCCCTCCCCCCATCCCATACTCATGGGTATTCCTTTGGGGTCTTTAAAGGGTGGACTTGCTCCTGGTACAATCAATCACGGACTAGCAACTAAAGCTGCTGTTCCATAGTTGAGCACCACAAGCAGGTCCCCCCTTGTTTTCTAACAATATTATTTCTAAATGTAACTTTTCAATATCCTTTTAACGATTCACTATTTATTTTTAATCAGTTTATATATTGTAGATTATTACTTATTTGATTTATAATTTAATAGGTAAGTTATGTTTATAATGAGCAGTTAAAAAATAATACTTGATTTGTGAGTTTCAAAAATACCATAGTTATGCGAAAGAAGTGCTGTATATAACAAAATTATAGAAGATAATGATTATGAAAAATCGTTTAAAGGATGTGTAGTATGGATAAAATACAACTTATGCCATTGCGAATACCTAAGGGATTTGCAGTTTGCTATAACAAATTTTATGACATAGAACCAATAAAATCAGAAAAATGTGATAATCTTATTGAAAACTGGGACTATTTTACCCAAGATATTTTACAAATCATAAAAATGGATTTACGGAAAGGTGTTTGGTATATTCCTAAAGAGCACCTAATTATAGATTTAGGATGGTATCCTGATTCATGTCCTGATGGAATGTATGGACTTGAATTATCAGTTGTGAGAGAAGATCATAGTTGGGACATAATTGAACAAAAAGAATCGAGAGATAGATTTGAAATACGAGATACTATAGAAAGATGGTTGAATGAAAATTCAGGAGTGAAAAAAACATAAATAGAAGGAAAGTCAACAATCAGAAACGTTATAACTATTAATTATACTAGTATCCATTAGGATAATAACAAGAAGTTAAAGTATATAAAAATTTATTTAAAAGAAGTGTTGAAATGAATGCATTTCTATACGTCATTTGAGCTTGAGTTATTTTAAATAATCCACAATTTGCAAAAATTAAATAAAATTATGTTATAATGTTTCGTAATGTAATCATATTATGCCTTAAGAGAATGGTTGAATATGGTATAATTTATTTGAAGTGCGTCATAGAGAGGATACAATGACTACTACAAAGTAAGCATTCAAGGAATATTCTGAAATGTGCATTGTTATCTGACATCTATAGATAGTTTTAATTCACATATAACTAGGAGGTTTTATGGATTTATCAGTGGTTGTAGCCCAATTTCCAATAACATTTAATATTGATAGTAATTTAAAGTATATAATTTCAATTTTAGAAAAATCAGAAATAGATGATTTAGTTGTATTACCTGAGGGAGCACTATCTGGTTACTCTGATGATATTTCTTTTCTAGAAAATATTGATACGCATAAACTGGAATATGCAATGAAACAACTTAAGAACGAGGTTTTAAATAGAAAGATTCACCTGATATATGGCTCATGTATTTTTGAAAATGGTAATTGGTATAATGCAGGTATATGCTATTCATATACTAGTAAAGATTTTACATACAAAAAAATAAATTTAGCAACACATGAAAGGGGTTATTTTCAATCTGGAAATGAACTACCAGTGTATGAATTATTTATTAAAAACAGTATAGTACGTATTGGAATTCAACTATGTAGAGAGATAAGGTTTCCAGAGCAGTGGAGATGGCTAGCATTAAAAGGAGCAAAAGTATTTGTATATTTAACAAATGCAATTAATGGAAGTGATATTTCAGTATGGAGAAGTCATCTTATTAGTAGGGCTGCTGAGAATATAAGATTTCTTATAAGTTCAAATAATGCAAATAAAAATCAACATTGTCCCACTATGTTAATTTCTCCAAGTGGTGAGATAATTGAAGAAATAGTTTCAGACGAAGTAACTGCTTTTAGAAGGACAATAGAGCTAGATGAGATATCAAATTGGTACATAAATCAATGCAGAAACGACGTTATTAAATTGAGTGAGGGTGAATGTTGATGCGGATAACTCTCCACAGTAAAAGTAAAATTTTATGTTGATTGTAAGAGTATTGGAAAATATGAATTAAGTGATAAAAGAAGATTGATAAATATTGTTTTATTATATTTATTTTCAATAGAATATACGAATTGAATAATAAAGCAGTTTAGTGTTGAGTAGAAAATACTTAATGCTGCACAAAATAACTCTTATAACGAAACAAATATCACTATCTAAATCCCCAGATTTTAATCTAAGGGTTTCTTTTTATTGATAATATAATATCAACTTTAATTTTTAAACAGAGACAAACATTTATAAGACATTTTGAAGGAGTAAAATTAAATGGTGAATCCAAAATATAAAATTAAAATGAATCGATATCCTGAAAATATTATTTTAGAAGCATGGGAGAAAGCAGATAAAACACAAAAAATAGTATTAATTGATTCCTGTGAATTAGATTTTTCTATTGAAATAGAAGGATATGAAAACACTAGTGATGATGTAGTAGTAAGTTTTTTAATGCTTATTAGAGAAATTGATAATATAGTACAAGAATTTTGTAAGACTTCTTTTCAACAAGGTAAATTTGATATTCGAAATTATATGGTTTCTCTTGAATGGATTGATTTTGAGACAGACAAGGTAGTAATGGGATATTGGGGTGAATTTGTAAATATAGAATTAAGAGCGATATTTTCAATGAAAAATGGTGTATGGGAGAAAAGCGATATATATTATCAGTAATTTTGGTTAGAATCTAGTAATTAGATTCTAATTATATACTTAAGTAATAAATTACAATTTGTCTGTTCGAACAAAACTTGCACAATGTGTAGCTCAGTTAATCCATATTTTCTAAATTTGTGGCACTATCATATTAGAGATTTAGTAAATATTCATAGTTATTAACTTCCCATTATTCATATAATGAGCTTTCTTACATTACTCGAAACAAATCTACAACCCCTATTCTTTAACAAAAAAATTAAACCAGCAGTTATCAAACCAACGGGTTCACTTTTGAGGTGCAATTTTAAAAATATCAATAGATTTCACATTTAAAATCACCACAACTAGAAACGTGGTGGTTTCTTAGTTAATAAATATACTATTTAAAATTATAATATATTTCACTATCAAAATCACAGCATTAATAAATTTATTAACGTTGTGATTTTTCATGCGTTTTTATAGGAAAATATTCTATAATATTAAGTATAGGATTATATCATAATAGTAATATATTATGTAATAACTTAAGAATAGGAGAATAGGTATGGATACTGAGTATTTAGTTATGCTAGCTATTTTACAACTACATAGAGGAAAGAGTATAAAACTTGTGGATGGTATATTTTTGGATGTAGCAGGTATAAACGATATTAGTATAGAAGATGCGTTTTATTATATAATAGAGAAATGTACTATTAATATGAGCATTAAGGATTTAAATGATAACATTAACCAACTCATGTCAAAAGGTTTTTTAAGTATTAGAGATGGGCGATTATGTCCTTCACTTGGGATAATACACTATTTTGTTGAGATATTGCAATATACAGATGATATTAATGAAAGTTTGCAAATGTTATCAAGGCGAATGGACAATATGGAGAATAAATAATCAATATATTTGTTGCACATTCTTCTTATATTATGCAGTAAAAGAGCAATAAAACAAAAGGCTGTAAGAACTTTTCTTACAGCCTTTTGTGATTTCAAGGTGAAATTTAGTGAGAATTTGCACATGAAAATCAGAGTGAAATCAGTTTTTGAACCTCAAAAGTGAACCTGTTGGTTATCAAACTGCTGGCTTTCTATAATTACTGAACCGCTACTTCAGTTTCAGTTACATCTATAATCTTAGCGCCCTTTTTCTTCTTTAAAGATCAACTAGTTGAATATAATACATCCTGAGTAATAAGCTCATCCATAAGAGAATTTACTTCTGCATCTGAGATGTCTTTATAATCCCAAATATGCACAGTATTCTATAACTCTATTTAATTTTAACTATAAAAAGTGCCTATAATATTACAATGAATATCACAAAAATATTTAACAAACAATAAAATCAAATCTAATATTATAACAATAAAAAAGGGTGTAGAAACGATGAAAGGAATTAAAATATTAATACCAAGCTTAATTCTACTATTTACAATCTCAGTAACAATTCCATTTGCTGAAGCTTCAAAAACTGTATTTAAGAATGATATAGTTAAATTTGAGGACGATGCCTTAGAAGAAGCAATACGAAAACATATAAAAAAACCTTGTGGAGATATCTTTAAAAAAGATGTTGCGATAATAAAAAAACTCAGCTCGCAAAACTCTGACATTAGAAATATTTCTGGAATAGAAAATTTAACAAATTTAACTTCACTAGATTTAGGGCTTAATCGAATAACAGATATATCTCCTTTAATTAATTTAACTAGTTTAACCTATATAGCCTTACATAGTAATCAAATAACAGATATATCACCTTTAAGTAATTTAACTAATTTGACCTACTTAGCCTTAGATTATAATCAAATAGCAGATATATCGCCTCTAAGTAAGTTAACCGCTTTAAATTCGTTATATTTATGTAAGAACCAAATCATAGATATATCTCCTTTATGTAATTTAACTAGTTTGACTTACTTATACGTAGGCTATAATCAAATAACTGACATAACACCTTTAAGTAATTTAACTAATTTAAATGGTGGCTTAGGCTTGTACGCTAATAAAATAAGCGATATATCGCCTTTGGGGGATTTTACTAATTTAAAGAGTTTATCTCTAAGAAATAATCAAATAACAGATATATCACCTTTGAAAAAATTAACTAACTTACGTTATTTAAGCTTAAGTGATAATAAAATAAGCGATGTATCGACTTTAAGTAATTTTACGTATTTAAGTGAGTTAGATTTAGCTAGAAATCAAATAACAAATATAACACCGTTAAATAATTTAACCCATTTATCTAAGTTAAATTTAGATAAAAATCAAATAACAGATATTTCGCCTTTAAGTAAGTTAAGCTATTTATATAAGTTACATTTAGATAAAAATCAAATAACTGATATATCACCTTTAAGTAATTTAATTAATTTGTATTACTTATACTTATCCAGTAATCAAATAGCCAATATATCAACTTTAAGTAGTTTAACCTCTTTAGACGAGTTACATTTAAGTAAGAATCAAATAAAGGATATATCTCCTTTAAATAATTTAACTCTCCTGACTCACCTAGACTTAGCCAACAATCAAATCATAGATATATCCCCTTTAAGTAATTTAACCAATTTAAAAGAGTTGTACTTAAAATGTAATCAAATAACAGATTATTCTGCAACTAAATCTTATTATGATAATTTAAAGGGTAAAGATTTCCAATTAAGTATATAAGAAAATTTATTACACTTATACAGTCAATATTCAATTTCCCATTATTCTTAAACATGCAAAAATTTAAAAATGAGAATCATATATATTTAACTAAATATATAGAAAGCTCCTGAATTTTCAAGAGCTTTTCATAATGATTTTGATTGCGATTTTTAATTAAAAACTTATTGTAAAATCTCAATTTGCACCTCAAAACTGAACCCGTTATTCAAACTAAGAATAGTTTTTAAATAATATAATAAAGTATAACCGAGGTGATTAACTAAATGTTATTTAAATTTATTTCTTTAAGTTTAATTAGTTGTTTAGCGTTACAAAATTTTGCAACACCTTTGGATCAATGCATTTATAAAAATAATACATATGTAAAAGATGAAGGAACAAGTGATGAATATTATAAGTTTTCAGATGAAAAGTATAAACTAATAGCTTCCTTACCAGAAAAAAATATAAAATTATATGCAATACGAAGTTGTGATTATCCAGGACTATATACTAAATTCATATTAAAAATTAAAGATGATGTACGAAATTTCTATATAGGTTGGTATAGCCTTACAAGTCCATACCAAAATCCTGTACTTATATTAAGTGATGTGAATAATGATAAAATTGATGAACTGATTATAATTTCTACTGTAGCAACTGGAACGGGTTTGCGTGATGAAGAGATACATATAATTAATATAAATCCACTTGAAACTCTCGACTATAAAGAATATTTTATAGCTAACCCATTAATGATTATTAAAGAAAAAGTTACAACAAAAATAACTAAAAATGAAGATGGTTTATTGGTATATTTTAAGATTAATGGCAATGATTATACTGTTAGAAAAGACAAAAAATTTGCTGAATATTTTGTTCCAGATTCTTATGTTGTTTTTACTAGTGGTGTTGAATGGGAAGTTATTAATGATAAAATATATGCCCATGCTGATGCAGGATTAATGGGAGTAATCTTGGGTAATATAGTTATAGAATATAAATATATTCCTCAAAGTCAAGTCTTTAATGTAGATAAAATTTATTTTGACAAGGATAAAAGACCAAAATTTAAATCCAATTATTGATATTATCCTATCATACATAATATAACTCTTTTGTTCACTATCTGTGATAAAGAAAATATACTCATCCTCAATATATATCGAGTCATTATTTACAAAAAAAACCAGCAGTCAAATCGACTACTGGCTTGTTTCTACAGAACCTCTACTGCTGTCTCAGTCACATCTATAATCTTAGCGCCCTTTTTCTTCTTTAACGATCCACTAGTTGAATAGAATGCATCCTGAGTAATAATCTCATCCATTAGAGAATTTACTTCTGCATCTGTGATGTCTTCACGAACTTCATTGATAGTTAAAGTAGTTACCTCATCACTTGATGTTACAAACTTCATACTAAGTTTTTTCATGGTTTTCTCTCCTTTCATAATTTACTTTAGGCATTTTTAAATAAATACCCTAGCTGAGTAATTCTACTCAATTTCATCTTCTGCTTTAAGCATTGATCAACATATTATCATTTACTCTCTGTACTGCCTTCAATTCATAAGGTAATACAGAAGCAATTTTAGCACCTATTGCATAAGCAGCTTCATCTGTTGCATCAATTTTTAGCTTTGAAAACTTAAAGTTTCTTAAGTCGTCAGCTCCTGAAGGTTTTAAACCTACCTTTACAGTTATTACTAAATCACTATCCACTCTTGTGTTAGTTACAGCCATGATTATCACTTCCTTTCTTTTAATTTCATATGTATATATGCTCTTTCTGATTAATTTCACATATAAAAAAGAAATAGGCAGCAATTTTTTTGCCACCTATTTCTCTTGGTTTCCTACAACGGTAGTTATAACGACTGTGAGATCTGTGATAGATTTATTGAGAGCTTCAATTTTCTTCTCAAATCTGACGAGTAGATATATACACACTGCTATTGGGAACCCCACTGTACTAGTTAATCTAACCAGTTCCTCGTACATAGTGGCCCCTCCTATCCGTTACAGTATTACTATAAATACATTCAATTATATATATGTAATCTTCTATGATTTTTCATGAGTGTTTAGAATTTGTTCTAGTTTCCTTAAAATTTGTGTTTTTTTATGCATTAAAGTACGATATTTAATATTGTTGCTCTCAGCATATTCTTTCATGTTTCCTTCATTAAAATAAAATTCATTAATAATATTCCTATCATCTTCTGTTAGATTATCTAGTGCTTCATAAAGCTTTTTGACTTCATCATATGCAATTATCTGATCTTCAATAGTTAAACAATAATCTTGGGCATCTTTTTCTAGAATTGATTCATCTGGTATTTCTCGGAAGTGTCTGATGTTTCCTCTTAGCAGATATCTTATGTTGTTTCTTATTGCATTAATAGCATACCCATTGAATGAGTTCGAGTTAGGTTTATATAAATTTATGCTCTTTATGATTGTTAAGTACCCATGCTGGACTATGTCTTCAAATTGGTAAGATGGGATTCTGTACTTTGATGCTTCATTAATAAATATGGATAGGTAACTCTTTGAAGTTATCTCCAAGCTTTCCCCCCATTCGCACCGTACATGAGAGTTTCCTGCTCATACGGCGCTCCAACAAATATTCTTTTCTTTAACTAAATAACTGAATTTCCTACTAACTTCCTTAATGAATTGACACGTTTTAAACCTTTATTGTCTAAATTCAACATTTTCATATACTTCTCTATGGTTTCCTCTTTAGTACAGTGTATAAGTTTATGTACTCCATTTTTAACCCATAGTAAGTTTTTATATTCATCAGTTCCACCTAAAAATTTAGGTTTCTTGTGATGACATTCCATATCACCTATCTCTAATTTTTTACCTGTTACATAGCATTTACCTCTTTGTCCAGCTATTAACGAGATACGATTGTCATTGTACTCGGTGCTTTCATTTTGGTTTACATTATTCAATAGGTATTTGATTAAATGGTTAAATCCTTTTAATTTCTCATGTTGTTTTACTCTGCCTTCTTCTGTAAAGTTGCAGATATCTTGTGAAAAATTCATAGGTGGGTCTGTTTTACATTTTCCTATTGGAAAAATTGTAATTTCAGCCACAGTGAAATATTTACCATTATAATCCCCGTAGAGTTTTTTAAAAGTTTTAGATATCTTAGGTCGTTTGTTCATTACTTGTCTAAGTCTGCATTTTAAGGTTTTCATAACTAAGAATTTTATTTCTGCAAAATCCAAGCTTGATAAGGTAGCCATTTTGTAGTAATTATGACTTCCTAAAATCATTGAATTTAATTTTGATACTTCTTTTGTGGTTGTATTTTTCTGTACTTTTATGATTTGTTCTTTAAGTTCTTTTGTAGTTTTCTTTTTGGCTTTATCAGTCATTCTACTTTTATTAACATATCTGTTACCTTTTAGATTGACTTTTAATTTTATACCCAAGAATTCAGTATAATTTCTCCTTAGATTGGTTATCTTAGATTTATCATTACTGATTTCTAAACCTAACCTTTCCTTAAGCCATTGTTTGACGCTATAAAAATTTTCTGTGCAGTTCTCCAGTCTCTACAGAATATTTTAAAATCATCAGCATAACGTACAATCCACATTTCTTTTAAATTAGAATTCTTTAATACTCTGTGCATATTACCTACATTAGCATATATATTATGACTACTATACGACTCCCATTGAGAACTAATCCACCAATCAAATTCATTTAATACTATATTGGATAATAATGGACTTATTATCCCCCCTTGAGATGTTCCTTTTGTCGGCATTCCAATTCCTTGAATTTCTGATTTTAATATTTTGCCCAATATTTTTAGCAGGTTTTTATCTTGTATTCCCATAAACCATAATTGATGCATTAATTTATTGTGGTTTACGTTATCAAAGAAACCTTGTATATCCACATCAACTACGTAATGTAATTTCATTTTCCACATTACAAAGTTTGCTCTTGCTATTGCATGTTTAGTCGACCTGTTCGGTCTAAAAGCATAGCTATGATTATGAAATTTAGCCTCACATATTGGTTCTAATATTTGTTTAATACATTGTTGTATTATTCTATCATCAATACAGGGTATTCCTAGTGGTCTTGTTTTACCATTAGGTTTAGGAATTTCAACTCTTCTTACACTTTTAGGTGAATAGTTATTTAGTTTCTTTTTGATATGTTGTATATAGTTATCAATACCCATTTTTTCAATGAATTTCATGTTTAGATTGTCAATTCCAGGAGTAACAGAGCCTTTATTCCCCTTAATATTACGATAGGCTAATTTTATATTATTATCTGAGCTTATATGCTTCATAAGTTTCCTGAATCTCAGGTTGTTTGTACTATCTGCATATAACTCATCAAAGACTTCTTGCATATCATAATATTCATTGTTCCTTAGTTTCTGTCTCTTCATTAGTCTGCTTTCCATTAAGTCAGTATTTTCCTCCTAGTTATCCTATTTGGATTTCCTTCTCTTAGTCTTACTCGAACCTTAATATCATTCAGTATTTAGTTATCAAAGAACACTTGTCTAGTGGCTATCCCTCCACTCCTTATTATTAGAGTTTCATTGGTACTGTGCCACCACTTTCACTTAGGTTAAGATAAGTTATACTTGTTAGTTTTCCTTATCACTACTTCATAGGTAGTAAAACCTTCATATCCTAAGTTTACCTTGTTCCGTTATTACTATCTGTTCATATATCCTTAGGTCGTTGGTTTGAGCCTGTAAGCTTGATAGTGCCTTTAACACTATATGAGTTTTCATAGATTAAAGTTTTACTCACCCACACTTACAACACATTATGTGTCCTATTCATTTCTAAATAGTCAAAGTTTAGACCCGTACATTCCCAACTTTGTCAGTACATTAAATACATCCTAACCATAGATATTTTATAGACCCTAGCCCTATACTACTCGACCACCTCTGGTTCGGTTTTCGTGTAGAAATTTCTCTACTTACGGTAGATACTAGGCCTTTTAACGAGCTCCTAACAATATTATGTTTACTCATATTACTGCTAGTCGTATCCTTTGAGAAGGCATTTCAAGGCGTTACCCTATCATTCTACCTATCGTAATAACAGTTCTAATCGTTATTGATTAGGCTAGTTTTGTTTTCTAAACCTACATTTAGATTTTGTCTAGCAACAAGTCGCACTAAATCCTTTATATTTATCAATTATTATCTTTGCTGCTTCATTATCTCCCTCTTTCGCTTTTAGGACTAACTCCTCAATATTATCATTCATATTTTTCAATTTAGCTTCTATAATAACACCTCCTATAAACTCTTAATAATATAAAGTCATTTAAATATATCATGATTTTATGTTTTAATTTCAAGTTAGAACGTCTCGCTGTGTCTATACTTTAATTGTAATATATTTCCTATTAACAAACAAGTGTTCTGTAAACAGTATGAAATTAATTTATCTTTATTAAAAATTTTTTTTAAAATGAAAACCTTAGGGTGGACCTGCTTGCAGTGCCCAAGTATGGAACAGTCTATAGGAATAGCTAGTCCATGATTGGAAGTACTGGAAGCAAGTCCACCCTTGTTTGACCCCAAAGGAATACCCTTTAGCCCTGGGATGGTGGGCGGGATAAGAAGTCAATATGTTTTTGGACCAGTTTTAAAGGTGCGAATTTATGAGCTCTTTTAAAGTTGGTCCAAAACTTCCTTATAGATCTGACCCTCAGAGGCTTTCCCCAGAAGGACCCAAGAGAAATGACCCTAGTGAAATCAATGGACTAGCCCTGTTTTCTTGTTGTATTATAATAATCCTTATCATGATACATGTTTATATTCAAAATTTATCTTCCAGTGCTTGTCAAAGCGGGTACCCAAAGGATTGGCTTTGATGAATTATAGACTTTCTTAGATTTTAGAGGTTGGAGAGAATCGGAAAACTCTTAAATCTTAGAAAGCCTTAATGAATCGCCTGTCCTTAGGGTGCGAAATTGATTTCTCTTTTTATAAGAATTGTATATACTACTAACACTAATACTGATATAACTTTATATAACTTTTTAAAATAAGTAATGGGATATTTAAATATAAATTTTTTATAGTATACTTTAATTTATACATATCCCAAAATCACAGCGTATCAATGTGTTTAAGGTATGTATAAGTTTAGTTTTGTACTTAAAACCCTATATAATAAGTTGAGAAATATTAATGATATTGTACATAATTATTTGTTTTCAAATATGGGTTTCAATAAGTAAAATAATATGCCTTGTAATATTGAAAAAAGGAAAACAAAGGAGCTTGTCTGTTAATGAACAGGCAAGCTCCTTTGTTTTCCTTCCCCTTGAGGGGTTGGGGTGATATATTTTCTTTGTTTTGGACAAGTTTTAAGTGTACGAAGTTATGAGTTCTCTTAAAGTTTGTCCAAAATTTCCTTGTAGTTTTTATAATTAGCAGCTTCAGTGGAAATTGATTTTATAATAGAAATATCAATGATACTAACAAACATTTGTTGTTATTAAATTTTTACTGGTGCTGCTGCCCTTTGGACTAGTTTACCTTCTGCGTATGAAGTTAGGTTTATTTTGGCGCTTAGATTAAATACCTTTTCTTCTGGTTAAATTATCGCAGATGGTAAGTTTGTTCAAAGTATCCTTATAGATTTTCAAACACAGCTTTTCACACCAGGAATGAACTTGTGAGTGTTGATGTGAAGTGCTGTGTCTGAGATTTTTTGTTAGACAGTTATTATACGTGCTGTTGCTAATGTCCATACATTACCATTGCCAGAAAGTAAAGACTTGTCTATAATGGTATTAATACAATTTGGAGGTGAAAAGTATGATATTTTCATTGATTCTAGAAACATTAGGATTTAAGCTAGTTATCAAATATTCTTCTAAGAAGTAATATTGATAGCTCCCTGATTATTTCAGGGTCGCTTAATTACAAATAGAACAATAAAACAAATATCATGACTTTCACAAACGGATAAACAGTGTCATATTATATGGCACTGTTTTTTTTATTGTTTTTTACTTACTTTTTCATTATTTTTTATTAATCAAATCCATCTCAAATCCTATTCTTTCGTTGATTTATACGACTTTAACACCATTAATAGGTAATATTGATGATTAAAATTATGAATTTTTATTTCCATTTTTAATCACCGATTTTTTTCTTAATATTTATTTTAATTTTATATAAAGGATTTAAATTAAAGTCACCAGCTTATTTTTACATAACTGCAAAAATAAGCACCCGAGGGTACTTAAATAAATTAGAATGGTATGTAAATTTCTTGTTGCTTTATCTGATATTTTTATTAGATATGTATTTATACGTAGGTTTGATTTTCTAGTTAATTACATCTTTTTACAAATGCCTGTCACCCTAGTGAGGAGGTTTACCGACGAACTTGTTCGTTTTAAGACACAGCTTTTCACACCAGGAATGTAGTGGATGGGGTGAAATGCTGTGTCTGTGAATTTCAATTAACAATGGTTGATTACTCATAACCTCTTCAACCTTAACAATTTTAATTATTTTCTATTTATTTTTTCAAAATTCAACATCTTAACTCGACAGGTAGCAGTCACCTTGCAAGGTGACTGTTAAGGCACACTGCTTGCTTCTAATTTAATATTTCTTGACATTCCAACTGATTTAGCAAGAGTTTTTTAATGCGCCATATTCCTTGACTATCCTCATGATACTCAACGTACCTTGCGTAGACATGAAAATAACTTATGCTGTTAGATAGTGTTGTTTTTATAAAATTAATATTGCTACTACTCTATTAACTCTTCATCCATCTTTTCATAAGTACCCCATAAAACTGGTATTTCAATCCCCATATTTTTTGCGATTTTTGTTCTATGCCTTCCATTTTCATAATTACTTCCATTATATATCTTGATATTATCAGATGCGTGAATTTCAAAATTACTAAATATGTATGCGTATCTATATATATTTTCTGATTCTTCTCTATACTTTTCATAAAACATTTTTCCATGTTCAGTATACTTTTCTTTAAACTCATAAAAACTTTTTAAATTTCTGAACTTGTCATCAGTTATCTTTCCAATTATAAATTCTCTAGCTTCCCAGGATTTCATTATACCTTCACAATATGAACAACCATTATCTTCATTAGGAACAACATCGCTTTTCATTGGACAGATACCTTTTTTATGCTCTTTGCACCTACAATCGCTATTACTCCTAAAAAACATATTAGGTAAGTCTTTAGCTTTCATTATTCTTCGATAAAGCCTATTTCCTCTTTTTTCTTTAATCTTGAAATGAATGTTTTCAGATCTAAATAACTGCTTTCCTTTTTCATTTATTTCTACATATTCGTTCGGATAGTAATGAAATATTCTAAGGTCTTGTTTTGAATCTCCCATCTTCTTTTTTATCTTAATCACTAACTCTTCAAATTCTTCTGGAAAGTCATATGCTAATATATTTACCCCAAAATCTTTTATCAACATAAGCCAGTATCCACCTTTCGTCTCGTCTCCACTGTATATCTCGATCCAACATTGCTTCGGACTAGACTCTATACTATATGTATATATAAATGCATTGGGTTGACACTTATTATTATATTTAAGAGCCTCTTTTTTTAATAAAGAATACTTGAAGTCTAGCATCTTTTCAACAATACTATTTGGATTATCCTCTATATTCCCAAAATATTTTTTATTGAATTCATCCCATATATCATTCATCAAATAAAGAAATATTTTCATTTCTTTATCGATAGCCCTTTGTGCGTTGGGAAAATATCCATATTTACTTATAGCTTCCGACATACTTTCAATATCTCGCTCACTTTCTTTACGCATAGATTTTATTTCTTCATAAATCTTATCTGTATCTTGAGCATAACATTTGCTTAACTTTTGTATATCATCCATTTCTAATTGACGTCGTCCGCTCTCAAAATCTCTTAAATATTCTTTTGAAATACCAACTTCTTTACTTACATCACTAATAGTCTTTCCTATGTCACATCGCATTCTTTTTAGTCCCATCCCCTTACCTCCTTTTACTAAAAATACAATAATTTATCTAATTTTTCTTATTCTTGTATAGGATTTAAACATTCTTCATAATAATCAATATCATAAGTTTTAGAGATATAATTCTTAATTTTTTTCAATTCACTAATTTTCCCAATTAAAAAATTAGTGCCATTTTTAGTACATGCGCATGGATAAACATCACCCTCATGTGTAATATACAGCACATTTATTCCCGATTGACATTTGATAGAATCTACAAATGGTCTACATGGAAAAATTTCTGGAAATCCTGATACTGTTATCCTAGTCTTAAACTTATCCTTTTCACTCATAATATCTATAATCGATTTATTTTGCACTTTATAAGCGACACCAATATCATCCCAATACTCCTCGGCACTTCCACACCTAACCATTCTCAGAAGTCTTATTTCTTTAACACCAAGTTTACTAATTTCATTCAATGTTGTTCTTAAATTAAAAACATTATATTTATTAACAACTAGATGAATTTTAACGTCAATTCCTGAACTCAGCAAATTGCAAATAGATTCTTTTGTCGCAATAGCAGAGCCTTTCAAATTTGTAATATAATCATGAATTTTTTCATCTTCATGATATAGAGAAATATAACACTCTTTTATTCCTGCTCTTTTCATATCTTTAGCCCTACTTATTGAAATAGGTGAGACTACATTTTTAGTTTTTATTATTCCACAAGTATAAAGTCCAATATTTATATTAGGGTATTTAAAATTAATCTTTCTTATTTTTTCAATTATACCTAAATCTAGTAGTGGCTCCCCACCTGTAAAATATAAGAAAGTAGATCCTTTAAATAGACTTAAAAACTCAAATACTTCTGTTTCAATAAATTCCTTCTTTGCAGCGTGTCGCATCGTTAAAGATGAACAATGTTTGCAATTAAGTAAACATTGATTTTCAATTTCTATCTGAATTTCATATCTTCTAGACATTATTCTATCCTCTCATAATTTTTAAATCGGCTCTCATTTTTTTTTAATTTTTTCAAAAATTCGCTTTCTATATCGATGTTAAGTTGATACGCCAATTTTATTACATAAATAAACACATCAATAATTTCTTCTGATAAGTCTGTGCTTACATCTTCAAGGCTACAATCACCACGAACAACCTTTTTTACAATATTAGACGCCTCACCAAGTTCCCCTAGTGTACAGATAATTAAATACTGTAACATATTTAAATTTGATTCATTAATAGGTTCATCCCAATTAAAGTTTCCTTTATGCATACTATCAAATAGCTTTTGTTTTTCAATTATGCTTTTAATGTCCACCAACATCCCTACCTTCCTTTTCTAAAACCTCTATAAATTCACTTATCGCTCCAGATAGTGCCTTCTCAAGTGCTTCTATATAATCATAATTAGAAGTTTTTTCACGTTCTTTTTTGAGTTCATCAAGTCTTTCCAATATATACTTATTATACTTAAGTAACTCTTCAGAACATGAACCTCTTTTGACAACTGATGATATCGCACTATTCAAACTTGTTAACCCTTTATCCTGTATAACAGTTTCATTCAAATCTAGCTTTTCTTTAAGCATTACTATAATATCTTGATATTCTTTATCTATTAACTTAATTGTTAAATCCGATTCACTTAAATGATCAATAGCCGCTTTTTTGAAACACCCATATTTCTCCTTATACTGCGCTCTAAAAGCAAAAATATTAACATTTATTGAATCAATTGATCTAATTTCTTCTTTAATAACTTTTATCATTAAGTATATTTCACATAAATTAATCTTTAAGAAATTCTTAACTTCTAATGCTCTTAAGTAAACCGTAAGAAACACTGTTGTCTTTGATTCATCTTTGAATCCAAACTGAATAACATCCATTGATGGAAGAAAATCATCTTTACTTTTTGCCACATCGGAAAAATTAATTAAAGGAATTATTGCTCTACTACTTGTCGCCTTTGCTTTTAACTCTTCAATAATATATTCAATCCCCCATACATCTTCAGTTTTCATATACATGCCATGGTTATAATATAGACTCTCAGGAACATTTTTTTCTTGCCAATCTTTTGCAATCTCAATATTCTCCTTAAAATTATCCATAATCTCTTTCTCAAAATTTTGATATTTTGTTTTAACATTAATACCTATATTATATATACATTTTCTTCTTTCTGTTTCTACAACAACTTTCTCGTATACTTCTTTAACAGATTCTCCTGAAAAAGCTGTTCGGTTCTCCTCAAGAAAAACAATTTCTGCTGTGTACTTATCCATATCTGCATTATAACGATAATTACTAATTTTTTGTATCCAATTTCCGTTTAATTCAATTAAATTAAACTGATTATTTACGTTTTCAATAGGTTTAATAAACGGACCAACCCCTACAACATAACATTTGTTTCCTATTTTTATATCCTTATAACCATGCGTATGACCATGAAGCATAGCAATTATATTCTTTCCCTCTATTTTTTCAAAAAACCTGTATGCATTTCTTATCGCAGAACTATCATTATCGTTTTCACTTAAAAATGTATGATGAAGCACTATTATAGTTGGTTTGTAATTATCAAGTTTATCAAGGCATTTCAAATCAACTTTTCCATATTCTCTGTTACAATGAAAAACTGAGTTTATAAGCAATATATCAAAGTCGTCATAATTTCTTAGTATTCCTGTATTATCGTTGTTGAAGCAATATTCTCCATTGTTATATTTACTAATTAAATCATTAAATTCATCAAAACTTCCTTGATGAATATCATGATTACCAGGCACAAATTCAATTCTTAATTTAAAACTTTTAAAAATCTCACTAATATAATTTAACACATCCTCTACCACTTTAAACTTCGTATCTACACATTCATCTTCTTTGTCGCCTTTATCAATAACGTCACCACATATCAAAAAAAGTAACTCTTCATGTTCAGAAATTTTTTCTGAAATCGTTTTATATAGTTTGTCTATTTTACTTTTAATAATTGATGAATCTGTTTGTTTTGAGATATGTAAATCTGCAACCTGCAATATTATCATATATATTTCTCCTTTACTGTTGACCTTATTTAAAATTTACGCTTTAGCTCAAATCCTTTTTTATCTTCCATCCCTTTAATTAATTTAACAATATCATTTCCACATTGCTCGATGTACCAATTACATACCTTATTGATTTCAATTTCTTTTTTTAAATAACTTGCTTTATGTGATATTACCTCTTCAATTATACCTCCACTAGGACTAATTAGCATACTAGGACAATGCTGATTTTTATTCGCATTATTAGTACTTTTTAAAAACTGTTGATTTTCTGCATCTCTACTAATTAAATGACTTCACAAGGACAAAAGACCTTTTCCTTGTATGGCATTTGTTAAATATATAAATATATCTGCATTATTTAATGCTAACCACCTTCATTGTTCTGGAAAACGAATTTCTCTGCAAAGCTGTATTCCTAAATTTATAATTTTTTCTCCTATTTTAATTTTATGTACTTCTAACTTATCTCCTGGCTTTACAGCAACAAAAATTGAATCAAAGATTCCAATTTTTGAAAGTCACCTGTAACCTTACAAAAACTGGTACAGTTTTTGTTGCTACGTGAGGTGATTGAACCGAGCTTCACTTGCTATTATATATCATCTTAGGAGTTTTCTTACAAAAGAAACTGTAAAATAAGACATTAGAAATATTCCTAAAAATCCTTCAACCATAGATAATAACGCACTTAGGTCATTTAAAGGACTAATATCACCATATCCTATTGTCAAAAATGTAATTACACTAAAATAAATATGTTTAATTTTGTCTATTCCAGCAAGTTTTTCACTAAAGCCTAGTTCAACATTTGGAAAGCATGCATATATTCCTGCAAAGCCTAGCCATACAATAATCATTGTAATAAACACGCTCATGGGTTTTGTTCCATAACCTCCCACCAAATCATATATAACACGTTGTCCATAATACTTAAATCGACCAAAATTTCTGCAAAATACATTTTGACTTTTACACCTATCTAGTTTTGACAATGCTTCATATCTTTTGAATTCTACATATGAGTTGTCTTCATCACCATACTGTCCTAAATTACTGAAATTCTCCTTTAACAATACAAACTGCTCTGCTAACTCCTTATTAGAAGGGTTTATAAAAGTAGTTATCTCCTCAACGTATTTAAAAGCAATTCCTTGATTGATAGCTTGTTTAAGTTCTTTACTCCAATGAATGTAGATTTGCCCTATTATCCTAGTTCTAACTAGATTTAAGCCTTTTACATTGCTAAATTGAATTGTATCCATATTTACAGTACCATGAATAATACAACCGTTTATAGCGATATAATTAACCTTCTCTAACTTTATCGAAAGATGACAATTAATTATACAATTTTTAATTACAAATCTATGTACAACTACTTTATTAAATATCACCTTCTTATTATCTAAGTCCGATTCCCTAAACACTAACATTGCCATAGGTAATTTAGTTCTGTAAAACTCAACATGACTGCAGACTTTAACTTTATAAAAGCTCACTAAATCGCTCAGAAAAAACGTACTCTTAAAACATAATTCATTGTAATTCAGTTTTATGTAATCGAAATTTACTTCGTTAACCAACACAGTAGATAATTCAAATATAACATTTCCTTCAAATACTGATGAAGTAAAATTCAAAATGTCTCCCTTGAAAATGCAATTGTTGAAGTTTACATTGTGGTTGAGAAAATTACATCCTATGAATTGAGTATCTCCATCAAAAAAGCTATATTGTGAATCTAATATAATTTCTTTACACTCAACACTTAAATCTTTTATATATGTGAAATTCAGATTTATTTTCTCGGTATTACATATTTTCTCGGTATTACATATTTTGTCATATGTAGTATAACCATATTTTCTTACTTCGTTATTGCTAAATGTAATCTCAATAGTTTTTTCGCGTTCTATAATCTCAATATGTCTTTTTTCAATATCATCAACCCACTTAATCGAATTCTTGGTAAATCGTTCATTAAGCGGTTCACTAATACTAATAATTTCTAAATACTCCCCTTTCACAGATTCCCCCCCTTTTTTTATTATCATTTTTAACTCGACATTCAAGGTTCTTCATTTCTAATGTCGCTTATGAATTCCTCTTTCTATTTTTAAGTTAAAAGAATATTATATACCATTTACATAGTTCAACTTCTTACTCTACTACAACTCCATTCCATTCAATAACTCTTTCAACTTCTTAAGAACTTCTAAACACAAAGCAACGCCCTTACCCATCTTACTATGTTCTGGTCCCCAATCTCTTATATGATCTACGGTGTTCTTTTTACATTTTTAAAAAGTTCTAAGCAACATAATGCACAAGTGGCTTGCCAGTCATGTGAAACTATTAATTCGTCCTTGTTATTTACTTCACTTTTTGCTCAAGATACTCCTTATAATATCTACATACTCTTAAACAACTAACGATTGTACTACGTGAAAGACCCGAATTATACAGTAACTCTCGAGCATAATCTTCTCCTTTTGAATAGATTATATTTCGTTTCTTCATCATATTTATTCTTGATATATCATCTTTTACAGATGTTTCTTTAAGATCTTTCTTTCTTAGGAAACATTTAAACTCCTGTAAAATTTGAGCTTCATCTATCATCTCATTCATAATTCCTTCAATTAAATTACTATTCTCTATTGTTACCTCTTCCCTTTTAACCCAAAATATCACAATTCCCAATTCATTTAAAGTATATTTTACTCTTTCAATAAACTCTAAATGATTTTTCTCATATGGTAGTGCAATACCAAAAATATATTCAGGTTGGTCTTTATATTTTGTAATAAGTTCCATAGTTTTTAAAATTGCTACTGATATATGAGTTTTTGCTTGATTCCTATCAAATGGAACTCCATATTTTTTAGTATTTTCTTTTGAGCTAGTGCCACCTTTAGCCTCAATTAATAATTTGTAGTTATCCTTTTCTGATATAATATCAATTCCTCGTTCTTTTGTATTACATGTACTTAATACTTTAAAATGGAAGCTCTTCAGTTTGGAAACAACTGCGTTTATCACTTCATTTTCGGTTGGATAATACATTTTTCTCCTCCAAATATTATCATATTAATTATTACTTTTATTTCTAAAACAATTATCTTTCTATATGTTTAATTCTAAAATTTAAAACTGGTTGTAAGTTTATACAAAGTATACTTCAAATAATTTTATAGTTAAGTTTTATAATAAGTTCTTTATAATAAACTTAACTGTTCCACCTATTCAGCTCTAAACACTATCTTTTTTAAGATTTTCCTTTTCATCAAATTAACCAACAAAAATGGTAATCAATATTACATTTATGTAAGAACTCACGTCCAAAACCAAAAATATAAACATACAGCTAACTAATCGATTTATTAACAATACATTAATATCTTTCGTTGTTTAATTTTACATTTTTTAGGTTGTTAACCTAACCCCATTGTAAAACCTGTAAGTGTAGCAGACAGTTTTACTTGCTCTGTTTTTTGTTCATACTTTGTTCTTCAGCACCGGTACTCATAGTAGGGAGGCTTTGCCGACGAACTTGCTTCTAACAATTTATATCATTTTTATTTTAATTAATTATGTCAACACTTTTATCCTCTGATATAATAACTGCTATACATTTGTTACTCTTTTTATTTCTCCATCTGACATAATCATTACCTGAGTTATACCTAGCACCTCTTGCTGGCTTCCCTCTACCATTAGATACGCCATCTACAAGTACACCTATAGCATGACATTTACCAGTTAAATCTAATAGCAAAGCTCCATCTATAGATGAAATATTTAATATCATTTCTTTATTTAATTCTAATGGATTTATTTTTGTACCTCTTCCATTTTTACTTAATCTATTTGCTTCATATTCAGCTTCTGCCGAAATTAAAATCATAGTTCCATGTTTTTGTTTGGTTGCTTCTTCAATTAATGAATATAATATACTTAAATTCTTTTCACCTTTGCTCCTAAGAAAAAAATTTTCTATAATCCTTTTATTATATTCTTTACTAAAATCTGTTTTAGGCAAAAGTACTTCTCCATTATGATATCTTAAAATTTCATCATAATTAAATAACATTCTCCATTTTGCATAACCAAAAAACTCTATACTTTGTACATCTAAAATTCCTTTAATTGCTCCCAACCCATATATACAATCCTTATATGCATAAAGAGTATATTCTCCTTCTGTCATTTCTAACAATTTTCTAATCAGTCTAATATTTTCCTCACTAATGCTAATTTTATTCTTAAATTCAATATAATCTTCTTTTTTAATACTATAATCTACAAAAGTAATTTTCCCTCTACAAGCTCTTCCCTCATAATTCTGTGACGATATCTTATTGAAAATACTTAAATGTGGCAAGCCTCTTCCCACTGTTAAATCTTGAGTGGCTAATCGTATAACTTCATCATCTGACATTTCTACACTTGTTGTAGAATACTTTAAATTTAAATATAAAGATTCTCTCCAGTAATCAAATAATATATCAATAACTTGATTTATAAATGATACTAACCAATTATCATAATTTTCTTTTACAGGTGGCATTATTATGTATCTTTGTGCAAATTCTCTTTCTAACTCCACAATGAAAAATACCAAAGATTTATATATTATTATAGGGTCAGATATAAATATTTTATTATCATATTCATTTTCAAATTTTTCACAAAAAATTCTTTTAGGTTACAGAAACTATCTTTTAAAGAACCTGGATTTGTATGCAATGAGTTATTAGGAAAATGCTTAATAGAATTTTCCATATTGGCTTTAAAATTTTTTTCTTCTTTTAAATCCTTAATAATTGATTCTTCTATTATATTACTTAAATTACAAATACGTTTATCACAATTATGATAAAGTATTTGTACCTGTTCTTTATCGTAATTTTCTATGTTTTTCATTTCTACTGCCCTAACTTTTATATCAACTTGTTCTCCATTATTTATTCTTTTTATAATTCGTTTAACTTGTTCATTTGCTTGTACTACAATATCAGTTATTCTCATTTTTGCTGCATAATCATGTTCCATATATCTAATCCTCACTTTTGCAATTTTTATCTTTACTTAACTACTTATTATTTTTTATATCAATATTTTGCATTTAACTTTGATCATGGATATAAAAAATGTTCCACTTCCTTTTATCAATCTAAGCAAATCAAGTTCGAATCCTTTCATAAATGTAGCAACTTCAGTCACTTCGTTCCTTCAGAAGCACCCCTGAGGTACTTGGCGAATCTTTAGGTACGTCTTGCTATTTTTTACCCATGAGGTACTTGATGAAGCTTTAGGAGTGCCTTAAACTATCTTTTCAATCTAAATATATATTTATTTTATAATAATACTACTCCTTGTACCTTATACAAACTCAGACACAAAGAACCCAAGATAGATATCCACCTCGGGTCCTTTGTAGCCACCTTTTAGTACTTACATCTTACTACAATTTTAATCATATTTTTGTTTGATCTCAGCTATCAACTCTGGTAATTTACTTGTTAATATCATCATATGTTTTAACTTGTTACCTGCTGATTTATCCATAGCCCTATCATAATCCACACTTTTCGTTATTTCCTCCATATAAGGTACCACTTCATCTTTGGTTACTGAAAATGCATTCATAGATTTAAAAAGCCACGCTCTGTCAATTCCCCATTTGTCTGCTAAATCATCATTGTCAGATTTTAGTTTATCCTTTTTCCATCCATCGAAAGCATTATCAAACTGTAAATTAGAAGGCAAATTTCCAGGTACTAATTCAGTATCTACAAACTCCTTTAGCAGATGTGCTTTATTATCCTCACCCATATCACTCAGTTCTTGAATTTGCTCATAGATTATGCGGAGGGTTTCCCCGTCTACTGTTTGTACACCACCGATATTACTAACTTTAGATCCAATCAAACCTAAAATATGCGATGCATCAATCACTTGAGTACCAGCTAATTTTGTTTTCCCAACAAGAGCATTGATAGATAATGGCAGTGGCTGAGTACCCGGTTTATGCATCAAGTTTTTATATGCTCCAAAATATTTTAACCAGGTATGTTCATCAATACCAAAAGCTGTATCATCCCATTTGAATACATAATATTGTTTTACTAAATTCAGCTGTTCAGCTGCGTCTTTAAAAGCAAGGATAAAGGCTTCTTTTTTATCTTTATTATCTTTGATTAATGCCCACTCAGTTGGATCTGGTAATGTGGGAATCATTTCATTAATTTTTATGGTTAATTTTTTAACTGCAGTATCATATGTGTCCACAATTGCTTTACTACTCTTACCTCCACTACCGTACAACTCTAATGCTATATCCACAGTTTTCTCAGTTAATCGAGGATACTGAAAATTAACAATCGTGCCAAACTCTTTCGTATTACCAAAAACACGATTTGTCCGTGAATAAGCTTGAATTAATCCTTGAAGTTCAAGTGCTCGATCAACATAAAGCGTATTAAGGCGTTTTGAATCATAGCCAGTTAAAAGTTGGTCGGCCACAATTACCAAATCAATATTTTTCTGATTCCTTCCACTACCTCCACGAGTAGCACGTTCTACAACATCCTCAAAATACGCATCTTCACCATGTTTTTTATCTCCAGCAATAAATTCGATCCCTGTAAATTCAGCATAATCTTTAAACATACCTTTGATAATTTCAGTAGGCACATTATCAGGGGCATTTTCATTACCAAAACTAAATGTCATTGCCACATTTAACTTGACACCACGCTCATCCATCTGTTTCTTAAACTCATCATAGTAAGCAATTACACGATTTTTATAAGCAACAGTCAAAATTGCATTAAATTCCCGACCTTGCGACTGCGATTCCCAATTATAAAGAATTTCTTCTACAACTCTAGGAATATGCGTTTCATCATGGTATTGAAGTATTCTTCGGTTTTTAGACTGTAACTCTACTTCAGCTTCAGACCACCCTTGAACTAGACG
Source organism: Oceanirhabdus sp. W0125-5 (assembly GCF_027938815.1). Taxonomy (GTDB): domain Bacteria; phylum Bacillota; class Clostridia; order Clostridiales; family Clostridiaceae; genus Oceanirhabdus. The sequence goes on from NZ_CP115913.1 coordinate 3,543,529, forward strand.
CTCAACTTCTCTTTCGCTAAGTTCTGGCTTTTCTTCTTTAATTTTATCTATAAGCTGATCACGCAAGTCGTCATAACTCTTAAACTCTCCTGTATTAATATAATCAACATGGAAACCTAATACATTCCCATCAGAAATTGCTTCGTCAATGGTATATTGATGAAGTTTTGGTCCAAATAGCTTTTCAGTAGTGTTAATTACTTCACTTTTCTGATTTATTTTCCCTTTAATATTATTTTCATCAAATAAAGGTGTTCCTGTAAACCCATAGAATAAACCATTCTTTTTGAAATAGTTTTTTATCGTTCCCATCATCTGTCCCATAGTTGTTCGATGAGCTTCATCTACAATAAATACAATTCTTTTATCTGCTAAAGTGTTGTCTTGTGCTTCTTCTAATTCCTTTACAAGTGCATTAAGTTTAAATGTGGTTGTAACTACAATTCCTGATTTCCTTAATTTAAGCTGCTTTTTTAATTGATAGGTATGTTTTGTGTCATCAACCGTTACTGGCTCATAAGCTGCATACGCCTTAAAATTATCGCTAGTAGTCCTATCCAATGCTCTTCTATCAACCAAAAATACTACCTTATCAAATCCTGCACGCGTAGATAAAAATAATGCTGTCTTAAAACTAGTAATTGTTTTTCCAGAACCAGTTGTATGCCAAACAAATCCACCATGGTGTATACCTTCATTATCCCACCCAAAGGCAGCACCTTCTACTGCTTGCAATGCGTAAACTTGATACGGACGCATCAGCATATGCTTCCTGTTTTCTTCTTCTTTCGCCTCATCAATCACTAAATAATCTCCAACCATTTGATGTGCCATAGGTATCATCAAAAAATGCTCAATAACTTTCTGCCAATTATTTACCGTTTTATTCTCTTTATCTGCCCAATGAAAAGCAAATGCAGGATTAAAATCATTAATAGATTTTGGTGTTGCAAAATAACGAGTTTCTATCTCCGTAGTTATTACCATCATCTGTGAAAATGCCATGAAATTATTACAATATTCACCATCCCCATAATACCTGATAAACTGATTGTACGCTTCATCTAACGACTTATCCGTACGTTTTTGTTCTATATTAATTAAGGGTAATCCATTAACTAGTAATACTATATCAAATCGATTATCATTAGATGTTACTACCTCCCTTGCAACACGGTAACTTGAGTCACCGCCACTTACCTCAGCTTTTTTTAATATAGTTAAAGTAATCTGTTTCCTAGTTACATTGGGATTATCATCACGGTAAATCCCATCAATTTTTCCTTTTGATTCTTCAATTGATAATATTTTAGCAGCTTCATAACTATTGCTGATTTGACCTACCTTAGTCATTACCTGTTTAAATTCATTATCCGTTAACTCTACACCTTCAAGTTGATCCGCATTTATACGATTCAACTCACCTCGCCAATGATTAATTAGATCAGATACGGTTACTTTCTTCTTATTTCCATTTAAGTAATCAGGAGACTCCCATTTATATTTTTCTAGTTCTTTCACAAAATTCTCCTGAAAAGCCCTTTCAGAAGCATTTTTAGGTGCATTACTCATCACATTCGCTCCCCTCTAAATAAACATTTCATTTAAGTATGCGTTTTTTATTTTTTGTATTTTATCAAGCTTATCCTGATGAAGGTTGATAAGGTTGTCGAGGTTCTCGAAAAAATCGCCAATCTTATCTTGTTCTACAAGACTAGGAACAAAAATTTTAAATTCAGAGAATTTTGAAATCCAATGACGTTCATGACTTTGTGGAATATAATTTATATTTTTCATTACATTATAAACAAAATAAAGATTATCATTTTCTTGTTTTAAAGTTAAAAGTTTCATTGCTGAACTCTTAACTTTAAAAGGGAAATCAACATAATGTGATGAAATTGTAAAGTCATCAAATATTATTACTGGACTATCAAAATCAGCATGATAAATACCACCAGTTTCATTTGTATATCCCAACACAAAGCTTTGTCCTGCGGTTAATACAGGTGTTTGATAAGCATCATCATAATCTGTACTTTTGACAATATATTTTGTTGGTTGCTCATATTTCAGCACTTCTCCCAACTTACGCTGTTCCCAATCGTCAGTAAAACCAGCAAATCTTAGTTTTGGCTTACGCTCTCCTTCAGCAGGAAACATTTCCGTAAGATATGCTTTTTTTAATGCTTTCGTCTTATCTAACTTACTCTGATGAAAGGTTATAAGGTTATCAAGTTTGTTAAAAAACTGCCCGATTTTTTGTTGTTCTTGAAGTAGCGGGCATAAAAATTCATAGTTTTCAACATTCGACTTTGAAATATTTTGTACTTTTGTACCTGCCCCACATCTACTAAAGTATTGTTGATTTTTGTTAATTGCCATTGATAAAAAATAGCTATCAACACTTTGATTTGGACGTATTTCTGCGACACGTTGATTAAGAATATACGTATTATCTATAGGTATTTGTGCGGTCATTCCAAGTAAACCGGGTGACTGCTCACTAAGAACCATAACAAGAGTTCCTTTAGTTAATGTCGGCACTTCAATATCAACATATCGACCAGAATGAACTAGATTTCCACCCATATCAACTGATTTAAGTGTAATAAGTTCATATCGCCCTTTTTCTTGGATATCATTTTCAAAACTACCACCATTTGAGTATGTAGATACATCTTTTAACTTACGCGGTTCCCAAGCTTCAGCATTATTGAACTCTTTAAATCGTCTTTTCGGTACAGTTTTCTCATTTTCGCTCATTATTTCACCACCAATTCGTTCTTAAGTGCTTCAAAGTCACTCATCAAGCTCTCTATTTCTATATCTATATCTGATAGTGTATTTGCATAACGTTCCTGTATCATTTGTAACGAGTTTAATTCAGCTTTCAATGGAATTTGTACTAAACCCACCATTTTTTCAATAGTACTTCCAAACCATTTTTTATACATCAGATTATCTATTTCCTCATCTGTTAATACTAAAATTCGTTCTTGTACTGCATCCTTAAGCTCTTTTTCTTCAGATTTGATAGCTTTAGTAAGCGAAGATTTTTTATTTATTAATGTTTCAACCTTTTTTAGTAACCCATATTCTTCTGAACCCTTATCAGCTTTCTTTAACTCTGCCTTCACTAATTTGTTGTCAAAAGCATCCCCAGGTTCATCATCCTTGTTCTTTTTTAAAGTATCATATAAAGCATTATTTTCTTCACTATCTTCAACTTTTGCAGCTTCTATCAAATCAGCTAATTCTGTCTCTATCCCTTGAATGGAATCTCTTTTATTTTCAATTGCTTCTAATTCTGCATAATAAAGTTCCTTTGCAATCAAATCATTAGGAATAATACTTCCAACCCAGCCATCTTGTTCCTCTCGTTTATTGCTTCCTGAACCCTTTGTTATCATATTAGGTTCACGTGTACGGCCTATCTGATAAAATCCCGCATTGGCAATAATCTCTGTATCATGTGTTAATGCATCTTTCCAAATTTCCGCAATAATCTGGTATCCATCATATACATCAATATACTGATAATCGGATAAGATGTTCTTGATGCTATTAAGCATTTCTTCCATAAGATCTATAAGATCAGTAGAACTATCAACATTTCGTAAAACATTCCAATATTGCTCTATATAATCATTTGTTTTTATTCTGATATCATCAGACATAGTAGTAATCCGAACATCATTTAGAATCTCGCTTGTTAATTCACATACTGGCTTTGTAAGATTGACATATCCAGGACGAATTGTTTGCAAGTAGCGATTCAAGACGTCTGGAACAAGTGCTTGCAAGACTGATAAATCGTCAATATTTTTTAGTGGAATTCCACCTAACAAATGAGCATCCACATCTTGACTAATTTCTGTATCGATAGCTTTAACGTAACGAGGAATATTCATATTATATTCATTTTTCTTGATGTCTTCACGTGTAGCTAGATTACTATATCCAGGTATTTTCGCCTTTTCCATGTACACATCTACTATTTTTGCAATGTCTTTTTCCTGAAGTACATTTTGCTTTCCTACTTTAATAAAGCTATTTGATGCATCAATAATAAGTACTGGAGCATCAATTTTACGATTCTTTTTTAATATTATTATCACAACTGGAATTCCTGTATTTGTAAATAGATTATTTGGCAAACCAATAATTGCATCAATACGACTCTTATCTAATAATCTTTTACGGATTTTCCCCTCAGCAGAACCACGAAATAAAACCCCATGAGGTAATACAATTGCCATAGTTCCATTTGTTCCCAAATGATATAATCCATGTAGTAAAAATGCCAAATCTCCTTTTGAGTCTGGAGGTAAAGTACCTGCTAAATCAAAACGGGGATCACTTACCTTTAACCCTGCTTTATTCCAATTTTTCACTGAATAAGGTGGATTCATAACAACCGCATCAAATTGCACTCCTTCATTTGGGTTTTCTGGATTTTCTGGCCAATCATGCGAAAGAGTATCACCATTCTTGATTGTCATTTTTTTTGGACTCACTCCATGAAGAAGTAGATTCATACGAGTCAAATTATATGTAGCTGTATTCTTTTCCTGACCATAATACTCCAACTCTTTTTGAACATTCTTATCCAAGTGCTTTTTTACTGTTAAAAGTAATGAACCCGACCCAACTGTTGGATCATATATTGATGTAATTTTTGATGATTTCGCAACTATCTGAGCCATAACTTCACTTACTTGATGTGGGGTATAGAATTCTCCTGCCTTCTTTCCGGATTCCATTGCAAACTGGCCAATCAAATACTCATATGCATCTCCAAGAACATCCCCTTTTTGTAATGCTACCATGTTAAGGTCTGCAAATAGCAGTATTAGTGCTTTAATATTTTTACTTCGTTCATTTAAATTGCTACCTAAAGCTGTATCTGTCAAATCAAGAGTCGAACTAGAGAATAGTCCCTTAAAGTCACTTGAATCACCAGATACAGCTATTGTTCTTTCAAAACTATTAAGGCTATCTGTAACCTTTTGAACTTCAAAATTCCCTGAACTAATATCATTAAGCCATGTTTGATAAAGATATTCTGGAGATACATAATACCCCAACACACCTTGTATCATTTTTTCAAGTTTATCTCCATACTCAGTCTTTGCCTTAGCATACTCATCAACTAACTCATTTTCTGATAATTGACCTACTCCTGCAGTTATTTTAAAAGTTTCTAATGTTTTATCACTCAAAAACTTGTAGAACATTAAGCCAAGCATATAATCCTTGTAACGGCTTGCATCCATGGAACCTCTTAACTCATTTGCTCCATCCCATAATCTTCTTTTAATCTCTTCTGATGTAATCATAATTATGCCTCCAAATATTTCATTTTTTAATTCAATATATAACCTATGTTAAAATCTATTACCAACCCTGTCTTCACTCGTGTTTCAATGGAAACAAGTTCATATCCTTATCTATTTGCGATGATACTGCTACTAAGATGAGAAACATTTTTTAATTTATAGCAAACATAAACTTCCAGTTTATGTTAAGACCCCAGTTGTCGAGGTAATAACTATAAAGTTATTACTTGTTTAAAACGTCTTAATACTGCCATTAGTAAAATTACATCACCATATTTTTCTGGTCCATATAGACCTCTTAATAATTCTGCTATCTTCCATATAAAGTTCACTTTTTCATTAAAATTCTGTATTTTAATTTCTCCTTTTTGTCAATTAGATTTATCATTGCTTATGTCTTTAGTTACTAATTAAAGTTTTAAGAACTTAATAAACATGAAACATGTATAAATAAATTAAAATCGTTAATAATTTGGTTTAAACTCAATAATCTTATATACATGTAAATGTTATTATTTTATTCCTTAATATTCTATCAATGATAAATATTCTATATATTAAGGTGGAATTCCTTCTAATTTGGAGAATTTATGCTGTGTTTGTCAAAAATAAGTACCTATAAAAATAATTCCCTCAAACATCAGTATGAGGGAATATAATTTACAAATATTAAATTATTTTAAAATACTAAAAAGCTCACCTTAACATCTTTCATTTCTATCAACACATATATTTTTATGTATTTAGGATATAGATATTATTAAATTTAAATTGTGATGCAATCTAATAAGTAATCTATTCTTTCTGGAACTATCACTTTACATTTTGTGCTTTTATCAAACACATTAACTTTGGATGTGCGGATGTATTCAGAAGATTAGCACAAAAATTCATTACAACCTTCAGAGAAAAATCTCTTATCCTAATAAACATAGAGATTTCTAAACTTAACTGTCAATTTAACAATAATGTCGCTTTCAACAAACTCAACAGATGCAGTAACTTTAGAGATATCTTTTCTTAACCTCTACTCATACCTCTAAAGCCCCAATAATCCATCCGCATCGCTTGAACTAGTCCAAAACCATTTACTTATACTCTCCACACAAAATAACTTCCTCATAATTTAAATAAACTTGTTCTCAATTACCTACAACATAACTTAATACAACTAGCCTATTTTTACACAAATGTAAAAATAATCACCCAAAGAGTCATAGGAGATGATTGGAAATCATCACCTTGCTATTAATTACTTTTTCAATTTTTTATTAGATTAGACCTTCGCAAAGCCCATTTTTTCGTTAATATATTTTATTTTTATATAAAAAAGAGCCGAAATGGCTCTTAATTACTTTTTCTTATCTTGTTTATGATTTTTCTTAGATTATTCATAGATTTTATAAAAAATATTATTGATAACAATAATGAAATTTGTTCCATATATAAAATAAAGTCAATGGTATTATATTTTTCATTATATATTATCATTATAGCAGCTACTATACTTAAAATATTTAAAAATATTGCAGTATAAATAGCAAAATAATATTTATCAAGATATCCTGCACTTTCTAATCTTAAAACTTTCTCTTTGCTTAACCCACTTATCATTATGCCTAACCCTGTAAACAAAAATCCTGCTAAAATTGAATTGATCGTTAGAAAATTAAAATGATCTGATGTAGTTAATGTAGAATCCACCTCTAGTATACCGTGTTTAATCATTAAAAATACCATAAGTAATGATACAATTAATAGTCCTATATTCCAAAGATTTCGTTTTAGTTGCTTTCTAAATTCTTTCAATTCTTTCACTTCCTTATTTCATATAATCCAGAAGCTCTCCTCTATGCAAAATATATTTATCAACCAATGTCTTCTTTATTTCTTCAACTCTCTTATCACCATCTTGACTAGTATATTTAAATTTAGCTTTTGTAATAAATTCATTGTCTAAAAAATGGTATGGTAACATATTCTGACCTTCATCTTTTGCCTTTGCTAAACAATCCTTTACTCTTCCTTTATGTGTTTTATATATATGATCCTTAAATTCTTCTATTTTCCCTTTGTCTTTTAATAAATTCTTATTCCTCTGGGCAGTAATTGTAATAACTATTTCTGTAGACTTAACATTTTCTAATTCTTCAAATACACTTTCAGTTAATCCTATTCCATCTAACCCTAATATTTTATCTGTTGGTACCGCTAGTTTATATGAAACTGCATTTATGAGTTGTTTTTTCTTTAACATTTTAGCTACATCTTTAGTTATTATAGGTGTTATATCTAACATTCTTTTCCTATCAGTATGATATCTAGTAATTATATTATTTAACTTTCTAATATTTGGTGCAGACAATGAAGTTAAATAAGCTATAGATACTTTTTTGACATGTCTTTCAAAAAATATTTTAAAATACGTAAATACTTCTATCTCTTCATCTTTCTTTTTTTCTATTTTTACCGATTCAAAGCTTTTTTGATTTCTTCTATGCATATCATTTATGTCTTTTTTACGTCCAAGCCTCCCAAAAATAAAGTCACAATCATTAATATTATCACATTCAATTGGACTACCAATACTTTTGCCATATTCAAGTATTTCTATTAATGAATAATTAGGTCTATCCTCTAATAAAATGCAATTTTCTTTATTTATATTTTTCTTAATTATTCCTTTAAAATCTTTTTCGAATTCTTCAAAGCTTAAGTATATATCCTTGTAGTCTTCTTGCTTATTACTATTGATAAATTGTTCCCTTTTTAAATAATCTAATTTATAAAAATGTATAGTTGCCATTTTACCTTCCCCTTTCTATATATTTATTCATATTCTTCAAATTATTTGCATTTCCTTCAAAATACACTAAATTTACTTATGAATTCTTAATTCAGAGGAAAGAATTTAATCAAATATAATTATTATTCTATTATTTAAGTTACTACTAACATACCTATTATTTATTTTACTTAAATATTATTATATCCATATATATTTTAAAAAAACTTGGATTTCTACAAGTGCGTATCCTTTAACAAACAATCAATATAGATAGTGTCTATAACATTTGCATACTACCATTTTAACATGTCCAAATTTCCATTAAAATACTGTCATTTTAACACATTTATACCACATCTAACTTTTAGCCAGTGAACGTAGTCAACACCCCTTAGTGTTCTCTTGCTATTGTCAGTCACAGTCATTGCTATAAGTGGTGTCTATATTAAATCCTTTTCTATGCTCTCTTATTAGGATTGTAGTTAGACTACAATCCTTCATTTAAACATTCACTTCTCTTCTAGCCTTAAAAGCTTTATATTATGCATTACCATTCTTCTCCTTGACTTGTTAATTTATAGTATTTATTATTAGTATGAAAGGATGTGTGACAAGTGGATGGTTTATTTGGTATAGTAATAAGCTCACTTCTTATTATAGGGACTACTGCAAAACCAAAATTGTTTTGGGAACATCCCAAAACTGTTAGAATTAGAAAATCATTCGGAGACAGTGATACAACTAAAATATTTTTAGTTCTAGGAATTATTGGTGTTATTGTTGGTATAGCACGTGCCTTTAATTTCTTATAATAGTGAATGATTCTAGTGCTGAGGAGTTTTCTCAGCACTCCCTATTATACTGTACTTCCCAAAATAAATTCCTTATCTCACAATATACACATATGTTGTATTAGCTACATGCTTTTCTAAAAAAATTACCATCCAAGTCATATATAATCTACGTAGCAAAATCATTTTTAGCTTTAACTCGCTTTACATCAATCTTATATTTACAATCAGCCAATTCTGATTCTATTTTCATCTCCACTCTTATCAAACCTTTTTGCATTATGATAAATCTCATTAGCTATATCCACCATATCCAATTGCATTAGGTCACCACCCTCACAATGCAACTCTTATGAACTGCAGTATGTTTTTTATCAAATATAATATTGAAAGTATCTCCACTGTTGTATATCCTTGTTACTCTAGCTATAATCATGTCCCCTCTTAAACTAACTCGAACCATATCCCCTATATCAATCTCGTCACTATTAATTTCTTTTACTTCGTCCGATATGATCTCTAAAACTTCCTCCTCAATGCATTCAATTTCTTTTATATTATCAAATTCTAGCACCCAACCTTTAGGGTTAATACTTATTACTCCACCCTCATGCTCTACAAGAAGATTAAAATCTCCGTTCCTATGAATGACTCTATTAGCTTGATATTTATTTTTAACTTCCTCTAACTTTTTCTTTTGTATCTCATTCAAGGCATTATTAAAATGAGGGAAATAGTACATAATTTTATCTTTTGGAAGTACTGGTATTTGATTATCTAAGGTGAATATATTTTTACCTTCAGCATCATAGTGAAAAGTTTTTATTATTTCATCTTCCTGTACCTCAATACTAACTCTTCCACATGCATGAAGAATTTTTCTTATAACCCTTTCATCCTCCTTATATTGTTCCAATATTTTTTGCTGTTCTTCAGTTAACTTCTTCATTTCAAAAGTGTACGATTTAACGGCTTCTTGTGCACGTTTCAGCTGTTTTTGTATCATTTTTAGCCTTTTTTATTACAGAATCAATATTTATTGATCTTTTTTCAGTCTTTTGCATTTCTAATAAATCAAATATTGAAATTTGCCCAGGAAGCATTATATTCTCTTCATATTTTTTCTTTTTACCCATCAATCTATCACTTCGCAATCTTTAATTCTCACAATACCTACTTTCTTTTTCTTAGAAACCTTATATCCACCTCTAACTTCTTGAATAAGATTATAAACTTTCCCTATCTCGTTTTCATACCAGTCACCTTTATGAGCATCCATAATAATTATCTTTTTATCCCTTTAATCACCAGCTATGTCTTTTAATAATTTTATTTATATCCCTAAGGATTCTTTTTTCTTCTCTAATATCTTTAGTGAAAATTTCCTTTTTTGTTGGTTCCTCATTCACTTTAGATTCGATCTTTCTTTTTTCTATTTGAACTTCTAATGCATGTTTAATCGCATACCATTCCTTGTATTTAAATTCCATTGATATCTTATTTCCCATAACTACCTCCACTTGAAATATGAGAGCTTGTACACTTGCAAATAACTTGTCTACAAGCCCCTTGCCTAATTTAATTGTTGCAAGTTTTAATTAAGTCAATTCAAATATAGTTCCACCCTAGGATTTTCACCATAATGTATACTTTGGTGTGATGACTATTCCGTTTTTGCATACTCTATTTCTAGCTTTAGCTTTGGTTCTCCTGGAATATTTAAGATTACACTATTACTAGTCTGCAAACAACATTCCTCCCATACACACTCTAACTATGTCTACTCTGTCATATTTTCTATTCAAATTTTTCTTAATATGTTTACACAGCTTATATACATCTAATTGATTGATTCCTAGCAAGTTCCTTATCTCATTACTTGTATATTCTCTCCTATTGAATAATTTAAATAGTTTAGATTGCATCTCCATCTTCAATTTCATATCCTCAGGTTGTTTAAGTATTTCAAACTTTAATCTGTCATTTGAGCTATAACTTATAATTTCTTTTGGATTAATGTTATGCCTTATACACGCTTCTTCAAAAGCTTCCGGTAAGCACTCTATAGTTTCTTTCCACGTATTCTCTTTTGTATGTATTACACTAGTTGTTGCTGTATTAATAATTTTTTTAACTTTATCCATATCCTCACCTATTTCTTCAATTCTGATATACACTTTTTGCAAATATTCTTGCCCTTATTTCATTCAATTTCACTCAACAACAATTTCAATTTTCTTATTTAATGCACTTTCAAGTACTTTACAATACTTTCTTAAACCAATTTTAAAACATTCATTTGCTGCTACTACTGTTATTTTAGTATCATCTCGAATAACAGTATTTTCAAACCATGTTTTATATGCAATTTCACTAAGAACTTTACTTTCAAATATTTTTCTATGAATATCACTGGGAAAAGAGTTTGGTAATGATGAGCCTTTATTCTTTTCTCCATCTTCTTCTAATTCTTTATCTTCTTTTTTATCTTTATCTTCCTCTTTATCTTCTTCTGTTGAGTTACGTAACGTTACATTTTCATTACCACCATTACTTGTAATGTTTTCTCCTGTTACATACTCCCCTAACTCCTCTTCATTACCAGTTTTTTTAGATGATTCCTGTAACATTTTCTTTTTCTCTCTATGCTTTGCAACTCTTTTTCTGTTTTGCTCTCGAATCTTTTTCATGCCATCAATATTCTGATGTTTTTCCCAGTTAGAAATATTAATTATTTGTTTTTCATCAACTTCAATCATTCCAAAAGTTCTTAGAGTTTCCAATGATAATCTCACAGTATTTAACGGTCTGTTGAATACTGTTGCTAACATTTCAACTGTGTATGGAATATTCTCAGATAAATAAATATATCCATTATTATTAGCTTTCCCAGCAAGAACTAAAAGCTTAATCCAAATAATTAATATGGTATCTTTCTCCGGCATAGACTCAATTAATTTAATTTTTTCATCATCAAACATCGTTGTTGTTAGTTTTATCCATTTAATCTCTGACATTGTTAGTCCTCCTTAGTTGCTCCAACATCACTGAAAACTAATTGATTATTTGCCTTCTCAATTAATCTTAATAACTCTCCATTTGGAGACCATTTTCTAATTAAATTCAATGAAGTTTGAAAGTCTTTTTTCAAAGTGTTATGGTAGGATGTTATATTAAAGTATCCCTTATAATCCCTCCATAAAGCTCTGTATACCTTAGCTCTCAAAGTTTTATCTAAATACGCTGGAAATTCTTTTCCATAGCATACCTTCTTTACTCTACAATCAACTTCTTTTTTTATGGTTACCTCTTGCCCATAATCAATCACCATGTTATTTTCTATGTGCCGAACCTTTCCATCTAAATCATTTAATTTATTATCATGCTGTTCTAAAACTTCATACTGTAACTTTAACTGATCCATAGGTGAAAGTTGTTTTTGGCTTCTAATCTTTTCCTCCATTTTGTTAAACGCTTGAATATATTTCATTTTCCAGTCTAGAGCTTTGTTGCCAGTGAACCCCATTACTAATAAAGAAAAACCATCTCTAGTTAGTAAGTATTCCTTATTTAACTTTCCACTTAAATCCTTGTACTCATGGGGGATAAAGTACTGAACCGATTTTTCGGTTGAGTTAATTCCTTCAATAATTCCATCTATTTTTTCTATTACGTGGCCATGTCTTTTCTCAAAATTCAATGATACTTCTCTACTTCCGACTATTAATTTTCCATTCTCTTCAACAACATTTATCAATTCTTTCAAGTTATATTCCTCCTAAAAATTTTTCTCTACTAACACTGACACTTCTGTAACTTTATTTACATTTATATCTTTAGTGGAGGTCTTTACAAAAGAAGATTTACTTTCAGTTTCTTTTTCATAAAACCGACCTCCACGAATACTCCTAATTTTTACGCAAATACTTAGATTGTGGTAATTTACCCTATTGGATGCTATAATAGGGCTAAGTACTTTACCAAGTACATTTGAATTTAAAGTTTTTATCTATGAAGAACGCTTGGCGGAGCGTTTTTCTTTTTTATATTCCACTTATTTTTCTCCCTTCTCTTCATGATTAATTGAATACTCTGTGTTAATATACGCATCTCCAAAACCAACTTCGGGTTCTTTAACAGTACTAACTCCATTATCCCTTTGCAGTCCCTCAAGTATCTTTTGACTTTCTTGTTGCTCTATACTAATTGGCATATACTTAATTAATTTTAGAATTACAGTTTTCAATCCCATAGATACATAATGATCCGCCCATGGTCCGAATACTTTGTTTTGCTTATTTTTACTCTTAGTAAATCGATCTCTATGTTTATCCATTTGAGCTCTAGACATTACGACAAATCCAGTACCACCATCTTTAAGCTTATAGCATGCATAAAAATGTGTTATTTTACTTTCATCATCTTCTCCACATGGAATATGGCGTAACTTTTCATCTAGTCCATATGCATACTCAAACTCATCTCCGGAATAAACCTCATGTGCTGTTATTGTACTGACTGCTCCAGTCCTTCTCACTAAATCTAATGCACCTTTATAGCCTATCTGGAATTGAGCTTCGAATTTACTTGTTTTGCCATTCCAAAAGGGTACTATGTATGCATGCCCTAACAAATTTGGTTCCAGGCCTAAAGTAGCACAGTTTACAATCGCACCAACCACTGTATCAGGTGAACATTCCATAATCTTAGGGTTTCTACTCACTGCATTGAGTCCAACACGACATAATCGCTCTGGCGTAACATGTTTAGGTACCAAACTTTCAATTGCTTTAAACTGCTGTTTAAGCTGTTTTACAAGAACATTTTGAAACCCATTTCCTTGCGCTAACCCTTTTGAATTATCTGTTTTTTTAGCTAACTTCTCTTTAACAGTTGATGTGTTTACTGGCATTTTTCATCTTCCTCCTTACACTTAAAAATTAATTTATCTTCTTCACTGTCATAAGCTATTCCAGTGATATAAAACTCTCTATTTTCATTATCATAAATTTTAAAGTTACCTTTATTTAATTCATTAAGTTGAGAATTTATTGAACCTAATAAAACATCCAAAGCTCTAATCATTATGAAACCTCCTTAATTGAAAATCTTCTGCTAATTGAAGTTTTACAGTACTTTTCATAAATATCAGGATGATCTATCTTTAAATTTTTACTATCAAGTCTATTAGAATTAACATTCTTCCAACTGATTTTGTATGTATCAACAGTTGCTTTTTCATGCGCTCCAATCATAACTTTAATTTTATTTTCACACTCTGCTATTTCTCCTTTTAATTTTGATTCCTCTGCTTTCAACTTATTTCGTTTTTCAATAAGCTCTGCCGCTTCATAATCAAGTAGTATTTCTTCAGTATCAATAGCTTCTGGATACATCATTTTTAACACTTGAGTTGATGCTTCACTTCCATCAATTACTGGTGGATTTTTTATTTTAATATGATTTTCCCAAAAATCTTTCTCAATATTTATTAAATATTCAATTATCTCTTGATCCCTTTGTATTTCTTTCCAAACAAACTTATTTCCGCCTATCAATGTAGCTATATATCCTTTCTCGCAACCTGTTACCGCTAGATAATGTTGTACTTGTAGCAAATAACTTTCAGGAATCACATCATCTTTCCATTCACCGTCCTTATATGCACTAGCTGTCTTACACTCAAGCAAAGCATTCTCTCCAACTATTACCCGATCCAGATTAGCAAGCATCCATGGGTACTCTTTATGCTGTAGTATAAAGTTTTTTCTCCTTACTTTCTTTCCTGTTCTTTTTTCAAATTCTTTTGCTACTGTATCCTCCATTACTGTTCCCCAATATGCTGCTTCACTCTCAATATCCTCATTTGGTAATTCTCCAACTTTATCAAGATATACCGATATTGGAGATTTCCATTTATTAAGCCCACATATAGCTCCAACATCTGAACCACCTAAGCCCTTTTTTCTGAGTTCAAGCCACTCTTCTCTTGATACTCCATTGGTTTTAGATAAAATTTTAAAATTCACATCATTTCCTCCTATTCTTCAAAAACTAACCTCTTACTATTTTTCACCCTAATTCTACTGAATTTTTTTGTAATATTCTTTTAGTAACTTGAATATCATATAGTGAGTAAGTGTTTTTTGTTGCAGAAAAATTGCTCAAAAAAATATGTACCCACTTTTTCATCATTAGTCTATAGATAGTAGCTTTAGTTATTTTTCTTTTCTTCTTCCTCAAACTTCTTTGCTAAAGCACGAAGTTCTGATTCATTTAGTTTATCAGCAATTAACCCAATCAATGTTTGTGAGTATCTATTATGAAACTCTTCTAAATTCTCCTTTGCAGGATGTCTACAGGTTACTGATAAAACTTTTCTCATAACTACCTCCTTACTTAAATTTATTCAATATCATCCTTGGTTATTCTAATCACTAAAGTCTAAGACTTATTAAATCGTACATGTATGTCAAAATTACCATTGATTAATCCCTCAAAATTCCTATTCCTCATCATCTATATCCACCAGTTCATCTAAAGTACAACAAAGAACTTTGCTAAGTTTAACAAGTACTCTAACTGTTGGATTATCATACTTTCCACTTTCAAGCTCACTAATATACCCCCTTGCAACTCCACTTTTCAATGAGAGCTGCCGCCTTGATAGTTTCTTCTTTTTTCTTAATTCTTCAATTTTTAATCTCATAGCTAACTCCATAAAAACACCCCATTAATTTACATGTATTAAATTTGAATTTTTGGACAAACTAATAATTAATTGAACTACTTATTTTCATTTTGCTAATTTCGTCATTAAAAAAAATATTATCTATAGACTTATTAAAAATCTTTGATATTTTTCTAGCTTCTTCTACTGTGAAATCTGATTTACCATTGATTTTAAGATTGAATGAACTTTCTGATATCTCAAGGATTTCAGCTATATTCTTCTGTGTTAAATTAGCACCTCTAATTAGACCTTTTAAATTACAGTACATAGTTCCACCTCCTTCTAATTAGCATTTTGAAAATTATCGATATGTTAATTATATATTAGCAAATTGTTAATTTCAATAGTATTATTTGAATTTTCATTAAAAAATATTCATTTAGCTAATTTTCATTTTAAAATTTTCAAATAGTTTATAATTGTATATATAGATTATTTAGACACTAGAACTTATGTAATGAGGTGATGAGTTGAGCAAATTCGGTGATAGATTAAAATACTTACGAGAAAATAAACAATTGTTGAGCAAAGAGTTTGCAAAAGAAATGAACGTTGAACCAGCAACGGTTACAAATTGGGAAAAGGGAAAAAGATTCCCAAAGGATGATATGCTAGTTAAAATAGCTGATTACTTTGACGTTACTTTAGATTATCTTTTAGGAAGAACAGATTCTTCAAATATTAAAACTATAGATACAAATTTCAAAGATGATCAATATACTATAGAAATAAATAAAGATATCTATCCTCACGATATTACCCCTAATGAATTAAAAGAATTGATGGAGCAACTTGAAACTGTAGGATTTGATGTTGAAAAACTCATAAAGAAAATAAAAGATAAAAGAGAAGATGACTAAATATTTTCAAGTCATCTTCTCTTTTATTAATTACTTAATTCTTGTATAGTAATTATTTTACATAATTAACAGACTAGTATTACAAATCTATTACTAAACTCTGTGTTTTCTTTACTAAATAAATAGGATACATTTAAATTAAAGTTATTTCATTACATTCTTTTACCCTAAAATACTACAATATAAGTATTTTAAGTCTTCTTTTTGACATTTTTAGTAAAATATAGTATAATCTCATTAAAGTTATTATATTTCGATTGTGAGGAATATCTATTATGGAACCTAATAATTTTGTTTTATTGTTAGAAAGTATTGAATCTGTTAAGAAACATTCCAAGTTCAAAGAAAAAGAGCAACCCAATAAGAAAACATATAAAAATAAACCTTTTGATCCTAGCAAAATATATTAAAGTGTATATTCAATTAATCTTTATTTAAAAAGAGCTCATATAAATCACTGAGCTCTCTTACATATATATTAGTTATGTTACTTAACATAATGTATGCATAAAAAGGGATAAAATGAATAATAATTTTGGGTGAATATTTCTTATCATCTATAATTCTACTAATATGGATAATTAGAAGTTGAACATATATTATTATACTACCTAATATCCTATCCAACTCCTTCGCTTAAATCCAATACTTATGATATGGCTCACCGTACCGCGCTAAAGTGTGGTTTTTAATTACTAATAAGATGTATTTCTACTTCAAGTATATTTTTCCTCACATTTCATGTGAGGAGTATAATGTTACAAATGTAGTTGCTTTGGTAAGCCATAAACATACTAGAGTTTAAATAATTCAATCAACTATTTTTTTTGTCAATCTAAATAATATTCTCCCTAAGAATATAACCTACTGTAGAGCCCTTTTCTATAAGGAAATTTAGTACAACTAGAATTTTCTGCTTTAACCGTTTATTCTTCTTAATCTTTTCTCGCTCTTCATAAACATACTTTCTGACCAAGTTTTCTAAATAATAAGGAGTATTCCGCTCAAGCTTCAAAGTATCATATTCCGAATGATTGGATAACATATTAGATATCCAAATTAGTCCTTCAGCGATAAATGAACTTCCAATATCATTCAACAGTTTAGATATAGAATATAAGACTGACGGATGCTGTCCCATCTGCTCAGATACATCCTTAATTAATCTCATGTTAGTTGATTTTAATGAATGCCATTCTTTAGTAGTATCGTTCCATCGTGTTTGTGCAAATAAGTAACTTTTAATAATTTTATCTACATACCAGTTATTAGTTCCGTTATTAGTTACTTCAATTATTTTATCTTTGAACTGATTCCACACAAACCAAAAATTATCATAGCTATGCATTCTATCTTCAGCGTAAATAAATTCTTGGAACATCTCTGCTATTGGTTCTGATGAGTTGAACTTATCGATAAATGGTTGAATCAATTGTGGTACTTTACTCCTCTCAGAATTTAAAACAAGATAAGCATATTTTTTCAAAAATTCATTACGTACCGTGTAATCGACTTTATCACCATCTCTACCTTGTGTTAGCTCTCTTGCAAACACAGTAATTATTTCATGAGCAATATCAATATGTTCTCTATGCTCTAACTTACTAGGCATCATTTTTAGAGCATTTGATAGTATAAACAAATCAAGCTCTTGAATATTACCTAAATCTGAAATTGAAAATTCATTATCAACCATCTTATTGAGACTCATCTCATTTTCAGCTAGAAATCTGCTTAACAATTCTCCTAAATCAGGTTCGTAAACCCCATTTTCAAAGTTCTCTTTTCGAATTTCACTTATTAACTCATTATATTTGTACTTAAATACTAGATAACCCAATAGTAATGAATGAGCATCCTCAAATTCTTTTTCCCACATTTTATGAATTGCTATCATAGAAAAAATATTGAATCTTTCAGATGATATCATTCCTCCAACAGATTCATCCTTAAATAGTATAAGTAAAAGCAATAGTTTTATTTTTTCCTTTTCCTTAGGATATAACTTCATCAGTTTTGGTAATGAAGCAATTGCTTCCTGTGCACCATCTCCTACTTGATAGAAATAATTTGGCTGTACGCAAGATATCACTTTAGCAATTATAACGTCCTTGCAAAATTCTTTATCTTCATCATTCAATTTATCGATATAATGCTCAACTAATACCACACATACACATGATGGTATTTGGTAATTAAACAAATGGAATCTTTCATTTTCAGCGTGTGTTGCCTGAGGTAAATCTGGGTTGTAAGGCTTGTTAAGTCTTTCTAATATTTCTTTAGCTTCATCTAACGCATTTTGGGGATTACTATCATACTTCTCATATTCCTTAGATTTTTCATCATTTTTAAATTTGAAATCAGCCCATAACTTTAAAGGAACATACCTCATATGTTCGTTGTAAGCTTTTTGATTTTCCTCTCTAAATTCATCTATTTCTGGTTCTATCTCAGGTTCAAACTGTATCAATATGCCACCATTAGTCTCTTCAGTAGTAATATTCATTTTTCGCCTATCCATTCTAGCCAAAAACAATCTCCAGGTCTTATCCCTCTCATTCTGCTCAGAGTCTTGTGGTAGTTTTTTATAATAATCATCTAAAATATCCCATAGAATTTCTTGACGTTTCTTCGCCTCATCCGCTCCTGACTCTTGCATTGCAAAAACTTGATAGTTTAAGAAGAGGCTTTCTAAACTCCATTTCCGATGCTTATCTTCACATGTTTTTAATCTCTCATTATCATAAAAACTACTTTTGCTAATACCCCAGTTTTTCCCTATTGAATATAGTGTTTTAGCACCTTGTTCCGAAGCCAATCTATGAGTATCATGGATGATAAATTCTTTAGTTCCAAATAAAATTTTTGCTGTGTCAAATGTTTTTTCTGGATTTGCTAACACAACACTTGTCACTACAGATGAAATTGAAGCACTCTCAGAAGTTTCGAGTAGATAATTCAACCAACTTACTAACACTTCGGTTTTCATTTTTTCTGCTATTTCTAGAAGAAACTTTTCTAAAGCCATGTGAATAGATTGTAACAAGTTAGGACTTACTGGAGAACTCGTCCCTCTGTAAATCTCCCACAAGCACTGACTAATGTATTGTTTCTTCTGTCTATCATCTCTTAACATAACCTCAACCTCGGTTATGTTATCAAGTCTAGAAGCTAAATTTGAAGAAACATACTTCCTTACAGACTTATTTGTAAAACTAACTATAAAGTCCATTGTTGCTTTGGGGTTAATCTGAAGTAGCCAATATATAGGACTTTGATAGGCACTAGCAGGGTGATAATCTGTATAATCTTTTTCTATACCAAAATCATGTTCGACATCATCTCTACAACTCGAAAACATATGGTCTTCTTTTGGTGTATAAGTCCAATAAAAATCAGCTAACTGTAAAATCTCATCTGGTAATACCTTACAGACAGGTAAACCATCAAGCTTTGTTAAAATGAACTTAGCTAAATCATAATAAGGGTCTCTATAATTCTTCCATTCATTGAGTAGTATTTCAGCTATAATCTCTTTCAATTCCATTTTTAATTCATATGAGCCATTAATAATTGTCTTTAGAATAGTTTCTAGTGTATCATCCCGCGAATAGTAAACATCTCTGCGAATAGTATTTTGATAATACTTCAGAGCAATAAGACCAGCACATCTAGTAGTATTTCCTTTTCTAATTTTGTCATTCCAATCATTAATTATAGGCAAAACAAAATTAATATTCTCAATTCCGATTATTTCTATATTATTGTAAGTAAATTCGATTAATGCCTCCCATCCGACTCCCTTTGGCTTTGTTAGAATGTGTTCCAGAGTAAAGAGGTTTATATCTTTTATGCCTAATTGCTTGAAAAATTCATCATCTACTTCTTTGCAAGCAATCCTTAAAATGAATATCAGTCTTTTCAATAGACTACACTTGTTTGACAATAACTCATTCTTAAAAACTTCGAAAAAGGTTCTTGAATAGTCTGATAGTAGAATGGAGGCAAATAGCTCATCTTTCCAAAAAGAATCAATCTCACTATTCTTAACAGTATCTTCAATGAATTCTACAATTTCATAATCTTCTAGTAATAGTTTTTCTGATATCCAGTTTCTTAAACACCTTCTTATTGGTAATGATTCTCCGATTGATACAAAAAAATCATGTTCATCAGACCTATTAACAAATTCTTTATTTATAATTTTCTCTAATGCCCATTCTTCATAAATATCATGAGTTATGAAATATCCCACATCCTCATATCCCAACATTCCATCTTTCATTAACTCATCACATTGATTACTTAGCTCAGCTTTTACATCAACAAAAAATTTACCTGTATTCGCCCTCTGAGATGCAATTTCCATGAAACACTTCTCTCTTTCAGGTTTACTCTTTTTAATTCTTTGTTCCCACAATTTTAACTTAAACTCAACATAATCAATTTCGTCAATATCCTTGTAAAATTGTAAATATTCATTTAAATAGAAAGGATTCCTTATTAATTCTAATAATTTCTTGTCCTTTGGCAGAGTAAAAGCATTCTCATTAGATATAGTGATTAGTTCTTGCTGTTCCAAAGGACGTATCCCAATATTTAATGGAGCAATTTTATAAATTTCAAAAAACTGATAGTTAAGATCTTTAAGATAGGCATCTCTAGTAGTGAAAATAACTTGCCAGTTTGTTTCAACGATTGCTGATAATAACTCTTTGAAAGGGTCTGTATTCCTTAAATCTAGTAATTTTTCAGCTGAGTCAATTACTATTGTTTTGCGTTCCATATCTTTATGAACATCAAGGAAATTACTCAAGCTGAAATCACCAAATATATCATTAATATTTCTTAACTCAAACTCTGTAGCTTTAAAAATATAGAATGGGACATCTTCTGCGTAGCGTTCATATAATTTTTTTACTAAGACAGTTTTTCCAACCCCACCAACACCGCTGATTATACATACTTGATTTGAACCACTAATGAGAGGATTCAATTCTTTCTCTCTTGTGATTTCAAAATTCTTGTCGTTAAAAGAAATATCTGTGTTAATGTATTTAAGTAGATTCTTGCTATGATTTTGCATTTCTTCTAATGTTGAGAATATGCTTTTTTCAAATGTAAAAAAGTGCTTAGCAATGATATCATTTTTTACTGTAACAAATTCAGATTCAAAGAAACTAGCTAGTTTCCAGTCCAAACTAATATCTAATTCTTTTGCTAACTTTTCAATATCTTTTTGTCCTTGAGGCATCTGTCCCTTGTTTTGTCCCCACTCCTGATTTGAGTAGATATACAATCTATTCACTTTAGGGTAATCCCTTTTTAATTTGTTTAATGTATCTTCTAAATCTTTTTTATGGCTTGAAAGCGAAGTTTCATAGAATTTAGCTTGCCAAGCAACAACATCATCATTAACTTCAATTGGATTTGTTTCTATAGCTGATTGATTCTTATATCTAAATATCCCATAATCCATATTAAATTTCTTACAGAACAGCAAGTAACAAAACCATTCAAAGTTATTCTGAGGATTTTCGCTAAATTTTGCTTTGAATACATCCCAGTTTGGTTTAATCATATATATCACCCCTTCTATATTTTTCACTAAGAGCAAAATGAAAACTCACGCTCACGTAAATTTACCCCATCATCTGATTATTAGGTTCATGTTGAGAATATAAATCCCTTTACATTCCACTATATTAAACGTTCATGTTAAGTAACCATCTACAAACCTGATTTCTATCATTCATAGTTTATACTCACTCTTAACATATACATCATAATGTGAAAAACTATTATATTCTCTTGCAGAAAATCATGGATTTGAAAAGTGGAGATAATGCTCTTAATACAAACCACAAAACCGCACTTATTTGTGATACAGTTCACCGTATCGCACTAAAGTGCGATTTTATCAAATCTATAAATATCAATTTATAGGGATATTCATTTTGCTAATCTACAATATTAACTATCCCAGAATGTATCGGATTGCTCAAATTTAACCAAGTTAGTATCAACTATTCCAACGTTTTCAAATACATTTTTCAATGCACCATATGCTTCTTTGTTATACCAGTATACTGTCCAATTAGTACTCTGATTTACGCTCTCAATTATCTTATGTAAGTATGGAAGATCCACTTCTCCAGCTGACCACCCAATAATAACAACATGATTCACAAAATTAAGTCTTTCAAAGAAATTATAGTTTATATTAATCTGCTTATCTGTGTCCTTATATATTGCTTCAAGGTAGTCTGCCACAGCATCTTGCACACTCGCCTCTGCTTCAGCATACTCGTCTTCAGCCTCTTTTGCCCATATCCTATGTTTTTTTATGTCCTGCTTGTTACAATGTCCCATTATTGGATCTATAGTACAAATCGAAGAAACTCCGCCATGTATATGCATAACATCATCAATGCCATAAACCTTTTCTAACACATCTGTATAATTAAAACTCATAAAAATATCTGTACTGTTTATCAGAGACATGTTTAAAGGCCTCAGTTTATCAGTATTAATTGTCTCAATCCAATCTTTTACATATGAGTGCAGTTTTTTTACATATCCAAATTCATCCCTCCAATAGTAATCCATATGATCTCGAATTCCAATTTTGGGCATTCCTTCCGTAACAGATTCAGACATTTCAAGCATTTCCGTCGTATTAGGCTTACCTATGTGGTGTTCAAACACGCTCCACAAATTATGATTTACAGATTTATTCCATCTTTCTTGCGCTTCTTCCGTATACCATGGTTCTGTATCATCAAGAGGCTGAATATTATATCTGGCTTCAAAAAACCTTAAAAACTCCGGATCTCGTTCTCCAATATACTCTCTCATCCCCCAATAATTTGTATTTAAACCATGTGCCACATCAAACCCATTTCCAATAATATATAATGTCTTCATATTAACCTCTCTATTTATAATATCGTAATAAAACATTTTGCAAATACTCTTAGCGTCAAGTAATACCTATATTAATAAGTTGATTATTCACCATAAGGTTCATTAACTCTACTACAAGAAATAATCTATATTTTATGCTATCCAGGTTATTAGAGTAAAAGCTCTTTACCATTAACGTTATACCCACAAACTTAAATAAACTGCACTTCAATAGACAGACATATTTTTCATGATTATTATAAATTATATCATATGGAAGATTTTTCTCATACTCCTGATAGCAGTCAATTATATCTGCAACTTTTATTTCCTCATAATTAGCCCTACAACTCAGAATTTGTAGGCTTGTTTTACTATTAAATAAAAACCGCACTTATTTATGGTACAGTTCTCCGTATCACCCGTGAATGAGGTTTTAACATTATTTTTTACTTATTTATAGATTCTTATTTTTCAATCGATTTCAATAATGGTTGTAAATCACTTTCTGTAAAATTATTATCCACTTTTAAATATAATATTTGATTAAGATATGATGGTATTTGAACATCACCAACTATGATAGGAATAACTCTCATAGATTTATCTGAAACTTGTTTTAAAATCCCAGCCTGAAGTTCACTTTGTACCCAAGTAGATTTTATAGAATTCTCGGTTATTAAGACAATCATTATATTTGCATCTTGTATTGCCTTAGATATTGATTGTACTAAAATATCTCCTACCTTTATTTCTTTATTAAAATCAAAAACATTAAAATCATTTTTATTTAAAAAATCATAAACTACTTTAGTAATATCTTTATCATGTGCTGAACTACTTATAAACACCTTTTTGCTTTTCTTATTATCTTGAAATATCTCAACTTTATTCTCTTCACTTTCCACTTCTTTGTACAATTCGTTTAAGAATGCACTTACTTGTGAGTGAGAATCATCACTTTCATATTCAATAATCTCTATCCTTTTATCTAATATTAATCGTCTTTTTTCAGTCATATTGTATTTGCCTTTTTCTGCCAACATATAATGTTTGTCCAAAGTCCTGGAATATAATACAGATAGTTTATCAAATGTATTATTTAAATCGTCATCACTTCCTCCAAATCCAATAAATAATATAGTGTAAACTGAAAATATAGTTTCCATAAATTGTCTGTAAGTTATATTTTTAAATAGAATATCATCATAACTTCTTTTACCTAATATAATTGAATCTAGTCTATCAATATGACCATGCATTTTAAATATAAAAAACTCATTATTCCTTAAGAATGAATTTTTATCATCTAGGTCATTCTGCGTAAAAATAGGGGGTAATACCCCTTCATTTACTAACGAATATGCACCTTCAATTAAAGTATCATAATTTGTAGTTATTACCGCTCTAAAAGGTATTGTAGGAATTATTTTGTGTGCTCTAGAAGGTTTAACATTTTTATCTCTAAAAACACTTTTGTAAAATTCACCAATATTTGAACCTCCTATTATATCCTGTAACTCTTGTGCTGCCACAGTAAGATTATTCTTATCAATCATTTCTTTAACATCCTCTATGCCATTCCAAAATGGTGTTCTATTTTCATTAGCCCATTCTAACATTTCATATAATAATGATTTCCATGTTGGTAAATTCTTATTGTTACTTCTTAAAACTTGTGAAGATAATCCTGACCCTACAAATAATATACATCTTCCATTTTTAATATCTTCTATCAACTTTTGTGGAATAATTCCTTTGTATTTTAAATTCCCCATTTATATTCTCTCCCTCTGTTAGCTTACTTTTAAAATTAAATAATAATTACTTTACTATTTATATAAACCTCACTTATTTATGATACGGTTCCCCACTCTTTATCCTAAAAATATATGAATGTGAAAGAATTCAACAAAGTCATAGGTTTAGATCCTTTTTCTCTATTATTATATAAATTTATAAATTTCCTCAATACTTAACTTCCCATTATAGACATAATTACACTATTAATATCTATTATATTTGTTGCTATACAACTCAAAGGTTTAATTCACTTATTCTTAATTTTGATAACATTTGATATACTACTAATAATATTTCTACTAAACTATTATTTCTACAACAAAAAACAATTTCCTGCATAAATTATACCAACAAGTTAAATTTTACCCTTTATTAATATTTATTGTTTACTAATACATTATAAACTAAACTAGTCTATATATAGACACTTCCACATACCTACTTCTTATGTAATAATTTCAATATACTAAAAATTTATTATTATTTATTAATGAAACTTATTTAATTATTGAAGATTTATTACTTCTTCAATAAGGAGGCTTTATCCTATGAATTCTAATAAAATGATCCTATTATTATCTAGCATTCAAACTGTAAATAAAAACTCCCATAAACTATGGAATAAAAAACCTCTTTGTATTCAGACGAGGGAAAAAGTTTCCTCCCCTTTTAATGAATATTTTGATATAGAATTGAAACATACACAAAAATGAACTTTACAACTACTACTGGGTTCTACTTTAAACAGCTTGTAAATAAAACTTAATAAGGGGTGATAATATGAAAGCAGCTATATACTCAAGAAAATCAATATTCACCGGTAAAGGTGAATCAATAGAAAATCAGATAGAACTATGTAAAGAATACTGCAATAAGTATTTAGATATAGATGAATTCCTAATATATGAAGATGAAGGTTTTTCAGGTGGGAATACAAATAGACCTCAGTTTCAAAACCTTATGAAAGATGCTAAGGAGAAGAAATTCCAGGTGCTTATTTGCTATAGGTTAGACCGTATTAGTAGAAATATAGCAGACTTCTCTTCTATAATAGATACTCTTGAAGATTATGATATTAGTTTCGTATCCATTAGAGAACAATTTGATACATCAACACCAATGGGAAGAGCCATGATGTACATTGCTTCAGTATTTGCTCAGCTTGAAAGAGAAACGATTGCTGAAAGGGTTAGAGATAATGCAATCACTCTTGCCAAAACTGGTAGATGGCTTGGTGGACTCCCTCCTTTTGGATTTGATAGTGAGAAACTCACTTATAGGGATGAAGAACTAAAGGAAAGATCAATGATGATACTAGCTCACAATGAATCGGAAATCCAATTAGCTAAAACCATATTTGTTCTTTATCTCAAACATAAATCACTTTCTAAAGTCTGTACAATCCTTACTCAGAAGAACCTTAGATCAAAGCAAGGTAGTTATTGGAATAACAGCAAACTCACTCGATTACTGACAAATCCACTCTTCGTTAAATCAGATGAAAATATAATTAATTATTATAAGAATCTTGGCATTACTGTACATGGAACACCAAATGGAAATGGAATTATAACTTATAATAAAACAAAGAAACTTCGAATACAACGTAATATGACAGAGTGGATCTTTGCCATTTCTAAACATAAAGGAATAATATCATCAGATGATTGGATTAATGTTCAAAATATTATTGAAGGTAATAAATCTAAAGCACCTAGATTTGTATCAAAGTCAGCTACTATGTTATCTGGTACTTTACGATGTGCAAAATGTGGATCTGTAATGATAATTAATCATGGTAGGCCTTCTGCAAAAACAGGAGAAAGAATTAACTATTATGTATGTTCTTTAAAAATCAAATCTAATAAAGCTCGATGCGATAATAAAAATGTTAGGGTAGATCAAATTCAAAAGGCAGTGATTGATGAAATAAAAAATTATAACTTAAAATTAAAGAATGAAAACTTTAAACCTCTACTAAAAGATCTAAATAACTCATCAAATGAAAAGGAAATTTCTTCTCTAGAGCAGACCATCTCATCAAAAGAAAAGTCAATGAGTAATTTAGTAAAAAAACTCTCACTTGCTGAAGATGATATATCAAACTATATCTTGGAAGAAATGAATAAACTCAACAAGGAAATTCAAAGTTTAAAAGAAACTCTTAAAGAAGAAGTATCGAAATCCAAGGATATAGATAAAATTAAGATTAATATAGATGCAATGTATAAAGCTCTTGATCATTTCGACTCCACTATTGATTGTCTTCCTGAGATTGAAGACAGGAAACAGCTTCTCAAGTCAGTTGTAGAAAAGATAACTTGGGATGGAGATACATGTAACGTTGAAGTAACCTACTGGGGGTGCAAAAAAAAATAGCACCCCTTTTACCAACCTTATCCAAAATGACGCACTTTAGTTACATAAGGTCAGAATTCCGTTCCTGCATCAATACACTTATATACCTGGTAGCCCATCAATATCTCCTTATATCTTTCTCCACTATTAAAATATTTAAATAGCTTGTATTTTGTGACATAGAAAAGAAAATAATTGTTACCTTTCTGTAATTATTAACTATTATTTAACAAAGAAAAGTGATCAGTTTATTCCATCTGACCACTTTTTACTTTATTTATTTAATTATATTATCATTTTTTAAAGCTTAGAATTATTTCATAAATAAAACAGCTCTTATGATTTCATAATAATCTTTTGAAGTGAATCTTACTGTACACTCATCTACAAGCTCTGCTCCAGGATAAAAAGAATATGTATAAGCATCGTAGTGATGAACATACTGTATTTCCAGTACAAATTCCTCTGGAAGTTCTATATTACATTTACTTATATCTTTGTTTAATGCTTTTGTAACTTCCTCCTCAATTTTTTTCACGGAAACATCTGGATGAATACTAACTGTAGAGTTTCCTACTCCCTCCATTACAGCCACTGTTTCAATATTCTTATTTATACCTTTTGCGTCCTCTGTAATCTTCTTATCGCCACTTATAAAAACAGATGGAACTCCATGATATTGACAAGCATAAGAATACAACGTGAATTCTGAAACTCTCTCCCCATTTATCCTCATCTCATATATAACTGATCCCCTCATTGTATGTGATAATGGATTTCCACCGCTTCCAGCTGCAGAATGATATCCTATGAACATTGCAGCATCAAATGATTCATTAATTCCTTGAACCATAGAATATGGATCTCTTGACCACCCTCTAACAATCTTTATGTTTTCAGGTAATTTACTAGAATCTATATTTCTACCACTGCCGTGAGCATCTTTAATCCATATTTCCTTTGCACCTGCTTTAATAGCCCCTTCACAAGCAGCTTTAACTTCGCTTGTCATCTGTTCAACAAATGAAACGCCCTCTTGATTTGTTTTACTTGTCTCATTCCAATGAGTTACACCAGTTATACCTTCAATATCAGCACTAATGAATACCTTCATATCATCCCCTCCTCTCCTATATAATACCATAAACATTGCTAAATTTTACAATAATTTATACGTTTCATATTAATCGTTCAGTAAGTACTCATTACTTCTTTGTGAACTCATTTAAAAATTGAATGTTTTGACTTTCACTAATTATCTTTATAATATCTACATTATTAAAATTCGCTGAAGTATTATCAAATGCATCTTGTACCTTTTCCACTCTAGAAATACACTCATTTACTCCATTAGTAATAGTAATCACTATTCCTAAAGAACAAACAATTACAGCAGTTACTCTTGCTATTTTAACGAAAATATTTTTTTCACTCTTTTTTACTGACTCTTTTTTATTATTTTTCTTTCTACCAAAGATCAAACTTATTATAAATATAAGAATACCAAATACTATAAACGCTGCTCCTATGTAGAAAACTTTATTAAATACTCCACTTATGAATTCCATAATAAATTCTTTAAATAGAATTATTTCCTCATTTATCTCACTTACCACAGCACTCAAAAGCTTGTCCTTTCCAACAAAAATCAATAATACACCTAATATACCTGATATTATAGTTGATACAGATGTCCATAAAAAGAAGCCTTTGATTTTCCCTGATGTAATCAAAATAATTGATAGTAATAATACTACAACCACAATATTTATATATAGAAAACTCTCCTTATACCATGTAATTAAATTTCGTACTTCTTTAACAGGATTATCATTCTCTAAAAATATTTTATCCATTATTACATTCAAGTCTAAGTTTATATTGATTTGATCTATCTTTAATTTTTCTTTCACTGTTTCTACAGCAATCATTGGTTCTGAAGCAATACTTGGAATAATTTCTTTCACGGGACTAATATCTAATATAGGAAGTTCTTCTTCGTCATTAACTATAAATCCATGTGCACCTGTTATTAGATGACTTATCTCTTTCCCAATCCAATTCATATCTATATTATTTCTTATTAAATCCTTTAAGCTTTGAACTAATTTTTCTCCATTTGCTATCTCCTGAGGAGATAAATCTTTCTTATCCTCTTCTATAAAATCCTCATAAGTTAAAGAATCAATCTTTGCAACTAAAAATTCACTGATTTTTCCTTCGAGTTTAGTATTATAAGCATTATCCTCTAAATACTTTTGTGATGTTAAGGTTTCTCTGATACCAACATTTACTTGCAAAATAAATAAGCTAGCAATTAAAAAAAATGAAACCATCACTAAAAACAGATTTTTAAGTATTCTCATTCTCTTTCCCTCTCTTTTATAAATTCTCTTTTGTTAAAAAACTATAATAAATTATCGTTTGTAATCACTAAAACTTTGATTGGAAAATTATTTGAATGTAAAACAATAATCAATTCTATTAAATTTTACAAGTGCGTTTATAGAAAAACAGTGTATAATGTTAAGTATGGGTATATGTGGAAATCACATTGTATTTCTCAATAAATGAACAGAAATTAAAGGAGGACTATTTATGAGTAATATTATTAGTATAAAAAATGAACATATATCAAAATGCTCTGAACTTTATATGCGAGTATTTAATGCTGAACCTTGGAATGATAAATGGACTTTAGACACTGCTTATAAAAGACTGAATGATATTTATATTGCTCCAAATTTTGAAGGTACTTTATATATGGAAGATGGAGAAATAAAAGGGGCGATTTTCGGTAATTATGAACAGTTTTTTGATGGAATTCATTACAATTTACGAGAGATGTTTATTGATAATGAGTTACAAGGAAAAGGAATAGGAAGTAAATTGTTAAATCAATTAGAAGAACATTTAAGAACCATTGGTGTAACTACAATTATTTTATTTACTTCAAAAGGAAACAAAACAAGCAAGTTCTATCTTAAAAACAATTTTTCAGAATGGGATAGCATGGCAATGATGGGTAAAGATATATAGATATTATTTTTAAATTATGCATTAAAAAAGAATATCACAAAAGCTGTAAGATTTCTCTTTACAGCCTTTTGTGATTCTCAAAGTGATTTTATCTTATTATCATGCTCCCACAGCATTTGCTTCTTCTGAAATAGTATAGTTCATTACATATGAATCAAAACAATATATCAAACTTATAATGATAAAAACCACACCACCAAATGTGAAGATCATACCAGCTGGAAATCTCTCAACTAATATACCTGACACCCCATTTGACAATGGAACAACAGAAGTGATAACCATACCAATAGTTGCAACGACTCTTCCTCTATATTTATCATCTGATATAATACTAATAAATGACCATAAAGTTATTGCAATGCATGTCCTAAAAAATGCTGATATTGCTGATAGTACACAAGCAAGGTAGTAATTCTTTGATAATCCAAATAGTATCAATGCCCCTCCCATTATGAACATAAATAATATTATAGTTTTACCTGGTTTTTTAACCTCATACTTTGTTAGAAAGATAGTACTTAATAATCCAGCACCAGCAAAAATTGTTTTAAGATATGCATAATATGTTTTATCCAAATTAAAATTTTCTTTCATCATAAAAGGCAGTGGAACATCAAAAAGACCAAGAACTAAATTCATTAATAATATTATAATAACTAACTTTACTAAAAATTTATTAGATTTAATATACCTAAAACCATCCACTGTGTTATGTACTACTTCTTTTATCCCTCTTTTCGCCGTACTTTTTTCTTGAATATCACTCATATCAGTAACGCTAACCATCTTTCCTGCAAATAGATAACTTAAACTATCTACAGTAAGAGGAACCCAATATCCAGTTAGTGCCACAAGAACCGTGCTTATTGAGGGACCAATCATACTTATCCCTTGAAGTATTCCACCTGAAAAAGACCTTGCTTTAAAATACTCTTGTTTTGTTAGCAACCTTGGTATTGTTGCCGCTGTTGCAGGCCCACAAAAATTAGATAAGCTCTCAACAATAAATAGTACTGCACACAATAAAAAGAAATTCAATTTATTAAAAACAAACAATACTAAGATTATCCCAATTAATACACATCTAATGTAATTTGTCCAAACTATAATCTTCTTTTTATCAAACATATCAGCAAAGGTTCCACCAAATAATGAAAATAAGAAATTTGGAAGTGATAATACCATAAGCATAACCCCAACTGAAGCAGGTGACCCTGTAATATCGATAGCGATCAAGGTGAATATCATATTATCCATACTGCTTCCTAACCAAGATACACTAGAACCTATTAGGAAGTTTCTAAATCTTTTATTCTTCAAAAAGCTTTTATTTTTATAATTAAATATACTCATTCTGCACCTCAATTACATGTAATATGAGTAAATTTCTCACATATTAGTATTTTGTAGGAAAAGCTTCAGGTTTCCCTGAAGCACTTCTCATTATTATGGCCATACTCCAGGTTCATTATGAGGTCCTACTGCTTTGCAAGATACAACAGATTTCTTATTACTTTGTTTTTTCAAAGTTTTCATTATTGACTTTTCTTTTCCTTCAACTTTATCTTTTAATTTACTCATCTTTTTCCCCCCACTTTTTTTAGATATATTTAAAGATATTCCACTTAACCCAATTTTAAACAGCTCTAATTTTAATATATTTCATTGATTCTGTATAATAAGGTGGGTTAAGTGTTTATCTGTAAACCCCTTTTATTAACTTCTACCAATTAAACCTCATAAACATCCTTATAACACTTTTCTGGCTTCTTATCCATCTTTAACATTCCATATTGATGCCACCCTCTTGCAAAGCAGCTCCCTATGCAGAAACCTCTGTATTCACAACTTCCACATTCTTCATTTATATTGTTATCTTCATATTCTCTAAATACTGATAGTTTTTCTGAAGTGAACCAAATATCTATAATGTTTTCTTCTAGTATTGTTCTTGGTGTACACAGCATATCTTCATGAATCAAGTTATTACATGGATAAGTATATCCTTTATAATCCACATAAAATTCCAGCATACCTACACCACATCTTATATCTCTATGATCTTCAAGTTCATCAACAGGCAGATCCTCATTAATCTTTTCATCTTCTTTAAATTTATTATCTTGAACATACTTTTTTATCTTAAGATACTCTTCTTTTGAGAACACAATATTGTTTTTCTTTGCTTGTCCTGAAGGGCATGCCAGATTTATATCAAGAGTATCAACCTTCAATTCCTTAGCTAATTTATATATCTTGGGTATATTATCTACATTAGAACCATATCCTACATCCGAGGTAATAACAGAATTTAGAATTACCTCTAGTCCAAGTTCCTTACACTTCTTTATTCCTTCAACAGCTTCTTTATAAGAATTTATTCCTTTAGGAGGACGTCTAAGCCCAACTTCCTGTGCTTCATCAGGTGAAGATAAACTAACCTGCACTATCGTTACACCAGCTTCCTTATACAATTCAGCATATTCTTTTAATTTATGACCATTTGTAAACAGTAGTATATATGGTGTATATCCAAACTCTTTTATTGTCTTATCTTTAATTCTCTTAATAAACTCCAATGTTCTATCAAGTGTAACTGATGGCTCTCCTCCTGTTATTGCCCAATAGTTAGCTCCAGCTTTAAGCAATGGATCTACAATCCGCTCTTCCATCTGCTCAATAGATAATACATCTTCATCTTGTATCATATTATCAAGATAACACCAAGGACAATTGTAATTACACACTCTGTTGATCTCAATAATAGTCATAGGAGTGGTTATTATTCCTTTCCCATAAGAATCAAGGTTATCATATATCCTCCTTGGATCAAATTGAGTAAATATTGAAATTCCATTTTCTTTTATGAAGTCAATCATCTCAAGCCAAAGTTCCTTATGAAATTCCAACAGCATGCCTTCACTTATATTTAACTTTTTTAAGTCTTTTACATTTTGTTTTTTCATCTCTTCTAATACTCTTAAGAAAATCTTAATACTGCTTTCCTCTGCTTCCCATATTCCCCCGTAATAAGGATCAACAATGTGATACAGGTCATTATTTACCTTATAAATAGCTATACTCATTGATATCCCCCCTTATATTGTCTTAAAGCACTTTTCAGGCATCTCAAGAAGATCAAATTTCCCGTATCTTTGCCAGCAGCGTGCAATACAATTCCCAACACACATTCCTCTATATTCGCATGCTCCACATTCTTCACCAATATTTGTGTTTAGATAATCTCTAAATCTGTTTAGCATTTTTGAATCAAACCATATTTCAGGACCTGTAAATTCTTTAATTGTACCAGGGTCACATCTCAATTGGTCGTCTATAAGATTATTGCATGGAAATACTACTCCTTTATAATCTATATAAAAATCTATATACCCTAGTCCACATCTCATAGGTCTATCATTTTCAAGATCAAAATGAGGAAGATATATTCCTAATGTGGAATCCTCCTTTAACAGTTCTCTACCTTCTTTCGTGTTATTTCTTATCTTTGTATAGTTTTCAATATCTAAGCATATTCCATTTTCCTTAGCCATACCAGCCATTACAACTGGAGTAATTCTAAGCATGTCCACTTTTATCTTATCTGATAAAATTATCATATCTTTTATACCATCTATATTTTTTTCAGGAGATACCACCATGTTGATCGAAGTGTAATATCCAAGTTCATTTCCTTTCTTTACCCCTTCTATAACATGTTCAAAGGAATTGATTCCCCCTCTAGGATTTCTTAGTTTTATTTCCTCCTCCTCATATGGAGATGAAAGTTGAAATTGTACTTTACTAACACCAGCTTTATAATACGCTTCTGCATACTCCGCAAACTTATAACCATTAGTCAGTATACTAATATCAGCCTCTTCACAGTGCATTTCCTTAGTATACTCATTTATCATCTTAACAATTTCAAGTGTCCTCTCAAATGTCACAGAAGGCTCTCCCCCAGTTAAAGTCCAACATTTAGCCCCTTTTTTTACAAAAGGAATTATGATCTGTTCTTCAATTTCTTTTATAGTTAATGTTTCTTCTTGTTCTTCCATTGAAGGAATGTAACACCAAGGACATCTATAATTACACTTTCTATTTACTTCAAGAATCACTTCAGGAGGAACTATTATTCCATTTTCTGCTTTATCAATATTTTCTAATATCACTCTCGGAAAATATGTTGTTTCCATGGGTATTTTTTCTTTTATTGTAAAATCTATTATTTCTTCAGATATAATATTTGAATACCTCTCCTTCAAACGCTCAATTGATACTTTTTCATTCTTATATATTTCAATAAACTTTAAAAACTCTTTAACCCCAGCCTTATCAAATTCCCATAGTCCGCCATAGTACGGGTCCATAACATGAAAAACATCATCTTTCTTTAATAAGATTGCTGTCATATTCCCCCTCCTCGTAATATTACTTCTTTACATTTAGTATTTTTTGTAACTATTTACATATAAAAGTATAAAATTATATCTTTTTACTGTCAATATTTCTTAAACTATTTTCTTTTTACATTATTTTTAAATCTACTACTTTTAAAGGTATCTTTTATCGACACATCACCCTAAAACATTGTATTTATCAGCTATTTAATACATGTTGCTTTTAGTCTAATATTGTAAAATATTCTCCTTAAATTCTATTGTATATTCATATATTTTTATTAAGTCATTTTTATTTTTTAACTCAAAAACTTAAATTCCATAAATTACTATACAAAAAACCTCAACTAAATATCAATTTACTACGTATATACTATAGAAAGAGGTGATGAAGTGAAAAGAATACTTGTTACGTTTATGCTTATTGCCACTCTCTTCTCTGCAACCTCATGTATTTCTAAAGAAATTACTGTTTCAGGATATGAAGTTAAATCAAGTAATCAGGAACAAGGAATTATGAAAAATATACTTACAACTGATGTAAGCATGGCATTCCCAGATTACACTATGAATGGCCATGTTGATAAATCACTAGAGGAAGATTTAAGTACTTACAAGAATAATTTATTACCACTTAATGTTCTTCCCTTAGACTACACTTATGAATTAGCTAAAGGCTCTGGAAATGTTGTAATTCACCCAAGTGAATTGATTTATAACCTTGACGAAGTCAATAACTTCATGACTCATACTCAAATGGGGATAAAAGACTATATTAGAATAGCCTTTTTTAATGATAAGGGGATTCCTGTATTGATGGATCTTGAGTATGATGGTTTTATAATAATACTTAAAGTTGATAAATCAAGAATGGGTAATGAAACAGATGGGGTAGAAAAAATAATCTATGACAAGATAACCCTTGAAGTTGAATCTAATCCTGAGAATGATGGCAATTTAATCAGCTATGTTCTATCTTCAAATGATAATGAAGATAAACATGTATTATTTCAATTCCCTGAAATTAATCCTTAAGTTATTAGGATGGTGTTAATCTCACTATCTTATATATATTTATTCCTTCATGTGGATTAGAGGTTAGGACATCAGTGTTCTAAACCCTCATTTAAGAGTACTATAAATTTCATCGTTCTCCTCTAATTCACATAAAAGCACCCTTACGGGTGCTTTTATAATTTTAGTTCATTTTTCATTTTAAGTAATAGTTATATCACTCCATATTATTTTTCTGATTTTCAGATGTTAGCCCTTTTCTTTTTCTCTGTCTTTCTTTAAAAGGATTTGCTGAACTTCCAAGGACATGGTCCATCATCATAGCATTATTACTTAAATTATTTTCCAAAGTTCCTGATTCTTTCTTATTCTTCATATTGTCTCCTTCCTAATTACACATTTATTTACTGCTGTAATTAGATATCATTATCTTCTATTAAATCATCATTAATATTATTTCCTTCTATAGAATTATCATTCTCACAATCATTAATTACATCTTCTGCATGTTTTTTCATTTCTAAATTTTTTTTAAATTGCAATATTACCTCTGTTCCTTCACCTTCAACACTATTGATAAAAATATCTCCTCCATGTGCTTTCATAATTTTCTTAGCATATGGCAATCCTAATCCAAGATCATAACATTCTTCACACAAGTGTTTATCTTCAAATATATTAGGCAGTTCTTTTTCATTTATTCCAACACCATTGTCTTTTATATAAATCTCAATTTTCTCAGAAGAACTTTCCTTAATCCCAATATTTATAATTCCATCCTTAAGAGAATATTTCACAGCATTATGATAAATATTCATTAGAACCTGTTTAATTGTATCTGAATCTACCTTTATGTATAATGGATTTTCACATAGTTCAAATTGAACCTTTATATTCTTTTCACTACTTCTCTTTTTAAACATATCACCAATTTCATATAAGATTTTATTAAGGTCAACAGTATTTAAAACAAGGTTTTTATTTTCACATTTACCATCTTTATTTATTTCATTTGAAAGTTCAGTTAAACTCTCTTTAATATCCTCAAAGTCGCTCTCTTCAATTATCTCTTCCTCAATACTCTTCTCTTCAATATCCAGCTCACTTCTTGCAATATTGTGAGATATTTTCTTTAATTCATCGATGGATAACAATATTTTTCTATTCAGTATTACACCTGCTAAAGCTCCTGTTATAACAGCAATACAGCCAAATAAAAAAAGATATATAACAATAGCATCATTTCTGTTATTAACAAGTTTTATGCTAATTACTCCTAATGTAAACATAATAGCTACACCTATTAGAACTGTTAATACGCTATTTATTAGAATTTTATATTTTATACTCATATAAGTTATCACCTCTAATTTTATCCACATTTATATTATTACTAAAAATCAGAAAAAAATGCCTTAATATGAAAAAAACTCAAGTAATTCAACTTACTTTTTTTTATAATCCTTAATTACTTACTTATACATACCAAGTGGTGTAGCCCTTTATAATTTTCATTTAATCACCTCTTGTATACACTTTTTCCTTGGATTATTGTATGATTCACCTGAAACTCTTCATTAAATAAAATTATATCTGCAAGTTTTCCTTTTTTAATACTTCCTAATTCATTCTCCAAACCAAGAACATTAGCACAATTCAAACTCGCCATCTTTATAATATCTTTAAGCTCATAGCTGGTATTATCCTTAATATTTTTAACAGCATCTTTTAATTTCAATACACTTCCAGCAAGAGTACCATCTTCTAATCTTGCACTGCTCTCATCTACAAATACCTTCTGTCCTCCTAGTTCATATTCGCCACATTCCATACATCCTGCTCTCATGGAATCTGATATTAATATCACTTTGTTCATTCCATTAATTTTGATAAATCCTTCAAAAAATCCTTTATGGACATGAATCATATCAGCTATAAGCTCACAATAGATATCTTTTGAAAATACCGCTCCCACAACACCAGGTTCTCTATGATGAAGTCCTCTCATTCCATTGAATGTATGGGTAGCATATGAAATACCATCTTCTATTCCTTGAATAGTTTCATCAAATGTAGCATTTGAATGGCCTACTGATAATACTATTCCTTTCTTTTTCATTGCTTTGATAAACCTATTCTCCACATCCTCTTCAGGAGCTATTGTTATTATCTTAATAATATCTGTAAGCCCTTCTAATAAGGACTCATCAGGCTTAATTATATACTCCTCACATTGTGCACCTTTATATTTTTTACTTATAAAAGGTCCTTCGACGTGGCAACCCAATATTTTTGCCCCTTGTACTTTATTTTTATTTTCTCTTATATTATTTATTGAGGTAATAATCTTTTCCTTAGCCATGGTCATTGTTGTTGGTAAAAATGAGGTTACCCCCTCTTTTGCAATAACCTTTGAAATAGTGTTGAGAGCTTCAAATGTACCATCCATAGTATCAAACCCTCCAGCACCATGTATATGAAGATCCATAAGCCCAGGTGATACATAATTCCCTTTAGCATCAATAATCTCCTTAACATGGTACTTTCTTAAATCCGCTTGTGGTATGATATCCTCTATTCTGTCACTGAATAATAATATATAATCTTCTAAGATTTTCTCTTCAGTAATGATTCTCCCATTTGTAATAGCTCTCATTATACTCTCTCCTTAATCTATTCTACAAGAACTTTGATATTGCGTTGTATAACTGCTCTACCTGAGTTCCTATTATAATCTGCACTGTTGTTTTATTTAACTTAATTATACCCTGTGCTCCCATTTTTTTCATAGCACTTTCATCAAATTTTTCAACATCTTATACAGTTAATCTTATGTATAATAATAAAAGCATAAAAACAATAAAAAAGACGAGGGAAAACTACTCTCGTCTGTTATAATTACTTTTCATTTTTAGTAAATTTATTTTTTATGAATATCCTTAATTTACTATGCTTCGAAATATTATTTTGTAATACTAATGGTTGTTCATATAACTTATTATTATCATAACTTATTTCAATACTACCTACATTAATCCCTTTATGTAGAGGGGCCTTTAAACCCTTTTCAGGGATTTTTATATTTATATCTGGTGATATTCCTTTTTTAACTGGAATGATTATATCATTACCACAAATCAACTTGCTTTTATCACAACTGTTGTCCGCTTTCACCTCCCCTAGTATATCTCCTTTACTATAAAGTTTTTTAACTTCATAGTTGGCTTTAACATATTCTGCAATCTTAATCGTTTCATTCCAACGATTAGGACAATTTAATGTAACAATAACTATATCTCTGTCCATGTATCTAAATGAACTTACAAGGCATTTTCCAGCATTACCTGTATACCCTGTTTTAACACCAGTTGCATTAGGTAATCGATGCAAAATTTTATTAATATTCACGTATGATCTATTAAAATCTTTTTCAGATGCAGCTATTGATTTACATCCTACAATTTTTCTAAATGTTTCATTTTTCAAGGCAATTGATGTTGCTTTTGCTAGATCATAAGATGTTGAATAATGATTTTCCTTGTCAAGACCATGGGGTGATCTAAAGTTAGAGCTAAGAAGTCCAAGTTTAAAAGCGTAGTCATTCATTATTTTGCTGAAGTTCTCAACATTCCCGCCAATGTGCTCTGCTAAAGCTACTGCCGCATCATTCCCAGATTTAAGCATTAAACCATATAGTAACTCTTCTACTTTAATTTTTTCTCCAGATTTCAGATGTACTTTTGAACCATATGTGGTTGCAGCTTTTGAAGAAACTGTAACTATTTCATCTAATTTACAAAGTTCAATAGCAATTAAACAGGTAAGTATTTTTGTTGTACTAGCCATTGCAAGTATCTTTTTACTATTTTTTTCACAGAGAATCATACCACTCTCTGCATCCATAGCTATAAAACTAACGGCATTTACTCTAAGTTTTCTATTATTTGTTATGGTATCCATTGCTTGAGCATTAGTTGTAATTAACATAAAAAACAGTAGAAATCCTGTAACCCTTTTCTTTTGTAACAAATTATCTCCTCACTCTCAAAAATGTGAATAAAGTTATAATTTATGGTAAGAATAATCTAGAAAAATACGTTTATGTTTTGTAGTTGTACTATTAATTTATACTGTTCTAAAAATCATTACCTTATTGATATTTTGATACTAGCATAAATTAAGTTACACTACCAAAGCATATAGGAGAGTTATAATGAATCTTTATATTACTTTTTTTGTTCTTCTTATAATTTTATTTTTTCCTATTCCTTTAAAATTATCATTGAATTATTCTAACTCTATTCTCATTATTTGTATTTATAAATTTGAAATTCTTAATACTGGTAAGGAGAAAGCTAAAACAAAAGAAGATGCTGCAAAAAAAACAAAAAAGAAGAAAAAAAGTATAAAGACAAAAGATAAAAGGGAAACTAAAGAAAGGAAATTTGATATTAAATCTTTGATTTTTTCCTTTTTACGTAGTGATTCTAAATTTATTAGAACATTTATGAAATTTGATTTATCTTTTCAATACGGACTAGAAGATGCATTTAATTGCGCCTTATTATATGGGATAATTTCATCATTTCTAGGCATTCTACCAAATTTAATTAATAATTTTTTTAACTTAAAAAAATATGATTTTAAAGTTAAACCATTATTTAATATTAAAACTATGAATATAAAGATCTACTGCACTATTTACTTCAATTTAATTTATATTATCTATGTAATTCTTTATATACTTATTAATTCTCGTGTTAAAAAGAAGAAAAATGAAGGAGTTGAATGTTATGGATCATCCAATTGATACTTTAATGAAACACACAATGGAAGAACTAAAAAATATGGTAGATGTAAATACAATAGTAGGTACCCCTGTAACCTCCCCTGATGGAACAGTTATAATTCCTATTTCTAAGGTTTCCTTTGCATTTCTATCAGGAGGTAGTGAATTTGGCAATAAAACCAAAAATAAAGTATCTTCTAAAGAAGGAACTCTTGAAACATCAAATTGTTGTGCTGATTTCCCATTCGGTGGAGGAAGCGGAGCAGGTGTCAGCCTAAAACCAGTTGCTTTTCTAGTAGTAAAAGATACAAACGTAAGACTTTTAAATATGGAATCTCAAGGTGGTTATGATAAGATATTAGAATCAATCCCAGATATGTTTAACTTCGTTAAGGATATGTTCAAAAAAGATTCTGAGGATAAAGATACAGCTAATGGCAATATGTCAAAGAAAAGCAAAAAGCGCGATAAAAAAATCCATGATAAAACTATTCATGATGAGAAATTTGCATTTGTGGATACAGACACTAACTAAAAGCATAATGGAAAATGTAGAATGTATAATGTAGGTTGTTTCTGACTAACGTCCGAAACTATATCTTATTAATTCTTAAATCAAACAAGGTTTACTTATTTTATATTTTGATAAAATAAGTAAACCTTAATATTTGATATAAATAAATTAATTAATATAGCTAAATACAATGTTTTATTTAAAATAAAACAAGTAAAACCCTATTGACCAAGGATCAATAAAAATAAAATTTCACAGAGTGAAATGTCAATCATTCTCCATTATCAATTATACATTATACATTTGTTTTATTCTTCGAAGTCTGCTGCAACTTCCAAGATGTCCTTTTTTTCATAATCTGAAGACTCTTCTTCTGAGAATTGTTCTTCAATCTCTTTATGGAAATCTTCTTCTATTTCAAATTCATCAAGATTTGGTAATAATCCTAAACTTTCAAGTTCGAAATGTCTTAGGAATTCATCAGTTGTACCATAAAGTATAGGTCTACCGGGAACCTCTTTCCTTCCACTTTCCTTTATCAATTTTTTCTCAACTAGGGTGTAAATTGCTCTATCACATTTAACCCCTCTAATTTCTTCCATTTCAACTTTTGTGATAGGTTGTTTATACGCTACAATTGCCAATGTTTCAAGTGCAGCTTGAGATAAGGATTGTCTAGTATTTGTTTTTAATAACATTCTAATAAAGTCAGAGTTTTCAGTTTTGGTAACCATCTGATAGCTGTCTTTAATCTTAATAATTTTTATTCCGCTTTTCTTATCTTTATTTTTTATTTCAATAAGTTCATCCATTAATTTCTTACCAAATGCCTCACTACAATCTAACACATCACATATCTCTTTAAAAGAAAGTGGCTCTCCTTTAACAAACAATAAAGATTCAACAACTGAGTAATATCTTACTTTGGTCTCTTCTTCTCCTATATGCATCTGATAAAACTCATTATCCATTATCAACAATCCTTTCAATATGTATTTCATTAAAATTATCTTTTTGAGACACTTTTATTGTTCTCTGTTTGATCAATTCAAGCATAGCAAGAAAAGTAACTATAACCTCCATCTTACTCTCACAAGTTTTCATAATACTTTTAAATTGAATATTTCTACTCTTAGTTAATATTAAATTTATATGCTGCATCTTATCCTCAATTTTGTATTTATCAACTAAAAACTCATTTGGTATACCAGTATTTTCATTTAACTTGTTCATGTATAAATACATAGTCTCATTATAGATATTGAATAGCTCTAAAAGTGTAACACCTTTTAACATTTCGTCAATATTAAATTCTTTCTTCTCTATAATAATTTCTGGTTTTTTAGTAAACATATAACCAAATGTTTTAGATTTACCTTTAAGATATTCCGCTGCTGCTTTAAACTTCCTATACAAAATAAGCTTTTCAATAAGATCTTCTTTAGTTAATTCATGTTCCTCATCATCAGCTGATAAATTATTCTTAGGAAGCAATTCTTTTGACTTTAATTCAAGAAGCATTGCAGCAATTACAATAAACTCAGATGTTATATCGAGATCCATATTTTTCATTTCTTCTATGTACTCCATATATTGCTGAGTGATATCTCTAATTTTTATATCATAAATACTCATTTTATTCTTTTTAATAAGATGGAGCAATAAGTCAAAGGGACCTTCAAAATTGTGTATTTTTATATTTAATGCCATTATTTTCACCGCTTTTTCTATATTTAAACTAACCTTAATTATAACATCTATGTGTATTTTCTTGCAAGGTTTCAGTAACTAAAGAAACAGACACAATTAAATTAAATCGTGTCTGTTTGATATTTATATAGCATAATCGTAAAGGTCTTTTATATTATTAATTAGATTGTTGATAAATCCACCAATTTTTATATCTCTATCACTGCATATTTCAAATTCTCCAATCATCTTTTCTTCAAAGAATATTTGGCACTTACCAATTACATCGCCCTTCTTGTATGCTTTTTTATCCATTTCTAATATAATTTTTTTGTCAATTTTCTGATTCTTTTTATTTCTCTCTAAGGTGATTGAGAAATCTTCATTTGCTTGAGCTATCAAAAACTTGCTTCCGCTCTTGTTGAAAGTAATTTTCTCTACTTTATCACCCTTCTTGAATATATCAATTTTTTGAAATTTACTAAATCCGTGATTCATAAGTAATGAAGCATCTCTATTTCTTTTCTTATATGTTGGTGCACCCATTATTACAGCTAACATTCTTACACCATCTCTTGTTGCGGTAGCTGATATGCAGTATTTCGCTTTACTAGTAAATCCTGTTTTTAATCCATCGCATCCTTTAAAAAATCTTACAAGTTTATTATGGTTCAC
Organism: Oceanirhabdus sp. W0125-5; assembly: GCF_027938815.1. Classification (GTDB taxonomy): domain Bacteria; phylum Bacillota; class Clostridia; order Clostridiales; family Clostridiaceae; genus Oceanirhabdus. The sequence goes on from NZ_CP115913.1 coordinate 3,587,239, forward strand.
CATTTCTATTGGTGTTCTTCTTCCTTCACTTAAGGTTTCCATATATGTTCCAGTGTACTTTAATATTTCTTCATATTTCAATAATTCCTGTGACATTATAGCAATATCTTTAGCTGTCATTTCATGTCCGTTTTCAGGTAATCCGTGACAATTCTTAAAAGTAGTATTTTCCATACCTAACTCTTTAGCTCTTTTATTCATCAGAATAACAAACTCCCCTTCAGAGCCACTTATATACTCCGCTAATGCCACAGCCGCATCATTACCTGAAGCAATGGCTACACCCTTCAATAGTTCTTCTACTGTCCTTATTTCCCCTATATCCAGTAGCATTGTGCTGCCGCCCATTTTTTTTGCATTTTCGCTTACTGTGACCTTATCAGACATTGATATCTCTTTTTGATGTATTTTTTCCATTGTTAGTAACATTGTCATGACTTTTGTTACTGATGCTGGTTCATACTTTATTTCACTATTCTTTTCAAAAATCACTTTTCCACTTTTAGGTTCCATTAATAAAGCAGAATTAGCTTCAATGTTCATACCACCAGAAATATTCTCACTTTCATTTCTAGGCTCTAAAGCACAAATGTGTATAGGTAAAAATAGTTCGAATATGTATATAGCAGCAATAAACTTAATTAAATGTTTTGATGTTTTTTTCATATTCATCCTCCTCATAACTAACTTTGTACTTATTTTTACCTAATATATAAATATTATAGCTATTTAATTTTTTCATATTTAGAAGAGGATGAAATAAAAAGCTGTTAAAAGAAGTTCAACCCTTCTTTAACAGCTTTTGAATTATTATTTTACTATGTCATAAATTAGTGGAATTTCTTGCTCATAACTTTCACTAATTGTTATATTTTCTAGAATTCCCTTTATTGCTCTCTCAGCTTTCGCCTTATCATTTGCATGAATATACGCTATTACATCGCCTTCTTCAAGCTTAGCACCACGCTTTTTCTCCATCATGATACCAACACCAAGATCTATAACATCTTCCTTAGTCGCTCTTCCTGCTCCTAATTCCATTGCAACAATACCGATGTTTTGAGCATTGATTTTTGATATATATCCTGCTTTAGGTGCTTTAACCTCTACTATGAACTCTGCACCTGGTAATAAGTTAGTATCATCAACCATAGCTTCATTTCCACCTTGAGCCTTAACGAATGCTTTTAACGTCTTAAGAGCTTCACCAGATTCAATTGTTCCTAAAAGTTTTTCTCTTGCCTCATCAGCGTCTTTAGCTTCACCAGCAAGAACAACCATGTTGCTACCAAGAGCTAAACATAACTCTAGAAGATCACTTGGTCCATTACCTTTTAATGTCTCAATTGCTTCTTTAACCTCTAAAGCATTTCCTATAGCTTTTCCTAGCGGCTGATCCATATCAGAGATGATAGCAACAGTGTTTCTTCCAACACCTTTACCTATAGCAACCATTTCTTGTGCTAAAGCTCTTGCGTCTTCAACAGTTTTCATGAATGCCCCATCTCCAACTTTAACGTCAAGTACTATAGCCTCTGCACCTGAAGCAATCTTCTTACTCATGATACTTGAAGCGATAAGAGAAATATTATCAACTGTAGCTGTAACATCTCTTAATGCATATAATTTCTTATCAGCTGGTGCTAAGTCACCACTTTGTCCAGCGATAGCAAGTTTTAAGCTGTTTACGTTATCAACGAATTTTTCTCTTGTCATTTCAACTGAGAAACCATCAAAACTCTCAAGTTTATCTATAGTTCCACCAGTGTGTCCAAGTCCTCTACCAGACATTTTAGCAACTGGAATACCTAAAGATGCAACCATAGGTCCAAGAACTAATGTAGTAGTATCTCCCACTCCACCTGTACTGTGCTTATCAACCTTTACTCCTTTAATATCAGAAAGATCAATAACATCTCCACTGTTTACTATAGACATTGTTAAGTTAACAGTTTCCTCTTTATTCATCTTTTGAAAGAAAATTGCCATTAATAAAGCAGAAGCTTGATAATCTGGAATCTCTCCCTTAGTATATTTTTGAACAAAGAAATCTATCTCTTCTTTTGATAATTCTTCCCCTCTTCTTTTCTTAAGGATTAAATCATACATTCTCATAACTCAATTACTCCTTTCCAGACTACATCATTTTAATTATTTTCTTAACTAATGAAACAAAGTTTTTCGCATCTATATATTCAAAAGAATAAATTATACTCTCTTAATTATTTCTCCAACTAATTGAATAAATTGCTTTCTAACCATCGCTGAAGTTTCGATAACCTCTTCGTGATTAAGTGGTTGCTCTAAAATACCTGCAGCCATGTTAGTTATGCAAGAAATACCAATTACTTTTAATCCACAGTGTTTTGCAGCTATAACTTCTGGAACAGTAGACATACCAACAGCATCTGAACCTAAAATTCTTAACATTCTAATCTCAGCTGGTGTTTCGTATGCAGGACCAGTCATCATAGTGTATACACCCTCTTTTATATCAACTCCGATATCCTTAGCACACTCTCTAACTACTTCTCTTAAGTCTTTATCATATGCATCTGACATATCTGGGAATCTTGGTCCGATTTCATCATCATTTGATCCCATTAATGGGTTATTGCTTGCAAAGTTAATATGATCTTTAATAATCATTAGATCTCCAGGTACATACTCAGTGTTTACTCCTCCTGCAGCATTAGTAACCATTAATACTTTAACACCTAATTCTTTCATGATGTTAACAGGCATACCTAATCTCTCCATTGCATGACCTTCATAGTAATGGAATCTACCTTGCATGCAAACAACGTTTTTACCATTTAATTTACCAAAAACGAATTGTCCTGCGTGACCGTGAACTGTTGATGCAGGCATGTTAGGTACATCTTCATATTTAATTATTACTTTTTCTTCAAGGTTATCTGCCATAGCTCCTAAACCAGATCCTAATATTGCCCCAATTTCAGGAGTCTCCTTTATAACACCTTTAATATACTCTGCACTCTCTTTTATCTTTGCGTAATTCATTATAAACCCTCCATAATATTAAATTTTCATAATCAATATTTATTTTTTAATTTCTGTATAAAAACTTTCTCCATTGATGTCGTTGTCAACATTAAACATATCTAATACTGTTTTTCCAATATCACAGAAAGATTTTCTTGTGCCAAGGTTAACATTTTCCTTAATATTGTTTCCATATACAAGTAATGGAACATACTCCCTTGAATGATCAGTTCCAGGCATTGTTGGATCACAACCATGATCAGCAGTGATAATTAATACATCATCTTCATCCATATTTTCAAGAATTTCAGGCATTCTATTGTCAAAATCTAATAACGCTTGAGCATATCCTTCAACGTTATTTCTATGACCATAATGCATATCAAAATCAACAAGATTTGCAAATATAAGACCATCTTTATTCATTTTCATGTATTCTATAACATTATCTACGCCATCCATATTGTTCTTAGTGTGAACTGCATCAGTTACTCCAAGTTTGTTAAATATATCTTCAATTTTACCTACTGCCATTACGCTTTGACCAGCTTCCTCCATATATTGTAGAAGCATTTTTATTGGTGGATTAAGAGCATAATCTCTTCTATTTGCTGTTCTTGTGAAATTACCTACTTCTCCAACAAATGGTCTAGCTATAACTCTTCCAACACTTCTTTCACCTACAAGCATATCTCTAGCAATTTGACACATGTTGTAAAGCTCTGGTACTGAAATCACTTCCTCATGAGCAGCTATTTGGAAAACTGAATCTGCAGAAGTGTAAACAATAGGGTAACCTGTTTTAACATGCTCTTCTCCAAGTTCTTTTATAATTTCAGTTCCTGAAGCCACTTTGTTACCAATTATTTTTCTACCTATTTTTTCCTCAAAATCTTTTATTATATCCTCTGAGAATCCATTAGGATAAGTGTTTAAAGGTTCTTCAAGAATAACACCACTGATTTCCCAATGTCCTGTTATTGTATCTTTACCTTTTGAAGCTTCAGAGCATCTACCAAATGCCCCCTTTGGTGTATCAACTGAATCAATTCCTTTTATTTCATCAATATTTCCAAGTCCTAAAGCTTCCATATTTTTAAGCTTCAATCCGCCTAATTTCTCGCTTATATTTCCTACTGTATTACTACCTTTATCTCCATATAGATCTGCATCAGGTAATGCGCCTATACCAACACTATCTAATACAATTATAATAGCTCTTTTACTCATAATATTACTCCTTTCTTATCTAATGTTTATTTAGCTCTGGGATGTGAATTTTCATAAACTTCCTTTATCTTGTAGTTATCAATTACATCTTTATAAATAGCTGTAGCCACTAGATTTTTATGACCTAGTATTCTCTGCACAGCTGTTATATCAGCGCCATTTTCAATTAAATGAATTGCAAATGAGTGCCTTAAGGTATACGTGTTAATGTTTTTTTCTATATTTGCTTCTTTGCTGTATTCTTTAATTAATTTCCAAAAACCTTGTCTAGTGAGTTTTTCTCCCTTTAAATTAAAGAAAACTAAATCACTTTTATTTTTGGGATAATTCTTTCTCTCATCCATATAATCCGTAAGATACTTCAATGCAATTTTTCCTATTGGTATTACTCTTGTCTTTCGTTTATTCTTTCTTAAAAACATTTGTCTACGTTCTAGATCAAGATCATAAATACTTAAGCTTAATAGCTCACTTACCTTTACTCCACATGCATACATAAGTTCTAACATTGCTTTATCTCTTAACCCTTTAAAAGTTGTTAAATCTTGTGTATTAAGTAAAAGATCAACCTCATCAACAGTTAAAGTAACTGGTACTGGTCTATCCTTAATAGGTATTTCAAACTCAGTAACCACAGGTTCTTTGATAATTTTTTTCTTATACATAAATGCAAGTAAATTATTGATAGAACTTAAATTTCTTGTTATTGTTGAGTTAGCTTTTTTCTGCATTTTCAGGTTGTTTAAGTATTTAATTACCAATATGTTATCGATGTCATAAAACTCAATATTAAGTTCCTGAACATAATTTAAAAACATATTGCAATCACTAATATAGGCTTCTTTTGTATTATTGGTAAAGCTCTTGCTGTTTATGTATTTAATATATTCAGCCATAAGCGCCATGACATCACCTCAAAAAAATAATTTACTCACTTAATATGTAGTATTCAACAAAAATCTCAAAATTCCTCCAAAGATTTTAATTTTTTTTTATTTTTGAGAAAACCCAAGTAAAAAAATTATACTTGGGCTAGTAGTAATGGAAATATAATGCATTGAATAAAATTTATTACTATAACCAAGGTAATTATTATTATATAATAGCTGCCATATGATAAAATTCCTTTGAACCAACTATTCCCTCTTCCAATTCCATTTTGAATAATTCTAATAGAATTTTCTATAGCTAGTACTGAAGCAAAGAGCACTATTGGTATGTACATAATATTAAATATTATAAGACCAACAATCGCTAACCACAATCCACTTGTCCCAAAATTATTAGTAACGAAACAGAACGCAAAGCCTAGAGTAAATCCTTTATATACATCAACAAGATATATGAGAGGTAGTCCAATTACAGTCAAACCTAAAACAAAAAGCACCAAGAAGAACTGAAGGTTACTTTTTAATGTTCTTAAAAAATAATGGAATGTAGTAATACTTCCATCATTTAAAATTGAAGCATTTCTATTTATAACTTCAACTAACCCATCCCTTTGTTGACCAACTATGTACTTTGCAGAATATATTCCAATAACCATACCAAAACATAAACAGAAAATCGCAATTAGATAAAAAATCATATTATTATTAACATGCAATATGATTTTTTCTTTCACACCACTTTTTACTCTATAGTTCATTCCACACCTCACACTATAAATATATTCAAAGAATAAATATCAAAGAACAAAGAAGAAATAAAGTTTTGCGTAGCAAAACCACCTGATTTATTCTTTATTCTCTTTTCTTTATTCTTTATATAGTATAGTAATATCTTATGTGTGAGGAGCTTTTCTTATTACCATTATTTCCTATTATCATAGAAACACATTGCCGAAAGAGTTTTACTGTCAATTATTTTCCCAGTTCTTATTAATTCTCTTAACTCATCAACTGGCATTTCTTTAACATTTAAGAACTCATCCTCATCTCTATCATCTCCAACGTACTCTAAATCAGTTGCACAATAAAGTTTGATTATCTCATTACAGAACCCTGCTGAAGTTACAATCTCTCCTATATAATCAATCTTGTTAGCTATATACCCTGTTTCCTCTCTCAGTTCTCTGTTTGCACACTTTAATGAATCCTCATCACCATCAAGCTTCCCTGCTGGTATTTCAAGTATAATATCATCTATAGGGGTTCTATATTGCTCAACTATAAGAACTTTATCTTCTTTAAAAGCTAAAATTCCAACAGCCCCATTATGATAAACAACCTCTCTTTTCGCTTTCTTCCCATTAGGAAGTTCCACATCTAACATTTTCACATCGATTATTTTTCCTTTAAAAATATCTTCTTTATTTAAAATTTTTTCTCTTAACTCCATTTTATACTCCTTCTTTCTCTTATTTTTTTATATATTGAAATATTGAAAGTCTATGGTGAAAGTTGATTCATTTAAATAGATTAAATATATTTATGTACAATAAATAATTTTCTAATCGAACAACAAATAACAATCGCCCTTAGCTCTCAAAATATTATTTTTAGTCTTTTATACAGTTATTATACCTTAATCCCATGTATCAGTAAATAATACAATATATACATGTTTTTTACAATATAGAATAGATAAAAATCATCTAATATTTAAGCTTTGTAATGGAAAACCTAATCATGAGATAAAATATAATTTCAAAAACATAAGATGAAAGGAAGGTAAATATGACAAGCGAAAATAAACCTAAAGCTACCAAGCAGAACAAAAAAGAAGATGGTAAATTTAGATCAATGCAAAATAGACACAGCGAATCAGAACTTACTAGAAATACTTTCGCAACTAAAAATAAATAAGCTGAAAGGAAGATAATTATGACAAAACAAAAACCATCAAGAAATCCAAATAGAAGCACAAAAGATAATGCAAAAACTAACGGTGCTCATGATCGCCATGGTATGAATGATAGAAATAAAGCAGCTCATTCACATAATCAATAGCAATTAAAAACAGGTAGTTTATTCTACCTGTTTTTTAATTCTCACATAATTTTTCTTTTTAATTTCAGCAATAATCCATATAATAATAGGAAAGATTACCTGAAAAATTAAAGCATAATAATTCCACATTCCAGCAGTCCATTCATAAAAACTCATAATATTTATTGTTTCAAAATGAGATATAATTAGTATTAAAACAGCTGTTGGAATAATTAGAACTCCATAATCTTTATATTCTAATATTTTACCGAATCCTCTACATGCACCTAGCAAAAATACACTAATTTTAATAATCACTCCTAATAAGAATATGATAGATGCTATTACTTCTGCCCTTTTTAAAAAGACTCCGAAACCCATCTTTGAAAAAGAAAAGTACGTAGGATGATATAGGGATGAAGCTGTATCTACGCCTAAAACCAATATATTAATCATTGAAACCCCAAGTATTAAAAACGAACCAAAAAATAATCCTATAAGATAGACTTTATATGGGGATTTTTTTCTTTTAAAAGCTGAAAATGCAATTGTAAATGGTATTGTTTCTGTAAATGGAAACATAAAAGCTGCAAAAGACCCTTTAAGTATTGGCTTTGAGCCATTAGCTAAAACCGGCTTAAGATTTTTAATATCCATAGCTGGAATCAATAATAGTAATGATACTATTAAAAAACCAACTAGTATGATTATAAAAAATTCACCCCATTTTCCTATTACTCCAATTCCTTTATAAACCATGCAAACACATAAAAATATCATTAATGCATCTAGCAAAAACATTGGAGTTCTTGGAAGTCCAATTATTTTAACGAAATATCCAAAATTAATCAAAACTTCAGCAGCTGTCTCTATAATAAAAAGAGTAATTATCAACTCTATTATTTTACCAATAACCTTTCCAAAACAACATTCGATAATATCAAACATATCTTTATTTTGAAAAATTACATGTAATCTAGCATATATAAATAATATGGGTATCGACATAAAAGTTCCAAGGATTATTGCTAACCATATATCTTGTTTAGCATCTATTCCAGTTGCTTGTATTGAACTAGTTCCAATTATAAACATGGTCATAAGAACAATTCCATGTCTATCAGAGATAACTTCTTTTTTCATTAGTTCATTCTCCTATGCATAAAGTTAATCACTTTTAAATATTTATTTAAATAATAGTTTTATTATTCTTCTAATACTTTATCTAATACATCCTAACAATCAAAATTCTCATGACTTAATTTAGACAAAACAAAAAGACACCTCCATATCATAACTGATATAAAAGTATCTTTAAATTCATAATTATTCTAGCTAACTCTATTCTGTAATCTCAACTTATCAGCAACCATAGCGATAAACTCAGAGTTTGTTGGCTTGCCTTTATCATTGTGAATTGTGTATCCGAATAGCTTATTGATAGTGTCAACTTGACCTCTAGACCAAGCAACCTCAATTGCATGTCTGATTGCTCTTTCAACTCTACTAGCTGTAGTATTGAATTTTTTAGCTATAGATGGATATAATTCTTTAGTTACTGCTGATAATAACTCAATATCATTAACTACCATGCTTATAGCTTCTCTTAAATACATATAACCTTTAATATGAGCTGGAACACCAATCTCATGAATTATATTAGTTATCTCTCTTTCAAGATCGAATGGCTCATTTCTAACTTCATTTCTAACTACAGCAGGTTGAGAGTTTACAAATGTACTTGCTACTCTGCTTCCCTCGCTAGCTATTGTACTATTGAACATTTGTCTGATTCTCTTAGTGAATACATCCATATCAAAAGGTTTAACTACGTAGTAATCAGCACCTAGAGTTATAGCTCTCTGAGTAATCTTATCTTGCCCTACAGCTGAAAGAACAATCACTTTTGGTGATGAACTTAGATTCATACTCCCTAATCTTTCTAAAACTCCTAGACCATCAAGTTGAGGCATAATAATATCTAATACAACTAAATCCGGTTGTTTTTCTTCAATAAGCTTTAAAGCTTCCAATCCATCTCTAGCAATACCTGTAACTACTATATCCTTTTGTGTTAATAAATAATCGTTAAGAATACTACAAAATTCTTTATTATCATCTGCTATTAAAACCTTGATTTTGTTATCATCCATTTGATCTTCCCCCTTCTTCTTTCCCAAAATACCAATTCTTAACAATTATTGAATTCGACAAACGATTGGTAATTCCTTCTATTTGAGAAAATTTATTTTATTTTTTTTTAATTAATACATAATAAAAGTCAGTTTTTCAATATATGTACACTTTCTACACTAATAAATCACCTGTAATGCTAAATCATTACTTTATTTCACAATAAAAAAATAAATAAAGATTTCAGATATACATCTTACTATCTTTACTTATATTTTACTATCTTTTTAGTAATTTTACCACTATTTATTTAAAATTTCAGCATCATTTATCATCCATTCAATATAAATTCCATATCCTACATCTGGTTTATTAACTAATACATGTGTCACAGCACCAACAATTTTGTTGTTTTGTATAATAGGGCTTCCGCTCATTCCTTGAACTATTCCGCCAGTTTCCTTCAATAATTTTTCATCTGTAACCCTAATTAACATGCTTTTCCCATTAGCTGTGTTTTGGTCTAATAGTTTTTCAATCTTTATATCGTAGAATGCTGGTTTTTTTCCTTTTATGGTTGTAATAATTTGTGCTTTACCTAATTTAATTTCATCTCTTAAGGCAATCGGCATAGGTTTGCTACTGATTGGATTGATAATTTTCCCATTACTATTCCCAAAAATCCCACAAATAGTGTTGCTTTTTATTTCTCCTAAACTTTTGCTATTTTCATTAAAAATTCCTCTTAATTCTCCTGGTGCCCCTCTCATACCTTTCTTTACTGAAAGAATATTTGAGTTAACTATTTCACCATTCTCAATTTTCATTATTTCCCCTGTATCTACATCTGTTATAGGATGACCTAAAGCACCAAATTTTTTACTGCCTTCATGATAAAAAGTAAGTGTTCCTACACCCGCCGTGCTGTCTCTTACCCACATTCCAATTTTAAATTTACCATCGCCTTCACTCTTAATTGGCTTAATATTCTTTAAATTCTTCTTTCCTTTTCTTTCTATTAAAATCCTATGCACTCTTTTAGGATTTTCGTTTATTATTTTTGAAATATCAGTTGCTACATTTATCTTTTTTCCATCTATCTCTAAAATACAGTCTCCAACTACAATTCCCGCAGATGCTGCTGGACTTTTTTTAACTACTGTACTGTCATTTATATCTGTAAGCGCTACAACAAGAGCTCCTTTAGTTTTTAATTTAATTCCTACTGGTGTTCCTCCAGGATAGAGTTCTACATTACCTACAGAATTAATATTAACTTTTTTCAAACTCAGTACACCTAATAATTTAGCATCATACAAATTATCATTTTCAGTTTCTTGCGCATTAACTTTTTCATATTTGATAACTTTATTTTGTAAATATGAATCTAAATTTTTTGTATGTACATTATCAGGTAATATCTCATAAACACTTGATACTGCACAAACAACTAACAAAAGTAACATTATTATAAAATTATAAATACTTCTTTTTTTCATTGAATTCCCCCCATTTATTTATCGTCATACATTTAAAGTTCCCTTTTTAAACAAGCTATATGCTGTATTTTTACTTGAAGTAGAACCAATGAATTTAGGGTTATATAATAAATTAATTATTTGGCTTTAATTGTAAGAGCTTAAAGTCTAAAGTAAAAAAACAAATTAAGTTTACATTCATCACGCTTAAAAAGATTTAACTTATAATATTTCTGATTTATACTTGTTTTATATTTATTATTATTTCAAAAAAAAATAAAATAAGACTACACTATATAGTCTTATTTTTTCACAATATTATTAATTTATTCTATGTTTTTTATTATCTGCTAATCTTATTATTTCAATGGCATGATTTCTAATTGCTTCCGTAATATTATCTCCACCAGACATTTTTGCTATTTCATCAATCTTTTCTGTGCTGTCAAGTATCTTAATATTGGTAAAAGTCTTATTCTCTTGAACCTTCTTTTCAACTCTGTATATATGATCAGAAATACACGCTATTTGTGGTAAATGGGTTACACAAAAAACTTGATGTTTTTTTGATATATCATACATTTTTTCACCAACTCTTTGTGCAATCTTTCCACTTATCCCAGTATCTATTTCATCAAATACTACTGAAAAAACTTTATCTCTATCAATAAATACTGATTTCAACCCTAGCATTATTCTTGAAAGTTCTCCCCCTGATACAATAGCTCCTAAAGAATTCATAGGCTCACCTGGGTTAGTGGAAATCAAAAATTCTACTTCATCATTTCCTACAGAATTAAAATTTGATAGTTTTCTTACATCAACACCAAAGTTACTCTTTTCTAAACCAACAAATTTTAATTCATTATTAACTTTTTCAGATAATTTTTTTCCTATAGCTACTCTATCATTGTGTAAATCTTCAGCTAAAACTAGTAATTCTTTTTCAAAAATTAAAATTTTTTCCTCTAACTCATCAATTTCATTGTCTCTATTCTGAAGTTCATCATACTCCTTAACAATAGAATTTTTGTATTGGATTATATCATCTATTGTTTCACCATACTTTTTTTTCATACTATCAATTATGTATAGTCTTTCATTAATCCAATCTAATTCGTTGTTATCAAAATATATCTCTCCACTTAAACTATTTATTTCTCTAATACACTCTTCAATAACATAAAAAGCATCATTCAAATCATTTTTTACACCTTTAATTTTAGGAAAACACTCTTCCAGCTCTATAAGCTCAGAAACAATGCTATTTAAATCATCATAGATAGATCTTCCACCATAATTAGAGCCATTTAATGTATTATATGCATTTTCAAGAGTAGTTTTAATTTTTTCACTATTACTTAGTGTGTTAAAGCTCTCGTATAAAGTAACATCTTCACCAGATTTCAATTCATGCTTTTCAATATCATCAATTTGAAATTTTAAAAATTCAATCCTTTGATTAGCCCCTTGAATTTCTTCCCTATACTTATTTACCTTATTCTTTAACTTAGTATATTCTTTAAATTTATCTTCAAACTGCTTTTTTTTCTCAATAAATGCTGTATCTCCATAGTGATCTAGATACATGATATGTTTTTTACTATCTAATAGTCCTATATTATCATGCTGTCCATGAATATCTAATATATTCTTGGTTAATTCTTTTAATGCGGAAATATTAACAGCAGTATTATTAATTCTAGTTATTGTTTTACCATATTTGAATGTTTCTCGAGAAATAATCAAATAATCTTCATATTCAATCCCAATATCATTAAGCTTGTCTTTAATATATTCTTCTTCAATGAGAAATATCGCTTGTACAAAAGTTTTATTTTCTCCACTTCTAATTAAGTTTTTTGAAAACTTTCCTCCAAGAACAAAGTTAATTGCATCAATAAGTATAGATTTACCTGAGCCTGTTTCTCCGCATAGAACGTTAAATCCGTCATTGAAGCTAACTTTCACCTCTTGTATTAAGGCAAAATTTTTAATATGTAATTCTAGAAGCATAATATCCTCCTATTAGTCATCTAATAATAAAATTGATTTTAATCATTGATAATTTTATGAATTTCTTCAACCAATTTGTTAGCTTCTTCTTCCTCTCTAAGAAGTATAAAAATTGTATTATCTCCTGCAATAGTACCTGCAATTCCAAAAAAATCAAGCTGATCTATCATTTCTGCAGCTGCTGATGCACTTCCAGGTAAAGTTTTAATTACAACAAATTTATCAACTTTCTCTATGCTTAATATACTATTAGAGAAAATACCAAGAAGCTTTTCTCTTTTAATATCAGTATCTGGAACTGAAATAGCATATTTATATCTCTTGTTCTTTGATAATACTTTAATAATCCTTAGTTCTTTAATATCTCTAGAAAGAGTTGATTGTTTAACATCAATACCTTTTTCTAAAAGTTTTTCTCTTAACTCTTCTTGTGTTTCAACATCATACTTTTTTATAATTTCTATAATAGTTGCTTGTCTTTTACCCTTCATTTTTTCTCACCTTCATAAAATTATTTTTATGCATGATTTTTCTTCTAAGAATATCAAAATAATCATTATTTAATAAACGTAATACTTTACATCTTTTTTCACTCTTAGTTACAATTATCTCATCCTCTTCAGATAGTTCATAAACATTCTGACCATCAACAGTTAAAAAAATACTTTCATTTTGCCCTTTTAGCTTTAATGAAATTTCCTTATTTGCTGAAACAACCATTGTTCTCATTGACATTGTATGAGGACAAATCGGTGTAATGGCAACAACATCTAACTCTGGATGAATAATTGGTCCTCCAGCTGATAAATTATAAGCAGTTGAACCTGTTGGTGTAGATATTATTATACCATCTGCAGTAAAATTGGTATAAAATTTATTATCTATACTTATTGAGAATTCTACTATTCTAGATAGGGTACCCTTTGCAGCCACTATATCATTCAAGGCTATAAATTCATCTGATTTACCGTCTTTTATTTTACAATTCAACATAATTCTTTCTTCAATTTCATATGAATCCCTATATAATTCTCCAATAATATCGTCAAAATCCCCAATCTCAGCATTGGTTAAAAAACCTAGATTCCCTATGTTAATACCTAAAATAGGGATATCGTTCTTACCAAGACTTCTTGCAGTTCTAAGTATAGTCCCATCCCCACCAAAAACAATAATAAAATTCAAATTCTCAGCTCTTTCAGTATTTAAATCCATAGAATCTTTGAATATTTCAAAATGCACATCATGAAAAACCTGTTTTAATTTCTCTATGATTTCATTTAACTGATCACCATGAATATCTTTGCTTGAATTTATATTTATTCCAATTCTTTTCATATTGAACCACCTACTTTAATGTTAAAAATGCATCATTTACAATATTCTCAACTTGAATATCATTATATTCTACAATGGATTTTTCTCCATAAATTAAATACTCAATATTTCCGTTCGGTCCTTTAATAGGTGAATAACTAAGTTTAACATTACCTATATTCTCATCTTTAAATAAACTTAAAATTTCATTTATAACCCTTTTATGTTCCTTTTTATCCTTAACTACACCTTTTTTATTAAGATATTTTCTACCACATTCAAATTGTGGCTTTATTAAAGCACAAATTCTCCCATTGTCCTTTAGAAAACTATTTGCCTTTGAAAGTATCTTACTAAGTGATATAAAAGAAACATCTATAGATATAAAATCAATATTATCTTCTACTTGCTCCTGAGTGAGATCTCTAATATTACAATTTTCCATTGATATTATTTGAGGATGACCTTTTAATTTTTCATGTAGTTGGTCTGTCCCCACATCAATACTGTATACCTTATGAGCTCCATTCTGTATCATACAATCTGTAAAACCTCCCGTAGAGGCACCTATATCCATGCATATTAAATCCTTTAAATCTATATTGTATTCATCAATGGCTTTCTCCAGCTTCAATCCACCTCTACTTACATATGGAATTTTTCTTCCCGTAAATTGAATATCGCTGTCTACTAAGACCTTCTTTCCGGTTTTAGTAACAATTTTACCATCAACTTGAATATCACCTTTTTTTATATGTTCTTGTGCTCTTTCTCTTGAAGAAAACATCCCTTTCTTATAGAGCAGAACATCTAATCTTTCAGTTTCCATTAAATCACCTTAAAGCCCTTTCTATACTGCTTGCGATTCCTTGGCCATGTAAATCATATTTCTCGTAAAGTATTTCGATATTTCCATGTTCAATAAATTCATCTGGAAATCCAAGATTAAGAACCTTTACTTTGTCATGATCTTTATTTAAATAAGATAAAATACTTTCACCAAATCCGCCCCTTAACACATTGTCTTCTACAGTAACTATCATATTGAAGTTCTCTTTTAATTCATCCAACAGATGCGTATCAAGAGGTTTAATAAATAATCCATTTATCAGTGAAGCATTTATTCCTTTTTCATTAAGAATTTTCCATGCTTCAAGAGCTTTTGTTAAAAGCCTGCCGTTACTAATAATCGCAATATCTTTTCCTTCTTTAATTATTTCCCATTTTCCATCATTAATAACACTAATATCATCAATTTCGTTAATTTCATCATAATCTCCTCCTCTAGGATAACGAATCGCTACAGGAGCATTATGATTAAATGCCCATCTCAGAATTTTATTTACTTCCCCAATTTTTTTAGGAGCTACAATAGTCATATTTGGTATTTGTGTTAGATAAGAAATATCAAATACCCCTTGATGTGTTTCACCATCATCACCAACTATCCCAGCTCTATCAATTCCTAAAACCACAGGTAGCTTCTGCAAACAAATATCATGTAATATTTGATCAAAAGCTCTCTGAAGAAATGTAGAGTAGACTGCAAAAAACGGCTTTAAACCTTCACTAGCCATCCCAGCTGCCATTGTTGTAGCATGTTGTTCAGCAATTCCTACATCAAAAAATCTATTTTCAAATTTTTTACTGAATTCACCTAAACCAGTTCCTTTGGGCATAGCTGCTGTAATTGCAACTACTTTTTCATCTTCTTTAGCAATATCAATAAGAGCATCTCCTACGGCTGATGAATACGTTGGAGTTGATTTTTTTAATGTTTCTCCAGTAATAACATCAAATTTCCCGATACCATGAAACTTATCTGGATTATTTTCAGCTGGTTTATACCCTTTTCCCTTTTTAGTTATTACATGTATTAATACTGGTTCATTTAACTTTTTTGCATCCTCTAAGATTTCATCTAGATGTTTAATATTATGGCCATCTATTGGTCCAAAATAATGCAATCCCATATCTTCAAATATCATATCAGGTAATACTACCTGTTTAACTGCACTCTTAACATTAACAATACTGTTTGATATCTTTTTCCCTATATGAGGTATTTTGTCTATTGAACTCCTTACCTTATGTTTTATGGTATTATATTTTGGATTCACTCTTAGATCATTAAGAATATTTGATATTGAGCCAACATTTTTAGAAATTGACATTTCATTATCATTTAAAATAATAATCATTTTACTTTTTCTGAATCCTACATCATTCAATGCTTCAAAAGCCATTCCACCACTAAGTGCACCATCACCAATTATGGATACTACATCAAATTTTTCATTTTTAAGATCTCTTGCCCTAGCCATACCTACTCCTGCTGAAATAGATGTACTGCTGTGTCCTGCTTCAAAGAAATCATATTTACTTTCACTCTTCTTTAAAAATCCACTTAATCCCTGATGTTGTCTTAATGTTGGAAATTTATCTTTTCTACCAGTTAAAATTTTATGTACATATGATTGGTGGCTAACATCCCAAATAACCTTATCAATATCCAGGTCAAAGACTCTATATAAACTAATGGTCAATTCCACAACACCTAAATTAGATGCTAAATGACCACCTGTCTTACTTATATTCTCTATAAGGAATTTTCTTATATCCATACTAAGCATATCTAATTGTTCATAATCTAAAGTCTTTATGTCCTTAAAAGAATTAACTTTATCTAATATATTATACATCTTACCCTTCCTTCTTAATCATGTTTACTATCTGTGCAACTTTAAAAACAATATCATTACTATATTTAATTGCAATATTTTTCCCCATGGCCTTACCACCAACAGTCCCTGCCGCAACTAGAGAACCCATCAAGGCACTAAGCAAAGTCTCTTTAATTGGGAATCCTCTACCCACAAGTGTATTAACGATTATTCCACTAGCTGTACCACTAACGATTCCACATATATCACCAATTACATCATTACAAAAATTAGAGACCTTATCAGCATTTCTAACTAACTTAACAGCTAGTTTTGCTCCAGGTACTTTTTTTGCTGCCATTGAGTGAAAAGGAGTTTCGTTAGCAGCAGTAACTGCTGTACCAACTGTATCTAAAACCACTCCAAATGCAATTATTAAAATCAATATAACAAAAGCTACTAATACTTCAGCGTTTTTTAGTAGCAAATCAGATAACGAGGTAATTGTTCCCCCTAATAAAATTGTCCATAATATGATGTAAAATACCCATTTTTTGTGACTCATTGTTTCCTTAGCTTTTTTAGCTTTCTTCTCTTTACCCACTTAATTCTCCTCACAACAAATAAAAATATGTATTAAAGTGGTAATATATTAAGTAAACCTTATGGCTTAGGTCCAGTTGGATTTCCCACAGAGTTACCAAGTGTCGCCAACTTGACGGTTTCCCATTAAAACTCTGTCTAAAATGTTACCAATTTTAGTACTGGACTACCACTTAGACCATACTGCAATCCTTAATATACCTCTTAACAAACAGTCTAGGAGCTTTCCTCAACAGTTGGCTATTCCTTTAGTCTCTTTTGCAGCATAGGTTTAAGTCCTAAGACCTCTACCTACCCCACTCAAGACAGGCTACACTGCACATAGCTTTCACCACATTGCAGGTTTAATCCATATTCGTAGAAAGGGTATCTAGCCCTAACCACAATATATGGTCTCCGCGGAGGTAGGGTCAGTTGCGCATGCCGTTGCGGCTGCCCCACCACCTTCCTCCCAGCACACACCCAAGACTGGGCGTCTTAAGCATCCACCAGGAGTTTCATCGATGTGCCCTTCGACGGATTTTTAGCCCCGCCTTGAGAAATAGTTGCCTGACTAGAATACTGCACCACTTTATTCTATCTATCAACATTAATTATTATAACATATTAAGCAATATCTATAAAATCAAGTAATTATTCTAATAGTCTCTCTCTAATAAAAATCTTGTTAAATCTTCCAAAATCTCAGTATTCTTATCTATTTTACCTAAAAGAGCAAAACATTCATTTGTTAAATCTGCAGCTCTTTTTCTACACTCATCAATTGAAAAAAACTTAACATATGTGTTCTTTTCTCTAGAAGAATCAGTTCGTAAATTCTTACCAACTTTGTTCTCATCTCCTACAACATCTAATATATCATCAATTATCTGAAAAGCCAACCCTATTTTTGAACCAAATTCACTTAAAATTTCAAATTCTGCCTTTGATGCTCCCCCAATTGAAGCCCCAACTAATATGGAACTTTTTAGTAGTGCACCTGTTTTCTTTGCATGAATAAAGCTTAATTCTTCAAAGGAAATATCTTTATTCTCACTTAGTATATCAACTACCTGACCACCAATCATTCCATTAACACCAGAAGCATCACCTAAAATTGTAGCAGCCTCTAAATGTTTTTCTCCGTTTATAGCAGCTTCTTTCAACATTATGTTAAATGCCTCATTCAATAATCCATCTCCAGCTAAAACAGCTAAACCTTCACCATAAACTTTGTGATTAGTAGGTTTTCCTCTTCTTAGATCATCATCATCCATACAAGGGAGATCGTCATGAATAAGTGAATATGTATGTATCATTTCAATGGCACATGCCATTGGAAGTATCTCTTTTATATCGTTCTTATATAGTCCATAAGTAAGAACAGCCAAAATTGGTCTTATTCTTTTTCCGCCATTAACAATACTATATTCCATAGACTGATAGATTTTACTCTCATATGTACCTTTATCTTTAAAATAATTATTCAACCAACTATCAACTAAGATTTTAATTTGATCTATATTCATATGGTTAACCTCGCTTAAACTTCCTCTTCTTTATTTAAAATTTGGATTTTTCCTTCTACCTCTTTTAGCTCCTTATAAAGCTCGTTGCAGAGTTTTATCCCTTTTTCATAGTTATTCATAGCTATTTCGAGAGGAAGTTCATCTCCTTCGAAGCTTTTAACAAATTCCTTTAATTCTTGGAATTTTTCTTCATATGATTTTTTAGTTCTACCCATATTTACTCCTCCAATAGATTTATCCTACCATACACCTTATCTTCTGCGAATGTAAACTTGTAAACTTCGTCTTCAGTTATCATATTACTTCCCTTAACTGTTGTACCATCTTCCTTTTGAATAATAGAATATCCCTTTTGAAGTACATTTAAAGGATTATACGAATTCAACAAAGCACACTCTTTTGCTAATTGTTCTTTTAATACAACTAGTGTACTTTCCATCTTATTGCTTAGGAATTCTCTTGTATTTATAATATCTTTAAGTTTATTTCTCACAATCATCTCAGGAGAATTTCTTAAAAGTTTCTCCTTCATTAGATTTAAGCTATATTTTTTCGCATCTATATGTTTATACATAGAATTTTGTAGTCTTATTGTCATTTCATCTAAAAGAGCAATATACTTTGTTGAGTCGAAAACAGCAATTTCTGCTGCTGCTGATGGTGTAGGGACCCTTACATCACTGACAAAGTCAACTATAGTATAATCAGTCTCATGACCTACAGCTGAAACAATTGGCTTTTTACATTTAAATATGCACCTTGCTAACTCCTCATCATTAAAAGCCCAAAGTTCTTCTAGTGACCCTCCACCTCTTGTGACTATAATCAAGTCAATCTCTTTAAGTTTTTCTAATTCTTTTATCCCATTAATTATTGATTTCGGTGCATTAATCCCCTGTACTAAACAAGGGGAAATATAAATATTTACCCCTTCAAATCTTCTTTTAGCAACTGAAATTATATCTTGAACAGCTGCTCCTGTGGGTGATGTGACTACCCCTATATTTCTATTAAACTTAGGTATTTCCTTCTTGTAAACTTCATCAAAAAGGCCTTCTTCTTCAAGTTTTTTCTTAAGAGCTAAATATTTAACAAATAACTCTCCTTCACCTTTCTTAGTCATTTCAGTAACATAAAATTGGTATTTTCCTTCTTTGTCATACAAAGAAACTCTCCCTTTTATGTTTACCTTCATCCCATCTTCAGGCTTAAAGCTTAGAAAGGCTACATCACTCTTAAACATTACGCAATTTATTTTTCCACCTTTATCTTTTAAAGAAAAATAAGCGTGTCCAGAGCTGTGTAATTTAAGGTTTGATATTTCTCCTTCAACTAAAACATTTCTTAAAATAAAATCATTCTCTAGAATTTTCTTTACATATTGATTTAGTTCAGTTACACTTAAACTCTTTAAGTACATATAATCATTCCTTACTCTTTTTTGCATTAGAAACAACATTTCTTAAAAGAATAATAGTTGTTAAGGGCCCTACTCCTCCTGGTACTGTACTTACATAATCAGCAATATCAATAACTTCTTCTAAATTAATATCTCCTACAATTTTCCCATCTACGTTAGTAGTTCCAATATCAATTAGAATACTGCCTTCTTTTACATAACTAGCATCAACCAGTTTAGGGCTTCCTGCACAAGCAAATACAATATCTGCTTCCCTACATTTTTTGTCTATATCTTTACTTTTAAGGTGGCACACTGTAACAGTTGCATTTTCATTATTCAATAATTGAAATAAAGGCTTCCCAACCACATTACTTCTTCCAATTACAACAACATCTTTACCTTCAAATTTTACACCTGTCTGTTTAGCTAATTCTAATGCAGATATTGCTGTACATGGTGCAAAATCAAATTCACCACTATAAACTTTTCCAATATTAGTAGTGGTCTGACAATCTATATCTTTCTCTGGTTTTATTAAATTAAACACATCTCTCCCATCTAATCCTTTAGGAAGAGGTGATTGTATTAATATACCGTGAATATTTTCATCATTATTTAACTTCTCTACAAGAGTTTTTAACTCTTGGAAGGAAATATCCTCAGGTAATCTATGTAGATTGTACTTTATCCCAACCTCGTCACACTTCTTCTTTTGAATACCAGTGTAAAAAATCGAGCCTCCATCATTACCAATAAGTACTGATGCTAATGTAGGCTCTATGGAACTCTTCTTTAACAATGAAACATCTTTTTTAAGCTGAGTGATAATCTCTCCACAAAGCTCTTTACTTTTTAGTTTTATACCCAAAAAATCACTCCTTAAACGAAGTTATGTAATACTCCATTTATTAAATCCGTTGCCTTATCTTCGCAATATATCTTTCCTAACTCAATTGCTTCATTTACTGCAACTCTAGCAGGAACATCTTCTACATGTTCTATCTCAAATGCAGCAATTCTCATTATTGCAAGACTAGTATTTGAAAGTCTATTAATTTTCCAATTATGCAGTTTATCTTGGATATTTTTATCAATCTCTTCTTTATGTTCTTGTACTCCCTTAAGTATCATCTCTACATATTCAAAATCAACTTGCTCAATATCTTCAAATTCTGCTTTTTTAAAATTCTCTATTGCACTAGTTATATCATTACCACTAAGAGTCATTGAAAATAGTATTCTCATGGCAACTTCTCTTGATTTTCTTCTGTTCATATTTGCCTCCTTATATATAACTACCTTTTTTACCTTTGGTATTATAATTTTACCACATTTTTATCATATTTATCACAACTATATATAATACCCTAATTCTTTTTAAACCACAACTAGAAATTAAAAACCTTTTAAAGAAGTGGACAGTTGACAGTGGACAATGGACAACGATGGATGCTTCTCACTTTCGTGAGAAGCTACATTTTATTGTTCTTTAGAGAAGTAAATGTTTACTCATTTTATATTAGGATAAAATATTGTATTTGAAATACAATGTTTCATTACAAATGAAACGAGTAACTATTTATTTTTCTTATAACAATACAATTAAAATTTCTCGAAGAGAAATATCATTCGTTTTCCATTTTCAACTTTCCACTTTCAACTAAAAAAAAAAAAGATGCACACAAAGTGCATCTTTTATTCAGTGATTGTTTCTTCTTCCAAAATGGTTTCAGTCTTTTTAGGTATCACTACGTCATGAACATAGATATTTACAGCTTCCACATCAATTCCTGTCATTGTTTCCACTTGTGTTTTCACTGCCTTTTGAGCTTCATGGCATACATCTTGAATCTTTACACCATACTCAACAACAATATTAAGATCTATAGATGCTTTATTTTCTTCAAAAGAGATCTTAATACCCTTATGTAAGTTCTTCTTGCTGAACATATTTGTGAAACCTTCAACTATACCTGATGTTATACCAACAATTCCATTTACATCATTAATTGCCAAATTAGCTATAACGCCAATAACATCATCAGATATCTTAACAGTTCCTTTTTCCATTTCTTCGATTTTTTCTAAAGATTTTTTTTCTTCCATTTATCTTACCCCCTAATCAACCTTAGGTATTTAATTATTGTAATTATACCAAATAGGAGAAGACTCTTCAATGTTTTTATTATTTTCTAGAAATTTCAACTTCTCTGATTTCAGTCTGTGATACAACAATAGCTCTAATTTCCGCCATTTGCTCTTCAGTTAAATCCTCTTCTAATTTAACATATACCTTTACATTATTGAAGTCGTCTGCAACTAGGCAAAGTACATTTTCATATCCTTGAGCTTTAAGTTGTCTCTCTAAGCTTTGTTCTTTTTCAAGTTGAACTACCATTCTTGTTTGCTGTTCTAAAGCTTGATTTCTAACTTCTTCAGAGTTATCTTTATTATCAATAATATCTTGAAGAACTTGCATATTTGCTGCTGAAGTAGTATCTCTTTCAACTATTTGTTTAATAAAATCATCATTTTCTTCTTCAGTTTGCTCAACTCCCAAATTTCCAACTGGTGAATTCAATGGTGGTAAATCACCGTTTAATTTCCAAGAAGCCACACCTACGATGACAATTAATACTAATAAAGAAACAAGAATACCTGCTTGCTTTCTATCCATTATTTTCCCTCCATATCATCTTAATTCTTATACTCACACCCAATTGGGTATACCTCTACTTGATCTGACTTGAGATCATACAAGGTTAAAATTGCTTGTTTCATTTTTTGTCTTACCAAGCTATCTGCTGCTCCTTCAGCTGTTACTACTACTCCAATAACTTTTGGCTCGACTACTTTTGTTACTAAGGCTTTTGTCTTATCACCCTCATTCAAAGTGACAACTGTTCTCCCATTTTGATTGGTATTTATCTTTCTTGTACCTCCATTATCATCAGCTTCCTCTGTTAAGCTTACTGAGTCATTAATATTGGTTGCAATGACCTTTTCTTCACTACTTTCAAAATGCATAATTACTGTAATTTTGCCCCCTCCCTGTAAATCATTTAGAAAAGTAGTTAGTTCTTCTTCTTTCTTTTTCTTGTAATTACCCACTTCAGTACTTACGAATTTTTCGTCTTTAACACCCTGTGTCGGCACCACGTTATTACCATAAATTTTTTCACTATCCTGTTTAAAGGCACTGTTCAAAAGATTATAGCTTAAGGCCCCTAATACCAGAAATAATATTATGATAATTCCGTTGTATATTTTTCTTCCTTTTTTCTCTTTTGGTAAAAGCTTTTTTAATATATTTAATATGCTATTTAGCAAGGCATTATTAATAAAAACGTCTAAAATTGATTTTTTATTATCTCCCACTGTATCCCCTCCTAATTTCAAATTTATTTCCCTATATTTATATAACCCATAGAATTAAATTATTACTATAAAGTTTTAATCAATCATCTTGTGAATATACCTTAACTGCTTTTTCCTCTAGATCTAAGAGCTTTCCAATATGTTTCTTTATTTTATTTAAGTTTTCATTATTTTTGTTTTCATTTTCATTCTCAACACTCTTATTTTTACTTATTACAACTGGCTTTACTCTCTTAATACTACTGTTTCCATTTACTCCAATTGCAATTTCGTCAATTACAAACATCCCCTCAGAATCATCATAACTAACCTCTATATCCATACTAAATTTTGTATCTGGATATTCCTCCTTCAAACTCTTAAGACACTCTTTTTCAATATTATTTCTATACACCTTGAGTGTTCTATCGATATTCTTATCTCTATATTTTTCATACTCATAGGTATCTCTTTCTTGAAATTCATAATTAAATTCATCAAAGTTTACATTTATGGCTGAAGAAGGCTTTAAAGCAATTATTATTGGATTTATTATAACTAACATTAAAATTAATCCCATAACGAATTTACAGTACTTTTTTAATTTGTTATTAGGCAGTATTAATTCAACGCCCGTCATTATGACAATCATAGTACATATACTTATGATCCACTCTTTTATTAGCTCTATCATCGTTAACCTCCTAACTGAACATTATCCCTTTACCTGTTCCAGCCACAATAGCAATCATTATAAAACACATAACTGAAATACATATAACGCAAGTAAGAATTAATATTATTGCCTTTCCAGCTTCGTTAATAGCATTTACAATTTTACTATCGCTTATAGGTTCAATGATTGCTGCTGATAATTTAAACATAAATCCTAAAACCAAAATTTTTATTATTGGCATAAGTATTATCACTATCAATACGATAGCTCCCAAAGACCCTATAGCATTTTTTAATAACAATGAATATCCAGCTATAGTTGCTAAGGCATCAGATAATGCTTTCCCTACAACAGGTATAAACTTGTCCACAGTAAATTTCGCTGTTTTAAGTGTAACCTCATCTATTGAACTTGATACCATGCTTCTTATAGTTACGATACCAACGAAAATCGTCAACATAAACCCCTGTACCCATAATGTAACCTGCCCAAAGAGCTTGCTTAAACTTTTAACTTTATTCTCACTGGATAGATTGTTTACAAATGCTAGAACAAAACTTAGAACTATCATTGGAAAAACAAAATTAACCATTACTCTTGCTGAAAAATTCACAACAAACATTATAATGGGATCCATTAATACAGCTTGTGTAAATCCCCCCACACTAGCTAAAAGCATAATCAGAACCGGCATCAGAGCATCCATAAAATTAGCAATAGAATTTATTGTATCCTTAGCTAAAGTTAAAGTTACATAAAAACTATTCCCAATAATCAATAAAACCATAGAATAACAAACATAATATGCAATGCTGGAGATCTCATTCTCAGCAAATGCAGCCTGCAGCTGTGTAAGAAGTCCACAGATCAGACATATAACAACTAAAGAACCTAGCATTTTAAATACAACTCTTATTTCTCTTGTAATATACAGCGAGATTATTCTTCCTATATCCTTTGATGTCATTCCACCACTGCCCTCTTTCATATAGCTTTCCACAATCTCTTTAGGATTCATGTCCCTTATTATTTCATAATCATTCCCTAGATTTGATATGTATTGATATAGCTTATTTATTTTACCTAGTTCTTCTCTGTCAAGGGTTACCCCTCCATTATCATCGAGGGCACTTACAAAGTTCCCAGTACATGTTAATAACAGAATTAATACAATTAAGCTCTTTCTTAATATTTTCATAATCATGCACTTATTATGCTCACGATAGATTTCAAAACAGCCATTAAAATCGGTACTCCTAAAGAAAGAATAATAACTTTACCAGCAACTTCTACTTTAGAAGCTAATGAGGAAGCACCGGCATCCTTGCATAATTCTGTACAGAACGTTGTTAAATAAGCTATTCCTAATATTTTAAATATTGTATTGAGATAAATAATATCTACCCCTGTTTTAATAGATACTGTCTCTAAAAAGAGAACTATTGCTTTCATCTTGGGAACGATAAAAATTATGATTATTATGCCACTTGCTAGAAGAATAAAATACGCTAATTCTTTTTTCTCATCTTTCAGCGATAGATATAATATCATCGCTATAAATGCCAACGATATAATCTTGAGTATCTCCATAATCTCCTCCTTATAACTGGAAAATCGTTTTTACTGATGTGAATAACTGCCCAATCAATGATAGTATCATCAATATGACAACAATAACACCTACTAGGTCCACAACCTGTGCCCAGTCTTTTTTTCCAGCTCCTGTAAGCACCTTATCAATTACTGCTAGTAAAAATCCAATACCTGCAATTTTTAGTATCAATGATATTTCCATTGGTATCCCCCTTTATACAATAATAATTACTACTACTAAGCCAAGTGCAAACGATAAAGAAGTCACTAACTTATAATCTTTTTTTAATTTCTTATCTGCCTCTTCGATAATTCGTTTCATCTTTAACCTGTTATATTCAATAGAGTTTTGTTCTCCCCTAAGGTCATTGTTTCCTAGATTTCTAAAAAAACCATCAATTACCTTAATATCTGATTCTTTAAAGTAAAATTCATTAGATAGCTCGTCCCTAACACTCTTATATGCATCAAAAATATCATATAAATCCCCATTGACCATCCTAATACTCATATTGTTAAAAAACTGCTTGAACTCACTAGATGAATCATCTGCGATACGCCGAAAAAGTTCTGGCAATGGTGTCATTAAATATGTAATTTCATTGCTAATAGATAACATTATTCTGTCCATTTCATTTAGCTGGTTAAGTCTTTTTTTCATACTTTCTCCATACAAAATTCCAATTGATGTAGACCCTAGGATAATTATCAAATAACTTAGAAAATTAAGCACCTTTATCCCCCTTTCCTTTATCAAGATCAACAATTGATGTAATATCCCCTACTTTTTTTAAGTTGTTTAAAATAATTGCTCTTTTAAAAACTTTATGTTCAATTATTCGAGAATATACTTTCTTTTTGTAAAGATCTTCTACATCGAAGCCATGTATTGAAGTTATAATCTTAACACCTGAATTAACTGCCATAATAATACTTATCATATCCTCATCTGTTCCAATCTCGTCACAAATTATTACATCTGGTGATAAACTCCTTATTGCAAGCATTATTCCTTTACTTTTGGGACAACGATCAAAAACATCAGTTCTGGAACCTACATTTAATTGTGGTATTCCATCACTACATGCTCCGATTTCACCTCTCTCATCGATTATGCAAACATTCAATTTATATTTATCAGAAATCACTCTAGCAAGATCCCTCAGGAGTGTTGTTTTCCCACATCTTGGTGGAGAAATTATAATAGCATTATTAACTACATCATTAGTCATAATCTCATTTATAACTTTATCTGACGCCCCTATAATCTCATTAGCTCGTCTGATATTTAATGAAGATATGTTTCTTAATGTCTTTATTTCTCCTTTTTCTAATACACAGGACCCACACAACCCTACTCTATGTCCACCTTTTATTGTAATAAACCCTTGTTTTATCTCATCGTTAAAAGCATATCTAGAAAATTGACTTATCTTCCTAACAATCACATCTATATCGTACTGAGTAACAATATAATCAAATCTTTTTTCTCCTTCATGGGTTATCACCACTAAATTTTTACCACATCTCACCCTTATTTCCTGAATTGACTTAACACAAGTTTTGACTATTGCAAATATTTCAGGTGATAGCACTTTCATAAATTCATCAATCAAAAACTCACCCCCTTGTAACTAAAAAAATTTATCTTCTTTTAAAACTTATTATCATAATGAGATTTAAAAAATAAAGCATTTATAAAGAATAGTGAATAAAGAACAAATAACAATACCTTTCAGCAGAGCTGAAAGCTTATGAAATAAGAAAAGATTATATTGCATAACCCAAGTTAATTTAGAGGTAACTACTTTATACTCTATTTCTGTACTTTTAAATTATAGATATTCTGAAGAATGAAGAATATCAACAATATTTATTCTTTCTTCTTTATTATTTTTTCTTTGTATAGATAAACATACGCAGTAGTTTATCTATTTGCCCTTATATATAAATTCTTATTTCGTATACATAAAAATTATTACAAAAAAATAAAGCCATATGCACATCATAGGCTTTAAAGAAATGTATAATGTATAATGGAGAATGGAGAATGATGGATGTTTCTGCTCTGCAGAAACTACATTTTCTCATTCTTTAGTAGAAAAAAGGTTTACTTATTTCACCTTATGCGAAATATTGTATTTTAAATACAATATTTATCTTAAGATAAAATGAGTAAACCTTTTTTTGTTTGATTAAAAATAAAATGAAGGTTCTGACCTCAGTCAGAACCATCCTACATTATCAATTATACATTTTCAATTTTCAATTATGCTTTTATTAAACTCTTTCCATGTACTCTTCTGTTCTAGTGTCAACTCTGATTATATCTTCTTCGTTAACGAACATAGGCACATTAATAATTGCTCCAGTTTCTAATTTAGCTGGCTTAGTTACGTTAGTAGCAGTGTTTCCTTTAACTCCTGGCTCTGTTTCAATAACTTGTAATTCAACGAAGTTAGGAGCTTCAACTGAGAAAGCTTCACCTTTGAAGAATTTGATTATTGCAAACATATTCTCTTTAAGATATTTAATAGCTTGCTCTACCATATCATAATTTAAAGGAATTTGCTCATATGTTTCTTGATCCATGAAGTAGTATAACTCTCCATCATTATATAAATATTGCATTTCTTTTCTTTCAATAACAACATCTTGTACTTTTGCTGTTGGATTATAAGATTTTTCTACTATTCCACCATTAATAACGTTTCTAAGTTTAGTTTTTACAAATGCAGCTCCCTTACCTGGTTTTACATGTAAGAAATCAATTATTGTAAAAACTTGTCCATTCTCTTCAAAAGTAACACCTTTTCTAAAATCTCCTGCTGAAATCATATTATCCCTCCAAAATTATATTTCACCATACTCATAAATTTTACATTAAATTTATGGTATTTACAATCAAAATTTAACTTAGTATATTATGTTAAATATCGCAAAATAAAGCTCATTACTAGTTATAGCATCTAAATACACAAGTAAATCATGTTAAACACTTTAATAAACCACTATGACATATATTTACCAAATAACATATACACCATTAGTATTCTATCAGAATAAAGCTCTATTTTCAACTGTTCATTATTAATATGACCAATATATCTGATTTTAATTCTCATTTTTCCTTGTTTCATAGATGTTTTTTATTATAATCTTAAGCTGATTATCGTCATTATATCCAAAATTTACAATGTAGTTAAAATATTTATCTTTTTCAAATTTTAATTCTACTTCTTTATTACCTTTATTTACTTTATAACCTATAAAACCTTCTTCTTTTAATTTTTCATTAAATTGTTCATTTAGAAACATTTGAATTTTTCCATCTGTTTTTAATTTATTTAATAAACCATAAAATTTTTGAATTTTAAATTCTAAATTTGGATTATAGTCTGTATATGCTATTAATCTAACTTTACTTTGGTATTTATTTTTGTTTGAATATGCCTTATATAATGTTAGTAAAAATGCAATTATAATTGCTCCTAATATTAAAGTTGTTACTAAAAATCCACCCATTTTTTTCTTAGAAACACCCAATTCTTTTCAACACCATCCTTTACTAGCACAATATATAGTAGTTCCCCTTTTTCTATGAATTCTATTTTCTCAATATTTATCAATAAAATATTCTCATTCAGCTTCCTTCCCCAGTTATCAATATATTTCACTTTTAAAGCATTGCTAGTTAATGAAAAAATAATCTTATTATTATTTCTTTGGATTTCTATTGAATTTTCTTTAACTAATAAATCTATATTTTGGGGATTTTCAATCTCTCTTTTAAGATATAAGCTTAAGTTCGTATACTGATTATCATGTGAATAGGTTGTTTGAGCATATGCCCACATTTTAAATGTTATAGCTATCATAGTAATCAATAAACCATTAATTATGGTAAAGAAAACTAATACTAAAAGCATCTCTATAAGTGACAACCCTTTCTTTTTCTTCTGTATGACTTTTCGGAACATATATAACTTTCTCCCATTCTTTATTTGAATCACTATAAAGTATTATTTTCACCTTATTAATGAATGGATCATAATCACAATCTATATTTATTAAAAAATACTCATTTTCTGTTGTTTCTTTCAATAACAAGTTATCTATCTTTTCATTTCTTAATAAATATGCAGCACTTCCATTTAAATAAACATCTTGTGATTTTGTAGTTTCTCTTACAATCAAGGAGTTATATTTTAATTCATAGTAAGTAATCTCTATAATATCATTAAAGACCTCTACTTTTTTTCGGTTATTAATAACTTTTAATAAGTAACCATTTACTATAGCAAAACTAATCATTAATATTCCCATTAATGTTAAGGATATTAATAATTCCACGAATGAAAACCCTTTTTTATTTAATTTGAACATATCCTAAATTAACCCTTGTGGTTATTCTCCTTTCATAGCCCATTCCATTCTTATACAATATTGAGCACGGTGACATATACCCATCTTTTCTAATTTTTATATAATTGTTATACTCTCCACCGTTTATATTTAATCCATATAAATCTATGTATTTATCGCATTGAAACTTTCGAATCACCTTATTCTCTATAGAAAACAAAAGTCTATTCCTCAAACAATCAACAATTATTTCTCCATCTTGTTTATTCTCTATGCACTCTAACCTTACCCCTTGAATAAAATCAACAATACTTTCTTCCTCTACGCTGACTCTATTCTTAATTATTAGTCTTTGAATATTTCTTATTGATATACTGCTTATTGTTAATACTATTAGGAGAATCCCTAAGGTAAGCATTACATCAACAAGGGTTATCCCCTTTCTACTTTTATAACACAAGGACACCACCTCATTTAGAAATTATTTACACTTTATCTTTTTTTATTCTGTTATTATTGTCTTTCTATACATATTTTTACTTTTAATGCTTAAAACAAGTTTTAATGGTATAATATATATAGATTCTTTAGTTTAAAAATTTACTTATTCAAATATTCCAAAAGTAAAAAAATGGATGTTAAGAACAAACATTTTATCTATTTGAATAAATCAATTTTTAACTTAGTATATCTATAGATTTGTCAAGAGTATTAATGAGTTTTAAGTTTACATAGAAAGGATGATTACTATGGCATTAGATGGTTTCTTTTTAAAGTCTTTAACTGAAGAGCTTTCAAAAGAACTTATTGGAAGAAGAGTTGAAAAAATCTCTCAACCTGAAAAAGATGAAATAATATTAAATTTTAAAATTAATAGAAAAAATAGAGGCTTATTAATTAGTGCTTCTTCAAACTATCCTAGAATACATTTTACTGATATTAAAAAAGAAAATCCTTTATCTGCTCCAATGTTCTGTATGGTATTAAGAAAATACTTAAAAGGAGCAAGAGTACTAGATATTCAACAATTGACTACTGACAGAGTTCTTAATATTGTCTTTGAAAGTACTGATGAACTTGGTTTTGTAAGTAACTTTATACTTATAGTTGAGATTATGGGGCGTCACAGCAATATTTCTCTAGTAAGAAATTCAGATAATATTATAATGGATAGTATTAAGCACATTGGATTATCTAAAAATACATATCGTACAGTTCTAAGCGGATTACCTTATGTATATCCACCAGAATCAAAGCTTCTTGACCCTTATAACTTTACAAAAGAAGACTTATTATCAAAACTTAAAGAACTTGATTTTTCCGAGAAAATATTTAGTAGAATCTTTACTGGTTTTGGAGCTGAATTATCAAAAGAATTACTTTATAGATTAGACCTCAAGGGTGATGAGAATACAGATTCAATAATAAGTCGTATAAATCAAATACAAGAAATTTTAGAGGAACTTAAAATTAATAATAAAAACTTCGGAAGCTATACCTTAGATGGTTACTTAAAAACTTTCCACTGTGTTGAACTAAGTCATTTAATAAATAGCCATATGGATTTCAATAAATTTGATAATCCTAGTGAACTATGTGAAAAGTTTTATTATGAAAAAGATCTTCAAGACAGAATGCATGGAAAAAGTGCTGAGATTCATAAATTAGTATCTAACAATATTGATAGATGCGCTAAGAAGATAAAAATTCTTGAGAAAACACTTGTTGATTGTAAAAAGAGAGATAAATACCAGCTTTATGGCGAACTTTTAACTTCTTTTATCCATAGTGTAGAAGAAGGTAGTGAAAAAGTTTCTCTTTTAAATTATTATGTAACTGATAAAGAGGAATATGTAGAGATTACTTTAGATCCAAATAAAACTGTATCTGAAAATATTCAAAAGTATTATAAAAGATATAATAAGATGAAAAAATCTGAAGAGATGGCTCAAATACAATTAACTCAAGCTAAAGAAGAACTTTCATATTTAAATTCTGTATTAGTAAATATCTCAAATTGCAGAAGTACAGGTGAAATATCTGAGATAAAAAAAGAGCTTATTGAAAGTGGATATCTAAAGAAAAAGAAATCCAAAAAGAAAGTAAAGGAAGGAAAGTCAGCACCTCTACACTTTGTATCTAGTGATGGCATTGATATCTATGTAGGGAAAAATAACCTTCAGAATGATTATTTAACCCTTAAGTTTGCTTCTAAAAACGATATATGGATGCATACTAAAGACATTCCTGGCTCACATGTTATAGTAAAAAATTCAGGCAATATTCCTGAATCAACTTTAGATGAAGCAGCTAATCTTGCCGCTTATTACAGCAAAGGGAAAAATTCAACTAAAGTACCTGTAGACTATACCGAAGTTAAAAATGTAAAAAAACCTAGTGGTTCAAAACCTGGAATGGTTATTTATTATACTAATAAAACATTCTTTATAGATCCAGTTGAACCGAAACTGGAAGAGGTAGAGTAAAACCGACTAAAACAAATGTATAATTGATAATGTATAATGTATAATGATGGATGCTTCTGACTCTTGTCAGAAGCTACATTTTATTGGTTAGATAACAATAGAAGTTTACTCGTTTTCCTTTAGGGAAAACATTGTATTTCACGTTCAATATTTTAGAGTTGGTGATAGAATTCAAAATCATCAACTCTTTTTTAATGTGTGAATGTATATATTTATACATAGCATCAAATAATTGCATTAAATATCCATATTTTGTATAATTATAGTTGCAACGGAATAGTATAATAAAGGCTTTTAGGAAAAGATATGGTAACCTATGACAAGAGAAATGAACTCAAAAAAATATTGAGAGGTTGGGGAAATATATGGAGAGAAACGCATTAAAGACATTATTAAGAAATATAAAAGATAACGAATACAAACTACCAGAGGGGGTGAACCCATATGAATTTTCCTTAGAACTGATGGATTATATAGGAGATACTGACGGTGAACTGCGTGATGAGTTGGTTTATCACGTTCTGGTTAATTGGATACTGATGGATGTTCTGACACCTGAAGAAGCACATGACATATTTATGATAGCAATAGACGAAAAACATCTTTTCAATGGATTGGGCGAAATTGGGGATAAAGTTTTTGACAGGACTTATTCCGTTTTAATTGCTGCATGTATCATCTATAAGCATAGGAGTTTTTTATCAGATAGCGATATTTTAAAAGCTTTTAATGCAATTATGAAATTTTATAATGAGGACAGGGATGTAAGAGGCTTTGTAGAGGGTAAATTTTGGGCTCATGGGGCTGCCCACGGTGCTGATGCTCTGATGGAACTTGCACAATGTAAAATAATAGGATATGAAGGACTAAAAGCAATATTAGATTCAATATATAAAAAAATCAACATAAATTACTATGGATATATTCATTTCGAGGATGAGCGTATGATATCAGCTGTTCAGGCGGTTTTGGAAAGAGATATAATTCCTGTAGAAGAAATTGAAGAATGGATCAGAAGCTTCGGTAACATAGAAAAACCAGGTATATATCAGGCAGGTGTATATCATGATTATATGCTCATTACATTTAATGTAACTATTTTCTTAAAAAGCTTATACTTTAGACTTGTTAATAAAACGAAGTATGACCAACTAGTAAAAATAGTTAAAGAGGTGCTAAAGAAAATAAGTCTTTTTGGTGAGGATTACTAATAAAATAACTAATATTAATTTAATACAATATTTTATCTCAAGATAAAATGAGTAATCATCTATTCTCCTAAAGAACAATAAAATTAAAGGTTCTGACCTCTGGTCAGAACCCTCCTTCATTCTACATTATCCATTATACATTATACATTTCTTTTAATGTTCTATTCCATATCGTATATCTTAACGCTGTCTTCTCCATCCACTTCAGCAAGATGTACCTTTACGTTCTCTTTTTTAGAAGTTGGTATATTCTTGCCAACAAAATCTGCTCTGATAGGAAGTTCTCTATGACCTCTGTCTACTAAAACAGCTAATTGAATAGAGTCAGCTCTACCTTTATCAAAAACAGCATCCATTGCTGCTCTAACTGTTCTTCCTGTATATATAACATCATCAATAAGAACTACTTTTTTGCCTTTAAGGTCCATTTCAATGTTATTCTTATTTAAAACAGGAGATTCATGTGCTTCTGTTAAATCATCTCTATAATATGTAATATCTACAGTAGCAATATTTACAGGTTCATCTTCAAATTTTTCAATTAGTGAAGCAATTCTATTAGCTAAAGGCACTCCTCGACTCTTAATACCAACAAGAACTAGGTCCTCTACCCCTTTATTTTTCTCAATTATTTCATGAGCGATTCTTGTAAGTGTTCTTTTAACAGCTTTATCATCTAAAATTTCAGCTTTCAATATCATAATATCTCTCCTAAACTTCTATCTTTTCTAATTTAGACAGTATTTTTATAAAATATTCTGGTAAATCAGAGTCAAACTCAACATACTTTTCTGTTTTGGGATGAACAAAGGCTAAGGACTTAGCATGAAGCATCTGCCCTTTCAAATTAAACTTCTGCTTTTTAAATCCATAAATTGGATCTCCAACTAGTGGATGACCTAAAGATGCCATATGAACTCTTATTTGATGAGTTCTTCCTGTTTCTAATTGACATTTAACAAGAGTATAACCTTTATATCTCTCAACAACTGAATAGTGCGTTACAGCTCTCTTACCATCTTTAACTATAGCCATCTTCACCCTTGTTTTAGGATCTCTTCCTAGAGGTTTATCAACAATTCCACTATTGCTTTTTAAAACCCCTTCAACAAGAGCATAATATTCTCTTTTTATATCATGCTCGTGAAACAGCTCTCCTAGCTTCATATGAGCATAATCATTTTTTGCCACAACTAATATACCTGATGTATCTTTATCTATTCTATGAACAATTCCTGGCCTTATTACTCCATTAATTCCTGAAAGATTATCACAATGGTATAAAAGGGCATTGACTAGAGTTCCTGTGTAATTTCCTGGTGCTGGATGAACAACCATCCCCTGCTCTTTATTAACAACTACAATATCTGAATCTTCATATATTATATCAATTGGAATATCTTCTGCTACTGCTTCTAAAGGAATTGGCTGTGTATCTTCAACTACAATCCTATCTCCAAGCTTAACTTTATATTTGCTTTTAACAGTTTTTCCATTAACTAGGACTTCTCCACGCTCAATCATTTTTTGATAAAAACTTCTGGATCTGTTACTATCGATTTTACCAAGTAACATGTCCAATCTATTACCAACTTGCTCTTCTTCTGTTATAAAATCAATTTTACACATTCTTTTCATCCAATCCTTTTTTCTCATCTTTCATCTCTTTAATAAGAAGTAACATTAATAATCCAGTTCCAACAACCACTAATATATCAGCTACATTGAAAGTAGGATAATAATAAACATCTTTATAGTGAACTAGAATGAAATCAATTACGAATCCATTAAAAATCCTATCATATAAATTTCCTATCGCCCCACTAATAATTAAAGCAAGACTAATACCCATTAATCTATTGTTCTTTCTTTCTTTAATAAGAAATACTATTAATGCTATTAGAACGATACTTGTAAAGCCAACTAAAAAAATCTTTTGATCTTGAAAACTTCCAAATGCAGCTCCTCTGTTTTCTAAATACTCGAAATCAAAGAATCCTTTTATTATAGTTATTCCTGATTGACCTTTTAAATTTACAGCCCAGATTTTTGTTACTCTATCAACTATCACTCCAAGTACAATTATAATCAACTCCAGCAAGAACTCACCCCCTTAAATTTTGCATTCATAAATAAAGTATATAACAATATCTACTTGATATCCAACATTTGATATCAAGTGTCAAATAACTAATATCAAAGAGCAAATAGCAAAGAACAGAGAACAAATTCTGAAGTATGAAGAATATTCACCTCATTTGTTCTTTCTTCTCTGTTCTTTATTCTCTTTATTTATTTTTAGTATAACTGATGTCTATATTGTCCATTACTAATAGCTTCTATTCCTTCAACATACTCATCATCATCATAATAATAATCATCTAAATTCTTTTGTCTGTTAAAACTTTCAACAGCTTGATAAGTATCTTCAGCATCAAACCCTGGATCATCTTTAAAATCATTATATCCATAGTTAAAAGGCTCTAAAACCTGTTCTTCTAATGGTCTTCTAGTAAAATCATTCTTATATACAGAAGTTAAGTCATTTTGACACTTTATACAGTACTCAGCATAAGGCATAAACTCTAATCGCTCTTTATTAATTGTTTTACTGCACATAGGACAAATCCCATATGTACCATCTTCAATTTTTTTAAGAGAATTATCAATTTTGTTTAAAATCTTGTTTTCATTTCCTCTAAGTGCTCGTGCTGTATCACTTATAGCCATCTCTTCACCTATATCAGCTGGATGGTTATCTACAACAGCTAATTCGCCACCTATTTCCTGCATATAGATTCCCTTATCCATACCTTGTAATAAACTTTCAACTCTTTCTTTTTCTTTTAAAAGAGCATCTTTATAAATTTGATAGTTTTTCATAGCCATAAAATCACCCCTTTATTATATTTTTTCTAAAGTTTATATAAACTATACTGAAACTTAATTTACACATTAGGAAAATATCAAATGTTCTTTGTTTTTTTCATGTTGTGTAAATTTCTAGTCAAAATAATTAATATTGGGGTAATTTAAAAATATTTTAGTTACCTAAAATTGTCTCCATCAATTTTATTTTATCATTCAAGTCTTTTAATGTTTCTATGGATATTGTTTGTCTAGCATCTGAAACAGCATTGTCAGGATGAGTATGAGATTCAATTATTAGACCATCACACCCAGTAGCAATTGCAGATAATGACATAGTGGATACTAATTCCCTTAATCCTGTTCCATGACTAGGATCAACTATTACAGGTAAACGATACTTATTTTTTATTACTGCAACTGAATTTAAATCTAATGTATTTCTAGTATAATTCTCAAAGGTTCTTATTCCTCTTTCACACATAATAACCTTTTCATTACCTTCTTTTAAAATATATTCTGCAGCTAATAACCATTCACTTAGAGTTGCACTCATTCCTCTCTTTAAAATAATTGGAATATCTAGCTTCCCAACTTCTTTTAAGAGCGTATAATTATACATATTTCTTGATCCAATCTGAAGCATATCAGCATATGGTTCAATCAGTTCTATATGTCGTGCATCCATAACTTCTGTTACAAAAGGCATTTTATTCTCTCTACTTACTTCATGTAAGATTTTTACGCCTTCTTCCCCAAGTCCTTGAAAATCATATGGACTTGTTCTAGGTTTAAAAGCTCCACCTCTTAATATATGAACACCAATTTCTTTTAACCTCTTACATATTGACCTCATAGTATCTATATCTTCAACAGAACATGGACCTGAAATAATTACCTTTTTATCACCAATGGCAACCTTCTCTACGTCATCTTTACCAATAGTAAACTTGATATCTTCACCTGAGGTTTTATCAATTAATAGTTTAGTCATTTTACCACCTACATATTTTTCAACATATCTCTAAGAATTTTTGTTGAATTCTCTATAGCTATTGGAGAGAATTTTTCATAATCCATATGAGTACCATTTATTGCATTATCTGATATGGATCTTATAACAACGAAAGGTACATTATTTAAATATGCAACTTGTGCAATACTTGCACCTTCCATTTCACATGCATAAGCATTAAATTCCATATCTAAAGCTTTTAATTTTTCTCCGCTGCTAATAAATTGATCTCCTGATACAATTCTTCCCTTTTCGAACTTATTATAAACACCCTTTTTACAAGCATTAAATGCTTTTTCTACAAGTGTTTCATCACATTTAAAATCAAATGTATCTAATCTTGGGATTTGACCAAGTTTATCTCCAAAGAAAGTTGTATCCATATCGTGTTGAACAAGATCAGTTGCAACTACAACATCACCAGGGAAAATATCTTCCTTAAGTCCACCTGCTATTCCAACATTTATTACACAATCCACATTAAAATCATCTATTAATATCTGTGTACAAACAGCAGCATTAACCTTACCTATTCCACTTGTAACAATTACAGCTTTTTTACCTTGAATTGTTCCATAATTGAATTCCATTCTAGCCTTTTTTTCAACTCTCTCAATTTCCATCTCGCTTACAAGTATTTCAACTTCTTCTTTCATTGCTCCAATAATACCAACAATCATTATTCTTCCTCCTTAAATGTATACCATAATTAACTGTAGCTATTCTATCATAAAGCTTAATTTATTAAGTAATTTATTGTCTTTAACCCAAAATTTATTCAGTAAAGAATAGTGAAAAAGAATAAAGAACAAATTAGGTTTCTTTTCTTCCTATGGTCAGAAAAAATATTTAGATTAACAAAATCAAATCAATAAATTGTTCTTTATATAATATTTATCCCTTTTGAATTACTTGAATAAATAAGTTTTAATACCAATAACTCTCTATTGAAATGATAACTTCCCTTTGAATAATAGTCAATAAAAATCTCACTCAAATTGCGAGTGAGTTATTCTGAAAAGAATGTTTTTATATTGTCTAGAGAGTCAACTCTGTTTTTGCTTCGTGCATTAATTTCACTTGCATTAAAAGCTACTGTCTTATCTATGTTTTCATCATTAATCTCTTTTAATTCTTTTTTAAATTCTTCATACTTAACAGTTTTATCATCATTATCATGAGATTCAACACCTATACTATAAGTCTTTTCAAAATCTTTTTCAAGACTTTCAAACATATCAATTTGGCTATTCATAAAGTTTCTAAATTTACTTCTGAATATATTGAACTCAGCTTTAAGTTTATCGTACTCATCATTTATTTTAATTACATCATTTTTAGATCTGTCAATTATTCTAGCTCCAGTTTCATTAGCATCTTTAATAATTAACTCACTTTCTCTAAGAGCATTTTTTTTAGCTTCCTCAGCAGTATTCTGTGCCATCACTAAAGTTTTCTGAATTGTTTCTTCCATATCTTTATAATGCTTTAAACGTTCCTCTAACATGCTGACTTTATCCTTTAAAACACCATTTTCTTTGTATAGTTTTTCAAAATCTTCAGCTACATCTGCAAGAAAGTCCTCTACTTCGTCTCTCTTATAGCCTCTCATAGCTCTTCTAAATTCTCTATTATTTATATCATTGGGTGATAAATTCATTGTTCCGGTTACGAAGTAACCTTCCCCCCTTTCGAGTATTTGTATAATATGAACTCAATTCTGTTACATATTAAATTTGAAACAACTATACTACTATGAAATTTCAGGTAATATGATTACAAAATCTCATTCTATTTATATTGTAATAATTTAACTCTAAACCTATCCTTTTTTGTAGTTCCAACAATCTCACTTACTATAAATTTTCCAAAACCTCTAATTGTCAACCTGGATCCTTCTTTAATCTCAAAGTTTTTCTTATTAACAATACTGTAGTCAACCATTACCTTCCCTGATGAAATAATTGCCTCACCTTTACTTCTTGAAAGATTAGTAACTGCACTTACAATACAGTCAATGCGCATACTTGAAGATAATATTATTTTTTCTTTAAGTTCAATGGAACTTTGAATTGAAAGGTA
The DNA here is from genome assembly GCF_027938815.1 of Oceanirhabdus sp. W0125-5. Lineage (GTDB taxonomy): Bacteria > Bacillota > Clostridia > Clostridiales > Clostridiaceae > Oceanirhabdus. Next base: position 3,627,178 of record NZ_CP115913.1, read on the forward strand.
ATCTTCTTTTGCAATTTTTTCTATACTAACTGCACAACCATTTATTTTTTCAAGTGAATTAATTATATACTCTGCTATATCATCGACTATAGCAAAATAACATGTATCATTATTTAGCAATACATCTCCAATTTTTTCTCTCCTCAAACCTAAAGATAATATTGTGCCTAAATAATGTCTATGTTCAAGCTTCTTAAACTTTGATTTATTAGTTATTTTAATAACAACGTATGGGAACTCAATAGGTGACACCCACTCATTTGGATAAAATGCAACCATTCGTCTTTCTGCATTATCAAAAAATCCATCTGTTATAATTTTAATATTGTAGTTTTTAAGAAACAAGGACGTTTTATACCAAATATTTGGAGTCAAAAATTCATCTACCAGAATAAGTGTATTATAATCCATACTCATTTGTAGTGAATTATATACTTTTATTGCACTAGATTGTTCTTCTTTAGTAAAAAAATTAATAAATTTTTCTTTATTCATTTCAAGTCCTCATATATTCATTATCGAATATTATTTTATAAAACTGAACATCCCTTTATTTGATAGTTCATTTTTAAGAGAACTATCAACAGCAACATTTGATGGTGACAATAGATATACACCTTTATCTATCTGCTGAAGCTCAGCTGATAATGCATATGTAGCTCCACTTATAAAGTCTAATAATCTTTGTCCAACTTTACTATCAATATTGTTTGTATTTACTACAACAATTTTTTTACTTTTTAAGTTATCAATAATTACTGTTGCTTCTTCAAAGTCAGCAGGTTTTGAAATAAATACTCTAGGTGAACTAGAAGAAATTGAAGCTCCTGCAGATTGTATGTCAACTACATTATTTATTTTGTGCGTTCTTATAGGTTTTATTCTCTCTACTTCTTCCTCTTCTTCTTCTAACTCATCAAATTCATCATATTCTTCTTCATGAAGACCAAGCATATTGTTAAAAAACTTACTTCCTCTCTTCTTTCCCATTCCTACTCCTCCTTATTTATACTCTCTATTTCCAAATACTCCAGTACCTACTCTTATCATATTTGAGCCTTCTTCAATAGCAATTTTATAATCACCTGACATACCCATTGATAGAATCTCCATTGATATATTCTTGTAATTCACCTTTTTTAGGTCATCAAACATTTCTTTCATTTCTCTAAAATAATTTCTACACTGTTCCTCATCGCCTTTAGGTATAATCGCCATAATACCTTTAACCTTAATATGTGAACATTTTTCAACTTCTTGAATGAAGTCATTAACTTCGTTTTTATGTATTCCTGTCTTACTTTCTTCTTCTCCAACATTAATCTGAATTAAGGCATTCAATTCTAATCCTTCTTTTTCATACCTTTTCTCCAATTCTTGAAGAAGTTTAACACCATCTAAAGAATGAAGCAGATGAATTTTCCCTACTATATATTTAATCTTATTTCGCTGCAAATGACCTATAAAATGCCATTTTATGTCCTTTGGCAGTTCTTCATACTTATCTCTCAGATCCTGAGCCTTATTTTCACCAAATTCTCTTTCTCCAGCTTCATAAGCCTCCATTATCAACTCATTTGGTTTAGTTTTAGAAACACATATCAATGATACAGTTTCTGGAATCTCTTTTCGTATTTTTTTTACATTATCTATAACACTTAAACTCATAATTATTCCTCCCTTGTTATACTTCTTTATAAATTGTCAATTTCCTCTTTTTTTTACGACTATTTAACGAATTAATTAGTATAATACAAGATTTTTTATAATCTTTTGTTAATTTGTGTCATCTCCATTTTTTTCAGTATCCTCTTCTTCATTTCTTTCGTTAATATAAATAACCGGGTTTCCTTCAAAACCAACATCAATATATCCACTGAAATTTTCTAAATTCTTTTCTAAATAAATGTTTATAGCTTTATTTAACTTATCTTGTAAGTTATCTTCTCTTCCTAACTTAACATTGAAGCTACCTATATTTAAATTTATATTATTCATATCCATTAAATTAACTTCATGTATTTCTAATTCACTTGTATTTCTTTTTATTAATCCCTCCAGCTCACTTAAAAAACTCACTTTTCTAATATCTTCAATTTTAAGTTTTTCACCAATTGTCATTCCTTCAAAATTCAATCCTTTTACTTCCAAGAGATTTAATCCACTCAAATTACTTTTTCCTTCAAGTACATAACATTCCTTATCTAGAATATAATACACTTCACCTATTTTTTCAAAGTAAAATGCATTTCTTTCCTCTACACTTAGAGTTATTTTATCTGGAAAAGTCCTTTGAATATCCACACTCTTAATATAACCATTTATCATAACATTTTCTTTAATTTGATTATCTTTTAAAGTAAAAATATTATCTCCAAGCCTTACATTAGCAAGCATCTTTATTTCCTCTGTTTTAACAATCTTATTGCCTGTTACAACTATCGATTTGATATTAAATATCTCTTGTTTTAATGCCACATAAACCCCTACTGAAACTAATACTAAAAATAATAATACTAACTTGTTCACTAGACGTTTCTTTTTTCTCTTTTTAATGAGCTTCTCCTTATTTCTTAAAATATAGTCACCATAATGCTGTTCACTTCGCTCATTTGAACTGTATTTTCCTTTGCCACTCTTCTTTTTCTTTACCATAAAAAATTCACCTCATATATCATTAAAGCTGAGCTGTCGCTCAGCTTTAAATTTATTTTGAATTTTGTTTCGATATATTGAGAAGTACTCCCATAGCGAATAAATTTATAGCTATTGCACTTCCTCCATAGCTAATAAATGGTAATGGTACACCTGTTACAGGCATACTACCTGATACTACTGCAATATTAATTATTGCCTGTATTGCGATTATTGAAGTGAATCCCACAGCAATGAGAGTTCCATATGTATCTTTTGCCTTAAATGCAATTCCAATACCTCTAATTATGAAAAAACAAAACAACAATATTATTGTTATACATCCTATAAAGCCTAACTCCTCGCCAATAATTGAAAAAATAAAATCATTATGAGGTTCAGGAATATAAAAAGCTTTTTGTCTTGATTGCCCAAGACCTACCCCCATAAGACCACCAGTTCCTAATGCATAAAAGGATTGTATTAATTGATATCCATCTCCTAAGGGATCCACCCATGGGTCAGTAAAACTCATTAAACGCTTTACTCTATAATCTGCTGAAAAAATCAAGTATATACCTCCAACAAATGCTGAAATACCAAGACCAAACAGATGTATGAATTTAGCACCGTCAATAAATACAACTATAAAGGTTACAATAACCATTACTGAGAAAATACTCATATTTTTTTCAAGCAATACCATAAAAGCGAAGCCACCCCCTATTAAAAGGTGGAATATTAATACAGTAAATTTTTTAATTTTTTCTCCTGCTTTTTCTAAGCTAAATGCTAATATTAAAACAACAGCGTATTTAGCTATCTCTGAAGGTTGAATTGTAGTAAACCCTAAATTTATCCATCTAGTTGCACCATTAATTGGTTTTGAGAATAGCACCACCACTAACAAAATGAATGTTATTATGGCAATTGGAATAGTTAATTTCTTATATTTCTGATAATCAACATTAATCGCAAAAATCATTCCAATTAAACCAATTGATACATTGATTAATTGTTTAATTAAATAATAATTTGCATTATTGTTCTTATGAAGAGCTACATAAGAAGAAGCACTCCAAACCATAACAATACCTATTGCTACGAGGATTAAGACAGTACTTAGAAGATAAAAATCAATTTCTCCTATTCTTTTTTTTACTTTTGCCATTTCTCCCTCCTGAAAATTACTTATACATTAAATGTAATTGCTAAAAATCCTAATAAACACAATATAACTGTAATAATTGAAAACATAGAAACTACTTTATTCTCATGCCACCCTAATTCTTCAAAATGATGATGTAAAGGTGCCATCTTAAATACTCTTTTTTTAGTTTTCTTATAAACTCCCACCTGAATAATAACAGAAAGAGCTTCTAATACATAGATTCCCCCTACAATTAAAACTATCAATTCTATCTTTAATATAAGAGCAACAGCTCCAATAGCTCCACCTATTGCTAAAGACCCAGTATCCCCCATAAACACAGATGCAGGATAAGAATTCACTCTTAAAAATCCTAATAAAGCACCAGCTAATATTCCACAAAAAATTGCTAAAGGATAATTTGAAAAGCTATAACAAACTAAAGCAAAGAAAGTAATCACAAGAATAGATACTGATGTTAATAATCCATCAATTCCATCTGTCAAATTAGTTGCATTTGTAGTTGCTGTCATATAGATAATTATAAAAGGTACATATAACCATTTTAAATCCACATATATTCCTGTGAAAGGAATCATAATTTCAGTTGACCCCAATATTCTCATAGCTAAAACTCCAATTATCAAGCCAAAGAAAATCTGCAACACAAATTTTTGTTTTGATTTTAATCCTTCATTAACCTTCTTAACAATCTTTAGGTAGTCATCCAAGAACCCAATAAATCCAAAACACAAAAATGAAATCATTACCAATAAAGATTCTCCTGAGAAAAAGGTTTCCCATCCAGCTACTAAGAAAAAAGTTAGAATGGTCGCTATAATAAAAATCAAACCTCCCATACTTGGAGTCCCAGCTTTAGTAAAATGACTTCTCGGCCCTTCTTCTCTAATATTTTGCCCTGTTTTTAACTTAATCAATAATTTCAATATAAAGGGTGTAATCACAAGCGTAATAATAGTCGATAGTATAACCGCATAAATAATCTTACTCATATCTTTAACCTCTCTCGTTCTTTAATTTTGGCATCTGCAATAATTACGTACATTATTTAACTAACTTTCAAGAAGCTCACTATAAATAGTTTCAAACTTCATTGATCTTGATGCCTTTATTAATACTACATGTTCTTCAGATAGTTCCCCTTTTAACTTCTCTATTAGTTCTTCTTTTGTATTAAAGATATATCCCTCTTTACCTTTAAACCCATCAAGATAATATTCACTATATTCTCCAAGAACAAACATTTTTTCTATACCATGCTTAAGTGCATACTCTCCTATTTCTCTATGTAGTTCATCACTAGTTTCACCAAGTTCTTTCATAGTTCCAAAAACACAAATCTTCTTTCCATGTATTGTATTCATTACATCAATAGCTGCCTTCATTGAGTCTGGACTTGCATTATACGCATCATTGATAATTAAATATCCTTTTTCTTCATGCTTCTTAATATCTAATCTCATTGAAGTCTTATCAATATTTTTAAATCCTCTATTGATTTCCTCTGAGCACATCCCCAATTTTTCACAAACAGCAATAGTTAAGAGTGCATTAGAAACATTATGTTCTCCAGGCATTTTTAAATTGAATGTATCCCCGCAAAATTTTCCATCAGTAATTTTAAAGAAACTTTCTGATATATTCAATTCAAGAATATTAGATTTCATAGTCCCATCTCCATGAATTGAGCATCGTATAATCTCAAATTTCTCATCAGCTACAGTACTCAACATATCATCGTCATTATTGATTATTAAAATATTATTTTCATTGAAGTACTTCACTATCTCCATCTTTGCTTTAAGTATATTTTCTCTTGTTTTTAATTGTTCAAGATGAGATTCTCCAATATTCGTTATTATTGCCATGTCAGGTCGAGCAATTTTTGCTAGTAACTCTATCTCACCAAAACCACTCATTCCCATTTCTAGTACTGCAATCTCATGTTCATCTTTGAACTTAAATATCATAAGTGGTAATCCTATATCACTATTATAATTGCCAATAGTTTTAAATACTTTATATTTTTCACTCAAAGCTCCAGATAATATATCCTTTGTTGAGGTCTTCCCAGTAGAACCTGTAATACCTATGACTTTAATATTGAACTTGCCTCGATAATATTGTGCAAGTTGATATAAAGCTTCTCTAGAATTTTCCACCTTAACTATAGTTATAGTGTTTTCATATTTCTTAAATTCTTCTTTATACTTATCCACAACACACAAAACTGCACCATTTTTTACTGCCTCATCAACCAAGTCATTTCCATCTACTCTCGCACCTTTTAATGCAAAAAAGATAAAATTTTCCTTTAGCCTTCTAGTATCAGTTTCAACCCCTTGTATGGATACCTCTTTACCGTATGTTATAACTTCACCCTTAAGTGTTTCTATTAATTCTCTAGATGTAAGCTTCATTTCCATACTCCTCTCACTCACTTTAAAAACCCGGCAGAGTTATCTGCCGGTATTTTAATTATATCACATTTGTGTAATTATAATCTATCTTTCTAATAATCACGGTCAAGGTTTATAATAACCTTGCTGCCTTTATTGATTATAATACCAGCTTTAGGGGTTGTACTTGTTACTACACCCTCTCCAGAAACTACATATTCCAATCCTAACTTTTCAAGGACCTTTTTAGCTCTATCTCCAGTCATACCTATTAAATCTGGCATAACCACTTTCATTTCACCTTGTATTTCATCACCTAGATACAATAAAATTTCATCTTCTTCCTTTATGGTAAATCCAGGTTTAGGTGTCATATCATTAATATACTTTCCATTACCCTCTATTCGCAACTTGATATTAAAATCTTTAGCTAACTTCTTACAATCCTCAATATCAAGCCCTCTGAATTCAGGAAGTATTATATCCTTCTTTAAGAACCTTTCTAACTTTTCTTTATCTCCCTCTGGCTCCATTCCATAATAATTTAATATATCAAAGAATAAAGTTTTAGCAACTGGCGCTGCTATCTGCCCAGCATAATACAAAGCTGGATTAGGTTCATCAATGGAAATCATTATTGAAACAATTGGATCATCACAAGGCGCCATACCACCAAAGGATGCTACATACTTTCCTGAAGCATATCCACCTTTTTGATAATCTACTTTTTGTGCTGTTCCAGTTTTTCCACCTATCCTATAACCAGGTATATAAGCTTTTTTCCCTCCACCAATCTCTACAACTTTCTCAAGATAATCTCTCATTTCTTTAGCAATATCTTCGTCAATGCTCTTCTCTACTTTACTACTAAAAGTTTTATCTACAGTGACATTACCTTCATCATCTTTATGAATAATTGCCCTCATCACATGTGGAGTTACCAAATCTCCTCCATTTGCTAATACATTTAATGCTCTGATATATTGTATCATAGATAATGTATTAGTTTGTCCAAATGAAATTGTTGCTAAGTCGACTTCTGAAATATCTTTTGCTTTCTTAATTATCCCTTTTGCCTCTCCACTTAGATCAATGCCTGTTTTTTCACCTAATCCAAATAATTTAATATATTTAGTTAGTTTTTCTGCACCTAATCTTTTACCAAGTACAATGAATCCCATGTTACATGAATTCTGAATTATTTCTGCAAAAGTCTGTTCTCCATGTCCTGTTCTCTTATGACAACGAATCACTTTATTTGCTACTTGCATGCTGCCAGAACAAGCAAATTTATCATTATCATTTACTACACCTTCTGCTACTGCAGCAGTTGCTGTAATTATCTTAAAAATAGAACCTGGTTCAAAGGTGTCATTAACAGCTCTATTTCTCCAAAACTTTTGATTTTCATTAAAATTGTCACTTATCCAAGGGTCATTCAAGTCATAATCAGGTTTATTTACCAGTGCTAAAATTTCTCCAGTCTTAGGATCAGAAACAATAATTGATACTGCCTTAGCATCATTATCAATCATAGCTTCATTTGCAGCTTTCTCTGCAAACTCCTGAATATTCTTGTCTATTGTAAGAACAAGCCCTTTCCCATCAATAGAATCTGTGAACTTACTGATGGTATACGGCTTATTTTCACTCTTTTCATTATCAATCTCTTCTATTCTTCTACCTGGAACTCCCGCAAGATATTTATCATAACTTAACTCAACCCCAGTTAAACCCACACCATCGCTTCGTGTATGTCCGAGAATGTGTGATAAAAAGTTACCATTTTCATAGTATCTTTTTGTATCAGGAGAAATTAATATTCCTGCATATTCATTTTTTTCTATGTATTTTCTAAGATCTTTTTGTTCTTTTTCATCAATTCTTCGTTTTAAAATTGCACTTCCTCTTGGTTTTCCATTTGGAAGGGTTTTAGTCATTTCATCAATAACCTTTTCATATTCAATGTTAAGTATTTCAGATAAATCTTTTGCTAATGCTTCTTCAGAAATATTTTTTCCCTTTAGTTCTTTTCTAAGTATTGAAAGATCTAAATTAACCTTATGTACGTTTTCACTTACCACTAATTCCTTTCCATTTCTGTCGTAAATTGTACCCCTTTTAGGTTCAACCTTAACACCACTGGTCCATTGATTATAGGCAAGTTCTTTAAACTCATTACTTTTAAATGTCATTACATACAGAAGTCTAACAGTGAGGATTGATAATAAAATCATCACTCCTATAAAGACAAAAAATAACCGTTTTTTCCTTTCAGCATTATCTCTAAACTCTTTCATATAACCTCCACTTGGGAAGTTTTAAAAAAGTAACTTTACCAATTTATCAAAAATTCCTTTTTGACTTGAAGCAGATTTTACAGTTGGATTTGCAAAATGGTCTTTTGATAAATCAGCATATGTGCAATCTTCCTTATCAACCGCTTTCATTTGAAGATTCTTTATTGAATAATCCTCAAGTTCATTCAGTGAAAACCCTTTTGCTAAACTTAATTTCAAGTTATCATTTTTAAACTGATAACTTTTATATTCAGATTTAAGTCTCTCAATTTTCTTTTGCTGTTCAAATATTAAATTATATCTACCAACAGTAATCATACCTAAAACAAAGAACAAGCTTATACATCCAAAAGTCATTATATTTCTTTTTCTCTTATATGCCTTGTGTTCTTGAATATATATATGTTTTTTTACTTCACTTTTTTTCTTTTTCTGAGTCTTAGGCGCAACTTCAGGTAAAGCCGAACTTTCTAAAGCATTACTTCCCATTACAATATTTTTCTTATCGACTACTATCACTTTATTCACCTTCCTGATTTTTTAGAACTATTTAAGTTATAAATTATACTTTCTCAATAACTCTAAGTTTTGCACTTCTACTTCTTGTATTGTGTTCTAATTCAAATTCTGTTGCTTCAATTGGTTTTCTTGTTACTAATTTTACCTTTGGCTCATTTCCACATACACAGATTGGGAAATCTCGTGGGCAAGTACAACCTGTAGCAAGTTCTTTAAACTTGTGTTTTACAATCCTGTCTTCTAATGAGTGGAATGTAATTATGGCTAATCTTCCACCTTTATTTAATCTAGCTACTGAATCTTCAATAGCTTTATTTAATATACTTAATTCACTATTTACTTCTATTCTAATAGCTTGAAAAGTTCTTTTTGCTGGATGAGATCCTCTAACTTTAGTTTTATTTGGTATGGCTGCTTCAATGATATTAACTAATTCCATTGTGGTTTCAATTGGCTTTTCACTTCTTTTTTCACCAATTCTTCTTGCTATTCTTCTAGCAAATCTTTCTTCCCCATACTCTTTAAAGATTCTAGTTAATTCCTCCTCATCATATTCATTTACAACTTCATATGCACTTAATTCAGCCTCTCTGTCCATTCTCATATCTAATTTAGCCTCTCTCATGTAGCTAAATCCTCTTTCTGCAGTGTCTAGCTGATATGATGAAACTCCTAAATCCATTAGTATCCCATCAACTTTAGGCACATGGATTTTTTCAAGTATGTAATCAATATTATAAAAATTATCGTGTACAATAATTTTGTTATCATATTCCTTTAATCTTTCAGTAGCAGTTTTAATTGCATCCATATCCTGATCAATGCCGATCAATTTTCCTTCTTTACTTAATTTCTTAATGATCTCTTTTGAATGTCCTGCTCCACCCATAGTACAGTCAACATAAGTTCCACTCTCTTTAATATCAAGTGCCTCAATACATTCTTCTAATAATACTGATGTATGTTTAAATTCCATAATATTCTCCTCTATGTTTCTTTCTTTAGTTTTATATTTATTAGATTTAATTAAATACCTAATTCACTCATTTTTTCTGCTATTGCCTCAAAATCAATATCAGAATCATTGTAGCTTTCCCACTTTTCGCTGCTCCATATTTCAATTCTTGAAGCTACACCTATACTTACTATTTCCTTTTCTATAGCTGCATATTCTTTTAATGTTTGTGGTAATAATGCTCTACCTTGTTTGTCAATATTAATCTCATTGGCACCGGAAAAAAAGAATCTCACGAAGGCTCTAGCATCTTTGCTAGTAAGCGGAAGGGCTCTTAATTTTTTTTCTAATTCCTTCCATTCATCCATCGGGTACGCATATAAGCATCCATCCAGTCCCTTTGTTAATACAAAAGAACTGCCCAATCCCTCTCTGAATTTAGATGGTACTATCATTCTATTTTTACTATCAATTGCGTGTTTGTATTCCCCAATAAACATAATAGCACCCCATGCAACCCTTTTTCTCCACTTTGCACCACTTTCAACCACTTAATGTTTTATATTCTATAAAAATTAGGAAAACCCTTTTATTTTTAAAAATTTCTTTAAATTTTTTTAATTTTAATGAAAATTTTTTTAAATCATCTCAAATCCCTTACCAATAGCCATTCATTCAATCATATCTACCATCTAATTATATTCAAATATTCAATTTATTTTATATTATGTAAATAATTAAGTAATTTTTATACTATTATTTATGTGGTGGAGGGAATTCCCACTTTCAAATATATTATTTTCGTGGTGGAGAGAAATCCCACATTCATTTTTATTTTTTATCCAGTGGAGTAAAATCCCACGAGTAAAAACAAATGGAGAATTGAGAATGTAGAATGGAGAATGATGGATGTTTCTGCTTTTAATGCAGAAACTACATTACATTGTTCTTAAGGTCATAGAGATTTCACTCATTTTTTCCCAGAAAAAATATTGTAGTTAAGATTCAACATTTTTTTAATATATAAAGAAGAAACTGTTTTTGATTCATAACCAACAAAAATGTTAAAATATTAGCAGAATCGCCTTCAATATCCAGCATGAATTCATAAAAAAAGAAATGATTATACAAAACCATTTCTCTTAAATAATAGATGTTTACTATTGTGAACTACCCTCTACTTACTTCATTGAAGTGGGGGCTTCTTGGTCAATACTCCCAATAGAGCAAGTTTACCCAAGCTTACAAGGTCGCACCGACCTTAATTATTACCGAAACTATATAGCTAGTTTCAGTAGATTTTTACTTGCATTTATATCTCTATCATGCTTCGCATTACAGTTAGGACAAATCCACTCTCTGAGTCCTAAGTTTTTCACTTCTTTGTTTTTATAACCACATTCAGAACATAATTGACTACTAGAAAGAAATTTTTATAAGCTTTATTCAAGTTTAATTGGGCATTGGCTAAATCTAAACTATCAACTTCTTTTAACCAAGGGAATTCTTTTTTATATTGTGCAGGATGTAAATGTCAATCCCAAAATGCACAAAAATTATAATCTCAAAATGTACAATTATTATAATTATTGATTTTTGATTTTCTTACTTTCCATTACCTCTATCTTTCCTTTTAATCTATAGGATGGTCCAGTGATTTTAACAATACTTGAATGATGAATCAGTCTATCCAATATTGCGTTAGCAAGTGTAATATCTGAAAAAACTTCACCCCATTTACTAAAAGGTTGATTGGTAGTTATAATAGTTGAATTTTTCTCGTATCTCTTATTTATTAATTGAAACAATAGGTTAGCACCTTGTTTATCAATTGGTAGATAACCTATTTCATCAATAATTAATAACTTGTACTTTGCATAGTGTTTTAATTTTGTTTCTAATCTATTCTCCGCATGAGCTTTGTTGAGCTGCATAATTAAATCATGACATGATATAAAATAAGTTAAATGTCTTTTCTTAGCTGCAGCAACACCAAGTGCTACAGCTAAGTGAGTTTTTCCAACCCCTGAAGAACCAAAGAATAGTATGTTTTCTTTATTTTCAATGAACCTTAAACTCTCTAAATCTAATATTTGAGTTTTGTTTATTGAAGGTTGAAAATCGAAATCAAAATCTGACAAAGTTTTTTCAAAAGGAAATGCAGATACAGCTATCTGAATCCTTGAAGCTCTCTCATTTCTAAATTCTAATTCTTTCTCTGTCAATGCTAATAAAGCATCAATAAATGTAAGATCCTTATTAGTTATTTCATCTAAGAAGTTTGGCAGAAAACTTCTAAATTTCTCTAATTTCAGTGTTTCAAGGTTATTAAGTAGTTTGTTATAATTACTCATTTAATCACTCCTCTAAAAAAATATCCATATTCTTTAAGTTTTCTTCAATAAAAAGTTCTACATCATCTTCTGCATAATGGCTCAGAGCATTTGAAAGTAGTATTTCTTTTGCATGATCTTTTTTATAGTGAAAAGTTTTATCGGATATCTTATGACAAGCAACTAAATCTTTAGTATAATAAATATAAAGTTCAGATTCTATTTCTGAAACGGTTAAATAACAACCTATATAACAGGTTGGAACGGAGTATTTTTTACCTTTATATCTAATCATGGATTCATTAGATACCTTATATTCTTTTTCGTGGTGGAAATATGATAGAAGGATATCCATTGTAGGTAACGGGTTTAAATACTCTTTTTCTTTTTCAAATCTTATAAATGGTACCTCGTTCGTTGCTTGTGAAATTTCACTATTAATATCATGATTAAATGATTCTACTATCTTCTCTAAATCTTCAAATGTATTGAATTCTTCATTAAAAGGCGTTAGCCTGTCCACTAGCTTCGCTAGAGTTTCTACTTTACCTTTAGTTTGAGGCCTATATGGTCTACATGTGATTACATCAAACCCAGCATCCATAGAGAAGTATTTGAAATTTTTATTTATGGATACATTTTTAAAAGAAGTAGTATTCCTATCCACTACCGTGGACATATTATCGAAAAGTATTTCTTTAGGTATCCCTTGATAATATCTAAAAGCTTCAAATAAACATTCAAACAGAGTTTTTTGAGTTCTATCCATTGTTAATTTCAAATATTTTAGTCTTGAATATCCTAGAACCATCAAAAATATATTTACTTCAAATACTTCACCTTCCTTATTAATCATTTTTATACTTTCTTTCCAATCTACTTGAGCTTGAAGTCCTGGACTTGTATCAAACCTTATTGTTGCTTTTTTCACCTGTGATTTTCTATGTTTTTTCACAAAACTATTTACTGTTTGGTATCCTCCTGTATAGCCTTTTTTCTGTATAAATTTGAATATAGCCATTGAAGTAGATCCATAGTTATCAGCTTTATCTTTAACTATTTCTTTATAATCATCAAGTTTCCCATTAATAACTCTAGGTTTTCTTGTAGAACTATTTGATTCTGTTAAGTACTTATCGATTGTTCTTCTATCGCAATTAAATCGTCTAGCTAATTCGCTTTTATTCAATAAATCTATCTCCTCTCTTATTAAATTTATTTGATTTGACACATCTTTTCTCATAATATTTCTCCTAACTTTTTTTGAAATATTATACTAAAAAATGTACAAATTTGTGTAGTTTGAGATTATAATTTTTGGCTAATTTGATTATATAATTTACACAGGAGTTGGATATTTCACTTTTTTTATGTCTAAATCCTTGTTTTCTTCATAAGATTTTATCCTATCAGCTAACATTTTATTGTATATGAATCTAGTGCAACCAAATGTTTTAGCCAAATATAATCTTTGCTCTGAATTAGGATAGATTCTATATTTATAAGCTTTTAACAACTCCCTCACCTCACTTTTTACCTTGAGTTTGAATATATTTCTTTATTACTTCTATAGGCGAACCACCTGTTGTAAGTAAGCAATAGCTTCTTGACCAAAAGTATTCTTTCCATAACTTTTTCTTTATATCTGGAAATTCTTTTTTTATAAGCCTACTGCTAGCACTTTTATAAGCATTTATGAATTTTGACAATTCACTATTAGGGTGTGCTTTGAATAATACATGTACATGATTATTATCATACTCCCATTCTTCAATAAATATATTGTATTTTGGACTAATATTCTCAAATATTTCTTTTAACCTATTACTTATATCAGTATTTATTACTTCTCTTCTATATTTTATAACTAATACAAGATGATAATGCAATAAGAACACTGAATGATTATTTGTATCTAATTTCATAATTATCACCCATTTCTATTATTAACTACTGATTATATTTTAATGCAAAAATAATAGGAGCAAGTTATTTTTACGCATTCATCTCCCACTTATAGAAGATGGGAGACTTCTGCTAGTTACGTTAAATATCATTATAATTTTTTTCTGACAAAGGGAAGAAAAATAACCTTATTTCTTCTTTGTTCTTTGTTCTCTGTTCTTTATTCTTTGTATTAATATATCTCTCCTGATATCTCTTCCCAAAAAATCATTTCATTTAATATATCTTCAATAAATGAGTTTGATGTTTGAGAACTATAACATTCAATGACATCCTCTTTTTTCATTTCAAGTGTTTGCTTAAAGCTGCATTTAAACATGATGCTTTCATCAATTCTCTTCTCAGCATATAATCTTTCTATTTCATCCATTAATTCTTCAGGGTAAAGTTCCAGACTATTAAATACCGCACACTCCACTTCACTCTGGCTTTTACCTTTAGATTTCCTCATTAATTCCTTATAATAGTCAATGACTTTTTTTCTGTCCACAACTGCCTGAAGAGCTAAAATCTTTAATGCATCAACACAGGCAACCCTATGAACTTCATATATATTCTTATCTTCAATAATATTAGTTAATAACGACAGATTTCCATTATAAGTAGATGCCAAAACTCTACTTTCGTCATATGTAAGATTATATCCTAATAAGTCATATGCTAAGCTCTCTTCCAAAGAATAAAATTTAATAATATCTTCGAAAGCTTCACTGCATTTAAATTGAGCAAGCAAATATATTGCAACTTTATGTCCAATATAATTATTATCTTTTGAAAATTTCTCAGGTTCTTTTAGAACTTTCTTTAATATATCAATAAGCAAAGGGACAGACTCTCTCCTTCTATCAATTATTTCTTTTATTTGTTTTTTGGGAACAGTACCGTTCCAGTATTCTATACTTTTAATCAAATCCAACATATTTTTCACCTCAATTATTCATTTTCTATTCTAATTATGGACAAATATCCTAGCTTTAATCAAAATTAAAAACAATTTTATTTTTTTATAATATAGATTCTTCGATAACCCATAGTTTATTCATGAAATTAAAATAAGTTTAGTTATTTGGTAGGTTTTATATATTTTTTTCTGACGATAGGAAGAAAAATAACCCCATTTTTTTCTTTTTTCTCTTTTCTCTATTCTTTATCTACAATCCTTTCTTGAAATAATAGTACTTGTAGAGTATAATTTTAAGGATGAGAAAAAATAGCCATTCATGGCGAATAAAATAAATAACTAATGAAAGAAAGGACTGTTAACATAAATGAAATTAGGAATAGTAGGTTTACCTAATGTAGGTAAGAGTACATTGTTTAATGCAATCACAAAAGCTGGAGCAGAATCAGCAAACTACCCATTCTGTACAATAGACCCAAATGTAGGAGTTGTTAGTGTACCTGATAAACGTCTTGATGTTCTTCAGGGAATTTATAACTCAAAGAAAAAAGTTCCAACTGCAATTGAATTTTATGATATTGCCGGACTTGTTAAAGGAGCTTCTCAAGGAGAAGGTCTAGGAAACAAATTCTTATCACATATTAGAGAAGTTGCATCAATTGTACATGTTGTAAGATGCTTTGTTGATGAAAATGTAGTTCACGTTGAAGGATCTGTAGATCCAATTAGAGATATTGAAACTATTAACTTAGAGTTAATCTTCTCAGATTTAGAAGTTCTTGAAAGAAGAATAGCTAAAACTTCTAAACTTGCTAAATCTGGAGATAAACTTGCTAAAGCTGAAATGGCTGTAATGGAAAAAGTTAAAGTTCATTTAGAAGATAATAAACCTGTTAGAACATTAGAAGTTTCAGATGATGAACAAGAGATTATTAATTCACTTTTCCTTATAACTTCAAAACCTGTTCTTTATGCAGCAAATATTTCTGAAGAAGATTTAGCTGCTGGTAACTTAGATAACGACTTAGTTAAAATTGTTAAAGAGCATGCTGCTTCTGAAAACTCTGGAGTTGTTACAGTATGCGCTAAACTTGAAGAAGAACTTTCAACTCTTGACGATGAAGAGAAACTTGAGATGTTAAGTGAATATGGATTAACTGAATCAGGACTTGATAAGTTAATACATGCTTCATACGATCTTTTAGGCTTAATGAGTTACTTAACTGCTGGTCCTCAAGAAGTTAGAGCATGGACAATCAGAAAAGGAACTAAAGCACCTCAAGCTGCTGGTAAAATCCACTCAGATATAGAAAGAGGATTTATCAGAGCAGAAATAGTAAGCTTTGACCAATTAGTTGAGTGTGGTTCTGAAGCTGTAGCTAAAGAAAAGGGCTGCTATAGACTTGAAGGTAAAGAGTATATAATGAAAGATGGAGACGTAGTTAACTTTAGATTTAACGTTTAGAAAATAAATTTTAAAAGCTCGGTTTAAGCCGAGCTTTTTAATATAAATCTACGAAGTAGTTCCTACTATAATTACTATCTACTCACTTAATCTATTAGTGATAGGTCTTTCTAAAATAATCTCAAAATACTTTGAAAACCCTCCTACCCCCACTGCTGGTGAAAATATCTGAACAAGTCTCCATCCATCCCTAGCATGTTCTTCAATTATCCCATGATAATTTTCTTTTGGCTTTAATGTTGCAAAAGTTGTTAAATCTACTTTTATAAACCTGTATTCATACTCTTGATTTCTTTCCATCTTTGTACCCCCACACCATTTTACCACATTATACCAATATTAAATTTTACAGTCAATGTTTCAATAATCATTAGCTCTAAAAATTAATGTTTTTACGATATTCTGAAGAATGAAGAATATCTTCCTGATTTGTTCTTTATTCTTTATTCTTTATTTTTTTATTCTTTTTTCTCTATTATTTCTTTCTTTTCCTTCCTATTGTACCACCAATCCATGTAGTAAGAGGTATTGCTGAAATTAACCCAATACTTCCAGCTACAGCTCTAACAATCTCTGATGCTATCATATCCATATTTAAAATCTCTGCTAAAGATACATTGTATGCTATAAATAATAACAGTAAATGAATAGATCCACCAACATACGCTAAAATCAACGTATTAGACATTGACCCCATAACATCTTTTCCAATATTCATCCCAGACTGTATTAATTTTTTTGTTGAGATATTAGGAGAATTTTCTTCTATCTCCCACATTGCAGAAGCTACAGATAACGCTACATCCATAACAGCACCTAATGCTCCTATTATAATACCAGCTAATAATATTCCCTTAAAATCAAGATGTCTATTTTGAGGTATATATGCCAACATATTTGCTTGCTCATCACCAAGACCCGTTAACATAGCAAATTGACCTACTACCCAAGCAACAACAGCTGCTATAAGAACCCCTCCTACTGTCCCCAAAATAGCAGTACGAGTCTTTCTATTCCACCCACTAATTATTACAAGGGAAAATGTAGTAGTAACAGATACTGCTCCCACTGTAATTAATAGTGGATTATATCCTTTTAATATTAAAGGAAGCATAATAAAGCTAATTACTAATACAGTAAACACAAGAGTAATAACAGCTTTAAGCCCCTTCATTCCACCCACAATAACCAATAGGGCTAAGAAAGCAATTATTAACCATATAATCGCAGTATCTCTTATTCTTTCATAAATATGAATATTCCCCACCTTACCATCTTCATTTTCAAATAGATAGATATACATTTTATCTCCCTTATTAAAAATTAATCTATAAGGGTTTACCATCTCGATAGTATTTCTTAAAGAATATTCTTCACCCTTATGATTCCCAGTTAAAATCCTTACATAAAGGTGCTGATATCTAATATCTTGTTGAATAGGCACATCTGGACGTTCTTCTTTTGTATCATCCCTATCAACACGTATAACTTTTGCCTTTACCACACTATACTCTGGCTTGGACATATCATCTTCATAATACTCAGCTAAGTTATCATATTTTAAACTTTCTTTGGTTTCTTTTTTAATATTACTCGTACAACCAGTAAAACTTATTAATATAAGTAAAAACACAGTAATCTTTAGTATTTTTTTCATATTCCTTCTCCTTTGCTAACATCTTCTCTTATTATACTTCTTAAGCGGTGAAATATAAACACTAATAAAAAAAACGGACAGTTGACAGTTGACAGTGGACAACGATGGATGCTTCTCACTTTCATGAGAAGCTATATTTCATTATCTTAGAACAGAGTGTCTACATATTCTTATCTATGATAAAAAATTTTATTTTAAATACAATATTTCATTTTAAAATGAAACAAGCTAAATCTCAATACCCAAGGAACAATACAATTTAAATTTCACAGAGTGAAATATCATTCGTTGTCCATTGTCCACTTTCAACTGTCAACTATGTTTTATTGTAATACTTTACTAAAAGAAAAGCCCCTCCATAAATGGAGAAAGGCTTTAAATTTCACTCTTAGTTAGCTGGTACTACTAATGTATCACCTGCAAAGATTAAGTGTGGGTTAGTTATTTTATTCATTTCAGCAAGCTTTTGATAAGTTGTACCAAATTTCTCAGCTATCTTCCAAAGAACATCACCTGATTCAATTGTGTACGTCTTAGTTTCAGGAGCTTTTGCTACGAAAAGTCCTTCTACTGAAGGAGCTACAACTTTCTCCGCTTTAAATGCTTTAACAAGGACATCTCTAATTGGAACAAATGTATCTTTTCTGTTTGTAGCAGCATCGAAATTATATTTATCACGATTACCAGCAATGAAATCATTTGTTACTAGTGTATATGTCTTGTCCATTTCAATAGGTGTTCCATCTTCTAAAGTAATACTTACAATTCTATTCTCATATTCTTTAGTTGGATCGTAAACAACTTTAACACCTGCCACTTGTCCATCACCCATAAAATCTGCTTCAATTCCGTGGTCAACTAATGCTTTTAAGTGAGCACCTGTTACTTCCATTGTGTATAAAGTATTATCAAAAGGCATAACTTCATACATATGACCCATTGTGATTTCGCCTTCTTTTAGTGGAATTCTTAAACCACCACCGTTTGTTAAACCAATTTGAACTCCTGTAGCTTTTCTCATAAGATCAGCAACCCAGTATCCTAATGGAGTTACATTTTTCATTTGCTTTCCGTGGTCTAAGTTACCTTCTAATTGACCGATTACTTCGCTAGTAATTGGTTCAAACTCTTTATCGAACTTATCATATGTAGCTTTAGTTTCTTCATTTTCAATAATATCATTTGATATTTTGTAAACTGCAGTAACTGATGGAGTTATTGCTTTTACAGATTTATCATCGTTTAACTCAATTGAAATTTTACCTACTGCACGACCATTTTTATATGCTTGTACTACTGGAGTACCATTTACATAACCTGCAACAGTTGTATGAGAGTGTCCTGTAATTACAGCATCTAAACCTTCAACTGCACATAAAGCTTCAATCTCGTCTCCTGTTACTGGTAAAGTTGGATCAGAACCATAATTTTCTTGATATGCAGGAACGTGCGTTAAAGCAACTATTACATCTGGAGTACCTTCCTCAGCTTTTCCAGCTTTAAGATATTCAATCCAAATCTTTGCTCCTTCTGCAGCTGATTTAAATTCTAATGTTCTAACGTTCTCTACACTTGTTTGGTCTTTAGTCATAATTGTAGATAGACCAATAAATGCAATCTTTTTACCTGCAACTTCTTTGATAATGTAAGGCTTTGCCCAAGAAACAGGTTCTCCAGTTTCTTTTTCATAGATGTTTGCGGCTAAGAATGGGAATCCACCGTCTTTAGACCATTGTGCTATACGATGAGCACCCCAGTCAAACTCGTGGTTACCAACTGCTGATGCAGTAAGCCCCATAGCTTTATACATTTCATTTACAGGTGCACCAAATGTTAAATTTGAAAGTGCTGTACCTTGATAACTATCACCTGCTGAAACAACAAGTGTATTTGGATTCATAGCTTTTTGGTCGTTTATATATCCAACCATTTTAGCCATTCCAATATCCTTTCCGTTTTCTTTTACGTTTCCGTGAAAGTCATTCACTGAAAGAATATCAATTACATTTTCAACTTGTTCAACTTTTGTTTCCTTAGTTGTAGATGCTTTTTGGCTTGTTGCTTCTTCAGCAAAAACCATACCACTTGTCATGCTTAAGATCATTGTACACATCATAAGCATGGAAAGGATTCTTTTCATCTTGTTTCTCATTAGATTACCCCCCTGAAGATAATTTTTTAATAGTTTGTCCTTCGTTATCTTACCTCAATATCCCCATTTTGTCAATATGCCCATAAATTACTTTTAATGCTGATTAATTTTTAACAATCTTTTTTTATATTCTTCCTTATATTTATACATTCTTTCATCAGCAACTTTAACTAGTTGCTCATATGTTTTAGCATCATTAGGGAAAGCAGCAATTCCAAAGCTAAAACTACAGATAATCCTATTTCCTTCAAATATTATTGGTTCAGCTTTAAACTCGGCAATAATACTCTCTAATTTTTCTCTAAGTTTAGTATAATCTTCTTTCAAAAAAACTGCTACAAATTCATCTCCACCATATCTGGCGAAAAAATCCGGTGAATTTATTGCACTACTTAACCTTCCTGCAAATGTTCTAATATACTCATCTCCTGCTAAATGGCCATAAGTATCATTTATTAATTTAAGCCCATTTAAATCAAATACAACAAAATGAAATTTTCCATCACACCTTAGAGCTTGATTAAATTGTTCATCAAAAAGATCTTCGAAGTGTCTTCTATTATAGACATTGGTTAATTTATCATATTTAGATAAATACATAATTTCTTTATACATTTTATGTTTACTTATTGCTATCTCAATTTTACTTCTTAAATGTTCTAATATTTCAATATCTTCCTCATTAAACGCGTTTTCAAACTCACTATCAATACTTAACTCACCATATAATTTCCCTTTTATAATTATTGGCGCTATAATATTTGACTTAATTTCAACCCCCTGAGTGTTAGCCACCATATCAACACCTTTATCATTTTCCTGCATGTCATCTTTATTGATTATTACTGTTCTATCCATCCTCCCCTTAGTTTTATACCAAAGAAATGACTGTTTAACAGGAAGACTAAATTCTTTCGCTTTATCTGAATTGTATCCTTTAAACGCGGTTATTTCTAAATTATCATCCTCTGTTAATATCAAAACACTTCCAAATCTAGCACTCTCTATAATACCTATTGCTTTCTCTAAGATTAAGTCAAACATAAATTTAATATTATCCATTCCAATAATATAATGGTTTACCTCTAACATGGCTTCATTGACCTTTAATAGTCTGCTAACCCTATTTTCAATTTTTTTTCGTTCTGTTATGTCAAGCATAACCCCTACTATACCTTCTACTCCCTTGTGTTCTGATGAAACAGCAGCTTTACAGAATAACACATCGTGTTCTAATCCGTCAGCATATATTACTTTTGCCTCATATGTTTGTTTCTTTGAATTTCTAATTAAATCAACATCTAATTTGTGATGTGATTGAGCTAACTCACCTTGATTTATATCAAAAACAGTTTGATTAATAATATCTTCTTTTTTAAAACCCAAATGTTCCAAATACGCATCATTAACATCTACATAACGATAATTCATATTTTTATAAAAGACAGGATTAGGTATTGTATTTAAAATTTTTCTTAATAAATCTTGATTCTTTTTCAACTCTTCATTTTTTTCTTTTAATATTTTCTCAACTCTTCTATGTTTTAAAATATAAATTAATAAAAATATTATAATAATTACAAAAATAACAATTAGTAAAAACATGCGGCTCCTTCCCTTTCATTAATAGTTAGAAAATCAACTATAATCATACTAATTTTATTAATTTTATTATACATCATTTATTATTTTTTGACAAATTTCAACAGTTAATTAACTTTTCTCTATTTTTTAAAGTAAAGCCCTTTAAGAGAATAAAAAAAGTTGAACAAATTTTATCAACCTGTTCAACTTTATTCTTTCGTTTTTCTTAATTATTGTATTAAAATCTTGCTATATCTTAAATCTCTCTATAGTGTCCTCGAGCTTGTTAGATATATCTGCAAGCTGTTCTGCTGAAGCTGAAATTTCTTCAATAGATGCTGATTGCTCTTCAGTTGAAGCTGCCACCTCTTCAGCACCTGCAGCATTTTCCTGTGCAATGGAGGAAATGTTATCGATGTTTTCTCCAACAGATGCTGAATTTTCATTTAAGATCACACAAGCCTCTGTTACCTCTTTCATATTATTAGAAACATTTATTACCGCATCTAAAATATCCTGATATACATCAACTGTTTGGTTCACAGAACTCTCTTGTTCCCTTACAATAACTTTGGATGCATCCATTAGGTCAACTGCTCTTGATACGCTATTCTGTATTTCAGTAATAAGATTACTAATTTTTTCAGTAGCATTACTTGACTCTTCTGCAAGTTTCCTTACTTCGTCTGCAACAACTGCAAATCCCTTTCCTTGTTCACCAGCTCTAGCTGCTTCAATAGCTGCATTTAACGCTAACAAATTAGTCTGAGCTGCAATACTACTTATTAACTCTATTATATTCCCTATTTCATTTGATTTTTCTGATAAAGCTAATATTTCACTACCAACCTTTTCTGAGGACTCTTTATTTTCAACAGTTTTTATCTTTTGATATTCAACTATTTCCATACCCGCATCCACTGTATCTTTTGCAGTTAAAGTTAATTTTTCTGCATTACTGGTATTCTGTGATATTTGATTAACTCCTGCTATTAAATCATTTACCATATCACTGCTTTTTTGTGTAGAATGAGCCTGATCAGCAGCACCTTTTGCAAGATCAGAAATTGTATTTGCAATTTGTTCTGAAATATTACTAGCTTCATTTGTTGCAGTCATCATTTGATTTGAAGTATTTGCTACAGTTGTCCCCATCTCACGTACTTCTGATAACAATTTACTCATATTTTCTGTCATATTATTAAAATTATTAGCAAGTACACCTATTTCATCTTTACTAGTAAAATCTACTTTTACTTTTAGATTACCTGTGGCTACCTCTTTAGTGATATCAGCCATTTTTGAAATAGGTTTAACAATCCTGCCCACAATGAAATACACTACTATTCCAATAAACAACAATACACTCAACCCAATTATAGCAATAATATTTCTAAATTTTGAAACTCCCTGAGTCACTTCATTTTCATAAGTTGTCATTGCTACGGACCATCCATTAGTCTTTAAAGGATTGTATGCAGCAATTTTTTTAGCACCTTGATAGGTGTAATGTTCAACCCCTTTTGCTCCTGTTATCATTACTTCTGTTAACTTAACAAGAGACTTACTATCATTTTTTAAGAAGTTTTCCTTTAAGATCAACTTGTCATTTTGATGGGCCATTACCCTTCCTTCACCGTCAATCATATATGCATATCCAGTACTACCCAGTTTTTCCTGATTAACAAAACCTGTCAGCACATGTAAGTTTACAGTCCCTGCAACTACACCTGTTACCTCTCCACTATGACTTTGAATAGGTGCAGCAATAACTATAATTGGATTACCAGTAGATTTAGATATCACGGCTTCAGATACAACAACTTCCCCTTTTATTGCCTTCTGAAAATACTCTCTATCGCTAATATCATCATTTTTTCCATTAGTAGCTTGATATTTTCCACTTTTATCTGCTATAAGGAGTAGTTCAAAAACCTCAAATCTGTTTTCATGTCTACTTATTAACTTTTTCAAACCATCAATATTAAAGTTTGATACCTCTTCAAAAGATCCAAGTAACTCCATCTCAACCTTCCACTCATGAATTTGATCATCTAAATGAGTTACTAACTTCTCCACTTTACTTTCAGCTATCTGTTCAACATCATTAATGATTATTTTTCTTGCCTGTGAAAAAGATATTAATGACAATAATAAAATTCCTATTGCAGCTATCATCAACACCGGCAGCATTATCTTTTGTTTTAAACTTTTCATTACACTTCTCCTTTTACCAATATATATTTTTTATATGCCACATTATTTAAAACCATAATACTTAAACAATTACCTATCGTAAATGAACTCTATTTTTCAATTTGAAGCACGTTATCTAATCTAGTTAGTTTGAAAATCTTCATCACTTTTGGATTATTTACTCCATAGATATGAAAACTCCCATTTAACTCTTTACACTTTTTGTAGATAGATACTAATACCCCAAGCCCTGTACTATCAATAAACGTACAGTTTTTAAAATCTAATTTAAAATTCTTTTCACCTTCGATAATTAAATGATTAACTTTTTCTCTGAATTCGGCCGCTTCATCTACTGCAAAATTTTCTGGTATCACTAAATTAATTTCTTTCATTAATATTCACCTCAAATTATAAATTTCTCAACAAGACTATTTAAATTGTTTGCCATGGCACTTGTTTCTTCTGCACTTGCTACTAAGTTATGAATCACCGATGACTGTTCTTCAGCAGATGCTGCAACCTCTTGACTATTAGCTGTTGTAGTTTCTGTAATCGTTGCAACTGAATCTATCAATTTAACTATTTGATCTGAGCTAGCCACTTCATCATTTGTAACATCAACAACTTGCTCAATATCCTTTGCAATTTGTTCAACTGCATTAATAATTTTTATAAAAGATTCATCTGTCTCATTGGCTACAATTACTCCATTTTCCACTACTTCTTTGCTATAATTCATTGATTGAACAGCTTTATCAATTTGAATTACCATTTCAATTACCAATGAGGAAATTTCATTTGATTCTGAACTTGTTTGCTCAGCAAGCTTTCTTACTTCATCTGCTACTACTGTGAAACCTTTCCCATGTTCTCCGGCTCTAGCAGCTTCGATAGCTGCGTTTAAAGCTAATAAATTTGTCTGCTCTGAAATGTTATTAATTGTACTAGTAATACCACTCACTTTTATTGAAAGCTCATTTAGCACTTTCAGCATCTCAGCTGTTTCAGATGACACTTTATTAATGTTCTCTATAGCTTCCACAGTATCTTTAACTTTAACCCTTCCTTTTTCAGCTGCGTTAGTAGTATTTTCAGAATTATTTTTTGCAGTAAGAGCTTTATTTTGAGCTATCTGAATAGAACTTGAAAGCTGAACTAATACTTCTGAAGTTTCTACTATTGAAAGATTTTGAAGGTCTGCGTTAGATGCAACCTCTTGTATATTTTCAGCAATTTGTTCAGTTGATGAACTTATTTCTTCAGTTGATGCTGATAATTCTTCTGAAGATGCTGCTAACTCTTCAGCACCCATTCGAACATTCCTGATAATATTACATTGATTCTCAATCATTAAATTAAAATTATCCCCTAAAGTTTGAATTTCATCCTTTGTTGTTATATCTGCTTTAACTGTTAAATCTCCATTTCCAGCTTTAATCATTAACTTTTCAAGCTCTTTTATAGGGTTAATTATGTTTTTTGTTGATATAAAATAAACTAAAATAATCGCAACAATTAATGAAACAATAATTATTATAATTGTATCTTTTCTGATTTCATGAGCAGGTAGCATATATTCATCATAATTAGCTGTTATTGCAATA
Organism: Oceanirhabdus sp. W0125-5; assembly: GCF_027938815.1. Lineage (GTDB taxonomy): Bacteria > Bacillota > Clostridia > Clostridiales > Clostridiaceae > Oceanirhabdus. Next base: position 3,653,016 of record NZ_CP115913.1, read on the forward strand.
CTCCACTTATTTACGGGAGTAAAAGATACATATTTTTTTACCCCTTCATATGTATAATACCCATGATCAGTTTGACCAGACTTCATTTTACTCACTAAACTTTTCAGTTGTTCATTTTCAGTGTTTCCTAAGTTTTCTTTAAATACTTTTTCTGTTATTGGATGGTAAACAAGTATCCCATTTTCATCAACCATATATCCATATCCATTTTGTCCTATTTTAATTTTTGAGACATGGTTCGTAATTTTTTCAAATTTTATGGTTCCAATTACTGTTCCTACAACTCTATCCTCTAATATTAGTGGATATGCAATTGCAATAACAGGTAAATTTGTACTTTTTGAGATTATTGCTTCACTTTGAGATGCCTTCCCATTTAAAGCGTCTTTTACATAAGCTCTTCCACTTAAATCTTCATTATATTTTTCAGTACGATTACTTATAATTCCTTTTCCTTCTGCATCAGTAACAACTAATAATTCAATATGTTCACTGTTTTCTTTCTGAAGTTTTGAAAGATATTGATAAACTTTTAAATCAAGCCCTTCTTCACCATCTGCAGCTAGTGCTAAATCTTCATTGTGACTTAAAAGCTGAACATACTTGTCAACAGAATAAACAGCCTCATTTATTACGTCCGCTGCTTTCATCGTCAATTCTCTTAATTCTTCTTCTGTTTTGTGTTCCATAGCATTTGATGTCATTATACTTGAGATAATACCAAGTATTATAAGTGGTAAGGAAACAAAAATTACAAACATCATTACTAGCTTTGTTTTTAAACTTAACTTCATTGTAGTCCTCCGTCTTTAGTTAATCTTTAATTTTTTATACAAATAATATTATTATGATAGATTTTTTTCAATAATTAAAACATTATTTCTTGACTCAATCTTATCTGCAATGCAATTAATTAAGAATAGCCCCCTTCCATTCTCATTTAGTGTTGTTTCATCTATGAGTTCATTAGGAATAGTTAGGTTTTTAAATCCATCACCTGAATCTTCTATTTCAAATACTACTTTATTATCGTCATAACTATACCTTAAATAAATAGGCTTGTCTCTATTTCCATTATTTCCATGCTTCAAAGCATTTGTTAGAGCTTCTGTAAGTATCAATTTAATCTCAAAACCATCATTGAAAGCTTTTAACTCATTGATAATTTTATCTATAATTTCTTTGTACTTTGTCAACCCATACATAATAAATTGATTTTTTTTCATTTTTCACACTCCTTTCTTATTTTACTTCTATTGCTATCATTGTACTATCATCCAATAATCCTTCGGTTTCAGCTAACTCAGTATTTAAGCACTCCATTACATAATCCTTAAATTCTTTTATAGATGAAATTTCAGAATAATTTTTTTTATGGTTATCATTTTCCAAGATAAAATCAAGTCCATCTGTTAAAAAATAAAATTTATCTCCTGTTTTAAAATCAATTATTTTTTGATCAAATACGCTGTCCTCAAACATACCCAAAAATGGACCTTTCACAACTTTTTCTTCATACTTTCTTTCTTGTGTCCAATATATATACTCACTGATACCCGCTCCAGCAATTACTGCTTGTCTTTTTTCAAAATTAAAACTAAAACAACATGCTGCAACATATGCATCACCTAGAAGTTCACTCACTCTTGTGTTTAAGCACTTTAAAATTTCAATAGGCTTATGTGTATTAAGCAATGTTTTATTAAACAATATATTAAACGCAGATATACTAAGTGCAGCCGTAACCCCTTTACCACATACATCCCAAATTACTCCTACCACTGTGCTATCATCTATTTTTTCTAAATGAAAGAAATCACCGCTTACTGTTTTAGAGGGAACATAAAGTATTTCCATATTAGCTTTTTCAGGAATAGGAAACACTCTTTGTAAATATTGCTTTTGTAATTCAGCTGCCTTATGAACCCCTGTTTCTTTTAAGTATTTTCTCATATAATACATCTCTCTTGCCATAACTCCAATTTCATCTCTATTATTTTTTAATGCTTCTAATGATTTATCATCTTCAAAATTGAACTTCGATGTATTCTTAATTAACTCAGTTATTTTAACAATAGGTTTTGAAATTGATTTTCCAACTCGTAGTGCAATAGGAATAATTATAAATACTGATGAAAATATCGTTATGGAATTTACAAAGATCTGCATAATCACTAATGAATAGACTTCATCTAATGGCGCTGAAAAAAATAAAATCCAACCATTTGACAAGTGTGAATAACCTAAAATTTCTTCTCGTGATTTTATATTTATTTTTTTTACACCAAAACTATTCTTCTCTATCTCATCTATTAAAACCTGAAGCTCTCCATTTTTAATATTTTTCAAACTATCTTCCATATCATATTGGGGATGAATTAATATATGATAATCATCACAAACAAGAAAAGCATAGCCAGTTTCATATACTTTAATATTTTGAATTGTATCCCTCATAGCATCAATATTTATATCCATTCCAACAACACCAATTAAAACATCATCTTTATAAATAGCTTCTGTGTATGAAATAATATTTAGACTTAAATCTGCTTCTTCATAAGGGTCACTCCAAACCCCTTTACCCTTTATAATAGGATTATAGTACCACTGCATATTTTTATTTTCGGGAAAAAAATCATTTATGTATGGTTGTTGAGGATCAGAATCTGAATCTACAATCTCAAATATACCTTTTTCTTCTTGATATACATACCAATATTCATAGGCTTCTCCAGATAGTTCCGGATTAATTGTAAAATAAACGGCCTTTATCCCATTTACAGTTTCTTTACTTATGTTTTCAGCTGATTCCTTAATTGTAGACTCCATTATTCTTTCATATTTTTTCACGTAATTATCTGCCTCAAAATTAAAGTGTTCCAATTCAAATGTTGCTGATATAGTATGTTTCAATGCATTTACAGACCCTTCAACCAGATTGAAATCTGAATTAAAGTTATTTGAGTAATTCTGTGGAAGCAATGTCAACTTTTCTTTAGCTTCTTTCTCTAAAAATTTATAATTTACAAATACACTCAGTAAACTTATTAATAGTGCTAAGATAAAGGAACATAAAATCATAGCCTTAGTTATCTTGATTCTAATTTTATTCTCATATTTAAATTTTTTCATATAAATTACTCCAAACATTATTAATATATATTTGTTTTCATTTAATTTAGGCAAAAAAAATGAGTCTCTATGGACTTCATACACTTTAAAAAATATTTATCTTTGCATTATGCTTTATGCTAGCCTTATTATTAATTAAAATTAATTCGGCAAACTGGCAATCATAATACAAAATGTACTTTAGACCCATGTTTTTGCGTCCTTATGTTTCCATAAGTTTGCTATTATCGTTATTTTTGATTATCAAAATATTTTAAAACAATAAATCTATTCAATTATACTACAAATCCATCTAAATTTCTTCCCTTTTAGACTATTTTTATAAATTTTAGACTTTGTTTTACATAACACACAATTTATTTCAAATAATTATTTTATTTAAGTAAAAAATTGTGGCAGTGAATTATTCCATAACTCAAGGAAACAATAATATGTGAAAGGAGTGATATAATGAGTAAAAGCAGAAGCAACGCTAAAGCAAACGGGGAACATAATGATGATTCTAGAAGAAAATCTAATGCAAAATATCCATTAGATAGAAATCCTAAACACAACAAGCAAGAGCCAACAAAAGGACTTCCTCAAATTTAAATAGCAAAAAGACCTCTGTGGTTTCTTCCCACAGAGGTCTTTCATTAATATTTTATAATTCTTTACGTAACTTTTCAACTTCAGACTTAGAAAGGTATACAAAGTGTCCTGGTCTAACTTCAGTTAATTCAGGCTGCTCTTTACTATAATCATGCACTTCAGCAGGATTATATGAAATACGAGTTCTATTTCTTTCAGTTAAAGGATCTGGAATTGGAATTGCTGATAATAATGATTTTGTGTATGGATGTAATGGATTATTATATAATTCATCTGCATCTGCATACTCAACTAACTTACCGAAATACATTACACCAATCTTATCTGAGAAATACTTAACTACAGAAAGGTCATGTGCAATAAATAGTATTGTTAATCCTAATTTTTCTTTAAGTTTATTTAACAGATTAAGTACTTGTGCTTGAATTGAAACATCAAGTGCAGAAATAGGTTCATCTGCTATAACTAAATCAGGTCTCATTACTATACATCTTGCAATACCAATACGCTGTCTTTGTCCACCAGAGAATTCATGTGGGTATCTTCCAGCATGCTCTTTAGTAAGACCAACAGTTTCTAAGATGTCATAGATGATTTCCATCATTTCATCTTCATTTTTACATAACTTATTAATTTTTAAACCTTCACCAATAATCTCTTTAACTGTCATTCTTGGATTTAATGAAGCTATCGGATCTTGGAAAATCATTTGGATCCCTCTAGTAACTTCTCTTAACTCTCTTTTTGGCAGTTTTCCTGAAATTAATTTACCATTGAAGTAAACTTCTCCATCAGTTGGATCATATAATCTAATAATAGATCTTCCAGTTGTAGTTTTACCACATCCAGACTCACCAACAAGACCAAAAGTTTCTCCCTTATTTATATTAAAGCTAATTCCATCAACAGCTTTTACTACAACTTTCTTTTTACCAAAACCACTAGAAAAGTGTTGTTTTAAATTTTTAACCTCTAATACTGGTTTTTGATTTGTATTGTTCATAATCTATGCCTCCCTCTTTCCAGTTTGTACTTCAATACGTTTTTTCAGAATTGAAGGCATTTCAACTTTTGGAGCCATAGGGTGCAATAACCATGATGCAGCATAGTGAGTGTCAGAAATTTTATACATTGGAGGTTGCTTTTCAAAGTCAATCTTCATTGCATATCTGCTTCTTGCTGCGAAAGCATCACCTTTAGGCGGATAAATCATATTTGGTGGTGTACCAGGTATAGTATATAACTCATCATTTGAACTAGTATTAAGATCAGGCATTGAAGCCAATAAACTCCAAGTGTATGGATGAGCTGGATCATAATATATTTCATCAGTTGTACCATACTCAACAATTTTACCTGCATACATAACAGCAACACGATCTGCTAAGTTAGCAACTACTCCTAAATCGTGAGTGATGAAAACTACTGATAACCCACGTTCTTTTTGAAGTTTTTTAATTAGTTCTAAAATTTGAGATTGAATTGTAACATCAAGTGCTGTAGTAGGTTCATCACAGATTAGTACATCTGGATCACATGCTAAAGCAGTTGCTATTACTATTCTTTGTCTCATACCACCAGAGAACTGGAATGGATATTGTTCATATCTTAATTCAGCTTGTGGAATTCCAACAGCTTTCATAAGCTCAATTGCCTTTTTCTTTGCTTCCTCTTTTGTAGTATTTTCTTTTAGTATTAATGCCTCTGTTATCTGCTTTCCTATTTTCATAACTGGATCTAGTGAAGACATTGGATCTTGGAATATCATTGATATTTTAGATCCTCTAACTTTAACAAAATCGTTTTCAGGAATCTTTGTTAAGTCTTTACCTTCATACATTATTTCTCCACGCTCAATATTAGCGTTTCTTGATAATATACCCATTATAGTTTTCGTAGTTACAGATTTACCTGAACCTGACTCTCCAACTATAGCAAGAGTTTCACCTTTATATAAATCAAAATCTACGCCTCTAACCGCATGAACTTTACCAGCTATTGTATTAAAAGTAACATAAAGATCTTTAACTTCTAGTACTTTTTCTCTATTACTCATATTCAATCACTCCTATTCTTGTCCTCTTAAGGTTGGATCAAATGCATCTCTTAATCCGTTTGAGAACAGATTAAATGCTATCATTAGGGCCGAAATTATAATTGCAGGGAATAAAGTATAGTGAGGGAAATCTAATAATAATATCTGTCCCTCTGATAATAATACCCCGATTGATGGCTCTGGAGCTTGAACTCCTAATCCTAAATAAGCAAGGAATGATTCTGTAGCTATACCACCAGGTATTGCAAGAGTAACTTGTGTTATGATTGGCCCAATTGCATTTGGAAGTATATGTCTGAAAATCAACTTATTATCTTGAGCACCCATTGTTCTAGATGCTAAAACATACTCCATTCTTTTATATCTATAGAATTGTGCTCTTATCATTCTACTCATACCAATCCATCCAGTAACAACAAGTGCCATTGCAATTGGTATTATTCCAGTACCAAAGTTCATTATAAATAATATAATTACAACAAGCATTGGTATTCCACCTAATATCTCGATAAATCTCTGCATTAACATATCTACCATTCCACCATAGTAACCAGATATTGCACCATAAATTACACCGATAAACATGTTAACCATAGCTGCTACAAATCCAATGAACAGAGATACTCTAGCACCTCTCCAAACTCTTGTCCATAAATCTCTACCAAGTTTATCACTACCGAACCAGTAGTAAACATCTTCTGCACCTTTAAATTTATAATAATCTATTTTTGCTTTAACCATTGGTATAGTTTTATTTTTATATTGCTTATCATATTCTTCAATAACTTCAAGTATACATCCTTCAAATCTTGTACTCATTGAAGCTTTTGTGATTTCCATCACTTTTGTACCATCCATTATTCCTAACTTCTCTAAACCTTGAACTCTAGGAGGTAATAATCCCCATTCAAGTTTTTGCTGTCTAAATGTAAAATGATTCATACTAGGACCAAAAGCTGCCATAAAGATAATGAACATGATTATACCAAAAGCTACTAGTGAAGCTTTATTTTTTGTAAATCTAATCATTGCATCTTTAAAGAAACCAATTGGCTTTCCTTGAATTGCTTCATCTTTAATATCAACGTCACTTTGAAGTAGTTCGAAATCACTTTGTTCTAAATCTAATTCATTCTCATTTAACTCAAAATCATAAACCTTGACTTTATCCATTATTTTCTACCTCCAATACGAATACGAGGATCAATTATACCATATGATAAATCAACAAGTAGTACTGATAATAATGATATAAGCGTATACACGAATATAAGTGCTATTGTTACAGTATGGTCTTTTGTATTAATAGAATCAATCATAACCTTACCCATACCAGGTATACCGAATATTCTCTCAATAACCATTGATCCACCAATCATTGTTACAAACATTGGTACTATAATATTCGCTAGTGGAATAAATGAATTTCTAATAGCATGTCTAACAGTCGCTTGAGCTTGAGTTAATCCTTTTGACTTAGCTAAAAGCATATATTCTGAGTTCAACGCTCCTACAAGTTCAGCTCTAAGATATCTTGCGATAGCTGCTATTCCACCAAAAGATAGAGCTAATATTGGTAGTATCATTGAAATAAACTTAGAAAATGTTAATTCTCTTACAGGTTCAATCATAGAAGGTAATAAATGCCACTTAAAACCTATAAAGTACTGCATTACTGCGGCAAATACGAATGATGGAACTGAAATAAACATGATAACCATTGTTGATATAACATGGTCTGTCATTTTATTTTTCTTTAACGCTGCTATTACTCCTAATATCATACCTATAGGTACCATAAGGAATAATGAGAAAAAGTTTAATTGAACTGTTATTGGAATTTTATCAGCTAGCATTTTAGTTATTGGTACTTTTGGTTGTAAAACTAGTGATAAACCAAAATCTAATCTAACAAAATCCTTCATAAAATAACCATATTAAACAATAATCGGTTCATTTAAATGATATTTAGCCTCTATAGCCGCCTTAACTTCTGGCGATAACTCTGAACCACTGATAAAACTTCCTGGCATCATACGAAGTATACAGAATGACAAACTAACTACTATAAACAAAGTGATTAGCATTGCAACTATTCTTTGAAAAATGTATCTTAACATTGATGTAACTCCTCTCCAAGTAAATACTCTATGTATTAACACGGGGAACACGTGAATATCTACTCTTGTTTTATTATTTAGAAGTTCTTTAATATTAATAATAAACTATTATGTATGTTTATTCTCATTGATAATTTATTTCATACAAGTGTTTAATAGTTAACCCATTAAACACTTGTATGAAGTTAAGTTATTACTCTATGATATCACATTGGTATTCAGCAAACTTAATAATTGGGTAGAAATTACCTTCAGCATGAAGATTAATTCTATCTTGGTATAAGATTGCATGGTTATTTTGGAATACTGGGATGAATACAACTTGCTCTAATAAGATTTTTTCCATCTCAACTAAAGCAGCAATTCTCTCGTCAGTCTTGAATGCTAAATCTCCAGCAGAAGATCTTTCTTGTAATTCATCAAATTTTTCATTCTTATAAGTGATGTTTCTTTCTGGGTAAGTACTATGATAAACTTTCATAGAAGCCCATGGGTTGAATGGATCTTGACCAGTAGCACCAATACCCATATCGTATTTACCTTCTTTGTACATATCGTAAGCTACGTTTGCAGGTGAACCTTTTAATTGAACATCTATTTTGTCTCTACCAAATAAGTTCTCAAAAGTTTCTTCCATAACTTCTGCCATTTGCTTCATTGTTTCAGAATTATCGAAGTACATTACTTCAAATGTAATTTGCTTGTTTCCATTTGCTGCATAAGCTTTTTCGAAATATTCTTTTGCTAATGCTTCATCTGAACCTTCATTTGCAGGTTGGAAAGCTTTGAATTGTTCAGTTTCTTTGTACTTAGTTCCTTTATCAGGATCAACCATACAAATTGAAGAAATCATTGTTCCAACTGGTTTGAATGTTCTAAAGATACCTTTAGAAATTGATTGTCTTGGCATACCATGGTATAACGCTTTTCTTAAGTTCTTATCTTTTAAAACTGGTGAAATTGGAGTATCTGAGTTTACATAGAATCCCCAAACAGTGTTAACTTCATCATATACTAATCTTGGATCGTCAGCATACTTATCAAAGTTCTCACCTAATACTGAAACTGCTTCAACTTGTCCATCTAAGAAAGCTTGGAATTCTTGAGCGTATCCATCGATAACTCTGAACTCAATTCTATCTGGAGTATAGTAAGGAGCTGTTTGAGCATCTGGTCTCTTTTCGAATGATTTAAATTGGTCTCTAATCCATTCTGTCATTACATATGGACCACATGATTCAACTTTTGATATATCAGTACCATAGTCTGTCTCTGTTCTATCTTCGTTCATACCAGCTTCATATAAACCTTCATGAACAGGGAAGATTTGACAGTTATTCATAAAGTCGATTTCTGGAATCTCATTAGCTAATGTAAACTGTACAGTATACTCATCTAAAGCTTTGAATCCAACTTCTGACCATTCGCAGTTTCCTTCGAAGTACTCTTTAGCATTTACTAAAGGAAGGTCAACAAAATACAAATCTGATCCTGAGTTCTTTAACTTTGGATCTAACTCCATCTTAACAGAGTAGATATAAGTGTTAGCGTTTATTGGAGTACCATCTGCCCACTTTAATCCTTTTTTCATTTTAATTGTCCATACTTTTCCACTCTCATCTACTGTTGGAAGTTCTGCTGCATGGATAGGTACATATACAGGTTGTTTCTTTTCTACATCATATACCATTTTAATAAATGAAGAACCGATAAGTTTACAAATGTCAACCTCTGTTTTCATTGTTAAAGTATGAGGGTTAAGAGTTTTTGTAGTACCCTTTGCATCTCTCCATACTGTAGGACCAGCGTTTTCTGTTTTCTTGTCCTCATTTTCCTTCGCTTCGTTGTTCTTTGTTTCTTCGGCTTGACTATTAGCAGTGTTAGTCTTAGCGTTGTTTGCTGCACTGTTTTCTGAGTTATTCTTACCACAACCAACGAAAACTGAAGCAGTTAACGCCATTGCTAAAACAATACTTAATGCTTTTTTCATTTTTTAGCCCCCTTAAATTTTTTAACAAGCACATATTCATTGATTTTAATTTTCTGAAAATTAACAAACAAACATCTATATATCCCTATGTACTTTTGAATTATAAAATTCATAATGGAAGACATCATTTGCCATTTTCCATTAAAATCCATTAAACATGGGCTTGTTCAACGTTGTAATAACATAATACCACAATTTTCCCACATAATAAATTCTCTTCCACTTACATTTTAGTAAGTTAACTAACAATTCTAATTTCACCTTGTTTACTATTTTAAATTTTTACTATATAATTAGTAGAAATATTAATTTAATAGGAGGTAATTAATGAAAATTCTAAGTATTGTAACTCCAGTGTTTACCCTATTATTCTTGTTTTTCGACAAGACAGAAAATTTAACATTAAAATTTTCTAACGCTTTTTTTTATCTAGGATTACTGTATTTATGTATCGCTTTAATGATTCACGTAAGGAATTCTGGATTATTTAAGTTTGTTAAATATCATAAGTTTAAAAAAGAGCAAAAAATGCTAAAGAGTTCAGGAGTATTAGATCCAGATGAAGAAGAGTCTGGTAAGAATAATTTTGATAAGTTCCACAATTTCTTACAAAAAGCATATGGTGTTCAGTATCCATCAAAAGTATATTATCTTTTCGCAGTCCCATTATTATCGCTATCAATGTTATTAGCTTATATTTATAAATCAACTATGTAAAAACTTTATTAATACTGATTTAGGACATGCATACATATTGAAATCTAAAAAATCAAGCCATAAGTATTAAAATACACCCTTTATTGTATTTCAATACTTATGGCTTTTATTTATCATATTTTGATTTAATGCTAATATTCCATTATTATAGATAAATTACAATTTCATTACCTTCTTACTAAATTGTAAGATAAAGGGCAAAAAATTATTAATTTAGTATTAAAATATTCACTTTTTATTAATTATTTTCTCTATTTTTATGGATATATTTATCATTTCTTACATATAATTAAATTAACATTACATCATACCAATTCCCTCATAAAAGGTTTAATATTACTTTTTATAACAAAAACTCATTTACATGTCATAAATCAACCTATTCAACTGTATATACATTAGATTATATACATGTTTTATCATTATAATATTTAGATATGAAAATAAAAAGAGTAATACTAAAAAGTATTACTCTCTCTTATTTGTTAATTGAACATTTTCTCGTATTCATCTAATACCATATTAAAAATCATATCATCTTCAACAACTTCATATTCTGTTTTATTATCACCTAAATCTATAGCCTTGTATACATATGCATTTTCATCATCATCTACAGGCGCTAACAATGAATATTTCTGCCCTTCAATCACAAAACTCTCAATTAGCTGCAATTCTATTTTATTTCCATCTTCAGTCATAACCTTAATTATTAATTCTGTGCTCATTTTATCACCTCTGTTTATCTAAATCTACTATAATATAATAAGCTACAGAGTTATTTATGTCAACGATTATAGAATCTTATTTCTTCTTTGTGTTACTGTATTTTTTTAGTTCTTTTTTTAATTCATCCATTATATTTTCTGATGTCTGTTCCTTGCTTCCCATGAGAACATCAATAGCATCATAAATATTTTCCATAGTATAGATCTTAAAATGTCCTTTTAAGATTGCTTCTTCTACTTCTGAGCTAAGCACTAAATCTTCTCTATTAGACGATGGAATTAAAACCCCTTTTCCTTTTGATTTATCAACCATATCACAAACTTTGAAGAAACCTTCAATTTTCTCATTCACTCCACCAATAGGTTGAATCTCTCCATACTGATTTATAGACCCAGTAACAGCAATGTTTTGATTTATTGGTATCTTACTTAATGCAGATATCATACAAATAGCTTCTGCAACTGAAGCACTATCCCCTTCTACTATTCCATATATCTGTTCGAAAGAGAGATGGAAATCAACTGGGATTTCATTATATCCTCCAATCAATTGGTTTATGAAGCCTTTTAAGATGTTCACTGATTTAGCATGAACTTTACCACTAAGGTCACTTTCTTTTTGAACATCTATAATTTGCCCACTACCTTTGTAGCAAGTACATGTTATCCTTAAAGTTCTTCCAAACCTATGATATCCAAGATCTATTACTGATAATCCATTTATCTTACCAATTACATTTCCTGTGCAATTCATCAATATTTTCTTATTCTTATAACTCTCTAATATATATTTTTCTATTAACTCTTCTGAGTAAATATACGCTCTAACATCTTTATCATCTATATTATGTTTATCTAGACTCAAAGCATTATTATTGGTTATTGTCAGAAGCTTTGTTATATCCATATAATCAAAATAGATTTTATTCCTTGACCCAGCTTTTCTTGATAGAAATTTAGCTATTTCCTTTATAGCATTATTTGTTAAAGGTTTCAGTTTTTCCTGTTTACAAATTGTCACAAGATTACTAACCAAATCCCTTTTCACTTCTTCATCAATATCTATTACTCTATCACTTTCTGATTTTATCTTAAATGTTTCTTTAAATTCCCCATCATAAGTATATAGAAGATCAAAATATTCATCTTCCCCAATAAGTATTATTTTAGTATCTACTTTAACAGGTTCAGGCTTAAACCCACCAATCGAAAGTAATTCTAAATATCCTTTATTATAATTCATATCTATTTTATCTGTTAATATCATCTTCTTCAGGTAATGATATGAATTCCCATGTTTTAATAATGAACTGGCTCTAATAATCAATACACCTTGATTTGCCCTCATCAGGCTACCAGCCTTTATATTTTCTAGGTCAGCAACATATGCTCCATTAACATTGTCATAATCAATACTTCCTATTAAGTTGGTTATAGTAGGATCCTCTTCAAAAATTACAACTGGACTATCATTTTCACTATTATCTACTAAAACCTTAGTTTTATACTTAAAAATACATTCTGTAAGCTTCTTCTCATCATCACTATAACTATTACTAAATACCTCGACTAACTCTTCCACCATTTCTTTAAGAATATCCATTATTAATTCATCAATTTTTTCGTCATTATTTACAGCTTCAAGATAATCATCTTTATTCAACTCAATGCCCTTGGTAATAAACTCTTTAAATATTATTCTTCCTTTTTCAATTCCTTCATCTTCTATATCTCTAATTTTATATAGAATTTCTTTTGTTTTCTTCTTAAAACCTTGAATTTTATCTACAATTATATTCTGCTCATCATCTAATAACTTATCATACTCTTCTTCAGTCATTGCTTTTCCATCTTTAATTGGAATGAAAGCAAACCGATCTTCTGTATATCTTATTTCTATATCCTGCTCTTTAGCTTTGTTTATCAAATCTTCTAAAAGTTCTTCTCTTTTATCTTCAATTTCTTCAATAAGCTGATCTCTCTTATCAAGAAAAAGTTCATTATAATATGAAAAAACAAGCTCATAAATATCTTCTTGTAAGTTTTCAAGTACTTCAGCAAACTTCTTTCCATATCCACCAGGTAAATTTATAGTTTCAGGAGAAGAATTATTATTTCTTATTATCATACATAAATCATCTGGTTTTCCTTTATCGCTCAGCTTGTTCTTTATATATTCTACAATGTTTTGAAGTTTTTCAGGAGAGTAACTATCAACAAGAAACAGATTAAATCCTCTCTTTTTTACATCCAAGAATAAATCAATCTTATTATAAACTCTCTCATATTCAGGAAGCTTTATTTCAAATTCGCCTACTTTAATATCTTCAATTCTGAAGTCATATATTATATCCTTTCGGGTTAACTCTCTAAACATCTTAATCCCCCTTTCTCTCATAGTATATAATTATTCGAGAAAAAAGAATTTAGGAACAAAAACTTGTATTTTATTGAAATTTTTTATGACAACATTTATTTCTTACTTAGATAAGAATATTAATTGACAAGAAAATTTAAAAGAAGTGGAAAATTTAAAGTTGAAAAGGTCAAACGATGGATATTTCACTCTGTGAAATTATAATGTATTGTTCCAAGGACGATGAGATTTTACTCGTTTCATCTTTGATGAAACATTGTAATTCAAATACAATATTTTTTAAGTTTTTGAAATAATATTACCTTTTATAACAAATAAAAAAAGTAGGTTCTGTAAAATCAGAACCTACTTTTATTAATTAAGTAACAAGCTCGTTACTTTTTTTATTTTAAAGTAAATCTATAATTAAAAATACAATATTTTATCATTAGATAAAATGAGTAAAATTTCTACCCTAAAGAACAACAAAATGTAGTTTCTGAGTATGCAGAAACATCCGTCGTTTTCCACTGTCAACTTTCAACTGTCAACGTCTTTTGAGGGTTTTTAAATTTTGATGTGCACGTAACACGTGCTTATTTATTTTAGTAGTCGCCAGTAACAACTGCTCCATTGATTATTTCAACTGAAGAAGATGCTCCAATTCTTGTAGCTCCATTGTTAATTACCTTCTCTGCATCATCAAAGCTTCTTACTCCACCAGAAGCTTTAACTCCCATTTCTGGTCCAACAGTATCTCTCATAAGTTTGATATCTTCTGGAGTAGCTCCACCTGTAGAGAATCCAGTTGAAGTTTTAACATAATCCGCTCCAGCTTCTTTACATAACTCACATGCTTTAGCTATTTCTTCTTTAGTTAAAAGACAATTCTCAAGAATTACTTTTGATAAAGCTTTTCCTTTTGATGCATCTACAACGGCTTTGATATCTCTTAATACGTAATCATAATCTTTATCTTTTAATCTACCGATATTGATTACCATATCTACCTCATCTGCACCTTTAGCTATAGCATCTTTAGTTTCGAATGCTTTAACTTCTGGAGTGTTAGCTCCTAGAGGGAATCCTATAACTGTACAAACTTTTACATCGCTATCTTTTAATAACTCTGCAGCTAATTCAATATTGCATGGGTTTATGCATACAGAGAAAAACCCATTCTCCTTAGCTTCTTGACATACTTTTTTAACATCCTCAACTGATGTAGCCGCTTTTAAAACAGTGTGATCTATCATTCCTGCCAACGTTTGCTTATTCATTAATATGTACCTCCATTACGTCTCAATAATAAGGGTGCAAGTATACCTTACACCCTCTCTTAAAATCATTTTATCCTATTATCTAGAAATAATCAATAGTTATATTGTAAAAATTACTTACTTTTACCTTCTTCTTTATTTTCACCATCTGCAGCTACCTTCTCTACAGCTGCTTTTTTCGCTGCCGCTGCAGCTTTTGCAGCAGCAATTTTTGCTGGATCTGGTTTCGGCGGAAGTTTCTTTTCAAATGTTCCACTCACTATAATATTTTCCCCAGCCACAGTTATCATTGAATATTCCTTAGTTAATTCAATGGATTTCTTAGGACAGAAATCAGCACACAGACCACAAAAGGTGCACGACCCCATGTCAAATGTCAATGTAATATCTTGTGCACCTTCTTTTGGTACAATCTTTTTCTCAATAGAGCCAGCTGCACAAACTCTTATGCACATTCCACATCCAACACATGTATCAGCATCAAATTTGATTTTACCTCTATATCCCTCTGGAATTTCTGCTGGAACTTGAGGATATTTATTAGTAACAGGTCTCTTGAATAAATTCATGAGAGCCTGTTTTGCAAAAGGTATTCTAGCCATGCTATTTAACACCTCTCTTTTCTTTTAATATCTCAATAGATTTTATTATTCCATCTATTATTGCTTCAGGTCTTGGAGGGCATCCTCCTACTGACACATCAACATGTGTCCATTTATCAAGTGGTCCAACAACGCTGTAACTTCCTCTAAATACATTACATGATATTGGACATGAACCTAAGGAAACAACAACTCTTGGTTCTGGAACCTGTGATAATACCCTAAGTAATCTATCTTTAGATTGCTGTGTAACTGGTCCTGAAACAATTACAATATCAGCATGTCGTGGTGTACCAGTTAACTTGCAACCAAACCTTTCAGCATCAAACTTAGGTCCTAATAGAGCGATAAGCTCTATATCGCAACCATTACATGAACCTGCATTTAAATGATATAACCAAGGTGATTTAGTTCTACTCTTTTCAATCAGTTTATTAATCAACTTAACCCCTCCTTAAGGACTCTCAATCTTTAAATGTATGTTAAAACGAGACTTATTAACCCTAATAAAGTAGGAATAGTCCAGAAGAATTTTATTGTCTGTTCTATCTTTATTCTCGCCACTATAGCTCTTAAGAATGATACAGAAACAACTATAACCAGTGTAATTAAAAGCATAAATAAAATTACGTTCAAAGGCAAGTTACTAAATCCAGCTCCTCCTAAGAATAATGCAACAAATAATCCGCCCATAACGAACATCTTGATTGCACTTGTTAATTTATATATACCCAAATATGCACCACTATACTCAACTAAGGGACCTTCACATATTTCAGTTTCAGCTTCAGCTACATCGAAAGGAACTGTTCCAACTTCTGCTGGTATACATAATAGGAAGGCAATTGCTGCAGGTATCATTCTCCAATCCAATAATAGCATACCTTTTGCTGTCTGATACGAGTTAATCTCTGTTAATGAGAATGTAATATTACTAGCAACATTTAAATCATGTCCAACTCTTGAGCCAACAGCAAGGAAAATAAGTACTAATGGCAACTCATAAGATAACATAGTAACCATTTCTCTTGAGATTCCTATCCCTGAATATGGAGACCCTGATGCGGATCCTCCTAGAATAATTGCAACTGCAGGGGCAGTTAAAAGATATAGAATAACTATTAAATCCGCTGAATTCTTAACGAATTCTGTACCGAAAATTGGCACAAAGAGCGGAATTATTATAATAGATAATAATCCTAAAATTGGAGCAATCAAAAATACACTTTTTGATGCTTTTCGTGGAACGATAGACTCCTTACCAATTAGTTTAAAAAAGTCATATAATGGTTGTAACAATGGTGGTCCTATTCTTCTCTGCATTCTCGCAACAAGTTTTCTATCTATACCTGCTAATAATATCCCAAAGGCAAAACAGAAAAGAAATCCTGGAAACACCAATAAATGAAATATATTTATAAGCTCAAAACTCATCCTTTCCACCTCCTAGAGAACAATGAATACGTAAATTAACACAACAGCTAAAGTTCCTACTACCCATAAAACATAGTCATTAACTATTCCACTATGTGCATTTTTCATACCATTAAAGAATGGTCTGAATTGATGCTTTAATCCCCAGAATAAATCATTACCTGCCATATGAGAATGTTCCTCTGCCTCTCCACCTGTGAATATATCATATTTAGTATCTTCAATATCAACCTGTGAAGCAGTGTGACGTTTTACGTTAAATGCAGCTATCACCATAAATCCTACTAATAATATTACAAATAATATTAACCAGTTTATAGGACTATAGTACCCCGCCATCTCTTTTGTCATAGAAGGTATTGCTATATCCTTTCCAAACATATTAGCTGCGTAACCTTCTTCAAACATAACATCAATATAATTGTTAATGTTATAAATTGAATATGTTACTGGTTCGATAATTTTTTCAGCTATAAATTCCCAAACAGTACCTTGAACTGAACAAAGAACTGCTAAAATACCCATTGGGACAAGCATCCATGCTGGTGCTTCTTTTAAGTTATTCCATTTCTCTTTATTCATATCTCCAAAGAATACTGATTGACCTAACTTTACAAAGTAAGCTAAAGTAATTACTGATACCAATAAAGCAATTACTGTAACCGGCCAGTAACCTGCTTCAAATGTAGCTTGATATATTAACCATTTTGATACAAATCCATTAAATGGTGGAACACCTGCAATTGATGCAGCACCGATTAAGAAGAATAAAGTTGTAAATGGCATCTTTTTAGAGAATCCACCCATCTCCCTAATATCGGTTGTTCCAGCTCTATAAATCATTACACCAGCACATAAGAAGAGGAGCGATTTAAAGGTTGCATGGTTTATCATGTGATAAACCCCTCCAAATGTACCAATAATGTTAATTCCTGTTCTATCTAAAAGCCCTATTCCAAATCCAACGATAACGTATCCTAATTGAGATACTGAACTATAAGCAAGCAATCTTTTAAAATCATATTGCTGTATTGCCATGACAGCACCAACAACCATTGTTAAAGTACCCCAAACAATTATAAGAGCACCTATAAATTCGTTATTTAAAGCTTGTCCTCTGTATAACATGAAAAGAATTCTAATTAAACCATACACTCCAGTTTTACTCATTACTCCTGATAAAAGCATAGAGATAGATGATGGTGCTGCCATATGAGCATCCGGTGGCCATGTATGACATGGTACAAGGAATGCCTTAACAGCATATCCAGTTAACATCAATGCTAATGCCATATTAGAAGTAACATCAAATCCTTGGTTATGCATTAAAGCAGAAATCTGTGCTAGGTTCAAAGTATGAACTTTTGAATAAAGCAATACAGTACCTAAAAGGATTAATGCTGATCCTAGTGAACCAATAACTATATATTTAAAACTGGATTCAATTGCTTTATATTTATGATTTCTAAATGCCGTTAGTCCTATAGCTGCAAATGTCATAATCTCAAGCATTACGTACATATTGAATAAATCTCCACTGAAAACGTATGCTATCATGCTTCCACATAACAATAAGAACATTGAATAATACTTTTCAAGTCCATTATCCTTATCCATATATCTAAAAGCATAAATTGAAGATAGCAAACAGGTAGTTCCAATGATTAATCCAACTAAAAGACCAAAGGCATCTACTTCAAGACCGATTCCAATTGCCCAAAGTTTCTCAGGGGACCAGTTTCCTAACCAATAGGTTATAATTCCCCCATCATTCCAAATTGGTATTATCATACAAGTTATTGCTATAAAGGCAACAAGTGTTGCTAATATTGCTATACATTTACTAACCTTTATTCCTTTTTCCCCTATTAGAGCAATTACAAAGGCTGAAAAGAAAGGTACAAAAATAGCTATAATAGGTAAATTGCTCGTATTGCTCATTATCCTCTTAACCTCCTTATCTCATCAGCATTTATTGTTCCATAATGCTCTTTAACCTTAATAACAATAGATAGTGCTAATGCTGTTACACATGCACCTATTACGATTGAAGTTAGTGTTAAAGCTTGAGGAACTGGGTCAACAAAATCAACAACTTGGTTGTAATTTTCATAAATTGGGGCTGATGCTCCCTCTCTATATCCAACTGATACTAAAAGGAGATTAATTCCTGTATCCATTAACGCCATACCAATGACTATTTTAATTAAATCTTTCTTTTTAATCATAATAATTAATCCAAATATTATTAAGAGAAATGCTCCTATATAATTAAGTGTCATTTTATCACCTCATTCCTACTCTTCCGACTTATTAAGCGTACCTAGCATGATGAAAATTAGTGCTCCTATACCTGCTAAAACTTTATATCCAACTGCAAAGTTCATTAAAAATATTGATCCTGAACTTAAAACATATCCTGCTTCCCCTTTACTTACAACATTCTCGAAGAAATGATATCCACCAAATCCATAGACAATTCCTAATGATGCTACCAGTATGAACCCCAAGGCAGCAATACTCTCAGATGCTTTAAGTCTATTAAGATGGAATGCTTTTCTTACACCATTTCCACCGAATGCTATAAACATTATTGCTACAGCTCCTCCAATAAGAACTCCTCCTTGGAATCCTCCACCTGGTGTTAAATGTCCATGGATTATAATGTAAGCACCAAGCATAAGTGCAATAGGAAGAACTATTCCAGCGCAAGACTGAATGATAATATCCCCTTTTTCTTCAACATTTTTTCTATTCTTATTCATGGCTGCTATTTAACTCCTTTCTCTTTTTTATGAGAAACTGACTTTCTTAATACAGCAGCAGATGCAGTAACGGCTGTGAATAATACAAAAGATTCTCCTATAGTATCATATCCTCTAAAGTCAAATACTACAGCAGTAACAACATTTAAAGCTTTTGTATCTGATACTTTCCCTACAATTGCCTCACCTATCCCACTGTACGTTGAACCAGGCATATTAATTGCCACATATATAGCCATCACTCCTATTACGCCTAAGAAAAACCATGTAAAAAATTTTTTCATAATTATTCACCCTCCTTTTTCACACTTTTTTCTTTAGATTTGCTAAGGGCGATTAAGAATATAACTGGCGTTAAAATTACACCTACAACACCTTCTGCAAGGGCAACATCTGGCGCTTTCAATAAAAGAAACTCTAATGCTACAAAAGTACCAACAGCAACCAAGGCTATAATACTTGCCATTGTATCTTCAAGTATAACTGTTAGAAATCCTGCAATAATCATACCAACAATAACAACTGTGTTTAACACTTCAAAATTAGTCATCACACTTGTCCCCCTTATACTCGTCACAAACGCTTTTCTTATCCATTACTGCTCCACTTCTGTATGCAGCTCTAGCCATTGCGTGTGACGCTACTGGGTTAGTTAAAACAATAAAAACTAAAATAACAAATGCTTTTACAGCAATATCAATTTTTTCACTACCTATACCAAAAATAATTGCTGCTAGTAACAAGAAAATACCACCCATTGTTACAATATTTGTAGACGACTGTAATCTACAATATGTATCTGGCATTCTTATGATTCCAACCACACCAGCGAACACAAAGAATATACCCAGAATTAAGCATACATCTATCAGTATTCTGATCATAGTTTTCCCTCCAAATATTTTGATATAAGGACTGTACCTATAAATCCTAATAAGGCAAGCACTAATCCAAGGTCAACATATAATGAATCATTCATAACACATCCAAAAATAACCATTATAAATCCCGATGTAACCTCAATACAATCAGCTGCCAAAACTCTATCAATAATATGAGGACCTTTAACAATTCTAAATAATAAAACTAAAGCCAAGACTCCTAAAACTATTGCTGCAATAAGAAAATCATTCTGTATAACTTCTATAGTCTCTATATTCATTATTTAAATATCCTCCTTACCCAGGGTTCAAAGCTTCCTTTAATAATATCTGAAGCCTTTCCCCTATCTCTTTGTTGTACATCAATCCAATGAATATACATGAAATTTTCCTTATTGCCTTTTTCTATATCCATCGTAATTGTACCTGGAGTCAAAGTAATACAATTAGCAAGCATCGATAATCCATAATCTGACTCAATTGGTGTTTTAATCTTAACAATCCCTGGTTTAACTTTAACCTTTGGTGATAAAGCTCTGATAGCAACATCAAGATTAGATTTAACCAGCTCAACAAAGAATATAAATATGAATACTAGAAACGAAAGTATTCTCATGGGATTAAGCAGCCAGAAAGGCTTGCTTTTTATAAAAAATCTATGACAGAAAATAGCCATAACAGCAGAAACAACCCCTCCTACAATTAACTCTTGAAGGATTTGCCCAGACCCCATACCTGTTCCAAATGGAATTGTCAATCCTACCCATATAAGCATACAGAAAACAAATGTTGATAAATAGGATAAGAATTTGTTCATTTAATCCCCTCCTTAATTAAATTTTGTTTTTATGTTATTTTCAATAAATGAAACAACATGTTCAAAGCCAATACCTTCTCTTGAATTTACTTTGTAAATTTCAAGACTTTCATTTAATTTTTTACACTCTCTTGTAACTCTTTCATCATCAAATCCAAAAACCGCTTTCAAATCGTGCTTTGTAAGAACTAAAGCATCACTTCTAGAAAACAATAATGGATACTTCTCTACCTTGTCATCCCCTTCTGGAATGCTTAATATTGCAATTTTTAAATGTTCACCTATATCAAACTCTGCAGGACAGACAAGATTCCCAATGTTCTCTACAATTAAAATATCTGTCTTATCAAGGTCAAATTCAGGAATGATATTTTTAATTGACATAGCTTCAATATGACATGCCCCGTCAGTATTTAATTGAACTACTGGAACCCCCATATTTGCAATTGCTTCTGCATCTATCGTTCCAGCAACATCACCTTCAATTACTGCAAATGAATATTTGTGCTTTAATTTTTCTATTAACATTTTAATAAATGTTGTTTTACCAGCACCTGGCGATCCCATAATATTTAAAACTAATGTCCTTTTTTTATCAAACTCTTTAACTAATTCATTATGACAATTATCATTCCATTCTAAAATCTGTCTTACTACTTTAACTTCCATCAATAATTCTCCCTTCAATAATCTTTAGTCCATTTCAAGAGTATCTATTAAAAACTCTCTTCCCCCAGTAATTTTTATATTATGGGAACTACAATTTATACAATTATAAACTCCTTTTCTACATTCAAAGGATTCTCCACAATCCTTACATTCAATATTTATTGGTATTTTACTTATATTAATTTTTGCTCCTTCAGCAACTGTTCCCTTAGCAATAATATCAAAATAATATTCAATACCAGCAGGAACAAGCCCTGTTAATTCCCCTACTCTTATGTTAACTGCAATAACTTTATTCATTCCATGCTTCTTTACTTCTTCTTGGCATATATTTAATATGCTTTTTGTAACTGGAAGTTCGTGCATTATCTATCCAAGCAAGAGAAACAAGGGTCTATACTAGCCACAATTAATCCTGCATCTGCTACAGAGTTTTCTCTAAGCATTGCCGGAACAGTAGCTGCATTTTTAAAAGTAGGTACGTGAATATTAACTCTATGAGGGTTTTGTTTACCATTTGAAACTACATAGTAAGTAACCTCTCCTCTTGGTGCTTCTATTCTTACACAAGTCTCTCCAACTGGAACTTTAGGTAATTTCATTCCTAAATTCAACCCAGTATCAGGCATGTTCTTTGCAACCTGCCTTAAAATCTTTATACTCTCTTCTGATTCAAGTATTCTCACTAAAACTCTTGAGAAAATATCTCCATCATCAAATGAAATAGCTTTAAAATCAAAATCTTCATAACATATATAAGGGTCAATCTTTCTTACATCATCCTTAATTCCTGATGCTCTTCCATGAGGTCCACAAGCTCCATACAGCCATGCAACATCTCTTGGTAATACCCCAACCCCTTTTGTTCTTAATGCAGTAGTTTTGTCAGTTCCAAGAATATTCTTAATTTTCTTAAGAGGTTCTTCTAATTGATCTAACATTGTCAGAAGTAATTTTAACTGTTCATCAGTAAAATCTCTTCTAGCTCCTCCAACAATATTCATAGCATAGTTAACTCTGTTTCCTGTTAACATTTCTAACATTTCCATAACCTTCTCTCTTGCATCGAAGGTATACATAAATGCACTATCAAATCCAATTAAGTGCCCAACCAATCCTAGCCAAAGAAAGTGTGAATGCAGTCTCTCAAGTTCACAAATTGCAACTCTAACATATTGACCTCTTTTAGGCACTTCCATCCCTGCAATTTTCTCTAATGCTAAACAATAGGATAGTGCATGTGAATGAGAACATATTCCACAAACTCTTTCTACTAAAGTAATAGTTTGAATATGATTTCTTTCTGTTGCTAATTTTTCAATTCCTCTATGATTATATCCAATAAAAACATCCGCATCTTTAATAACTTCACCTTCAGTATAAAGTTTTACATGAACTGGTTCTTCAAGAGCTGGATGATATGGTCCAATAGGTACCGTATAACTCATAACTCTTCTCCTTTCTAGGATAGCTAAACTACTTCAACTAATAAATTATATCTGTCCAATATTATTTGAACCCTTTAGATTTTTGACAAATATAAATAAGTTTCACTATAGTTTATCTATAGATTATTTTTTTCTCTTAACTCATTTAAAGGAACAACAAGAATCTGGCCAGTTCCATCGAAGTCTTCTGGTAAAAACAATCTTCCTGACTTCTCTAATCCTTCAAATTCAATCTCCATCATTTCACAAATCTCTTCTTCACACCATTGAGCGGATCCTGCATACAAAGGTGTCAGCGAAGGGACAACCTTTTCGCCTTTTAAAAGATATGTTCTAATATGGCCGTCAATATCAAAGTTATATGCAACAACATTCTCACCTTTGTCATCAACATAGCCATTCATTATTACAAGTCTTCTTTCCTCTTTAAGGAATTTTTTAGCTAAAGGAATTAGTTCTTCAATTTTAATTTCTACAATTTCATTTTGAACCATAATCTACCCTCCTTATGATATTTAAAATATATTATTAACTACAAATAGTAGTAATAACCAAACAAATTAACAGATTCTAGGAAGCATGTCATGTGTTAACTTACCTAAGATTCTTCTTCCTCCAAATCTACTTTTAAAAAGCACCTTCCCTTGTTCTTCTTTGTTTACCTCTCCAATAATAGAAGCATTATTAAATTCATTAATATTTTTAAGTTCACTAATAAATTCTTTTGCTACAGAACCATCTATAATGATTATTCCTTTACCTTCGTTTGCACTATATAAAGGATCTAATCCAAATATTTCACAAGCACCTACTACTTTTTCATTCAAAGGTAATTTTTCTTCCATTATTGTGATTGAAATATCACTATTTTCAACAAATTCATTTAAAGTTGTTGCAACTCCCCCTCTAGTTGGATCTCTCATTATTCTAATGAATTCAGAGTATTTTTTTATAAGAGGAATTAATTTTACTAGGGACATACAATCTGATGATAGTTGACCTTCTAATAAATTCTCTCTTTCACAAAGTATTGATACCCCATGATCCCCTATATCCCCAGTAATAATTACAGCATCTCCTTCTTGAATATTATCTCTACTTAGATTCATGTTATCTATTCTTTCACCTATCCCTGAAGTATTAATATAAATGCCACTTCCATGCCCTTTATCTACAACTTTAGTGTCCCCAGTTACCACCTTCACATCACATAAATTGCATGTAGTTTTTACACTCTCAATTATTCTTTGTAATTTCTCAATCTCATATCCTTCTTCCAGAATTATTGATAAGCTAAGATATTTAGGTATACATCCACCCATTACCAAATCATTTATAGTACCACAAACTGATAGCTTGCCTATATCTCCTCCATTAAAAAAATGAGGATAAATTACAAAACTATCTGTAGTAAATCCATATTTATTGTCAACCAAAGCTGCATCATTCATATTTTCAAGAGTATTTCCGTTTATAGTTTTTAAAATTACATCATTAATAATCTTTGATGTCATTACTCCACCATTTCCATGAGCCATTGTTATACTTTCTTTCATGTACTTACCTTCTCTCTGTTAAGAATTGTATTTATAGTATGCAGCACAACTTCCTTCACTTGAAACCATACATGGTCCTACAGGATTTATTGGATTGCATATTTTACCAAAAAGCGGACATTCCTTTGGTTTTATCTTTCCTATCAAAACCTCCCCACACTTACAAGGTGATTTATTTAACTTATTCTCCTCTTTATACGGATAGAGTTTTTCTATATCATACTTACTCCATTTTTCTTTTAGCTTCATTCCACTATTAGGTATTTTCCCAATTCCTCTCCAAACATCATCTCTTGGTTCAAAAATTTCATTATATATCTTTACAGCAGCAATATTACCTTCTTTGCTTGCTAAACTTTTATATGCATTTCCTAACCTTTTATTATCATTCTTAATATTCTGAATCATTTGAAAAAGCCCATATATAACTTCTTCTCCTCTAAATCCTACTATACTACTAAAACAATTATACTTTTCTAAAAATTCAAAACCTTTTTCACCTATTATGGTTGCAACATGTCCCGGTATTATAAAGCCA
This sequence comes from Oceanirhabdus sp. W0125-5, assembly GCF_027938815.1. GTDB lineage: Bacteria > Bacillota > Clostridia > Clostridiales > Clostridiaceae > Oceanirhabdus. The sequence goes on from NZ_CP115913.1 coordinate 3,678,699, forward strand.
TCAATCTTTAAATCTTTATGACTTAGAACCGCTTCCATTACCGGTTTAACCAATTTATGAACTGAAAAAACTTTAAAGTTATCAAGTTCCAGTTTATGAGCTTCTAAAATTGCTGCAGCAGTTGCTGGAATAGTTGTTTCAAAACCAATCCCTAAAAAAACCACTAACTTATCAGGATTTTCAACTGCAATTTCTACTGCATCAATGGAAGAATAAATTATTCTCACATCAGCCCCTGAACTTTTAGCTTTTATCAAAGAGATTGAGGGATCACTCCCAGGTACCCTGATCATATCACCATAGGTTGTAATAATAATATTTTCTTTTAATGCTAGTTCAAAAATATAATCAATATGACCATTATCAGTAACACATACTGGACATCCAGGTCCGGAAATAAGATTGATATTTTCAGTTATAATATCCCTTATTCCATTTTTACAAATTGACATAGTGTGTGTTCCACATACCTCCATAATATTAACTTTTTTATTTAAAGAATTTATTTCATGGAGCATTCTATCAATATTCTGATCCATGTTCTATCTCCTCTCTTTTTGAAGTTCTATTATCTTCTCGTCTAATTCCTCGAGAGCTTTCTTTATTTCATTTGCAGTATCTTGACTTATTCTTTCAATAGCAAATCCTGCATGAACCATAACATAATCCCCTAAATTCACTTCTTTCAAGTAATCTAGTCTGAATTTTTTTATAATTCCGTTAATTTCCCCTACACCATTTTTATCATTAATTTCTATAACCTTTAATGGTACCCCTAGACACATATTACCACTCCTCATATGCTTTCAACACTATTACCAATTTACAGCAATAAAGTGTTTTTTATCCTTTTATTACCTATATAATACCATATTTTTTTCTTAAAAGTAATCAAAGATAAGAAAATAACAATCTTTTTATATTTTTGTATAAGTATTACAATGATAGCATAATTATATATTTTTTCTATATTTATTACATTGATTCAAATCACTTTTAAAAATAAAATAATCACAGTTACTTGTAGTAAATTGGAATATACTATATAATATTAGATAGGTATTATATACTTAAACTATTTATAATTAAAGTAAAGTTTAATATAATAAAATTTAACTATGAAAGGAAGATCATAATGGGTTTTAAAGAATCTGTATCTCAAAAATATGCAGAAACTTTTTACGAAAAGAATAAGGATAGATTAGCACAAGTACAAGGTAAGATACTTCAGTGTAAGGTAGAAAGAAAAACAGTTCTTTGGATTTTTCATAAATTAGCAGCTACTATATTAGTTAAGCCAGCTGGAAGCAGAAATATCGTAAAATGTGAGTACATAAAAAAAAGATGGTTTAAACCAGTGAATTTCATTCAAGTTTCTCAAGGACACTCTGTAATAATTCAAGGTTTAAAAGGTAAAAAAGATAAAAAAGGTAAATCAAAAGTCAATAGAGAAGTTATTTCAATTATGAACATAAGAAATCTAACTACAAAAGCTGATTTAATACCTATAAATGATGGTAATATGAAGGTTCAGAAAGTTAGGGATAAAAGATTTAAATAAAAAAGGTACGCGATTGCGTACCTTTTTTCAGTTGACAGTGGAAAGTTGACAATTGACAACGTAGGATGTTTCTACTCACGCAGAAACTACATTTTATTGTTCTAAAGAACAAATAGTTTTAACTCATTTTATCTTTGGATAAAATATTGTATTTTAATTACAATGCTTATTTCAAAATAAGCGAGTAACTCCCTATTGTTCGCAGCACAGTATAATTAAAATTTCTCGAAGAGAAATATCCATCGTTGTCCGTTGTCCACTTTCAATTTTCAATTTAAAAAGCACCCTAAGGTGCTTTTTATCTTTTATCAAAAAGTGAGAAAAGATTGTTTATGAAGGCAATAATATTTGAATAGAAAATAATAATCAGCCATTGTGGATGAGATAATCCTACTGTATGGAAAATTGACTGCATAAATGGATTATATATTATTAATAGTAACATTAGTAATGATATAAAAACAGCACCAAGTAAAGCTTTATTTCCTAATACGTTTATACTAAACAATGTTTTATTTTCTGATCTACATTCAAATACATGTAGTAATTGTGAGATAATCAATGTTCCTAAAGCAATTGTTCTGCTTGTTTCTATAGTCATACCAAATAGTTGGGCAGTAATAAACGCTAATACTGTACATATACCTATTAATGTTCCTCTAATGAATATTTTTTCTTTTAATCCTCTTGCAAAAATACTTTCTTTACTGCTTCGTGGCTTTCTTAACATTACATCCTCTTCTGCTCCATCAATACCTAGTGCTAAAGCTGGTAGTCCATCTGTTGCCAAATTAACGAAAAGTATTTGAATCGGTAATAATGGCGATTTCAAGTAGAAGATTGATGCTAAAAACATTGTAAGTATTTCTCCTAGATTACATGATAATAGATACCTAATAAATTTTCTAATATTATCATATATTTTACGTCCTTCTTCTACAGAGGAAACAATTGTTGAGAAATTATCATCAAGGAGAATCATTGCTGATGCCTCTTTTGTAACATCAGTACCGTTTATCCCCATTGATATTCCAATATCCGCTTCTTTTACTGCTGGAGCATCATTAACCCCATCTCCAGTCATTGCAACAATTTCACCTTTACGCTTAAATGCCTTTACAATTCTAAGTTTATGTTCAGGGTTTACCCTTGCAAATACTTTTATATTGTCTAGCTTTTTCTCAAGCTCAACCTCGCTCATAACCTCTAAATCTGCTCCAGTAAGAACCTCATCTAGTGATTTACACAGTGAAAGTTCTTTACCTATGAAATAAGCTGTTTTTTTATGATCTCCTGTTATCATAACTACAGAAATACCAGCCTCTTTACACCTTTTAACTGATTTCTTTGCTTCAGCTCTTAGTGGGTCTTTCATTGCAGCTATTCCAACAAAAATAAGCTTTTCTTCTATACTTTCATTCAGATTATTTACGTTATACTTAATAGCTCCACCTATACATCTTAAACCTTCACCTGCGAAGTCATCTATTGTCTTTAATATTTGTCTTTTATATTCTAAAGTAAGCTCTCTTTCTTTTCCATCTATATAAATTCTATCACACTTATGAATTATCTTTTCAGGTGCACCCTTTATATATGCGGTTTTCTTTCCTCCAAGCTCTGTAACAACACTCATCATTTTTCTAGAGGAGTCAAATGGAATATCATATATTCTTTTTTCAATAGCTAATGTTGATTTTAGTGTTTCCACTTTATTATAGAAGGGTTTTATTAACCCTGTTTCTGTTGGGTCACCTGTTACTGCATGTTCAACTTTTCGTTTCATAAAACTGAAATTACAATCATTACAGTATGTAAAAATTTTCTTAAGTACAGTTAGCTCATTAAATCCATCACTATATACCCTTCCAGAACAAAATATTTTTTGAACCTTCATCTTATTCTCAGTTAAAGTCCCTGTTTTATCACTACAAATTACGGAAGTGCATCCTAAGGTTTCTACTGCATGGAGTTTTCGTACTAATGCATTACGCTTTAACATTCTAGATACCCCTAACGCCAATGATACAGTAACTATAGCCACTAACCCTTCAGGTATTGCTGCAACAGCTAAACTTACGCCAGTTAAAAGCATTTGAGTAGGGTCTTGTCCCCTATATATGCCTAGTGCACTTACTATTACACAGATAACAATACACAGGTATACCATAATTTTGCCAAGTTGATTTAATCTTTTCTTTAATGGAGATTTGTCTTCATCAATACTATTCAACATGTGAGCTATTTTTCCCATCTCTGTGTTCATTCCTGTTTCAATAACCTTAGCTCTAGCTTTTCCTTTTAAAACTACGGTCCCCATAAAAATTATGTTCTTACCTTTATTTGAATTTTTGTTTACCCCTACTGATTCCCCAGTTAATAAAGATTCATCAACGGTTACACCACTAGAATATGTAATTACGCAGTCTGCTGGAATTCTATCTCCTGTTTCTAGAATAATTATATCTCCTGGTACAAGTTCTTCAGAATTAATTACCTTGATAGCTCCATTTCTTATAACCTTTGAAGTAGGTGCCGCCAATGTTTTTAATGCCTCTAAAGCTTTTTCCGTTCTAAACTCCTGCACAAACCCTAAAATAGCATTCATAAACACAATAATTATTATAGTTAATGCATCTGCTCTATCCCCTACAATTCCTGAAATTACAGTAGCCCCAAGTAAAACCCATATTATTACATCATTAAATTGATCTAAAAAGATTTTAATTGGAGATAACTTCTTTTTCTTTTTAATTGTATTCATACCATATCTTTCTTGCCTTAATTTGACTTCTGAATTTGAAAGCCCATGATCTTCCTTAAATGTTTCTGTGGTTTTATGTATCAATTCTTTCCCTCCTTATCATCTCTAGATTTTCATAATTCATAAAATATATATGAAATAACTGATACTTTTATGCTTTTATATTTGCTCCTTTCAAAATTTCCTTTACTAAAATCTATATTAAATATAAAATATACTTATTGGAAAACTATAGATAAAGTTTTTTTTATTATAACGAAGGAGGGAATTATTAGATGAATAATCATCTTTACATATTTGGACATAAAAATCCTGATACAGATTCAGTATGTTCATCAATTGCATATGCTGAATTCAAGAATAAAACTGGAGAATTACCGGCGGTTGCTTATAGATTAGGAGAAATAAATAGAGAGACTAAGTTTATTTTAGATTACTTTGAAGTTGATCAGCCACCTCTATTAGAGACAGTTAAGACTCAAGTAAACGATCTTAATATTGATAAAATTGCTCCTGTTGCACCTGATATTTCTATTAAAACTGCTTGGAACTTAATGAAAAAAAATAGAATTAAAATGTTACCTATTGTTGATAATAATGAGCTTTTATGTGGTGTTACTTCTGTTTCTAATATTACTACAAGTTATATGGATATATGGGACAATACAATTCTATCAAAAAGTAAGACTAAAATAGAAAACATTATAGATACACTTAATGGTCACCCAGAATATATATCTGAGGAAAATGGAAGATATGAAGGAAAAATAATTGTTGCTGCTATGCATCCAGATAATATAAAAGAAATTCTTGAAAGAGGAGATATTGTTATCTGTGGTAATAGAGAAGACTCTCAGAGATTTGTTATTGAAAAAGGTGCCTCATTACTAATCATTACAGGAGGTCACACAGCTAGTGCTGAAATCCTCACTAAAGCGCGTACGCATAACTGTTCTGTATTAACTACCCCTTATGACACTTTTACAGCAAGCAGATTAATAACACAGAGTATTCCTATAGAATATGTAATGACAAAAAAGAATATTATTTCTTTTAAAACTGATGATTTTGTTGATGAAATAAAAGATATTATGTTAGAAACTCGTTATAGAAGTTATCCTGTTCTAAATGACAAAAACCATGTTATTGGAGCAATCTCTAGATATCATTTAATATCTAAAAATAAAAAGAAGGTAATTTTGCTAGACCATAATGAAAAGCAACAATCTGTACACGGATTAGAAGATGCTGAAATAACAGAAATAATAGATCATCATAGAATTGCAGATGTAGAAACAGGTTTACCAATTTACTTCCGTAACGAGCCTGTAGGAAGCACCTCAACTATCATAGGTTCAATATTCTTTGAAAATGGTATACGCCCTTCAAAAAAAGTTGCAGGAATATTAAGCGCTGCTATAATTTCTGACACTTTACTTTTGAAATCCCCTACATCTACTCCAGTTGACGAACTAGTATTAAAGAGATTATCTCAAATTGCAGACTTGAATATTGATAAATTTGCAAAGAAAATGTTTAAAGCAGGTACCTCACTTGAAGGAAAATCCGCCGAAGAAATTTTCTATCAAGATTTTAAAACATTTACTTTAAACGCTCTTAAAATTGGAGTATCTCAAGTAAGCACCCTTTATTTAGAAGGTTTCGAGCCTCAAAAAGATGCTGTTTTAGAACTGATGAATAATTTAGCTCAAGCTGAAAATTATGACCTTATAATATTAATGGTTACTGATATATTAAATACAGGTTCAGAATTTATTGGTGTTGGTGAGTATAAAGATTTAATAGGTAAAGCATTTGATGTATCACTTAAAGATCATAGTGTTTATATACCAGGTATAGTTTCTAGAAAGAAACAGGTAATTCCGCCAATTACAAAGGCGATAACAGACCTTAAATAAAAACATAATTGAGAATTGAGAATGTAGAATTGAAAATGATGGATGGTTCTGACTAGCGTCAGAACCTTTATTTTATTGTTCTTAAGGACAATGTGGGTTGACTCATTTTATCTTTGGATAAAATATTGTATCAATATACAAGTATAGTCTTGAACCTTTGACCATAACTCAACTTTTTATATAGTATATTATGCAAATATACCATCTAATCATACAAAAGGACTGTAGTTAGATTTGTATCTACACAAAGCTAACTACAGTCTTTTTAGAGTAACCTTTATTATTAATAATGTAATTATATGTATTTTTTTAGTACACTTGGCAAAATGATAAGTAACCTTATTATTTTGCCAAGTATACTTGACACATTTAATCCCATATGTTACCATTTATGTAATGGAGGTGATAGTTTGATTGAAAATTTACAACTGAAGAACCGATTAAAAGTTGCACGAGCTGAAAATAACCTATCACAATCACAATTGGCTGAGCTGGCAGGCGTAACGCGTCAAACAATCAGTTCTATAGAAACAGGGCAATATTGTCCTACGGCAAAATTAGCATTAATACTTGCAAAAACACTTAATAAACAATTTGAGGATTTATTTTATTTTGAGGAGGTAGAAATTAATGACTAAAAAAATGATAGAAAAGGATGAACGATCCACTTATATTGAAAATCTTAGTTACTCATTTGGATATAAGTTTATATCATTTGCAATCCTTCTAGATGTTGTGTATAGGGCGATAAGGTACAATCAAGCCTTATGGGATTTACTTATTATAGTCATCTTAAGCGGGTTGATTGTGACAGCATATCAACATAAGCATAAAATTTTAGGAAAAACTTTAATTAAGCTCGTTGCTCTAACTTCAGCGATTGCTTTTCTTCTTGCTCTTACATTATCATTTGTTATGAATAGAATTTAATTTTAAAAGTACTTAATATTTTTCCCTTGCTTACGCACTAAAAAAGTTGGCGACTATTGTCACCAACTTTTTTTATTTATAAAAATCGTAATTCATCCAATCTTCATGAATCCAATCCTTTGTTTCTCCATTACTGTAAGTATATTCAGCATACTTGCTATTTTGGGTATATAATTCTATTCCAATACCTAAATATTCTGTGTTGATTTTTGAATTTTCTCCTGCTTGTGACTTGTTTTTTAAAGATAGTTCTTCTTCTACTAATGTTTTAATTAATTCTATTTCATTATCCTTTAAATTTTCTTTAGTTGAGATTTTAAATAAAATAACATTTCCTTTCAATGGATGCACTACTTTTATATCTTTCTTATTTTTCACTACTTTTTTGAGTCTACTTGCAAATGAGTTTAATGTTTGATTTTTTACACTCCTAGCATCAAGTTTTATCTCTGTGTTCTCATAATAATCAAATTTATTTTCATTCCTATTATACTTTTCATAAATTACAAGCTTATCATCAATAAAAATCCTTATAATAGATGAATCATAAGAAATATTTTCATTGATCACCTCTTGGTAAGGCAAGCCTCCGTATTTAGAATCTTTAAGTACTGCATGCTTCATAAAGTAACTCCTGCAATTTAAGATATTAGATCTTGTAACGGATTTATTAAAAGTAAAATTAATATTTAATTCATTATCAACAGTATAAACAGAGTGCTCTACAATATCTAATATTCTAAATTGATTTGCAAACTCTTCTTCTGCACTTTCATCTGTAAAATATCTTCTTTCAGTCTCTTCGGTTGAGTCCAAGTATTTAGCCAATGCTTGTTTATCATTATTCTTTGAATTACAGGATACTAACATCAATAAAATAAAAAATAAAAGAATCCACCTCATAGAATTTTTCATATTATCTTTCCTTCTCCAATCACAAAACATTACTATTCATTACTAAACTATTATTTATTATTAATCAATATACCTTAACACCCATCTTATATTAAAATATATCCCATAAAAAAACTGATCATAGACAAAATCTACAATCAGCTTATACACATGATTTTATTTCCAATATGTATTGTATTCAAAGTACAATGTTTCATCCAAATGAAACGCGTAAACCCCTATTGTCCAAGGACCAATACAATTAAAATTTCACAATAGTGAAATGTCATTCGTTTTCCACTTTCAATTTTCCGTTTTCAACTATAATATGTTCTATTTGAACATATTATTAACAAGTCCCCACATTTCATCTGCTGTTTTTAGTGAACTAGCATTAACCTGAAAAGCTCTTTGTGTTACTATCATATCGGTCATTTCTTCTTCTAATCTTACATTAGATGTTTCAATAAAGCCGTTAAAAATATTGTATCCTGTTGCATCAGTTGGAGTAGCTCCATCAGCTGGTGCAAATACATTTCTTCCTATTGGTCTTAAAGAATTATCACCAGAAAAGTTTTTTATTGATAATTTTCCTATTTTAACGTCTTTTTTGTTGTTAAAATTAGCAAATAAGTTACCGTTTATATCTACATTTATTTTTCCATCAGAAAAATTCACTCCACTTCCTGGAGTATTTATATTCTTTCCTGATTCATCAAGGATAACTACTCTATTCCCGCTTGAGTCTGTTAATAATCCTGTAGAATCAACCATAAAACTACCATCTCTAGTATATCCATATGTTTCATCAGCTAACTGAACTTGAAAAAAACCTTCTCCATCAATTGCGAAATCTGTTGTTCTTCCTGTCTCTTGAAGCATTCCCTGACCCAGATCTCTTTTTATATCAGAAACTCTTACTCCAGTTCCGCTAATTAACATTCCCTTTCCCTCTTTATCCTCGTTTATAGGGACTCCTCTTCTAACAAGAGTATCAGCTAATAAATCTTGGAATTCAACGGTATTTTTCTTGTATCCACTAGTGTTAACATTTGCAATATTATTTGATATAATATCTAATTTCTTCTGTTGAGCACTCATAGAACTCTTGCTATTTGATATAATATTTAACATAGAATCCCCCTCTTAATTATCTTACTCTTCCTAGTTGGTTAACTGATTTATCTAAGCTTTTATCAATCATAGAAAGTACTTTATAGTTACTTTCGAAGCTTCTATATGCAGTTATCATATCTGCATATTCATCAGATGCATTAACATTTGCCATTTCAAGCTGACCTTGTTGAATATATGCTTTGCTATCTATTTCTTCATCCTCATTTTTAAATAGGTTATCTCCTACCTTTTGAAGATTCTTATAATCTTCGAAATCAACTAAATTCAATTGATATGATAAAATTTTATCTAGATAAACCTCTCCTCTTTCATTTATTGAAAGTTCTTTGTTTCCTACAAAAATATCTGTTATTTCACCACTATCATTTTTAGAGGTTAGTCTATTACCATTATTATCTATTAGGAATCCAGCAATATCTTTCTTAAAATTACCGTTACGAGTATAAAATTTCTGACCATTTGCACCTGTTACAACAAAAAAACCTGACCCTTCTAGAGCTAAATCAGTGGCTTTATCTGTTGCCTTAAATGCTCCTTGCTTATAATTAGTTGAAATATCATCAATTTCTACTCCAAATGAAACATTTCCTAACTCATTTTCACCTGTACCTGTTGAAGTATCTCCATTTTTTAAAAGAACTTCATTAAAACTTTTATTATTCACTCTTTGTGCTTTATAACCAATAGTATTTGAATTGGCCAGGTTATTGCTGATAACTCCTTGCTTCTTTTCTTCAACAATCATCCCTGAAAGCGCAGTATACATTCCTCTAATCATATTTTAATTCACCTCGCCAGCTCTGAGTTCCCATTCATATTTCATTCCCATTTTTCTAGCTCTTATTTCAATGTCTTCTTCAGTCATTGACTTTCCATTCCAAAGTAATATTGAAGAAATAATTAAGCCTATTCCAAGACCAATTCTAAATTCCTTACTTCTTATTAAGTCTTTTAAAAATTTCATCATAGATAGAGCTCCTTTACAAGAAGTACTTCCCCTTTGGGCATTTTTGTTAATCCACATACTTCTTCAATATCTTTACCTTCGTTAATTAATTTTCGTATCATTTCAATATTACTTGAGTATCCAACTTCCTCTATATCTGTTTTTTCGCTAAATACGCTTTCATTTCCTTCTTTATTCTCAATATTTTTGAGAAATTCATCAGATTTAGAATTTTCTAGTCTCTTTACTTGGTATATCTCTTTCTGCAACTCTAGTATAGTTTCCGAAAATTCTTTTCTTAATTTTCCTATTTCAACTTTATAGTCATTGGCATTATCTATTGCATTTTTAAACTCTTTTTTAAAGCTATGTTTACCCTTATCTTTTTTATATTCAAACATAGCTGTAATAATCAATATTAAACCTATAGAAATTAGTACTATATTCATTATACGACTCCTCCATATAAAGAACAAATATCAAAGAACAAATTAGTAAGATAAAATTTTTAATATAAAGAATACTTAAGTTTTTTAAAGGCTTTTCTTAAGTTAACTATAGCTCTACTATGCAATTGACATACCCTTGACTCAGAAACACCTAGAACTTTACCTATTTCTTTTAAAGTAAGGCCTTCATAGTAATATAGAGACAAAACAAGTTGATCTTTTTCTTTTAATAATTCTATTGCCTTCTTTAATGTTTCATATTTTTCATTATCCACAAAAACATTTTCTGGCTTAGGACTCTTTTCATCAACAATAGCTCCCATTAGAGGTATATCATCCTCTTCTGAGAATATTAGATCTTCTAACGAAACCACAGAAATATAATTTATATAATTTTCTATTGCCCCTACTTCTTCAATAGTCAATTCCATTTCAGAAGCAATTTCAATTATGGTTGGATCTCTATAAAGCTTCTTCTGTAAACGATCAACAGAAGCATTATATCTATTAAGCTTGTCCATTGCACCTTTAGAAATCGGACTATTTCTTCTTAACTCATCAATGATTGCTCCTTTAATTCTAATAGAAGCATAAGTTGAGAACTTCATTCCCTTTGATTCGTCAAATTTATGAATTGCATCCATCAATCCGACCATTCCATATCCTACCAAATCCTCATATTCAACATATTTAGTTTTACCAACCATAACTCTTGATGCTATATATTTTACAAGAGGTATATATTCTTTAACAATTTTTTCGTGAACATTAACCCTTTCAGCAATGGACATAAAATCACTCCTTTAGGCCTTTCTTATCTGTTGTCTCATCAACTTAAATATATAAGAAATCAGCTTTTCTCTTTCTTGAGAACCTATCTCTATAAAACTTAAACCACAATCATAAACTCTTTCTATATCATCATATATACATCTAACTATTTGTCCTCTAGCCATAATTTCAAGCTCATTAAAGCTTATTTGAACTAGTAGTAATTGATCTTTAAGATTTTCATTACTTTTAAATCTGATGCCTCCACCACTTACATCTAATACAGTGGTTTTATTCATACTATTTAAAGTAGCTGCATCTGGTCTTCTTAATTTATAATTTTTATCAATTTTCATATATCTAACATAACTAGTTACAGGAATCCTTACATATTTTCTTCTTTGAATCTTTTTTACCTCTTTAGGATTTCTCAAGACTAAAACAGGGAGTCCTTTATTCTCTCTTGAGATTACAGTAGATTCAAACTTATATATTATATCTTTTTCATAGTAGTGTAACTCCACACTCTCTCCTATTGGTATTGGAAGATATTCATTACCTTTCATTGGTATAGTAATCATAAAGGTTGAATCTCTACTATCCTGAACAACACTTTTATAATATTCATGCTTCCATAACACTTCGATCCTTCTATTTAACGAAAGTTCCATGGCGATCCCCCCTTAAGAAAATAAATTAAATACTTTTTTGAAAAATCCTCTCATATCACTCTTATTCTTTACAGTTCCAAAGCCTTCTAATTTGAATGCTATTTCTTTGAAATCCTCAATGGCTTCACTATGAACTGACCTTAGTACTAAAGGCTTCTGCATACGTACAGATTTCACAAGTTCTTTATCATCTGAAATATTACCTAAACTTTGAAGCTTTATATTGAGAAATGAGCTAACTACTTTTTGAATTTTAGTGAATGTTTTAACTCCTTCGCTCTCTGAGAAAACTCTATTTATTACAAGGTTTGCGTTATCCTTTATCTTATAATGATTAACAGCTTTTAATAAGCTATATGCATCTGTAAGAGATGTTGGCTCAGGAGTAGTGACTACTATCAATTCTTCAGAACATGCTATGAAGGATAAAACACTTCTGCTTATTCCAGCACCTGTATCGATAAAAATATAATCATATCCTTTTAAACTTCCTAATTTGTCTAAAAAACGATCTCTTTCAATCTGATTTAAATCGTCAATATTCATTAATCCAGACCCTCCTGGTAATAATTTTATTCCCATAGGTCCTTCCACCAGAACATCTTCTATATCAAAATCTTTCTTAATAATATCATAGATATTACGTTTAGTAATAATCCCCATTAAAACATCATCATTACCCATTCCTATGTCTGCGTCAAATATCAGAACTTTCTTTCCCATTTTTTGAAGAGTCAATCCCAAGTTTACAACAAAATTACTTTTACCAACTCCACCTTTACCTGAAGTAATTGTAATTATACGAGATGACTTTTCAATTTTAGAATCACCCACAGGATTTTTCCCGTTAAATAATTCTCTTAACTTCGAAGCCTGATCCATTATACTGTCTCCTCCCCAACAATTAAATTAGCAATATAACTGCTATTAGCCTCTTTAATGTCATCAGGTACATTCTGACCAATAGTAACTAAACTCAAGGGCTTATTAGAGATCTTACATGCATTATAAGCTAATCCATATGTGCTTGTTTCATCTAACTTTGTAAGAATAATTCCATTGTAATTTAACTTTTCAAATCCATTTATTATGGTTTTTAAATCTTTGTTTTTAGTAGTTGCACTAACTACTAAAAATATATTTTCTGTTGCTACTCTATCTATATATGATCTTAATTCAGACACTTGCATAGAGTTTTTACTGCTTCTACCAGTTGTGTCAACTAATACTATATCACAATACTCTAATTCTTTAAGTGCTATATCCATTTCTTTAGTGTTAAAAACTACTTTTATAGGAATATTCATAATTTCAGCATAAGTTTTAAGCTGCTCTACAGCTCCTATTCTATACGTGTCAATAGTTATTAAACCAACTTTTTTATTTCCTTGAAGTGATAGCTTTCCCGCAAGCTTTGCTATTGTAGTTGTTTTACCTACTCCTGTTGGTCCTGCTAGAACTATTCTTCCCTCTTTAGGAAACTCACAATATGATAATTCCTCTTCTAGATAAGTTTTAACTTTGCTTCTAAGCTCCCCTTCATTTTCAAAGGAAACTTTCTCCTTAAAATCATCTCTAAATTCACGAAAGACATCAATTTCCTCTAAAAACTCTTCCATAACATTCATTGATGGATCTTCTACAGAGTTTCCATTAATATTTGAGATCATTTTCTTTAATTCGCCTAATTCCTTAATAATACTGTCATCTTGCTTTACAAGATTCTCTTTAGAAGGCTTATTTTCCATTTTAGATTTTATCTTTTCTCTGTATTGCTCTGTTATATTCATATTTCCTGACTTATTTACATTAAACTCTTCAGTTGAACTCATATTCTGTGGCTTACGCACATTTTCATTGTTATGCTGCATTAAAGCTTCCGTTATTGCCTTGAAACTATCATTAAAATTCGTGTCTTCTTGACTAAAACTATTTGGATACGAACTTGAATTTGAAGTATCTGATTTAACTCGCTCTTTTGTATTCTCTATAGCAGCTGTAACTTCTAATTGTTTTGGAGCAAATAAACCAAAGAATCCTTTTTGTCTAACTTTTCGTTGTGAAATAATCACTGCATCTTTTCCAAGATCAATTCTAATCTGTGATATAGCTTCATTCATATTATTCACAATATATCTTTTTACTTTCATTATATATCAATTACTCCTTCGTTTCTTATTTCAACGTCGTTAGGTATCTCATTAAATGAAAGCACTGCTATATGAGGGAATGTTACCTCAGTAAGTTTTCTAAAAGCAGGTCTTATGTTAGGAGAAACCAAAATAACCGGTTGATATTCATAGAAGTATATATTATCAAGCATATTATTAATGCTCATGAATACGCTCTGTGTATCATCAGGGCTAAGAGCTGGAAAACTACCTTGAATCGTCTTTTGAATATTGCTCCCAATTAAGTTTTCAATCTTATTTGATAAAGTTACAACTCTCACAAATCCTTCTTCTGTTTTAAGATTATTGCATATATTCCTCGCTAATGAGAAACGTGCATATTCAGTTAACATCTCAATGTCTTTTGTAGTTCTTGAATAATCAGCTAAGGTTTCAAATATTGTTACTGTATCTTTAATTGATACTTTTTCCTTAAGGAGATTCTGAAGAACTTTCTGAACTTCTCCAATAGTCATTAAATCTGGAATTAGTTCTTCAACAACCGTCTCGTATTTTTCTCGTACGTTGTCAACAATTGATTTTGTTTCCTGTCTACCTAAAAGTTCATAAGCGTGACTCTTTATTGTCTCTGTTAAGTGAGTAACTAATACAGTAGTAGGGTCAACAACAGTAAATCCTTTTATTTCAGCATCTTCCCTTTCATCACTATTTATCCATACAGCAGGTATACCAAATGTAGGTTCAATAGTTTTAATTCCAGGAATATCAAAATTCTCATCGGTAGGATTCATGCATAAGAACATATTTGGCATAAGTTCTCCTTTAACTATATCTGTTCCTCTAAGTTTGAATCTGTACTCATTATTATTTAATTGCAAGTTATCCATTATACGTATAGGTTGAACTATTAAACCTAGTTCAATTGCACATTGCCTACGAACAGAAGTAACTCTTTGAAGAAGATCTCCACCTACCCCTTCATCAGCTAAAGGTATGAGCCCATATCCTATCTCAATTTCAAGTGGTTCAACTTGAATAAGCTTAACTACATTTTCAGGCTCTCTATTTTCAATCTCTTGAATTTCATGTTCTTCTTCTTCAATATCCTTGAGCACTTGTTCTTTTTCCTCTTTATAAAGGAAGAAAGCACTGCTTCCAGTTCCTATAGCCAAGATTATAAAAATCGCCTTTGGCATACCAGGTATAATAGCTAATAATATTAATACAGTTGTAGCTAAAAACATTACTTTTGGGAATGTAGTTAACTGCCCTGATATGGAACTTCCTAAATTTTCACTACCTGATCTAGTTGTAATGATACCAGTTGCAGTAGATATTAAAAGTGCTGGAATCTGACTCACTAGACCGTCACCAATAGTCAGGTTAATATACGTGCTTGCAGCATCGCCTATTTCCATACCTCCCATTGCACCAATTGCAATACCTGCAACAATGTTTATAATGGTTATAACAATACCAGCTATGGCATCCCCTTTAACAAACTTAGACGCACCATCCATTGCTCCGTAAAAATCAGCTTCAAGTTGAAGATTTGTTCTTCTACGTTTCGCTTCCATTTCATCAATCATACCAGCATTTAAGTCTGCGTCAATACTCATCTGCTTACCAGGCATAGCGTCAAGTGTAAATCTTGCAGCTACTTCTGAAACTCTACCAGCACCATTTGTGATAACCACAAATTGAATCAATACCAATATTAAAAATATAATAATTCCAACAACTATATTGTTTCCTACAACAAAGGTACCAAAGGTTTCAATAATTTTTCCTGCGTCCGCATTTAACAAAATCATCCTAGTTGATGATATATTTAGTCCCAACCTAAACAGGGTTGTTATTAAAAGCAAGGTTGGAAAAACAGAAAATTGTAATACATCTGTAGTAAACATGGTCAAAAGGATTATAACAACTGCTATTGTCATATTAATTGCTAATAACAAATCCAGCATTCCTTTTGGCACTGGAACAATCATCATCAATACAATACCAATTACTCCAAAAGGAATTATCATGTCAATATTTCGTCTTATCGAAAACTTATTTCCTTGTTCCATCCAAAACACCCTTTTCATTATTTCTTAAGTTTATATACTATTGCTAGTATTTCTGCTACTGCCTGATACATATTTTCAGGTACTTCCTCATCTATCTCTACCTCACTAAAAATCATTCTAGCTAGAGGTTTGTTTTCTATGATAGGTATTTCATTTTCTTTTGCTCTCTCTTTTATCTGAACTGCTACAAAGTCTTTACCTTTAGCAAGAACAATTGGTGCCTCATCAACTCCATCAACATATTTTAAAGCAACTGCAATGTGTGTCGGGTTTGTAATAACAACTGAAGCATCTGGTACTGCTTGCATCATTCGTTTTGTAGCCATTTCTCTTTGCTTCTGTTTAATCTGACTTTTAATCTGAGGATCTCCCTCCATTTGTTTGAATTCTTCTTTGATTTCCTGCTTAGACATCTTCAAATCTTTATTATGTTGATATCTCTGATAGATATAATCCATAATAGATATTGAAATCATTACAATAGTTATCTTTATGAATACATCCTGTAACAAGTTCTTCATAATAATAGGAATCTGACTTATTGATAGCTGGTTTATTTTTATTAAATCTGGGTAAGCAGAAATAATAAATTTATAACCTACATATCCAATAATTGATATAATTAGTAAATCCTTAACAAGAGTAACTAATGACCTTAATGATAGAATTTTTTTAAATCCACTGATTGGATTCAATTTTTTTAAATCAGGCTTTAAAGGATCTCCTGTTAGAAGGAATCCCACCTGCAAATAGTTTGCAAGGACACCAATAATCATAATAGGACACACAAACATAATAATAACTAAAAGTCCTTTAAATAATGCAAATTTAAGAATTTCCAGTACATTAGTCTGTGTTATTTGGGTATTTAGTAAATCACTAAACACTGTATTCATAATCAATGCTAAGTTTTTAAAAATTGTTGATCCCAATAATATAATTACCAAAGTTGCTGCTCCAAGAGTCAGCGCCATAGTTAGTTCTTTACTTCGAACTACCTGACCTTTTTTTCTAGCATCACGTTTCTTCTTCGGTGTTGCATCCTCTGTTTTTTCACCGCCTGAGTCAGCGAAAACAATTAATAATGGTATAAAACCAAATAAATTTTGAAAAATAACAGTAAGGTTCTCGAAAATATCAACGATACTATTAATAGTGACAGGTAATAATACAATAATACTTAAAACTCCAATTAGCACCTTTATAGGCATTCCTATAATCATAACATTTAGTTGTGGTACTGATCTTGCAACAAGTCCTAAAACAATATTAATAATTAAAATTATTAATGCAATTGGCATTGATATTTTAATTCCAATTTCAAAAAACTTAATTATTACATCAAAAATATATAATATTACATCAGTTGTAATTGCAAGTTCTCCAAGTTTCACAGTGGAAAAACTTGTTAAAAGCCCTTCAATAATGAATTTATGACCATTTAATATAACAAATATTATTAAAGTAAACCAATACATCAATCTGCCAAAAATACTTGAATTATCTCCTACGGAAGGGTCAAACATCTGACTCATGGAAAATCCTATGAAGAAGTCAAAAAGTTGTCCTGCCATTCTGATAACATGAAAACCTAATGATGTAATAAAACCTAATGTTAAACCTGTAACAACTTCCATTATCACCATAAACCCAAGAGATATAAGGTCAAAAGAAGCTACAGTATCAAACTGAATTAAAGATACCAACATATAAGATAATAATATTGAGAATGATGCTTTTGCTGTATTACTAGTACCTTTTGGGAAAAAAATTGGAACTGAAAATGTAAAAGCTGATAATCTGCTGAATACTAATAAGAACTTAATAACAAAAGCTAATGACATTTCCATTATGTTATATTCGCAATTATTTCAAATATTTTTGATGTAAAAGCTAATATAGTTCTTATAATCCATGCTCCAGCAATCAGTCCAACTAATGATGTGATAAGTAATTTAGGTACAAATGTTAATGTTTGCTCTTGAATTTGAGTTGTAGCTTGAAGTATTGCAATAACTAAACCTACAACAGTTGCAGTAATTAGTATAGGTGATGCTATTAATAATGCAGTTGATAAGGCATCCTTCAGTATTGATAAAACCATTGTATCTGTCATCTATATCACCTCAACTAAAACTTAATATTAGGGATTTAACTAGTAAATGCCATCCATCAACTAACACGAAAAGTAATATCTTAAATGGTAAAGATACCATTACAGGAGGTACCATCATCATTCCCATTGACATAAGAACACTTCCAGTTACAATGTCAATTATTAAAAATGGAAGAAACAATAAGAACCCAATTTGAAAAGCTGTTTTCAGCTCACTTATCATGAAAGCTGGTATAAGCGCTTGTATTGGTACACCTGAGTAATCTACTTTTGTTATGCCATCCTCTACAGTTCTAATTACCGTATCTTCATAGTGCCCTAATTCAACAAACATTTCAATATCTTTAACTAATGTTTGATCTAACATAAACTTCTTTATTGGTTTCTCACCTATTTTGATTGCTTCTTCTTGAGTAATCTCATTATTAAGATAGGGTTGAACAGCCTCATCATTTACTTTTGTAAAAGTTGGGCTCATTATGAAAAATGTTAGAAATAAGGCTAGTCCAATTAAAACTTGCTTTGGAATTGCTTGTTGAGCTCCCATAGCATTTTTTAATAAAGAAAGGACTATAATAATTCTTGTAAAACTAGTAGTCATTATTATTATAGAAGGTAATAATGTTAATACTGTCATTAAAATAAGAATTTTAATGTTATCTACATATTGTTCAGGTGTTTCCGGACTTGTAATATCCACATTAATTTTAGGAACTGGTATTGTTGCGCCATCAGCAGGTTCTGCTAAGGCTTTAAAGGTACCTAAAACAATTACAAAGAAGAACACCATGAGTACAAATTTAATAATTTTCTTATTTATTTTCATCTTTTTCTCCTTTAAGCTTAAATATCTCTTTAAGACTCTTCATGTTTAAATTTCCTTGAGTATTGAAAGAGTCATTCTTACTAAAAGTTTTGTTGTCAAGTTCTTCTAGTATTTCAATTTTACCTTGTGAGGAACCCATCAGATAATATTTATTTTCAACTTTAACTATCAATAAGGTATTATCTTTTGATAGCTGCAGTCTTTCAATTACCTTCATTTTGTTTCCTTTTACAATATCACCTTTGCTATAAATCTTACCAATTAAATATATTGAAACTAATATCATCGGTAAGAATATTACAAGCTTAATTGTCATTCCTAAAATATCATTAGTTATCATCCTTCACCCCTGCTAATTATTGAACTACAATATTATTTAGATAAACGTCCGTTATTTCCCCCTTTTCTATTATGGAGTTAATTCTAATTTTCAATTGTCTTTTAAGTTCCTCGATACCAAAAGCATCAATATCTTCACTTTTTTTAGTCCTTAAAACTGTAATGATTGAATCTCTTATTTTTACTTTATATTTAGTTAACTCTTCTAATAAATCAATATCTTCTTCTTCATAACCTAGAAAAATCTCAACCTTAAGGTATTTATTTCCTCTCTCATCAGCTAAATTAACAACAATTTCTTCTATTGGAAACATTGCTTCATTCATAACTTTTGTAACACTGGAGTCATCAGTTTTTCTTAAAAAGAAATAATATCCTCCAAATCCAATTGCACTCAATAAAAGAACTGCAACAAGGATTATTATTATAAGCTTCTTTTTATTTCCTCCTTTATCTGCCATTACTCTGCATCCCCCTCATCGATTTCATCATTTCTCTTAATTAGAATATTAACTCTTCTATTCTTTGCTCTATTTTCTTCTGTATCATTATTTACTAATGGATGATTATCTCCAAGAAACGTAGGATAAAACCTAGTAGGATCCAATCCCTTTATCTTAGTAAAGTAATTATTTACTGTATATGCTCTTGCTGCTGATAGCTCCCAGTTGTCTTTATACTTTGAATTATTAATTGGAACATTATCAGTATGTCCTTCTATTATAATATCATTAGGAAGCTCCTTAATGAAATCTGTAATTGTATCAAGAGCTGGTAAACTAGCAGATTTAAGGTTAGACTTACCAGATTCAAATAAAATTTTATCTTTTAATTCAAATATAAAACCTCTTGAATCCTCTTTAACATCAATAATTCCATCAAGATTATTTTCTGCAATAAGATCTTTCATATTATTTATCATATCTATCTGTTCTCTATTGGACTCTTTGCTACTATTAGGAACTAATTTTCCTGCAATAGGGAGATCTCCATTATTCATGTTATATTCCATTATTGATTTTCCCCCCTGCCCCTTCATAACTGTTTGCAGGGCAGAAGATATTGACTTAAACTTCATAGCATCTATACTTGACATTGAGTAAAGCATAACAAAGAAAGTTAAAAGTAAGGTTACCATGTCACCATATGTGGCTAGCCAAGCATTTGGATCTATCCCATCATCCTTTTTAACTTTTTTCTTAGACATTTGCTGTCACCTCTGCTTCGTCAGATTGAGTATTTTTATATTCTAATCTTTCAGCAGGAGATAAGTATCCTGATAACTTTTCTTCAACAATTCTAGGATTAACTCCTGATTGAATAGCAAGAATACCTTCTATCATCATCTCTCTCATATTTATTTCAGCAGCAGATTTAAAATCTAAATTAGCTGCTAATGGTAACATAATCAAGTTGGCAAGTACAGAACCATAGAATGTTGTTAAAAGTGCTTTCGCCATACCTGTAGCAAGGGTATTCGCATCACTGATATTACCCATCATCTGAACCAGTCCAATAAGGGTACCAATCATACCAAAACCTGGAGCATATGCTCCCCAAGCTTTAAATATTCCTGAGTTTGCTCCATGACGTTTTTCCATCTCTACAACCTCTAGTTCAAGTATACCGCTAATTACTTCTGGTTCAATTCCATCTACAACCATCTGTAAACCTTTTTTAAGAAATTCATCGTCAATCTGAGTTAGTTCATCCTCAAGAGATAGCAATCCTTCTCTTCTAGCTTTTTTTGATAAAGACTCAAATTTTTTAATAAGCTCCATATTAGAAAAAGCATTATCCTTAAATGTAGCTCCTATTATTTTTCCAATTTTTTTTACTTGATCTAATGGAAAGTTAATAAGTATGGCTCCAAATGATCCTCCAATTGTTATGGCAAGGGATCCTGGATCCATAAACTTTCCTCCACCACCAGAAATTATACCATAAGCTATCATACCAAACCCTAGTAAAATTCCGGCAATGGTCATAGTATCGTTTTTCTTCATTATTTATGCCTCCCATTAAACCACTATTTAAGATGTTCAAACTCTCTTGCTTTTTTTTCATATTCAATGCATTTTGCAATAACTTCATCTTTACTCTCTTGAACTAAATATTTTTTCCCATTCGTTAAGGTTATTACAGTTTCAGGTACTTCCTCAATCTTCTCTATATGTACATGATTAAGTACAAATTCTTTATTGTTTAACCCTGTAATTTCAATCATACTAACCCCTCCTCATAATAAAGAAAAAGAATAAAGAACAGAGAACAGATTCTCTGTTCTTTATGTTTTTATCTATCTTTTAAGATTTATAATTTCTTGAAGTATTTCATCTCCAGTTGAGATCATTTTTGAACTTGCTTGGAATGCTCTTGTTGTAACAATCATCTCTGTGAATTGTTCTGTTAACTCAACATTAGACATCTCAAGTACTCCATTTAGTACATCTCCATATCCTTTTGAGTTATCGAACTTTTCATCAGCACCAATTCCACTTCTTATTATTGGTTGCCCTGAGTTTGAAGACGTTGTATAAAGGTTTTTACCTAATTTTTGAAGACCTTCAGCATTCTTAAAAGAAGCTACAGCTAATTGTCCAAGTACTGAAACTTTACCGTCTTCAAGTACTCCTTTTACTAACCCTTCCTTCTCAATAAAGAAGTTTCTAATCTTTTTTGGTCCTTCTGCACTAAGAGTATACTCCCAAGAAAATTTGCTCTCTTCAGTATATCCTGGCTTAGTGATTGTTATTTCTGTTCTTATTCCTGTTGGATCTGTAGCAGAAACTTTTCCTTCTGGAGTAACAAAAATAGATTTATCATTATCTAAAACAGTAATTTTTTCTCCATTTGCATAAACTGCAAATTTTTCTTCTGGGCTTGATCCTGTTGTATCAGTAAAAGTCTTAATTTCTAATTTAACATCTTTATTCCCAATAAACTTATCACTTGTCTTAATAGTTGGATCTGCTTTATTTGAGTCTTTTATACCAGTTCCTGTATACAGCATATCTTCTGCTGCGTCTATCTTTGTACCATTTACAAATACTGAATCTGGAATTCTCATAGGTACTAAGCTTGCACCAACCTGTAATCCACCTTTACTATCAGCATCAATATACTCACAAACTCCATTCTTGTCATAGTTAACGCTTCTTGCATTAGTATTTAATCCTGTTTTTTCGCTAATTACATATCCTAACATTCTATATCCATCAGATGTAAGCAAGTTTCCATCTTCGTCAAGTGCTAAAGCACCATCTCTTGTGTAACTAATTGTCATACCATTTCCTGAAAGTACTTCGTGAGTTTTATTATCTATACTTACACCACCTGTTGCAGAAGTAGGAAGTGATCCTCTTGCTACCATAAAGTATCCAGAACCATCCATTGCAACGTCTAGATTTCTTCCAGTTGGCTGCATCATACCTTGAGTAACTATTGTATCAATACCTGAAACCTGAACTCCAAGACCAACTTGTCCAGGGTTTACACCCCCTTGATATCTTGAAGGCGCAGAACTCATCTTTTGACTCTGACTAAGCATATCTTGAAATCTTACTCTCGAATATTTAAATCCAGTTGTACCTACGTTTGAAACGTTATTTCCTACAACGTCTAACTTAACCTGATTTGATTTCATCCCTGAAATTCCTGAATATAATGACCTTAACAAAACTATCACTCCTTTTTATGTATGCATGCTTCTATCGTTCCACATGCAGGCCTCCCTAAGGTCCAGCCTATACAAACAATACACTATCAATGTTTGTGATTACCCCTTCTGTATCTTTCATATTACATACTGTAATCACTTTTCTATTCTTTATATTTGTTATAAAACCATTATTTTTATAAATCAAAACACTTTCTCTGCAGCCTTTTTCCTTTGCCTTATCCAGTGCCTTGTTTAGTTTTGTAATGTCCTCTGATGTAATATCAATCTCTCTTTCTTTAACTCTTAATGATGCATGTTTTGAAAAAGAAATTTCATTTGATTTTTCAGATATTTTTTCTTTTAAAATACCATTAAAATCTTTAGAGGATTTATTTGATTTTTTAACTTCATGTTTCTGAGTTTCAGGAATAAATCCTTTTGGATAAATTCTTCCACCATGAATATTGAAGCTCATTCTACTCACCTGCTTCTAGAATATTACTACTATAAAAATGCATCTCTTTTGGTTCAAAAGCACTTAGTGATACTTCCCAATTACAAGGTAATTCTGGTTCTTCATTAGGTAATAAGATTTTCATACCTAGAACCTCTGAATCTGGAACATATTCACTCCATTGTATTTCATCTGCATTTTGGTTTGTTGGTACTACTTTATAGCTATATTTGTTCTCACTAGAGCTTGTACCATCATACATAACCATAACATTTACAGCCTCATCATTTTTGTATACACCATTTAGATATATATCTTTGTCATTGTAGCTCTCTTTTTTCTCCATTTTTGAAGATATAACTTTACCTTTAACATCTACTATGGCTTTAACACCTTCTGATGTCTTGTAGGTAGACTTAACAGTCCCTTCAAATACACCTTCGTTATGACTTCCCTTTATTGTTTTCCCAATTAATGATACCATTGCATGAAAATCAATATTAGAATTAATTGAGCTTAAAAATTGATTTGGCTGGTGATATACATTTGAAACATCAGATAATTTAAACTTTTTCTCAACTGATTTTCCATTTTCCATTACATCTGTAATTATAAGTGGGCCACTAGGAGTTTGTTCAATACTCTTAACAACTCCTCCGTACTGCTCTCCCTTGTAATTATAAGAATCAAAAGCAACAGTCTTTCCTACAAGTCCATAGGCATTCTTAAATTCTGATGTCTTGTTCAAGTTCTCCATTTCTTCAAGAGTAGTGAATTGTGCAAGTTGCGCTACAAACTCTGTAGAATCAGCTGGTTTACTTGGATCTTGATTCATCAGCTGAGCAGATAAAATTTTGAAAAAAGAATTTTTATCTAACCCTTTACCTTTTTCAACGATTTTGGTACCTTTACTTGTACTGCCATGCATGAAGTAACTATTATTAATTTCCATCAAATCACATCCTAAACTAATGCATGAATACTATATTCTTCATCCATATCTTGTGTTGTTTCATTTTCATCTTCTACTTCAAAATCTAGTTTTTTCTTATTTTGTTTAAATTGCTCATTGAAAGCTCTCTCTTGTTCTCCATCCTTATGGAAAAGTGCATCCTCTTGATAAATGGAAACCTCAACATTTTGAATTTTTATATTACTTTCATTTAATTTTTCCATTATATTAGCACTATTATTTTGAATTAAACTGAAGGTATCTTTATTTACTGCTGAAATTTTAGCCTTCATAATTCCTGATTCCATAACTAATTTTATTGAAATCTCACCTAGTTCTTTTGGAACAATTTTTAATGTAAGCTCTTTCATATCATTCATTGTCATAAACTTTACGCTTTTAACAATATCCTGTTCCATATAATTAGCTCTAATAGGTTGTGCGGCTGGCTCAACATTTTTAATACTAGCTAACTTATTATAAAAGTTATTCTGAATTATTGGCTTTTTATCAATACCAGCTAAACTTTTAAGAACTTCTAAATCTTTCTCATCATCATCTGATATCAACTTAAATTCTGATTCTGATTTACCATTAACTTTTGTAACAGTTTCCTCAGTTTCTTCATTCAACTTCGCTGTAATTTCACTAATAATAGTTTGAAATTTTTCATTACCATTTTGATTGTTTTCAATAACAGCTTTAAATTTCTCACCAGTGAATACTGAATCCATTTTATTTAGCAGATCTGAAATATTACTTTTAAGAATTTGTTCATTTGATTGTGCTAATAAATCATTAATCTTCCCCTGAATCTCTTGTAGAAATTCTAACTGATTCTTTAATTCTCCTGATATTTCTTTTCCATTTCCTTCAATGGATTTTATTTCTTTAATTAATTCTGCAATAAGACTTTGTAATTCAAGCAAGTCATCTATTGAAACAGTTTTATTCTTCTTTTCACTATCAACTTCATTTTTTTCTTCTGCTTCATTAACAGTTTTATCTTCTTTAGAAATATCTTTTACATCTTCTTTAATATTATTTTCTTTTTTAATATTATTTTCTTTTTTAATATTATTTTCTTCTTTTACAGATACTTCTTTTTCCTCATGAGGTTTGATTTTCAAAGCTTTGTCCACATCGTCATGCTGATTTTTATTTGAAAGAATCTGTGCAAATTTCTCTTTATGGCTCTTATTAAGATCTTTAAAGGAATTTTTTTCACTTTGGAGATTTAATTTAGTACTATCCAGTGCTTTTACTATATCGATCACTCTATCTCACCTCCTTTCAATGATTTCATGTTAAAACTATTTAAAGCAAACTCATCATTCATTTGTGCTTCTTTCCTTTCCACTTCATCCATAAATCCCTGTAATTTAATTTCTTTTAATTTTTCCAAACTTTTTTTCTCTATATTTTTTA
This sequence comes from Oceanirhabdus sp. W0125-5, assembly GCF_027938815.1. Taxonomy (GTDB): domain Bacteria; phylum Bacillota; class Clostridia; order Clostridiales; family Clostridiaceae; genus Oceanirhabdus. The sequence goes on from NZ_CP115913.1 coordinate 3,704,724, forward strand.
TCTTTAATATTTCTTTTTTTTCTATAACTACCAATTCTTGCTTCTTTATTTCTTGATCTTTTAATTTTATTTTTTCATCAAGTGATTTGATATATATAATCTTTTGTTTCTCTAAAAGTAAACTTTCAAATCTTTTGTTTCTATATTCATTAATGGTATTCTCTATTTGAATTTTTTCATGAATCAGATTATTCAATTTATCTTCAGCTCTTTTATAATCAATTATGGCTTTTTCCTCTTCTTTGACTCTTATATTCAAAACTTTTTCTAGAGAAAATTTAAATTTTTTAGTCATACTAGTTCATCCTTATTTCTCTAAGTTTATTTAACATTTCTTCATAAGAGATCTTATCAAAAATACCTTGTTTAAGAAATCCATTAATTAAATCAATTTTTTCTACTGCTAAATCTATTTTTGGATTTGATCCTGCTGTGTAAGCTCCAATATTTATTAAGTCCTCAGAGTCTCTATATACAGCCATAACATCTCTAAGCCATGAAGCCAATTCCAGTTGTTCTTTTGTAACTATATGCGTCATCAAACGACTAATGCTAGCTAGAACATCAATTGCTGGATAATGATTTTTACTTGCCATTTTTCTTGAGAGGATAATATGTCCATCCAGGATACCTCTTGTTGTATCTGCTATTGGCTCATCCATATCTCCTCCATCAACAAGAACTGTATAAAAAGCAGTTATTGAACCCTTATCCGAATTTCCTGAACGCTCCATTAATCTTGGTAACATTGCAAAAACTGATGGTGTATACCCCTTTGATGCTGGTGGTTCTCCAATCGCTAAGCCAACCTCTCTCTGTGCCATTGCAAATCTAGTTACAGAGTCCATCATAAGTATTACATTTTTTCCTCTATCTCTGAAATATTCAGCTATAGCAGTAGCTGTAAATGCACCTTTTAATCTAACTAAAGCAGGCTGATCTGATGTCGCACAAACGATGATTGATTTTCTCATCCCTTCTTCACCAAGATCATTTTCAAGAAACTCTTTAACCTCTCTACCTCTCTCACCAATAAGAGCAATAACATTTACATCTGCTTCTGCTCCTCTTGCTATCATTCCAAGAGTTGTACTTTTACCAACACCACTTCCTGCAAAGATTCCTATTCTTTGTCCTCTACCACAAGTAAGCAAAGAGTCAATAGCTTTTAAGCCTGTTGGAACAATTTCTTTAATTTTGCTTCTTTTCATAGGATCTGGCGGAGAGTTATCTAAATTATAGTAAGTAAAATCCCCTGTAATTCCTCCTCCATCAAGAGGTTTTCCTAATCCATCTAAAACCCTTCCTAAAAGAGATTCAGAGCACTTAACAGCAATCCCCATTCTTTGGGGATATACTGCACAGCCTGGACCAATACCTTGTAATTCACCTAAAGGCATTAGCATTAAATTATTATCTTTAAATCCAACAACCTCACAAGAGATAATTGAATCCTGATTACTTATAATGTGACATAGTTCTCCAACGGATGCTTTAATTCCACTAACCTCAATCGTAAGACCAATTATTTTTGTAACTATTCCCTGCTCATATGAACAAGAAATATTCTTCAACTTTTTACTCATATTTTGGAAATTAATATTTATCATTCAGTTCACCTATTCCGAAAAAATTGCATCTTTTATTTCATTAGTAGCCTTATCTATGTCTATATTGATTTTTCCTTTACTCTTTTCAATAACCATTTTTCCAAGTTCTAATTCTTCATCAATCACAATACTCACATCACTCTTTGAATTAATAATCTCTAGCCACTGACCTATGTTCATACTTAAATATTCATAATATGCACCATTAGTATAGATGATTATTTCTTCTTCTTTTTTTAACTTTTTAAGGTGTGATTTTATAATCCCTTCAAAAGCATCTCCATAAGGAATAAGACTCTTTAAAATATCAGTTATTGAATTGTAAACCAAATTTTTAATTTCTTCTTCAGTTTGGTTTATATATTCTTTTTTAAAGTTCTTAGCATCCTCAAGAATTCTTAAAGCATTTGAAAGAATTTCTGCTTCTTTTTGATTAATCTCAGCTATAGCTTGATTGTATCCTTCATTATATCCATCACTATAGCCTTTCTCAGCACCTGCCGAGTATCCTTTATTGAATGCTTTTTCCTCAATTTTAACAGCATCATTATACGCTTTATTCTTGATTTTCAAAGCTTCTCTGTGTGATTCCTCAATAATTGCTGAGGAGTATCCAACAGCGCTCATATCCTTTATATTTGCATATAAATTTCTTTCATTTCTATCATTCATAGGACTCATAGCACTATTTGTCTTTATTACTGCTGCACCAGTGTTATTAATACTTTGTTTTTTTAAAACTCTAGATGATGATTGCATCTTCTCCACCTCTAGACATTATTATTTCACCAGCATCATCCAGTCTTCTAATTATGCTTAGAACAGCAGTTTGAGCCTTCTCAACATCCACAAGACGTACTGGTCCAAGGAATTCCATATCCTCTTTTAATGACTGTGCAGCTCTCTTAGATTGATTTCTAAAGATAGAATCTTGAACTTCTTGTGAAGAACCTTTTAGTGCTAGAGCTAGATCTTTAGTATCAACTTGACGAAGTATTTTCTGTATAGATACGTCATCCAATGATAAAATATCTTCGAAGACAAACATAGATGCTCTGACTTTTTCTGCAAGTTCTGCATCTTCTCTCTCTAAACTATCAGTAATATTTCTTTCAGTTCCTCTATCAACCTGACTCAGTATCTCAACAAGAGGTTGAATACCACCTATTAATGTTGATTCTGTTCTTATTACAGACGATAATTTTCCATCTAGTACTTTTTCAATTTCCTTTACAACCATTGGAGATGTACTGCTCATAGTAGCAATCCTATATGCTACTTCAGATTGCAGTTCCTCTGGAAGTTCAGACATAATCTGAGCACTTTTATCTGGTTGAAGATAACATAGTACTAAAGCAATTGTCTGAGGATGTTCATTTGATATTACATTTAATAACTGATGAGCATCTGCTTTTCTAGCAATAGAAAATGGTCTAAAATGCTGTGTTGCCTCAGTTACTTTGTCCAAGATTTCAGAAGCTCTTGAACTACCAAGAGCCTTTGCTAAAACTGTTCTTGCATACTCTACTCCACCCTCAACAAGATAATCCTTAGCTTTATTTATCTGTATAAATTCACCTAATATCTGTTCACGAGTTTCCGGTTTTACAGATGACATATTTGCTATTTCAAATGTTATTTTTTGAATTTCTCTTTCAGGTAATTTTTTAATTATATTTGCTGAAGCTTCTGGCCCCAAAGTGATAAAAAGTATTGCTGACTTTTGAACGCCTGTTAATCTCTTCTCCTTAGTCGCCATAATTATCCCCTTTCATCCTCTGCTAACCAAGATTTAATTATTTCTACCACCTGTTCTGGTTTTTCTTGAGCGTATTTCTTAACTTCTTTAGTTATGTGTTCTTGTTCTGTTTCTTCCTCAAAATCGATTGGTGCAAACTCTTTAACCTTTGTTACAGGTTCACCATTCTCTGAGATTTCAATATCCTTAGCCATAATATCTTCCATCTCTCTAATTTCAGCTTCTTTTTCTTTCTTTCTCATTCTCTTAAGAATTGAAAGAATAGTAATTAAAAGTATAATTCCGCCTATTGCAATGGCAATATTTCTAATTAATCTTTGTCTAGCTAATTCAGCTTGTTGTTCTAAAGCAACTTTATCAGCTTGATCCATTATGTCTTTTTCTGTATTAATAAAATTCATGCTTGCAACTGATATAGTATCTCCACGTGCTGCATCAAACCCTACAGCACCAGCTGCTAAATTTCTAATAAACTTTTCACTTGCAGAATCAAGTGCACCTAACGACTTGTCCACAAGAATTGAAACTGTTACTTTTTCAATTTTCCCTGGTGACTTCACCACAATTTCTTTTATCTGAGGAACATTATAATTTTTAACTTGTTCTTGAGAACTAGTACTATTAGAACTCCCCCCACTATCTGCAATATTTGACATATTGTCATCTACAGGACTTGAAGAATCATTTTGATTCTTAGTTGATGTATTTAAAGTGTTTTTTTTCACTTACAATTACACCTTCTTTATACTCAATACTCTCTGTTTTTGTTGCATCAAAATTCATATCAAGATTTACTGCTACTCTTACTCCACCAGTACCAAATGTTTCTTTAAGCATATTAAAGATTTTCTCTTCGTAATCTTTTTCTTTGCTTTTCTTAATAGAATTTTGTTTATCTGTTGAATAAATATCTCCATCCTTTTCTGAATCTTGTTCAGTTACTAAAAGTATTCCATCAACAGCAATAGCTATATTTTCAACTGGAAGATTCGCTACACTTTTAGATACAAGAGCCACAATTGTGTCAACTTGTCTTTTTGAAAGATCATCAACACCATCTTTCAGCATAATTCTTACCGATGCTGAAGCTGGTTTTGTCTCTCTAGCGAAACCGCTTTGTTCTGGTATAACAAGTATCACCTTTGCATCTTCAACCTCATCAAAACTCTTTATAGATGACTCAATCTCATTTTGTAATGCCACTTGATAAGCAACATTATTTTCAAACTCTGTTGAAACCATGCTCTTATTATTTAAAATAATATCAAAACTAGATGTATTATCTGATAATGGCACTTCAGATAACACTTTCATTCTTGTTGCTGCTGCAACACTTTTTTCTACTAGAATCGTATTTCCTTCAACTTTATGTATAATATTTTGCTCTTCAAGTTGCTTTATAACCCTACCAGAATCCTCGCCACTCATATTTTTGAACAAAACACTATACTCAGTCCTTGTCATTGTTATAACACCATAACCCACTGCAATGATAGTACACAATGATAGTATTACAATAGATATCTTCACAGCTTTACTTAGGCCATTAAATCTAGCAATTCCCTTTTTGAAAGCCTCCATAAGCTTGTTCATCACTAGCACTCCTCACTCTTAATTTTAAATTTGCATTTGGTTAAATTCTTGATATGCTTTAACCAACTTATTTTTCACTTCAAGCGCCATCTGCATTGACAAATAAGCTTCCTTAGAAGACATCATAACATCGTGAATTTCTACATCTTCACCTCTTACTAATGCTTCTGTCATTTGCTCTGAATTTATCTGTTTTTCATTTACTTTATCTAATTGTTCTTTTAATGCTTGTCCAAAACCAATACTCTTTTCAGATTTATTTTCCTTTTCATTTCCTAATGTAAATGACTGCAAACTGGAAATATTATTAATTTTCATAATACCCTCTCCTATCTACCAATTTCTAAACTTTTAGTAATCATCTGCTTCTGCGCTTCAATACATGTTAAATTTGCTTCAAAAGCTCTAGAAGCCATCATTAAATCAGCCATTTCATTTAAATGATTAACGTTTGGCATAAGTACATATCCATCTTCATCAGCATCTGGATGCGATGGATCATATACACTTCTTAAAGGTGAATCATCTTCTACAATTTCTGCAGCTCTTACACCCATCATTTCTTCTTTTACCTCACCATTTTTACCTATTTCCTCTTTGATATACTCATTAAAAACAGCAACCTTCCGTCTATAAGGCTTACCGTCTGCACCCCTTGTTGTGTTGGCATTAGCTATATTAGAAGCGATTAAATCCATTCTTAATCTCTCAGCAGCTAACCCACTAGCACTAATCCTCATACCACTAAAAGCATTACTCATTTATCTTATGCCCCTCCTTTTATAACCATTTCCTTCATTTTGTATAGATTGTTCATTTCACTAACCATAGCATTAAATTTTAGTGTATTAGCAGCAAGATTAGTCATTTCATTATCGATGTCAACATTGTTACCATCAGTTCTCATTTCACCCGTTTCATCTCTAACAACTCTAACTCCACTATCTGTACTATTACCATTTAAACTTAAATGTTTTTCGCTTGTCCTTTTAAAAGTGGTAGAACTGCTATTAAGACTCTCTTCAAATTGAACTTTAAACTTTTTATAACCCTTAGTGTTCACATTTGCAATATTATTTGATATTACTCTCCCTCTTAAGGATGCAGCATCTAAGCCTTGTTTTAAGAGGGAATATGTATTATTATCAGTTATGTTCATTTAATCAACTCCCAAAATAATATTATTTGACAAAAAAAACTCTTTTCCTTCTAATTCTCATGTTTTTTTTAAATTTTTCATGAATTATATTTTAATTTTTATTTTTTTCTAAATAATCCCCCTGAAATTTAAATATTTCATCGTAATCTATCTAATTATATTGTATTACAAATTCACTGTATATACAACATAATGATAATATACGAGAAATATTTACTAATTTCTTCGCGTATTTTACGTTTTATTTATATATTCTTGTACATTCGATATTTTTTATTTTTATTTCCTATAGATATTATAATATATTTTGGTTAGATTTAGAAGTTTTTTTATTCAACTTATTCGGTTTTTTTTAAATCTAATTATAATTCACATTAAAGTCACAATTTATTAACTTAATGTTACTATACAATTGGTTATTTATCAAAAGGAAATATCTCCATAATCACTCTAATTTCATAAAAAAACAATAAAAAAAGCGTCCAAAGCCTAATATAGCTTTAAACACTTATTTTGCATATTATTTATGTTAAGAATTTTTAACATTCTTTTTCAAAATACTACATATTCTCAATATTTCATTATTGGTAATTCCAACTGAGCTTGGAAGATTTAATCCCCTCTTACTACAAAGTTCTGTATTTATTAATTTATCCCCTATTACCTTTTCACTTGAATAAGCTTCCATCTTATGTATTGGATAGAAAAAAGGTCTGCATATTACACCTTCATCATTCATAACCTTAATAAGTTCATCTCTTGCAATACCATATTCCTCGAATACCTCTACACAATTCAACCACTGACAAATATCATCATCTTCATTACTTTCAGGAAATTTTATACCCATTAACCCATTAAGTTCATTTTTATATAATGTAGTTATTTCTTTTTTTCTAATAATAAATTTTTCTAACTGTTCCAATTGAGCTAATCCAAAAGCAGCAAGGATATTAGGCATTCTATAATTGAATCCAATCTCATTATGAATTATACTACCATTTTCAAGAACTGTTTTGGTCTGATTTTTAAGGTGATCAATTCTCTTATTAAGATCTTCATCATCTGTACATATCATACCTCCAGCACCTGTTGTCATCAGCTTATTACCATTGAAGCTATAACAACCAATATGACCAAAACTACCAGCCATCTTCCCTCTTTTAGTACTGCCAAGCGCTTCTGTTGCATCCTCAATTACATATAAATTAAATTTATGAGCTATCTCCATTATTTTATCCATATTAGCTATAATCCCATATAAATGAACTGGAATTATAGCTTTTGTTTTATCATTTACAACCTTCTCGATTTCCTTAGGATCAATTGTGTAATTCCTAGAATCCACATCCACAAAAACAACTTTTGCCCCAACATATTTTACTACATTAACCGTTGAGATGAATGTAAGGGAAGGAACTATAACCTCATCCCCCTTACCGATATTTAATGCTGCAAGAGCCAAATGAAGCGCTGCAGTACCGTTAATAACGGCATTTGAATATTTTATCCCAGTAACTCTACTGAATTCCTCTTCAAATTTATTTAGATACTCTCCTCCTGTTGAAGATACCCAACCAGATTCAATACATTCTCTAACATACTCAATTTCATTACCCTTAATTTCAGGAACACACAAAGGAACAACCTTATTCATAAAATCACCTCACCTATTCTCCTATAGATTTTTTAGTTAAAAACTTAACTGATTCTAAAATTTGAATAATTTACTTTCTACTTATTATATATATCCACTTTAAATCTATTCATATTCTTCTCAATCCATCTATAAGTTTCTTCTAATCCCTTATCTAGCGAATAACCTGGTTTCCAATCTGTTAATTCAAGAATTTTTTTATTATCCCCAAACAACCTATTAACCTCACTCTTTTCAGGACGAATTCTTTCTTCATCACAAATGATTTTAATATCTCTACCACTAATTCTAAATATCTTCTTAGCCAAATCCCCAATTGATATTTCTGAATTAGATGCAGCATTGATTACCTCACCAATGGTTTTATCACTCTCTGCAATCTTAACAAAAGCCTCAGCAGTGTCTTTAACATAATTAAAATCTCTTAATGGAGATAATGCACCTAACTTAATCTCATTCTTACCAGCTATAACCTGAGACATAATTGTAGGAATAACCGCTCTAGCAGATTGTCTTGGGCCATATGTATTAAAAGGTCTAATAGTTGCAACAGGAAGATTGAAACTTCTGTAAAAACTATCTGCCATCATATCAGCTGCAATTTTTGACGCCGAGTAAGGAGACTGCCCCTGCATCGGATGTTTTTCATCAATAGGAACATATAATGCAGTTCCATACGTCTCTGATGTGGAAGTATGTATTATTTTTTCCACGCCCCACTCTCTACATGCTTCAAGAACATTCGTTGTACCTTCAATATTCGTTTTCACATATGCCATCGGGGAATCGTATGAATAAGGAATCGCTATAAGAGATGCAAGGTGAAATACAACCTCAGCTCCTTTTATTAATCTTCTCATACTGTCATAATCTCTCACATTACCAGAAACTACTCTTATTGCACTTTTCTGTTCCTCTGTGAAATCGTCAATATATCCCCAACTATTAAATGAATTATATTGCACAAGCGCTGTTACATCAGCGCCAATTTCAATCAATCGTTCTGTAAGATGACTTCCAATAAAACCATCTGCTCCAGTAATAACAACTTTTTTCCCTTTTAAATCCATAGTTTCCCTCCATCTATACTAATTTATAGGCTTCAGTATTCGCCTTCTCGAAATCTTCCATTCTTCCAATATCAGTCCAGTATTCCTTTATCGGGTATACCATTCTTTTATAGTTAACATTGTCAGCTCTTTCAATTATCTCTGTCATATCTGTCTTTTCAACTTTATTTATAAGAGAAATAATATTTTTCTTAATAGCATATATACCACTATTTATATAAAAATCAAATTTAGGTTTCTCTTCAATTTTCTTTATAGTAAGTCCTTCAGTTTCAAGAACTCCATAAGGAATTTGTACTTTGTATTCCCTAGCCCCAACTGTAATATCATTATTACCCTCTTTATGAAAATTTAAAAACTCCTCATAATCAAGTCCAGTTAATATATCTCCATTTACCATAATAATATCATCACTGTCAATTATATTCTTACATAAAGAAAGAGATCCAGCAGTTCCTAGTGGAGTGTCCTCTGTGATATACTCTATTCTTATACCATACTTCTCTCCATTCCCGAAATATTCTCTTATCATATCTCCTTTATAATTTAGAGTTATAATGAATTTTCTAAAACCAAAATAAATAAATCCATCTATTATATGTTCAAGAACAGGCTTCTCTCCGATTTTCAAAAGAGGTTTTGGCATAGTATCTGTTAAAGGCCTTAACCTTGTTCCAAAACCACCAGCTTGAATAACAACCCATTCATCTTTCTTATCATATGAAATTATGTCATCTAGGAAATATAATTTTTTAAGCTTTTTATCCTCATCAATTACCGGCAATTGACGTATCTTATATTTTAGCATTATTTCTTTTGCTTTTCGCTTTCCAGCATCATAATTTAGATGCTTTATATTTCTAAAAAAGACTTCTTCTATACTACTTTCTAAACCTTTACCATCTAGAAGAGCTCTCCTTATATCTCCATCAGTTATCATCCCCAAAACCTGCTTATCTTCATTTACAACAATTGCAGAGCTAGTTAGATTCTCACTTATCTTTTCCATTGCTTCTCTAATTGAACACTGAAAGTGAACATAATATTTTTCCAAACTATCACCTCACATCATAAAACTTCTTTTCTAATGTTATTTTATCATTCTCAAGAAAATCTTTCATAATATGAAGTATTCTCTTAGATGTATTTCCATCACCAAATATATTCTCACTTAACTTACATACTTCCTTCATTTCATCACTTTGAACATATTTTATAGATTCTAAAATTATATCCTTATCCCAAGGAATATCTATAACACATTTTGAACGAATTCTACCTTTTTGTCTATCACCAATATTGATAACAGGCTTTTTAAATGCAGGAACTTCTATAATACCACTAGAGGAATTGCCCATAACAAATTCACAATACTCTACTGCACTAAGATATTTTAATAATCCTAAAGATTTTGCATAAAAACATCTATCACTATTTTTATGAGCATATTCAATTAACCTTTTGTTAATCTCCTCTCCTCCACCATCAGAGTTTGACCCTGTAAATATGCATTTCAAACCTTTGCATTCATCAATTGCACCAAGCATATCATCTATATAGGATATATCTCCTTTTTTTAAGGTTTCTGGGTGACATGTAATAATACAATATTTTTCATCTAATTTAAAATTCAGTTCACTCTCAAGTTCCGTTTTAGACATTTTATCAATGTTAATAATATTTTCTATTCCTAGAGCCCCTACTGTAAAGACCCTTTCAGGCTCTTCACCAAGCTGAACAACTCTTCGTCTATATTCATCACAACTAACAAAATGAAGATAACTCATCTTAGTTATTGAGTGTCTAAAAGCATCATCATATGCTCCCTCCGTCACTTCCCCACCATGTATGTGTGCAATCGGTATTTTCATCACATGACAAACACTTGCCATTGCAAAAGCTTCGTATCTATCACCAAGTATAACCATCATATGAGGATTAACTTTCTTCAAGACACTGCTATATTCTTCAAAAGCAACTCCCATACTTCTACAAATACCTAGATCATTGTTATGTTCAAGATGTATATCTATTAATTCAAGTGAAGAGAACTCGTCTTTTAATATTTCTTTATATGTATTACCATACTTTTCTGAAAGGTGACTTCCACTGACAACTATAGTTAAATTTATATCTTTATCTTGTTTAAGTCTAAATAGCAAAGGTCTTAGAAGCCCGTATTCCGCACGTGTTCCTGTAAAAACACAAATTTTCAGCATAAATACACTCCTTTCTAAATCTCAATAAGTTCATCACTCATAAATGTTCTTTTAGCTTTAGTTCCTATTACTTTATCCCATTCCATTGGGCTTATTCCACTTCCTGGTCTCTTGCATGTAATATTCTCTTCGGTAAATATTTCTCCCTCTTTAATATCTACATCTGCAACGATACTTTTCCTAGCAATTTCTTTATTTTTCAGTTCTGATTTACTAGGCTTCTTAATGCCATTTCCCATTGCCATTTCAATATTTCTTATACTCTGAATCATTTGTTTTAATTCCTCAGGTTCAAGACTTGCCTTATGATCTGGACCAGTCATCCCTTTATCCAAAGTAAAATGCTTTTCAATAACTTTTGCACCAAGAGCAACAGCTGCTATAGGCACTTCAATTCCTAGTGTATGATCTGAATAACCTACTTCTTTTTTTAATTCTTCTTTTAAAGTTACCATTGCTAAAAGATTTACATCTTCCATAGGAGTTGGATATTCAGTATTGCAATGGAGTAATATTATTTCTTTGCATCCACTTTCCAATACTTCAATAGCACTTTTCACCTCGTCCATATCACTCATTCCTGTTGAAAGTATTACTTTCTTATTTGTTTCAGCTACCTTTCTAAGGTAAGGAAGATTAGTTATTTCTGGTGATGGTATCTTAATTAACTCTAATCCAAGCTCACATAATTCTTTTATACTCTCCAAATCAAAAGGAGATGTAAGAAAATCTATTCCCACTTCTTCACAATAGTCCATTAATATTCTATGCTCACTATAACCAATCTCAAGTTTTTTTAACATCTGAAGCTGACTCTCCACCTCTCCAGTAGTTTTTCTTTGATAATCAGCTTTCTCTGCTGAAGAAGAAGTCATCTTTTCACTTTTAAACAGTTGAAATTTAACCGCATCTGCCCCTGCCCACTTTGCTTTATCCACCAACTTCTTTGCAAGTTCTATATTCCCATTATGATTAACCCCTGCTTCTGCTATTATGTATACTCTATCTTTACTCATTATTTATTCCCCTCCCTTTTATTAAGGTAGTACTCCGCTATTATTAAATCCTTTTCTTCATCAATATCAACTGAGTTTTCCCTATCCATTATAAATGGAATAGTATCCTCATCTACAAAACAGTTCTTATTCTTTAGCATATTAACTGTATTTATGTAGATAGCACCATTAAACATATAATAAATAGGAAGCTCCTGTCTTCTCAAATTATTTCCGCGGAAATTAACTATTTCTGTTAATTTCCCATGAAGAATCTCCCTCATAAGAATGGGACTTTTCTCACACTCACAAACACTCACAAGCGACTCTCCACCTCTTTTTACAAACTCAACAATTGCATTATCAAGTTCTTCTACAGTCCTCAAAGGAGAAGTTGGTTGAAGCAGCACTACTATATCATATTTCCCACTATTTCGCTCCACCTTATCTAAAACATGTAAAACCACATCAATAGATTTAGCACTATCTGAAGCCAAATGTTCAGGTCTATAAAAAGGAACCTTAGCACCATATAACTCACTCACTTCTTTTATATCTTCACTATCAGTAGATACTATGTATTCATCTATGTACAAACTCTCTTTACATACTTCAATTGTATAACCAATCAAATGCTTCCCTTGAAGTTTAACTATATTTTTATTCTTTATTCCCTTGGAACCACCCCTCGCAGGAATTACCGCAAGAATCTTTTTTCCATCTATCATGATTATCATCCTTTTAGCTTCTATATTATAGATTAAATTATACCATACGATAATCAACCTTTACAAAATAGAAAGAAAAAAAATGGAGAAAAAACATATCTTATTGTATAAAAAGAGAGTTTATTGATTTTATCTTGATTTTATCTTGATTTAAAATACAATGTTTCATTTATAATGAAACGAGTAAACTCATATTGTTTCCAGCCAAAATAAATGTAGGTTCTGACATTAGTCAGAACCATCCTTCATTTTACATTATACATTATCAATTCTACATTATATTTTTATCTTCCTCTTACACTTTCAAGTACTCTTAAAATTTCCTGTGGGAATTTATTCGTTTGTGCCATTACAGCATTTCCAGCATCTATAAGCAAACTACCTTTTGCAAGTTGCATACTTTCTTCTGCAATATTCACATCCCTTATTGAACTTTCACAGCTAATATTTCTATCTCTAATTTCAATTAAATTATTATACATAGATTCAAACTTATTCTGTTTCGCTCCATATTTAGATCTTATAGCCAAAACTGTATCTAATGCTGTATCAACCTTAGATAAACAATCATCAATATTCGCAAGATCTATTAAACTATTTCCACCAGCATCCATCAGTCCCAAACCCTTAGATGAAGCATTATATACTTCTATCGACACCATTTCACCAACATTACCCCCTACAGTAACCTTAATTTCCTTAGGATTATCATTATCAGCAACAGTTTGATCTCCAATCAAATTTACTCCATTGAAATTATTTTTTTCCGCCATAGACTGAATCCCATTTAAAATTTCAGTAATTTCATTATCTATTACATCTTTATCATTGCCATTTAAAGCTCCACCACTTTGAACAACAAGCTGCCTCATTCTCTGAATACTTTCAGTTATAGAATTCATGGTACCCTCAGCAGTTTGTATCATAGAAACCGCATCTTGAGTATTTCTTGATGCCATCTCAAGAGACCTAATCTGCAATCTTAACCTTTCACTCTGTGCCAACTTATTAGGATTATCTTTTGCCTTATTAATTTTGCTCCCAGAAGATATTTTTTCCATACTTCCTGCCTGTATATCTAAAGCTCTAAGATAATTCCTGTATGCATTCATTGTAGCTAAATTCTTATTTAATCGCATGCTCTCACCTCACTAACTCAATTATCGTAATATTATTAAAAAACTTTATTCAAAAACATACTCTAAACCAATCCTTCGCTTATAATCAATTCCCTAATTTCTTCTTTTAAAATTGTTGGTTTATCATAAGAAGTATAACTTCCAACTTTCGCTCTTTCATATCCTGAATAAAAACTTTCATATTCTTCATCTGATGAAATAGTTGGCTTAACCATAAACATTTCACCTAAATCATAAGCCCCTTTAGATTCTTCTTTAGTCATAAGTTCTTCATACATTTTTTCCCCAGGCCTCAAACCTATTTCCTCTACTTCAACTACGTTATTACCTTGAAAAAACTTTTTACAAGTTTCCTCAATTATAACTTCTGCTAAAACCTTTAAATTAATTATTGGCATTTTTAAGATAAACACTTCTCCACCAATGGATTTTTCTGCAGCCTTCATAGTAAGCTTTACTGCCTCACTCATAGTCATCATAAATCTACTCATGGTTCCATTAGTTAGTGTTATTTTTTGTTGTTCCAATATCTGCTTTTTAAAAAGAGGTATTACTGAACCTCTCGATCCCATAACATTTCCAAATCTAACAGCAACAAACTTTGTTCTTGCTGTTCCTTTACTATGATTGGCAGCCTGAACAAGTTTCTCTGCTAAAAGTTTTGTAGCTCCATATGCATTAGTAGGATTTATAGCTTTATCTGAGCTAGTAAAAACAACCGATTCAATATCATTTTTTGTAGCCGCCTTAATAACGTTTTCCATTCCAATCACATTTGTTTTAACTGCTTCATGAGGATTGTACTCACAGGCAGGCACATGTTTCATAGCTGCCAAATTAAAAACTATCTCTATATCATGCATAGCTCTTTCAACTCTATCATAATCTCTTACATCACCAATTAGAAACCTTATTTTCCCTTTATACTTATCACTAATTTCTTTTTCCATAATAAATTGTTTATATTCATCTCTACTAAAAATTCTAATTACAGATGGATTCTGTTTTAGAATCTCTATTACCATCCTCTTACCAATAGTGCCTGTTCCACCAATAATAAGTACTTTCTTATTTTGAAAATGATTCATCAGTACCTACTCCTATTCCTTTGAATTTTTAATCCATTCTTCTGTTTCACTAATTCCTTCTTCAAGCGTATATTCTGGCATCCACCCCATCAAACTCTCTGCTTTTGAATAATCACATTTTAACTTCATAATTTCACTTTGAGGATGAATGTGTTCAACATGCTTAACCTCAACTCTATCCTGTGAAATTATTTGTGCTAACTCATTAATAGTAACATCTCTTCCTGTACCAGCATTTACTATTTCCCCATTTACTCTTTCATTGAAACCAGCCATAATAACAAATTTAGCGCAATCTTTAACATAAAGCAAATCTCTCGTTTGCTCTCCAGTACCGTAAATATTTAATTCTTTACTTTCTAATGCTCTTTTTATAAAAATAGCAATTACTCCACCTTCACCACTTGACTTTTGGAAAGGACCATATGTATTAAACGGTCTTATAACAACGGTAGGTAAACCATATGCATGATAATATGAAAGCACCATATTTTCTGCTGCAATTTTACTTCCGCCATAAGGTGAAACTGGTTTTGTTGGATGTAATTCATTAATCCCTTTACTTTCTGCTTTATCATAAACCATACATGTACTCATAAAAACCACTTTACATGGATGCTTTTCTTCTTCTGAATCTAACTCCCATTTATCTCCAACCATTTTTGCATTTTCACCAAACATTTGTATTTTTGTTCTTTCTAGAATATTAAATGTACCAACTGTATCGTTATAAAATGTTGTAGCAGGGTCATCTATGCTTTCTTGAACATTAATTGATGCTCCCAAATGATAAATAATATCAAATTTATTTTTTTTAAATAAATCTTCTAAAAGTTTTTGATCCTTAATATCCCCTTTAATAAATCTAAAGTTATCATTATCTTTAAACTCTTCAATGTTCAATAATCTACCATTTGATAAATTATCTAATGCTATTATATTATGATTTTCTTCTAAAAGTTTCTTTACTACCCATCTACCAATAAACCCAGCTCCACCAGTTACAAGTATATTCATTATATAAAACTCCCTTCACCTAACTTTATTCAAAGTTTTATCAGTTATAAATATTTTTATTTTTTATAGCAACTTATTACCTTTGTAACAGCTTTTATTACATCTTCTACGTCACATTCACTCATTCTCGGAAATAATGGTAATGTAATAATTCTTTCATACAACTTTTCAGTTTCCGGACATATTCCTTTCTTATATCCTAGTTTCTTGTAGTATGGATGATAATATACAGGAATATAGTGCACATTTACTCCAATATTTTCCGCCATAAGCGCTTCAAATATCTCTTTTCTAGAACATTTTAACTCTTCCAATTTCAACTTGATTACATAAATATGCCATCCAGAATTTGAAAACTCTTCTTCAAAAGGTATTGAAATTCCCTTAATTTTTTTAAAAGCCTCATTATAACGTCTAACAATCTCTCTTCTTCGTGATATAAAATCATCTAACTTTCTCATTTGACTTAAACCTAAAGCACATTGAATATCAGTTATTCTATAATTGTAGCCTAAATCAATCTGTTCATAGTACCAAGGACCCTCATTATTGTTTAAAAACCTTTCATCTCTAGTTATACCATGAGTTCTAAAAAGTGTGAGTTTTTCAAATAGTTCTTGAGAATCAGTTACTATAACTCCCCCTTCACCTGTTGTAATAGGCTTAACTGGATGAAAACTAAACTCAGTCATATGAGCAGTATTTCCTACTTTTTTTCCTTTATATTCACTCCCAAGTGCATGAGCTCCATCTTCAATAACAATTAGATTATATTTCTCTGCTATCTCCATTATCTTATCTATATCAACCGATTGGCCTGTAAAATCAACAGGAATTATAGCTTTAGTTTTTTCAGTTATCCTCTCTTCTATTTTACTTACATCAATATTATATGTATTTGGATCAATATCAACAAAGACAGGAGTTCCACCACAATACAAAACACAATTTGCTGATGCTGCAAAAGTCATCGGTGAAACTAAAACTTCATCTCCTTCGCTGATACCCGCAGCGTAACATGCTGCATGAAGAGCAGCAGTACCATTTGAAAATGCAACAGCGTATTTTGTTCCTACATAATCCGCAATACATTTCTCAAATGAGCTTACATTAGGTCCCGTTGTTAGAAAATCACCTTTTAATACTTCTATCACTGAGTTTATATCCTCATCATATATACTTTGTTTACCATAAGCCAAATACTTATCTCTTACTGGCTTACCTCCATATAAAGCTAATTTATCTATCATAAAAAAACTCCTCTGTTTTTTTGTTATCTTTTATTCATATTATTATCCACTTTGATATTTTTTTACTAATAAAAAATTACCATAATAAAACTAAAATAATTATGTAATTCATTTTAATTATACAATATTCTTATCGTCTAAACACCTAAAATCTTTAATACTTCAATTATATATTGCATAAAAGATACTTATGTAAAGTTAATTATAAATATCAATTTTATACAATAAACTAAATATAATATCTGGAATAAAACTTAAACTATTTGATAATTTAAATTATTAATAAAAACAAATTAGCAGAGTCTCCTCTGCTAATTTAGTTAAAAAATTACTTATTTTATTATTTATCGTAACAATGCTAATGCCATTTGATTGCTTTGATTTGCCTGTGACATCATAGCAATTTGACTTTCATATGTAATGTTTTCTCTCGCCATTTTCATAACTGCAAGTGCAATATCAATATCACTTATTTGAGAATCTGATGCAGTTAAATTTGAGATAGCATTATTTGTATTATTTATTGAATCTTCTAATCTATTTTGATGTGTTCCAAATTCCACTCTCTGAGAACTTACTTTTTCTACAGATTTTGAAATAGCTTCAATTGCATCCTGAGCATTTATCATGTTATCTATAGATAAATTCTCAATATTTAACCCAGTTAAGCTCATGTCAGCACCCTGTAAATTTATTATCTCATCACTATTTGCTCCTACTAGCAATGATGTATCCAAGCTTCCATCTAAAAGCTTCTTTCCATTAAAATGAGTGTTGTCTGCAATAGAACTTATCTCTTCTTTTAAACTACTAAACTCTTCATTCAACATAGCTCTATCTTCATCAGTCAGAATCCCATTAGATGCTTGTACAGCAAGTTCTTTCATTCTTCCCAAACTATGATGAACTGAATTTAATGCACCTTCAGCCGTTTGAATTATAGAAACGCCATCACTAGCATTTTTATTACCTTGAACCAACCCCCTAATCTGTCCATTCATCTGATTAGAAATAAACATACCCGCTACATCATTTGCAGCATTATTAATCCTTGAACCTGAAGATATCTGCTGAACTGAAGAATTATACGAAGATTGCGCTCTTGACATACTATTATAAACATTCATAACATTATTATTTTGCACAGAAATCGTCATATACTTCACCTCTTCCTTATTTTTATGCAAGTTTAATTAATATTAAAATCTAAATTTAACTTATATACTTAATATTTCGTATCAATCATCCAATTCTTAAGAAACAATTTAGGAATTATTTAGTTTTTAATCAACATAATCCCTAATTACCTGAAAATTATTCATATCTTATAATTCTATAATAAAAAAGAACTAGAAATCATGAATACATAATATTCCTAGTTCGTATTTGCATATTTTCTCCTAAAAAAATTCTTCATATTAAAACAAACATAACATACTTCAAATATCTTTATTAATTCAGGATATTGTTAATAACTCGGCATAATCTTTCTACACCTTTTCCATCAACAAAATTTTGACCTTTATCTGATATATGCTGTCTTAATTTTTTATCATTCGCTAGATATTCAATATTACTTAATAAGTAATCTGAACTTATCTCATTGTACCAACCTAAATTCTTAATCACGCCTTCATCATTTAACTTATTTGCTATTCCCTTTTGATTATTAGCTATTATTAGACCTAATGTAGGAACACCACATGAAGCTAACTCATATAAAGTACTTCCACATGCAGAAATAGCCATATCGCACTTTTGCATTATTTGATACATATTAGCATTATAATAAAGTTTAATCTTTTCACTTTCATAATCTTTTAAATTATTTCTTTCATCAAAAGATGGTCCTACAACTACATGAAAAATATAATCCAGGTCCTTGATAGAACTCAAAATATTTTCGGTAATATTAAATGGATCTGCTCCACCTACTGTAATTAAAATATCTTTAACATTTTCTTCAATCAACTTTTTTGGTGTATTTCTAAATTCCTCTCTAAGCATAACATAATTTGAACCCAGTAAAAGTTTAGCATAATCATTTACTTTATAATCAAAATCCACTGCATTGGTATTTTGATTAATCAATATATCTACATCAAAGTAATGTAGATTCATATCATCTATATATGCAGTTTTTTTAAACTTTTTTTTAGTTTCAATAAAATAATTTTCATCTACATCATAACTATCAGTAATTAATAAATCTGCGTGAATATTTTTTAAATCCTCAAGAACATTATCCTTATTGATGTATACTGCTTTAAATCCTTCTGTTTTAATTTTCTTTATACCATTTATGTATGTATCACTTAAAGAATTATCAGTTTTACATACATAGAAAACTTCATTGGTTTTAGCTAATTCTTTAGCTAAAACCAATGTTCTCATGATATGTCCCATCCCTATTTGCGAACCACCATCTGCTCTAATTGCGATTTTCATAATATCACCTTTATTAGTTAAAAATCAGCATTCCTTTTTATGAAATGCTAATTTTAAATATATTAAATTAAGCTTGTTAATCAATCAATTTCCAGTCCATAGGTGTACCTTTCTTTATATCACAAGAAGCTTTTTCACCTAATATTTGATTATAATACTTAGTATGCATCCCAAATCCTGGTCTGATAGATTTTAAATTTTCTTCAGTGAAAGTATCACCTTTTTTAATATCCTTCACAACAAATAATGAACGGGAATGTTCTCTACTTTTTCTCATTTTTTCTGTCAATTTGTATGAGACACACCCTAAAGCTTTTTCAACTTCTCTTACTGATTTCACCATATCTTTAAATTCATCCGGTTCTAGCGAGAATGCAGCATCAGGCCCACCATCTGCTCTAGACAAGGTAAAATGCTTTTCAATTATTTTCGCACCTAATGCTACAGATGCAATTGATACAGAAATTCCAAGTGTATGATCAGATAACCCAGAAACAACATTAAAAGTCTCTGATAAATTAGATAGTGTATTCAAGTTAATATCTTCTAATGGCGCTGGATATGCAGAAGTACACTTTAAAAGAGAAATTTGATTATTTCCCATTCTTCTACAAGCGTTAACAGCTTCTTCTATATCGCTTAATCTAGCTATTCCAGTTGATAAAATCATAGGCTTACCTTTAGAAGCCATATATTCTATTAATGGAATATCAGTAATTTCAAAGGATGCTACCTTATATGCAGGCACATTCATTTTTTCTAAAAAATCTACTGCTGTTTTATCAAAGGGTGATGAAAAACAAATCAACCCCTCTTCTTCAGCTATTCTCTTTAATTCAGGTTGCCATTCCCATGGTGTATATGCACCTTCATATAATTTATGCAAAGTTATTCCATCCCAGATAGTACCTTGATTTATTTGAAAATACTTGTTGTCACAATCAATAGTTATAGTGTCCGGAGTATATGTCTGAAGCTTTACAGCATCAGCCCCTGCATATTTAGCTGCCTTAATTATCTTTACTGCCTTATCAAAGTCCTGAAGATGATTTGCAGACATTTCTGCAATTATGAAGGTTGGGTTGTTACCACCTATTTTCTTATTTCCAATTTTTATTATATTACTCATATATTTATTCCCCTCTAAAATCACATTAACTTGTTTAATTTTATTATTATTATAATTTAAAATCATTATTTTAATTATCAAATAAAATATCTTTTATTCAATAACTATATATGATTGTAATGGGTTAAGTGGAGATCTCTTAATTGAATATTTATCTAACCCAAAAACTTCCTTTAATGCTAATGTTTCACCTGCGAAATCACGTACATTTAACTCATCAAATCCTATTACACTCCCCTTTGTTAAATGAGGTTTTATCATCTCTAAACATTTTTTAGTTGGTTCATAGATATCAAAATCAAAATACGCGAAAGCAATAATAGTTTGAGGATTATCCTCCAAATATTTTTTTAAAGTCTCTATAGCATCTCCCTTAACTAACTCATATTTTTTAATATGAGGAATGGGGCTTTCGCTCTCATGATATTTTAAAACTTTATCTAGGTATTCTTCATAGTTTTCTGAAACACCATAATCACCTACTGATAAATCCCCATCTTTTTCTGTTACAGAAGGAAATCCTGAAAATGTATCAAACCCAACTATCTTCCTATTATAATTGTAAGGTTCGTATATTCCTCTAAATGACTCAAATAAAGCTAAATTTTGTCCCCATCTAACTCCAAATTCTACAACAATACCGTGTACATTAATTATTTTTTTATAAAGATCATTCATAAAAAATACTCTAGATAACAGCTGTCTGTTCATAAATAAACCGAGATTTTGTAATAATTCATTATTAGGTATAGGCGTTTCATGAAACATCTGAAAAAACTCTTCTCTTTTTGAAAGTTCTTTTTTATTTGAGTTTCCCTTTACATTTATTCTATTCATTTTGCATCATCCTTTAAAATTTATTAAATAAGTTTATTTTTAAATATTATTTAATCCGATATTTTTAATTTTTTTATTTCTTTCTTTTGCCATATATAATTAGATTTCTCCCTAAACCAATTTTAGACAGACTATTGTATAATTTACGTCTTAAGTCATCTGGTATAGATTGTTCAAATAACTTTCTTTTTTCATGACATTCTTTACCTAAGTTCTTATTTAAAATATAATTATCTCCCATTAGTAAAAATAATTCCATAGGAAAATCAGAAGTAGTACACATAACTTCAAATCCATAGAATTCAAGTATCTTAATTAATGAATCATAATTAAAATAACTTATATGATCTGGTATACAAACCCACCACTTCTTCAAGTCTAATGTAGAAACAGCAGCTTCTTGAAGTTCATTAAAATCATTAGGCACTTGAATTCTAATAATCCCCTCTTCATTAAGAAGCTCTTTACACTTTTCAATCACCTTTAACGGTTCTAAAACATGTTCTAAAACATTACTCATATTAACACAGTCAAATTTTTTTTCTTTTTCATTTTTAATAAATTCTTCAATATTGCAATTATAAACTTTTAATTCATTATCTTTACTCTTTTCAAAAGCATCAATTGAAGGTTCAATTCCTACAGCCTTAAACCCATATTCCTGCATAAACTTAAGTAACTCTCCTGTTCCACACCCAATATCTATTACACTAATTCCATCATTCCCCTTCTGAGCAAACTTCTGAATATTATAACAGATATCCTTAAAGTATGTACTATTTAGCCATTGAATTTCATTTTCTTTCTGATTATTATCTATAAGCCTTTGCAGTCTAGCATCACGAGTTGATTCTTTTCTAGATATTTCTTTATAATATTTTTCTTTATAAAATTCTGCCATAAATTCTTCATCAGGAATTGGATCTAAATGATAATAACCAAACTTTTCATTTTTAACTATTTTAAATTCTTCCACTTCAATCCCTCCTTTACTTTTGATTAATTTTACAATTTATCTTAACCATATCAGTATTGTTGTCTAAAAACTTAATGACATCTTTTGATGATATATATTCATCTTGGAAGTATTTAAATATTTCATTGATTAACTTAAAATCTTCATCTGTATCTACACATAACCTATATGGCTTATTATAAATAGCTTCTCCTTTAACATGCCCGACTTTAAATTCCTCTGGATGTTTATACATGTAAAGAGTGACATGTTCTTTAAACTCATCTTTATTCACCTTTTCATAAACACGATTCAATGCTTCTTTAGAAAACACTTCTACGTCAAACCCCCTAACGAAAGTTTCAGGAACATCAAGTCTCACATAGTCATAGTTATACATTAGGAAATTACTCACTACATTATCCACTATTATAGGATCAATAAGAGGACAATCACCAGTTATTCTTATAATTATCTCAGCTTCATACGCGTCAGCCGCCCTCTTATATCTCTTCAAAACATTTGTCTCATCACCAGTAAAACACTCATAACCAGAACTTCTAACAATATTTATCAATGGATATTCTTTGGGTAAGTCAGTAGTCGCTAAAACCAGTTTATCAATATATCTACTTTTACTTAATCTATCCAATGTATATAAAATCATAGGTTTACCTAAAATTGGTTTTACGACTTTACCAGGAAGTCTTTCAGACCCCATTCTAGCTTGAACTACACACAATATCTTCATAATATCACTCCAAAATAGTTTTAAATTATTCTTTTAAATACATCTTCTAACTTATCTAGGCTTGTAATCTCAAAATCCGCCTCATATTCTTCTGTTAATTTTAACTGCATATAATCACCTTGTGGTCTAATAATCCTAATTGTATTAATATTAATTTTTCTAGCTCCAATAAAGTCCTTATTTGGATTATCCCCTATATAAACTGCTTCTTCTGGTTTACAGTTTAAACTTTTTATCATTTCCAAAAAAACATGTTCATTTGGTTTCCAAAATTCCTCTCCTAAATCATCCGTTACCCTAATATTATCAAAATATTTTTCTAAATCTAAACTTCTAATTTTATTCCACTGAACCTTAGCCAAACCATCTGTAATAAGCCCTAATTTATACTTACCCTTAAATTTCTTTAAAATATATTGAGCATCTTCATAAAGCTCTAATTTAGGCTTTACATTTCTATAAACTTCAACTAAAGTAAGAATATCTTCATTGATATCATATTTGTTACATATAATATTAAAAATCTTACCTCTTCCACTTTTTTTTAATATATTCATCATATTCACATATATTTCTTCATAATCCAACATATATTTTTCAGCCAAGTACTCACCTACAGCTTTAAAACCTTCATAAACAAAATACTTTTCATTATATAATGTATCATCTAAATCAAAAATTACTCCCTTTATCATATAAATACCGCCTCATCATATCTCAGCATAGTTATCTCTTCAAACTCTACAACACTTTGCTTAATCTCTTTTTTATTAATCATCATATTTAAATACTTCCCGTAATTCACTCCCGCTTCAAAAGTTAAAGGAACTCCACCACCAAATCTTGGATTTATCTCGATAAATTTCATCTCCCCTTCTTCATTTACTATACATTGTAATGTTAAAGGTCCTATACCCCCAAGTAATTCACATAATTCTTTAACTTTATCTATAATCATTTTATTTTTTACAGTCTTACTTTTAGTTACTTCACCACTTCTAACTTCAATTCTTTCTCTAGGTACAATAGATATAATATTCCCTTTGAAATCACATAATACATCAATTGTATACTCCTTACCCTGAATAAACTCCTGAATTATAGGGTTATTAACATAATTTTTAAAAAACATTAATTCCTCTATGTTATTAATTTTAAATACATTTTTGCTTCCCATTCCATCACGTGGTTTTATAATAAGAGGATATTTTATTCTATTACGCTCCTCAGAAATCAATATTCTTTCTATTTGTTCTTTTAAATATGAGCATGGAGTATCAATTTTGTTTTTTCTAAAGAATTCATAGGTTTTCCATTTATCATTACAAATATTCAAAACTGCTTCACTGCTCAACATAAGTTTTATACCTATGTCTTCAAATTTTTTCCTATTACGAGAAAGTAATAAAAACTCTTTTTCATAAAGAGGTATTATTATATCAATCTTTTCTCCTTTACATATTTTAATTAACTGTTCTATATATCCTTTTTCATAATATTTATCTACTTTGTAAAATTTATCAACAAAGTTCATTGCAGGAACTAATTCACTGCAATCAATTCCTACAACAAAAGATGTTTCTTTTAGATATTTAACTAATTGTATTCTCTTTCCAATAGCTGTAAGTAATAAATTCATATCAATACTCCTTAACAAGTATATTTATTTATATAATCGAATCTTGTTTAATATAATTTATAGTATATGTTAATTTTCTTAAAAAAAATAACAACCCCTCTCAAATTACGGCCGTTTTTTGCAATACTTCAAAGTTTTTAAAATCATATTTAATATCATTTTAATTAAGATTTTAAGTAATTTTTTTTGCTAGATTAAATATTAAATATATATAAATTCTTCTATAGCAATTATTTTCACTTTAAAAATCAAAATAATTATATTAAATATACTCTATTTAACTAAAAATTATCAATCACTAACTTATCCAAAATAAATAACATACTTTCATTATGATTAAAATCATAATGAAAGCATGTTAATATTTAATATATTTAATTAGATTTACACTTCATTCATATGTTTCTTAAATTAGCATTTAACTCAAACTACACATTTTTTTGATGTACTCTTTTATTAATATTATACAACTCAGGTTCACTATTAAATAAGCTAATTACATTATTATTATCAATAATACATCCTTGTACATATAACCTATTATATAAAATCTTAATTAACTCAAAATCTTTTTCCTGGTCAACACATAATCTCATATCAAATTTTTTTAGTTTATCAGGTATTGGATACAATCCAACATTGAATATTTCAGGATTCCTGTACATATATAAATTTACATGTTCTCTATAAGCCTTTTCATCAGAAAGTTCATGTGCTTTAGCCAAAGCCTCATAAGAAAATATTTCTGTATCTAATCCCCTTATAAGTCCGACTCCAATTTTGGACTAACATAATCATAATTATTATCCTTAAAAAAGTCTATCACATCATTTTCCGACCCTCTATAGCATATTATTTTGTTTTTTCTACTAATTCAGCTATCCTATCATCTTTTTATAGGTTTGTTGTTGCTACAACTATTTCATTCAAATTATTGCATTTTTTTAATCTATCTATTAAATGTTGCAACATTGGCTTTATATGTTAAATCTAATAAATCTGTCACAATATTTTTTTGTTCTTTATATTCTTTACTTAGTATTTCAATAAGACTTAATGCCTCATTTCTGTCTCTTACTCTATACGTTTTTGCATTTTCAACAGAGAACTTGTTCGATAACTCAACAGATGTTTCATATAAAATTATCAATTCTTCCCTGCTAATTTTTACGATTTCTTTAGCGATTGTACTACATCTACTTAAGTTTCCTATTCCTATTTTTTTATTACCAGCTGAATGAATTAAAATCATCTTAAATACTCCCATTTTAAAACAGTATTTAATGATAAATCCCTATTCACTATCATGCCGATAGCTTTTTCTTTATCGTATGGTTCTATCCTCCATCCAATAGTATTGAAATTACTTTGTCTGCTTCACTAAGAGTACACTTACCTAATGACAACATAACAGGTTTATTTGTTTTAGGAAGTTCTTTATGCATATCCAAATAATTTACATCCGATGCAGCAACTTTTATGCATGGAACATCCAAGTTTTCTAAAAACCTCAACCCTCGAATACTAAATGGGGTTGAAAAAGGAATTATCCCCAAACTTTTTGCATAATCAAATAACTCTTTATGAGCCTCTCTTGGCAGTGCAATTCTATCAAACATTTCTCCAATGGGTTCAGATTTTTGATACCCTTCACTTCCCCAAGTGATTATCATTCTTTATCTGCTAATAACTCTTCAGCACTATATGTTTGAAATTTCACCACATCTACACCACATTGAGCTGCTGACTTAATCATTTCTCTTGTAACTCTATATCACCATTATGATTTGCACCTATTTCCTCAACAATAAAAGCAGGCTTATATCCACCAATTTCTTTATCTAAAATATTAAGTCTAATCATTTTACTTTTCCTTTCTAACTGAAAATATCCACCAAGTATGTTTTTCAGACAAATTATTCTTCCATAAATCAGATCTTTCTTTGCTCTCAATAGAAAAACCAGCTTTATTTAGTAGTTCCTCTGCTTCTTGTGAAGTTAAAAAAGTATAGGAAATATCTTTATATGCCCCTGTTAATTTATCAAGAATATATGTATTATCGTCAATCTTTTTTCCTTTTCCATATAGATGATCATCTTTAGTCCTGAAATTATTAATCATCTTACCTCCTTTCTTCATCATTGAATTCACTAGCTTTAAATCTTCTAACATTTCATCTATTTTTCTATAAAAAATTGTTCCATAACAGATAATTACATCAAAAAATTCATTTTCATATGGTTTATCTCTTAAATCAGCTTTCTTTAAACCTTTTAATCTTTCATTATTTCCCAAAATATTACTTGCTATTTCAACGCAATCCTCACTATAATCAAATCCATATGTATCAAACTCATAATCCATTAATAGTTTAAAATGCCTTCCAGATCCAAACCCAATATCTACTGTTCTTTTATCTCTATTTTCATTAAAGTTAGGATAATTTCTTGCAAGAAACGCTACAACTCTCTCATTTGGATATAGCATCTGATGTCTTTTAATTTCTTTTGAACATCCCATTTCATTTTGGTTATCAATTTTCTTTTTTTCTTCAACAATACTCATTTCTCTCCTCCTAAAGTACCTTTAATTCTCATATAACTTCTAACATATCCAATACATTATTGACCTCATTCATAGCTTGTTGTATCACCTGTAGCTACAACAAGCCCTCTACTGTATACATCGTTTCCACAGGTTACTTCTTTTAATACATCTCTACATTTAATATTACATTCATATTTAACAATATTCTTTCTGGAAGTTATTACATCTTTGTCTGGAATATTTAATACTTCCCCATTAGCTATATCTAAAAATCTTAAATACATATATCTCTTAAATTCAGGTTTAAAGTTAATTTTCTCACCTAATTGCATTTTAATTCCATTCTGCAAAAATTAATTCCTGTTGAATACGGAGTCATAAAACTAGACCTCATTAGCCCTGAAGGTCTTCCTGAAATCTCTATTGGGATAATTGCATTATCATAAGTATTATTAATTATCAAATCTACATGAATTACACAATTATTAAGTTTTAAAATTTCACACCATATATTGACTTCTTGTTCTATTAATTTAAATATATTGTTATCTATTCTTGCAGGTGAAATATAACCAACCTCTTGTCTATATGGTAATGAAGTCAGTAACTTTTCTCTGACCAATGTTAAAACGAACTTACCATTAATAACTTGTTCTTGATTTTTAATATCAACTAATTACCCAATTTCCGCCACACTAAAACCTTCTGAGTTTTCATTACCATCTATTGCATTGACTTTTAGACCCAACCTTTGGACTTCAATAATACTTTGAATTTGTTCTTTTCCAGCTCCAACTGAAAGTACATTAATCATAATTCTTTTCTCCTCTTTTATGTACTAAATATATAGACCATTTAATATATCATGTGTTTTTAAGAAATATTTACATATAAATAAATAATATATAAATATTTTTAAACTATAACTACTTTAACATAATTTTTAAATAAATTAAATTTTGATTATATTTCAATATTTTTATATAATTCAAATAAATTTTAATTTTTTTAATATTCTTCGTTAAGTAAAAACTTCATTAGTTCTAATTTAAAATATGTTTAAATTATTTATTACATATAATTATTTTCAAAAAATAAAAAAAATGCTATATCCATATATAGCATTTACACATTGGTGAAACTATTTAATTTTTATATATTATAATAATTAACCACTTCCATAGCCTCTAACATAATTGCATCAGCTGACTTTCCTGCAAGTAAATCATTTTTTAAAACACTTGTATGTGAGAATGTTTTTTCTGAAAGATAAATACTAACAAGTAATCTATCTTTACTAAAATCATCATTAATATTCATACTCAATAATATATATATATATTGAATTACCATCCAATAATAATTTTTTAAAAGCTTATCACTATATGCAAAGTCCTTTCTAAATATTCTCATAACAAATAAGTTTTCTAATATATACTCATATTTAAAATTATTATTCCTGAAAGAATCTATTTCGATTTTATCCATGTTATTATTAAATTTCTCAAAAAATAATTTAGTTAAGAAACTTACAGATTTTAGAGATAATTGAGACTCACCTAATTTATTTATAAGTTCAATTAAATTTAATTTACTAGAATTTATTTCTTTAAAACAGTCAATATTTTTTCCAATTATACTTCCATATTCACTAATAATCTGCAAATGCTCATCATCCTCAGCATTATATAAAGAAAGAATTAGACTCCCCATTAATAATAATCTATCTTTTAATGACTGATTTCTTTGCTGCATTATATCTATCATCATTTCTTCAATTAGATAATAATACTTGAGCATTTTATTTTCCATCACTTTATTTACTGCATTTGAATTATCTAGGGCTTCATAATTATAACAAATAGGATTTACATCAAATTCAATAGGTTTATCATTATCTAATAATTTTAAAGCTTCTCTGCAACTGAAATACATTGATTGTTCTACCCCTCTTGTTGTAGAAATAAAAATTCTTGGATACTGTTTACAAACATCACTAATAAAATTGATACCTTTTTCTTTTTGCAAACCACATAAATTATCCGAATCTAAGAATGAACATTTCCCATCATCTAACATCTTAATTGTTCCACTTGTTAATTTTCCTTTACTATATTCGAATTTAATCTTATCTTCTATTTCAGATTTTTTTAATTCTTTCTTAATTTTATTGCATGTAATTTTATCTATTTCTATCTTCCATCCTGTACAACATTCACCACACATAGCACATTTAAAACTTAAAATATTATTAGGTATTACAACATTATATTCCATATTTTCACCCTCTTTCAGTTAATAATATTTTCTCTAAAATAGGTATCATTTCAAATTCTAATAGATCAGCAAATAATACATAATCCGAATTATTTAAAGAACTGTAACTTTTTTTTATAAATTCATTCATTTCTATAATATGCTCATCTCTTATAGCACCAAAATTCATAATTTTGGTGATAACATCAGTAAATGATTCCATAGCAACCTGAATATCGTTTTTGTAAATACAATCTATAGATTCATAAATTATTTTTATTAAATCAGCTTTATAAATATTAGCACCATTTAACTTATTGCTACTTTCAAGACTCATAATTTCACTCCTAATAAATAGATTAATAATTAATAGAATTATTCATTGTTTGTAACAATTGCTCATAAAATACATATTCTTTTTGTAATCCTTCTAATAATAATCTATATTTACTTCTTAAATCCTTTATACTCTCTAGTTCCTTGTGAATACCATTCTTAATAGCTAACGAATAGGCCGCTGTGCTAAATTTCATTGCTTCCTTATGCAGTTGATTTTCTTCTATATATTCTGTTAACTCAGTTACTTCCTTAACACACTCTTGAATTTGCACAAAAGATAAATCATCAAAACCATTTAGAATATCTGTTACTTTATTCACTCTCTCTATACTTTCTTTTTCAATACCCTTTATTAATTTTTTAATAGTCTCAATGAAATCTATTGTTTTTTTACTCATCTCATTAGAAGTTTTTTCGTTATTCCTTATATAAAGATTATCTATATATTCATTAACATCAAAATTAATCATTTCTAATTCATTCATAACTTCAATGAATTCTTTATTCTTAACATTATTTATACCTAATCCACCTTCAGTACAGTTAACTATTCTATCTTGAAGTTGATTAACTCTTACATACATATCAAAAAACTCTTTGATACCAATGAAAGAGTTTAGCGTATATACATCATTTCCATATATATCTGTAGCTAAAACTTTCTTTCTCTTTTCATCTTCTAAACTCAAATTATGATCTGGTCCTTGCGCATATAATTTTTTATTGGTGTAGGCCATATCTTGACCAATTAATACTATTGGATAGCACCCAAATTTTTCAGCAATATCAACAGCTATATTAACACATGATGGACCTAATTCAATTCTACTGGAGTCAGAACCAACAAACTTCTCAAAATAGTCTATTACTGAATAATTATTTCCTCTGAACCACATTTTTCTGCCCTTATATTTTTTAACAGCTTCATGATGTACAGTTGATAGAAACAATAAAATTGTTTTCATATTTCTAATATTTTCAATAATCTTCGCTTCTGTAATTCCTCCATCCACAGCCACTTCAAAATGAGGTGTTATTCCATTTTTCTCTAGAATATTAATTGAAGAACCAGCAGCAAAAATTATAGCTTTATTATTAAGTTTTTTCAAAGTTTCTAATTGCTTATCAAGAGAAGGTCCTGCTCCTACAATTATTGCTGGAATATTTTCGAATTCACCTAGAAAACTTTCTAATGGTAAAGAATCTATATTAAATGACTTTATATTTTGAAACTGATTAAACATCCATTCCTCAGAAAAATATAATTCAGTGGCTATATTCATTCCAAATAATTGTACCATCTGAACAATAGCAGTATATACTTCTTCTAACCATTCCTTATAAAGCTGCTGATAAGACATAAGAGTACAGATTTCTAAAGATTTTATACCCTTTCTTTTCATTATATGGAATATGTTTTGTGATATCTCGTCTGGATCATCTGATATAATTAAAATTACTCTTAAATCCTTCAAACACTGTGCAACATCTACATTCTCTAAAGCTGCTATAAAAATATCTATATTTTTTTCAACAATAATAAATGTCTTATTCTCGCGAGGCATAATCTCAAGTAATTTCTTAATATGATAAAAAAATCCAGCACCGAATATAATGTATGTGTCCTTTTCCTTATCAATATTAGAAATCCACCTATTTGCTTCATTTTCTACTGAAAAAGAACTATGCAGAAAAACTTCTTTGTCATCTTTTTTAATTTGTAAATTGATAGAATGATCTTTTGATACTACTAATTCAAAATTGTGATTATTAATCCCATTTTTTTTCATTACAATATTATAATACTCTTCA
This sequence comes from Oceanirhabdus sp. W0125-5, assembly GCF_027938815.1. Lineage (GTDB taxonomy): Bacteria > Bacillota > Clostridia > Clostridiales > Clostridiaceae > Oceanirhabdus. Next base: position 3,736,722 of record NZ_CP115913.1, read on the forward strand.
TATTCTTGTTTTAATATGTTCATATTCATGTCAAACATAAGAATATCTTCCTTTCTATCTTATATAGCACAAATAGCCAGCTTAAAGCTGACTATTTGAATGATTATTATTAATTTATTATCTTAATAATTGTAATACACCTTGTGGTGATTGATTAGCTTGAGCTAACATAGATTGAGCTGCTTGTTGAAGGATGTTGTTCTTACTGAAGTTCATCATTTCCTTAGCCATATCTACGTCTCTAACTCTTGACTCTGCCGCTTGGATATTTTCAGAAGCATTATCAAGATTCTTGATTGTGTGCTCTAATCTATTCTGCCAAGAACCAAGGCTTGATCTCTCAGTAGAAATTGTTTTGATAGCAGTATCAAATTTTGCAATTGCACTAGCAGCATTTCCAGAACTTGCAAAAGTGAAACCATTTAATGAAAGCTTTGCAGAACTCATAGTGTTGACTTTAATTTGTAAAGTTGTACCTTTATCAGCACCAATTTGGAATGTACCAACTGCATTTGTTAAAGTTCCATCTAATAATTTCTTTTCATTGAAAGTAGTGCTATCTTTTATTCTGTCTACCTCTTTAATTAATTCATCAACTTCAGTTTTTATTGCTTTTCTGTCATCAGTAACATTAGTATCGTTCGCAGCTTGTACAGCTAGTTCTCTCATTCTTTGAACGATTTCTTGTGTTTCTTGAAGAGCACCTTCAGCAGTTTGAATAAGAGAGATACCATCTTGAGCATTTCTTGAAGCTTGATTTAAACCTCTTACTTGAGCTCTCATTTTTTCTGAGATAGAAAGACCTGCAGCATCGTCTCCAGCACGGTTAATTCTCATACCTGAAGATAATTTTTCCATTGACTTTCCAGCATTTCCAATGTTAACTCCCATTTGTCTGTGAGCATTCATTGCATTAAGATTGTGATTAATAATCATAATAAATTCCTCCTTGATTTTTCCTTTGGCATCCTTGCCTAATATTTAATATATATTTAAAAGCATTCGCTTTTAAAATCTTTTAATATCTACTAATTATACTTTCGTTTATTTTATTAAATCCTTTATACTTTTTAATAAAGTTTTCTTAATTTTTTATCTTTAATACTTCCTATTTTTATTATCGTAAGATTTATATCTAGCTTTATACTTTTATTATAAAAAAATTAAATTTCTTTACTTAAATAAACAGCTCTTGAATTCAAGTTATTATATCCAGCAGTAGCTTTTTTTTGTCTTCTTATTTTGATTAAGTTACTTTTAATTTCATTTTTTTTAGTTTCAAATTTGGATTTCATCACTTGATCTAGTTTAACCAAATTATACTTTACATATAAATCCTTTACTTCATTTTTCCCATTATCTTCTAAAATCATTTGATCTATTACTACTTGCCTTTTTTCAAACAACAGATCTAACTTCTCAAAATCATCTTTTTCTAATAAAACAATAATATCATTAGAAATTTGCTTATACTCAATAATCAATTTTTCTAAATCCATAAAATCATCCTTAAAATATTATTTTTTAACCCATACCCATTTGAGAATAAAAACTACTCATTTGAGAATTCATCTGATTCATCGCAGATTCTAACCTTGCAAATTGAGCATAATATTTATTTTCAACCTCAATCATTCTTCTATTAAGTTGATCAGTACTTACTGTCTTTCTATAAATTTGGTCAGGAATAGTATTTTGGCTTGCCCCACCTGTAATACTGAAATCATACTGCTTATTCGCATATATATTTAGAGTACCTTTTAACGTAGCTTTTCCATCTTTACCTATTCCAGGGTCTCCCGCATATGTTTCCACAATCTTATTTATTCTTGTAAATAATCCATCTTCATAATAAGTATCTGTACCTATATACTTATCGTCAAGGTTTTCTGTAGAGGATTTTCCAATAAAGAACTTAGTAAATTCTTCTACATTATTAGAGATTGCTTCTTTTAATTTAGTTTCATCTTTAATTAATATTTTTCCTAATTGAGTCATATCTGATGAAGTATCAAGCCACAATGCACCTTCACCGTATATACCCATATGATATTCATTTTTACTATCAGATGCTTTATCAGAATATACAGGTGCAAATAAAGTACCTCTTAAGTCAGTCATTAATTTTCCCAAGTAAGAATCATTTTTTAAGATACCTTGTTTAGCTTTTATTTCCCAAGTCTTTATGTCCTCTTCTGACATTGATTCTTTTTGTTCAGTACTTAAAGGTTTATAGTCATACTGTTTTTTCTCTGAAAGTTTACTTTGAATCTTTTCCATAAGATTGTTATAATCATCAATAAAACTTTTTATGTTATCAAATACTTTATCTGTATCATTCTTTTCAACTGTAATTGTTGTATCTCCAGTACCAGCTGTTTTAAGATTATACGTGACACCATTTGCAGTGAATTTATTACTTTCTTGGTTAGTTATAATCTCGCTTCTTCCATCAGGATATGTAATTGAAAACTCAGCGTTTTGACCACTATCCAAAGAAGCAACTCCTTCTGCAAATCCCAAAGAACTCACTAAATCACCTGCATCATTATCTGTTAATGTAACTGATAAATTCTTTGTTGAACCTGAAGCATTAGTTTTAAAAACAAACTTCTTTGTGAGTTCATCGAAAGTAGCAGTAGCATCAGCTGATATATTTGTATCATTATTAAGTGTATCTAAAACATTTTGAATAGTTGTATCTGCATCAACCGCTATATCAACTGTATTACCGTTAATATCGAAAGTAACAGTTTTCCCTTCAAGACTTCCATTAATATCCTTTAATTTAGTTGCTGTACCACTAGTAGCTGTTATTGCTGCTCCATCAACCACAGCTGCCTCTGCCAATTTTGTTACATTTAATTTATATGTTCCTTCTATAGCAGTAGCTCCTGCTGTAAATCCTATAGCATTTTCATTACTATTTGTCACTTTAACAGAACTAAATTTACTTTCAGATAAAATATACTTATCTGAGATTGGATCAAAATAATCCTGTATATCTTTAATATCTGTTATAATATCTCGATACATCTCTTGTTTCCATTGCATAATTTGTTTTTCTTGATTTACTTTATCAATTTTCAGCTGATAATTAGCAGTCATTGCTTTTACCATAGCATCCGTATCCATACCAGTTGCCATACCAGTAATTCTCATCATATTACTTCCTGCACTTCCTACACTTGACATCTTAACACCACCTTTTAATTCTGAAAAAATTATAAACTACTTAGCTACTTTTGAAATTTTTGATGCTTCATACCAAGTATCTCTTACTTCCTGAATGAGAGGAATAACTTCATTCATTATTTCAATACTTTTTTTTATATTAGCTTGTCCTAGTCTATCCACTATAAATTGATAAATACTCATCAACTTAGAACCCCACTCTCCAGCTGCTGAAACATCAAGTGTTGCTATTAATTCAAAGAAAATATTTTGCGTTTTAATTATATTGTTATGCGCCTTTTGAATCTGATTGTCAATCATACCTTGTCTTGCAATTTCTGCAAATTTCACTGCTCCGTCAACTAACATTAATAACAATTGCTCCTTAGAAGCATAATTCACACTATTTGTTTTATACGCATTAGCTGCATTTTTATATCCAAATGTCATTATCATCACTACCTTTTCTTATTGAGATATTTTCCACTTAAATTGTCATCTTCTTTTGTAGCATTTATTATTATTGTTTTTTTTTCTTTATAAGCATCTACTACAATTTTTTTACGATGATTAGATATTTTTTTATGATAAGCAGGTTTTTCTTTACCCTTATAATCAATATTACCTTTTTCCGATCTCCTAATACTATTAACTCTTTCATCTTTTGTAATATCAATTATTTTCTGTATAAGTTCAAGATCAACTTTATTGAGTTTATGCTCCATAAGGACATCTCCTAAGCTTTTTTATCAATAACAATCCCTTCAGCCATTTTTACCATAGTTGCAATCATATCAAGAATCTTTTTAGGTGGAACTTCAACAATTACATCTCCAGTATCCTCATCTATTATCTTCATCATTAAGTCACTTTTAAAGAACTCATGATTTTCCACTTCAATCCTACTGTTTCTTTTTTTTAAAAGTTTATTAATAATTTCAATAGCCTCTTTAATTTTTTCTTCCTTATCAGCACCTTCAAATTGATCATTTAATAAAAGAACATCATTTCTCTTATTATTAGTCTCATTCTCAACATTATCCTTATTTACTACCGTTGAGCTTACAACTTCATTTTCAATTTTATTGTCATTTTCTTGTATTTTTATTTTAACACTTTCATTGTTTTTTAAATTGTTAAATTTCAAATTAGTTGTTGAATTTATTTTCATTCCAGTTCCCCCTATATTACTTTTTTACATTTTTTAATGCATCCAATGAGTTTAAATCTCCAATTATAGCTTTATAATTTTCATCCTTAACTTCTTCTAAGAGTTCTGTTCTTAGTATTAAAGTTTCCCTTGGTGCATCTATGGCAATCTTCACTGAATTTTCATTTATTTCAACAATCTTTACTGTTATATCATCACCTATTTGAAGTCCTTCGTTTTTTTTTCTTTTAATTACAAGCACTCCACTTCCTCCTTAAAAATCAGGTGTTTTACAAGATACTCATCATTATTACTAATAATTTGTTCACCAAGATTATTTTTAATATTCACTACTATTGGCGCTCTTAAATTTGATGTAATTTTTTTATAATCCGAATGTAATGTAACTATTGTATAAAGCATTACATCTGTTGGCTTAATAATATTTAGATTTTTAAGCACTTCATTACTGAGATTTATTTGATATTTTTCATCACAATTAAATGGAGAAACGATAACAAAAGCAATATCTGCTCTATCAAGAGAATGCATTATTTTAAATATTGGATTACCTTCAATATCTTTAATAATAAACCTTTTTAAATTTTCAAATCCAGGCAACCCTTTTTTAAAAGTTACAATTTCTGTATCTGAATATTGAATTTTTCCGTGAACCTTTGAGATTAACTCCATATCATCACCAGTCCTATCTTAAATAATCTATGAGACTTGGCTGGATTACCTTAGCACTCGTCTGAAGAGATGCTAAATACACAGTCTGCATAGTTGCATATTCCATTGTTTTCTCAGCAATATCGATATCTTCCGTCTTTGAAAGAATTTCTTTTATATTAAAATTTTCTTCTTCATTTCTTACTTTTGCGCTCTCCATTCTATTCTGCATTGCTCCAACTCTAGATCTTAGTTTAGTTAAATTCTCAAGAATATTTTTAACATCTGTTAGGTCATCACTTAATAATTTATCTAGTGCATCAGGATCTGTTGCACCAGAACCATCACTAGCTTTCCCATCAAGATGATTTGCCAAGGATTTCATAATATTAATTACATTTTTATCTTCACCATTTAAGTTCTTAAACTCTAGTATTTCCACTGCATTAACATTATATCCAATAGTTACTCCTGAAGATATTTCTATATTAAGTTTTGAGTCTATCATTTTCTTTTCTTGATCAGTTGCATTTATATTTATATCAGAATAATACTTTAAATCTGTGTTCCCATCACTATTTAAGATTGCATCTGTAGGTTTTACAGTTCCTCTAGTTCCTCCAAATATAAACTTACCATCGAAACTAGTATTTAATATTTGTGAGAATTCCGATACTCTCTCGTTAATTTCATCTTTTATAGCTTTTCTCTCATTATCACTATATCCACCATTACCTGCTGAAATCATTAACTCATGAATTCTTTGGAATACATTATTAGCTTGCCCAAGAGCAGTATCTGTTGTATCCAGCCAATTTATAGCATCTTTTACATTCTCGTTATATTGTTTGTTTGTATCAATATCAGAATACAATTGCATTGATCTTGCAACTTTAAAAGGATCATCTGAAGGTCTTTTAAATTCTTTACCAGTTGTTAACTGTGTCTGAATACGCTGCATATTCTTAAGATTATAGTTAAGATCTCTTAAGAAGTTATTTGACATCATTTTATTTGTAACTCTCATTTTATCACCAACCTACTATAGGATATTATCTATCTTTTTAATCCATTAATAACTACATCTAGTAATTCATCAACTGTAGATACAATCTTAGCATTTGCTGAATAGGCATGCTGATATTGTATTAAACTTGCCATTTCTTCATCTAATGAAACTCCCGAAACAGATTCTCTAGCTTGCTGGAACCCCCCAATTAGTGAAGATTGATTCAATCCAATTCTTTTAGCTTCTTGCGTCTGTATTCCAAGTTCATTGATTACATCTTTAAAATAATTATCTGTAGTTGTACCAGACTTATTATTTTTTATTGTTTTAACTCCAACAGCGTTAACTTCTAAAGTTCCACCTGTTAGGTTACTAATAAACTCTGCTCTTGTGGTACTTTCCTTCATTCCACCTATTTTCATAAATGCATTACGAAGTTGAGCTATTGTAAGAGCTCTGTTACCATCAGTAGTTCCATTTTCAACATTATTTTCAGTTTGATCGTACAGATCATCATTTGTTTTTGTTTTTATCTTCATTACATCATTCATAATTTCTTGGTTTATTGTGATATTACCAGCTGTTATTTCATTTTCACTTGTAATAACCTCACCAAGGTTTGTCAATAATCCACCACTATAAATTGCTTTATCCTTATTTACGAAGAATGGTAAGAAATCCATATGCTTACCATTGGAATCTCCCTTTAATTTATTATCCCCATCTATATAGTTTGCTAAAGCCTCAAGATTCGCAGCATCTGGAATATCAGTAACACCACTATGAATACTATTAACTGCCATTGCCAATCCTTTAGCTAACTTATCCATCTGTGCCATATACTTATCTACATCTTTTTGAACAGACTGCAGTCCATTTAGTTTCCCTTTTGATGGTTCAAATAATCCTAGTTCACTTCTGAATTTATCTTTGGTAATTGTTATTCCTGCACCACCATTAATTTCAGCATAGGATTTTCCTTTTTCATTAGCCCAGAGAATTCTTGTTTCTGATATTTCTCTAATAATCTCTTCTTTTTGCTCTTTATTCATTCCTCCAGCAAAAGTAATATCCACTGTATCACCAGAATCATTTGAGTTTCCTGCTCTATATGTGTCCAATTTTAATCCTGTTATTGTTCCATTAGCTGGATCTTTAACTACAGTTACTCCACTTATATAAGCAAATCTTGAAACTGACATATTTGGATCTTTTCTTACTAAAAGCTTTTCAGCTCCACCAGGTATAGTCGCTGAGTCTTGAGCTGTAATGTCTTGTCCATAAAAACTTTGCTTTTTAATATCCATATTCATTAATGTACTTAACTCATCTAAAAGTTGATCTCTTCTGTCCATTAAATCATTTGGTTCCTGCTCAGAAACTTTTACACTAATAATTTGTTGATTCAAGTCATCTATTTGTGCAAGAACATTGTTAACTTTGAAAACACTTTCCTTAATTTGAAGGTTGGTATTTTCTTTTAATTTGTTCAATTGCTCATAATTGTGATTAAGTTCATCAGCAAGTGCTTTTGACTGCTGTGCAACTACCGTTCTAGCATTTGAACTCTGTGGTTGTTTTGATAATTGATGCCATGAGTCATAGAATTTCCCTAATAGTCCCGAAATTCCTGTATCAGATGGTTCGTTATATATATTTTCGATTTCCCCTAATAATGCTTCTCTAGCCTCATACTTACCTTGAGTACTAAACTCACCTCTAATTTGGAAATCTATAAATTCATTTCTTATTCTTTTAACTGTATCCACTTGAACACCTGTACCAAGCTGACCTGGGCCAATGTAAGAGTTCATTGATGGTGCTTGATATGGAGAAGTTGTTTGCAGTTGTGCTCTCTGTCTCGAATATCCTTCAGTGTTAGCATTTGCAACATTGTGATTAGTAATACTAATTGAATATTGTTGAGCAGACATTCCTCTTTTTGCTATATTAAAAATCGATAATAAACCTGACATTATATCACCTCTTCACTTTACCATAGGAATTATATACATTTGTTCTTTTACTATTAGGTTTTAAAGCATTAAGAAGTTGGTTTGTAAAACTTAACTTCTGTTTTAAAATCAAATCATTAGTTTCCTTTTGCATTGTTAAAACCTCAAGTAATCTTCTAATTTCCTTATATAACTCGCTTATTTGAGAGTCCTGAAGTTTGTCTACAACAACCTTCATGCTAGTTTCACCCAACATTCCTCTTCTTTCCATCTCAATTTCTGCGACAATCTTTGATGCATTTTGTATCTTTTTAACACACTCTTCCATGTCTAGCAAGGAGTCACTTGCTATAAATCTATGTTGTTCTTCTAGTAAATTAAGCAAATTCTCCAATGCAGTATGTTCTTTTTGCATTATTTCAAGTATCTTATCTCTCATTACTTCCTCCTTACTATATTTCCTCTCCTTTTATATGCCCAATTATCTTTTTAGCAATCTTATTGCTATCAATTTTATATGTTCCATTATCTACTTTTTCTTTTATCTCATTAACCAGTTTTTCTCTATCTTCTCTGTTTAGTGAGTCAATTTTACTTAACTTTCTACCAATATCAGAAATCTGAACTTTATCTTTTTCTCTTCTCATTTGCGTATTAGTATTTTTATTAATATTCTTGTTATAGTATTTATTAACATAGTTTGCTCTTATTCCATTAATTTTCATATCCACACCCCAGATATTAATTTCATTTTTATTTTCTAATCTTATTATCGTCATTTATTCAATAAAGTTTATAAGTATAATTAGTTTTTCTAATACTATTATTTCATAGGAAAAAAATAATAAACTCATAAGAGAATAATTCTCTTATGAGCCTATTGATAAAATATTACTATTTTAATTTTAAATTTGTTTTTACCTAACGACCTAGACTTTTTATTCTATCCTCATTACTTATGATACTAGTAATTCTAACACCAAAGTTTTCATCAACAACAACTACTTCTCCATATGCAACTTTCTTACCATTAATAAGAATTTCCACAGGTTCTTCCGTTAACTTATCCAACTCAATCAAGGAACCAGTTCCTAATTCTAAAACATCTTTTATGTTTAACTTAGCTCTACCAAGAACAACAGAAACTTCAAGGGGTACATCTAATATTAAATCAATATTTTGCGGCTGCGAAGCCATTCCCCCATCATTTAACTGCTGGAATGTTGCAGATTGAACATTCACTGGTTGAACTGGATACGGTGGTTGACCAGGATAAGGTGGTTGACCCGGATAAGGTGGTTGCACCTGATACGAGTTATCATACATATTGTAATTCCCTGGCATCCCCATATTGTTTTGAGGATACTGCTGTTGATAAACAGGTTCTTGATACTGAACACCATGAGGATTATTGTTAATAGGCTGTACTTGCGGCTCATTATTCATAGGAACAGAAGAAACATTTTCTTCAATTCCTTTTGCCTGTACATCAGTCTCTGGCTCACTAGCATCATCAGTCCCCATCATAATAGCTATTATTTTTCTTGCTGTTTTTATTGGAAGAATCTGCATTATATTACTATCCACAAGTTCCCCTATAGCTAGTTTGAAAGATACCTTTACCACTGGTTCATCATCTGAAAGATCACTGGATAATTCTGATGAATCATCACAAACCTTTGATAATGGAGGTGAAATATTAACCTCTCTAGCAAACATCGTAGCCATAGATGTAGCTGCAGAACCAATCATCTGGTTCATAGCTTCAGAAACGGCACTTATTTCAATTTCTGATAATTCAGTAGTCTCTCCTACAATACCATCTCCACCCATCATAAGATTAGAAACTACTGCTGCATCAGATACCTTCATTAACAATAAGTTATTTCCTACAATACCGCTGGTATATTTTACATCAAGGGCAATATTTGGGGTTTCAAAATCAGCCTTGATTCTACCTAAAGTTGTGGTAGCAACGATTGGAGTAGTAATATTTACTTTCTGACCAATAATTTGTGATAATGCAGTTGATGCAGATCCCATTGAGATATTTCCAACCTCACCTAAAACATCCTTTTCAAGATCGGTTAACATTTCTTCAACCCCATCGTCTATAGAGGTAGTACTATCTTCGTTAGTTTCACTATCTCCGCCTAAAAGAGCATCTATTTCTTCCTGTGACAGAAACCCATTATTCATTTTCTTCCACATCCTTATCTATAATATCTAGTACTTGAATCCCTCTGCTCTTTCCTATTATACCTGGCTTACCGTAAAAATATGTTTTATCCATGATTTTCACCTTAACAGGTTCAGTTGATTTTTTATTAAGGGTCAGAACATCTCCAGTTTTTAAGCTTAAGAAATCTTGAACGTTAATGGATGAATCTCCTAACACTCCAGTAAGCTCCACATTAACAGTATTCAATCTTTCCTTTATCTTCGTTTTAGATTCAAGTTTATCTGCTTCATCTCTACCTCTAAACCAATACTGCACATCTAATTTATCCAATATTTTCTCAACACTCAAGAAAGGAATACATAAATTAATAAATGTATGATTTTTCCCAAGGTCAACTGAAAAAGTTATTAATGCAACAGATTCATTAGGTGCAAGTGTTTGGTTTAATGCTGGATTCGTTTCTACTCCTACAACTTCTGACTCCACTTCCAAAACATCTTCCCAAGCTAATTTCATATTAGCAATGAGCCCTTCATTCATTCTTGTAATAATATTCTTTTCAATATCAGTGAGTTCCTTGCTCTTAAACTTCTTATCACCAGTTCCACCTAAAAGAATATCCAATACTTGGTATACGTAGTCTGGATTAGTTTCAAATAGAAGATTTCCTTCTAAAGGAAATAATCTAAAAATCGTCAACACGGTTGGGTTAGGAATATTCCTAATAAACTCTTCATAAGTAAATTGTTGCATTGTTTCAATTTTAATTTTAACACTTTTCCTAATTTGAGCCGAAAGGTATGTTGAAATGATTCTTGAGTAATTCTCATATATCAATTCCAATGTTCTTAAATGCTCCTTAGAAAACTTGTTTGGATTATTAAAATCGTAAAGTTTAACTTTCTTTTCTTCTTCCGCCGGTGTAACATTCTCTGCTTCGATTTCACCGGAAGACAATGCGGATAGCAACGAATCTATTTCGTTCTGAGATAAAACTTCTGACATACTATTACCTCATTCCTTAATTTATTAATCTACCAACGTCTATTAAAGTAACTATCCTATCATTAAAATTAAGCACACCTTTGATATATTTTTTGTCTCTATTATCTTCTATATTTTCAATAATAGATTCATCTATATCTAAAACTTCTTCTACAGTATCCACTGCAATACCAACAGCTTCATCACCAATTTTAATAATGATAGTACTGTCATGCTCTTCTTTTTTTCCTTTAACATCCAAAAGTAAATTTAAATCTAAAAGAGAAATAACATTACCTCTTAGATTAATCAAACCTTTAATATACTTAGGAGCTTTAGGTACACGAGTTACTTCCATCATATCTGTAATGTTCTGTACTACCTCAGTTTTTACGGCAAATTGTTCTTCACCTAAGTTAAAAATGATAACTTGCACAAAATCACTCCTTATCCAATGACTTTTTTAATAGCTTCTAGTACCCTGTCTGCTTGGAAAGGTTTTACTATGAAGTCTTTTGCTCCTGCTCTAATAGCATCCATAACCATAGTTTGTTGTCCCATTGCAGAACACATTATAATTTTAGCATTTGGTTCAAAAGCTTTAATATTTTTCACAGCTTCAATCCCATCCATATCAGGCATTGTTATGTCCATAGTAACTACATCTGGTTTTTCCTGTTTATAAAGCTCAACTGCTTGAACTCCATTTGCAGCTTGTCCAACAACCTCATATCCATTTTTTTCTAAAATATCCTTAATCATCATTCTCATAAACGCAGCGTCGTCAACTATTAATACTCTAGCCATTTTTCATTACCTCCATTATTTTACTCCTAGTGAACTAAGTATTTTTTCTAATGATCCCGGCATAGGGATATAGTAAAAATAACCTTGAATCTCTGTATCATTCTGAATAAATGCAGTCTCAATATCTAATACACAATCATCAAATTGTTCTGATTCAATAAAAGTTGTAGATAATATCGCACCAAGCATATCAAAAGTAACAGCTGGCACTGACGGCATTAAAAGCAAATTAGTAAATTTACTAATTGAATTCATATATGAACCAGAAATAATATTTCCAATTTCACAAAGAACCGAAGCTCCCATTTCTGAAATTTCTTCTTCTTCTTTTTGTGTTAATTGCTTAATAATATCCATTCCAGTTTCTCTGGTGAAAATAAACAAAATATTTCCTGGAGCATCCCCTAGCACTCTAACTATAACACCAAGTACTACTTCCTCTCCACCTATTCTTGAAAAAATCTCATCAAAGGAAACTATATTAACATTAGGAACTGTCATATCTATTTTACTTCCCAGCAACTGCGAAAGTGCTGTTGCAGCATTTCCTGCCCCTATGTTACCAACTTCTCTAAGTGCATCAAGTTGCATATTTGAAAGTTTACTATAGTCCATTTAAACCCTCCTTAGATTAATGCTGCTACATCTAAGATTAATGTAACTAATCCATCTCCTAAAATTGTAGCACCTATATACTCTTTAAGATTTTGTAACGTTTTTCCTAAAGGCTTTATAACTATTTCTTGTTGACCTAATAATCCATTAACCAATAAACCAACACTTTTTTCACCAACTTTTACAATTACAATATAATCCTTGCTCTCTTTATTATGTTCAATATCAAGAACTTCATTAACTCTTATTAATGGAATTACATTTTCATTAAAAACCATAACTTCCTTGTTATTAGTTCTCTTAATCATATTTGGCTCATAATCAAGCACTCTGTCTATATATCCTAAAGATATAGCCATAGTTTCATCACCAATTTTAACAAGTAGAGCTTGAATAATTTGTAGAGTAAGAGGTAATCTTATTATAAAAGTTGTACCTTTTCCAAGTTCACTAATAACATCAACTGTTCCTCCAAGAGAGGCAATTTTTGTCTTAACAACATCCATTCCTACTCCTCTTCCTGAAACATCCGTTACTTCTTCACTTGTACTAAAGCCTTGTGCAAATATAAGATTCTTAATATCACTCTCTGACATATTTTCAGTATTTATACCCTTTTCTTCTGCTTTCATCCTAATCTTTTCAACATCAAGACCTGCTCCATCATCTTCAACCTTTATAACAGCTTTTGTCCCTTCTGGGTAAGCACTTAGTTTAATATGACCTTTTTTACTTTTACCATTTGCAACTCTTTCTTGTTGACTCTCAATTCCATGATCAGCTGCATTTCTTAGAAGATGTAAAAGAGGATCTCCAATTTCGTCTATTACTGTTCTATCAAGTTCAGTATCAGCACCATCAATTGAAAACTCAATATCTTTATCCAACTCCACAGATAAATCTCTTATCATTCTTGGGAATCTATTGAAAACAACTTCAAGTGGTAACATTCTGATTTTCATAACAAGGTCTTGTAAGTCCGATGTAGTTCTAGCAATCTGTTCAAGAGTTTCATTTAAATCATTTAATTTGTGATTACTTGAAATCTGTTCAAGTCTTGTTCTATGAATTACTAATTCAGAAACCATTGTCAGGAAATTATCCAACCTTTCAAGGTCAACCCTTACAGATTGATGTACCTTTTTCTTCACAACAGCCTTCTCATCATCCTTAGATTTTTTCTCTGTCGCTTTTTTCTTCTGAGTTGTTTCTACTGGTTGAACGTTATTTCTTGTGGTTTCATCAACATTTTTCTCTTCTTTTATCTCAATTTCCTTATTTATTATATCATGTTTTATACTATTCTTTTCAAGATTTATTTTTTTAATTTCAATATTATTAATCTCAGAAATAGCTAATATTGTTTTTTCGATCATCTCAGGCTCAGATTTAGAAAGATAAACCAATTGAATTTCAAACTCAAAGTTTTCATTTTCTATCTCTTCTGCATTAGGATCTGATTTAATTATTTCACCATATTCTTCTAAAGCTTTAAAAACCAAGAAAGCTCTAGCTGATTTTAAAAGTGTATTACTATCTAAAGTAATCTTTAAGTAATATGATGAATATTCTTTCGTTAAGGCTTGTTTCATAACACTCAAATCATATTCATTTAAATCTAGTAAATCATTATAATCTACTAGCTCATTAGAATCTTCTTTCTCTAATGTAACAGCAACTTCTTTTTCAGTATTAGATTCACTCTGAATAGTAGCTACTTCCTTTAAAGAATCCATTAATTCTTGGATATCAGTATCTGCTTCCACACCTTCTGATATATTATTAACCATAATTTCTAATGTATCTAAGCATTTGAAGAGTACTGTAACCATCTTTTGCGTTACTTTTAACTCCCCTTCTCTAAACTTTGTAAGTACATCTTCCATTTTATGTGTTAGTTCTGATATCTTAACATAACCCATTGTAGCAGACATACCTTTTAATGTATGTGCAACTCTGAAAATCTCATTTACTTTATCAATATCATCAGGATTCTGCTCTAACTCTAAAATTGAATCATTTAATATCTGTAAATTTTCAATTGATTCCTCTAAAAACATTGATAGGTATTGGGATGTATCCATACAGTTTCCTCCTTTATAACTTTTTATAAATAAATGTAGATGCTTTTTCAAATCCAAAATCTCTATAATTATAAATACTTTCAGTGGCACCTACAAAGAGTAGTCCCCCACTTTTAAGAGATTGTGAAAATTTATGATAGATTTTATCTTTAATTTCTTGTTTAAAATATATAACAACATTTCTACATACTATTACATCAAAGTCTTTTTCATAAGAATCTAATATAAGATCATGTTTTTTAAATGTTACCATACTTTTAATTGAAGGATTTATGACATATTTTGAATCTTCTTTTGTAAAGTACTTAGTCAGCAAATTCCCATCAATATTTTTAATTTCATTTTCAGTAAAAACCCCTGTTCTAGCTTTATTCAATATAGTAGTATCAATATCAGTTGCTAGAATTCTATGTCCTCTACCTGCATTATTACTACTTAGTATCATTGCTATCGAATAAGGTTCTGCCCCTATGGAACATGCTGCACTCCATATTTTCAGTTTTTGTTTACTTCTAGCTTCTTTCAATAAAATATTTTTAAATTCATCAAAAATATCAGGATTTCTGAAAAACTCAGTAACATTTATTGTGACAAAGTCTAGAAATTTTTGTCTCTGTTCATTGTCAGTTTTTAAAAGCTTTATGTAATCCTCAACTGTTTTTACACCAATTCTTGACATAAGACTTAATAACCTTCTATGCAATTGAGTCTCTTTATATGCTGTCAAATCAATTTTCAATTCGTCTTTAACCCATTTCTTGAAATATTCTAGATTCATAATGTCTACCGCCTTGTCATAGATACTATTTTATCAGCAATTTTATCTAATGGTAATACTTCATCAACCTTTCCCGTTTCATAAGCAGCTTTTGGCATTCCATATATAGTGCATGTCTCCTGCGCTTCAGAAATTGTATAACCACCTGCATCTTTAATTTTCACTGTACCTTGAGCACCATCTTTTCCCATACCAGTTAATACAACACTTAATATTTTACCCTTATATTCATCCACAACAGAGTCAAAAAGTTTATCAACAGCAGGTCTAACACCCCACATAGTCGGCTCTTTATTTAACCTTATAAACCCATCAACAACAACCATATGACTTCCACCTTGCGCTATATATACTGTATCTTTTTCAATTGGACATCCGTCATATCCCTCAACAACTTTCATCTTACAATTAGCATTTAATCTTTCAGCAAACGCCTTTGTAAACCCAACTGGCATATGTTGAACCACAAAAATTGGTACACCTAATCTAAAAGGCAATTCAGTTAATACATTATATAACGCTTTAGGACCTCCAGTTGATGCACCTATCGCAACTGCCCTAATATCTTTTTTTATTCCAGAACTTTTACTTAAAAATCTACTTTCAACTTTTCTTGTTTCGACTTTTCTTGCTACTGACCTATTTCTTTCATAACTAATATTTACTTTATTTTTTGTTGCTGCTCTAATTTGCTCCACTAAGCGTTCTTTAACTTTATTGATATCTAAAGATATAGAACCTGATGGTTTTTCTATAAAGTCAAATGCTCCTCCATGAAGACAATCGATAGTTAACTTTTTTGCTCTCTCTGAAACACTACTTAACACAATAACAGGAATATTAATTCTTCTCTTATCCATCTCTTTAAGAGCTTCAATTCCATTCATTTTTGGCATTTCTATATCTAATGTAATCAAATCCGGTTTGACTGTTTCAAGCTTTTTAAACAACTCTTCACCATTTCTTACTTTATCAATAACCTCAAGATCCGGTTCCTCGTTGATCATATCACTAATAATTTTTCTCATTAAAGCAGAATCATCAACAACAAGTATTTTTCTTTTTTCCATTAAAATCACTCCATTAAATTACCTTAGTTCCTTCACCTACTGTTTTTATTGACACACTGCCATCCTCAGCATCTAATATCATTGTTCTGCCTCTATTTCCTCTTAATTCTTCAGAAATTATATCTATGCCCAACTCATTTAATTGTTTTTTTACTGCTACACAGTTTCTTTCACCAATATCCATAACCATTTTTTTGTCGCTGAAATTAAACATGGAGGCACCACCTGCAACCTTTGCAACAATATTTCTCTTGAAAGCACCTAATTTCAACATTTCATTATATAGTTCTTTTATAGCGAGATCTGCAAACTTGTATTTGTTTGTTGTATTTGAGAACTGAGTACTGTCAGGAAGCATTATATGTGCTAACCCTCCAATTTTTCTCTTCCCATCGTAAAGAGCTATACCCACACATGAGCCTAAACCTACAGTTATTATAGTATTTGGAGATTTTGTTATTTTACAATCACCAATTCCTACTCTTAATTGTACAGAATCCATACTACCCTTCTATAACTCTCTTTTCATCATCTGTAAGTATTGATCCTAAATTCAAGAAAATAATAATCTTGTCCTCAAACTTAATCAACCCTTTCATGTATCTCTTAGAAATACCTTTCATTATTTCAGGCGGCTCTTCGATATTTTCCATTTTCACATCTCTTACTTCACTGACAACATCAACAAGTATACCTAATTTGCTATTACCCTCTTTTGCAACTATAATTTTTGAATCATTAATATCTCTTGTATTATCCTCTACAAGAGAAAATCTCTTAGAAAGCTTTAAAATTGGCAAGATACTACCTTCATAATTTCTTACACCCTCAATAAATGGAGGTGAGTCTGGTAGAGGAGTAGGAACTTCATATCCTAGGATTCTCTCTACTTCCATTATATCAGCTGCATAATATTCATTGTTAATACAGAATATCAGAATCTTTACTTCTTCATTCATTTTGATTCCTCCCATTACTCTTTAATTTTCTCCACAACAATTTCTCCATTTTCATCCATATAAGCATGTACATCTCTACATTCCTCTTCAATTACATATTCAATCTTTCCTATAATTAATTTAGTATTAGGAAATGCTTTTTGGATGTAAATATGACCTTCTTTCTCTACTTGTATAGTAGTCCTAACTCTACCACCACTACCAACAATACTGCATTTTATTTCTTTTCTCGCTTGTAGAGTTCCACCTCTAGCAACCGAATTTTCAACAAAATATATATTTCCATCAGCGAAAATGTCGGATATATACTCACCTTTACCAGTAATATATACATCTCCATAACTTACAATTTTAGAATCCTGGATATAGTTTAACTTAATGTTTGATTGTGCTAACTCTTCACTATAAAATCTACCTTGTTCATTTTTTAATAAAGTTAATACCTTGCCCAATTCTTCTATATTATTTATGTTTATAGGCCCTAAACCTGTAAGTTTATTCTTTAGAATACTCACAATTACTTTTACCCTATCATCTTTTGATGCCACTAGAGCTTCATACTCCTCAATGTCTTTCTCAAGCTTTTTAAATCTTTTCTCAATGAGTATCTTAACAACTTCACCAAGTTTAACATTACTTCCCAACATTTTACTCTTAAACACTTGATCAGCCATGTTTTTTAGTTCAGTAATTGTTGAAATTAGACTATTAATAGAATTAAGTATTTTTTTATTAAAGAACTCATCTTTACCTGATGAAATACTTGAAGTAACTACATTTCCGTCAATTGTTATATCCTCTTTTGATACTATTTCTGCTCCTGAAGCACCACTGTGAATACAAACTGATTTTCCACTATGCACTTTCATTCCATCTAAGACATCACCAAAAACTTCTATATTACCATCAAATTTCACATCACCTGTAGAAAGATCAACACTTCCATTTATCACATAGACAGGTTCTATTGAAAAAGTATATCCCTTTTTCACTGGCTTACCAGTTTCAGTTGCAATAATTTTATTATCAAAAAAGGCACATCCCTTGCCTGCATTAATATTAATTTTCTTACCTTCATTAGCTGTAATCTTATTACCATAGACATCTTTTCCATTGATAGCAGTTAATCCTTTTATTAATTCACATAGTATCTCTCCGCTTTTAATAGTTTGAATATGACCAATAGATTTATAATCTACATTTCCTTTATTATCTTTCACAGGAACTTTATTTTCATTATATTTTAATATCAATCGATCATCAGTACCATTTTGCGGAACACATCCTTGAGCAACAATTAACTTTTCAACTTTATTTTTTTCGGATATCATTTTTATATTATCCTTTAGCAGTCCATAAGTTATTTTAAACTTAGCAAGGATATCAACAATTTCCTCTACGGTGTACCCTGGTGGATAAACCTCTTCCTTCTTTGAAGACCCCACTATTAGATCTGTCATTTCTATAGAATCTTTTATTTCATAAACCCGCTTAGGTATAATTTCCAAATTAATGTATGCTTCTGTTTTATCATCACTTATAGAGACGTTTATTTCTCTTTTTCCTTCAACCTCTTCTCCTATCCATGTAATATCATCCTCATTGGATACCGGCGTTTTTTTATCAATTTTTTCTCCATTCAGTTTGAGGATAATTTCTTTAGTAGGCGTTATAGTTGCTTTTCTTCCCCCAGCTTTAGGATTAATGACTTCAATTTTACCACCACTAATAATTATTTTCCCGTCAATATCTTCAAGCATTGGTTTCTTTACAGATATTTTAAAAGATTTCTTAAATAAACTTTTCTTTTCTTCAATTATTTCATACTTTAAATCCTTAAAATCAATCTTCAAATCATCAGATGCTTTTTTTAGACACTCTTCAACAGAACTACCGGTAAAAATGCTCATTTCATCCATCTCTTCACCCCCATAAATATTATACCATAATCAATATAACATATACTAAGTTATCGTTTGTTTTTGACAATTCTTTATAATTTCATAAAGGTTTTTGTTGATTTTTAGTATAATTAACTTTTCCACTACTTTAGTTGCCTTATATCTTCTTCACATTCCAACTCATAGTACCTCATCAAATCATTTATCATACAATTATTAGCAGATTCAAAAGATAAATCCCCAATTTTCTTTATTGGTAAAACCTTTGGTGAGGTACCACTAATAAACGCCCCATCCATTTCTTTCAGCTCATCAACTTTGATAATCCTCTCTTCGAATCCATATCCTTTTCGTTTAATAATTTCAATTATTTTCATTCTTGTAATACCTTCAAGGACTTTTTCTCCCTTTGGAGTAATAAAGCTTTCACCTTTAACAAAGAAAATATTTGATTTACTACCTTCTGTAATTTCCTCATCTTTATTAACTAAAATGGCTTCAAAGGCATTATTATCTTTTAATATTTTTTTTATTAATTCTTTATACTCTAAATTTAGCACTTTTGCATTAGGATCATCTCTTTCAATGTGAACACAAACAGTACTTACTCCTTCATTATAAAGTTGTTTCTCTGGATAATAGTGTTCAATGAAATAAATATAGGATTTTACTTCATCATTATTAATTTCTAGCAAAATTTGTACATTACCATTTAAAATATTATTTTTTTTACATAAAGAATTAATAGAAAGTTGGATTTTTTCAATTAATTCTTCCTTTTTTAAACTCACATGAGAATACTTCAATCCAGTAGATTTTAACAACCTTATAATATGTTCACTTAAAAACAGCGGTTTCCCATCTATTACACGTATTACTTCATATATTAAGTACTCAGAATCCACAACAATAGTTTCAGTTTCACTTATTTTTTCTTCACCATTTACAATATAATATGAACCTTTAATGTTAATTGTATTCTTCATGATTACCTCCATCTTAATATTTCAATAGACTTATGTCCCTTCTTAAAGTTAATTAGTCTTGGATTTCCCACAAGATTCATCAAAGGAAGATCTGATAAAGAATCGGAAAACATATATGAATTTTCAAAATCAATTTCTTTACCCTCAGCTTTTAATACTTCGTTTAGTCTTTTTACCTTTTCTTCACCTTTGCAGTTAAATCCATCGATAATATTACAATATTTCAAGCCATTTTCTCCACGTTTCATTTTAGTACCTATTATCATATCTACCTCTTTAATATTATATAATTCATTAAGGTAGAACTCTGGTGATGCTGAAATTAAATATATTAAGAATCCTTGTTTTTTAAGTTCTTTTATCATATCAATAGCATCTTTATATAAAATCTTGCTTAATCTCTTCTCATAAAACTCCTTAACTATTTCCTTCATATCATCTTCATGAATATTATTAATAAACCCTAAAAATTTTTCTTTTGATTGATGAGCAGTTAATCTTTTAGTTAAATACGAAAGCCCCGAAAAAACATTTTTAGGAAGGTGTTTTATCAACCCAGGATTCTTCTTGACCATAAATGAGTAAAATTGAATTAATGTTTCTTTTCTAGTTAATGTGAAATCCACATCGAATATAGCTAATTTTTCCATATTTATCTCCTTTTAAAATAATTAAAAGCTGGCAACAAGCACCAGCTATTAACATCTTAGATTTCTCTTTCTTCTAAAATTCTTTCATAAAAATTTGAAGCTTCCTCAAATTCTTCATCAGATGGAACAACTAGTTCTCCAACTTCTTCATCGCCTTCAACTTTGAAAATATAGTAATTTTCATCATCAGGTGAAACTAATACTGCATATTCCTTACCCTTTAATTCAAATCCTTCTATAATTTCGCATTTTATTATTTCTCCATTTTCATCTTGAAGATCTACAAACATTGGCTCATGCCCACATCCACACTCTTCATTATGGTTATGTCCACATCCACACTCGTGATCATGCTCATGATTACATCCACAGTTCTTATCAGTCATAATAAAAAAACCTCCTTAGCCTTTTATAATTACATTTTACTCTCTTTCATCAAATTTTTAAAGAAAAAATTTCATTTTAAAGAAATAATTTATCTTTTTTTCTACCCTTTATTAATTTTTTACATAAAATAGGTTTATTATACATGAAAACATAAGAAAAAAATAGAAGAATAAAGATCAAATTCTACAAAAAGAAAACCAAACCCTAGGGTTTGGTTTTCAATATATTTAAGATTATTGATTAGCTAACTTCTTGTAGTTTTCAAGTCTTTCTTTAGCATCAACTTCAACTTTATCAAATAATTGTTGAGCGATTTCTGGCTTAACTTTTTCAAGAGCTGCGAATCTTACTTCACCTTTAATAAACTCTTGGAAATCACCAGTTGGCTCTTTAGAATCTAATGTAAATGGATTCTTTCCTTCTTCTTTAACAGTTGGGTTGTATCTGTAAAGTGCCCAGTATCCGCACTCTACTGCTTTTTTCATCTCGTCTTGAGTTTTACCCATACCTTTTTTGATTCCATGGTTGATACATGGAGCGTAAGCAATAACTAATGATGGTCCATCATAGTTTTCAGCCTCTGTGATAGCTTTGATTGTTTGGTTCTTATCTGCACCCATAGAAATTTGAGATACATATACATAACCATAGCTCATCGCCATCATACCAAGATCTTTCTTCTTAGTTCTCTTACCACCAGCAGCAAATTTAGCTATAGCAGCAGTTGGAGTAGCTTTTGAAGATTGACCTCCAGTGTTAGAGTAAACCTCAGTATCCATTACAAGAATGTTAATATCATCACCTGAAGCAAGAACGTGGTCAACTCCACCGTAACCGATGTCATAAGCCCATCCGTCTCCACCAAATATCCAAACAGATTTCTTAACTAAGTATTCTTTCTTCTCTAAGATTTCTTCTGCGATTGGGTTAGATTTTTCTGCTTCTAATAATGGTAATAATCTATCTCTGATTTCTTTACCTTTTTCACCATCTTTAAAGTTTTCTTTCCACTCAGCTAATGTAGATTTTAACTCTTCGCTTAAATCACTGTTTTGAGCTTCATCAGCTAATATTAATAATCTATCTCTCATTTGAGCAACAGCTAAGTACATACCGTATCCATACTCTGCATTATCTTCGAATAAAGAGTTAGCCCAAGCTGGTCCATGTCCTTTATCGTTAGTAGTGTATGGAGTTGCAGGAGCACTTCCACCCCAGATTGAAGAACATCCAGTAGCATTAGCTATGATCATTCTATCTCCGAATAATTGAGTTATAAGTTTAGCATATGGAGTTTCTCCACATCCAGCACAAGCACCAGAGAACTCAAATAATGGCTTCTCAAATTGGCTTCCTTTAAGAGTAGTTTTCTTCATAGGATTTTGCTTCTCAGGTAGTTTAACTAAGTACTCAAATCTTTCTTGTTCTACTTCTTGAGTTGCAAGTGGTTCCATAGCTAGAGCCTTCTTAGGAGCTGGACAAATATCAACACAGTTTCCACATCCAGTACAGTCTAGAGGTGATACACCCATAGAGTACTTTAATCCTTCAAATGCTTTACCTTTAGTGTCAAGAACTTTCATTCCTTCTGGAGCATTCTTAACTTCTTCATCATTTAATAAGAATGGACGGATTACAGCGTGCGGACATACGTATGAACATTGGTTACATTGAATACAGTTTTCTGATAACCATTCTGGTACGTTTACACCGATACCTCTCTTCTCATAAGCAGATGTTCCTTGTGGGAAAGTACCATCAGCTTTCTCAGCAAATGCACTAACAGGAAGAATATCTCCTTCTTGAGCATTCATAACGTCAGCGATTTCAACCATGAAATCCCATCTATCTTCATCAACTTGTGCTTCTTCAACAGTTATGTTTTTCCAAGCTTCTGGAACATTAACCTCAACGATTGACTCAATTCCTCTGTCAATAGCATCATGGTTCATCTTAACAATCTTCTCACCTTTTTTACCGTAAGAAGCTACAACTGCCTCTTTAAGATACTTAACAGCGTCTTCCATAGGAATAATATCTGCTAACTTAAAGAATGCTGATTGCATTATCATGTTAATTCTTCCACCAAGACCAATCTCTTGAGCTATTTTAACAGCGTTTAGAGTGTAGAACTTGATTCCATGCTCTGCAATGTATTTTTTCATTTTAGCTGGTAACTTTTCTTCTAACTCTTCTGCATTCCAAAGAGTGTTAAGTAAGAATATACCATTATCTTTAATGCTTCTTAAAACATTATATTTATCAACATACGCTTGGTTGTGACAAGCAACGTAGTCAGCTTTATTAATTAAGTATGTAGATTTGATTTTCTCTTTACCAAATCTTAAGTGTGATATTGTAATACCACCAGACTTCTTAGAGTCATATGAGAAATAACCTTGAGCGTACATATCAGTTTTATCACCGATAATTTTGATTGCACTCTTGTTAGCTCCAACAGTACCATCTGATCCAAGTCCCCAGAATTGACAAGCTTTAGTGCTTTGAGCAGCTATATCAATTGTTTCACCAACTGGAATTGAAGTATTAGTTAAATCATCGTTAATACCTACAGTGAATCCAGTCTTAAGAGAATCAGAATTCAAGTAATCATATACAGCAACGATTTGTGCTGGAGTTGTATCTTTAGATCCAAGACCGAATCTACCACCAACGATAACTGGTCTGTTTTCTTCGTTATAGTAAGCATCTCTAATATCTAAGTATAGAGGCTCTCCTGTTGAACCTGGCTCTTTAGTTCTGTCTAATACAGCAATTTTCTTAACTGTTTTAGGCATTTGTCCTAAGAAGTGCTTAATAGAGAAAGGTCTGTATAAGTGAACTGATAATAAACCAACCTTTTCACCTTTTCCTACTAAGTAATCTACAGTTTCTTCAACAGTTTCACAAACTGATCCCATTGCAATGATTACTTTCTCAGCATCTTCTGCTCCATAGTAGTTGAATAATTTGTAGTCAGTACCAATCATAGCATTAACTTTATTCATAGTTTCTTCTACTATTTCAGGTAATCTATCATAGTAAGGGTTACAAGCTTCTCTAGCTTGGAAGTAGATATCAGGATTCTGTGCAGTACCTCTAGTAACAGGGTGCTCAGGATTTAAAGAATTCTTTCTGAATGCTTTAATGTCATCCATACAATCTGAAGCTAATTCAGCTAATTGATCATAATCCCATACTTCAATTTTTTGTAATTCGTGTGATGTTCTGAATCCATCGAAGAAGTGTAAGAATGGAACTTTTCCTTTTATAGCACCGATATGAGCAACAGCAGCTAAGTCCATAGCTTGTTGTACACTGTTAGATGCTAATAAAGCAAATCCTGTTTGTCTTGCAGCCATAACATCTTGGTGATCACCAAAGATTGATAAAGCTTGAGCAGCAAGTGCTCTTGCACTAACATGGAATACACCTGGTAATAATTCTCCAGACATTTTATACATGTTAGGAACCATAAGTAATAATCCTTGAGAAGCTGTGAAAGTAGTAGTTAAAGCTCCTCCTTGTAATGATCCATGTACTGCACCAGCAGCACCAGCTTCTGATTGCATCTCTACAACTTTAACTTCTTGGCCAAAGATGTTCTTTCTTCCTTGAGATGCCCACTCATCAGCTTTTTCTCCCATTGGAGAAGATGGAGTGATTGGGAATATAGCCGCAACGTCAGTATAAGCATAAGCAACGTGAGATGCAGCAGTATTACCATCCATAGTTTTCATTATTCTATTCATCGCAAACCCTTCTTTCTTTGTTTTTTTAAAGGATAAATTTTTAACAAAGTAACAAAATACCATTCTTCAATGATAAATTATAGCAAAAATTTCGCATAAATGGAACAAGCAGAGGAAAAAAAATTAAAATATTTTTCCTTTATTTTTGTATCCAAATTGGAAATTAACCTATAACTTAGTTTTTAACCCATTACTCATAACTATTACATCATTTTGTAATGTAAAACCAAATCTAATATAACATTTTTATCTTTTTTTTGCAAATTGTATTACGCGAAATTTCATGGTTTAATCTGTTATTTTTTTGTTAAATTACTCATTATTCTATATTTTAGATAATAATTTTTTACAACATTACCCTTAAATTACTAAATTAATAAGTTAACAATTTTTTTCCGTACTCAAAACATTTATCTAAATCTTGCTTTGCTGGCGCTTCATGAATCACAAATTTATCAATAACATCAAAATCATAAGAAATCATTGTTTTAATCCATTTATCCATGAACTCTCCTTTATCCCAACCATATGAACCAAAAAGAAAACATTTTTTCTTTTCAACTGGAATTATTTTAAATTCAGTTATAAATGGCTGCATTTCATCCGATTCTATAGTATTTCCATCCATAGAAGGACATCCAAAAGCTACTATATCAGCGTCTAAAACATCATTAACTTTTGCATCCTGAACTCTCAAAACTTTCACAATTGCTCCTTGTAATTCTGCACCCTTTGCTAAATGATTAGCCATCGCTTCAACATGCCCTGTAGAACTATAATAAATTACTGAAACCTTTTTCATCAAATTCCTCCTTTAGTAAATATATACATGCGATAATCATTAATGGATTACACCTAGTAATCCATTACTCAATTCTATTTTTTCTTAATGATGCATATTTTATTTATTATGTTTAAAATTTATTATTTAAATACTAAAAATTTTGTTTAAAAAGATTGTCCAACTAATTTTTATTCATTTAACAATTATGTTTTTTGTCTTTATAAAGTAAAAAGCTTTCAGCAATTGCTGAAAGCTCTCATTATTTCTTCTTTATTCTTTATAATTATGGATATTATTTGCTATTTTCTAAAATCACTTTAATAACATTATCCAACCCGTTTTTCAATTTACTTTTTTTCATATTATCTAGATATTCATCTTTATTTTTCTCAATTTTAAGTAATGCTTCATAGATATTTTCACTACTTAAATTATCATCATCTAAAACTATGCTAAATCCATTTTTCTCAAAGGATTGAGCATTCAAAATTTGATCCCCTCTGCTTTGACTCTTTGATAAAGGTATTAAAATATTAGGTTTATTCAAAGATAAAAACTCAAATATGGCATTTGCGCCAGCTCTGCTTATTATAATATCAGATAGTTTAAAAATATTCTTTAATTCATCTGACACATACTCAAATTGTATATAACCTTCATATTTTTGAAGCTTGTTATCTACATTTCCTTTACCACATAAATGAACTATGTTGTATTTACCAGAAATTCTAGGTAACAATTCTCTTATTTTTTCATTGATATTTTTTGCTCCCAAGCTCCCCCCCATTATTAAAATAACAGGTTTATCATTTTTAAACTTACATAATTGCTTACCTAGCTCGGCATCTCCAAGGAATATTTCTTCTCTAATCGGCGTTCCTGTTACAACAACCTTCTCATCTTTAAACCATTTCTTCGCTTCTGGAAATGTAACACAAATTTTATTACAAAAAGGCGTAGCTATTTTATTAGCTAATCCAGGGGTAATATCTGATTCATGGGCAACAACAGGAATTCCTAATATTTTAGCTGCTATAACAACTGGAACAACAACAAATCCACCTTTTGAAAAAACTATTTTAGGTCTTTCTTTTCTTAAAATTTTAAGTGCATCTCCTATTCCTTTTACTACTCTAAAAGGATCTGTAAAATTCTTAAAATCGAAATATCTTCTTAATTTTCCTGAAGAAATTCCATAATACTTAATTCCCGCTTTTTCAATTAATTCTTTTTCTATTCCTTTTTTACTTCCTATATAACAAATTTCAAAACCTATTTTTTTTAATTGCGGTACCATAGCAAGATTAGGCGTTACATGCCCTGCACTTCCGCCTCCAGTAAGTACGATTTTATTTTTTTTCATATATTCTCACCCTAACTTTATATCAATTAATGAAACTTAAATGTTAATTGCATAATAGAAAACTTTCTGAACTAGCGAAGCTAGTTTTAAAAGAAATGTATAATGTAGAATGGATAATGTATAATGATGGATGTTTTGCGCTGCAAAACCATATTTTATTAATCTTTAAAACAATATGTTTTAACTCATTTTATCTTTAGATAAAATATTGAAATTAAATACAAGGTTTTATCCATGATAAAACGAGTAACGCATTATTGTTCAAAGGACAATATAATTAATATTTCTCGAAGAGAAATCTCCTTCATTATACATTTTACATTATCAATTATACATTTAATTTAAGACGAATTTGTTTTTCATTATACCTTAACAATTAAAACAATCCATATATTATATATTATACAGTAAATGTTTCATTAAATGAATATCTTAGAAAACTATTCTTTCTTTTCTTTAAAAGCTACTTTATTGTTACCAATCCTTCAATACACCAATATATTTAATAACAAAATGGATAAACTATTTATATAACAGAAGGGAGGTGTAACATAGTGAGTAAAAACTTAGTTCCTGAAGCTAAAGAAGGTTTAGCAATATTCAAAATGGAAACTGCAGCTGAACTAGGAGTATCTTTTGGAGATTATAATGGGAATTTAACATCTAAGCAATGCGGTTCTGTCGGTGGAGAAATGGTTAAGAAAATGGTTCAGGCTTACGAACAAAATCTATAAAAACAAAAAAGATTAAAAAAAAACTTACATTACAAAAGATAAATTTTAAGGAGGATATATAATGAGTAAAAATTTAGTACCTGAAGCTAAGGAAGGATTAGCAAGATTTAAAATGGAAACTGCTGCTGAACTAGGAGTACAATTTACAGAATATAACGGCAATTTAACATCTAAGCAATGCGGTTCTGTTGGTGGAGAAATGGTTAAGAAAATGGTTCAACAATACGAGCAAAACCTATAATATAGATAAATTTGAAAAATAATAAAAGTAATAAGAGTAATAAAAAAAATTAAAAAATAAAAATAATATTAAAAAAATAATTAAATATAATACAATGGGAACCCTGAGTTATTACTCCTTTGGGTTTCCTTTTAAAATATTAATTTATTATAATAAATATAATTTAAAGGGAGAATAATCTCCCCAAAGCGTTAACATCCTGTAGTAAATGCATACAACATTTCTGATTTTATCATATTTGATAGTTAATTTCTTGCATGCTTTTTAAATTTGCATTAAGAAATTCAATTAACCAAAAGACAAAATCAATACTCAAGGATATTACACTATAAAGAAATATTTCTCCCTTATTTCATTATTGTGTAGTATTTCCAGGATATCTATCTGTTGCTAAGATATTTTCAATACTTTCACATTTGTTAATCATTGCTTGAACATTAGTTAATTCGTTTTGAATCATTTCTTTAGTTCTAGGATTTTCAACTGTTTGTGTTGCATTAGTTAAGTTTTGTTCAATGTTTTTTAGTTCGTTAATTGAACTTTGTACGTTTTGATGAGCATTTCTTTTTAGCGTCATGAGAATTACCTCCATAATCTATTATAATTTTGTACCAAGAAAAAGTCTCTTTCTCTTTGGTACAAAATTAGTATGTGCATTTTAGAGATAATAATTCTAAGTAAATTCTTATTAAAAAACAATTAAATATTACTTACTCTTAAATCTTCTATTTTTAAAATTAAACTTTCTTTGCCGCTAAATTTATTTATACTTGGAAAAAAAGCAAGGTCTAATTTTAAACCTTTAGGCTTTTTAAGTATTTCATTATAGCATACACCAAAAGCTTCTTTAAGTTCATTCATCAAAGTATCAACTTTATTGAATCCAATAGCGTCTATTGTTTTTCTAGTATTCCCGATTTTGCATATTAATTTTAATGTATTTTTATTTTTACCTAAGATTTTTATATCTAATATTTCAATATTTTTTTCAGCAAAAATTGGTTTAGAATTCCCTTTTCCAAAAGGTTCTAAATCACTTAATTCTTTTATTAAATCCTTTGATATATATTCTAAAGGCAGTCTATTATCAATTCTTAATTTAGGAATAATATCATCATCTTTTAATTCACAGTATTCATTAATTTTTTCCCTAAATAAATCTATTTTTTCTTCTTCTATGCTTAATCCTGCTGCCATTGGATGTCCTCCAAATTTATGCAAAATATCCTTACATTTTATCATTTCCTCAAACATATTATATTCATCTATAGATCTACCTGAGCCTTTGGGCATTTCTTTCCCACCTGTTAGTATAAAAGTAGGTAAATTGTAAGTTTCTCTAACTCTTCCTGCTACTATACCTGCTATACTCTCATGGATATCTTTTTTATAAATTACAAGTACTTTATCATTGATTCCAGATTTCAATTCATTGAGAATATTTTCCACATTTTCATTTGTCATATCTTGCCTTTTTTTATTTAACTCAAATAAAATTTTTGCTAATTCTTTTGCTCTATCATCTTCTTCTGTAACTAATAATTCAAAGGATAAATCTGCTTTTTCTAATCTACCAGTAGCATTAATACACGGACCAATTTGAAATCCAATATTATAAGCTTTAATATTATCTTTTTCTACTCCAAGAACTTTTACCAATGCTTGAAGTCCTTTATTCTTGGTTTTACACATCTCATTTAATCCATTTATAGCAATAACTCTATTCTCATCTACTAAATCAACAACATCACAAATTGTTCCTATAGCTGCAAATTGAATTATATCTTTTAAAAATTTATCATCTTTATTAAATTTTTTAAGCAATGCTTGAGAAAATTTAAAAGCAATCCCTGCTCCACATAAATTTTTAAATGGATATTCACAATCAATACGCTTTGGATTAATTATTGCATCTGCTTCAGGAAGTATATAATTTCTTTCATCATTCTCCTCTACAAAAGGAAGTTCATGATGGTCAGTAACTATTACCGTAAAACCCAATTCCTTTGCATACTTTATTTCTTCAAGTGCAGAAATACCATTATCACAGGTAATTATTATATCAAATCCTTCATCTTTGATTTTTTTTATCCTGTTTTTACTCATTCCATATCCTTCTGATTCTCTATCAGGTATATGAAAATCAACTTCAGCATTACAATATTCTAAAGTTTTATATAGTATTGCAGTACTTGTAACACCATCAGCATCATAATCTCCATAAATAAGTATCTTTTTATTCTGATTAATTCCATTTATTATTATTTCTATTCCTTTCTCCATGTCTTTCATCAAAAAAGAATCATGAAGATTATTTAAGGATGTATCAAAAAAACTTTTTATCTTATCGCTTGTATTTATATTCCTGTTTACAAGTACTTTTGTAGTAATACCATATATACCACTATCACTTGCTATTTTTTTTATATCAACATTAGTTCTTCTCAATAACCATTTCTTTTTAATTCTGTCCACATCCTTTCTCAATCTATTTTATTTTAAACCTTTTGATTATGAGTTACAAGTATGGTATTATGTTTTTAATTATCACGCTGTGCGCGTTAATTAAAAACAAATGGATAATTGATAATGGATAATGTATAATGAATGACATTTCTCTTCGAGAAATTTTAATCTTTTTGTTTCTTAAACAAGAGGTTTTACTCGTTTCATCTTGAGATGAAACATTGTATTTGAAGTACAATATTTTATCAGATACTAAAATAAGTAAACCCGCCTGTCCTAAAGAACAATAAAACGTAGTTTCCTGCCCTTATGGCAGAAACATCCATCATTATACATTCTACATTATCCATTCTCAATTTCTTTTAAAATGATGGGGTGTTTTTATGGATAAACTTTTATTTGGAATCTCAGGATTACCAATCGGTCCTGAAGGTTCTAAGTTTAAATATTCTACAGGTATTGAATATTTATCTAACTTTGGTCTTGATGCAATGGAACTGCCTTTTGTTCGTTCAGTAAATGTTACAAAAAAAAATCACGAAGAAATCCTTCAAAAAAAAGAAGAAAATAATTTTTATATATCTGCTCATGGGTCTTATTACATAAATCTTAATGCAAAAGAAGATGAGAAAAAAGAGAAGTCTCTTGAAAGGATTATAAAAGGTGCTGAAGGGTTATCATTAGTTAATGGAAAAAGTCTCGTTTTCCACCCTGGCTTTTACCTTGGAATGGATCCAGATAAAACATACAATGAAATTAAAAGTAATTTAGAAAAACTTCCTTACATTGGAGTGGATTACAGATTGGAAACTACTGGAAAAGGAACACAATTCGGTTCACTTCAGGAAATAGTTCAACTCTCCAAAGACGTTGAAAGTTGCAAACCTTGTATTGATTTTGCACATATCCATGCTAGAAACAATGGATGTTTAAAAGAATATGATGATTTCAAAAGAATTTTTAATTACATCGGTACTGAGTTAGGAAATGATGCATTAAATGATATACATATTCACGTTGCTGGTATTAATTACGGGCCTAAAGGGGAAAAAAATCACCTTCCATTTAAGGAAAGTGATTTTAAGTATGAGTTATTTGTTAAAGCTCTTATTGAATACAACGTAAAAGGCTGTATTATATGCGAGAGCCCGATTTTAGAACATGATGCTATTTTGCTTAAGAAGCTTTATGAAAACAGCCTGTAAGCACGCTTATGCGTTTTAATGTATAATGGAGAATGTATAATGGATAATGATTGACATTTCTCTACGAGAAATTTTAATTTTATTAGTTAGAAAAACAAGAGGGTTTTACTCGTTTCATCTTCAGATGTAACATTGTATGTTAATTACAATATTTTATCTAAAGATAAAATGAGTAAAACCTTTTTCTTCTAAAGAACAATAAGATGTAGTTTCTGAGTTATCAGAAACATCCTTCATTCTCAATTCTCCATTCTCAATTCTCAATTTCTTTTAAATCTCGATCGTTTCCATTCCATCAATAGCTTCATTACAAAGTCTTTCAAAATCAAGAACACTCTCTGATTTTATTATTTCTTTTAACTTTGGTTTTGTTTTAGGGTGCTTTGGTACAAAAATTGTACAGCAATCTTCATATGGTAAAATTGATGTTTCATATGTATCAATTTTTCTTGATATATCCATTATCTCGTTCTTATCCATTGCTATAAGAGGTCTAAATGCCGGTCTATCTGCTATATTATCTGTAACCACCAAACTTTCCATAGTCTGACTAGCTACTTGCCCAACACTCTCTCCACTTGTTACTGAGTGAATCCCATACTTTTCTGCAAGCATACATGCAATTTTCATCATGAATCTTCTCATAATTATAGTTAATTCATCTTTACGGCACATTTCAATAATATCCATTTGAATATCTGTAAAAGACACAACATGAAGTTTAAAAGTTCCTGTGTATTTTTTTAATTTTTTAGCTAAATCTATAACCTTTTCTTTTGCCTTCTCACTTGTATAAGGATGACTATGATAATATACACACTGTAGTTCAACACCCCTTCTAGCCATCAAATACCCCGCCACAGGCGAATCAATTCCACCTGATAACATTAACATAGTTGAACCATTAATTCCGTACGGTAATCCTCCTACAGCTAAAATACATTCAGTGTAAACATAAGCCTTCTTTCTTATTTCAATATATACCATATGATCAGGGTTCTTCATTTTTACAGTAAGTTTATCATTATTTTCAAGTATATCTCCACCTATTTCTCTGCTGATTTCCATAGACTTCATTTCAAATTTCTTATTAGCTCTATTAGTACTTACTTTAAATGTACCACTAAGATCTGAAGTTAAATTTATAGCCACTTTTTTTATCTCATCATATTCAGCGTCAACTTCATAGACGATACACAATTCTGTAACTCCAAATACTTTTTTCACCGCATCTATAGCCTCTTCAACTCTATCACAATCAATAAACCATCTACCTTCATCATTAAATAATTTGAAATTTAATTCTCCAAGGGAACACTTAATATTATTAATAAGTTTATCTTCAAACATCCTTCTATTAAGCCCTTTTAAAAATATTTCTGATGCGTATTTTATTAAAATAAGTTTCCTCATATCTTTAACCTCCTCAAGAACTTTACAGCCTCTGTGAATTTATCGATAGCATAATCTATCTCTTCTACTGTATTTTCTTCACAAAAACTTATTCTTATTGTTCCTTTTATTTCACTTTCAGTAAGTTTCATTGCTTTAAGAACATGACTAGCACTTTCTGTTTTTGAACTACAAGCAGATCCCTTTGAAATATATACACCTTTATCACTCATAGCTCTCACCATAACTTCACTAGGAGTACCATCAATACTTACATTAAGCACATAAGGTGAAATACTTTCACATATCTTAGAATTAATTCTTATACCACTAATCTTTTTTGTTAATCTATCTATACAGTACTTTTTAAGTTCAGTAACTATTCTATAGTTCTCATCAATAGAACCATACATTATTTCTGCTGCCTTAACCATTCCTGCTATAGAATATACATTTTCTGTTCCCGCTCGGAATCCTTTTTCCTGTGAAGAACCATGAATTAGCTGCTTAGGGTTTAATCCTTTTCTTATATAAGTAAATCCTACTCCTCTTGGACCATGATGCTTATGAGCAGATGTTGATAACATATCTATTTTCATTCTTTTAACATCTATCTCATGTTTACAAAAACTTTGGACTGCATCAACATGAAACTTTATTCTTGAATGATTTGTTTTAAGATATTCTCCTATTGCTTCCAAGTCTTGCAAAACCCCTAATTCATTATTCATATGCATAATAGTTACTAGTACTGTATTATCTTTTATTGCACTATTTAACTCCTCTACAGTTATTAATCCCTTTTCATTAACTTTTAATACTGTTACCTCACAACCATTATCCTTTAGATATTCAACTGTATTTTTAACACTTGGATGTTCTATGTTGGATGTTATAATATGATTTCCAGGCTGAACTATACCTTTGATACACAAATTATTTCCTTCTGTTCCTCCAGATGTAAAAACTATTTCACTTGGCTCACAATTAATAAACCCACTAACCTTTTCTCTACACTCTTTCAATTTTTTATGAGCCTTATATCCAAGTTCATGAGCCGAGGAAGGGTTTCCCCAATTACACTCCATAACCTTGGAAATCTCCTCAATTACCTCTTTGTATGGTTTTGTTGTTGCACTATTATCTAAATATACCTTCAATTAAAATCTCTCCTTCTTATATAAAAATTCTACTTTCAAATTTTATTTACATAAATAGTCTATATGAATTTTTATGTAAATGTATTAAAAAAGAACAAAGATAAAAGTTTAAATAACAAATCAGATTGTTTATCTTCCTAATGTCAGAAAAAATTTAATTTGAGATTTGCAACCTTATTAATATTTTTTTCTTTATTAGTTTGATTAACCAAAAGCTTTCAGCTCCGCTGAAAGATATCAATATCTGTTCTTTGCTCTTTATTCTTTCTTCTTTATTCTTTCTTCTTTTTTCTCTATTATTTGTTTTTATCTATATCATAAAAATATCTTTAATTCCGTCGTTTTCAGTAGAACTAATAATTTTAGCTCCTACTGAAGCCCTATTTTTCAATGGAATACTCTCAATTTCAAAATTATCATTTTTACCGTTTTTATATTTAACAGTTAACACTTCATTAGATGAATCAGCACTTAAGAAAGCAACATACTCAACTGTATCATCTTCTTTTAAACTAATAGATGTTACCCCTTTAGCATTCTTACCAAGCATACTTAAAGATTCACCTGTGAATTTCAATACTCTTCCTTTTGAGGTTATTACAATTAAGTCACCATCTTTATCTATTTCGGTAATTTCAGGCTTTAATAAGTAATCATCACTTAATACTTTTGTTGATGTTACCCCATAGTTTTCTAATAAGATTTCCTCTGTTTTACATCTCTTTATTAATCCTTTTTTAGTAGGAAGAATAATCTGTTTACACTCATCAAACTTTGAGAAGTTATGTAGTAATATTAAACTTCCGAAGTTTTTATGTTCCGGTATAAACATATCAAGCTGTACATTTCCTTCAATATTTTGAAGCATATAAGATGGTACAGTTACCATGTTTCCATTTTCAAATATGAAAAGTAATCTACCATTTGTTTCTGTATAGCTCTTAAATCCGCTTCTTTTCCACTCTTTAAAAACTTCTCCCTTTTTATTTACTGTTATTGGGAATGTTTCAAAAACAAATTCTTCAGATAAATCTATCTCTTTTAAATAATCCCCATCTGGAATAGAAATAACACTTAAAAGAACAGAATTTCTAGTTGAAGCTTCTATTTCCGGTTCTTCAATTACATAATTTAACCCTCTTGATGTAATTACTTTGATGAAATTCTTTTCTCTGCTTCCTTCAACAAATTTAACATCCACAAGCTTGTCGTCTTTCTTAACATTTACAGAAGATATCTTTGCATAATTTGATTTAAATTCACTTAATGGCACAGATCTCATTCCACCATTTTTGCTAAAGAACATAAATTCTTTATCATCTGTATAGTTTTTAATAGAATAAACTGCTATAATATTATTTTTCTCGCTATCAAAGCCTTTTATTAGTGAATCTAACTTTTCACCTTTATCCTTCCACTTCTTCTCTGGGATGTCAATTCCTTGGATACGATATGAGTTCCCGTCATCAGTAAAGATTATTATGTTATCTTTAGTATTACTATGTATAACATCAATATTATAGTCACCTTCTCTATACTCGATATCATTAACATCCCCGCTAGTTCTATTATAAGATTTTAATGGAATTCTTTTTACATAACCCTCTTTTGAAACTGTAATAACAATATCTTCAATAATTATTAGTTCCTCAGTATCAATTTTGGCATCTTCTTCATTTTCAATTATCATTGTTCTTCTATCATCAGCATATTTATCTTTGATTTCAAGAATTTCTTTTCTAAATACTTTTAATAATTCATTTTCACTATTAAGAATCTTTTTATATTTACTGATAGCTTTTTGCAATTCATCATGTTCTTTTTGGAAGATTACAATTTCAAGCCCTGTTAATTTATATAGCATCATTTCAAGAATGGCGGTTGCCTGCTCATTGCTAAAACCAAATTTTTCCTGCAAGTTAGTGTTTGCATCTTTTTTAGATTTTGATTCTCTAATAGTCTTAATTACTTCATCCATTATACCAATAGCTTTAATCAGACCTTCTACTATATGGAATCTAGTTTCAGCAACCTCTAATGCCTTTCTAGTTCTTCTAGTGATAACTTCTTTCTGGTGATCCAAGTAATGTGACAGCATACTTTTTAAATCCAAAAGCTCAGGCTTACCGTCAACCAAAGCTATCATATTAAAATTAACATTGCACTGTAAGTCAGTTTTTTTGTATAAATATTTTAGTGTTTTCTCAATATAATTTCTATCTGCTGATTTTTTAAATTCAATTACAGATCGTATACCATGCCTATCAGATTCATCTCTAATATCAACAATCCCTTCTAACATTTTTGAATGTTTCTTATCTCCGGTCATGTCTGAGATTATCTGAAGCAACTTAGCTTTGTTCTTTCTATAAGGAAACTCTGTTATAACGATTCCCATTCTTCCATTTTCAAGCTCTTCAATTGTTGCTTTGGCTCTCATAGGAACTCTTCCTTTACCAGTTTCATATGCATGCTTAATGGATTTTGATCCAATAAGCATACCTGCCGTTGGTAAATCTGGTCCTTTTATGTATTCCATCAATCCTTCATTAGTTAAATTTCCATCTTTAGAAAGGGCTACTACACCATCAATAACTTCCCCTAAATTATGAGGAGGTATGTTAGTTGAAAGTCCAACAGCAATTCCGAAGGCTCCATTTACTAATAAGTTAGGAAATCTTGCCGGTAAAACAGCTGGTTCTTTCTCTGTATCAGAGTAGTTATCAACCATATCAACTACATCTTTATCAATATCCCTTAACATCTCCATTGATATTTGAGATAATCTCGCTTCAGTATAACGCATCGCAGCCGCACTATCTCCATCAACACTTCCCCAGTTTCCATGGCCATCAATTAATGGATTCCTAGTACTAAAATCCTGTGCTAAAATTACCATAGCTTCATATACAGAAGAATCACCATGTGGATGATATTTACCTAAAATATCCCCAACAATTCTCGCTGATTTTAGATACGGCTTATCTGGAGATGCTTTTAAGTTATATGCACCATATAAAATTCTTCTATGAACTGGTTTTAATCCATCCCTTACATCTGGTAAAGCTCTGTCCTTTGCAACTTCAACTGCGTATGGAAGATAATTTTCTGACATAGCCTCATCTAGTGAAATTTTTAATATATTATTATCTTTAGGAACGTTATATTTCTTACCCATATTTCCTCCTATCCCGGTTTATAAAATACAGCTTACACATGGTATAAGCTGTTAGAATTCTCCGTATTTATATAAATAGTTCTTTCTAGGTTCAACAATATCTCCCATAAGAAGGGAAACCATTTTCTCTGCTTTCGCTGCATCTTCTATTGTAACCCTATAAAGAGTTCTTGTTTCAGGATTTAATGTTGTATCCCATAATTGATCCGCATTCATCTCTCCAAGACCCTTAAATCTCTGAATATTTACCCCTTTACCCATTTCTTTTTTAATCTCTTTAAGCTCTTCATCATCAAATGCATATCTAATATCTTCATTTTTCTTTGTTTTCTTAGATACTTTATATAAAGGCGGCTGAGCAAGGTACAAATATCCGTTAGTTATTATTTGTCTCATATATCTATATATATAAGTCATCCATAATGTTTTTATATGATATCCATCCACGTCAGCATCACTTAATATTACGATTTTATGATACTTCAAATCTTTTTCATCAAAATTATCTAATATACCTGTACCTACAGCTGTATTAAATATCTTCAACTCTTCATTACCGATGACATTTTCAATTTTTTGCTTCTCAGTATTAAGAATCTTTCCTCTTGATGGCATTATAGCTTGGAATCTTCTGTCTCTAGCTTGTTTTGCAGAACCACCAGCCGAATCTCCCTCTACAACAAAGAACTCGCATAGTTCTGGTTCTTTAATTGAACATCTTGCAATCTTTCCTGCTAGTGGAGACGTCCCTTTACCTACTTTTCTCTTCTCAGCCTCATTGATCTTCTTAATTTTTTCACGTCTAGTAGCTGCATTTATTGCATTTCCAATAATAATTGAAGCAGTTTGAACGTTATCTTCAATCCATTCATTGAATTTCTGAAAAGCAAGTTCATTCATAAATGTATAAGCTTCAGTATTTCCCAGTTTCGTCTTTGTCTGTCCTTCAAAAATTGGATTTGTTATTTTAGTCTTAAGAATTGCAGTCATTCCTTCTCTTAAGTCTGCTCCTTCAAAATCCTTATCTTTTATTAGGTTTAATTTTTTTGCACCTTCCTTAAAAGCTCTTGTCATTCCGGTTTTAAAACCTGTTTCATGAGTTCCAGCTTCTGTTGTTGGTATATTATTTACATAAGATGCTATATTCTCAGAAGAACTATCAGTAAACTGTACGCACACTTCACCTGAAAGTTTCATTCCATTTATCTCTTTTTCACCACTGAAAAGAATTGGCTCTTTATTCAAAACAGATTTGCTTTCATTTAAATATTCAATAAAATCAAGTAATCCCCTTTCTGAAAGATATTCCTTTTCTACTACTTCTTCTTTTCTATAATCTTTTAAGTATAATCTTACACCCTTATTTTGGAAGGATAATTCTTTTAATCGTTGATCGATAATATCGAATTTAAATTCTGAAGTTGAAAACACTCTTTTATCAGGCATGAATGTAATTTTAGTTCCAGTACCTTTACTCTTACCTATAATCTCTAATTCAGTAACAGGCGTACCAGGCATTTCTTTATTCATATCTTTATCAAAAGCATATTCAAATCTCATTTTATAAACATTACCATTTTGCTTAACTTCTACTTCAAACCATTCAGAAAGGGCATTTACAACTGCTGCTCCTACTCCATGAAGACCACCAGATGTTTTATAATTCTCGTTATCAAACTTTCCACCTGTGTGTAATTCAGTGTATACCATCTCTACTCCAGTTTTCTTCTTTACTGGATGTTTTCCTGTTGGAACCCCTCTTCCATCATCTGTAACAGTAACACTTCCATCTTTATTCAATACCACTTCTGCTGTAGTACCAAATCCATTAGTTATCTCATCTATAGCATTATCCAATATCTCCCATATACAATGGTGAAGTCCTCTTGATCCTGTTGACCCTATGTACATTCCTGGTCTAATTCTAACAGGTTCTAATTTTTCAAGAGAGGTTAGTGCTGTTACATCATAGATATTGATATTTTCATTATTGCTACTCATATATCTAACCCCCATTCTCGAACATTTATTCGTCTATTTTATTATAATTACTATCTA
Organism: Oceanirhabdus sp. W0125-5; assembly: GCF_027938815.1. Lineage (GTDB taxonomy): Bacteria > Bacillota > Clostridia > Clostridiales > Clostridiaceae > Oceanirhabdus. Next base: position 3,776,418 of record NZ_CP115913.1, read on the forward strand.
ACCATTTTTCAATATCTTTTGCAGCTTTATTTATATCATCTATAGTTAATCGAAGTTCGTATTCGTATTTATCTGATGTATTTGTATACATAGGATCATAATATGTTTCCATTAGCTCCATTGTAACTTCTTTTATTTTTCCTTCGTTTAACTTCTCTTTATAATACTCAGCTTTCTTTTTACCCATATATTTTGCTAACTTATCAAGAGCTAATGAAATCTCTTCTAAGTAATTTACATTTTTAGTGTACTCGCGAATAATAATCTCACTTCTAAACTCCAAACTAGCATCAATAAAAATATGCTTACCAACTTTCATTTTATTATGTACGTATTCTGGAACAAATACACTACCAATCCTTCTGCTTTCAGCTTCAACAAAAACATATTTACCACCTTTGTTTCTAGACAATTCTTCATGTATATATGATTCAAACATTTTCTGAGAATTACATTTATTAAGACCAACACTTCCAAGTAATGACCCTCTATGATTTGCTGCTTTTTCTAAATCTAAAACCGAATATCCATCTTCTTTTAGTTGTTTTAGAATCTCTGTTTTTCCTACACCTGTATTTCCATGTATGACTATATATTCAACAGAATCATTTAATTCCACTAATTCTTCCATCACAACTTTTCTATAGGCTTTATATCCCCCTTTGATTCTTGAAACATTTATACCCATTGAGTTTATAAATGTTGAGATAACCCCACTTCTCATTCCGCCTCTTGCACAGAATAATGTTATATCCTTATTAGTTTTTTTTAGTTCGTGAATTTCTTCGAAAAAATGTAATAGCTTTTTTGATGCATACTCTATTCCCACTTTACTTGCTTCATAAGCGCTTTCTTGCTTATATAGGGTACCAATTATTTTTCTTTCTTCGTCATCAAATATTGGCATATTAATTGCTCCTGGAATAGTTTCTTGCTTATATTCTCCTGGACTTCTAACATCAATGAATAGTCCATCTCTATTTATTTTTTTATATTCTTGAGGTAATAACATGTGATTCCTTCTTCCTAGTATTTAATAATTCCTTACAAACTTTAATAATAAATAAATATTCAAAAAAAGTCAAATTTACTTATTGAACAACAAAATCACCATTGTTTTTAATGGTGATTTTGTTGTTCATTTAATATTATAAATTTCACAAGACTGAATATCTTAAAAGCATACTCAATATTTACTTTATGTTTTAACTTATTCTCTTCTAACAAAATCAAAAGATTTCTAAAAGCCTTTTCATCCTCAATTTTGGGGTTATTTTTTATTAAATCAATCATCAATTGAATTACTTTTTCAGTGTGTTTCTTATTAAGTTCTTTTTCTATAAAAGATAATAATAATTTATTCTCTACTCCATAGTTTTCTTCATTGTTCTCTTGATTATCTAACAAGAAAAATATCAATACTACAAATCCCAAAATAATTACTATCCCAATCCCAATAAGAACTAATAACTCTCCCAAAATAGCCTCCCATAGTATCCTTTACTATAAGATATGCAGCATAATGCTCTAAGTTACATTAATTTTAGAGAATCCATAGTGAAATTAAATTTTATAAAAGTTCATCAATGTATAAATCTCTTCTTGTTTTTAAATCAATAAACTCCTCATCAACATTTATTAATGGTTTGGAAATATTAAACATATCAAGTTTAACTATTTTCCCCACTTTTCCATTATTAAGACGAACATTTTCTCCAGTATATACAATGATTAGATTCTTTAAAAAAGCAGCACAAACATCTCCATCCAATTTATTCCATGCCCCACTTTGAAGTTCTTCCAAACACAAAAAAGGTGACTTTCTCTTACTATACACTTTATTCGAAGTCATAGCATCAAACTCATCTGCTACAGCTATAATCTTGGCAAATTTATGAATTTTTTCACCTTTTATACCAAAAGGATATCCACTTCCATCAATTCTTTCATGGTGCATCAATACTCCCATTCCTACAGAAGGGTCCAAAAAACGGGCTTTTTTAATAATTTTATAAGCATATTCAGTATGCTTCTTAATTTCTTCAAACTCATTTTTAGTAAGAGCACTAGGCTTGTTCAATATTTTGGGATCAATTAACGTCTTCCCAATATCATGAAGCAAACCACTATATGTTAGTAATAATAATTCTCTTCCTTGAATCCCCATCCACCTTCCAATCATGGATGATAAAATACTTACATTAATTGAATGCCTGTATAGATATTCATCAACACTTTTGTCAAGCAATATACTTTTGATAAGGATGTCGTAATCATACTCACCAAACTCATCTATAATTATTTTGGAATATTTTCTTACATCATCAACATCAATTTTTTTATCAAGAGAAATACATTTAAGAACACTTTTCATGTCTTCAGTAAAATCGTCGAGTGATTTTTCTAATTTTTGTACTTGAACTCTTTTAGTTTCAGATAAATTCGAATACTTAAAACATTCCTTATTATTGATTTCTGTTGATTGCACATCCAAATGACCTTTTTTTAAAGCCATATAGACTTTTACCTCAATGAATGACTGAAGACTAATTATTTTATCAATCATCTTTTGTGTTAGTTCAACACCTTCTATAAGAAGTTTAACATTGTCAATTACAAGATCTTCAGCCAAGATCATATTTGGCCTCAATTCATCAGGCAATAACGTTTCTACATTGCTCTTCATTTCGTTCCCCCTAAGCCGCCCTCAAGCTCTATTTCTCACTTGTATTCTATAATTTATAACTTTACAGGAATATATTATATCAAATAGTTCATCTTTCTGTAAAGTTTTAACCTTTAGTTCTGTTTTAAATAATAAAACACCATTATTAATGGTGTTTTTATTATTTAAAATTATAAGTTTATTCTTCTATAAAAGTTCTTCAATGTATAAATCACTTCGTGTTTTTAAATCAATAAACTCCTCATCAATATTTATTAATGGTCTTGAAATATTAAACATGTCAAGCTTAATAATTTTCCCTACTTTTCCATTATTAAGACGTACGTATTCTCCCATGTATATTGTAGTTAAATGCTTTAAAAATGCAGCACAAACGCCCCCATCCAACTTATTCCATGCTACACTTTGAAGCTCTTCAAGACATAAAAAGGGTGATTTTTTACTACTATATACTTTATTAGAAGTCATAGCATCAAACTCATCAGCAACTGCTATTATTTTTGCAAACTTATGAATTTTTTCTCCCTTAATTCCAAGAGGATATCCACTTCCATCAATTCTTTCGTGATGCATCAAAATACCCATTGCAACTGAAGGGTCTAAGAATTTAGTATTTTTTACAATTTTATACCCATACTCACAATGCTTCTTGATTTCATCATATTCTTTTTTTGTAAGAGCACTAGGCTTGTTCAATATTTGCGAATCAATTAATGTCTTTCCAACATCATGAAGCAAAGCACTATAAGTTAATAATAGCAAGTCTCTCCCATCGATCCCCATCCATTTACCAATCATAGTTGACAAAATACTTACATTAATTGAATGCCTATATAGATACTCATCAACACCTTTGTCAAACAACAAGTTTTTGATTAATATGTCATAATCATACTCCCCAAACTCTTCTATAATTGTTTTAGAATATTTTCTCACATCTTCAACATCAATCTTCTCATCAATAGAAATAGATTTGAATACCCCTTTCATTTCTCTTGAGAAATTATCTATTGACTTTTCTAATTCTTGCGCTTTAACTCTTCTTCCTTCAGATAAATTTGCATACTTATAACTTTCCTTATCATATACTTCTGCAGGTTTTATATTTAATGCACCTTTTTCCAAAGCCTTATAGATGTATACATCCATAAAGGGCTGAAGACTAATAATTTTATTAATCATCGTCTGCGTGAGTTTAGCACCTGCTACAAGAAGTTTTACATTGTCAATTACAAGGTTATGGGCCAATATCATATCTGGTTTCAAATCATTCGGCAATAACTTTTCTACAGTGTACTTCATGCTGTTCCCCCTAAAATCTTCTTAACTCAATTTCACACATTTATTCATTGGTTTGTAACTAAAACTACTTATATTATATCAAATATTACATATTTCTGTAAAGTTTTCAAAGGTATCTGATTATGTTTATTAGCTCATTATCTTTTTTCGCATATTCCTTGAATTTCGGGTATAGTTCTATTGCTTTATTTAAATCTTCTATACCAAGTTTTTCATCATTAATCAAGGAAAACAAACATGCTCTATTATAATATAAAAAAGCTTCATCGCTATTATTTTCAATACCTTTTGTTAACCAAAAAATGCTTTTTAAGTATTCTTTTTTTTCTTTATAAATTACTGAAAGATTCAAATATGCATATGAATATTCCTTATTTAACTCGATTGTCTTCTTATAAAAAGCTATTGACTCCTCAACTACGTTCATTTTATTCAATACTACTCCAAGATTAAAGTTAACCATAAAATCTTTATTATCAATTTCATATGCTTTTTTAAGCAATTCATAAGCTTTATTATTCTCATTTAATTCTTCATAAATCGCAGCTAAGTTAACAAATGCCCAAAAGTCATCATGAACTAACTCTAATACTCTTTCATAAAATTCTATAGCTCTAACTTTTTCACCTTTTTCATCTAGAAGATTAGCATAAAAAAACAATCCTCTATCATTTTTAGGATTAAGACTAATGCATCTTTCATAGTATTCCTGTGCCTCTTCAATTTCTTCAAGTTCTTCAAGTATTATTGCAATTCCATAATAAGCTCTATCATCTTCCCCTTCAATAATAACTTGTTTATAAATTTCAATTGCATCTTTCTTCAATCCAAGTTCATCGCATAATAATGCATAGTCTATTAAAAATTCGGTATCACCACATGGGTAAATTTTATGCGCCTTTTTAAAAAACTTATATGCTTTAATTTTTTCCCCTTTATATAAATGATCATATGCAATACTTTTATTGTTGTTAAATTTATACATATTTACTCCTAACTTATTTCCCTTGACTCTAATAAAAGCTTTTACTTATTACTTTAATCTAATTACTTAGGTAATTAATATATCGATGAAACATTATTAGTCTTAACATTTTCTTTACAATAAAATCGAATTATTTAAACATTTCACTGTTATACTTTATTCAAGTATTGTTCAAAAATAAATCAAAAGCATATATTGCTGCAAATGTACTAAATGAGCGTAATACATTTTAAGCAATATATGCTATCTAAACAACTCTTACTGTTTCTTCCCAAGTAATTTCTTTTAATTTATCCATCACATATTCATATGACATTTTAGGATGAATAGTTTCCACATGAGAAATTGTGATTATTGACATACCCATAGAAAATTTAACAGCTTCTTCAATTGGTAAGTTATTCATGTAAGAATACCCTAATCCAGCAACAAATGAATCCCCTGCACCAGTAACATTTCTAACAAGTACATTATTTGCTTTTATCTGTCCTCTTTTATCTTTATTTGCAAAGAATATCCCATCTTCGTCTAAACTAATAAAAACATTTTCAATTCCTAATTCTAAGAAATAATCACACGCTCTTTCTAAATCATCTACATCATTGATTTTAAATCCCGCTAAGACTTCAGCTTCATGTCTATTAGGTTTGATAGTATGAAAATATTTAATTAAATGTTTTATTTTTTCAGCCTTAGCTGCTGACACTGGGTCCAAAATAAATTTTGTCATTCCTTCAAACTGAGTCAGTATGAACTCAAGATTGTTAGGATCATCTGCATCTAAAAAAGTATATTCAGCATTTTCTATAAGTTCAGCTTTAGATAATATGAATTTCATATCCATCTCACCAATACTCTTCATATCTGCAATTCCAGATACCATTTCTCCATTCTCATTTAAAATTGCCATATATGTAGGAGTTCCACCCTTTTCTAATATTAGAGATTCACTCATATCGTATCCAATAACTTTAGAGTGTTCTAACATACTTCTACCTATTTCGTCATTACCTAAAATGGAAATAAGCTTAGTATTAACACCTATTCTAGCCATATTCTCAGCAATATTACGACAAACACCACCAAAGGATATCTTAACTTTTCCCGGTGTAGAGTTAAACTGTCTGTAACAATCCCCTGAGAATCCAAATATATCAACAACCGACGCACCAAATACTAAGGCATAGTCTTTTGAATTTACACTCATACCTCTTCCTCCTCCTAATCCAACCATGTAATTTTATCACATTTCGACAATAAATTAAAGTCCTTAATTATATACTTCCCTTTCTTCAGATAATTAAAAATATTATTAATCTTCTTCTGTATATACACTTTCATAAAACATTTAATAATTTTCTTTTAAAAAAATACACACAGAAAGGAAATAGTTTTCCTTTTCTGTGTGATTATTTTTCTCAAATTATTCTTTTTATACTCGTTCTTTAAATGTCTTTAAAAATTTATTCAAACTTTCGTTTTCACTAAACATAATCTCTGATGGTGTACCTTGAACTTCTATTTCACCATCTTTCATATAAATAATTCTATCAGAAATTTTCAAAGCGAATTCAATCTCATGTGTAACAATCAACATAGTTCTATTTTCCGATGCAATCTCCCTTATCAAGGTTAACACTTCACCTACCAGTTCTGGATCTAGTGCAGATGTAGGTTCATCAAACAATAGCAATTTAGGTTCCATTGCTATTGCCCTGGCAATACCAACCCTCTGCTGTTGTCCTCCTGATAATTGACTAGGATAATGTTTACTTCTATCTTTCAAGTTAACTTTTTCCAAAAGTTGATTTGCTTTTTCTCTCGCTCTTTCCTTGCTTATCTTTTTAACAGAAATTAAACCTTCCATTATATTCTCTTCTGCTGTTTTATTATTAAAAAGAGCAAAACTTTGAAATACCATTGCTGTATTATTTCTTAAAAAACTTACTTCTTTTTTATCAGCTTTACTTAACTGAACTTTTTTATCATTAATTTCAATAGAACCGCCATCAGCTTTTTCCAGATAGTTAATACATCTTAAAAATGTTGATTTTCCAGATCCAGATGAACCAATAATTGAAACAACTTCTCCTTCTTTTACATCTAATCCAATATTCTTAAGAACTTCAATATCTCCAAAGCTCTTTTGTATATTCCTTATCTTGATCATTACTACCCTCCTTAATAGGATTTATTCATTCTACTTTCAATTCTCTTAGTTAAATAGGATATAATCAATGTAATTATCCAATATATTATTCCCACTGCTAAAAAATTCTCGAAAAATTTATAGCTTGCTGATGCACCAACCTTAGCAGATGCCATTATATCTTTTACCCCCAAAATAAATGTTATTGCTGTTCCCTGAATTAAACTTATGAATGTGTTACTAAGTGGAGGAACAGCAATTCTAGCAGCTTGTGGAATTATTATTTTTACCATAGCTTTAAGTTTTCCCATTCCAAGAGATTGAGCAGCTTCCATCTGGTTTTTATGAACAGAACTTATTGCTGATCTAATGATTACAGACATATACGCTCCAGCGTTTAAACTCATCACAGCAATGGACATTTCATAAGCACCTACATTTGATAAACCTTCAAATAATTGTGGTAATCCAAAGTAAAAGATAAACAACTGTACCATTAGTGGAGTACCTCTAAAAAACGATATGTATGTATCAATAAGTAAGTTCACATATCTATTTTTTACTTCACTTTTAAATAATGCTAAAATAAGTCCTATTATAATTCCAAAGAGCATAGCCAATATGGCTATACTCAACGTAGTTGGTAAATATCTACCAATCACTAAAATTCTCTTAGCAAAATAATTTATATCGAAACTCATTTTCCCACCTACTTTTTAGTTATATCAATTGGGAACCACTTAAGAGAAATTTCAGTTAAAGTTCCATCATTTTTCATTTCCTTCATTACTTTATTTATCTCTTCCACTAGCTTTTCGTTGTCATCGCTCTTAACGAATGGAAATGCATTTATAAGCTCTTGAATTGGTTCACCTGCTAATTTGATATCTAAGTCTGATTCTTCTATTACAGTTAATCCTGAAAGCTTATCCATCAATACAGCGTCAATTCTTCCTAATGATAAATCATGATATAATCCTGAACCATCATAAGTTACTACCTCAATTTCATTTCCTGTATCAAACTCTCTAATCATATTTTCATAATTTGAACCTAAACTAACTCCAACTTTTTTCCCTTTAAGATCTTCTAATGACTTTATTGAATTATCATCTTTATGAGATAATAATTGTGCACCATAATAAACATATGCTTCTGTAAATATATATTTTTCTTCTCTTTCTTTTGTAACAGTAATCTGGTTAGCAATTGTATTTAATTGACCATTGTCTAACATTCCAAAAAGTCCACTAAAATCTGCTCTATTAAACTCTATTTCAGAGTCAAGTCTTGCTCCAATTTCTTTCCAAACATCTACATCAAATCCTTGCAATTCATCATTTTCATTTAAGAATGTGTAAGGCTTATAACCCCCACTCATCCCAATCACTATTTTGTTTCTTTCTTGCTTATTTGCTACTCCATCATTTTTTTTCCCACATGAAGCAACTCCTAATACCATCAGTACTGCCATTAATAAAATAAAACCTTTCTTTTTCATAAAATACCTCCTAAAATTTAAAAAATAAAATAAAAAAGGGACACCTAATTTAGGCATCCCGTATAAACATATATTTTTACGCACTAAATTCAGCTATACTTGTCTATTAAGTTTTGACATGTACAGCAACAACATAGAGAAACAGATTCACTTTTATAATTTTTTATTAAATTAATTATTGATTTCATATCCATTCCTCCTAATTCGACTTATATTGACATTATAACTTTTCAAATAATAAATGTCAATAACTAACGATACTTTTTTTCATCTCATATGTATAAATTAAAGCACCCAATTTCTCGGGTGCTTTAAACTATTTAATCATAAACATTTCGTTAGCATCTAAATCAATCTTTCCATCAAATTTGATTTCCTTCTCAGCTAGCATATCAAAGTAATTTCCATTTAATTCATCACATTGAATAGATTTTTTCTCTTCATTATTATTAAGTATAGTAATTACACAATCTTTTTCATTATACATTTTTGTAATAAGCACATTATCATCAGAATATAAGCATTCAAATTCTCCGTAAATAAGAACCTTATTTTCTTTTCTAATTCTGTTTAACTTCTTATAAAGATCTAATACTTCTTTATTCTGTTTATCTTCTTCCCAAATCATGCATCTTCTGCAATCTGGATCTCCTTCTCCAACCATTCCAACTTCTCCACCATAGTAAATGTATGGCACACCGATGTAAGAGTATTGGAAAACCATTGTATGCTTTAATCTATTAATATCCTCTTTACAAGTAGTCAGATATCTTTCTGTATCGTGACTATCTAGTAAATTAAATTGATTTCTATTAATTTCATCCATATAAAGAACTCTATTTTGAACTAAACCTCTGATAAACTCTTGAGAAGATATTTTTCTTTTAGCAAAGAAATCAATTACTAACTCTCTAAATGGATAGTGCATGATTCCATCCATTTGATCACCTCTTAACCACTGAGATGACTCATGCATTATTTCTCCAATAATAATTGCTTCTGGATTAGTCTTCTTTACTCTCTTATTAAATTCTCTCCAGAATTTATGATCCACCTCATTACAAACATCTAATCTCCATCCATCGATACCCACTTCTTTTATCCAATACTCTGATACGTCAAGTAGATAATCAACAACTTCAGGATTCTCAGTGTTTAGTTTTGGCATTTCTGATACACTGTCTGCAAAAGTATCATAATTTATTTTTTCAATATCAACTGGATAGTCATGTATAAAGAACCAATCTTTATACTTTGATTTCTCACCATTTTTAATTACATCTTCAAATGCAAAGAAATCTCTTCCTGAATGATTAAACACAGCATCAAATAGAATTTTTATATTCTTTTCATGAGCCTTTTTAACAAGTTCTTTAACAGTTTCAACATCACCGAATTGAGGATCAATTTTGTAATAATCTCTAGTATTGTATTTATGATTTGTTGTAGATTCAAAAACAGGCGTGAAGTAGATAATATCTACACCTAAATCATCAAGATAATCAAGTTTATCAATTACCCCTTGAATATCCCCACCAAACATTGTTTGAGTAGTAACAGGCTCACCCCATGGAAGAACACCTTCTGGATCATTCATCTCATCCCCATTACAGAATCTATCTGGGAATATTTGATATACTATACCTTCTTTTAACCAATCAGGTGATTTATACATATCAGCATTACAGATATAAGGGAATTGGAACCCACCATCTTTATTAAATTCTTCAGTTGCACCTCTCTCACTGAAGTAAAGAACTTCTCTATTACAACCTGTAAGCTTGAAATTATACTTGAACTTCTTGCTAGGAAGCGTAATCTCCCCTTCAAAGTAATCAAACATATCTGTAACAAATCTTTTTTCTATTTCCTGAACTTGATACTCATCTTCTCCTTTGTATCTGTCTTTGAAATAGACTTCGCATTTATCAATTTCATCATGAGCTACTCTTATTCTAACTCTTAATGTATCTTTCTCAACACCATAAGCATATGGTACGTCTGCAATATGATATATAGCATGTTTATTTATGTTCATCAGATATTCCCTTCCTCATCTAGATTATTTTCAAATGTCTCTAGAGATTCCAAGTGAAAACTAAATTTATACATACTCAAAACTCATATAAACGCTGAGATTTTGAGATACGTATAAATCAAGTTTCACTATAGATTCTCTATATTAACCTTTAACAGCTCCTGCAACTAATCCTTTTGCAATATACTTTTGTAATGCTACGAATAGACCAACTACAGGTAATGCTCCCATAATGGCTGCTGCTGCGAACTGAGTCCAATTAGCTGCAAATTCATTCTTAATAAATGAATTTAATCCTATAGCCAAAGTGTAATTCTCTGGACTTTTTAATGCAACACTAGAAATTACAAACTCACTATAAATACCAATAAAGCTAAATAAGAAAATTACAGCTAACATTGATCTACTTAGAGGTAATATAATTTTCGTGAATATTTGCCAATGAGATGCACCATCAACCATAGCAGCTTCATCAAGAGCTTTTGGTATTCCATCAATAAACCCTTTCAATAGCCAAATATTGTACGCGCTACCTCCAGATAATATAAGAATCAAGGCAATTTTGTTATCTATCAAATCATATTTATACAATATTCCATAAATAGCAGCTAGAGTCATCATAGCTGGAAACATCTGTAATATTAATAATGACATTAATCCATACTTTCTACCTTTAAATCTCATTCTAGAAAAAGCATATGCTGAAGTAATTGACATTAATAATTGTAAAGAAGCAACACAAGAAGCAATAACCACACTGTTTTTTATCCATGTTGCAAAACCAGTTTCCTTAAATACATTTATATAATTATCAAATGTGATTTCTTTAGGTAATAAGTCTGAAGAGAAAAATGCATCACCTGTTCTTAAAGATGCAGTAACAATCCAGAACACAGGGAACAACACAAGCAATATTGCAAACCAGATAAAAACTCTGCCAGCCCACAAAGATATCTTTTCATGTTTTTTCATCTTTCTAACATATTTAACAGAATTAGTACTCATTAATCTACCTCCTTAAATGCACCTGACATCTTCATGTTAATTAAACTTATTGTACCAACCACCAAGAATATAAGTACACTTAAAGCTGAAGCAAGATGAAATAAGTTTTTGTCCATTGCTAATTTATATGCAGAACTTATAAGTATATCTGTACCTCCTGCAAATTGCGATCCTCCTGGAACTCTTGGTCCACCTTTTGTAATTAAGTAAGCATTCATAAAATTATTAAAATTGAATGCGAATGATGAAATTAAAAGAGGCAATGATGAAGACATTATCGAAGGCAAAGTAATTTTTCTAAACTTAATCCACCAGTTTGCACCGTCAATATCAGCAGCTTCATAATACGTCTTTGGTATTGCAGATAATGCCCCAAGGCAAACATTCATCATATACGGGAATCCTAACCATAGATTTACTATGATCAAACCAGTTCTTGCCCAAAATACATTACTTAACCATGGAATTGGTTCTGAAATAATCCCTAAGTTCTGAAGCAGTATATTAATACCACCATAAGTCTCATGAAGTAATCCCTTCCAAGAAAGTATAGCTATTGTCGCTGGTAAAGCCCAAGGAATTACTAAAAAAGCTTTATATATATTTCTTTCTTTCATATCTGGGTTATTCAATACTATTGCAAATAATAAACCAATAAAATACGTACCGAAAACGGAAAGTAATGCATATGCAAATGTCCACACAAATACCGGTAAAAATATTTTTGATAAAGGCCCATTAAGAATATTTATAAAGTTTTTAAACCCTACGAAAGTATAATCATCTAAATGTTTTATAGAATAATTTGTAAAAGCTATATAAATAGTATATAATATTGGTAGTAATGATAATAAGGAAATTGATATTAACGCGGGTGATAAATACCCATAAGGTCTTAAGCGGTCACTTAAAGGCCTTTTTTTCTTTTTAGCTTTAATTTCCATAGGTCTCCTCCTTAGGATTTCTCATCTGATTAATAAAAGGGGGGTAACACTAGTCCCCCCCTGTATTACTACTCTGCGTTTTGTAATTCAATTGCTTCTTTAATATCTGATTCTACTTGTTTTGCAAAATCTTCTGGAGACATTTCTCCTCTAGTTAACATTCCGAATGAATCATTCATTGGCCAAACACTTTGCATTTCTGGAATATTTGGCATTGGAATTCCATAAGTAGCTTGCTCAGCAAAACCTGAAAGTATTTCATTATCTTTAATATCTTCTAAGTGTGATTTTCTAACAGGTAATCTGTTAAAGAAAGATTTTTCACTTACATATTTTGCAAAATCCCATGCTGCATCTTGCTTATCGCTCTTTGGACTAACAAATGCTACTTGAACACCTAAGAAAGTTGGAGCAACTTTACCTTTGATTTGTGGCATTTTTGAAATTCCAAAGTTAAGACCAGCCTCTTCAAATCCAGCTACATCCCATGAACCACTTACGTAGAATGCAATTTCACCATTTGTAAATTTACCTTTTGCAATATCACCAGTTATATCTTTAGGCATTAATCCGTACTTACCAACGAAATCTTGTAACATTTCATATCCAGGAGTAGCAGCTTCTCCTAATCCTAAGTCACCTGCTGTTAAGTTTCCATGATCATCTTTACCGAAAACATATCCACCATTTCCTGCAATAATAGGGAAATTGAAGTATAAGTTATTAGCATCAAACATAAATCCTTTTTCTTGACCTACTTTGATTAATTCTTCAATTGTTTCTGGAACTGCATCAACTAAATCTTTGTTATAGAATAAAGCAATAGACTCCATTCCTATTGGAAGTGCGTAAGCTTTATTATCAAACATTACAGCATCTAATGCTGATTGTTGAATATCATCAGTGATAACACCTTCTGGAACTTCTGCTAATAATTTAGCTTGATTAAATGTACCTAAGTTATCATGTGCTAAACCAAACATAATATCTGGTCCTTTAGAACTATTTGCAGCTTGTAAATAAGCTTGGAAATCACCTTTATCATGAATTACTTTAACCTTGTTTCCTGTTTCTTCAGCCCATGCTTGAGCTACTTTGTCTAAATCAACAACTTCTTCTTCAGTTAAATGTGACCAAACTGTTAATTCAACTGATTTCTTTTCATTACTTTTGCTTTGATTGTTGCTTTCATTTTTGTTATTACCTTTATTACCACAGCCAACGAATGCTAATGATAATGCAATAACAGTTAGAATTGACATAAATACTTTAAAATGCTTATTCATAGGTATTCCCCCCAATAAATGTTTTTTTTGTAATGTAATTACTTAAATTATTTTTGTGAAAACGATTGCATTTCATGTCTTTATTATACAAGCTGTTTTTTCATTAGTCAATAATTTTATTTCACAAACTAGCAAATTTATAGATAAATTTCTATGTTAAAAATTTCACTTTTTCCACTAATGTATCACATTTACCTAACTATGTAATTATTGACTTTTTCTTAACCATTACACTTCTTCCAGCCTTGATGGGAACGCCAGTATACCGTATACCACTACTATCTTAACTTTCTCTTTCATATAATTGTTCCATCATTATTAATATATCTCTTCAATAATACATGTAAATATTATTTGTAATCTAGATGTTTTTATCCCTCAAAGGAATTAAAAAGTTCCCACCTTTGAGCAATCGGTTGCATTTATTCTTTAAATTCTATTGCATTATTTTTACTGTTCTATTATCCTAGATATATATTAACATAAAGGGGGCATTACTTTGAGCTTTGTCAGAAAAATAAGAAAACCATTAATCACTTATATAACCTGCAGCATATTATTATTTTCTATCTTAAGCATTGGTTATTATGTTAAACTATCAACTGAAAGAAAAGAAGTTGAGAAAAATATTGAATATGCATATACAACAAAAAAGAATGGTGATATTTATTATCAAATATTCGTACGTTCTTTTAATGACTCTAATAATGATGGAATAGGAGATCTTAACGGTATAACTAATAAACTTGATTACTTAGAGAATCTAGGAATCACAGGTATTTGGTTATCCCCAATATACGAGTCTCCTAGTTACCATGGGTATGACGTGATAGATTATAAAGAGATTAATTCTGATTTTGGAACAATTGATGATTTTAAAAACCTTTTAAAAGAGTGTCATAACAGAAACATTAAAATTATCTTAGATTATATCCCTAATCATACAAGCGACCAACACGAATGGTTTAAAGAGGCTATTAGTTCAGAAGAGAATAAATACAGAGATTATTATGTATGGGCAGATGAAAACACCGATTTAAGCACCATCTCTCCAGTAGGTAACAAAGCCTGGGCAAATTCTGGTAACACTTATTATTATAATACCTTTTGGTCAGGAATGCCTGATTTAAATTTCGACAATCCAGAAGTTCAAAAAGAGATTATTGAAACAGCAAAATGGTGGTTAGATATAGGCGTTGATGGATTTCGTATAGATGCTGCTCTACACATTTATGAACCTGATAGATTTGATGATTCAATTGCATGGTGGGATTATTTCAGAAAATCATTAGCTGCATATAAAAAAGATACTTATTTAATAGGGGAAATTTGGAGTTCTCCTGGTGTGATAACATCTTATTTTAACGTCATGGATTCTTGCTTCAATTTTAATATAGGAAAACCAATAATTAGCGCAGTAAACTCTGGATTTGCTATTGAGTTGCGAGGTGACTTAAGAGGAGTTTATAAAAATTATAGTTATGAAATAACCGATTCTTATGTAGATGCTCCATTCTTAACAAATCATGATATGAACAGAGTAATGTCATTAGTAACTAATGAAAATCAAGGAAAAGTTGCAGCTAGCATATATTTAACTTTACCTGGAAACCCTTTCATTTATTATGGCGAAGAGATTGGAATGAAAGGAAAAAAACCTGATGAATATTTAAGAGAACCGTTCATTTGGAATGGAGAAGGAAAAGATGGTGAAACTTCTTGGGAACAATTAAAGTATAACATAGATACAACACCCGCAAATCAGCAATTAGATGATTCACAATCAATCCTATCACATTATAAAGATCTTATTAATTATAGAAAGGAAGATATAACTCTTACTAGTGGTGATATCGAGTTTATAAAGTCACATGGAAAATTCCTTTCATTTTATAGATATACAGAGGAAGCAACTCACTTAGTCATCCATAATGTAAGCGCTGATAAAGTTGAAGCCCAATTTAAAATTGATAAAGAACTTGCTGGCTCAGTAATCGAAACATTTAATAGTACTGAAAATATAGATTTTTCTTATGATAATGGGCAGATTAAAATATCTTTACCTCCTTACTCTTCAGTGCTTATTAAGTAGTTTTATAAATAATAACTACTCACCATAGGTACGAAAGGTAAATCTCATAAATATAATATATTACAATAATAATAAGGTGATTTTTTATGAGTTATACTGTTCACAATGGTCAACCTCAAGGAATTGCGAACAATGAAAGCAACTTTTTAAGAGAGGCTTTAATTGGAGAAATAGTGGCTATCAATGATTATTCTCATCACATAGCTATTTGTCCAATAAACGAAATTTCTAGAGAACTTACACATATTATGCAAGAGGAAAAAAAACATTATGGAATGTTTCTTGAACTTATACGAAAGAATGACGATGTACAGATGGAAAAGTATCTAGATGTTATGAAAAACCATCATAGAGGCAGAAAATCACATAAAAACCATAGATCTACTTATGAATGCGAAAAAATTCATATGATTAACATTCTCAACTTTATAAGACACGATATTAAAGGGGAATTAGAAGCAATAATATCTTACGAACATCTTCTTTCAAAATCTACTGACAAGAGAATTTTAACTACTCTTACGGAAGTAATTGGAGATGAGAAAGAACATGTTGAAGAACTCACTAAAATCTTAACGAAGTATGATAGGGATTTATATGGACCTATAGAACCGTAGGCAAAAGTACTTACGTACTTTTGAGTTGAGAACGGAAAGTTGAAAATTGAAAACGATGGATGGTTCTGACTTAAGTCAGAACCTACATTTATAGGGTAAAAAACATTCGCTTTAACTCATTTTATCTAAGGATAAAATATTGTTATTTTATATTATGGAATCCGGAATTAAATATGTTGTTCCCTATTATTAAAGATCAAATAAGATTAAAATTTCACTAAGTGAAATGTCCGACGTTCTCAACTCACAACTCATAACTCTCAATTATGTTTTTTAATTAAGATTTTAATATTAAGAATATTTTATTAATGGTGGGTAAAAATAAACCTAAAAAGCAAAGGAGTTATTTATTATGATTACTGCTGAGGTTGCTGTTTACCCTTTAAAAACTAATCATGCGACAAATGTTATTGATGATTCAATTAATGTATTAAAAAATCAAAATGTAGATTATTGTGTAGGTTCAATGAATACAACTATAACTGGCTCACAAGATCAAATTTTTTCCTCTCTAAAACAGATGTTCAATGAAGCTGAGAGAAGCGGCGGAGAAGTAAGTATGGTTGTTACCATCAGTAACGCTTGTGAATAATTTTTAAACTAATCATTTTTAAAGCTAGATTACTCTATTAATCAATTTAATGGTGCTCTAGCTTTTATTAAGTTTTTTTGGGTACGTTTCATTTTTGAAAATAATATATTATTATTAAGAATGTATTTGGAGGATAAAATGGAATTTAACTATCCTAGTAGTTTCGATTTAAACGCGTGCCAACTTCACTCTCTTAATTATGTTATACGAAATTTTAATCATAATAATTTTACTAAACACTTCTCAACACATGCAAAAAACAATTATATTTATCGCTCCAATGAAATTTTGCGTGAATGGAAAAATGACTGTGCATATATATATGGTGACCATGTAACATATAAAAATCAAATTTACAAAGCAAAATGGTGGACTTGCGGAGATACGCCTTGTCAAGATGTCCAAAATCACTGGGAAACCCCATGGCAAATAATAAAATAACAAATAGGAGAAGAAGCAATCCACTCCTTCTCCTAAATCTGTTAATACTGTTGTATTACTAAAATAACATCACTATAACATACTATTACATTAACTTTGATATTTTTTCTTCATAAAATTTATTAAATTCTACATTATGTTCATAACTTTTATAAAAAACTTGGATAAATTCAATAATTTCGTTTTCAAATTTACTTTCTCTATATAATGAAGCAACAGCTTTAAATAAATAATATTTTTCTAATATTTTATTTAGTCCTATTAATATATCATCATATGAGTTTAGTGGATAAAGACTCATGAAAATTGAATTTATTATAAGATTTTTATAAATATAATCATATTCTGAATCCTTTAATTTATTTTCATAGTTTTGAATATCATTTTTTACTTTTAGAATTTCATTAACCTTTTCCTTTAATCTTAAGTTAGCAGCAGAACAATCAGATAATTCCCTTAAAAAGCTTATTATTTTTTCATACTCAATATGTTTATGAGTATTATTAGATATTAAACTAATTTGATTTTTAAAATCTAAATCATTCATTCCCTCTAAAAAACTTTCAATTTCATCATAATGATTATTATTATCCCATTTACTTTTTAATTTATTTATATAAAATCTTGAAAGAGAAATTTTTTCAGAAAGCTTCCCTTTATCAGAGTTAAAAATATTTATAATTGCACTTCTTATTTCCCAAAAAAATGCATTTTCAATTGAATCAGTTTCATACTCTAAAGAATCATAAATCCTTTTTACATTGAAATTATCACTAATTTCCTCTTCATCTTCTACGAATTCAAATTCCTCTTTTTGTAATAAAATAAGCCTAGCTGCTTCAGGACAAGATAATGTTGCACTTTTTTCATAAATTCCATCCACAATATTATATACTCTTGGATAATGATAACATGTGGAAGAAAGAAATTCTTCACCATATTTACACTGTATATCACATAATTTGTCTTCATTCAAAAATGCACATTTATCTTTTTCTTTAGTCAATGTCCTTGCATAATTCATATTATTTTCAACATTAACCAACTCAAGTTTTCCTTTAAATATATTGTTTTCTTTTTCTATTAATTGATTGTACTTTAAATAAGTTTCTCTATCAATGGGAATTGACCATCCCGCGCAACAAGTATCCTCACAAATAGGTCCAATGCACTTAAAACTCTTCATATATTTAGGTATAAAAACCTCTTTATTTTCAATCATTTTTTTCTCCTATAGTCTATTTAAAAGTTTATTATTTAATACTACATCATATATCCATAAAAATAAACAAATTATTTAACATGAACGTATTTCCATTATTTGTCCTTTACATTTTTAATAATATGTATTATTCTAAAAATAAATGTATTATTCTAAAAATAAATGTATTATTAAAAATACTTTGATAATCAAATATATTGATTACCAAATATAAATATGAAATGAGGTATTTATATGAATTTTAAACCATTAAAAATAGGCAATATAGAAGTGCCAATTCCAATTATACAAGGAGGAATGGGTGTAGGAATATCTTTATCCAATCTTGCCGGAGCAGTAGCAAAACTTGGTGGAATAGGTGTGATTTCCGCTGCTCAACCTGGTTATTTAGAAAATGATTTCAGAGAAAACGCTCTAAAAGCTAATATTAGAGCATTAAAAAAACATATTGAAAAAGCAAAAGAAATAGCTCCTAAAGGTGTTATAGGGGTAAATATTATGTGCGCAGCAACTAACTACGCTAAATTAGTTAAAGCATCTCTTGAAGCAGGTGCTCATATGATTATCTCTGGAGCTGGTTTACCATTAGAACTACCATCTCTATGTAAAAATTCTAAAGTTAATTTAGTACCTATTATTTCTTCCAAAAAAGCAGCAGACGTAATATTAAGGTATTGGTTAAAAAAGCACAATAGATTACCTGATGCTTTTATATATGAAGGACCTAAAGCAGGAGGTCATTTAGGATTTAAAAGAGATACTCTTGATTCATTAGAAAATTATAATACAGAAGAAGAAATCTCGAAAATTCTTAAAACTTTAGATGAATATAAAGAAAAACACAATTCATCAATTCCACTAATAGTAGCTGGTGGTGTTTTTACTGGTAAAGATATTGCTTCTTTCTTAAAATTAGGGGCAAGTGGAGTTCAAATAGGAAGCAGATTTGTTGCTACACACGAATGTGATGCATCTGAAGATTTTAAAAAGGCATATGTAAACAGTACTAAAGAGAGTATTACAATAATGCAAAGTCCAGTTGGTCTACCTGGAAGAGCAATAAACAATAAGTTTCTAAAAGCTGTAGCAGAAGCAAGACCTGACTTTCCAAAATGTTTTAATTGCGTACAAAAGTGCGACCCAAAAACAACACCATTCTGCATCACAGATGCACTAATTAATTCAGCTAAAGGTGATGTTGATAAGGGATTGATTTTCTGCGGAAGTGAAACTTATCGAATTGATAAAATTGTATCAGTTAAAGAACTTATGGATGAATTAGTTACAGATTTGAAAAACGCGTAAAAAAAGCACTTCAGCTGAAGTGCTTTTTTAATGGAGAATTGAGAATGTAGAATGGAGAATGATTGATATTTCACTACGTGAAATTATAATCTTATTGTTGCTTAAACAGATGGTTTCACTTGTTTAATCTATGATGAAACATTGTACATAAATACAATATTTTATTAAAGTAAAATGAGTAAAATTTTCTTTCAAATAACAGCAAGATGTAGTTTCTGAGTAAGCAGAAACATCCATCATTCTCCATTCTCAATTATCCATTCTACATTATGTTTTTATAGTTTAAGGTTTCACTGCCTTCCAAATATATCTCCATTCTCTATAAAAAATACCAGCACCATCTGTGTGCTCTATAAGCTTTCTTTTAAACTTCTCATAATTCTCTGGATCTGTATAATCTATGTTCCCAGAAAGTCTGTTAAGGAATTTAGCAAAATCATCCTGTGTATTAAAATATTCATATGCTAGATACTCTTTAATTTTAATATCTTTAAATCCAGCTTCTATTAATCTTTTCTTAACAATATCATATCCTTCTCTGTGTATGCCAAATATTGTTCCACCCGACTTCAAACACTTGTTATTTAAAATTATTGAAGTAGGACCTCTTCTACAGTATATCAAATCAAATTCATATGAAGATAAAACATCATCTTTAGAGTCTGTACAAATAAAGTCTACATTGCAAATGTCTCTTTCATTTTTTAATTTATTAGCAATATCTATCATTTCCTGTGATAAATCTACTCCAATTAAATTGTCGCAATATTGTGACATTTCTAAGGTAAATTCACCACAACTACACCCCATATCTAAAACTTTATTGCTTTTGGACAACAAATCGATAAGTTGTTTTTCATAAACATCTTCCCCAGAATTACCAACTTTGCATGAATTCCAGTTTTTTACGTGTCCACCTGTTTTTAATGAAATTGTATTGTACTGCTCTTGTCCTCCCATAAATACCTCCTTTAATTTGATAGTTATAATTATAACAATTTAATACGTTAATGTCAAATATTGCAAATTTACTTAAACTTCTTTTTATAAATCCTACTCTCATAAGCACTATAATTACTTGAATATTCTTTTTTATTATAATTACATAACACCAACTCGTATTCGCAAGTATCATGCCTAATAACATTCTTCCTGTTCTTTAAATTCAATATTATTAAAAACTCTCTATTTCCATCTAAGCGTTTATAAATAAACTGATCTTTTTTATGTTCATTTACAACCTTAAAATCTCCATATATTAAAGTCTCCCCTGATTTTCGCAATGCAATCATCTTCTTAAAAAAAGATTGTACAGATGTATTATCTGCTTCCTGTTCCTTTACATTACATTCTCTGTAATACTCACCAATCCTTATCCATGGTTCCTTATTTGAAAAACCTCCATTCTTCTCATCTGACCAAATCATGGGAATTCTTGAATTATCCCTGGTTCCTGTATAAATAGATTTCATTATTTCATCATGAGCTTTCTTTTCACTACATAATTCCTTATATTTATATAAACTCTCTTTATCTCGCAACTCATCAATAGATTTAAATGTTGGATTTCTCATTCCAATTTCTTGCCCTTGATATATGAATGGAACCCCTTTTAAAGTGAAAATTAATACACATAGTAACTTTGAAAGAGAATTATGATAAACTGTTTCACCTGTTACTTTATTAATAAATCTAGGAGAATCATGATTATCTGTAAATAGCGTAAACCAACAGCTGTTAGTTGTGTTCTTTTGCAATTTTATCATAGCTTCCTTAAGATAATTAAGATCATATTCATAATCATCCCATCTATTTTTTCCAGGCATATTCATATGATCAAAATTAAAAACAGTACTCAATTCACTCCTCTTTTCATGTATAAAATACTTTGCCACCTCAAGTCCAATTCCATTACATTCACCTACAGTAAAAGTATCTTTTAACCCATAAGTTTTTCTATTTAATTCGTTAATGAATTTATGAACCTTAGGACCAAAGACATAATTTTCAATTCCCATAAACCCAGTAACTTCTCCAATTATCCTATTACCATTTGGTAGTCCGTCTTTCTTAGAAATAAAGTTTATTACATCTAACCTAAATCCATCTATACCTTTGTTCAGCCACCAATTAACCATATAATATATTTTTTCCCTCAACTCATTATTTTCCCAATTCAAATCAACCTGTTTCTCTGTAAAAAGATGAAGATAATATTCCTTGGTTTGATGATGATATTTCCACGCACTTCCTCCAAATAAAGATTCCCAATTATTAGGCTCCTCTTTATTCCCTTTTCCTTTTCTCCATATATAATAATCTCTATAGGGATTGTCTTTACTTTTGCAGGATTCTTTAAACCATTCATGTTCATCACTCGTATGATTAATTACAAGATCCATTATAATTCTCATACCTCTTTTGTGGCATTCATATATTAGTTTTTCAAGTTCCTCCATAGTTCCAAATTCCTTCATCACCTTAAAGTAATTCCTAATATCATATCCATAATCATCATTAGGAGAATCATAAATGGGACTTAACCAGATAATATCTACTCCTAAATCTTTTAAATAGCCTAGTTTACTTATAACTCCGTTAATATCTCCAATTCCGTCATTGTTTGAATCTTTAAAACTCCTTGGATAAATCTGATAGAAAACCCCTTCCCTCCACCAGGTTTTATTTATAACTTTATTATCCTTTGGCAATTCTTCATTTTCATATAAATTCATTTTTTCACATAGTACATCTATAATTTCTTCATCAATATACTTCTTAAATAACTTACTAAGGTGTTTAAGCCTCATTCTCCTAACAATAGGATTCAATATTACCCCTTCCTTTTTAAGAAGCCCTGCTTCCCTTAGCAACTGATAAAAGATATCCCTTCCCACAGCATTTGTAAGCACTTCCCCAACCTTACTTTCCTTATTAAACAATTCCCCATCTCCATTTTCCAATATTTTACTTTATTATATCATTACAGCATCTCAACATCAACAAACGAAAAAAATCGCAAGCTTCTACTTGCGATTTTTATTGTTTATTCTTTTGTTGGCCAACACTCTACATTTTTTAAACCTTCTATAGAATCCTTATAAAATACAGGCTCTACACCTTGTTTTTTTTGCTTTAAATAATCTTTTAAAGCTTTTACAGCAATATCTCCTAACTTCAGTATAGCTATAAGATTTATCAATGCCATTAGCCCCATAAATAAATCTGCAAGATCCCATACTAATTGAATTTTTGCTACAGATCCCATTAATACCATACCAATAACAAAAACTCTATATGCTGTAACATACGACTTCTTTGTAGTAATAAACTCTATATTTGTTTCTCCATAATAATAGTTCCCAATAATTGAACTGAATGCAAATAATAATATACAAATAGCAATAAATGAATTTGCCCAAGGTCCAACTTCTGAACTTAACGCTGCTTGTGTTAACTGTATTCCACTCAATCCCTCTGTAGTATATACCCCTGAAATCAAAATGATAAATGCTGTTGCACTACAGATTAAGATAGTATCAGTAAAAACACCTAATGTTTGAATAAGCCCTTGTTTTACAGGATGACTCACATGTGCTGTTGCAGCTGCATTAGGCGCACTACCCATACCAGCTTCGTTTGAGAACAACCCTCTTTTTATACCTTGCATTAAAGCAATTCCAATTCCTCCACCAATAGCTTGTTTCAATCCAAAAGCACTACTGATAATCAAAGAAAACACCTCAGGAATTACTGTGATATTCTTAATTATTACAAAAACCGCAACAAGTAGGTATATAACAGCCATAACCGGAACTAATACCTCTGCTACTTTAGCAATTCTCTTTACTCCACCAAAAATTACTGCTGCTGTTACTACTGCAATAATTATTCCAATAAAGAATCTATTTACATTATAAGCTCCTTGGAATGCATAAGAAATTGTATTAGATTGAACCGCATTAAACACTAATCCAAAGCAAAGTGTAATAAGAATAGAGAAAATAATCCCCATCCATCTTTTATTCAGTGCTTTTTCCATATAATATGCTGGTCCACCTCTGAACCCTTCATTATCTTTTACCTTGTAAATTTGAGCTAAAGTACTCTCTACAAAACTAGATCCTGCACCAATCAATGCAATAAGCCACATCCAGAATACTGCCCCTGGTCCCCCTACGGCTATAGCCAAAGCTACTCCAGCTAAATTTCCTGTACCTACTCTAGATGCTGTACTGATACAAAATGCCTGAAAGGATGTAACTCCTTTTTTCTTTTCCCCTTTCGCAGCACCCGAAGCACCCTCAGTTAATAATTTAAACATGTCACCTAACATTCTAAATTGTACAAACTTTAATTTAAATGAAAAATATACCCCAGCAAAAATTAATAATATGATTAATACATAAGACCATAAAAAAGTATTGCTACTCGAAACTATCTTTTCCAATATATTCATTATTCGCCCTCCTCCTCATTAGTAACATAGACATAATTGTACATTATTCGACTCAGTATGTCAATTTTTTTAATATTCTGTCTATTATTTGATTGCTTTTTAAACTTCACACATACTCAAAACCCCTACGTAACTTAATTATAGGTTGATTTTATATTTTTTTTCACATGCAACCTTTCTTGACAAACCTTGCAAAAGAATTTAAATGCACACCTTCTTGCATTTTGATGTTTTATTTTGTACTTTTGGAAAAAAAGTCATATTTAAATATATTTATCATGTTATACTATTTTTAAGATATCTTAGGGGGAAATAAAATGAATAACTTTGAAATTATTGATAGGATACAGCTAGCTATAAGCTTTATTGAGCATAATCTTAAGAACCATATTACTATTGAGGATATTTCTTCTTCAGCTTTTATGTCTAAATCCAGCTTCTATAATCTTTTTTCAAACATAACAGGAGTTACGCTTAAAGAATATGTCCGAAAAAGAAGATTGAATGAATCAGCTAAAATTTTATTAAAAGAAGATTTAACAGTTTTAGATATAGCATTATTATATCAATATAATAGTTATGAGGCATACTCGAGAGCATTTAAAAAATTATTTGGCGTTTCCCCTATTTCATATAGAAAAAATAATATAAGTGTAAATATATATCCTAGGATTAATTTTAAAAATACGAAAATTCAAGGAGAGATTAAAATGATTAGTAATTTCACAAGTAATGATACTGTTTTAGAAACTATAAAAAATTCTACAAATGGATATGTTTTAGACATAGATATCGATTCTTTTCTCAAAATAAATAACACCTTTGGGCATAAAAACGGTGATATTGTTTTATTAGAAGTCCATAAACGCATTAGCGAAGTTTTAAAAGTTAATAATATCGATACAGAAGTATATCGTATAGCAGGAGATGAGTTCGGTGTAGTTTTAAAGAATATAGATGAAAATCTAGTAAAAAAGATTTCTTCAGAAATAATTGATTCTATGAACACTCCAATCAATGGAGAAGATGCTGAAATTCCTTGCACTTTAACAATTGGTATTTCTGAATTTTCCATAAATACAGATAGCTCTAAAGTTCTAGATAGTGCAAAAAAAGCTATGTTCACTGCTAAAGAAAATGGTAAAAATCAATATTGTTTCCAATAAACCTAAAAACTTATTCTTCATTACATAATAAAGCACAGAAAAAAAATTTCTGTGCTTTATATTTACGTTTATATAGTTTCTTTTTCTGATTGTTTAAGTAATCTCTCAAACTTTGAGAAATTAAACATCCCATTTTCTAAATCTTTCATACTCATACCTATATACTTATGTGACGAAGTTTTTCCATTATTTTTTGAATTAAAACAGATATTTATTTCATATAATCCTTTAATAGAGGACAATTCTACTCCATTAGTGTTCATTACAAGTTCTTCAACTCTATCAAATTGTAATATACACTCACCTAGAACTAGGTATGGATATTTTTTAGTAACTAAACTTAAAAACTCTTCAAATAGTCCGTACATCTTGTCAAGATTAGGTTTTTCATCTCCATATATAACTGCCTGTTTATTCTGATAAGGCGCAATGTCAATGGACTCATCTTTCACTCCACTTTCACAAAGAGCAATTATTTCTGTACATGTGTCATTTATACATTTCTTATCCAAACTATTTATTTTTAAAGTTCCCTGTTTAGAATCTTTAATCGCTCTTAAATCCAATGTAATATCTTCTTTAGTTCTTAAAAGAGATATTTCCCCTTGAAACACATTAAACTCAAACTTTTGTTTTCTTTCTATTATTCCCTGTACTTTTTCAGCACCCCTATTCTTAAGATTAATAAAACTATATACTAAAGCTTCTTTTCTTTCTCTCATATTACTCCCCCCAATGTTAAACGCTCTAGAACTTAACCCCATTTAGTTTTCTTTTATTATTTCCTAACAATTCCACAGATGCCCCTTTAAACTCATAATAATACTATTCTATCATAATTTAGAATTTATTCCCATAAACAATTAAATACTGCCACTTATAATGATTTCACGGCAGTCTCTTTACTTAACTCCTAGTAAGCAGTGGTAATTTAAATCATCAAATAAGTTTTAAATTAATAAATTTATATAATATAATAATTGTATACAATTATATTAAGTCAGTGAAACCATATTCTCATAATATTAAAATTCGGAGGTATTTAAATGCTTTTTAAGAAACACGTTTCATCTATGGAAAGAAATCAAATGATAGATATAACGAAACTAGTACGTGATTGCATAAAAGAAAGTAATACAAAGAATGGAATTGCTATCGTATTTTGCCCACACACAACAGGGGCAATTACTATCAATGAAAATTGTGATAGAGATGTTCAAATTGATATGATTACACATCTGGAAAAAGTCTTTCCAAACAGTAGAGAATTCATGCATTTTGAAGGAAATTCAGACTCCCATCTAAAATCTACTACTGTTGGAGCAAGTGAGAATATTATTATCCATAATGGTGATTTACTTTTAGGTACTTGGCAAGGAATTTATTTCTGTGAATTTGATGGTCCACGAGAAAGAACTTTCTATGTAAAAGTGCAATAACTAAATAAAAAAGTAAGATGCAGTTGAGACTACATCTTACTTTCTTATTTCTTATATTGTTTTATTATTTTAATAAGTTCTCCAACTGAATCATACTCAACAATAACAACGGCATTCATCTTTATTCCTGATTTGTCAATTCTAATGATTAACTTATTTCCATTCCAGTTAAATGATTCTACATCTTTCCACTCAGTAATTATTTGGTTAACTAAAATCCCTTTATCATTTATTCTAAAAGCATTATGTTCAAAATAAACAAACGAACATAAATAGAATATGATTGTTAAATTCATAACTGTATAAGTATTTAATCCAAAACTGTTTATTGTCATTATAAATCTTATAATCATAATAACTGCAAAAACACCAAATATATATTTATTCTTACTCTTTGTCTTAACCTTACCAGTAAAAACACTATCTCCAAAGTCTTTTCTTCCTTTTATATTTTTAATTGTAATAATTAATGCAGCAATTAGAATTAGTATCGAAAAAATTTCCAAAAAATTATTCATAGTTTCCTCCTTCGTTAATATAAATTTCATTGTATACCAGTGCTTTTTTATTGTCAATTTACTTATTAAAAAATCATAAAGATGCATTACAGCTTCTTTATGATTTTAAAAATTTATATTATACTGCTTTATCGATAACCATTTCTTCTTTTGGCTCATATCTCATTATTTTTAATATTACATCTGTCAATATTTCTGAAGCAAATCCAGCAAATGAACCACATGCTAAAGAAATAATTGTTATTGGGAAGTCCATCCCAGAAGCAATAAATGCTGACCACCCTAAGAATGCTGCAGGAATAAATGAAACTAAAGAAACTTTAGATAATAATATTATTCCACATGCACCAAGTCCATTAGTAGCTGATATAGCCCCTGTCTCACCTATGAAAGGAATCAATGGACCTGCAGCAAATGAAGTCACTATTCCCCAACATGTCCCACTCCAATTTGCAATTAAAGCTTTCTTTACACCTTTCATTCCATTACCACCTGCTGCAAAGAAACTTGACCAAGCTATGAAACCAGCAACAGTACTTAATCCCAACATAAAACTTCCAACTGTCCAAGCAAAACCTATAATTCCACTACTAATACCTATCGCTAATAGTTTTTTCATATCCATATTTTTGTTCCTCCCACTATCTTTTTTAACCTTGCCAACGTTCGCACACTATGCATATTAACACAAAAAATTTGGAATTAAAAAATCCCTATACACATCCGATAATTTGAATTATGTATAGGGACGAAAATATTCGTGTTATCACCCTATGCTACAGCATTGAATACTGTATGCTATGTACCGGTAGCAAACCGTATAATCAATAATTTATTATTAAAATTACGTCCTATATTATTTTATAAATTTTTTTATGATTTTTCAAGTATATTTTACAAAAAACCTACTTTTTATAATGATTTTTTTTCTGAAACTAATATAAAATAGCCTGATTTTTTATTCTCTACTACACAATTTCCAAATAAGGCTTCAAGCTTTTCTCTAGAACTTGGAGCACCTTGTTTTTTTTGTATAACTACATATATTTTACCACCCTCATTTAAATGCTCAGCTGCCCCTTCATAAATAGCATGCACAACATCTTTTCCAGCTCTAATTGGAGGGTTTGTTATTATATAATCATATTTATCTGTAACACTCTCTAATTTATCAGATTTAAATACTTCTACTCTATCTCCTACACCATTAGCTTCAGCATTCTCAGCAGCTAATTCCATAGCTCTTTCATTAACATCTACCATTGTAACATTTATCTCTGGATAAAACTTTGCAAAAGTCACTCCAAATGTACCATATCCACACCCTACATCTAGAAGCTTACCTTTTATATCCTTATTATTATCTAAGAATGTTTTAATAAGTAAATCTGATCCAAAATCAACTTTTGTCTTTGAAAAAACCGCATTACTACTAGTTAATTTTATTTTTTCGCCATTAATATAATAATCTAATGTCTGCTTTTTATGTTCTGTACTTGAAGTACTACTAAAATAATGTTCCACACTCTTCACCATAACTTTCTATATTATGTAATGCTAAAATAAATAATGCTCATAATTATTTATGAGCATTACTTCTACTATAGTATAAATTAAATAGAATATTAATTCAAGTTTATACGAATCTAGTTTTACTTAATTCAAAAACTCTTTATTTCACCTTTAACGATCTTTCCATTATATTCAACAAATGCTTGATAATATATTACCCCTTTATCAATATTCTTTACAGATTGTATAAAATACTCTTCGTTAGTATTATCATAATATGATTTTTTAACTAATTTTTCTTTACTATACCCCCAATAAAAACCATACTTAGAATTGATTATTGATTTCTTATTTTCACATTTACCAATAAATAAAACAGTATTCTCTTCATATCCCTTTAAAGCATTAACAGTGATAACCTTAATTATTTCTTGTTTACCAATGCTGAACATAAATAAGCTGCCTTTAATTATTTCATCTTCATATTCAATAAATGCCTGATAATAATATATCTTTCCATTTTCAAACTCCTCTAATTCATAGTCCATATAACCATTATGCTTGCTTTCTTTTTTCAGTGAGATTTTTTTAGTAAGATTATTTTTATCATTTCCAATAAGGAATCCATAATCACATACAGCATCATTTTCAATATCATTAAACATGCCACTTATTATTACGGTATCACTATGTGTATATCTAAATCCAAATGTACTAACACTTTTTTCTTGGAAAGTATTAAACTTCGAATTCCAATTTTTACTGAAATTATTATTCCATTGCTTATTACAATTACTATTATGAAGGTTTAATTTATTTTGATTAAACTTTTTAATAAATTCCTGAATATTAACTTCTCCTTTTGTCCCTTTATGAAACCAGGATACTTTACCTTTAACAATTTTATTTTCATATTCAATAAACGCCTGATAATAATAAGTTTTACCTAGTTCAAAATCATCTATTTTATACTCCATAAAACCATTTTCTCTATCTTGTTTTTTTAATGAGATTTTTTTAGTAATTTTGTCTTTATCATTTCCAATTAAAAATCCATAATCACACACTTCATCATTATCAATATCATTAAACATACCACTTATTATTGCTTTATTATCCCTTGTAAACCTATTTCCTAATGTATTAACAGTCTCACTATCACAATCATTGTCCCAATAATTATTACAGTTATTAGACATATTTTGATTAAGATTCTTCTTCATTAGTTCAATTTCTCTTTTTATCTTTTTAAAATCAATTTCATTATTTTCTTTAGTGTTATCTGCATAAGCATTAATTGATGTTAAAAATAATAACAGTATTATGCTTACTAAAACGCCCTTTTTAAATAACTTTTTCATTTATTTCCCCTCCTTAAATTAACTATAATTTACATTATATCTATATAATCACAATTATATCACATTTAAAGTTATGCTAGTTACAAATCACATATACTTTTTACTAAAAATCCTCGTAGAGGATTTTCTCAACGAGGATTTACTTTCTATTATAATTATTTATTTTTCCATTCATGCTCTAAGATAGCATATTCATAGGAATCGTTCCATATAGGCTCTCCTTGTGGAGTCTTCTTGAACCAAACATTTTGAAGCATACACCCTTCTCTTCTCAATGATAATCTCTCTAATACCTTCCATGAAGCAATATTCTTAACATTAGCATGTGCCATAATTCTGTGTGCTCCTTTATCTTCAAATCCGTATTTAAGTATACGTTTAGAAGCTTCAGTTGCATACCCCTTACCATAGAACTTAGGATTAAATACATATCCTATTTCCCATGTATTAAATTCCTCTGGTTCATTGAAAGCGAAAAATATATGTCCAATCATCTTATTATCACCTTTTAAACATACCGCCCAAAAACAACTCTTTTCTCCTGCTTCTGCTCTACCTTTTGAAGCTTCCTTACACTCTTCTTCACTATAAGTATAGTATGGTTCGTACTCTACCACTTCTGGTAGTGATAAGTATTCGTATAAATCTTTCCAATCATCTGGCTTAAATCGTCTTATAATAAGTCTTTCTGTTTCCATCTTTAATCCCCTTTAACTTTCAGTATTTCCACTCTTGACTTCTATATTATAACATAATTGGTTATTATATAAAATAACACTACTCCGTTTTTTATTACAGAGAGTAGTATTTTTTAAATTATAAAGTTTCTTCCCAAAGCCCGTGTAGATTACAATATTCTCTTGCTACTACTTTATCAGCTTTTTCCACCTTGAATGTTACTTCTGGAGTACCGTTATAAGTAAATTCTTTTCTGTAAACTCTGCTGCCAACTATTAATTCAACCCATTGAATATAATGTTTCTCCATCATAGGATGATTTTGATTTTCTCCAATTCTTACTTTATATCCATCTTCAATTTCTTCAATATATGGTACATGTTTTTCAACAGATGTATCTGCAGTTTTAGCTTCTAAAAGTTCCATGTTCTCACCACAGCATACCATGGGAGCACCATTTCCCTTAATTACCTCAACAATGTTTCCACACCTATTACATCTGTAAATTTCTAAATTTTTAGTCATTTTAACTCCTCCATTCAATAAAATAATAAATTATAATCTTTAAGGTTAATCTTATAGAATATTCATGTTAAATATTCTCATTATTAGTAATTATACTCTTATTATTTATATTCTACATGTCATTTAAAAGACCTTTTCTTGAGTTAAATTCTATCTCCTTAACTGCCGACATTACTGCAAATCCATCCACTATATAATTATTAAGTAACTTAAGGTAGTTACTCTTATTAATCCCACCAAGAGCTATCACCTTTGGAACATTCTTTTTATTGATATTATATATTTCATAAAATTCATCTATCATCTTTGCTAACCCGGTAACCCCTAAAGTTTTCACAGCATCTTTACAGGATGGTTGAAATACTGGAGAAATCAAGGCATAATCAGGAGAAATCTTTTCTGACAATTTAATTTCTTCCACACTATGGACTGAAACCCCTATTTCCCCCAAATCACTTAAATCCACCTTGTCATCTATAACCTTACTCATATTTATAACATTAAAATGAAAACCATCAACTTTAAGTTTCTGAAGTTCTTTAGTTGGATATGCATTTATAATCAGTTTAAAATTATACTGTTTTTTAAGAAGGTTCAATTGGGCGCAAATATATTTTATATCTGATAATCTATCATATCCTCGTATTATAACCATATTTACTCCATTTTTAATACCTTCAATTTGCCACTTTATCGTTGAATTTATATCTTCTCTATGATCTGTAATAGAAACAAATATTTTTTTCTTCATTAAAGCAACATCCAATCTTTAAGTACTGGTTGGTATCCAACTCTTTCTATCATCTTGATAACATCTTCAACTGATGACTCATCTGATATTTCAAATTGCTTATCACTACTCTTATTTACTTTATGCCCACCAACTTCTGTAGATACTCCCGCTGACATTTTATTTACTCCAATAGGAATGAGATTCTCCCTCATACTCTTTGATTCCCTTGTTGATATATTAATAGAACAATGTGGT
The DNA here is from genome assembly GCF_027938815.1 of Oceanirhabdus sp. W0125-5. GTDB lineage: Bacteria > Bacillota > Clostridia > Clostridiales > Clostridiaceae > Oceanirhabdus. The sequence goes on from NZ_CP115913.1 coordinate 3,809,229, forward strand.
AAAAATAACTTCAGTGCAGCTAGAATTTGTACAAAATCTCTATCATTAGTTTCGTAATATTTATAACTTAACTTCTCTGTTGAAGATATACCTTTTATTCTTGGAAGTGATATCCCTATCTCAACTTCCGGAAACTTCTCTGAAATATACTTTGCGTGTAATCCAACTTTAAAAATTTCAATTCGCCAATCATTTAATCCTATTAGTGCCCCTATGTTTATTGTTCTAACGCCTGCTGAACATGCTCTTTCTGGTGTATCTAACCTATATAAGTAATCACGTTTAGGTCCTTTAATATGAACACTTTCATATATTTCCCTATCATATGTTTCTTGATAAATTGTAACACCATCAATCCCAGCACCAACAAGTTGAACGTATTCGTCAGTATCCATTGGATACACTTCTAAAACCACAGACTGAAAGTAATCTCTTAAAATTTGAACTGAATCTTTAATATATTCTACAGGAGAATGAATTTTTGATTCACCAGTCAAGAGCAAAACATGCTTTATTCCCGTCTTACATACTTCTTCTGCCTCTTCTCTTATCTCATCTAGGGTCAATTTATTTCTCATTATGGAATTGTTACAATTAAAACTACAGTATAAACAACGATTGACGCAATAATTTGAAATATATAATGGAGTATACAAAGTGATTGCTTTACCAAAATGTTTCAATGAATTTCTTCTAGAATTTTGAGCAATTTCTTCGATATATTTTGCTCCTTCTGGAGACAGCAACTGCAGAAACTCTTTTTCATTTATCTGATCTTTATTTAAAATATTTATTATATCATTACTGCTTACTTGTTCTATTTCTTGTAATATTTTTTTATCATCTAATCTGTCTAATACTTTACTAAAACTCATTGTTCTCTCCTAAAAAACCTGTTAAAGGTGATGATGCTTCTGCACGGCTTAACACTCTTCCTAATTTTGCTTCATATGCTAGTCTTCCAGCTTCTACTGCCATAGCAAAAGCTTTTCCCATTTTTACAGGATTCTCTGATGTTGCTATTGCTGTGTTCACTAACACTGCATCCGCTCCCATTTCCATTGCATATGCAGCCTCTGAAGGTTTTCCTATTCCAGCGTCAACAATAATAGGTATATTAATTTCATCAATAATAATCTTTATCATCTCTTCTGTTCTAATACCTCTATTTGACCCAATTGGTGATCCTAATGGCATAACAGTAGCTGCTCCAGCATCAACTAATCTTTTTGCATCCATTAAATCTGGACTCATATATGGCAATACCACAAAACCTTCTTTTGCTAATGTTTCTGTTGCTTTTATAGTCTCCATATTATCAGGTAAAAGATACTTATTATCTCTAACCACTTCAATTTTAACCCAGTCTCCACACCCCATTGCACGAGCTAACCTAGCAATTCTTATTGCCTCCTCTGCTGTTCTTGCACCTGATGTGTTAGGTAATAATTGTATTTCTTTAGGTATATAATTTAAAATATTATGTTCTTTAGAATCTAAATCAACTCGTCTTAGCGCCATAGTTATTACCTCTGACCCGCTACTTTCTATAACGCTAGGAATAATAGACTTTGATGGGAACTTACCACTTCCAATAAATAATCTACTATTCAATTCTCTTCCACCTATTATTAATTTTCCACTCTTGTTTATACTCATTATTAAACCTCCAGTTCATTCATTAATATTCTTAATACGCAGTTTGACTGATGCGACGCTACAATTCCTACCCTTGGTGCCATTAATCCATCAAATTCTTTAGCTTCACTTACTAAATCTCCAGTTAAATAAAATCTGTCACTTATTTTTTTAGTTTTTATTGTATTTGAACTATAATATCCAGCCATCCCTGATGCAGCAACTATGTGTTTATTTGTATTCATCAATACCCAATTTGTCAATTCTGCTTTACACACAGGATTATCGAAGGCTTCAACAATAATGTCACAAGATTTAAAACAAGATTCAAAATTTGATATATCCAAACGAATATCATAGTTCACCACATTTATGTACGGATTAATTTTATTTAAAATTTCTTTAGTACAATCTGTTTTCTTCATACCTATATGATCGATAAAATAATTTTGTCTATTTAAATTAGTAGGATCAATAACATCAAAATCACAAATAATTAAGTTTCCTACCCCTACTCTTGCAAGCTGCATAGCTATATTGGATCCAAGTCCTCCCAAACCAGCTATTCCAACAGTAGCATTCTTTAGTTTTTCATGAACACTAGGCGAATGCCTAGCTTTTAAAAACATTTCCATTTCTTCTTTTGATGGAACTTCACCTTTTTTAAGCATATAAATTTCATCGCCATTTTTCACTTCTGTTTCCCATGTAACAAGACATCCATTTTTAATCAAAATATCACATGTCATTAATTTTTGATTATTAGTTTTTAGTATAAGTTCTTTCATTTTTATATTTGTAGAGGACTTAATATCAAGTTCATTTAAGGAATATAAAACATCATTAATTCTAATTTCCATTTAACCCCCTCCAATAAACCCAACTATTTCAATCTTTTCACGTCCATCTAACATTAACTCTCCATAAAGTTCTTTCGAAATAATCTTCTCATCAACTTCCACAACAACTTGATCTACTACAAGATTAAGCTCTGTTATAAGATCTTTTAATAAAATATTCGAGTAATCCCTTTCTTTTCCATTAATTACCATCACTTACATCTCCTTCCATTTATAAATATTAAAAGCACACCCATTTGAGTGTGCTAAATATTCCTACGCTGGCATTATCCAAACAGGTTCATTGGGTCAGTACTTATAGTCCTTTCTCAGCCGGTAACACCAGCTCCCCTAATTATTTAATTGTTAAAGTATTTAATGACAAAATAAAAACCTGCCATAAGGCAGGTTGAATTATTCACATTATTAATATAAATAATATCCAAGCTTCCCTACGTTAGTACTAACTAAATCAGGTTATAAGGGTCAGGATTATTATCCCTCTCAGCAAATGCACCCCTAGCTACTTTAATTTTCATATTTTAATTAATCTTTACAACATCATGTTATATCAAATCATAGTTTATGTCAAGATTTGATTACAATATTCACTAAACTTTAATCATTTACCTAGTACATGTTCCAAATTAATAATTTTAATATTATTGTGATCTTCTAAAGCAAATTTAAAAGTACGAGAAAATCCTGATCCACTCCATAATTCACTATCTGATATGTATGTTCTCGTTAATGTTATATTCTTCTTTTCTTTCCCCTTTAATACAACTTCTCCTAAAAGTATTTTATCTTTCATATGTTCGTTTAAGGGTAATAAGCATATGTTAAATCTTACTTCTTCTTTACTTAAATTCTCTAGCATAAACTCACCATTCAATAATATTGGCTTCTCATAATTTTTTTTACTATAATTAACATTAGATTTATGTTTATAACAATATATGCTATCAACCCCTGTGCTGCATCCTTTAATTATTCTTATTGTTCCGTCATTTACTAGTATTACAGTAGCTATGATAATTATTACTGTTAAGAATGTGTGTTTATGAAAAAATTCATGAACATGATTTCCATATTTAGCAATCATAACATATCCAATAAAAAATATTATTATTCTTACAATTGCTGAATAATGAGTTCCACCATGTATCCCTCTACTCCATACTGGAATTTTCATCATTTCTAATAATCTATCTATATATGGTACATTACTATTATTACTGCTACAAATAGAAAGAATTGAAAATGCCACAAGCCACAATCCTAGATACCCTTTTAATACCCCTTTTCTTATCAACCATTTATCCCCCTTAATACAAATCTCTAGTTGAATTTTATTTATCTTAATAAACTAATCTACATAATTATATTTCTATTTGATATTTATATAAAATATGCTGATATTATAATATTTCTTAATTACTCTTGTTATAAATTATTCCATATGATATGTTTATTTTGTTATACTAACAATCTAAAATACAAGGAGAGATTAATATGAAATTATTCTTTATATCTGATATTCATGGTTCTTTATATTATTTAAATAAAGCAATAGAAGCTTTCAATATGGAAAAAGCTGATCATATAGTAATTTTAGGAGATGCACTATATCACGGTCCTAGAAACCCTCTTCCTAAAGATTATAATCCTAAAGAAGTTGCCTCAGTTCTAAATTCTCTTAAAGAAAAAATTATTGCTGTAAAAGGAAATTGTGATAGCGAAGTAGATCAGATGGTTATTGAGTATCCAATGATGGCTGATTATTCTTTTATCTTATATAATAATAAAAGATTGTTTTTAACTCACGGACATACATTTAATAAGAATAACCCGCCAAAGCTTGCAAATAATGATGTCTTAATCCACGGTCATACTCATATCCCAGTGGCTGAAAAGACAAATGATTTTTATATAATAAATCCAGGTTCCATTTCTCTACCTAAAGAGAATAACCCTAATACATATGGTGTTTTAGAAAATGATAAATTTGAAATAAAAGATTTCCAAGGAAATATTGTTAAGTCTATAACCCTTTAAAAGAAATGTATAATTGAAAATGGATAATGTATAATGATGGATGCTTCTCACTTACGTGAGAAGCTACATTTTATTATTCTTTAGGACAAGAGATTTTTACTCATTTTACCTGCGATAAAATATTGTATTTCATTTACAATGTTTCATTACAAATGAAACGAGTAAAACCTCATTTTCCAAGGGACAATAAGATTAAAATTTCTCGGAGAGAAATGTCAATCATTCTCCATTATACATTATCAATTCTACATTAATGTTTTTCTGAAGTTTTTAACTATGTTTTTTATTGCATTACTATATACAAATAGGCACAAAATCAAGTCCTGTACATTCGTCAAAGCCATTCATTATATTCATATTTTGAATAGCTTGTCCGGCTGCTCCTTTAATCAAATTATCTATTGCTGCTACTACAATTAATTTATTATTCTCTTTATTTACTTCAAAATTTATATGACACATATTTGAGTTTTTAACCCATTTTGTCTCAACATAAATACCCTTGTCTAATATCTGAATAAATTCTTTATCCCCATAATATTTTAGGTAGATATCTTTAATATGGTCATATTCTAAATCACTTGCCAGTTGTGTATATGCTGTTATTAGCAGCCCTCTTTGCATAGGAATTATATGCGGAGTAAATGTTAAGTTTATATTTTTATTTAGAAATAACTCTACTCCTCTTTTTACTTCAAGACTATGAGGATGATTGTTAATTTTGTATGCCTTAACAGACTCATTTCCTTCCACAAAATGCGTTCCTAATGTTAGGGTTCTCCCTCCTCCAGACAAACCACATTTTCCATCCACTATAATATCTGAAGTAATTATATTCTCTTTCAATAATGGTAATAATGACAGTTGAATTGCGGTTGCATAACAACCAGGGTTTGCCAGATACTTTGTATTCTTTATTTTTTCAACATTCCATTCGCTAAGTCCATACTCAAAACAATCACACAATTCCATTGATTTATGTTCTTTTCCATAGTATTTTCTATATTCTTCTTGGTTCATGAACCTATAATCTACGCCAATATCGATTATCTTAATATCCTTCATCATATCCTCTGTCAGGTTTTCCATTAGCACTCCATAAGGCAGTGCTGAAAACAATAAATCTATATCCTCAGTAACGGTATCCCAGTTTAAATCCTCACAAATACACTCATTAAGTCCAACAAAATTTCTATATGAATAACTATATCTTTCACCTTGATATGCCTTAGATATTATTTTTCTTATTTTTACTTCTTTATGATTTGAAAGCAACCTGATTAACTCTTCTCCTGCATATCCTGTGGCTCCTAATATTCCTATATTCAACATTTGTGTCACCTCATTTCATTAATTTTTCTTTATATTCCTAAGTATCCCACAATACATAATACCAATGTAATTGTCCAAAAAACATGAACTATCTTAGTTTCATTCCAACCACATTTCTCTAGATGATGATGATATGGTGCAATTTTAAATACTCTCTTTCCTGTTAATCTTAATGAAGATAATTGAATTATCACAGTAATCGTTTCCCACAAACATACTGCAATAACAATAATAATCCACAATGGAACATTTAATTCAATCATAAAAATTCCTATTGCTCCTCCTAGAAATAAAGACCCCGTATCACCAATAAATATTTTAGCTGGATACTTATTAAATAACAGTGCTCCTATACATGTTGCTTGCACCATCAATGAACTATAAAGTACCCCTGTATTTTTTACCTTCCATGAAATTAAGGCTATAAATGCTAATACTATCATTCCAATCCCTAACATTAATCCATCTAATCCATCTGTGATGTTAACACTATTAGTTGTTCCAATTAACAAAACTAATATAAAAAAACAGTACATTATTATATTCACTTCAATGCCTTTATTTATAAAAGGAACTGCCACTGTACTATGAAACTCCTTTGTGAAAATCAAAAATATTACATAAAATAAGCTTATTAAAGTCAAACCAATAAATTTCTCTTTTGGAGTAACACCATCTCTTATTTTTTTAATTTTAATGTAATCATCAATAAAACCCATTACCCCAAATAATATAATAAAAATATTAAACCATAATATTTCCTTATTGATCAAATAGTAAACTATAATCATTATGAAAAAGATAATATTCATAACAATCCCCCCCATTGTAGGAGTGTTTAATTTATTTTTATGTAATTCTCTTATACAAGATTTCTTAATTATGTCAGATGATTTATTCCTTCTTAATATTTTATTATCATTCACTAACCTTATAAAATAATTTAGTCCTACAACTGTACACAATATTGTAGTTAAATAAATAGTTATACCTTTCATACTTCCCCCTAAATTAAATCCACTTAATTATTACCTTAATTTATCATATTATTAATATTATACCATGTTAGTGTGGTTTAAAATACACCTATGATATTTACCGTCTTGTAAATAAAAATAGAAGGTTATTCTCTTTTAACTACAAGACTAACCTTCTATTTATTAATATTATTTCATAAATTCATTTATTAATTGAATTACTGCTGGTCCCAGTAAAACTATAAATATACTAGGAAAGATAAAAAGCACAAGTGGAAATAATATTTTAATTGGAGCTTTCATAGCTTCTTCCTCTGCCCTTTGCTTTCTTTTTTCTCTTTCTTCCTGAGATTTTATACGTAGAATTTTTACTATACTTATTCCAAGCTTTTCTGCCTGAAGTATGTTATTAATTAATGATTTTATTTCATCAAACTCAAGACGTTCCTTAACCCCAGATAATGCCTCTTTTCTAGTTTTACCTAATCTCATCTCTTCAAGACAAATATGAAATTCTGAAGGTAAAACCCCAACCTTCTTAGAAATCACCTTATTTAGAGCACCATCAAAACCTAAACCCGCTTCAAGACATACAGTTAAAATATCAAGAAAATCTGGAAGTTCTTTCAAAGCTTCCTTGTATCTTTGTCTAATTTTTTGATTAACATAATAAGTAGGTATAATAATTGAAAAGATAAATCCAATTACCCCAAGAATAATAACACCATTAATACTGAATTTGAGCAGTTTACCATACATACCAAATAATACAGGTAATAATAAGTTTAAAGTTATTTTTAATGCATGAAATTCAATGGGGCTCATTCCAAAAGGATTTCCCGCTTGAAGAAGTTTTTTATCTAAAACCTGCTCCTTTTTTGAAGAAATCTTTTCACCAAAATACCCTTTTGTCTTTATTCTTAATCGAAGTATTATTCTTTGGGAGAGGGGTTCATTTTCTTCTTCTCTTTTAATAATAACCTTTTCAGTATTAACAAACTCATCAATTCTTTTTTGTGTTTTAAATCTAGGTTCAAAAATTTTTAAAACTATATAAAATAAAAATAAAGTAACAGTTAATAAGAAGAAACTAACTAACATACATTACACCTCAATTTTAGTCAACTTGTGAATTAATATAAATCCGACAACTCCAGATGTAACCCCAATTGATATCATAATTATTCCTAGGGTATTCTGAAATAAACTTTGCATATATTCTGGATTAATTAAATAAATCATAAATCCTAGTATAACAGGAAGAGAACCTATTACTCTTCCCGATAACCTACCTTGGGATGTTAAAGTTTGAACCTGTCGTTGAATCCTAATTCTCTCTCTTATAGTTATAACAATTGTCTCTAAGACCCCTGCTAAATTTCCTCCAACTTGTCGTTGAATTAAAACAGCCTGTATCATAATTTCAAGATCATTACTTGGCATTCTTGCACTTAAATTATTTAAGGCATCCTCCATAGTGACCCCATAACTCATTTCTTTTAATAATATTTTAACTTCTTCTCTAATAGGAGATTCACATTCCTCAGCAACAACTTTTAAAGCCTGAGGGAAACTATATCCCGACCTTAAAGAACCTATTATAGTTGTTATCATATCTGGCAGACCTTCATTAAACTTAGTTATTCTAATTTTGATTCTTCTTTTAATCCAAATTTCAGGTGCTGTATATCCTATGATTCCACCAAGAATTAAAAATATTAAATTATTTGATAAAAAATATAAGCTTCCACCCATAATTGTTGCTAAAAGCCATTTTATCATTATATATTCTTCAGGGTTCAAATGAACTCCAGCACTTCTAATCATCTGTTCAGTTTTTTCTTGTTTGATATTGGATAGTTTGTCCCTAATAATTTCATTTAATCTTTTTAAACTACTTTTATTAACATGAATCTTTTCTTTTTTATTTATAGCTTTTTTATTCCTTTTATCTATTTCCAAATAGTAGTCTATTCTTCTTTCTATTCTCCTATCAGATAAAATAAAATAATAAAATACTGAAACAATCAGTAAAAAACAAAATAAAAAGAAGAACAATAAAATAATCCCTTTAATAACTACCACTCCTCTAGCTTAAATATTGAATCAGGAATATGTATACCTGAGGATTCAAGTCTGTCATAAAATTTTGGACGGATTCCAGTTGAAACCATAGCCCCTATAATTTTGCCATTTTTATCAATACCCTGTTGTTTATAAGTAAAGATATCCTGAAGAACTACTATATCTCCTTCAAGTCCTTGTACCTCAGTTATATTGACAATTTTTCTTGAGCCATCTTTTAGTCTTGCTTGTTGAACTATCAAATCAATCGCCCCTGCAATTTGTTGACGTATTGCTTTAATGGGAAGTTCCATCCCTGCCATTAAAACCATAGTTTCAAGACGTGTTATCATATCTCTAGGACTATTTGCATGTCCTGTTGCTAGAGATCCATCATGACCTGTATTCATTGCCTGAAGCATGTCCAGAGCTTCACCACCACGAACCTCTCCAATTACAATTCTTTCTGGTCTCATTCTAAGAGAGTTTCTAACAAGATCCCTTATCTTAACTGCACCTTTACCTTCAATATTTGGTGGCCTTGATTCTAATGAAACTACATGATCCTGCGATAGTTGCAACTCAGCAGCATCCTCTATAGTTATTATTCTTTCATCATCAGGGATAAATGAAGATAACACATTTAAGGTTGTAGTTTTCCCTGATCCTGTACCACCACTTATGAAAATATTTAACTTTGCCTTAACACATGCATCAATAAATACTGCCATATCTCTTGTTAATGTGCCAAAGTTTATTAAATTTTCAACAGTCAATGGATCTTTAGCAAATTTTCTAATTGTTATGGTTGGTCCATTTAATGCAAGAGGTGGAATTATTGCATTAACTCTTGAACCATCTGGAAGACGTGCATCAACCATAGGACTACTCTCATCAATTCTTCTACCAAGAGGTGATACAATTTTTTCAATAACCTGCATTACATGTTCATCATCTCTAAACTGCACATCAGTTAATTGAATTTTACCATTCCGCTCTACATATACTTTATCTGGACCATTTACCATAACCTCACTAACTTCAATGTCGTTTAAAAGTGGATTTATAGGACCAAATCCTGTTAAATCATTAATAAGTTCTTGAACTACTCTATGTCTGTCAATATCAGCAAATTGTTCTCCATCTTTTTTTATAATCTCAAAAGCTATTGAATCAATTTTAGGGATTAGTTCATCAACTTCCTCATCTTTAAATTCGTCCATTATTCTTTTTTGAAGCTTATTTTTTAATTCTTGTTCTTTTCCAGTAGGAGTATAGAATATTTTCTTCGCTGATTTACTTTTAATATCTGCCTTTTGAACTACTACCTTTTTCTTACTCTTATTTTCACTTAATATGTTATCATCATCATTATTCTTTACTTTATTTATTCTATCAAGCAGCCCCATATTTCCACTCCTTCATTACTTGTTCTTTTTGAAAACACTAAATAAACTAGTTTTTTTATGCCTTCTTCTTCGTCGTTTAACTAACGTATTGCTTCTATATAATTGAACTGCTAAGTTTCCAATTTCATTTGAAATTTTTTCTTTTGGTTTGCTCATAACAAAAGGGATTCCAATATTAAATGATTTTGATACAACTTTAAAATTATCTGATATAAAATATAAATCTTCAACATTCAGTATATTTTTTGTGTCCTTAAATTTAATAACACTCTCCATGTCGCCTCTATTTATTATAATTTTGGTCTTTTCTTCTAAATCTAATGCTTTTATTGTTTTCAACATTGCCTTTGTATTCTTTAAAGCTGCCATCTCAAGATCTGTTATTAACATTATTTTATTTGCTTTTTCCATAAAACTAATATTATGTTCAGAAAGGCCTGATGATAAATCAACAATTAAAAATCTATTATTTTCTAAAAGCTCATCACAAACTCTTTCAATAACTGGTGGTGTAATTAAATCTGCATATTCTGGCTTTACAGGTGCAGATAAAACTTTAACTCCGCTTTCATGTTTTTGAAGATAATTGGATAATATATCACTGTTTAAGGAATCAATATCATGAATTAAATCACTTATTGTAAGTTTAGGTTGTAAATCAAGGGCAAGGTTTACATCACCAAATTGAAAATTACCATCTAAAATACAGGTGGAAAACCCCTTCTTAGCAAGTGCAACTGCAATATTTACAGAAATAATTGTTTTTCCAACACCACCTTTTGCACTGGCAAAAACAATCATCTCACCTTTCTTTCTTTCAGTTGTTTCATGGATAACTTCATTAACATCCATAAGCTTACCTCCTTGAATCACTTACTTAGGGAATATTTTACTTCTAAGAGTAAGTTTTATATTTCCTCTTTCATCTGCATTTATTAGTTTAACTATATCTTGTGGTTTTAATTCTAAAGTAACTGAAATGTATTCAACTTCATCATTATTATCATCTTTTTCTTTGATATCTTTATCTTCTTTTTCTTTCAATCTTTTACCAACTGCTAATACTCTTATATCTTCAAGTAATATTTCCGTATTTACTGTTTTTTCTAATCCATGTTGCTCAATTTCTTCACTAAAAATCACATCTACATTGTCTTCAGGTTCTATTAAATTAGTTACTGACTCAACAATATTAACTTCAATTGAAACCGCTCTATAACCTTCTCTTATTTTTCTTGTTACAAATTTCTCTTCTTTATATTGATCTATGAATCTCTCAGAGAATAAAGCTTCCCCCTTCTTCATATCAGTTAGAGCATACTTCCCTTCTATTTCTTCCATTGTTCTTATAGATTCTGGATGTACTGATTCTGTTTCTAATTCTATGAATTCTAATAATTCTTTAGTAATTTTTTGATATCTGTTAATTTTAACTTTGGGTACCACAATACTTATCTTATTTTCATTCTTCTTATACTTTGTATCAAGTTCTTTTAAATATTTACTAAAAAGAACGGTTGTTATTACTGCCATCATTAATGCTAAAATCAATATATTTCGTGATTTCATCTCTCCACCTACTCTGTTAATCTTATTGTATATGCACCATTATCTGTTATATTTTCATCTCCGAATCCAGTTCCAACTCTCTTAATAAAGTACCCTGTAATTGATGAATCATGTTTATCAAAAGGTGTCTTTAAATAAAAATATGCAAATCCAGTTATTTTAACTTCTTTTAACTGATTTAATTGAATTAAATGAGGTTCATAAACTAATACTAAAATAATTCTAGAACACTCCCTATGACTATAATCATCAATAGCATGATTACAAGAAGTAATCCTAAAATCAATAGCTTCTTTTGTTTTTCCTTCAACATTTCCTGTTTGAGTTTCAATAATATCTCCAACTTTCAATTCACCGTCATATCCATATCTTAAATCCTGTTCATATAACTTTCCACCTGGACCTGAAAGTGCTAAAATCCCAAAGTTTCCATACTCCGAATCACCTGAATCAACCTTTAAAGTATATTCTTTTAAATATTCAAGAGGTATATTCTTATCAATTCCAAGGGGTACAGCTCCACTAGCTCTACTCATTGGGAAAAGTTCTACAGCTGAAGAAACTTTAACAGGTAAACTATTTATGTTAAATAACTTTAAAAAGTTTAAAGAAACAACCTTTTCTAAAACAACTTCTAAGCTATACCCATTATTAGTTTCAATAATTATTTCTTTCAAGCTATTCTCTTCATTATGAGCTTTTAAAATTTCTAATACTATTTGATTAACTGAATCACTATCATTCGTAAGTTCCTGTGCACCTGATAAAACTGCAGCATTTACTGTTTTTTTTAAGTGGCTTTTAGTTTTATATAAAATCCCACCATCTATTACAAGTCCCGCTATTCCAATAATTATTACTAAAAAAAGTGCAAACAACGGCAATGCACTTCCTTTTTCTTCTTTAAGAAGGTTATGATTTTTGATAACCATACACATCCTCCTATTCTATCCTAATGGTTGATTTAGTACTTACATTATATGGTGTTGAAATAAACACACCAATAATAGGGGTAATATATTTAACTTGATAATTTATTTGCACTGTAACATACTCACCTGAACTTCTATTAGAATCATTAGGTGTAATATTAACTGATATTGTATCTTTATTAGCTAAGTCTACTGTATCATTCACATATTCAACTATTGCAGAATCACTTTTCCCTAAGCCACCCATTCTTACTGCTTCTTGAGATACCATATTCAAATGAATTGAAGCATATAAAATTCTACCAAAATCAATTACTCCGCACAAAAGCACTAAAAGAATTGGTAAGACAAGTGCAATCTCTACCACAGCCTGACCTTTTTCTTTTCTCATACAATCCAAGCTCCCTTGAAAATCAGACATATTACAGCACCACCTACAATTGCTACTCCATAAGGATATTTTTTAATTAATGCTGATGTTGGAAGTTCTAGTTTATACCTCACACCTTGAAATAATGAAAACACCCATATAAACATACCTTTAAAACACTTTAGTGTTTCTTTATGAAATAGGATAATAACAAGAGCTATGAAGCCGCCTATAACAGCCATATATAAAGCTGTATTCAAAACGAAAAAAGTCCCTTTTATCGCTCCTATAAGAGCTAATAACTTAACATCTCCAGCTCCAATTCCACCTAGAAAATATGGTATTAACAATAAACTAAACCCAACTAAAAGCCCCAGAAGGGAAAATTTCAAGCCGTTAAAACCATTTATAATAAAATGTAAGGGAATAACTGTAATAAGTGCAGGAAATATTACTTTGTTATATATCATCTGTTCTTTTATATCTGTAATAAGACAAATCACTAGCACGAGCACTAGAATCATATCAAATATCATTTTTCCACTCCTTCCTGTAAAGAATTAAAGAACCCTGCATAATGGCAGGGTTCTTTATTGGTATAGGAATCCAAGTTCCAATTATACTCTAAGGACTATTCAATTAATATTAACTTTATGTTGGAGTATTGTCAGTTAATTTAGTTTTAATTGTATTTACTAATGTACTAATTTGATCTCTTAAAGCTACTAATGCAACTATTGCACCTACTGCTACAATTCCTAAAACTAAACCGTACTCAGTCATTCCTTGACCTTTTTCTTCTACAAATAAATTTTTCATTTTATTTAACATAATAATTCCTCCTAAATGTTTTTTATATTTTATCGTTTACTTAAATTAAATTCCTTTGATAATCAAACTATTTCCCCCATAATTCGACAACTACTTTAAATTTTTAGATTATGTAGTTATACCCCTCCCTCCTTGATAATTTCTACAACTTGTCCAATTTGCGTTTTTGTTTCTCTTATTCTACCGCTTGAAAGTTCTATGACCGTCACAGCCTTTTTTCTGAATTTTCCAACTTTTCTCGGTTCCATATTTTCATCGATAGATAAGATTTTATTATTATTATCCAGATATAAAACATCGATATTATAGTTCATAAAATAAGTGTGTATTCCTTTACAGGGTTTTATATATAATGCTGATTGAGGTGGAAGATTTTTTGTAAACATTAAGCCTTTAAACCTTTTGAAAAAGCTATTGGCTTCTATTAAATTTTCTGCTAATACAGTATTATTTGTCGTATTCTTCAATATCAGACAAAACCCACCTCCTGTAAATAAAAAATACCCAACTAAAGGTTGGGTATACTTCCAAACCTTCGGTAACTGGCTGACATAATGTAAAAACATCTTAGTCCCTGTAGTTTTGCGTCATTAGTTTTCACTAACTTTGCCTTTATCGTGTTTTATATTCATCTGTTAACTATATTATACATAGCAGAAAATGAAAACACAAGACTAAATTCATAATTTCTTCATAAAACTTTAATTGTTTTTTTATTGACATTTAATTTTTTAGCAAAACTTTCATCACTACCATCTTATTTCCTTAATCTATTCCAAATTTTATTAAGTAAGAAAATTCCTTTTACATTTTGTAATATTACTAGAGGAAAATATAAATACATGTCGAAATTATATTAGGTTGCGAATTTTTAAGTTAATCGGAGGAAAAAAATGAATTTAGATAAAAATAAGCTTAATGCTATAGCCAATAGACTAATAAACAGAGCAATTAAAATGGGCTATAAAAAAGAAGATCTTGATGATTGTTACATCGAAGACCTTTTAAAGCAAACAAAATCTCTTAGAATTAGAGATTTCATTGAACTTTCCTATTATAAAGGAATATTTAAAGGATTCCAGTACGTTGAAACATTATTAAATATTACAGATAAAAAAAATCTTAGTTCTAATGATTCAATAGATCTAAAAAAACAAAATGCAGAGCTTATTAATAGACTAGAGACGTTAAATGAAATGGTCTTGAATATAAAGGAACCACCAAAAAGTACAGGTAAAATGCTTACAGATGGAAGATCTTTTGTTTCTTTTAGAAATGAATATTCCAGTAAAATTAGGCAAGCAATTAAAACAGCTTCTGAAAATAAGGATTACTTAGAAGAAATCAAATGATTATTAACATCAAAAATATGGGAGTGTACCAGGTCCGCAGACATAAATTTCCTACGGACCTGGTACACACCCATATTTTTATTATTATGTACTTTTATTACATCTTCCATAGTATTTTTCGAACCATTTAACCCCAAAGTCTACAGCTTTTTTTTGATTAAAAAGTTTCGACTTTGCTTCACCAATATAATTAATTGTTACATCACTTTCTTGCTCAAAATCTTTCCCAAGCAAATAGAATAATTCTGTTTTGAAATCAATCTCTTTAAATTCCTTCCACACTCTTTTTCCATCACTCATTATAGGTGCACTACAAGTTGTTTCCTCATAATTTCCTGCTCTATATTCACAAAGATGAAAAGATGTATTATCTTCATATGTGGTACCCAATAATATTACCTTTGCATCTAAATCATATAGTCTTGCTAAAGGTGATCCCTCTCCTAAACCAAAATCCAATGAATGATTTTGAATTATCTCGTTTGAATTTTTACCCCATGCAGCAAAGGATACATTGTGATGATTACTTCTTAATACGTTATGAAATGTTCTGAAACATTCTACTATAGCACCCATACCAAATGTCGGTGTTATCTTAGGGTCAAATGCTGGCATTGTTTCTTTAACTATATCAACCCACTCTTCAGGTATAGGAGGATTTTCCCACAATGCAGGGTCTGAATAATCATCACTATGAGTAGGCATTATTATTGTACCAGATTCTGTAACTGCATCCATAAGTGCTTGAATTACAGCAACAGGTCCTCCACATACCCATCCTATAGAACTTAAAGAAGAATGAACTATAACATTATCTCCTTTTCTCAAACCAATCCTAATAAAATCTTCACTTAAAGATTTTCTTGTACTCAATTTTTCTGTTTTCTTTATAATGTTTTCTAAACTCATATTATCCCCCAGACCTTATATCTTTTCATCTATTTCAAAATAATTAGCATAATTATAGCATATTAAAGAAAACTATTCCAATTATAATAATTAATAAACTTTATATCTAATTATTACATTGCGAAAAGTACTCATCATCAATAGATTCTGTAATTTTACTGAATACAACGCTTCTATGCTCAATATCTCCATGTATAAACTGAAAAACTGAATATATTTGATTTCTTAATACTTCCTTTGATAAATATTTTACACCTTCTTTCGGTATAAAATATAAATCTAAAGGAATGCTACCGTCTTTTATAGGAAGATAATAATCTATGTTCAATCTATGAGCCCCTATTCTTTTATAAAAATCAATGCGTCGTTTTTGCTTTTCTCTTATTTTCTTATTTACATGATTAGCTTCTTCAACTTCTACCATTATTCCTTTTACATTATTTCTTCTTTCAATAATTTTGTTAAAAAATAAAGTACCATATCCTTTACTTTGAAACTTAGGATAAATTGCTATATAATCTATCCATATAACCCTTGAATTTTCGTTTTCATAAATAAAAGCATATCCTAGTATTTCTTTTAAAATAAAATCCTTTGCAATTAAAAGTTTATATTTATATCCTCCCATTAATGATTCTAGCTGTTTTCTATCTTTTCTCTCATCAGCTGGGAAGTCTTTTTCATATCTCTCATATATTATATTTAAATCATCAATTGATCCCTCAATTATGTCCATAAACCCCTCCAATAATAATTAATTTTCAAACCTCTTAATTATATCATATAAATGTATATATTTTTTCAATATTCTTAATAATAGCATCTAAACAATAAAGGAAAACACTGAATTCATTATTAAATTTTAATACAACTTTTATGATTTACGTTCAAAAAATAAATACAGGGTGATTGATTATAGTCATTAACTCTAATCTTTCCCCTGCATCTCTTTTTATTATTCTCTTTTTTCTTGTCTTTATGAACTCCACAACCTCTTACAACTTCTTCACTTGAAAATGGTGTTCTTGTTTTAACATATCCACCTTTGATAACAATATTATCTTTATTTTTCTTCTTTTTACTCATAATATCTCTCCTTTATTGTTTAATACTACTTAAAACATATTATATTATATGTTTATCAAGAGTTCAACTTGTCTTTATTTAATAATATAAATTTACTGAAGAGTTTATGTTGATATAAAAATACCTACATAAACTCCCTAAACTTGTGTAAAACGTTATTTCCATCTCTTTAATGTTGGGAAGAATTCCTCCATGCTCTTTCTAGCCTGTTCTTCAGTTATATCTGGATTTGCTTTTACCATATGAGGTATACAAAACTGTATCATCTGTTCCATAGTCATATCGTCTTTAAAACTACCTTTTTCATAGCAATATACACAATAATCTTCATTCTTACTTCCATCATTATTAGTTCCAAACATGCCTTCTTCCATTAAAGGCATCCCACAACTTTGACAAAACTTCATATTACACTCCATCATAACAACTCCTTCACTTATTCATATAAATATGATAGCAAGAATAACTTGACAACAGAGTGTCATATTTAATGATATTATTTAACTGATATTTGATTTAATTTATTAACAAGCTCTTCTAGAACTTTAAAGCTACCTACAATGTTATCTATTCTTCTGTCTTGATCATTAATATTTCCTAATATCTCTTCAACCGATGAGATAACTTCCTCTGAAGAGTGGGAAATTGCAGTTATTCTATTAAGGGCCTTTTGTGATGAATTCTCAATTTTATTCATCATTTCATCTGTTTGATTAGCTTTTTCAAATACTGTTTCTGTGTTTTCTTTTATGTTATTTATCAGTTCTTTAGTGGTCCCTAGTGAATTAATACTTTTATCAGCTGCTTGTTGAACAGTTATAACTTGTTCTGTAACATTTTTGATTTTACCATTAATTTCTTTTAATATTCCGGAAATTTCTTCAGTTGAATTATGTGAATCATTAGCAAGTTTTCTTATTTCTTCTGCAACAACAGAAAACCCTTTACCTGCTTCCCCTGCTCTTGCAGCTTCAATAGCTGCATTTAATGCAAGAAGATTAGTTTGATTTGCAATTGCTGAAATACTCTCTAGTATACTACTTATTCTGTTAGCATGAATATTTAAATCATCTACATACATTACTGTCTCTTTAACACCAGAATTAACCTTTTGTATTTCTTCAGTTAAATTATCAAATTGCTCTTTTCCAGTAATAACACTTGTTTTTGTGGATTTCGAACTTTCTTTAACTATATCTGTTGCTTTTACAATATTATTTACAGCTTTATTTTCATTATCTATATCCGCTGCAATCTCATTAACAACAAGCGCTTGTTCTTCAATACATTTTGTAGTATTAGAAAACATCTGTGTAATATTTTTTGATATTTCTCCTGATACATTCACATTGTCTTTTAGCTCTGCGCTGAACTTACTTAAAATAGTTACAGATTCTTTTATTTCATCAAGCATCTTAATCATTTTTTTCTTTTCTGAAGTAACAGTATAGTGTTTTTCCATTATTTCTTTATTAAGTGATTTGTTATTTAGAGCTTGTGCAATTAAAAATCCCATACAAATTATAGTTACAACAAGTACTATTATCAATCCAGGTATGTCATAAAAATCTCCGTAAAATTCTTCTCCAAAAGCAAAAAATCCATATATTAATGTTGCACTTTCTAATAAAGTCAAAATAATTATTGCTTTATATTCTTGATATAATGAAATAATAACTAGAAAAAGAAATACAAATAAAAAAGAGGTTATATCATGAAAGATATGAACATGAAAAAAATGAAGAACTCCCATTCCAAAAGTAACAAAATACATTACATATTGATTAACTTTCCTTATTCTAGTTAAAAGTGTTGTAATAATACTGATTCCTAAACTTATAGGAACCATAATATATATAGTTTCTTTTGCCAAATTAGCAGTAATACAAAGTAATAGATACGCGATAGTACTGATCCATAGCAACTTGGACATAAGTTTATTTTTTTTAATCATAAAATCATTATTAGACATCTCAATCCTCATTTCTTTAAATAAATTTATTTTTTATACAAATTTTAACTTAGAGTTTTTAACATAATCTCATTTTTCCCTCCAAGTTATTATTTCTACATAATTTTATAAAAATCCTTCATATTTTCCATAACTCGATTTTTTCAATAAAGCTTTAATTTTTAAAATAACTTAAGGGATACCTATACGGTATCCCTTAACTCTACTCATGGTCTTTTAATTTACCTAATAGATCATTTTTCATTTCCATTAAATCATTAAACTCATTAATAAATAACCCATCTCTCTTATGTCCTTTCTCAACAAAGAACATTGAAATTCCACCTAGTCCAACATGAGTACCAACAGCAACTCCCATTTGCATAATGAATATATCGCCATTAAACTCAGTTTCTTCTTGAATTTTGAGTTTTAAGTTTTCAGCAACTTTTTTATCTGATGTATAACCCACAATAATAAAGTCAGTAACCTCTGGGTCATTTCTCTTAATAAATTCATCAATATAATGTTTAAGGACTTTTTTTCGACCTCTTTCTTTTGCTACTATTGCACCCTTACCTTTTCTCATAGACATTATTGGTTTAATCTTTAAAATCTTCCCAATGAATGCGCTTGCATTTGTTAGTCTGCCACTCTTAATTAAATGATCTAAATCATCAACTGCAAGAAAGTGCTTCACACTTGTTTTATATGATTCATTAAACTTTATTAATTCCTCATAAGTAGCTCCTTGTTCTCTTAATTTTGCAGTTTTTAAAATTAACCATCCACTTCCATGACTCATACCTTTTGAATCTACAACATGTATCTTAACATCCGAGTTTGGATTTTCCTCATAGAACATCTCCTTAGCCATTACACCCGAATAATATGCTCCACTTGTTCCACTTGACATACAAATACATAATATTTCAGTATGTCCCTCTTTAACTGCCTCATTCATAATTTTTAAATACTCATTTGGACTTGGCATTGCAGTTGTTACATCCTTTAACTCTTGAATCATATCATAAAATTCATCTGGTTGAATGTCTATTTTATCTCTGTATGGCTTACCTTCAATGTTAATAGTTAAAGGTGCTACACCAATATTATATTTCTCAATTATATCCTGAGATAAATCACAGGTTGAGTCAGCCATAATTTTAATCATAAATAACCTCCAAGTTTTATTAAAAACACAAATTTCTATTTCAAATCAACATTGTAATACTACTATGTCAATACTACCATGATTTTAATGAATATGGAAGGAAGTAATTACTATAGATAGTAACCAAGAACTCCCAGTCATGCTATGACACTTGTCTACGCCTAACTGGAAGTTAATTCAATATACTTTATCTTTATTTTTCATTCATGAATTTATATCTATAATTTTTAGGTGGATTAAATGTTTCTTTTATAGTCATTGGGTTCATCCATCTTAATAAGTTAAGTTTACTTCCAGCTTTATCATTAGTTCCTGAAGCTCTACCCCCTCCAAAAGGTTGTTGTCCAACAACAGCACCAGTTGGTTTGTCATTTATATAGAAATTTCCTGCTGAATGTAATAATTTATCTTTCATGTGAACAACTGCATTTCTATCATTTGCAAATATTGCTCCTGTAAGTCCATACGGAGATGTTGAGTTACATAAATCTAATGTTTCATCTAACTTATCATCTTCGTAAATATATATTGTTAAAACAGGTCCAAAAATCTCTTCTTTCATTGATTTGAATTTTGGGTCTGTAGTAACTATTACTGTTGGTTCTATGAAGAATCCTTTGGAATCATCATATTCACCACCACAAATGATTTCTGCATCTGATGACTCTTTAGCGAATTCAATATATGAGCATATCTTATCAAATGATACTTTATCAATTACAGCATTCATAAAGTTTGTAAAATCCTCTACATCTCCAACTTTTATTGATGAAATTTGATTGATTAGATTATACTCCATGTTACTCCATACACTTTTAGGAATATATGCTCTAGAAGCAGCTGAGCATTTCTGTCCTTGGTATTCAAAAGCACCTCTAACTAGTGCAGTGGTCAAGGCTTCATGATCGGCTGAATGATGAGCGAATATAAAGTCCTTTCCACCTGTTTCTCCTACTAATCTTGGATAAACTTTATACTTATTTAAATTTTCACCAATCTTTTTCCATAATCCTTGAAATACTTTAGTAGATCCTGTAAAGTGTATTCCAGCTAAATCCTTATTATCTAAAATAATGTCTCCAATTTCTTTACCATAACCTGGTATAAAGTTTATAACCCCATCAGGCATTCCAGCTTCTCTTAATAATTCCATTACAAAATAGTTAGAATAAACAGCTGTTGAGGCTGGCTTCCATAATGCAACATTTCCTGCCATCACCGGAGCTGTAGGTAAATTCCCTCCTATAGAAGTAAAGTTAAAAGGAGTAATTGCAAAAACAAACCCCTCTAATGGTCTGTACTCTAATCTATTCCAGTAATCTTTAGTGGACATTGGTTGATCACTATATATTTCTGTTAAATAATATGCATTAAATCTAAAAAAATCTATTAATTCACAAGCTGAATCAATTTCAGCTTGGAATGCATTTTTACTTTGACAAAGCATTGTTGATGCATTTATAACATCACGCCAAGGACCAGCTAATAGTTCAGCCGCCTTTAAGAAGATAGAAACTCTATGCTCCCACGGCATTCTTTCCCACTCTTTTTTTGCTTCCATTGCAGTATTAATAGCCATTTTTACTTCTTTTTCACCAGCGATATGATATGTTGCTAATACATGTTCTTTATCATGAGGTATAATACACTTCCCTGTTCTTTCTGTATATATTTCCTTTCCACCTATAATCAGTGGTATCTCAATTGTCTCTGATTTTAATTCCTGTAATTTTAATTTTAGACTATCTCTTTCATTACTTCCTGGTTCATATGTTTTTATTGCCTCATTTTCTGGTTTTCTAATTTTAAAATATGCATTTTGCATTTTCTTCACCTCATTAAATTTATTTCTCTAAACAACAGATGGTTCTAAGACTAATTCCCCTCTTTCAAATCTATCTTTATCAAGCATGCTCACATCAATAGATGTTTTTTCTCCAAGAATTTGTTCAGCTAACAATATACCAGTAATTGGAGCTAGCATAAATCCATGACCACTATAACCTATAGCTTGATAAAACCCCTCTATTTCTTTTATTGGACCAAGAATCGGCTGTTTATCTGGAGTTATATTGTATAGTCCAGCCCATTGTCTTATTACTCTTAATTTTCCTAAGGGAGGTAACAATTCAGTTACCGTTTTGGACATTTCATCTAGAAACTGCCAACTTGAAGTGGTTCTTAGGTCTTTTGGCTCATTAGAGTCACCTCTCCCCATTATGAAAGATCCATGAGGCGTTTGTTGACAGTATATATTTAATGAAAACGACATAACCATAGGCTTTAGTATTGGTTCCACAGGTTCTGTTACTAATATTTGATGTCTCTCAGAAAATACAGGGAGTTCAACTCCTACCATATTTGCAATTTCCTTGGAATATCCCCCAGCCGCATTAACAACAACTTCTGTAAAAATTTCACCCTTAGTAGTTATTACTGATTGTATTTTTTTGCTTTTAGTTTTTATTTCTATTACTTCAGTGTCTGTATAGAAGTTAACTCCTAATCTTTTTGCAGCTACAGCAAATGCATCCGTAGCTAGAAAAGGATTAAGATGTCCATCTTTTGAACAATAAGTTGCACTTATTATCTTTTCTGTATTTAGATAAGGAACGATTTTCTTAGCTTCTAAAGGTGTTATATATTCAACTGGAATACCTAAACTTTTTTGAAGTTTAACATTCTTTTTAAACTGCTCATCTTCTTTAGTCGTAGAAGCAACAATCAAATATCCTCCCTGTTTAAACTCAATATCCCTATGATATTGAAGTTCTTCTTTTGCGGTTTCAAAGAACTTAATACTTTCTTTAGCTAATGTACAATTCATTATGGTTCCCCACTGTTGTCTAACCCCAGCACCACACCTTCCAGTTGCACCACTAGCTAAATAGTTCTTTTCAATTACTGCAATATTCTTTACACCTTTTTTTGCAAGGTTATAAGCAATTGCACACCCAATTATTCCTCCACCAATAATTACTACTTCAGCAGTTTTCTTCATGATTTTCAACTCCATTTGCAATATCTTCAAGCTTTATTGCCTTTGCAGGGGGTCTAGTATTAGAAACTTTAACATTTTCCATTTTTTCATTAGTGAATTTTGAAATCTCCCTTTGAATTAATCCTCCACAGGTTTTCCCTTGACATGGACCCATTCCAGCCCTAGATATTCTTTTTATTTCTTCAACAGTTAAATATCCTTCATTGAGTAATTCTTTTATCTCTTTTAAAGTTATATCTGAACATCTGCATATAATAATACTATTTTCATCCATCAAATACCCTCCATTTGAATATTTCTAAATTCATGGATATATTTCTTATTTACTGCTACATGAATGATAGTTGTCTTATCATATATTTCTAAATTCATCACTTTTACCACCTTAACCTTAGTAATATATTCTCCCTTTCTATTTAATCCTTTAACTATATCTCCATCCTTAGGTAAGGGTAAAAACTCATAAGGGATTTTAAAGAGAACTTCATCCTCAGAATATGTCTTATCTAGTACCATTATTGCCAGACCAGGACAAGAACTAATACACATGGTACATCCTGTACATAATTCATAATCTATCATGGGGATGTTTGTTATATCGTCAAAAAATTTTATTGCATTTCTTTTACATGCATCTGAGCATGGATTACATGGAATTTTCTCGTAACACTCTATAATCGCCACTGGTCCTTTCTTTAATCTTTCTTCACTTGGAAATACTCTCTTAATACATTCCTCAGCAGGTACCCCTGTCTTTTTCAGCACTAATTACACCTCTCTTTGCTTTTCAATTCCACTTTTGATTTTATATCCAGTAGGGCCTGAACGTAATTCCTCTAATTGATTTGTATAATCTAATACAAGTTCTTTAAAGTTTGTATGTTCAATCCCTACACTCTTTGAAGCATAAAGACCAGCTAGATAACCTTCTACCATAGCACTACTAGCTTCTTCAACGCCTGCCACATCTCCAGCTGCAAAAATTCCTTTCACAGTAGTTTCATAGTTTGAAAATCTTATAGGGGTTTGCCCACCTAATTCAGGTATATATTTAGTTCTACATCCAGCCTGTAATAGCAATTCACATAACGGCGATAAGCCTACTGAAATACACATAACATCTACATTAAAGTTCTTTTCTGTATTTTCAATAGGTTGCCACCTTTCGTCTAATTGCCAAGTTACAACCTTTTCTAAAGACTCCTTACCTACAGCTTCTTTTACTGTACGGCTTGTATAAATAGGTACACCCATCCTTCTTACTTTAGATGCATGTACTAAATATCCACCAATTTGAGGAGCAGCATCAATTATTCCAACAACTTCAACACCTGCTTGCAATAGTTGATAACTAACGATCAATCCAATATTCCCTGCTCCAACCATCAAAACCTTATTCCCTGGACGAATTCCATAAACATTCATCAGAGTCTGTACTGCTCCGGCTCCATATATTCCTGGCAAATCATTATTAGGAAAGGCTAGAGCTTTTTCCATTGCCCCAGTGGCAACTATAATAGCCTTTGATTTAACTTTCATGTATCTTCCTTTATGTTCGTATGTTATAACACCATCCTCATAAATTCCAGCTGCTGTTGCATCATTAAGTATTTCCACACGCTCATGGTATTTAGCTATCTTATCCAATAATAAATCTGGAATATTTAAACCTCTTTTTGATGCATACTGCTTTTTTGAACCAAAAAACATATGGGTTTGCTTTATGAGTTGTCCTCCTAAAAAATCACTCCTTTCCAAAAGAAGCACTTTAGCCCCACTAGAAGCTGCACTTATTACTGAACATAATCCTGCAGGTCCTCCACCAATGATAACTATGTCAACTTCTTTCATAACAATTCACCTCTTCCTATCTGGCTTTTAACCATCATTCCATCCTCGGCTTTTGTAACACATATTCTTACATTAGGTACTCCATTAACAGTCATTAAACATGAAGAACAATTTCCAATAGCACAATATAAACCTCTAGGTCTGTGCTTAAACAAACTATGCCCTAGAACTTTAACCCCTGCTGCATATAATGCAGCAGCTATTGTTTCACCTTCATATGCTTCAATTGTTCCGCCATTGAAATTGAAGTTAATTTTATCTCTCCTATTAAAATCGATAATTGGATGTTCTTCAATTCTCATCTTTCCACCCCATATTTAATTTTTATTGCTTAAATTATATTCATCAATATAATGAAATATACTGATTTAACTCTGTTTTAAGAATTGTATAACATATAAAAATTATTAATACTAATAATTTAGATTTTGGATTTTTTTATACTCTAAGAGTTATACTAAATAGTAATAAATATATTTAGGAGCATTGAAATGAATTACATAATTTTTGACTTAGAATTTAATCAAGCTTTTAATCCTAAAAAAAGAACTAGAGCAGTCCCAAATGAAATCTGCCCTTTTGAAATAATACAAATTGGTGCCATAAAATTAAACAATAGCTTTGAAACAATATCATCATTTGATAGATTTATTAAACCTGAAATATATAAAGATATTCACCCTTTTGTAAGAAGAATGACTGGTATAACTATAGATCAATTAAAGAATGGAAAATCTTTTAAAAATGTTTTTAAAAAATTTATCTCCTTTATTGGAGAAGAAGAGTGTATATTATGTATTTGGGGAATGGGTGATATGAAGGAACTATATAGAAATATTGAATATCATTCGTTAAATAAATCATTAGTTCCTGAAAAATATATAGATATACAAGCTTTGGCCTCAAAATACTTTAACTGTCCTAAGGGATGTAATATAGGTCTTAAAAATGCCGTTGAAATGCTGCATATTCCTCATAGTAATGAATTTCATAATGCATTCATCGATGCATATTTCACAGCAGAAATCTTTAAATCAATTCCAATAAAAAAACTTAAGCCTAAAACATATAATATTGAAAAATACTTGAAAAAGAAGAAAAAAGATAATGGTAAGAAAAGAATTGACTATTCTAAAATGTATATGCAATTTGAAAAAATGTTTGAAAGAAAATTAACAAAAGACGATAAATTAATGATCAAAACTGCTTATATGATGGGAAAAACTCATCAATTCGTACTTGATGGAACTGAAGAAAAAGAAAAGGAAAATCAAATCAAAAAATAATCTAAGAGAATTTTTAACGCATAAAACATAAAAAAAAGTACAAACTATATATGAGCATAAAAGTTTATCATGGAGGTGTTTATAATGAAATCAGTAAAAAATTTCAGTGATCTTCCTGCAAAGAAAAAAGGTAATAGATCAGAAGAACATCATTTTTCTAGAAACCAAATAGTTAAGACAATACAACAACCTGGTGAAAATGAAAGTGCCATTGATGCAAAAAGAAGAGGTTTTAGATAAATATAATTAATTATAATTTTTATGATTACACAACAAAAACGCATAGAATAAACATAGTGATTAAAAATCACTATGTTTATTTATATTTTTCTGCAATAGTATCGTTACCTTTCATTCCCATGCTTAAAGTTACCAGTTAGTTTAGCTAATATCATTTGTATCTGAAATTCATCTTTATTATTAATTTTTGAAATAAATTTTTCAGTTTCTTTCTCACTAAGTATTTTTATTCTTCTATTATCAAAAAATATAAAAGTTTTGTTAGCTTTAGTAATTTTATAGCTAAATGGATTTTCTTTTAATCTATCCCTTTTATCAATATTATTCATCTCATACTCCTTATTATAATTATTCTTTTACCGATGCATTTTCTGAAATGTTATCTACTACACATGCCACAAATTTACCATACTTTTTAAATCCAAGCTTTTTATAACACTTGATGGCTGGAAGATTATCCACTTTTACATTTAGTCCAATAAATTTAATTTTATTTTTAAGACTATTTGTTAGTGCCTTTACTACTTTCTCACCATATCCTCTTTTTCTATAATCAGGATGAGTTGTTACATGCGCCACAGCAGCGACTTCAAACTCTTCAGAATATGCATGTATCCCTGCAAAACTAATTAGTTTCCCATCATCATATATTCCAAAGTTTTCGTTCAATTTTACTAATTCATCGTCAAGCCATGCCCCTGGATAACTTACTGAGATTAAATCTTTAATGTCAGTTAAGTCATTAAAACCAAGTCTTACAGCTATATTTTCATGATTATTATCTAATTCATGATACTGATCTAACCCCATATTAACATACTCTTCAAATTCAGAGATATGATTTTGTGAAAACACCTCTTCTAAAACTTCTCTATCAATATGAGTATAGAATTGTGCTGGTAGATATATTTTTATTTTCTTTAATAGTTCTATATTATATTGCAGATTTTCAAATGAAGCAGCAAGTAACACAGGTATTTCACAATTAGTACTCAACATAGCAATTTCTTTAAGTTCTGAATGATCAAATAATCCAAAACAAATAACCTTTTCCCATTCTCTTATTGTTAAATTGCTAAATTGATATACATAATTAAATCTTGGCTTATTTTTCAAATATTCATAAACAATACTTGGATTATGAATTATTCTTAATTCCATATATGTTTCTCCTTTTTTCTTCTTATTGATTTAATGTCTTTTGTCTTTTCTTCTTAATCAGTTTAATTAAAGTTGTGAATAGCCCTGCCAACAGATACCATTCAACAATTATCATACTTAATATCAGTATGAATATTACTATGTTTGTTTCTGATAAATTACTTGGGACTCCAGCATA
This sequence comes from Oceanirhabdus sp. W0125-5, assembly GCF_027938815.1. Classification (GTDB taxonomy): domain Bacteria; phylum Bacillota; class Clostridia; order Clostridiales; family Clostridiaceae; genus Oceanirhabdus. The sequence goes on from NZ_CP115913.1 coordinate 3,837,437, forward strand.
AAAGTATGTTATCTGTGTATAACTAAGAAGCCTGCTTAAAACAAATACATCCAACTTAAAAAATAAAAATGTGAATATTGAAATTGGTATTCCAAATCCATCAAAATATAAATCAAATGCATCACGTAAAACACTTAAAACACTGGGTAATGATGAAGTTCCTCCATATAATCCCACAATGTAATCTAAAATAATATAAGGAATAGTTGTCATTCCAATTATAAAAATTATCATTCTAAGTTTACTAATCTTAAATGATTTTTTAAGGATTATTTTTAGCTCTTCTTTATTACAATAATAGTTAATAATTGATAATATACAATATGTTATAAATAATGATATTATCGTAATCCACGATATTTCTATTGAATGAAACCAAATACCTTTATAATCTATAAATCTTTTTATAAACCGTATAAAAGTATAGTAAGTTAACTGTGGAGGTGCATCATTAACAAACACAAATACAGGTACTATAGGAAGAAAAATGTATATACATAAAGTTGTCATTACTTTTCCTAAAGTTGGTCTGAAAACTTTTTTAATATCCATATAGCACTCCTTTTATAATTTTGTTAGCTAGCCAAATACTCTTCAAACTGCTTAATATTTTCCTCACTATCACTATCCCAAATAATTGCCCAACACTTTTTGATATTCTCTCTTTTTAAAGCCTCTATACGGTGATTACCATCATTTACAATTAATTTTCCTTCTTTATTTTCTGCAATTAATGGTGGCATGTCCCATCCATCACGAATTAAATCCTGAAACTTTTCAATGTGCTTATCCCATGATTCAGGTGAATTATAATATTGCATTTCAGGTTCTGGACCACAACATCTTGTTAATTTATCAATGTCAATTAAAATTGGTCCTATCCAATATCTTTTCTGAAGCTTTAATCCCTCAGAGAACGGTTTATTATTTCCTACTGAATTCAGAAACAAGTGAACCCACTCTTCAATATCTCCTTTCTTATAAAATTCAATAGCTTCATTAACGTTAAATAATAATTTATCCATGTTTTGTTCCCCCTTAATTGTTTTTATTTATTTTTTAATTATCTAATGATAAAAGATAATCTTTCACAGAATCATATGATTTTTTCCTGCCTAGCTTTGCAAAAAACCTTAAGCTATCTAAACCTTTGCAATATGTAGCACAAAGAAATCTTTCTCTGAAGTTTGGGACACTTATGCCTTTTGATTCATAGTATTCTTGAAATAACATTTTCATATTAAATTTTGGTGATTGAAATTGCATATGTATTGTTGCTATATCAAAAATGAAGTCCCCATACATTACATTCCCCCAATCAATAATACCTGTTACTAAATTAGTATTTGAAATAATATTACCAAAGTGACAGTCTCCATGAATTAAATATCTCTCTGATTCACAGTATTTTGATAATTGAAGCATTTTTTCATAGATTTCTTGAAACACATCATATTCTAAGAAACTATTCTCAAACAAGTCATACCATCCATTCCAAAACCCATTCTGTTCCTTCTTAAAGAATGTGACCAAGTATTCATACCATGATTCATATAATCCATTACCTGATGAGTCTATCCATCCATAACCTTTAACATCACCTAAGTTAACAGAGTGCATCTTTGTTATTGCTTCAATTAAGCTAGGGATTACTGTGCTAAATTGGCTATTATCTAAAGTATTTATTGTGCATCCTACAGCTTGTTCAGATATTGAAAAAAATGTATTATTCAATATTCCAACCTCAATAATTCTTGGTATTGCTAATCCCTGATGTGCATACTTTTCATGCAAAAATCTCTCCACTTCAAACTCATCTTTAATATTACTAAATCGAATAACATATTTTTTATCTAAGTATTTAAAGAAATAAACTTGTTTCAGATTTCCACCAGAAGAAACTTCTAAAGCTTCAACTTTTTCTCCAAAGTACTTTTCTAAAAAACTATCTATCTCATTAATATTAAATTGTGGTTTATTGTTTGAAATAAAATCACCTCCTCTTATTTACAAATAAAAAAGGACCTAGTGAACAGCGTTCTCCAAGTCCTTAAAATATCAAAAATATATATATGATTGCTTGTCATATAAAAATAAATGCTGTACATGAAGTACAGCAATAAATCCTTATATTTCAATTACAATCTTATAATCTTACATAAACATACTTTAGCAAGAATTAATAAATATACTTGAAAGGACTATTAATGCTGTTGTTCTAATATTAGAAAATCATAAATTAATGCAACACAAATAAAACTTCTATGATACTCTACTCATCATTTTAAAGATGACTAAAAATAATCATATTAAGTTCACAATTCAATAAAAAATAATTGTTAAACCTTTAAAATATTTATTTGTAATACATCTTTGATTTACTTATTTAGAACAACTATTGTCATTGGTAGTCTCCTTTCAAATTTACAAATATAGATAAATTATACCATTATAATAAATTATTGTAAATACACTTCTTTTAAATTTTTTCTGCTAAAAATATAGCTCTGCTGCTTTTTCTATTGTATTCTTCACCATTTCTACTTCCAAAAAAGTTAAGAATATTAAAGTTATATTTATCTAACCACCCTTTAACTTCTTCTGCAGTAACAGGATGTTTTCTACTCTTATATTCAAATGTAAATTTCTTATTATCTTTAGATATATATAATTTATGACTATAGTGAAGAATATTATTTTTTTCATCAAAACTATGCTGTTTTAATGTATATTTCCCTATTGTCCCATCACTACATTCTCCTTGGAATATATTTCTTTCGTTAAGAAAATCACTCCTACCCCAATCTCCTTTGTAGTCATTATTATCTATAAATAATAATCCACCTTCTCTAAGAGCTTCATAAGCTTTTTTTATACATCTTTCTTGTAACTCTGCTGAAGGTAACTCATAAAATGCATTACATCCAATGATAATTAGATCATATCCCTTTCCCCAATTACCTTCTAGAACATCTTCTTGCTTAAGAGTTATTCTTTCTTGAACTTCCTCATCAAGACTATTTACTTTATTAATTGCTCTATTAAGCATATTAGGAGATAAATCTATGCCGCAAATTTTATGTCCTTCAACAGCAATAGGAATAAGTATTCTCCCAGTTCCACAAAAACATTCTAAAATATTAAGCTGTCCTTTACTCTCAATTAGTCTCTTAATTAATTCAATATCCTCTGTAGTTGTTTCAAATATATCATATAATTCTGCTACAACATCGTGATCATAGCTTTTAGAATTTAAAATTTCTATAATAATCTCCCCCTTTAAAAATAAATTGAGAATTGTGAATTGAGAATTGAAAATGATGGATGTTTCTACTTACGCAGAAACTACATTTTATTGTGCTATATTATAATACTTTTTTATGATAAACTATTGTTGTTAAAATACAATAATAAAATAAAAACAATTAATATAATAAGTTAATTATTACATTAATTGTTTCTTTTATCAAAGCATAAAACTATTATAATTATTCTATACTTAATTTATACTATTTTAGTATTTACGTTTTAGAAGACACCACAATAAACTTTTCTTTCTGTTTAGTGCCTAAATTAACCGTTTGTCCATCTCTCTTTCTTATTGTACTAGCATCATATCCTCCAAATAGAAAGGTTTTTCTAATCTCCTTTTATTTTTTCATGAGTATTCTTTATTCTCACCATTAATAATGTGAACTTTTCAACCTCTTCAAACTGAGGAAAATGAGCAGAATCTTCAAACCATATAAACTCCTTATATGGTGCTTGCAGCAAATTATAATATTCTTCTACAAGAATTGATGGAGTATTATAATCATATCTTCCCCCACAGAAATATACAGGAACTTTAACCTTAGGAAGCTCTTTAATAAAATTCAACTCACTATTCTGTCCCCACATAGCTTTTGCAGAAAAAGCATTCCCCATAACAAATCTTATAAAATCAATTCCAGTATATTCTGGTGAAAATATACTTCCAATTATTATATCATTTAACGTATTTACTTGTTTTTCAACACCATGGTATTTACTTAATATTTTTCTCTGTGCAGCAGTTTCCTTTACAGCTTCAGAATATGGTGGTATACCGATTCTGTCCAATATTTCAATTGATTTAACATCATTATTTTCTTTAGCTTGATTATACACATACTCATAGGATATTATCTCTCCTATAGTGCCATCAACAACTTGACCTATACCTATATAAGCTTTTATCTTTTCAGGATATTTATCTACAACATATAAACCAAGTTCACTTCCCCAAGAATGTCCTACTAAGTAAACAGATTTCTTATTTAGTTTTTTGCATAAATAATCTATAACTTCATTTGTATCCAGAACAAATTGTTCTCTAGTCATTGAATGTTCAGGTATATCTCTAGAATATGATTTTCCAGCTCCTCTTTGATCCCAGTTTACTACTATGAATTCCTCTTCTAGCTTTTTTTGATACTTACGAGCGAAACTGATCTGTGGATATCCAGGACCCCCATGTAAAAATAAGACAATAGGATTATCCTTGTTTGTTCCTCTAATTAAGATTGATTGCTCAACTCCCCCAATTTCAACCATATTGAGTTCACTGATGCTATTATTATAATTTCTATTATATTTGGGCGTTCTTGATGGTAAAAAGAATATTAAAAGAAAGCTTAATAAAATAGTTAGTATTATGATTTTTATAATTTTTGTTTTCATTTATTTCTTAATCTCCTTAATAAAACAAATAATTCGATTAGCCTCTTGGAATCCTATATTCTTATGAAAATCATAACTAACTTTATTGTCATATTCAATATCTGACCCCATCTGAGAACACCCTTTCAATAATGCCCATTTTTCACCTTTAGCAAATAATTCTCTTGCAATACCTTGCTTTCTATAGTTCTGTTTAACATAAATCCCCTCAACATAACCAACAGGACTTGAGTCAGAACCCTCTACATAATCACGTCTAATAGCAACATGAATAAATCCTATGTTCTCACCATTAATTTGATATAAAAATACTTCATCATCCTCTGTTTCTAGTAGTTCATTAAACTCTTCTTTCAGTCCTTCAAAAGTATTATCTGGCCATAAATCTAACGCCATACCTACTAAATCCTCTAAATCATTAGATTGTACCTCTACAATTTTATTATTCATCTTCATCTCCCCCTCAAATCAACAATTGTATATAAATATATTCACCTGTGTATTATTTATTTTGTAACTCGTACCAATCACCAAATTTCTTCATACAAGTAATTTCTTCTAATCTACGATATTCAACAAAATCTTCGTCACTAAACTCAGCAATTGTCTTTTCAAAATTTTCTGGCTCAAATATGTACCATAACTCAGACCACTGATTTTCTTTTTCTTTTCCTCTTATACATTCTGAAATCATACCTGGAGATTTACTTTCAAAAAATCTAATAATTAAATTTCTTTAAATCTCCTTTCAAGATAAACATTATATCCTCTTTTTTCCCAAAACTCCTTTGCCTCGCTATTATCTATTGAAGTATAAAGTTCAATTAAATTTATATTTCTTTTTTTAAACCACTTATTCAACTCTTCAACAAGTTTCTTTCCTATTCCATTTCTTCTAGCTTTCTTTAATACAGTAAGAAATGGCACATAACCTATTTTTTCAGGCAGCATTAATCTCGAGTTATCATCTATTGTTCCTACTATCATTCCAACTATTTCGCCTCTAACTTTTGCTACAATTGCAACTTTTTCTTTATCATTTAATAATCCCTCAAAGTATTTAATAAAAATTTCTTTGTAATCATTTTTAAATTTAAGACTTTCATGTGCTTCTCTATATTCTTTAGCTAATGGAACAAGTAAATCTAAATCTTCTTTTTCTAATGTTTTTATTTCAGTCATCACCATGTTTAATCCCTCCAGTTTTACAAAATCCACAATGCATTGTTATATTTCAATAAATTCTTCTTTTTTAATTACATCAATAAAATTAGTATTTAATTCTTCTATTTATCAACATAAAGCTACTTTCCTCTTTTTATACTTCTATTTTCCTGTTATTATTCCTCTATTTTACAATCATATTATCCTTGTTCACTTGTTAATAAGAAATTCTCTAATTAAATATAACACTATTACTTAATGTTTAAGATACATTTAAGAAAAATAATATGTTGGTTTAAGAATAATGTTATAAACTTAGTAAAGTTATTACTAATAAATTTACATAAGATAAGAGGGGAGGTAGCTTTGTCAAAGGACAAGCTAATTTTATATGATAATGCATAAATACAAGAATAAAGAACTAAATAAAAAATTAATCCATCCTAAAGAAAGAATACTGTTTAAACTAGTTACATTTATTACAATCTTGGGTGGTATTATTTCTCTATCACTTCCATTTTGGGCTTCAGATTTATTTGAAGAACCAAGCAGAGTATGGGAAATTTCAGGATTTGTTATACTTTCGTGGTTTACTATTGTTTATTTTTTAGGAAAACAATATGCCTCTACAAGAGCAAATGCAATAAAGATTACTAAAACTCAATTTCCTGAAGTATATGATATTATTGAAGATTATTCAAGAAAACTTGAATTTAAGAAGGTACCTAATGCTTATGTAATTCAAGAGGGAGGAGTACTTAATGCTTTTGCAGCAAGTTTTTTCAAAACAAATTTTATTCAAATTAATATAGATATATTTGAAGTAGCATACCGTGAACACAAGGATTTAAACAGCTTAGCCTTTGTTATTGCACATGAAATGGCTCATATCAAGATGCGACATACAAAAATAAGTTATAATTATCTTACTAGCTTAGGTAATTTAATTCCACTACTTGGTCAAGCTCTTTCAAGGGCAAGAGAATATACTTGCGACCAACATGCATTATATTTGTGTCCTGAGGGAAAAGAAGGATTAATTCTTCTTTCAGCTGGAAAACATTTATATAAAAAAATTGATATGGAGACATATATTCAAGAAGCACAAGAACAAAAAGGATTTTTTATATGGCTTGTTAATTCCCTTTCTAGCCATCCAGTTATGATTAAACGAATGAAGGCTTTAATAGATGAGAAACCAGGAAAACTTTTTTAAAAACTCATATTCAAAGTTTAACTTTGAATATGAGTTTTATTTTAAGAAAGCATATATTTTAAATACTTATCACTAATACCTATTAATTCCTTTTTATTTTTCTTTGCATATTCCATAATATTATTAGCTTCTAAATAAGCTAAATCGTATTGCTCTTTAGTAATATCATTTTTTTCTAAGGCCTCTTCAAGTTCATCTTCATCAAATAATAAAATCTCACCTGATGAAAGTAAAACAACATCGAGATATAAATCATCATAATAAAGAATTCCTGATTCACTTAATTTATTTCCTGTACAAATATCAAAATACATTTGAATTAATTCATGTTTTTCATTAAACATCATAGTTACGGCATAATTCTTATCTTTTGGAAAGTATTGTGTCCATATATAACCTTCATCCGCTAAACATAATTCTTTTTCTTGAACCCCTACAATCAAAGGTTCCTTTACCTTATCAATATACGTAATTGATAAATACCCATTCAGTTCTATGTTTTCTATGTATATTAAGTTGAATCTTTTTTCTATAACTCTTGTCCAATTCCGTCTATCTGCGTATTTCCTTTTCATTATTTTTCCCCCAATATTTTAAAATCCTTTTCTATGTAAAAATTCTAAAGATTTTACTTGATCATCAATATAACTCTCTAATATAAAGACTCCATCAAATTTAATATTCTTTAAATACTGAATTTCATTTTCCCAATCAATTGTTCCTACTTCTTGTCCAATGGGCCAATGAATATCAGCTAATTGATCATTATCATGAGCATGAATGCTTCCTAATCTATTATTAAAACTACGAAGTATATCAATACCTTGTTCATCTAAATTTCCATGACCATAATCATAACAAAGTTTAAGGAACTCACTTTTTATATCAAATATTTTTTTAAAATCACTAACCCTATCCCCTAATTTGCAGAAATCGCTATTCCTTTGCTCTGGATAAACATTCTCTATATGTATTTCTACATTACACTCACTACCTACTTCTACTAACTCTTTAAATACAGGGATTAAGTTATTAATACATTTCTCGTGCTGCACTCTTCTTCCTGCATCAACTCCATAACCAGCATGAAAATTCACAAATTTTGCTCCAATATCTCTCGCTAAATAAATATTTTTTTTAGCAAGTTCTATCCAAAGCATACGTACTTCATCAACTTCTTCAGCCAAATTTAGTTTATTGTATGCATGTAAGCTGATTTCTATATTAGGATTCTGAGACTTAAGTGCCTTAATTTTTTCACTTAACTCTTTTCTTATACCTTCAATATTCCCAGGTATTCCTCCAATTTGTATATGTTGAACATTATACTCACCAAAACTTTTCTCAAATGCATCTAGTTTCTTATATCCAATACTAACTCCTATTTTCATTGTTTTTCCTCTCATTCAAAATTTATTTATGCCCCATATCCAGATATTAAACTCATTCTCCTAATGTAATACTACTCCCATCCGAAACTTGTGAACTTAATTCCTTCTATGTATTTTATAATTGCTTCTTTAACATAAGGAATAATATTGTGAGGAAGGTCATCTAAATCAAACCATTCCAATAGGTCACATTTATTTGGTTCCATGTTTTTTATTTCACCAGACCACTGTTTTGCCACAAAAAAGTAATCTATCCCTTCTCTATCTGGATTCTTTCTATGCATTACTTGAATTGGTTCTATTTGATTTTGTGAACTACTCTCCACTTACTCACGCTGAAGTGGGGGCTTCTTGGTATATCCAAGAACTTTTCCTGCTTCACAGATTTCGTAATCTACTTTCTCCACAGGCAATCCCCGTAAGACCTACGGTTCTTATTTTTTTAGGCTATCTCTAATAACCCTTGCTTCAAGATATTCCTACTGGCATTTATATCCCTATCATGAATGCTACCGCATTTAGGACTCAAGAATTATAACTTGATTATCGCTTATAATTCTTTTAGATAACTTATGGATGAAGTCTAATCTTTGATTAGATATACGTTCATGTAGTCTAGCAACCTTTATTCTTTGCTTATTCCAATTGTTACTGCCTTTTTCTTTACTACTTAATTTTCTTTGTTCCTTTGCCAATTTATCTAATGACTTTTTTAGATACTTCGGATTTTCAATCTTTTCACCATTTGATAATATTGCAAAATGACATAACCCTAAGTCTATACCAACATTCCCCGATACTTTTTTTAATGGCTCTATCTTTGTTTCAACACATATAGATACAAAATATTTACCACTTGATGTTTTAGAAACAGTAGCGTTTATTACTCTACCTTCAAAATATCTATGAATTTTTGCATTAACATATTTCAATTTAGGCAGTTTTATTTTATCTTTTTTTATTTCAATATTGTTATTCACAAAATTACTTGTATATGTTTTATATAGATATCTCAGTTCAATACTTGATTTATACATGTACAAAAATCGTAGAACCATCGATATTTTGATACATGTATAAATCAAATTTCACGGTAGAATCTCTATAGTTGTCTCTTTTACTTTTGAATTTTGGTCTGTCTGCTCTACCTTCAAAGAAATTTTTGAATGCAGCATCAAGATTTCTTAGTGACATCTGCAGTGATGTACTATCAACTTCTTTAAGCCATACAAGTTCTTTTTTTATACTTGGTAATTGATTTTGTTGTTCTGTATATTTCATACATCTTTTTTCAGCTTTATATATTTCATTCCTTTGGTTTAAGAAATGATTATATACATATCTTGAACAACCAAAAGATTTTTCAATAATCTTTATTTGATTTTCATTTGGATACATTCTGAATTTATATGCTTTGTTGATTTTCATTACTTTCAACACCTTTACTTTTCATTACAATCATAATGAATCTTAAGAACGTTTATTCTTATTATTTCACATTTATGATTTTTTATCCATGTAAAAGTATTAAGATTACGCATTCATCTCCCACTTATAGAAGATAGGAGACTTCTGCTAGTTATGTTAAATTTGTTTCTCTTGTTAAGTCAATTAATAAGTGATCACTTGTGGCACCTAAGATTGTCAAATTATCATTTATAGGACTTATCCCATCAACCTTGGTATCTTGACGACCTATATTTAAAATACTTCTTAACATCATTCCCTTATCCTCTACTGTAGGGATATTACCAAATGCATCTTGTCCTATTTCTCCAATTGGGACTGATGGCTTTAATTTCTTTTCAATTATTTCTGCATGTAATTCAAATCCATCCTGATAAGTATTAGGACATTTTTCTCTATAAATAGTTTCTCTTCCTAAAAGTATTCCTTCACCAATTCTAAAATGATTAATTCTCTTTGGTATCTTTCCTGCCTCAAGTAATTTTAAGGAACTTGAGTTTCCCGCAGATAAATATTCTAGTTTTAAATTAAAAATTTCTTCTATCTCTTGTGCAAGGTCTACCAATTGTTTATTGTTTTCATAAGTTGGTATTGTACCATTTAAATCAGTTAAGTTTGTACCTAGACCAATTATTTTTACCCCTTTCATCTCTACAACTTCTTTTACTAAAGGAAGTAAGTCATTTGGCCAAACCCCTTCTCTTAAATCTCCAAGGTCAACCATAATTATAATTTTATGTATTATCAAGACGATAATCCCCACTCCCATAGTTACTATTTATAGTTCTTTGATGCTGTTGCCTTTTTACCATGATCAACATATGTTGTATTTTCCATATGTTCTATATACTCATGTTTCGTACTACAAATCTAACATTACATTATTTTACATATTTTATCAAGATAATAATTTTTACTATCTTATGTTATTTACATACAATCTATATATATTAAAATAAAACCCCCATTTTTTAAAAATGGGAGTATCATATTATTAATATTAATTATCTAATAATGTAGATTTTATTTTAAAAATATAGTTCCTAATATAAAAGGAATCAAAGCTCCTAATGCCCATAATTTACTTTTTGACTTTGATGTATTGTTATTATCTAACTTAAATAGATACCAACTTAAAATAAAACATATCACTCCACAACTTAAAAGTATTCCTAAAGAAATGAATGGATTAAATGAATGTTGTCCATTTTCTACTAATGCTTGATAAGCATCCATTGCATAGGTTGTAGGTAATAGTTTTCCAAAAGTTGAAATAGATTCAGGCAGTGCACTAGAAGGCATCATTAATCCTCCAATAAGCATGGAGGGAAGAAATATTGCTTGTGCATAGAGTACTGTCACTGAAGTATTTTTTGCTATTATTCCAATTAAAAGTGCTATACCAGTAATTGCAATTACTGTTGCAATAAAAACAAGTATTAGCCCTCCCATATTTCCTGGTAATTCTGAACCAAATAAAAATGGAGCACTTAATAAGATTATCGCTGTAACTATAATTGTATGAAAAATTGTTGATAATGTTGGAATTGCCATCATTGATAATTTTGATACACCATTAATTTTATAACTTCTAAATATACCATTATTCCTTGATGTTACTAACACATTAGGCATTCCTAATATTGAACTTACCAATATTCCAAATATCATCATGGATGGTATAAGTATTTCACCATATTGTGGATTTATTTTAGGCATAATACCTCCCATTGCTAAAAAGAAACCAAGAGGAAATAAATAATTCATAAACAATAATGTTTTGTCCCTAAGCCCTCCCTTTAAATCCATTCCGAAATGTATAATAAATGACCTCATATGGTACCTCCTACTGAAGTAATTTCTAAGAATCTTTCCTCTAATGATGGTCTCTCAACTCTTAGATCGATTAAAGTATCCCCTTGTGAATCAATTAAATTTATTATTTCTGTTACCTTTTTTCCAGGATTATCTGAATAAAAAACATAATATTCTTCACTCAATGTACCCTCAGTTCCTACAAGACTAGAACCTGTAGTTCTTACGGATATCTTAGTTTCAGTTGATCCTGAAGCTGTTATTTCCTTAGGCGTACCTATAGTAACAAGCTTACCTTTTAATAAAATTGCCATTCTATCTGCCATTTTCTCTGCTTCTGCCATATCATGTGTTGCAAGAAGTATCGTTGTCCCTTCGGCTTTTAACTCTGCCATTAACTCATGAAGTTCTACTCTAGATTGTACATCTAATGCAGCAGTGGGTTCATCTAAGATTAGAACCTCTGGATTATGTGCAACCGCTAGTGCTAATACTAATCTTTTCTGTTCGCCCCCTGAGAGTTCCTGAAAGCGAGCATTAGACTTGTCCCACAATCTAACTCTTTTTAACAAATCATATCGTGGCTTAATTCCATGATATGATGAGAACAATCTCATAGCTTCTTTTACAGTAATTGTTTCTTGTAAAGCTGTCGATTGAAGCTGCACCCCAATTATGTCTTTCAATTTTCCACTATCTTTTGCTGGATTTATACCCATAACTTCAATTTTCCCTCCATCAGGACTTCTTAATCCCTCAAGACATTCTAAAGTGCTAGTTTTCCCTGCTCCATTAGGACCTAGCAAACCAAAAATCTCCCCTTTTTTAACGTCAAAACTAATTCCATCTACAGCAGTATAATCACCGTACCGTTTTGTAAAATTTACAACTTTAATGATTTCTTGACTCATTTTACTCCCCCATTTAATCAAAATCTTATTCATTTTTTTAGTTAATTCTTTAAATAACTTACTTAATACTCTTCCTTTTAATAAAATCTATATATACCTTATAAGTGTTTTTTTAAATCTTCCATCGTAAATAAAGATAATAATTTAAGTCCTTCATTTTTCAAATTTTCTCTTCCTTTTTTATCTCTTTCTATTACACATATTACATTTTTAATGTTTGCTCCAAAGTTTCTTAAATCATTTGCACTAAGTTTTATTTGTCCTCCAGTTGTTACAACATCTTCAATAATACAAACATTTTTATCTCTAATTTCTATTCCTTCTGCAAGTTTACATGTACCATACTCTTTTGCCTTTTTTCTTACAAACACCACAGGAATACCAGTACGAATTGATAATGCAGTAGCTATTGGAATTCCTCCCATTTCTAATCCTGCTAAAACTTCTGTACCTTGTGGAATCATTTCTGAAAGTTTTTCTGCAATTATAACTAGTAATTCTGGATGAGATTCAAATAGATACTTATCAAAATACTCATGAGAAATCTGACCTGATCTTAATGTAAATTCTCCTTCTAAATGTGATACTTCATAAATCTTCTGTGTTAATTCATTATTATTCATTCAAATACCCCCTTTAATTACTTCATACTATCCCTTTATTTTTATATTAATAAATATTTTACCATATTTTACATTAAAAAGAAAACTCTCATTTAAAAAATGAGAGTCATTATTGTTAACTTTGAATTTAATTCTGTAAAAATTTTTTAACTACATCTTACCTTGTTAATATCTTCAACAGGTAACCAATCATCCATATTTCCATATTCACTTCTATCAATTTTAAATTCTTCAATCTTATTAAAATTTTCAATTTCAATTAAAACTATGTATCTTTTACCTGCCCATCGTTTAAATTGCTTATCAGTAAGTTGTAATTTTTCTTGATTCTTTTCAACTATCTCAATTGATTCGTCTTTTTCCATTTTTTCAGAGTTAAAAACATAATTAACTACTGCTGTTCCTTTTATTATTCCTTCTCCATTGTTATTAATAAAATATAAAATGTCACCTTTATTTACTCTACCATAAGGCAATTTCCTTCCTGCAGCACCTCTTATTATCATACTTTTACTTCCATCAACAAACTTTTCTAGTTCTTTTGATTTTGCATCTAAATACACAACGTGATCCATAAATTTTCCTCCTCTCCTAATTTTTTTAATATTAAACTCTAATCAGTTAAAAAATCTAATTGTTCTTCTAAAATATTCTGACTTTTCCCAAACTCTATTGCATCTTTCCAAGTCTCTTTATCAAACTTATCAAATTCAAATTTGCTCCCTTCAAAAATAGCAACAATCTTATCTTCTTTCCAAAAATGTCCATACCAATTATATCTCATATTATCTTTAAATATATCAAAATCACTGTAAGGTACTTCTACCCAAAACATGTGCCATCGTCCCACTGTTCCTTTATCATCCAATGGTAAATTATCATTAGTAATTCTAAATTGGAAGCATTTATACTTATTCAAAATTCTAGGATCTTTTAAACCTTCTGAAATAAAACATCCTTTCCAATATTCTGCGCTCACTGTTACTCCCCCTCTTATATATTATTGACACATAGATATTACTTAACCTTCACTATAAACTCTGTTTTTACAGAAATGTGTTCTTCTTGTTCTTTATCTAATGTAAAAGCTGCATATGCACTAAATGTGTATTCTCCATTTGGAAGCTTTAACTCTTTCTCTGAACAATACTGTTTCCAAAAATCTGCTTTTGAATCCTCTGCACCATATGCTTTACTTTTAGTAAATGGGAAAGTATATATTTCACCTTTTTTAAGAACTGTTTTCTTTAAAATTGTCAGAGTCAAAGGCTGATTAAAATACTCTTGTCCATTGAATATTTCAAAATAAAAATATGGTTCACCAGACCATATAGAAATGGTTTCTTCTTCGCCAATGTACTCAAATGTTGAGTATATTTTTATTTCTTCATTCTCACTGAACTCCAATTTATTGATATATGTTGTAACTCGAAAATCCTTATTCTCAGCTACAAATTCCTGATACTCTGTATTATCATTATTTTGAATTGACACAAACTCTTTATTATCTTTCTTTTCAGTTATGTTCGAATCCTTATTAGCAGCGCAACCTACTAAAAGTAATACAGTCATACATAATGTTAAAAATCGTTTCATAATTTCTTCTCCTAGTTTATAAGTTTTTCTCCAGTCCAATCACAGCATATGTATTTTCACTGTAATCCTCATCGCCAAATATACCAACAACTCTATCAAAACCTGATTTCGTCCAGAATCTTAATCCTCTCCAATTCTTTAAATGTACCCCTATACCTATTTTTTCATACTCAGCAGTTCTTCCTTCCTTTGATATACACTCAATTACTTCCTGTGCATATCCTTTTTTCCTAAAGTCTTTACTGATTAAAAATAAACTAATCCAGATTGTCTTTTCTTTTGGATATCCGAAATATAAATCAGTAAATCCTATTAATTTTCCATTATCCTTTAAATATATTGACTTTAATTTGTAATTTTCTCTACTTGCATTAGTAACTGGCGGCAAATCCCCTTCAGTTATACACTTATATATGTAATCAGGTTCAATATTACTACCCTCAATCAATTTTTTATCATCCCATGATTCACAGATTTTTTGCAATTCATCACACTCTTCAATTTTTGAATTGGTTATTATTAATCGTTTTGTTTCTAATGTTTCTGGTATTAGTTTTTTCATAATTTTATACACCCCTAACCCAATTATGTTTTTTTAAAAGTATCCCACCTATATTTAATAACTTATCTATATTCTACCATAAATTAAAAAGAAAACATATATTCCCCTATAAATTTTTTATAAAATTTACCCTAATATTTTCAAAGGTTATACTTTTAATAACTGGAGAAACTAATAGTGAAATACTTGAAAAAGTAATAAAGGAGTTGTATTAAAATGCCTATACCTACAGGATCAAATCATAATGACGAACATAATAATATTAACCCTAATAATCCTAATATTGATAGTTCCTTAGATTCAATTGCATCTAACACTGTATCTAAGAATGTACCTCTAAGTAATTTAAATGAAAAGTTTATACGACAAGATAAAATAAATCAAAAAATGAAAGAAACTTTAAATAATATAACTTAAGAAAAAAATATACCCCCTTTTATTAGGTGGTATACTTTTTTAAGCACTAATAAGAGATTTTACCCATTTATACCCTTCATGAACTAATTCTTTACTGGGGTTAGTATGAGGTGTATGCTCGAAAACAAATGATACATCTTCACATTGTGAAAAGAATCTAATGATCTTTTCAATTTTATTATTACTTATTTCATACTTTTGAGTTGGATGGACAGGCGTCCAAATATATTTATTTCCTTGGTAATATATATTATGTAAATGAACCACTTTCACAAATTTTATCCATTTAATTAAATAATCAAAAACATCTTCATTGGTAGCAATTAAATAGTCTCCAATATCTATGCATACTTTAATATTATATTTCTCCCATATTTCCATAGGAAAATTATGAAGATACTTTATCCCTGCTGGAGAACGATTAAACCCAAGTTTAGGTTCACAAATTATATCTATACAATATTTTTTCTGAATATTGCTTAGTTTTCTTAAGCCTTCTTCAATTAGTTCATTTGGGTTACCAGCTATTTCACCTTTAAAATACGGAAAATGAACTAGAAGATACTCTGCACCTATAGATGACATCCTCTTTGCCTCATCTTCTATCTGTTCCCAAGCAAATTGAGGATCATATTGTACCCTCTCAATTAAATCATATTTACTTCCACTTCGCATTAATGGTGAATGTATACCTAAAGAAACTTGTTTATCTTTACATTCTTTAATGAGATGGTTTAAGGCATTCTCATCATAAAATTCTCCAATTTCAATATGCTCAATTCCTTCCCAAAATAATTCTGTATATAATTCTGGATTTGATAAAATCACACTACCAGAAACACCTAATTTATGCGCCATCTTAATCCCCTTTCAACTAAGTTCATTTATACAAAAAATCATTTATCCAATTAGCACAGGTTCACAACAACCATCTTTAATAGCAGCTACCAACTGTTCAATGCTTTCAATATTTTCAGCAAATTTAGTACCACACTTAAATAATTCACTTCTATTATGAGCATCACTTCCACCAACACAAGGCTTTTTATGCTCCCTAGCTAAACTATATGCTTTTTTGCATTCTTCCTCTTTAGCTCGTCCATTATACACTTCAATTGCATCTACTAATTTAATAATTTCATTCGCATCTTTACTGTTAATTACATTGCATATACCATACCCTGAAAATGGATGAGCTGCTATAATAATTCCACCATTTTCATGAACAAACTCTATGAGTTTAAACATATCATTTCTCTTTTCAATGCACTCTTCTGGTGCCCCAAAAACTAAAAAATCACCATAGTCATTTAATATTTCAATTCCAGTAAAAGCAAAGTTTTCACTAAAATTCTCCTCATTCTTATATAATTGATTATGCTCAGTTATTGCAAATGATAGACCTTTCTCTTTTGATTTCTTAATATAGTCAGAGAAAGTTAGTGTTGTATTCTTTGACAATTCTGCATGATTATGTAAATCTATTATCATCTTTTCCTCCATAGTCTTTACTTAAAATAGAGGCTAACTTAATAGTCAGCCTCTATTTCTGCTTTTTTAATAAATTTATTTATTATTACCATCATGAAGAGTTTGGTCTATAACAATTATTAACGCTAAAATAAACCCATAGTCTTCACTGTTATTTATATCAACCCCATAAGTATCTGAAAAACTAAAAAATCTTTTTGATACATCAGCAACTACTCGTCCATTTTTAATAACTGAAAAATTATGATCGAAAGGATGACCCTCTATATCAAATTCTCCATAAACACTATCAATAATAAATTTAGACCCAAAAAATGTAAATTTCTTCTTAACCCTTGCAACATCATTTCCTTGTGCAAAAATAGTATACTCAGGAAGCATCTTAAATAATTTTTGCTCAATATAAAATAGTTCTTCCCCTCGCATATTATATAAATGAAGTTTGTTTCCAAAGCTAAAAACTTTTCCCTTTACCATGAAAACATCCTGTCCACGTTCATCTGTAATTGTAAAATCGTCTCCAAAACTAAATATTTTTTCTCTTACTTGAAATAACATATTTACACCTCACAACATTTTTACTTTTAAAATATTAATATAACTTTCGTGATAGTTGTATAACATTACCTTGGATGTATAATTTTAATACACTAATTTAATTATACCAGTTATTATTATTCTTTAAAATAAAAGAATAGCACCTCACTTCAAAAGTTAGATGCCTACAATACATATTTTTTCAGTATTCACTCTATTTTTTTAACTCAATTGCATTAACACCACAAACACTGATACATGCTCCACAACTGATACATATCTGTGGATCAGTAAGGAAAGGTTTATATATTAATTTCCTTTCATCTTCACTTTTCATTTCTATACAGTTTTCAATACACATTTCTTTACATGCAGCACATGAAAAACATTTCTCATAATCAAAGATTGGTTTTGCCCATTCAGATAATTTAACTTTTTTACATACCTCTTTCATAGGATTTAATATTGCTGAAACTGGACATAGTTTCCCACACACACCACATTCTATGCATTTATCTCTGTTAATAGAATGTTTTTCTTTTAAATTACCCTCAATAGCATGAACTGGACATTTTTTAGAACATAAAGTACATCCTATGCATTTATCTGTAATTGAATAACTCACTCCACCACCTCTTCTCTGAAGTTTTCGATCTTCAATCTTTTTAATGTCTTAGTGGTTGGTATACCCTCAATATTCCACCCTCTTGTTTTGTAATACTTGTCCTTCAATTCTTCTAAAGGAACTTTAGACTTTGGATTATTTTCATCTTGGAGAACATGTGTCAATCTTTTAGGTAATGAATCATCAGCTCTCTTTAATCCTCTTCTAATATTAAATAATCTTTCAATATTATATCCTCTTTCTCCAATATAACTTAGTTTACCAAAGCTCATTTTCATTCCTGTCACCAGTTCCAATGCTTTTGTATGTTGAAGCATTGGCAAGTGAATGTTTAACTTGTTTTCTTTATTCTTATTAAGCATATTTATAATTTTAGCAGTAACTCTAATTGTCATAGCTTTATTTGCTACCTTAGTTACTCCTCGATTTTTATGAGTAACTAAGTATCCAGGTATCATAAAAAACATTGTAAACAAGCAACTTCCACCTGCTGAACCAGCTTCCATAGCATTTTGAAGTAAAGCAGTCAATTCAGCTTTATTCACAGTGGAGTATTTATCCATATTCATTGCAAGATTCTCCATCAATATGGCGTAACCAGCATTAAGATGACATCCTCCTCGATTTGAAACGGCATATCCAAGTCCTAACCCAACAGATGAACGTGGTTCGTAAGCAGATAACTCCATTCCTTTTGATTGTATTGCAAATTCTTCTCCACCGTATTTCTCCATTAAAAACTTGCTTCCATTAGCTAATTCATCCCCTATTCCTCTTCTGAAAGCAATATCTTCAAAGAGTTTTATAAATCCATCTGTTTTTCCAAATTCTAATCCATTATCCCATAATCCCTTTTCATTTAACTCCATAGCAAAAGCTATAGTACCTCCCAATGAAATTGTATCCATACCAAGTTCATCTAGTTCGTAATTCATTTCTATAATCTTCATCAAATCATTATTATTCCAATTAGCTCCCAGTAAACCTAATGTTTCAAGTTCTGGTCCCTTTATTCTTTTATCATTATACTCCACAACTCTAGAACATTTTATTGGGCATGTAACACACCCTTTATTAGTAACAAGATATTTTTCAGTTAAGGTTTCACCACTAATATCTTTATAATGCTCATATTGCCCATAAGTAAAATTCTTAGTAGCTAATGTACTTTCTTTATGCATTATACTTGCAAAACCTGCAGTTCCATACTTAGGTAGTTGATGACCTGTAAGTGGATGCCTTTGTAAATTTGTAATCCATTTACCATTAAACTTCTTAACCTTTTCAGGATTTTTACTCCTGACAATGTTTTTACCGCTTATTGCCATTCCCTTAAGATTTTTAAATCCAAGGACTGCACCTAACCCAGCTCTACCAGCTGCTCTTTCCCCACTAAATATTGCCGCATAATTTACAAGATTCTCTCCTGCAGGTCCAATTACTACTTTCCCATAATCTTTAGGAAAAGCATCTTGAGTTTCCATTACCTTTTTACCCCATAGTAAATCTGCAGAATGAAATTTAATCTCATCATTAAATATCTCTAACCAAACTTTTTCTTCTGATTTTCCTGTAATAATTAATGCATCATACCCAGCTTTTTTTGTATGTAATCCAAAGGTTCCCCCACAATTTGATGATGCAATTAGATTTGTTGCTGGTGACACTGATGAGATATTAAATCTACTAGAGGAAGGAGCACCTGTTCCTGTCAAAGGGCCTGTTGAAATAACAACTACATTCTCTTTTGATAATGGTTGTACTTCTGGCGGAACTAAATCATATAGGATCTTCGCCGCCATAATTTTTCCCCCTAAATACATTTCTCTGTCTTTATCTGAAAATGCATATTCTTCCCATGTCTTTTTAGTTAAATCAATCTTTAAAACTTTTCCCATATAACCACCTAGTTTACTTTTCAGACCATAACACCTTCTCTTTTATATTTATCAATAAGCTTGTACTATGAACTCCTTTACCTGCTTATAATTGTTTATATATTATGCTGAAAAAGTTGTGATTATGAAAAATCCTCTTATAAGAAATTACTTATAAGAGGATTAATATTTTTATTATTTTCCAACTATCATTAAATCCTTCTCTATGATATGCTCAGCAAGCCATTTAGCAAGAAAATTTAATATTTCCATTATATATTCATCTTGATTGTGATCAATCTTATTTAGATCTACATTATTTATTTCTCCAATAAATTTTGCATGTTCAATTTTTTGACTAAACATCTTTTTATAGTTGATACTTTCCATATACTCTTCTTCATCTCTGAAATGAATAATTGTATAACTTTTCAATTCCTCAAGAATTTCTATTATTTTATCATATTTATCATTACTATAAGTATTCTTTAATAACTGATATGCTCTATCACCAATTTCAAAAAGCTTTGCATGCTGTTCATCAATATGAGGAATACCTAACTTGTACTCTTCTTTCATTTCAAATAATTTACTCATCCTTTAATCCCACTTTCCCTGTTATTCAATATAAATTTCTTAAAATCACGTTTTTTATCATAGCATAGTATATCATAAGTTCAATTTGATGTATATTATTTTACTCTACATAATCTATGTTATTTCTTTCACACCATGCTTGAATCTTTTCAATAAACTTTTCGTCTAAATAGTCATACCATTCATCATAAATCCCTTTTTCATAAAGTATATTTTTGAATTTACGTAAAGGATTATCTCCATTAATCGCTATGCTTAACTCTTCTAGTACCTTTTTATCTTTAAAAGAAAAACAAAATTCTCTCATAATATCATCTTCATTTATTTCATCTTCATTTGGAATATCAACATAATTATCACTATTCTTAACAATATCCTCACATATTTTAAAATCAGATACCTCCCATTCCTCAAGGTCCTCTGGGTTTTCTCCATTTTCAATCATTTGAATAAATTTTGTTGGTACGGATACAACCTCTCCTGCTTTCATATTGATAAATATATTATAGGGTTCAAACTCCTCTAGTTCTCCAGTACTCAATTCTATACATTCTTTTAATTCTTTTATACTAACCTTATTGCTCATCTTATCCTCCTTAATCTGATAAAACTATGAAACTACAACCCCATAGAAAGAATCAGCCCATTCAAATTCTTTTTCAACATTTAAATTGTTATTTTGGCAAAGCTTTATCACCTCATCTTTACTAATTCTATGATGAACTGGAGGACCCATTTTAGTCTCTTTTTTCTTCCACTCAATAATTGCCAATTTACCATTCTCTTTAGTAATTCTATTAATCTCTTTTAATAGTCTTTCCTTATCCTCAATCTCATGTAATACGTTAACCATAAGTCCAAAGCTAACAGAATTATCAGGTAGTTTCAAATCATATTCATCAGTCTTAACATTAGTAATATTTTTTATTCCTAATGACTCTGCTTTTATTTCTACCTCATCAAGCATTTCCTGTGAAATATCAAGTCCGTAAATTCTATTATTAATATCAACAATTTCTGCTGCTGGTATTGTAAAATATCCAATACCGCATCCAATATCCGCTATTGTATCATTTTTTTCAATCCCTAATAACTCAAGAGTTTTCTTTGGTGGAAACACTTCTCTTCTCCATTCATTATCAAGTTTTTTCTTATTAATTGGGTTAAATTTATGCATCAAAATCACTCCTTAGTTTTTAATTCATTTAATCTTAATGCTAGTTCTCGAACATTTTTTAAAGCTTGCTTATCTTCTTTTGCAGCAATATTATTAGTATGTAAAGATTGAACTGTTCCAATCGATTCTGTATTCATTTGTTTAAAAATAATATTCGCCCCCCTTATTCCTAATTCTGGATTTCCATCTCCCCCACCAGTAATTATAAGTGCGCCCATTTTCTTTTTCAGTTGAAAATTAATATCTTTTTTAATACATCTAGCAACAAAAAAGCATTGCAGCCTGCTTGCAAAACTTAAAACCTTCCCTGTAAGTTGAGAAAAATAAATAGGAGATGCTAAAATTACATTATCAACTTCATTAAGCAGTTTATATACCCCCTGCATTTCATCATTAATTGTGCACCCATCATTATTCCAACAATATCTACAATCAATACAAGGACTAATATTAGCATAATATGCATCTATGACCTCCACTTCACCTTTAAGATATTTTCTCATTTCATTAATTAAAGCCATGGTATCTCCATTTTTTCTAGGAGACCCATTAATGATTAGCGTTTTCATATAAACTTCATCCTCTATAAAATTTATTTTAATCATTAATATACATACACTCAATAGTTTTTATCATATTATAGAGCATTTGATTAACTGGTGTAGGAATATTGTATTTACATCCAAGTTCACAAAGCTTCCCTGATAACATATCCACTTCAGTAATTCTCTTAGCCTCCACATCTTGAAACATTGAAGTCTTTCCAGTTGGAGCTAACTTCATAATCATTTCAAAAACCTTATCAATATCTTCTTCACCTAAATCAACATCCATTACATTTGCTATTTGGATTACTTCTCTCATAGCACCTTTAGCTACTTCTCTAGCATATTCATTTTTTTGATATACCCTATAAGGTGCTTTTAAAACTGCAGTTGTTTGATTCATCCCTATGTTAACCATGTATTTCCACCACATATCTCGTATAATATTATGAGATAGATCATATAATATTTGCGCTTCATTAAAAATACTCACTACTTCATTTGTTTTTTTAGTACTTCTTCCATCCTTCTCACCGAAAACAATCTTTCCTTTATTAGAATGATTTATTACATTACCAGATTTTGTGGAATCTCCATTACCTACAAATGAATACAATAGATTATTATACCCAAATTTATTTGCAATTATATCTTCACTATCAATCCCATTTAATAATGATAGTATTATTGTATTATCTCCAATAATCCCATCTAACTGCTCTATAGACTCTTTCAAATCATTATATTTTACAGATATTATAATTAGATCTGCAACGTCATTATATTCCTCTTTAGTTACATAATCAAAGTCATATCTTTTTTTATTAACAATAAAGCCATCTTTTAAGTATCTTTCTTTTCTCTTGTTATCACAAATAACACTGAATTTATAACCAGCATTTGAAAATTGTGAAGCGAATGTTGCCCCTATTGCCCCTAAGCCTAAAAACAAAACTTTTTTCATTTTTTAGTCTCCTCTTACTATTTCTTTAACTCTCCCAACAATTCCATCCTCTAACATAACTTTAATGCCATGATGATGTGTTGCGGAATTAGTTAGTATTCTCATAACCTCTCCTTCTGTTAACTTACCTGTACGTTGATCTTGTTTTTGTACTACTCTTACTTTAGAACCTATTTTAATGTTTGATCTTTTCGTTCCATCCATGAATTTTTCCTCTTTCTAGTAATCATTCTTTTCCTATATATTATACTCTTTTAGTAAATAATTAAAAAGGATTGAAAGGATTGTTTAAATCTTAATTCACATATTACCCAATACTTTAAACCTATCCCCAAAAACTATTTAAAACATATAAAATAATATAGGTGCTTTTTTATTGATTAAAATATTAATAATACTAGTAGGAGGAACTAAATGAATTTTATTATATTAGGTAGTTGTGTAACAAGAGATGCATTTAATTACACTGAAACTTTTCATGTAAAGAGTTACCATGCCCGTTCATCATTAATTAGTCTTGCACACAACCCTTTATTTGTTGATGAGAAAGATATACTATTAGATTCACCTTTTCAAAAAAGAATTATAAAAGCTGACTTTACCAACTCCTTGTATGGAATATTAGAATCTTATAAGTTTGATTATTTAATCATTGATTTTATAGATGAACGTTTTGACCTTCTTAGATATGGTAATTCTTTTGTTACTAGATCTGCTGAATTTGTTAATTCAGGATTACTGGAAAATAAAAAGTATAAGTTTGACCGAGTAAATCGTTATTCTGTAAGTACTCATATTCTTTGGGAAAAAAGTTGTGATATTTTTATATCTAAAATAATAAAGTTAATTCCTCAAAAAAAGATTATATTACACAAAGCATTATGGGCATCAAAATATATAGACAATAATAAGGTATTTGCTTTTCCAAATAAAGAGCTAACCAATATAAAAATGAACAATCTAATTCTCGATAGATATTATTCTTACTTTGAAAGTAAATTGCCTAATATAAATGTTATAAAAATAGATAATAAAGATTTAGTTGCAGACAAAAATCATAAATGGGGACTAACTCCATTTCATTATAAAAAAGACTATTATTTAGAATTACTTCGAAAAATTCATTATATAGTTAATGAATAAGACTTCTATCATATATGTACAATTATAGTTATTAAATATAAATTGCCACCATAAAGAATTATGGTGACAATTTTCCATTGTGACTTTTAAATTATTAAATTATCTCTTTCTTAACACCATTCTTATCCAGCTTAAGTTTCTTCCATTGTCAATTCGAACTAATTTCATTCTATCAGGAATAGGTTCCCATTTCATCATAATGCTATTACCTTCACCATCAAAATCATCAACAAATTCTATATCTACAGTACCACACCGTTTAAAATGTCTTTTCCACCAGTCAAAAGAATGGAAATAATAAAAATCCGTCCACCAATGTTCTTTCAAATAATCTGGTACCATCTCATCAAATTCTTTGTATATTCCAGGTAAAGCGAATCCAATTTGACCATCTTTTTTTATAAGTTTACCAAAATATTCATTGAAATATGTATCTGCAGTTCCATAGAACTGGTATGAATTAATACATACTATTGCATCAAAAAATCCATCAGCAAAGGGCAAATCATGAGCCTCAGCATGGATTGGATATACCAAGTGCTCAACTCCAGCTTCACATATTCGCTTCCAATTATCACTTGCAGCTACCCAAAGATCAGTTGCGAAAACCTGTACACCAAATTCTTTTGCTAAGAATATTGAAGATATAGCATTACCACAACCCATGTCCAATACTCTCATACCTGGTTTTAAATTCATCTTATTTGCTACTGATTCTACAAGCCATAGACAGGGTGAACCCATTTCATTTTCAAGTTGCCATTCTGCATCATATTTTGCTGCTAAAGGATATTTTTCATCTATTATAGCTTTCTTTTTTTCTTCACTAAACATATTCTACTTCCTCCTTCTGCCATGTTATACAATTATTTTAACAACTAAACCCCGACAACATTATGTCGGGGTTTCATAATTAATTATTCATTTCCAATCCACTCATAAGTTTTTGAACAAACTTATCTCTAACATGTTCTGGTTCAATAACCTTAACATAAGGTACAAAACTAAGTAACAATGAATATAACCATTCATCATCAGGATAGTGAACAACAACCCTTATTTCTTTTTCTCCATACTCAATTTGCTCTTTATTAAAATGATCCAATAAACGGCCACGAACAGTATCCTTAAAAACCAAAACTATTCTTTCTGTATGAATTTCCTCAGAATCAGCATATTCCCAAGGCTTAAATGATTCACTAATAGTAAATTTTTCTACAAGAATCTCTTGATCTGTGATTCTACTTAATTTAAATAACCTGAAGTCATTTCTCAATTTGCAATAAGCATGTAAATACCATGTTCCTCCCTTCATTATCAATGAATAGGGCTCAATAAGTCTCTTAGTCTTATTATTGTCAAGGTCATAGTATTCAATTTTTACTCTATTCCTTTCTTCAATTGCTTGTGAAAGCTCTTTTAACTGATTATTGAAATTTGTATCTTCAACCCAAGGATTTATTTGAAAAATAAATTTGCGATATTCATTATTTTGTTCCTCTGGAAGTGAAGTAACAAGTTTCTGATAAATACTTTTTACATCACTATTAGGTACTGCCTTCACCAATGAATTAATAAAACTCATCAACAAACTTGCTTCTTCATTTTTTAAAAAACTTTTATCAATTTTATAATTCTCTAAAAGACTATATCCTCCTGATTTTCCTACATCAGAATATACTGGTATACCTGCAGCACTTAATGTATCCATATCTCTCTGTACTGTCCTTATTGAAACTTCAAATTTTTCAGCTAATTCCTTTGCAGTTACCTTTTCTCTATTAACTAAGGTAAGCAGCATACTTATTAATCTATCAATTTTCACCTTATCCTCCATAACCAAAACAAACCCCTGATGTCCAGAGGTTAGACTTTGCATTAAATTTTAAATCTATATCCAACTCCCCATATAGTTTCAATATATTGAGGATTTGATGTGTCTTTCTCAATTTTATCACGAATTTTTCCAATATGAACAGTTACAGTAGCAATATCACCATAATTATCCATTCCCCATACTCGATCAAATAAAATTTCCTTACTGAATACTCTATCAGGATTTTCAGCTAGAAATAATAGAAGATCATATTCTTTCGTTGTAAAGATAATTTCCTTCCCATTTACTGTAACACGCCTAGCCTCTAAATTTATATTTAATCCTCTAATTGACAAATCTTTAGGTTCATTTCTCTCTTCAACAAGTCTATTGTACCTTGCAATATGAGCTTTTACTCTAGCAACAAGCTCATTTGGACTAAATGGTTTTGTTATATAATCATCAGCCCCAAGACCTAACCCTCTTATTTTATCTATATCCTCTCCTCTTGCTGAAACCATCAATAAAGGTACATTGCTTTCCTCTCTAATCTTCTTGCAAATCTCAAAACCATTAATATCAGGAAGCATTACGTCAAGAATAATTAAATCATACCTATTTGAAAGAGCATTTTTTAAACCTTCTGTTCCTGTATGCTCCATTTCTACTTTATACTCATTGATTTCCAAGTAATCTTTTTCAAGTTCGGCAATACTTATTTCATCCTCAATAATTAATATTTTTTTATTCATGACTATCTCCTTTATCAACAACTTTTTGTAAAGTAAAGCAAATGCTAGTTCCTTCTTCTATCTCACTTTCTGCCCATATCTCCCCTTTATGAGCATCAATAATCTGCTTTGCAATAGCTAATCCCAAACCAGTGCCTCCTACTTTTGTGTTTCTTGCTTCATCCACTCTATAAAACTTATCAAAAATTAAAGGAAGCTGTTCTTTTTCAATTCCAATACCATTATCTTTTATTACAAAATTTAATATTTCATCTTCTCTTAATTCAATATTAAGAACCTTTTCATCTTTATTCATAAATTTAATCGCGTTCTGTACAATATTAAAAATAACACGTTTAATTTTTTGTGAATCCATAATTACTATTGTATTAACGTCAACATTAGTATTGTAATTAATAATTATGTTTTGTTTTGAATATTCTAGTTTTAATTCGTTAATACAATCATCCATAAACCTACATATATAAACTTCTTCCATCTCAAAAGGCAATCTATTTAAATCTAATCTACTAAATAAGAATAAATCATTAATTAACTTATCCATATGCTCTGATTTATTATAGATAACTTGAAGATACTTTTCTAATTTTTCTTCACTATTTGCAACCCCATCCATTATCCCTTCAACATATCCCTTTATTGAAGTAATAGGGGTTTTTAGATCATGTGATATACTTGAAATAAGCTCTTTTCTGTTTTCTTCATACTGAATTTGCTGCTCTACAGATTTTTTTAGTTCACATCTCATAGTTTCAAATGCTTGAATTACTCTTCCAATCTCGTTATTAGATTTTGTTTTCAGTTCAAAATCTAAATTACCTTCTTTAATTTTATTTGCACCTTCTTCTAATTTTTTTAAAGGTATAATAATGTCTTTTGACAACATATAAGTTAAAGGTAAAATTATAATCAAAAGAATTACAAGTAATACGAAGGAAAATATTTTTCCATATCCACCACGGATATTTTTAAAAACTGACATATCAATAATAAAATAATAGTTTATCACTTTGCTATCATATTTAAATTCATATTTTATAAAGTTATACCTATCCTTGTTATACATAAAGGATTTATTTTTACGAATATTCAATTTTTCAAATTTATAACTCTTATCTTCTTTTAAAAGAGTATCATAAAAATCATTAGACAAATTTAATCCACCTACATCGATAAATTCACCGTTATATTCAACTGTTAAGAAACAAGAATAATCCCTAATTTTATTATTTACTTCTTTAATATATACCTCATCTAAAAGGCTACTAGGATTATTCTCTTCTTTTACTTTTAGTTCTACAAACAGATCAACAATTTCTACAACAACCTCATCAAGTTTTTTATCTTGAATTAAAGTACTTCCTGCATCAGTAAAAAATAATGTAATAGCTGTAAATGTAGTTGTAATAAAAAGTATTGCTGCTACCATCACCATAATTATATAAGTGCCAATTAACT
This sequence comes from Oceanirhabdus sp. W0125-5, assembly GCF_027938815.1. Lineage (GTDB taxonomy): Bacteria > Bacillota > Clostridia > Clostridiales > Clostridiaceae > Oceanirhabdus. The sequence continues at coordinate 3,866,282 of NZ_CP115913.1, forward strand.
TTGTTCTAATAGACATTTTTTAAACTTCCTTCTCCTGGAATTTTATTGCTCCACCAATAAATAATATTATATAATAGCATATCATATATATTGCTAAAAATCCATAATTAGGCAATAACATCTTATCATATAGTCTAATAATTGTAGTAGGTAAAATGCTTCCTACCTGCCCCATAAATATACTCATAATATTCATCCCAATATATAATAAAATACTTATTACTAATGTCATACTACTTGATTTGCACCATAAGCTAACAAAACCTACAGATGTTATAATTAACCCAAGAATAATTATTGCTTTTAAATAGGTTAGTACTATTCCCACAAGGCTAGAGAATACTACAAAACCATCTACAATAAAAGCTATAAGCAAACTTATTCCTAATGCTAATCCCATCATTAATACTACATAATATACACAACCCATAAGTTTACTTAAATATATTGATTGTCTAGATATTGGTAGTGCATAAAGATTACTCATTGTACCATTTTCATATTCTCCTGATATACTATCAACAGTAATCATAGTTGCAAATAGTGGTAAAATAAATCCCATCATCAATGAAAGAATCCATACTGGAAATCTATTACCCTCCATTACAGTTAAACTCAATATATTTTCTCCATAATAAAATAAAACTCCTGCCCCTGCTATAATAATGCTCAATATAATTAATAAAACTTTTGATTTTCTCTTGCTTATAATCTTTTCAAACTCATTTAGTGATAATGTAATAATATTTTTCATGTTTATACCACCTTTCCCTTAACTCTATCAAGATAATATTCCTCAAGGTCATTATATTTTTCAAAAATCTTTTCAACATCTCTAGTTTCTAACCATTGATTATGATGTATAATACAAACTTTTGTTGCGATATCATTAATATCATTTATTAAATGACTTGATATAAGAATTCCTACATTATTTTCATAACTCATCTTCTTAAGAATATTTTTCATAATTGCCCTTCCTTCAATATCTAACCCTGAAAATGGTTCATCTATCAGAAGCAACTTAGGTTCATGGAGCAATGCTTTTGCAAAAGCTAATCTTTGCTTCATACCAGTTGAATAATTAGCCACTTTTTCGTCTTTATAAGCTAGTAACTCTACATATTCTAAAACTTTTAGAATCTTTTGTTCGGTGATATCTCTATATAATTCACTATGAATTTTTAAATTTTTGTATCCTGACAAATATTCATAATGTGCTGATTTTCCTACCATTACTCCAGTCTCCAGCATAGCTTTTTCAATATCAGTTTCAGGTGAATATCCAGTAATAGCAACTTCACCATTTGTTTTCTTTGAAAATCCAATTATACTTTTAATTGCTGTTGTTTTCCCAGCACCATTAGGCCCTAAAAGAGCAACCACTTCGCCTTCGTAAATTGTTAAATTAAGATTCTTGATTCCTCTATTATTCTTATATAATTTAGTTAGATTTTTTACAGATAATAATTCCATAATCCTACCCTCCATATAAGATAAAAGTTTGACTTCCCCGTCAAACTTTTATCTAAAGTGTTTATTTATTAGTTTGACACTTAATAACAGTTACTTCTTTATCTAATAAATTAATAGTATTAACTACAGTTTCATCAATATCATTTATTTCAATTGAGCCTTTTACTACCATTTCATGATTTATTCCTTGTTCATCCTTACCTTCAATTTTAATATTAAAAGAAGTTGCAATCATTTGACTCTCTTCATTCAAAGTTAAGTTTAGTCCTAATCCTTTAACTTTGATATCCTCAATTAAATTTGGCAGGTCATTCACTTCAATAAGTTCTTCAAATAAAGGTAAACATTTAAATTCAGACCCTCTCACTTCTATTTGTGTTCTGTTTTTTTGTTCCGCTGAAGCAGCAGCTGATATCAATAAATTAATTGGGACTGGTATCTCCTCTTCATTAAGATTAAATGAAATTACTTTATTTCCATCTTCTTTTGTAATAAACTCAAAATTATCTTTGTAACCACCAATAAAGTAATCTAGAAATGCTTCTTGTTGAACTGTCATTTCTCCCATGAATTCATGCTTCATTCCTCTGTGCTCTAATTCATCTAGTCTATAATGAGTAGGTTCATTTATTTTGTAATACTTATTCTCTGTAGCATCCACAATTATCTTTTCTTTATCATTTGCGTATATCTCAATGTCTTTTGTTACATTCTGAACTCCTACTTTGAAAGCTCCACTCATTTTTTTCGCTTCATGATCAGCTTTAACTTTTCCGTCAATATTTACAATGTTTACTCCATTATCTTCTACATCAAGAGTAACATTCATTGTACCATTTGAGGTGATCTTCATTGTTCTCATTGATTTAAATGATTTCTTAAACATGTCATAACCTTCACGCTTCACTGATGTAGCGAAAGCTGTAGTTGCGATTGTTGTTACTGCTAATGCTAAAGTTACTATTTGTATAATTCTTTTTCTTTTCATAATTATATCTCCTTTGGAATTTATTTGTTTTTCGATGTAATTTCATTATACGGACCACCTATAAACTACCTATAAAACAAATCTAAAAATTTTCTAAAATTTTCTTATTAATTTCTAAATTTAATTAATTTGCAAATAACTTTTTTATAAAAAATAATGGTGAAATCATCCAAAAATAATTTCACCATTGATATAAACTTTAAATTAACTCAATTGTAAATATATCTTAATTATACTATAATTAACATAATATAAATAATGCTGTTAGTACTTCAGTATTATATTAAACTTATTCTAATAAATTAAATATATGATGTTTGATTTATTAATGAAAGAATATGGGGGTATTTAATAGTGGAAGGCTTAATAATTATAATATTAATTGTTGTTATTATTGTATTTTCTGGTATGAGGACTGAAAGCCATAAAACAAAAATTGAAACTCAAGTTCTTTATCTAGGTGGTACTCTTATTGGATATGAAAGACGTAATATTTTCACAGGTCTAGGTCCTTTTACAGTTGTAGGTAAAGGCAGAGTAGTTTATAAAATTGATTATGAGGTTAATGGTGAAAGAAAAGAAGGTTGGGTACGCTTTGGTGGAATAACAGGTCCTGATTGGCGATTTTAAGTTTAAATATGATAATAATACCCTCTGAGAACAACTCTCAGAGGGTATTATTGTATTTATTCTAACCTATTTGATGCCATATTCATTAATCCTAACATTAAGAAATAGTTTACTATTGAAATAATTAATATTACAAACAATAATAATGGAATAGGTAATATCATCAATACATATAAAGCAATATTAACAATTAAATATAACTTCCATCTTTTAAGAGCTTTCTCTTCAAGATCATAATCACTATTCAATCTAGCTTCCTCAGCTATACCCATACAAATTCTATAAATCATCATCAGATTAATTATTGTATGAACTATTCCTAGTAAAATTAAAACTCCTCCATATGAAACATTTCCTATCTCATTGAATGGAACCCTTACTTGATAAATATCAAAGATTGACAAGAAAATTAAAGGTATTGCAAATACTTTACCTTTAGCAAAATTCTCATTCCTATCTGATAATTTATTTAATCCTGAATAAAATAGAATATATGCTATAATATCTGGTAAAATATCAAACCCGCCAATTCTAAAATCAAAAAGAAAAATAAAGGCCCAAAAAAAATTTTTATACCCCATGATTTCACTCCTTTAATAAATTTTTTATTAACAGATATGTACTGTAATCATCTAAGTCTTTTTAACCTCTCTTTTATAATTCACATTTCCTCTATACAGGTATTACCCATATTATAAACGTTTAAGCTTTTTTTGTAAATATATTCCTTGAGAACAATTATAATCTTATTTTTTCCATAATTACTATAATGCCTTTAAATAATATCTTTATATTGTCGTATATTTTGTACAATATTCAGCTAAAATAAATTAAGTAAATTATTTATATTAATTCAAAGGAGGGAGGACTTTCAATTGATAGTCCATCTATAATGACACAAAAAAGAGAAGATTGTTTAATAGCACTTAAAAGAGTAATTGTTAAAATAGGAACATCAACTTTAACTCATTCAACTGGATTATTAAATTTAGATCGTATTGAAGGTATAGTACGACAATTATCAAATATTCATAATAAAGGTATTCAAGTTGTTCTAGTAACCTCTGGTGCTATAGGTGCTGGTATGGGTAAACTAGGCTTTAAAAGTAAACCAAAGACTATTCCTGAAAAGCAGGCAGCTGCTGCTATCGGACAAGGTATTCTGTTACACATGTACAATAAGTTATTCTCAGAATATGGTAAATCAGTGGCTCAAATATTATTAACCAAAGATGTTATATCTAATCGTACTAGTTTTTTAAATGCGAGAAATTCATTTTTTACATTATTAGATAGAGATATTATCCCTATTGTTAATGAAAACGATGCTGTTGCTATTGATGAAATAAAATTTGGCGATAATGACACTTTATCAGCTATGGTAACTAATTTAATTGAAGGAGATTTACTAATACTTCTTACTGATATTGATGGTTTATACGACTCTAATCCTAAAATAAATCCAGAGGCTAAGTTGATTAAAAATGTACAGAAAATTACAAAAGAAATAAAATCTATGGCTGGGGAAGCAGGTTCAAGCTTTGGAACAGGAGGTATGATAACCAAAATAAAAGCAGCAGAACTCTCTATTCCTTCGGGTGCTTCAGTCATTATTGCAAATGGCTCTATACCTAACGTTCTCAATAAAATTATAGATGGTGATGATATTGGTACTTATTTTGAAGGTAGAAAAAATACTCTTCAAAGTAAAAAATACTGGCTTGCATATAATGCTACTCCAAAAGGAAAAGTAATAATAGATGATGGTGCAAGAGAAGCTTTAGTTATCAATCGTAAAAGTCTACTTCCTGCTGGGATTAATTATGTTCAGGGGACTTTTAGCAAAGGAGAAATTATATCTGTTATTGATTCTAATGGACTTGAAGTTGCTCGTGGTATAACAAATTATACTTCTTTTGACATTGATCAAATCAAGGGAACTAATTCATCATCAATTAGAGAAAATCTAGGTTATAAAAGTTATGATGAAGTTATACATGCTAATAATTTAGTAATAGTAAATAGAAATTATCCTGATGGAAAGGAAGAGTAATATGGATATTAATTTATCTTTAATAGAAAAGGGGAAATCAGCTAAAAAAGCTTCTAGAAAAATGGCAACTCTAAGTACAGATGTAAAGAATAATGCGCTTCTTTCAATGGCTGAGGCTCTGATATGTAATAAAGAAATGATTATTTCAGAAAATGATAAAGATATGAAAAATGGTAGAAACAAAGGATTTTCAAAAGCGTTGCTAGATAGGCTCCTTTTAAATGATAAAAGAATAAATGAAATGGCAGAAGGCCTAAAAAATGTAGCTTCTCTTTCAGATCCTTTAGGAGAAGTATTGAAAATGTGGAAAACTCCAAATAATCTTCAAATAGGTCAAATTAGGGTTCCTCTTGGTATTATAGGTATGATTTATGAAGCAAGACCTAATGTAACAGTTGATGCAGCCGCCCTTTGTGTAAAATCTGGAAATGTTGTTATTTTGAGGGGTGGATCTGAAGCTATCCATTCAAACATCGCACTTTCCAAAATTATTTCAAAAGCAGCTATAGAATCAGGTTTACCTGAAGGATGTATCCAACTTATTGAAACTACTGATAGAGAAGCAGTAAATACCATGATGAAGTTAAATGAATATATAGATATACTTATCCCAAGAGGAGGCGCTGGTCTTATAAACCTAGTAATAAAAAATGCTACAGTTCCAGTAATCAGAACAGGGGTTGGAAACTGTCACATATATGTTGATGAAAAAGCTAACCTTGATATGGCAGAAAGAATAATAATAAACGCAAAAACTCATAGACCTGCTGTTTGTAATTCTTTAGAAACTTTACTAGTACATAATGATATAGCATCAAAATTATTACCAAAACTCGAAAAAACTCTTAGTTCTTTAGGCGTGGAATTAAAAGTATGTCCTAAAAGCCAAATAATACTACCGAATATAACTAGTGCATCAGAAGAAGATTGGTCTACTGAGTTTCTTGATTTAATCTTACCAATTAAAGTTGTAGACTCATTGGATGAAGCTATAGATCATATATATAAATATGGTTCAAACCATTCAGAAGCCATCATAACTAATGATTATTTAAATGCTCAAAGATTCTTAAAAGAAGTGGATGCTGCTGCTGTATATGTTAATGCATCCACTAGATTTACTGATGGTAGTCAATTTGGCTTCGGTGCTGAAATTGGTATTAGTACTCAAAAACTCCATGCAAGAGGCCCAATGGGACTTAATGAACTTACAACAATTAAATATATCATCTATGGCGAAGGACAGATTAGAGAGTAATACAAAAGCCCCTCTGTGATTAATTCTCAGAGGGGCTATATTTAACTTTAATCTTCTCCTAATTTTACTGCCTGGTCTATTTTTAATCTTGAGATATAAGTAACAATTATTATCATAACTACTACTATCATTATACCTAAGATACTATATAGCTTAACATAATCACTTGATAAAGTTTGAATAAGATCAGGTAATACCCTCATTCCTTGAAGCTCATCCATTATAGTAATATTACTAAATAATTTAAATACAATATTTCCTATAATTGTACCTACAACTATAGCTATTCCTGTTGAGAGTATTTGTTCAATCATCAGCATTTTATATAGTTTTCGTTTGTCTAAACCTAAGGAGCGTAAAATACCAAATTGCAGCTCTCTCTCTCTAATTGTAAGCAGCCAAAAGATTATAAAACCAATAAATGAAACAAGCAAAGTCATAATAAATGCAAAAGTATAAGATGCATTTATACTTTGAATAAATATATTATTTTTATAGCTTGATATATAGTATTGTTTTGTTTTATACATAGCTATATTTGCTTCTTTATTTTGTAATTCATTAAATATATCCTTTGTAGATGCATCATCAGTAGTCTTAATCCAAACTTCATAAGGCATTGGATTAATATAATTATAAACATAATTATAGTTTGTGACAATCATATGAGGATTCACATTAGAATTCCAACCTGGCCAATAATCAAATGTTCCAATTATTTTACATTCAAAAAAATATGCTGGTGTTCTGTCGTCTGGCTTGCCTAATGGTGCTGACGCTTCTTCTGCCTCTTTTGCAGCCTTTAGGTCCCTCTCCTTATAGCTTGTATCTTTTAATTTAATACTTATATCATCTCCAACTTTCAATCCTTGTTCTAGTAAACTTGAAGAAACTAAAACTCCATATGGTTTTTCAGATAATGCATTTAAATAATTATACCAATGTGTTGGAAACAAATCCGATCTCATATATGCAGTCTTTCCAAATTCCTCAGGAATTACAGACATAAACTCTAACTGATAAATGCCTTTACGCTTATTATAAATTTCTACACTTGTGGATCTAAGCACTTTAGCAGTTTCTTCTATCCCTGAAACCTCTTTAAACTTTTCATAATCTTCCTCAATCAAATAGTTACTTACATTATCAGCGTATTCCCAGTCTTCTTTAAGAACAACATCTGCCCCCATTAAGTGAGAAATATTATCTATTCCATCATTATTCATTTTTCTTGCTGAATTCATATTATATATACCTATTGATAAAGTTAAAATCAAGAACAACATAATATATTCCTTCTTGGATGAATCTCTGCAATTATTCAAAAGAATATTATAAGTTTCAGGAGCCCATGATTTTTTTCTTATCAAGTATATTCCTTTTATAATATAAGGATATATTCTAAGGAATAATAAACCAAATCCAATACACATAGATATTACTATCAAGAACATTAAAGGATCTATAGGATTTTGAGAAGCTTTAGCAGCAGTTTTCTCAAGTAATCCTCTCTTCATATTTAAGTTAAAAAATGAATATATACTTAAAGCTACTAATGCTATATCTAAAAAATACTTCTTCCAGATTGATTTTCGTTTCACTCTACCTTTCAATCTTTTTGTTTCAACAATAGTTTTCTTACTAGCAAAGTATGCTGGTAATACCATTGTTATTATAAATATTATTGCAACTATAAAAGCGTAGATATAGTCGCTAAAGTTAATACTTACAGCTAAACTCTCTCTATTAACAAATTCAAGAAACCCATTGGCATTCCCTAAAATCTTTACTATATTTTTACCTAACAATGGTCCTATTACTATGGCTATACCACCCAAAATTATTCCTTGAATAACATATGAGTTTATTATATCATTTGTAATTGCTCCTCTACTTTTTAACAATGATATTTCTGTTTTATCGTTATTAACAATGATAGTTGAAACCATTAGTACATAAGAAAACAAAATAACAATAATTGGAACAAACAGTATTAATAGTACTATTGTTGTTGCTTTCATTTTATCATTTAGACTGTTAAATACCTTAGTAAATACAAAGCTGGCTTCTAAGCCATTTTCAGCAAATAAAGTATTTACTTTCTCAACAGTCTTTAACATACTTTTTTTATCTTTGTATTCAATATTACTATAGTCTAGATAATACTCATTAATAAATTTATGCTGTGAAAAATCATTTTCTTTTATCATAGCTAAATGATTTTTTTCATTCATAATTAATGCTGAGTACCATAAATCCCAATCACCTTTTAACCAAAAGTTATTTTCTTTGATTCTAAATACACCTACTATCTTAAAATTAGAAAGACAGTTATTTCTTAAATTTTCATCATCAATTTTTCTAATTGATTCTGTAACATCTCCATCAAAAGTTGTAGAATATAACGTATTAAGAGATAGATTCCTACTATTAAAAGTCTTTTCATCAACTATTACCTCAAAGACTCCATTTTCCTCTCCCTCTTGTGAGTATACTCTCCCTTTAACTATTTCAATATTATCTTCAATATTTTTTAGAGAAACAACTTTAAACCCTAAGTATGACTCCCTTATATTGTTAATTAAGTCAACTTCCTTAGGCCAGAATGACATTCTCTCTGATTCAAGTACTCTTTTTTCTGAAATAATAGGTAATTTGAATTCCTTAGTAACTTCTTTTGTTTCATTTTGTAATTTATCTAATTCTGAAGGTGAGAATTTATTAAATGTATAATTAACACTTCCAGAATGTTGTTTAAATATATGGCTATATTCATCCATATTTCTTTTTAATAATCTATCCTGAACTGCCCTTGAAAACATAGGTACTATTGTAACAACCATAATAGATAAGATTACTCCTAAACATAATGAAAAATATAACCACTTATTTTTAATTATTTTCCTTATAACTCTTACTAACAAGTTAATCACCTCTACTTTAAAATGACTAGTTCATTTTCATCAAGTCCTGAAATAATTTCCACATATTTATTTGTAATCATTCCTACTTCTACAATTTTTCTAACTTTAACTCCACCATCAAGTACAAATACATAATGATAGTCTGATGAATTAAATAACGCTTGATTAGGTATTCTAATAACCTCTTCCTTTTTTTCTCCAACAACCCTATAACTTATATTTTTATCTAACTTTAATCCTTCAGGTATTTCATCCTTAAACTTTATAAAAGCACTTGTCCCATTTTTGTTCTTTTCTACTTTAAGTACTTCTCCTGGATATTCATGTCCACTATAAGTAATTATTGCTGCCATCCCTTCTGAATATAAATCAGATGTATTTTTAATTTTCGTTGCATGAATTACTATCTCATCACTTCCATCAACTACAGCAATTATATCGCTTGATATCATTTCCTTTCCTCTTTGGAAATCTGTAACTTTAGTTATAATCCCATCAATTGGGCTAGAGAACTTAAAACTATCTCTTTTTCTAATCATTTGATCTAATTTTTTAGTTTCATACTTAAGAGTTACATGGGCTAAGTTTTGTTCATATTCTTTAGCATTTTCACTTTTTAATTTGTCATATTTTATCTGAGCAACTTGTACATTTAATTCCTGTAATTCAATCTCATCTTCAATACCCTCTGAGTATAATTCAGCGATTACATCTCCCTTTTTAACCATGTCTCCTTGATTAAAATATACATTTTTTAATCTTCCACCTGACATACTTGAGTATAGAACATGTCTATTCAAAGACTTAGCAATACCATACCCTTGATCTTCTATATAAATATCTCCTTTATCTACTTTGTATGTTCTATATTCAACTTTATTTGTTTTAGATAATATTGGAACCATACCTTTATCTTCTTCTGGGAATATGTTACACCCTGTAAAAACCATGGTAGAACAAATCATTGCAATCGTTATGATCTTTTTTATGTTTTTTCTCATTAGATCATCCCCCTATCTATTTAAATAGTATTATTTCATCATCATTTTTTCTTACTCTAAGCCTATTGTTTTTCAAATTCATTTTTTCAATATAATCTTTAGGTAAATGAAGCCTTCCTATTCTATCAACTACAGCATATTCGTCATGAGTATCATCATTTTCCTCAAAGTTAGAACCTATTTCCCCTATCCTATCAGCATAACTTCTATTTCTAATGAATTCACTGTTAGTTCTTCCATCACTAATAGATATAACTCTATCAACTTTCTTAGCCAAACTTCTATCATGAGTAACAATTAAGATTGTCTGATTCATTTCCTCATTTAATTTTCTTAATATACTGAAAATTTTATCTGAAGTCTTCGTATCTACAGAGCCTGTTGGTTCATCTGCCAAAAGAATTTTAGGATTATTAGCTAATGCAATAGCAATAGCCACCCTTTGTTGTTGACCTCCTGAAAGTTCAAATAATCTATTATTTTTTCTGTGAGAAAGCTCAACCATTTCCAGCAGTTCTAATGCTCTAGCCCTATTGTTAGAACTTCTAAAATAATTTTTAAATCCATTCTGTACTCTATTTTTTACATTAATACTACGATTATTACTTAACAGTTTTTCATTTCTAATTTCCTTTTTTAAACTTAATACTAACTCAATGTTTTCCATTGCAGTCAAATATGGCAATAAATTTCTAGCATTATTTTGCCATACAAAGCCGACAGAATCCCTTTTATATTTTATTAATTGCTCTTCATTTAATTTAAATAAATCCTTCCCATCTACAATCAGCTTTCCTGCACTTGCTTTATCTAATCCTCCTATCATATTCAATAGAGTAGATTTTCCACTTCCACTATTTCCTATAATAGCTGTAAATTCACCTTCTTCAATACGCAGATCCATTCCCTGTAATGCTACAACCTCAAATTCCTCTGTTTTATATATTTTTATAAGATTTTCACAATCAATAACATAATTTTTCTTTTCTTTTTCTTTAACCATTAATTATCACTCCATCACTTAATTCGTATACCCTATCTGCAATATCTATCATGTTAGGATCATGGGTTGTCATTACAATTGTGCTATTATTTTTTTCAACCAATTCCTTTAATACCTTAACGATTTTTAGTGCTGTTGTAGTATCTAGTGCTGAAGTTGGCTCGTCCATAAAAATGATTTCTGGATTACATGCTATTGTTCTTGCTATTGCTATTCTTTGCGCTTCTCCCCCTGATAATTCATAAGGGAATTGTGCGCTGCGCTTAGATAAACCAACTAAATCCAAACATTCTTTAATTCTTTGCTCTCTTGTTTTCTTAGGATAATCGGCTATTCTTAAGCCTAACTCTATATTCTCCTGCGCAGTTAAAGTAGATATTAACCCTCCCGACTGAAAACAAAGACCAATCTTTTTTCTTCTTAACTTATCCTTTTCATAAGATGAATACTTAGAAATATCTTCATTCCTCAGAAATATCTTTCCAGAAGTTGGATCATCCATCGCTGCTAACAAGTTAATAAGTGTTGTTTTTCCAGATCCAGATCTTCCTTTTAAGATTGTCAATTGACCTTCATGTATTTCAATATTTACTGATTTCAAAGCATGCACTTCATCAGAACCTAATTTAAATGTTTTACATAAATCTTGTGTTCTTAATACAACAGACAATTAAATCCCTCCCCCTTCTTAAATTACCACTATTGGGATTAAAATATTGTTTCAATATTATTTATCATAATCATATAATTAAAATTAAGATAAATTACCTCTCTTCTATCTTATAAATAACTTCTTCATTCTCCTTAAGTCCTGAAATAATCTCCACATATTCATCTGTAACCATACCTACTTCTACATTCCTTTTAAGTTTCATTCCATTTTCCAGAACAAATACATACTTGTAATCAAAAGCATCGTACAAACATTCAGAAGGTATTCTAAGAGCATTTTCCTTTTTTTCTCCAATTACCTTAAAATACAGTGCTTCATCTATTTCTAATTCATGGGGTTTTTTATCTTTAAATTCAATAAAAACTTGTGATGATTTTACTCCACTTATTATTATGTCTTTATCTATTTTGGTTACTATTCCAGAATATTCCATTCCTTTATGAGTAATTATTGCATCCATACCTAAGAAATATTTTTCCACTGATTCCCCAATACTAGAACATAAAACTATATTATCAGTATCATCTATTACTGCTACTTTATCATCTTCTTTTATTTCATCACCTTTTTGATAGGTTATCATTCTTGTTATAACACCATCTATAGGACTATAAAAAGTTAACCCCTCTTCCTTTTTAAGAAGCTGAGCCAATTTTTTTCTTTGATACTCTAAAGTAACTTCTGCTAATTTCTTTTCATATTTGTCGGCATCTTCATTATTTAATTTTTCAAAATTTATTTCTGCAACTTGTACAGTTAATTTCTGTAATTCAATTTCATCTTCTAAATCTACTGAATATAATTTTGCAATTATGTCACCCTTTTTTACCTTTGATTCACTTTTAACATATCTTTCTTCTAGTCTGGCACCAGGAACCTTTGAAAATAATATATGTCGATTTAATGACTCAATATTTCCAAAACATTTATGTTCCTGTACTATTTCTCCTTTATCTACTTTAAATGTCTTGTAGTTCAGTGACTCTAAATTAGACAATAAAGTAGCGGAAGTATTGCTTTCCTTCTCAGCTTTTGAACAACCAGAAAAAAACAAACTAAAGCCAACTAATGATATTGCAATAATTTTTTTAATGTTTTTGCCCATTAAATACCCCCCTTACTTTTCAATATTGATTCATAATCTTCTGACTTCTTCTGAGTTTTTTATTTTTTTCTTTAAAACTCTTTCTCTTAAAGAGCAAGAATCAGAATTATCTTTTCCCCCCTTAACTACAAATTTCTTCTTTAATTATATATATATGTAAATAATTTTATCATATTTTCGATATTAAAACAATTTTACCTTATATTACAAATTAGTCACTTAATTTAATTAAATATTATTTTAAATATCTATTAATTTCTACAAAGAATAAATAAAAAAGCACGTTATACGTGCTTATAAAAAAATAAAAATTATTAATATTCAGACTTATCTAGAAAGTGTTAAGTTTAACTATACATCTATTTTCTCTTTGTATTCTTCTCTTTATTTAACTTGGGTAATGTAATTTTAAATACATCATTGTTATAGAAGAATTTGTTTTATTTGCATCTACATTATCTAAGTAAAACTTCTTTTAATCTCTTCATAATATTTTTCTATTCTTACATATTTTTAATATTTATTATCTACAGCTTCATCTCTTTTAGCACTAAATATAGAATAATTATACTTGGATTCTCATGAATTTGTAAAACATAATTTAAAAAATTAACTCTTCGAGCAGTCATAAGTAATTCTAAATCATATTCATCAAATTCAGGTAAAGCTCTAATAGAATTGTATCCTTCAAAGTAATCTCTTTTGACATCATTGCAATTAAAGTTTTGATCATATCTGTAATAGAAGAGCATAATTGCAAAATCATGAATTGGATACCCAAGCATAGCTTCTTCAAAATCAAGTAATCTCAATTCATTTTTATAGATTTTAATATTCCAAGGATTTAAATCTGCATGAATTAACTGTGACTCACCTGTCTGATAATATTGTGGAAGTCTTTCATTAAGATAAGGAATAATAAAATCCATCACTTTATGATACTCTTCATTTAAAAATTTTTGATATTTTTCTTCTTTATACACACCAACTTCACCATTATAATAAAATACTTCTTTCCATGATTTTGGAGATAAATTTTTAGGTATGTTTAATTTATTAGTTCCCTCATGAAGCTTAGCTGTTAATATACCTAGTTTATAAAACCATTCTGCTGTTTCACAACCATGAAAATCTTTTCCCTCAATCCATTTATATAAAGCAACTCGTTTTATTGTTGAAGTGTATTTAGACTCAATTGTTATAATACCATCTCCTGTGTTTGAATAAACCACCTCTGGAATAACAATATCTGTTCGTCGCTGTACTGCATCAATAAAAAATACCTCAGCTAAATTATCTTCAATAGTACTGAATTCTTCTTGGAAAATTTTCAGACATATAAATTATTCTGAGTATCATAAACTTTAAAGAATACATTTGTTTCCTCAATTTAATAAATGCAATTAACAAAAAATTCCCCCTGACTGAGAGTCTTGAGAGAATAAACATGGTTTATATTGAGTTAGCTTTATTCTATGTTTTTATGGGTATATATAATCTGCTTTCATTATCATTTTTGTAGTCAAATATTATTAAATCGTCACCTTCTAATAACTCATAACCCGATTTAGGTAAAAAGCTTCCATATATATAATTAAATGTATCATCCATTTTTTCCCGTGATGCCTTATGAATAAATACTAAGTAATCTCTTCTCGGTAAGAGTTTTCCGATCATACCTTTAGGTATATCTTTAAAATCTCTAACCTCTGTGCAAAACATATAGTTAACTTGTTTTTCAGGATAAAAATCAGATACATCTGAATAGCAAATCCCTGTTATCATATTAGGATCAACAACATTTTTTATTAAATCTTTTCTACTAATAAAATCCTTAAGCATTTTATTAAAAGTAATAATATTATATTGTTCAGTATACTCAACTCCAACTACCATTATTTCCTTTTCAATGATTGAATGATAAACTACTTCAATATTCTGAGTTATATGCTTCATATTATCAACATTAATTATATTCCTATGATAATAAGTAATATTTTTATTTTCTTTTCTGTATTTACCTGGAGTCTTATTATAAACCTTTTTAAATGCCCTTGTAAAAGATTCTTGAGAACCAAAATGATATTTCATTGCTATTTCAATAACCCTTGTATTTGTATATAATAACTCAAAAGAAGCTTCAGTTAGTCTTCTTTTCCTTATATATTCTCTTAAACTATCTCCTGTCAATGCTTTAAATATTCTTTGAAAATGATATAATGAAAAACCACCTGCCTCTGCTACTTCTTTCAAAGCTATATCTTTTATGAGATTATCTTCAATAAAATCTAGTGATTTCTGAATACAAGAATAATAATCCATATGAATTTAGCTCCTTTCTTCTTTGAGTTTAAAATATCTATATTGATTCTGAACTTAACAACATACGTCAAATTTTACACTTTAATTAGATCATTTGTTAATTAATATACAATAAATTATTTCATATTATAATGAACTTTTTTTGATATTTTGTGCTATCTTTATATTATAGACTTCTTTTCCTCTATTAAAGAAGTAAATTTTGTATTTATTAATCATTTTTAAATTATAATTAATCCCTATTACTGGACTTATTATTTATGTCTAGTAATAGGGATACATTTTAAAATACTGTGATAAAATAATTTATATTATCTGTTAAGATTGGTATACCAACCTTCCTTCCCATTCTTCTCCTGAATAATGTGTGATTTTTTCAGTAATAGCTCCTGTAGGACATACCCCAATACACGCTTCACATTCAACGCATGCACTCTGATTAAATTTCTTATTTGCTCCTATAGCTACAAATGTCTTAGCCCCTCTATTTGCAAAACCCATGTTACTTTTTCCAGCAATTTCTCTACAAGCACGTACACATCTTCCACACAGAATACATTTATTTTGATCATAATTAAGTATAGGACTTGTGCTATCAACAGATACTTTTTCTTTGTTTTGTTCAAATCTTGTATTTTGGATTCCAAATTCACGTATTAAACCTTGTAATTCACATGACCCTAAAACAGTTGCATTTCCCTTAAAGCATGTTAAGCAATTATGCTCATTTGTAGCCAACAACAACTCAAGTATAGTTTTTCGAATATGATTTAATTCTTTATCGTGAGTAATAATTTTCATATTATTTGTTACACTTGCTGCACATGCAGGAATCAACTCTTTTTGTCCTTCTACTTTTACCAAACATAGCCTACAATTAGCATCTGCTGTCATATCAGGATGAGCACATAAATGAGGTATTTTAAAACCATTAGCCTTAGCAGCTTTCATAATGGTTGTACCATTTTTTACGCTGCATTCCTTACCATTAATCGTAACTTTTATCAAATCTTTATTGATATTAATTGCATCTTCACTTTCATTAAAAAACGATGGATATAATTCCATTCTTTCTGATATTTGTGAAATATCATATCCTTCTTCACTTGCTTCAAAACCAGTCCACTCAAAAGGTGAAGTTAATACCATTCCCTTATCCTCAGTATAGTTTCCAACTCCTACAGTTTTAGCTACACAAATAACTTTATTTTCTTTTAAAAGATATTTTGGTATTTCAGCCCCATCTTCACATGTTAATGTAATTATAGTTGTTGCTTTATCAAATAAATCTTTTTTATTTGGATTGTTTATACGTTCTTGTACTAAAGAATATATACATCCTATGCTTATTAGTTCTTTTCCTATTACTTCATACCCATCTGCAGTAAGCATTTCTTCTAGAAGGTTTAGATTATCTGTACCTCCTACTCCACAAAGAGCTATACAAGCATTACAACTCCATAGTAGTATTTTATCATTTAAATCCAACTTATTTTTCAAATCATCATAGCTTAGTTTACGTACTGATACTATCATTTGCTAGACCTCCAAATCCATAGCTATTTGTTTTTCTACCAATTTATCTTTTCCGTCTGTACCCATAATATATTCTTCTCCTAGTTTGTCCTTATGTTTTTCATAAGGCATTACAACTTTTATGATTTCTGTATTTGCATCTGCTACAAAAAGTCCGATATCCTCCACAGATTCTACAACTTTAACATGAGAAAAATTATTCTTCATGTTAAAAAAGCCAGCAGAACAACTTAAGGCAATAACTGTATTTACATCAAAAGATAACTTTGCCTTATGAATGTATGGTTCAACACATGCAGCTGGCAACATATAACCATCTAACACATTATATCCATCATTCCTTAATTTTAATGCAAGCTCTTTCATTTTTTCTGGACCTCCAGCTCCAGAAGTACGTACACATCCATTACATCCAACTATAGTAATCGAGTCTTTTTCTTTATCTATTTTACTTATTATATCTTCATATTTAAAAGAATTTGTAAATATCATACTTATCACTTCCTTTGGGATTAATTAACCTATTTAACAAGTGCTTCATAGTCATTTCTAAAATAATTTAAAGTACTTAAAACTGGATTTGATGCTGTTTTTCCTAACCCGCACAGAGATGACTTTATCACCACATTTGCTAAATCTTCAAGGTTATCTATATCTTCTTTTTTTCCATTTCCCTGGCAAATCTTATTTAAAATATTTACCATTTGTCTAGTTCCTTCTCTACAAGGTATACATTTCCCACAAGATTCACTTTCACAAAATTGCATAAAGAAACGTGCAAGATCCACTACTGATTTATCATCATTCATTACAATCATTCCTCCTGAGCCCATAATAGTACCCAGTTGTTGAAGTGATTCATAATCTAAAACAGTATCAAAATACTCAGCAGGTAGACACCCACCAGAAGGTCCTCCAAGCTGAACCGCTTTAATATTTTTGTCGCCCTCTGCAATACACGCGATATCCTCTATAACAGTTCTTATTGATGTTCCAATAGGAACTTCGACACATCCAACATTTACTATATCTCCTGTAATAGAAAAGACTTTTGTCCCTTTACTCTTTTCAGTTCCAATCTCTGCAAACCACTGACTACCATTTATTATAATAGGCGCAATGTTCGCAAGTGTTTCTACGTTATTTATAAGTGTAGGCTTATTAAATGCCCCTTTTTCTACAGGATAAGGGATTTTCAATCTAGGATTACCCCTTTTACCCTCTATGGAATGAATTAGCGCTGTTTCTTCACCACATACAAATGCTCCTGCTCCTTCATAAACTTCAATATCAAAACTAAAATTAGTTCCTAGAATATTATTGCCTAACAATCCATATGCTCTAGCTTGTGATAAAGCTTTTGATAATATTTCTACAGCTAATGGATATTCTGCTCTACAATAAATAAATCCCTTTGTTGCATTTATAGCTCTTGCAGCTATTATCATTCCCTCTATAATAGAATGAGGATCTCCTTCAAGTACGCTTCGATCCATGTATGCACCTGGGTCTCCCTCATCCGCATTACAAATAACATATTTATCATCAGTTTGTGCTTTTGAAGCGAAATTCCATTTAAGACCAGTAGGGAATCCAGCTCCACCTCTTCCTCTTAGGCCTGATTCTAATATAGTATCAATAATATTAGAACTATCCATCTCTCTTAATGCCTTATAAACTGCCTTATATCCATCTCTAGCAATATAATCATCTATTTTATACGGATCAATAGCACCTCTATTTCTTACTACTATTCTCTTCTGAAGATTGAAAAATGGTACTTCTTCAATTGCTTTAATAGGGTTATTTACGGCTTGTTGTCCTGGAATTCCCCCTCCATTATTCATCCTTTCTTCTATTTCACTTTCTTTACCTCTTACAAAAGCATATTCACTCAAAATGTCCCCATTTTTCACATGTGAATGAAATATCTGTTTAGCCTTCTCTTCATTAACATTTTCATATATAATAGGCTCTTGATCAGCAATTTCTACTGTAATCAATGGTTCTTTAGAACATATACCAATACATCCTGTTGTTTTAATTTCTATGTTCTTTTCTTTTGTTTCTTTTAATAGACTTCTAAAAGAATTAACAACATCATTTGCACCAGAAGCTATCCCACAAGTACTCATATGTACTGTAATTCTTGCCCTTTTTCCATCTTTATTTAACCTTTGTTTAACAATTGATTTTTCCTTTATATTTTCTAAATCAGCCCATTCTTTTATTAACACATTAATCACCTCTCTTATTTATACTGACTTAATATTTCCTCTAAATCTTCAACTTTTACTTTTCCATAAACTTTTCCATCTATCGCCATAACAGGTGCTAACCCACATGTTCCAAAACATCTTGCTTCTTCATACATAAACCTTCCATCAGGTGTATTCTCACCCTGCTTAATATTCAACATTTTTTCAATAGTTTCAGCAATTTCTTTTCCACCTTTAACATAACAAGCTGTACCAAGGCACAACTGAATTCTATGTCTAGCTCTAGGTTTCATTGTGAAATATGAATAAAAGGATACTACACCATAAATATCATTTTCAGGAATACCTGTTTTTTGAGCTATTCTTTCTTGTACAGATACAGGTATAAACCCAAGAATTTGTTGAATTTTTTCTAGCATTGGAATTAAATTTTTTTGACTATTTCCAAATTTGTCTATTATCTCATCCAATTGTGCATACTGTTCACTCGTAAATTCATAATCTTGCAGATTTCTATTTTCTTCCATTCTTATCTTCTCCTCACTAATATTCCTACCTCTTAAAACTTAATTAGTAGCATAATTATTATGAATAAGTTTGTTTATTATTTAACATATGATAAATTATTACATATTTCATTTCACAGGTTTTGATTTTTTATGCTATCTTTATAACTAAATGAAATAAACTGATTGTTTTTTTTTTAATTTTCTTTCACAATAAACAGTAAATAATTGAATCTGTGGTATATTGCATCTGTATTTTAATTGTCAAACTATATTAGTTATGTGAATCATTCTGCTTAAAAACATCCATAACCAGAGAAATAATAAAAATACTCTTATTTGTAAATAATAAAATACACTAAAATTTAATTTCTACAAAGGAGAGAAAAGCTATGAAAAACAATAAAGATAACATATCAAATGATGTAAATTCAATACAATATAAAGTTGAAAAAACTCTAGAAAATTATCATGAGACTGAAGAATTGATTAATAGAACAGATGATGAGGAAATGAAAAGTGCATTAGAAGCTAAAAATGCTAGAAGAGTTGAAACATTAAAAAATATAAAAAAAGATGTTAAAAAAGAAGTTACTTCAAAACATAACGAGTTTCAGTAATCATTTAAGTTAAATGTAAAAAATGCATTGAAATATTAGTATAAGATTAAAACTCAAAGTTGTAATCCTTATAAAATAACTTTTCAATGCATTTTTCATTTATTTATTAAACATTTTTGAATATTCCAATCTTTGTATGTAAATATTGGTAAAATAGTATATAATTAGAATGGTTAGAGAATATAAATTCTCTATTATTGTATATTCAAAAAGGGGGAAGATAAATGCCGGTTAAAATTTCAGAATTTTTAGTAAATAAGAAGCCACTTATAAAGAAATTAATTGATATGTTATCAGATACTTATGAGTATGTTTCAGTTTTAGGTACAGACTGCAGAGGAAAAGAATATCAAGTTAGTAAAACAGGGGTTAGTGTAAATGATTCATTTTTAGGTGAAAGAGGATTTGTACTTAGAATACATAATGGAGTTAATTACTCGGAGTATTCATTCAATGAAATCCATGAGAATAATTTAAACACTATAATAGAAGATATTCAGGCTAAATTAAATAAAACTTCTAGAGATATTTCTATGAATTCATACAAAGTTATAAATGAAGATGAAATTGAGGGAAGTTATTTTGGTGAGATTATTGTTAATCCAGATGAAGTTAGCGCTGAAGAAATTCTTAAGGTTTTAACAGATATAAAAGATGAAGCACTAGCATATTCAGATATGATTGCCAATTTTTCTGCTAAATACAGTGCAGTTAAAATTTCTAAAGTTTTCATGTCAAATAAAAAAAATTTAGAACAAGCATATATGATTAGTGAAGGTGGTCTATTCTCACTAGCTAGAAAAGATGATAATACAAAGTATTACTATAAAGGTTTTTCTGGTTTGAAGGGAATTGAGTTATTAGATGAAATGAAAGAAGCTTTTAAATTGGTAGTAGATGAAAGTATAAACCTTTTAGACGCAAAACCTGTTGAACCAGGAGAATATGAAGTTATTTGTTCTCCAGAAATTTCAGGGCTTATTGCTCATGAGGCTTTTGGTCATGGAGTAGAAATGGACATGTTTGTTAAAGACAGAGCAAAAGGTGCTGAATATATTGATAAGCAAGTAGCTTCTACATTAACTACTATGCATGATGGTGCCGCAGCAGCTAAACACATGTCTTCTTACTATTTTGATGATGAAGGTACACTTGGAACAGATACAGTTATTATTAATAATGGTATCTTAAAAACAGGAATATCAGATTTATTATCTGCAATGAAATTAGGAACTAAACCAACTGGTAATGGAAAGAGAGAATCCTTTGAGAGAAAAGCATATGCTAGAATGACAAATACCTTTTTTGAATCAGGAAAAGATAAAGTTGAGGATATGATTGCTTCTATAAAACATGGTTATCTTTTAGAGACTGTAATGAGCGGTATGGAAGATCCCAAAAATTGGGGTATTCAATGTATAGCCCTTCTAGGAAGAGAGATAAAAGATGGAAAACTTACAGGAGAACTTATTTCGCCTGTAATCATGACAGGATATGTACCTGATTTATTAAACTCTATTTCAATGGTTTCTGATGAGGTTAGATTAGAAGGTTCAGGCTTTTGTGGTAAAGGATATAAAGAGTTAGTAAAGGTTTCAGATGGAGGACCTTATATTAAAGCGAAAGTGAGGTTAGGATAATGATTGATAAAATTAAACAACTTCTAATAGAGAATAAAGATATTGATGGATATAAGATTGCTGAAACTAAAATAGAGTCCAATGAACTTTTTTTCTTAAAAAAATCCATTGATATGGATAGAGCTAAAAATGTGCATCATTTTAAAGTGACTGTTTATAAGGATTTTGAAGAAGATGGAACTAAATTTAAAGGTTCCTCTACGGCAAGTATTCATCCAACAATGAATGATGAAGAAATAAAGAATGCACTAAATGATGCAGCATTCGCGGCTAAATTTGTTAAAAATCCATACTATCCATTAGTTAAACCTTCAAATTCCAATATAAAACTGGAGGAAAGTGAATTTTCAAAGGGCAGCTTGCCTTTTTGGATGGGAGAGATAACAAATGCCCTTTATGCTCCAGATAATTATGATAAAGGTGGAATTAACTCCTGTGAAATCTTCTTGGACAAGATTTACACACGTATTGTAAATTCTGAAGGAGTTGATATTTCTAATACGCGCTATAAAGTGATGACAGAATTTATTACAACTTGGAAAGAAGATGGAGAAGAGGTTGAACTTTACAGATGCCTAAACTTTTCCGATTTTGATTCAGAAGAAATAAGTGGAGAAGTTAATAGTATGATTAATATTAGTAAAGAAAAAGCTGTTGCAAAAAATACTCCAGCTCTTGGGAAAGCATCTGTATTACTTACTAAAGGTGCTGTAAAAGACTTTTTCTCATTCTATGATACTTTAAGTAGCGCAAGCGCTGTTTATCAAGGCTACTCAACTTGGAAAATAGGACAAAAATTACAGGGAGAAGAAGTTAAAGGTGATACTGTAACTATGATACTTAACCCTTTTATGAAAAACTCAACAAATTCTAGCTGCTACGACGACGATGGTTTTCCTTTAGCACCTGTGCCTATAATAGAAGATGGTATTTTACAAAGATACAGCAGTAATACTCGATTTGCACACTATTTAAATATTGAACCAACAGGAACAATTAATAATATTTCTGTTTCAGGAGGAACAAAAACTGAAGAAGAATTGAAGAAAGATCCTTTTATGGAGGTAGTTGCTTTTTCTGATTTTAGTGTAGATGATTTAACAGGAGATTTCTGTGGTGAAATTAGACTTGCTTGGTATTTTGATGGTGATAAGAAATCACCAGTTACTGGTGGTTCCATATCTGGAAATATAAATGAAGTACACAATGAAATGTTCTTATCTAAGGAAATCCAAAAAGATAATAACTTTGAAGGTCCTAAGGTTATTAAATTATTAAATGTAAATGTAGCAGGAGTAGAGTAAATATTTTTACTATAAAAGCCCAGCATATCAAGTATGCTGGGCTACAATCCTTTTCTACGAATATATATCAGAAAATTCAATATGAATTTTCTCTACATTGCACTGTGGTACGAAATCCTCTATAGAAGATTCATCCTCCTCTTTTGAAACAAGTTTAACAGGTAATTCAATGATAAATTCTGTTCCTTCCCCATACTTACTCTTAACACATACATTACCACCATGCATTTCAACTAATGACTTAACTAATGATAAACCTATTCCACTACCTTCATTTCTTCTAATATATAATGGATCTACTTGTCTAAATCTTTCAAATATTTTTTTCTGTTTATCTTCTGAAATTCCAATACCTGTATCCTTAACAGATATTAAAATACTTTCTTTTTTATCGTATATATTAACTTCAATTTTATCATTTGGATTTGTAAACTTTACTGCATTTGAAATTAGATTTAATATAATTCTTTCCATTTGTTCTAAGTCAAAAGCCATTATTTTTTCTTCAATTTCTGTATCAAATATTATTTCTCTAGATTTACTTTTTACATACTCAACAGTTGATAATGTAATATTCTCAACAACTTCAACAATATTTTTATTTTTTAAGTTTAAATTTTTAAAACCAGAATCAATTTTAGTAATATCTATTAAATTGTTTACTAATCTTAATAATCTATAAGAATTTTGATTTACTAAACTAATATGTTTATTTAATTTATTACTATCTAACTGGCCATTATTACTATGTACAGTCATTAACTGCATTGTAGAAAAAATAATATTTAAAGGTGTTTTTAATTCATGTGAAATATTTGAGAAGAATTCAGTTTTTAATTTATCATATTCATGTGCTTCTTCTATCAACCTTTTATTCTCTTTTATTAAAGTATTAAAACGGTTTGATAAAACTCCGATTTCATCATTACTCTTTATATCAGATTGAACAGTAAGATCTCCTTTTGCAGCTACCTCCATATACTCTTTTAATTTATTAATTGGCTTAACACAAATATTGGTTAAAAAATATAATAAAACAGCTATCAGAATTATTATACTAATCGATGAAAGCAAATCAAATTTCTTTAAAAGTTCTATACTTTTTGTCATCTCATGATAATTAGCTGACATTCCTATAGACCACCCAATTGATTTTACTGGTTTAAAAGAGACTAATTTTTTCTCACCATAATAAGTGTAATAGGCTGTTCCTTCTTCACCTTTTGTCATCCTTGAAATTATATCTTTGAAATCTTTATTTGTATCATTCAAAGAACTATTTTTATCTGGATGAGATACAGTTACTCCTCGTGAGTCAAACATATAAGCATATCCGTAATTTCCAAATTTCTCATCATTTAATATATCTTTTATAACAGATAAGTTTACCGTTGCCCCTAATAATCCAATTATCTTACCATCATTATTTTTTATAGGTACTGATACTATAATAATTGGATTTCCAGTTGATTTAGATATCACAGGCTCTGCTATAACAGTTTGTCCTTGTATAGTTTTATGAAAATACTCTCTGTCACAAATATTACCTACTGCTCCATTTGTGGCTTTGTAATTACCCTCCAAATCAGAAATAAATACTATTTCATACTCACGAAAAAACTTACTATTATCCTCTACAAACTTCGATAATGCATTAAAATCTAAATTTTTTACAGGATGTAATTCTGAAATCAACTCTACTTTTTCTTTCCACTGTTCAAATTTATTTTCCACATTTACTACTAACTTCTCTACTTTTTCTTCAGTTATTTTTTCAACATGCTTTATAATAATTTTTTTAGAGAAAACATATCCCATTAATGATAGAGATAATAAACCTATAGTAACTACTAAAATTACAGGCATCATTATTTTTTTCTTTAAGCTTTTCATATTTTATCCCTTCTCTAAATCATAAATTCATTTATTTTAATCAAAATTTTCGCTCTTTTTCGTTAAACTTTTAACATTTTTTATATTATTTTACATAATTCTATTATACTTTCTTTTTGTTATTGTGTAAATATTTAAGGTATTGATTTACATTAAATGATTATCCTATTATCTAACAACATAAATTTATTTTGAAATTTACATATTATATAACTAAAAAAATTTAAATTTGCTATTATAATTAAGTTCATTTGATGGTAAAATAGTCAAAGTATACATAACAATATAAGCATAGTGAGGTAGATTATGAAAATAGGATTTGATCACAAAAAATACTTAGAAGAACAATCAAAGTTTATACTTGAAAGAGTAAATGATTATGACAAACTATATTTAGAGTTTGGAGGAAAACTTTTATGCGATTTACATGCTAAAAGAGTGCTTCCAGGCTTCGATGAAAACGCAAAGATAAAGCTGCTTCATAAGTTGAAAGAAAAAGTTGAGGTTGTTATTTGTGTTTATGCTGGAGATATCGAAAGAAACAAAATTCGTGGAGACTTTGGTATAACTTACGATATGGATGTTTTAAGAATAATTGACGAATTTAGATCATATGAGCTGGATGTTAATAGCGTTGTAATTACTAGATACGACAATCAGCCTGCAACAACAGTATTTATGAATAAATTAGAGCGAAGAGGTATTAAGGTTTATACTCATCGTTCTACGAAGGGATATCCTACAGAAGTAGATGTTATTGTTAGTGAAGAAGGTTATGGAAAGAATCCGTACATTGAAACTACAAAGCCAATAGTAGTAGTAACAGCTCCTGGTCCAGGAAGTGGTAAGCTAGCTACTTGTTTAAGTCAGCTATATCATGAGAATAAGCGTGGCAGAGTGGCAGGATATTCTAAATTTGAAACTTTCCCTGTTTGGAATGTTCCACTAAAGCACCCTTTAAATATTGCATATGAGTCTGCAACAGTGGACTTAAAGGATGTAAATATGATTGACTCTTTCCACATGGAGGCATATGATAAGGTTGCAGTAAATTATAATCGTGATATTGAAACTTTCCCTGTACTTAAGAGAATTATCGAAAAAATTACTGGAAAAGAATCTATTTATAAATCACCTACAGATATGGGTGTTAATCGTGTTGGATTCGGAATTGTTGATGATGAGGCGGTTAAAGAAGCTTCTAGACAGGAAATTATTAGAAGATATTTTAAAACAGGGGTGGAGTATAAAAAGGGTCTTGTTGATTTAGAAACTTTCCATAGAGCAAAACTGATTATGGAAGAACTTAACCTTAAGGCAGAGGACCGCAAAGTAGTTACACCTGCGAGAGAAAAAGCATCCAAGTTAAAAGAGGAATTATGTAAAAATGAACAATGTACTGCGGTAGCTCTTGAGCTTGAAGATGGTACAATTTTAACTGGTAAAAACTCAAACACTATGAACGCATCAGCTGCTGTTATTATAAATGCTATTAAACATGTAGCTAATATTACAGATGAAATTCATTTAATTTCACCAGTAATACTTGAACCAATAATCAAATTAAAATCAGAAACATTGGGAAGCAAGACTACCGCTTTAAATTGCGAAGAAATTTTAATCGCTTTAAGCATTAGTGCAGCAACTAATCCTATGGCTCAAATGGCTATGGAAAAATTAACTATGCTTAAGGGCTGTCAAGCTCATTCTACTACTGTTTTAAGTACGAATGATGAACAGACACTTAGAGAACTTGGTATCGATGTTACTTGTGATGCTGAGTATTCATCAAATAGTTTATATTACAATAATTAATCAAGGTTAATTATTGTAAAAGAATCCTTAATAATAATTAAGAAAGAGGCTGTTAATGGACAGCCTCTTTCTTTACTTATCTAATTATGTTCGTTAGTATATTAACAAGAAGGTCTTCCTTAGATTTTTTTGCTTTTTTAGCAACTATAGCAAGTGCATAATATGTTTTTTCATCTACATTTAAAATAATAGGCTGAAGTTTTTTTGTAGTTTTTTTCATGCCACTTTTCGCTTTATCTTCATTTGAAATTTCATCTAAACTTGCATTTTTTATAATTCCTTCTATTTTTGAAACCCAGACTGACTCCTTTTCTTTTACGAAATTATTAATTATTTCATAAATAAAATCATTTCTTTCTAATTCCTTTTCTTTAGCTTTTAGCTTCAAATCTCTTTTAAAATCTTTAGTTACGTTTAATTTAATTTTCATTTTATCTCCTTTTATATTTCTATTGCTTACTTAATCTAACTATATTCTCCACATGATAAGTATGAGGAAACATATCAACAGGTTGAATACCTTCTACCCTATATCCATGCTTTGTTAAGTATTTCAAATCTCGTGCTTGTGTTACAGGATTACAAGAAATATATATAACCTTCTTCGGACTCAACTTCACTACAGAAGATAGGAATTTTTCATCACTCCCACTTCTTGGCGGATCCATCATAACTGTATCAAGTTTTTCTCCTTGATGTGCCATCTTAACCATAAATTCTCCTGCATCACCTTCGTAGAAACGTGCATTCTTTATGTTGTTTATCTTGGCATTTTTAATGGCATCCTTAACAGCATCTTTATTTAATTCAACACCTATTACAGACTTTACATTTTTGCTTAAAATAAGCCCTATTGTACCAATTCCAGAGTATGCGTCTAAAACGATTTCATCACTTTTAAAATCAGCCATTTCAATTGCTTTGCTGTATAGCTTATGAGTCTGAATAGGATTTATCTGATAAAAGGATTTAGGTGATATATTAAAAGTACATCCGCAAAGAATATCACTTATAGTTCCTTTACCATATAGAACCTTTTCCTTCTCCCCAAGTACCATACTGGTCTTTTTATCATTCACATTCACTACAATTGTAGTAATCTCAGGATGCTTCTTTAACAGTGCCTTTATAAAATTGTTTTTTGAAGGAAAAACAAAAGACCCTGTAACTAATACCACCATTACTTCTTTAGTTGCAAAACCAGTTTTTATTAAAACATGTCTTAAAAATCCTTGCCTTCTTACCTCATCATAAGGATTCAGCTTGAAAGATTTCATAAGTTCTCTAATAGAGTTGTTTATTTCATCTGCTTTAGGATCTTGTATTATACAACGTTGAATTGGAATAACTCTATGGGTATTTTCTTCATAGATTCCTGAAATAATCTCTCCTTTTTTTCCATAAGCATATGTTGAGTGTATCTTATTTCTATAATCATATGGCTTTTCCATAGTAATTATTGGATCAACCTTCCCATATGGTTTCATAAGTTCTTGAACAAATTTTTGTTTGAATTCTGACTGTCCTTTATATGACATGTGCTGCAACTGACATCCTCCACATTCACCATAATGAGGACATTTAGCCTTAACTCTACTTGAAGATGTTTTCTTAATCTGAATTAAACGACCTGTTAAATTATCACCTTTTTTTAACAATTCAACTAATGCAGTTTCACCTTCTAATAAGTTTGGAATTGAAACTCTTTGGTTTCTATGTATTATTACACCTTTCCCCTCTTCATCCATTCCTATGCATTTAACTTCTATTGTCTCTTTTCTAGAAACACTTTTCTTATGTGTTTTATCTTTAAATTTAGAATTGTCTTTAAAATTTTTCTTATAAGTACGTTTACTATTTTTCATTATATCCATCCTTTATAATACACTAGTTATTGCAAATTAATTTTATCCATCTTACATTATAACATTCTTTTATAGAGATTCCATAGTTAAACTTAATTAATACTTGTATTAAAATCACTACACACCTTACACCTCTGAATGAATGTTGAACTAGAATCTATATGAGGTTAATTATAATAAAAACTCAAAGGATTTCCCCCCTTGAGTTTTTTGCTTAAATAAATCTTATTTCATTATCTTACAAATGTTATTTGTAAATTCTACTGGATCTGCAATTGGTAATCCTTCTATTAATAATGCTTGGTTGTAAAGAAGATTTGTATATAATTCTAGCTTATCTTTATCATTTTCCATAGCATCTTTTAAAGAAACATATACATCATGATTAGTATTAATCTCAAGTACTTTTTCTGCTTTCATATTTGGATTATCAGGCATTGCACTTAATATTTTTTCCATCTCGATTGAAAGTTCACCTTCATTTGATAAACAAACTGGATGTTTCTTTAATCTCTTAGAAGCTTTAACCACCTTTATTTTTTCACCTAAGATATCTTTCATCTTAGTGAATAATTCTTTGTTCTCTTCATTACTTTCAGTAGCTTCTTTTTCATTTTCTTCTATTCCTAAATCTCCACTTGAAACAGATCTAAATTCTTTCTCTTTGTAGTTCATAAGCATTTTTATAGCAAACTCATCTACATCCTCAGTGAAGTAAAGAATCTCATATCCTTTATCAAGTACAAGCTCTGTTTGAGGTGATTTCTCTATTCTATCTATAGAATCCCCAGCTGCATAGTAAATATGTTTCTGTTCTTCTGGCATTCTAGAGATATATTCATCTAAAGTAACCATTTTCTTCTCTTTTGATGAGTAGAACATTAGTAAATCTTGTAAGTCATCTTTATTGCTTCCAAAATCACTATAGATACCATACTTTAATTGTCTACCAAAAGACTTATAGAATTCTTCATATTTCTCTCTATCATTTTTAATAAGCTTACCTAGTTCATTTTTAATCTTAGTCTTTATGTTCTTAGCAATAAGCTTAAGTTGTCTATCATGTTGTAATATTTCTCTTGAAATATTTAATGATAAATCCTCTGAATCTACTATACCTTTAACAAAACTGAAGTAGTCAGGTAATAGATCCTCACATTTTTCCATAATCATTACACCATTTGAATATAATTCAAGACCTTTTTTATACTCTTTAGTATAGAAATCATATGGTGTTTTTTCTGGAATATATAAAATTGCATTATAACTTACAGCACCATCAGCACTTGTATGGATATATTTTATTGGCTTATCAAATCCGTAATGCTTTTCAGAATAGAAGTTTTCGTAATCTTCCGTAGTAAGTACTCTCTTATTCTTTTTCCAAATAGGAACCATACTATTAAGTACTTTTTCCTCTAAGTAATCTTCATATTCTTCTTCGCTGCCTTCTTTTAACTTTCTTTCACTTACATCCATCTTGATTGGATATCTAACGAAATCAGAGTATTTTTTAACGATAGCTTTTATTCTATATTCTTCTAAATACTCATCATAATTTTCATCTTCAGTGTTTTCTTTTAATTTAAGAATTATTTCAGTACCAACTGAATCTTTATCACATGGTTCAATTGTATATCCTTCAATACCATCTGATTCCCACTTATATGCTTCATCACTACCTAGTGCTTTACTTATAACAGTAACCTTATCTGCTACCATGAATGCAGAATAGAATCCAACACCAAACTGTCCGATTATATCATGCCCATCTTTAATTTCATTTTCTTTTTTAAATGCAAAAGATCCACTCTTAGCAATAACCCCAAGATTCTCGTCAAGATCATCCTTTGTCATTCCTATTCCACTATCAGTAACTTTTAATGTTCTATTTTCTTTATCTATATCTATTTTTATAAAATAGTTATCTTTTTCGAAGCTTAACGAGTCATCTGTTAACGCCTTGTAATAAATTTTATCAATTGCATCACTTGAATTAGAAATTAATTCTCTTAAGAATATTTCTTTATGTGTGTAGATTGAGTTAACCATAAGGTCAAGAAGTCTTTTAGATTCAGCCTTAAATTGTTTCGTTGTCATACTAAATTCTCCTTTCAACTTTTTGTTAGCACTCTATGAAACCGAGTGCTGATTACAAGTATAAATTACTCCTTTTTCAAGCATTTGTCAATAGCTTTTTATTATTTAAATCTAAGTATTTGATTGTTTTCTTATGTATCAGTTATGTAGTAATGAATATTTTGCACATAATTCATTTAATCACCTTTGCAATTTTTAGCAAAATATAATAAAATTTGATAGCGTTCTACATTTTTCTCACTTTAGTAATAGAAAAATCAATTATTTATTTATAAAAAACATGAAAGGAGCTAAATAATATGTTCAATTTTAAAAGTTTAAAAACAAAGTTAGTTACTCTTATTGGGCTTGCCATTTTTCTTTCTTTTGCAGCTACAATTGCTATTGTAACTACTCAAACAAACACATTTGCAAAAAAACAATCCTATTTAAATGCTGAATATATGGCAAAAGAATATGGTTATTCCATTGTCAATGAAATAGATGTTGCTATGGATACTGCAAGAACTTTATCAGATACATTAGAGGGTATGAAAATTTCAAACACCCTTGATAGAAATACTGTAAATACACTATTAAAACACGTTCTCGAAGAAAATCCATTTTTCTTAGGTGTGTGGACCTGTTGGGAATCAAATGCTTTTGATGGAAAAGATAAGATTTATTCAAATACAGCTGCTCATGATGAAACAGGTAGATTTATTCCTTATTGGAGCAGAAGTAATGACAAACTTATTTTAGATCCACTAATTGATTATGATATTGAAGGTGCAGGAGATTACTATCTACTTGCAAAAAAAAGCAAAGAAGAAATAATTCTTGATCCATTTTCTTATGAAATAGATGGAAAAAATGTTTTGCTAACAAGTCTTGTTGTACCTATTATTGATAATGGAAATTTTTTAGGTGCCGTAGGCGTTGATATTTCCCTAGACACTTTCCAACAAATCATTTCAGAAATAACTCCTTATGAAACAGGTTATGCTTCTCTTATTTCTAATAATGGTACATACGTAGGACATAGAAGTAATGAAAGTATTGGTAAAGATATTGGAGCCACAGAAGAACTAATTAAGATTAAAGAGAGTATTAAAAAGGGAGAAAGCTATAAAACCAATACTGTATCTAATATAATTAATGAAAAAGTATATGAGTATTACACGCCTATATACATTGGAGAGACAACCACTCCTTGGTCTTTTTCTATTAGTATTCCTATTAAAAAGATATTAGAAGAACCAAATAGTATTAGAAATTCTACTATTTTAATTGGATTTATTTCTTTAGTATTTATTCTTTTTATGATCTTCTTAATTGCAAAAGGAATTATTAAACCAATAAATAAAACTACAGAAATGTTGAAAGATATAGCAGAAGGAGAAGGTGATTTAACTAGAAGACTTGAGGTCTACACTAGTGATGAAATAGGTGAACTGGCTACTTTTTTTAATTTATTTGTTGATAAAATTCAAAAACTTATAGTTGATGTTAAAGAAAATGTTAGTCATTTACAAGACTCATCTAGTAATATAGCTTTAACAATGGAACAGGCGAATCAAGGAATAGAGGAAATTTCAATAGGTATTTCAAGTGTATCCAACAGTTCTGAAAATAACGCAAGTATTGTGGAAGAAACTACTGCAAGCATTCAAGAATTAAGTAATAATTCTGCCCTTATTTCCAATGAATCCAATGAGATGCTTTCTAACAGCAATAGTGCTTTAATTTCAGCTAATGAAGGAGCCGTTAATATTAAAGAAATTGTAGATGCTAACAATAGCGTAAAAGAAGCAACTGATGAAGTATTTGATTCCATACAAAAACTAAAAGATTCTTCTGATAAAGTGAGTGGAATTGTTTCTATAATAACAAATATTTCCGATCAGACAAACCTTCTTGCTTTAAACGCTGCAATAGAAGCTGCTAGAGCTGGTGAATCTGGAAAAGGATTTGCTGTTGTTGCAGATGAGGTTAGAAAATTAGCAGAAGAAAGCAAAGAAGCTGCTTTGAACATTACCTCACTTATAAACGAAATGGAAATGAGAGCTGATAAAGCCAATACTGCAATAATTCAAGGGCAAAAAACCGTTGAGGTTAGTTATGAAAAATCTATTATTATTAGCAGTCATTTTAATAACATAGTAGATGGTGTAAAACAAATAAATAAAAAAATTCATACTATCTCAACTTCAACAAATCAACAATTACAATCTACTGAAGAAATCACAAAAGCAATGGATGAAGTGTCCTCAGGAGCTCAAGAAAATGCTGGTTCAGTACAACAGATTAATGCAGTTATAGAAGAACAGGCAAGTTCATTTGAAGAAATTGGCGCAAGTATAGAAGAATTAAACAATATGGCTCAAGAATTAAAAAATCAAACTGATAAGTTTAAAGTATAATATCAAAAACTACTTAGAAGTAAACTTTTTTATAAGTGCATTCCTTAAATAAATATATAGTTCTTTTTAACTATGCATACTTTAAGGGATGCACTTCTCTTAATTATTCCACTTTTACTATGTTTGAGCATATTTCAATAATATTTAATTTTTAATAAGTTATCTCCCCACTTATAATAGTAACAGCACTTCCCCCTACTTTTACTTCGCTGATATCCCCATTTTCTATTAGAATATTTACATATACACATCCTGGTCTATCCACCTCTTGTCCCTGTTCGCCAATTAGATCTATCTGTTGATTACTTTTCACTAGATTATTGCGAACAATATATGATGCTACACATCCATTTCCTGTACCACAAACGGGGTCCTCTACTACTCCAACATAAGGCGCTATAGCTCTCATATGATAGTCATAGTTTTCATTGAATGTTTCTAAACAAAATGGAGCAATACCAATTACTTTATATTTTTCACTTATTTTTTCAATTGTTTGCAAATCAAGTTTTGCATTCTTAAGCTTCTCTAACTCTTTAACACCAAATACGAGCCACCAGATTCCTGTATTTGTTTTCATTGGAGGAATGTCTAATAAATCTTCTTCATTTAATCCTAGTAAATTTGCAACTTCATTTTTGCTCATATTTATCATTTCAAATTTCGGTGTTGGTTGATTCATCATAAATATTTTTTTATCATTAAATGTAACTAACTCTACAGGTAATACTCCTGCTTTTGTTTCCTGATAATACTTCGATTTATTTAAATCTAACTTTCCCTCTTCATAAAGCGCTGAAAAGGTACCAATAGTTGCGTGACCACATAAATCTACTTCAAACTTTGGTGTAAAAAATTGAATTTTAAAATCTGCAACTTCAGATTGTGAAACAAATGCAGTCTCTGAAAGATTCATTTCTTTAGCAATCTTTTGTTTAATATCATCTGAGATTGTTGATGCTTCAGTAACAACCCCCGCTGGATTTCCTCCAAAAGGGATTGATGTAAAAGCATCTACTTGTTTAATATTAATCTTTTTAAGTTCAGTTGTTCTTTGTTCCATAACTATTTCTCCTTATTTTAAAATACTATAACTTTATATTAATTTTTAATCTAATAGTTATAGTATCTCCTCTTTAAACTCTTACGTAAATTTTAACATTTTTATCTTTTATAGTAAAATAATTAAAGATTTTTAATATCTCTTATAAACTTTTATCTTGACATAAATTAAAATCTATTATATTATAATATCGTAATATTTGAATATATAGATATATAGATGCATAGACATATTATATAGAATTATATAGCTTATAGGAGGGATTATCTATATGGAAACTAAAAAAAAGATATTAAAAAAGAAAGCAGTTATAGATACAAAATATTGTGCTGCATGTGGTGTATGCGTTAAAAGTTGTCCTTTTGGTGCAATTACAATAAGAAACGGTGTTGTGGCAGAAATAGATGAGGCAAGATGTGTAGGATGTGGCAAATGCGCTAAAGCTTGTGTTGCTTCTGTAATTGATATAGTAAAAAAAGAAGAGGTGAAATAATATGGGATTAAATAAAAAGAAAAAATGGAATGATTACTTATGGATTGCTTCTGCTATCTATCTTGTATTAGGTTTTTTTAATATATTATTTGCATGGGTAGGACTTATTTGTTTTCTAGTTCCTTTAATAGTATCTTTATCTGGAGGAGGTAAAGCTTACTGTAACAACTATTGTGGACGTGGACAACTATTTGAAATTTTAGGAACAAAATTGAAACTATCTAGAAATAAATCTATCCCTAAATTCTTAAGAACAAAATGGTTCAGATATGGATTTTTAATATTCTTCTTTATAATGTTTGGAAATATGTTATTTTCAACTTACCTTGTATTTTCAGGTGCTAACTCAATGAAAGAAATCGTTACTTTACTCTGGACATTCAAAATGCCATGGAATTGGGTTAATGTATCTTCTGTTACTCCATGGATTGCCCAATTTGCCTTTGGTTTTTATAGTGTTATGTTAACCTCAACAATACTAGGTACTGTTACTATGGCTTTGTACAAGCCTCGTTCATGGTGTGTATACTGTCCAATGGGTACAATGACTCAAGGAATCTGTACTATAAAAGATATCAAGAAAGCTGCATAATAAATAAAAATTCCTCAGACTTTAAGATTGATATCTTAGTCTGAGGAATTTTTTATTTAATTTTCACTAGAACAATTATTCTATTTCATATATTAAATTAACTGTCTCATCCACTCCATAATCCCCTTCTCCATATTCATCTACTTCTTCCTCTGAATAAAAGTCTGAAGGATCAAACACTTCTATTTCTTTAAACCCACATTTTTCATAAGCTTTAATAGCATTATTATTTTTAATCCAAGGTCTAATAATGAATGTCTTAATACCATAATTTGAATGTACAAATTCAATTACTAACTTAATAGCTTCTGTACCATATCCTTTTCCTAAATTTCTAGTTGAAGAAATCCATATATCTAATTCAGCTGATTTTAATTTTCCACTATTAAATGCATAACTAACAGTTCCAATAACTTCTCCATCTACCTTAATAAGTAGATAGTTTCCTTCTTCATTAAGTACCCCTGAAAAAAGACTATCTGGCTCTTCATCAAATTCTTCCCAAGAAGGTTCTGGATGATTCTCATCAAACATGAGATTCTTCACTTCAGGAGATACTAGCATATCATATATCAACTTTTTATCTTTTAGTTGAGCAAATTCTAAAGATATGTTTTCTCCATAGGCACAAATCTCTTTTTTAAATTTAACCACTTCAATACCATCTTGTTTACCTATTCCAACTTCCTTATATCCCAGCTTTTTATAGAGATATTGATTGCCTATACTGTATGTTGGTGTAACTAACGTCCATGTTTTTATGTGTTTATTCATTGTTTCTAATTTAATCAAAACTTTTGTGCCATAACCTTTATTTTGATATTCAGGATCTATACAAAAATCTTCAATACAAACTGTTTTATCGTTCTTTTGTACTAAAAACACCCCTCCAATAATTTTTTCATTTAATATAATCTTATAATAATTATATTTGGATATAACTTCCTCTACCTCTTCTTTTAATGGATATTCATTTTCCATTTGATTATTGCTATATTTCTTAATCTCATCAGCATAAGCCCTTCTAGTACATTTTGCAATTTGATCTGAATCCTTTATTTCTGCTTTAATTACTCTCAACATAGTTTTCCCCCCATAATTCCATAAAGTCAAATAATTCTATACAAAATTTTATATTATTAATAACTTACAGATACCCTTTTACAATACTCCTTAAACCCTATTTTTTTATAAAGTTCAATTCCACCAGTTTCTGCTCTAAGAGATACCGTTTTAACCCCTAAGTCATCTAAATCCCTCAAAGCCCTGTCTATTGTTAATGATGCCAACCCTTTATTTCTATAGTTCTTCAACGTTGCAACCATATCCAGATCTCCAAAAATTCCATCATAGATTGTAAAACATGCAGATACTGGAACACCCTCAAATAATCCT
The DNA here is from genome assembly GCF_027938815.1 of Oceanirhabdus sp. W0125-5. GTDB lineage: Bacteria > Bacillota > Clostridia > Clostridiales > Clostridiaceae > Oceanirhabdus. The sequence goes on from NZ_CP115913.1 coordinate 3,903,158, forward strand.
AGATAAAATCTTGTGTTATCTAAATTGTAAATATCATAAAACTGTTCAAAACTCATTATCTCACTCTGAAATAAGGCAGTATTAATGATATGTACCCACTCTTTTAAGCTTTTATCATCTTTTACTTCTCTAACTTCAATTTTATCTGAAGACATTTTATTAGATTTAAGATCACATAAGTCCATGGCCATACACAATCCTGAAGTATCTACTTCAAATCCCCGTTGAACTAATAAGTCTACCAAATTTGCTGGTTTTGTATTAGGAGTAATTAAGAAACTGTCTGGAATTTCTTTTCCTCTTATCTTATTTACTATATCGTCCAATTGCTTTGCAATTTTTTCAGAGGAGATGTTTATATTGAATATACGCTCAGGCCCCTTACCATCTACAGATTTCACATACTCAAAATCACCAGTATACAACTGCATGTTTCTAGCACTGCCTAGAGCTCTCCAATATAAGGTTATTGCAGTATCTATGCAATCAAAGTAATACCCTCTATCCATTTTTCTACTCCTCCTATTTACTCCCATAGCATCTGTAATATTTAAAATCAAATGATTTTTCTAGTACTGATACATTGTGATTCTGTTCCTCAATAAAATTATATCCACTTCTCTCTAAAACCTTTTGTGATTCTATATTATCTAAACCAACAGTTCCAATAATATATGGAATAGAAAATGTATCCAATGCCCAACTTGTAATACCTCTTGAAGCTTCAGTTGCATATCCCTTCCCTCGGTATGCCTTTACTATTCCATAGAAAATTTCTGTCTCATCTACATCATCATGTTTTCCAATTCCCCCATGCCCAACTATCTTACCTGTACTTTTCTCTATAATAGCTAGTCCAATTATATCTCCAATTGGATCCATATTTTCATACTTTGACAGCTGCCAATGAAAGAAATTCTTTGCATCATCTTCCTCCATGGCCCATCCATCAAAGAAATGCCCTCTTATACTTTCTTGACATAAGAAATTATAACTTTGAAAGTCTTCTTCTCTCCATTTTCTTATAATTAAACGTTCTGTTTCTATTGGTAAATTATATTCTTTCTTCATTCTATCCTCCCGATTACCCCTTACTATTTTATAAAAACCGTATAAACAACACATTTTATCCCCAATTTTTATAATTAATGAATATTTTACCATAGTTTTTATGTAAAAAAAAGTTGGGACTCTCATCCCAACTTAAAACCTTATTTTTTTGTCATTAACCAAACTCCTAGAAGGACAAAGGCTATACCCCAAATGTAAAAGAATATTACTGTACCTTTTTCACCTAATACCTTTTTAAAAAGCTCAATTTTTTTCATGTTCCAAACTTTTTCTGGTTTCTTTACTGCAATAAAGATAACAAAAACAGCATATAAAATTACTAAAATCCCCACTAAAGCCATAGTATTCATTAAACATCCTCCTTATTCTAAACCTTTTATTATTTTTGGTGCTAGATATACGTATACACCAGCACTTATTAACAATACAATTAATGAATAACCAATAATCTGTTCCCAAGTGGCGCTATATGAAAGTACTGCATCATTCCCTTTATAAGCCCAATAAAAGGGACTCCAGTAGAAGAATTTCTGCCACTTGTCACCTAACAATTCTACAGCTGCTATTGATGCTGCCATAGGTAAGAATAATATTTTTATATTTGCTGCTGCACTTATTATATCGTCGTTTTTAAGACCTTGAATGAACCCTACAAGAGTACTTATTATAGTGGATACCAAAAGGATAATGCCCATTTGCCCCACATTAATATTCTTAAATCCAGTAATCCATACAACTGCTGCTGTTCCGTAGATAGGAAGCAATATTCCAATTAAACTCTTCCCAAGAATATATCCTATACGAGATACTGGAGACAAATGCATGGCACGAATTGTACGATCCACCTTTTCATCTACAATATTAAGAGCAATTAACATCCCGCCAAGAATAGATGTTAAAAGTATAGTAAGATTCACAAGTAATTTCTTAAGTGGTGGAACTGTTCTACCAAGCTCTATAATTTCTGCATTGGTATCTTCTATCTGAACATCTTGTTCGTAAAAAGTTAAAAGAGCTTTAGCATAACCAACTACCTCTTCACCCTCATTTCCTTGCTGCAAGATATAATAATCTTCACCATCTGGTATAATCCCAATAATATCATCTCTTTTAGCAATTCGCTTTTCTACTGCTTCAACATCTTTAAATACTTCAACCTTAGCAAAATCTTTAAGATACTCCACTTGAGCAGGGTTTTCCCCTTCAATCAATGCCAAATTCACTGTTGTATCATTAATACTTGGTGTGAGCAAATTAATTCCGAAGGCGAAAAGTACTGGGAAAACGATAATATACAAAGCAATAAAATCTCTTTTACTAGCTTTTAAATCTCTTAGAAAAATTGTCCATATTTTTTTAAACATCATAATCCTCCTTCCCTCTACGCCGTTAGTGTTTTCTTGTATCTTATATTAGAAAGAATGAATAATAATAAACCAACAACTAAAAAACCAAATGAAGCCATTAATGTATAGCTTATATCTCCATTTTCTACAATACATTCTTTAAACCCTTGAATCAAAGGATAGGTTGGTATAAATTTTATCCATAAAGGTTCCCAGCTTGGAACAAAATACGCTATATTAGGTAGAAGCATGGCAATCATAAGGACATAAATAGCACCAAAAGATTGCATCATATTTTTATAGAAACTTGCAACCAATAGCCCTAATGAAGAAGCAAAGAATGCTGATGTTATAAGCAATATAAGCAATGCTAGATAATTAACTTTAAGCCCCATTACAGGTATCACTATGATTAAACTTGATAAAATAGTTGTAGTTATAATTACCCCCACTTTGCTCATTAAATACTGCCAAACTGAAGATGATGTAACTGCATAAGCTTTAATAATACCTTCTTTTTTATCTAAGAATATATAAGCTGCGATAATGAATAATCCCATTAAACTTCCATTGAAGGTTAAAAATGATGGAATCACATTTTCTCGATCATTTAGTTGTCCATATCCAGTAGATAATGAACGAACCTCCTGCTTATCAATTTCGTCTTTTATTAAATTTAAATCAGTGTTATGAATAATACGGTATAAATTCTTTAGACGCTCTGATTCATAACCTTGCAGATAATATTCATAATGAACCTTTCCTTCATCATTTAAACTTATAACAGCACCAACAAGCGGCCTTTCAGTCTCAGCCAGTTGAATAAGTTGAGCTTTATTTTTTACAACATATAATTTTGTATCACTGCTTTCGTAAAACTCTGCCTTAATTGTATCTTTTTTACTTTTAATTTCTACTAATTCAGCTTTTCCATCCAAATCCTCTTTTAATATCTCTTCTTTGTATTGATTCACCATTGCTTCTGGTAAATCAAAGTATAAATATTCAGAACTTTTACTTACGAACTCTTTTGGTATAACAAACAGCAAGACAACCAATAGAATAATTGCCATAAACAGTTCTACATAGAAGTAAAAGCCTCTTGAAGAAAGTTTAAGCTCTTTAATAAAACTATGCCATAATTTCATCCTAAACAAGCCCCCTTCCAGTTACCTTTATGAAGATTTCTTCTAGTGTCGCCTCCTTCGTATGCATTGTCTGCACTTCATATTTTCCTAAAATATCTTGTAAATGTTTTATATCACTTTCTTGTATGGTTGATAAAGTTTCTTTAACTGTTTCCCCATCTTTAATATATTCAATCTCTACAAGTTTATCTCCATATTGAAGTTTAAGATTCTTAGGTGAATCAATTAACATAATCTCACCATCCACTATAAAAGCAACTCTATCACATAATTCATCTGCAATATGCATATTATGAGTGGTCAAGAAAATAGTAACGCCTTTTTTATTTTCTTCTTTTATAATATCTTTTATCTGAGATGCTATAGCAGGATCAAGACCTGTTGTTGGCTCATCAAGGAACCATAATGAAGGATTATTAATCATTGATCTAGCAAAAGTGAGTCTATGCTTCATTCCTTTTGAGAATTCACCTGCTCTAATATTAGCTTTATCTCCAAGACCTACTAATTCCAATAGTTCTTCTGGTTCACGAGTATCTACATCAAATAATTTTCTATAAAAATCAAGATTTTCTTTTGCAGTCATTTTGCTGTATACATTTGATTGTTCAAAAGACATTCCTATTTTGTTAAACATTTTATTTGAAATCTTTTTTACATCATACCCAGCAACTGTAACATCACCTTGTTGAAGTTGTAATAAGCCAGTTAAAATATTTTGTGTTGTTGATTTTCCTGCTCCTGAAGGACCAAGGAATCCAAATATTTCTCCTTCTTTCACCTCAAAGCTCACATCTTTTACAGCATACTTACCATCCTTATTGTAAGAATGATATAGATTACTAACTTTAATCATAGGATATTCCTCCTTTTTATTTATAAAATGCTCTTTTAAGAATTTCTAAATATTCATCAATTTCTTGTGACAATCCACTGTAATCAGTGTCTCCGCTAGCAAGCGCCGAACTTTTCATCCACTCTTCTCCAAGTTTTTCAAGTGACCATTGAGTTATCTTTATAGCTTTTTGAACATCTACATTATCCTTAAACAATGTAAAATCAATGTTCTCATAATATACCTTCTTATATACATCAGGTATGTAATTTTCTGCTTCTTTTTTAAGCTCATCAATAGATTTTTTTTCAAACATAACCTTACCAAATGCAACTAAATAAGGGTATCTAACATAAACTTTCAATTTTATCAAAACTATCTGTTTTAATCTGGCAAATAAGTCCTTTTCTTCCCAATTCATTTCTTTTGATATAGCATCAGTAATTATTTCTATTACAAAGGTTTCTAAATACTCATAAAGAATTCTTTTACTAGAAAAATAGTGATATAACAACCCTTTAGAAATTCCTGCATTTTTTACTATATTATTTGTGGATGCTTTTTCAAATCTATTTGTACTGAATTCTTCTAAAGCACTGTTAATGATTCTATCCCTTTTCTCAGGATCCATATTTTTAAAAATCTCTTCCATTCTGTTCATCTCCTAAACTGTCAACTCTCACCGACCACAGTGGTCAATTATATTATACCATTTATCGACCAGTGTGGTCAATGTTTTTTTACCATTTAATACCATTTTTTTATACTTAATAAAAAATACATCACCTATTTATAGGTAATGCATTTTTTTCTAGGCCATCTTATGAAGCCCATTTTCTTTAAATTGACTGAAATACATATCATGATAAACTCCTTTTTTAACAATTAGCTCTTCATGATTTCCCTTCTCTACTATCTCTCCCTTATCTATTACCATTATGGTATCTGCATCACGAATAGTACTTAATCTGTGTGCGATAATAAAACTTGTTCTTCCCTTCATCAGCTTTTTCATTGCCTCTTGTATCCTGATTTCTGTACGAGTATCAACACTGCTTGTTGCCTCATCTAAAATTAGTATAGATGGATTTGACAAAATTGCTCTAGCTATTGCTAGAAGTTGTTTCTGTCCTTGACTTAAATTATTTCCACCTTCTGAAAGTAACGTATCATACCCTTTAGGTAAACGTCTTATAAAAAAATCTGCATTAGCTATTTTTGCAGCTTCTTCTACTTCTTCATCCGTTGCTTCTAACCTTCCATACCTAATATTTTCTCTAATAGTTTGAGAAAAAAGATATGTATCCTGAAGAACTATCCCAAATGATTTTCTTAAGCTATCTCTCGAATATTCTCTTATATCAGTTCCATCAATTAAAATTCTTCCTTCAGATACATCATAAAATCTTGTAAGAAGGTTAATAATAGTAGTCTTACCTGCTCCAGTTGGTCCAACTAATGCTGTAGTAGTACCTTCTTTTGCAAGGAAACTTATATTCTTTAGTACATTCACCTCAGGACGATACCCAAAGAACACTTTCTCAAAAACTACCTGTCCATTTGGACTTTCTAAGTTCTTAACCTTCAGCATATCCTCTGTTTCTTGTTTTTCATCAAGAATTTCAAATACCCTTTCAGCACCAGCTACAGCAGATTGCAGAGTATTAAATGTATTAGCTAAATCATTCAAAGGTCTTGAAAACTGCCTGGAATAAGTTAGAAAACTAGCTATTACACCTACTGTAATTATCTCCCTAACTGCCAAAGCCCCTCCCACTGCAGCAACTGCTGTAAAACCAATATTTTTAATTACATTCATAAGAGGCATTAGAAATTTAGAGCAAATCTGAGCCTTAGTACCTACTCTGCATAATCTATTGTTAACCTCATCAAACTCTTCAATTACTCTATTTTCATTATTGAATGCTTTGATTATTTCAATTCCTGATATAGTTTCTTCAATATGTCCATTAAGCTTTCCTAATTCTTCCTGTTGAGTTTTAAATAAAACCTTAGTTTTCTTAGCTATTACTTTAGTGAGTATAAATACTAAAGGTATTGTTATTAAACTAGCAGCTGTAAGTAGTGGACTCAACACAAGCATCATTATAAAAGAACCAAATATCATTATTACTCCTGACATTAACTGTATAGTTGATTGAGATATGGTTCTGCTAACATTTTCAATATCATTTGTTAACCTACTCATAATTTCTCCATTTGCTCGTAGGTCAAAGAATACTATTGGTAGTTTTTGAAGTTTTGAAAAAAGAGCACTTCTAAGTTTCTTAACTATTCTTTGTGAAACACCAGCCATAATAAACCCCTGAAAATATCTTATAATTGAATCAATTAAATAACCAATTATAAGTGCTGTTAATATTACTCTAAGGATTTTAAAATCTACGTATCCATTTTTTATAGACATAGAATCTATTGAACGACCTATTAAATATGGGATTGTCAAACCAATTATTGAATTAATTATTATAAAAATAAATATAACCATTAAAAGCTTCTGTTCTTCATGAAAGTATTTCCATAATCTCGAAGTGGTACCTTTAAAGTTCTTTGGTTTAACAACTGGTCCCATCCTTCTGCTTCTACCAAATCCGCCGCCTGGTTTGCCTACCGCTCCTATCATATTTCTACTAATATCTGAAGCAATTTCTGCATCTTTCCTTTTGTTTGAATCATGAAATTTTTCATTTCCCATTGTGCATTCCTCCTTGCGTTGAAGTAAATACAACTAATTATACGCACACCTTTTAACTTCCAATTGCCTTTATATCTCCTATTTGAGATTCAAATATTTCTTTATACACGTTACAATTTTTAATTAAATCTTCGTGTTTACCCTTACCTACAATTTCACCATTATCAAGTACAATTATTCTATCAGCACCCATAATTGAAGTAATTCTCTGAGCAATAACTATACAAGTAAGATTTTGAGAATATACTTTTAATGCTTCTCTAATTTTTACTTCTGTAGTTACATCTACAGCACTTGTGCAGTCATCTAAAATAAGAATTTCTGGTTTTTTAATTAATGCTCTAGCAATTGAAATACGCTGTTTTTGTCCTCCAGATAGATTTACACCTCTCTGACCAAGTACAGTATTATATCCTTCAGGGAGTGAACTAATAAATTCATGTGCTTGTGATACATCTGCTACCTTCTGGATATCCTTAATAGCAGCATCTTTATTACCCCATCTAATATTGTCTATAACCGTACCTGAAAACAGTATGTTATTTTGAGGAACTAAGGCAATTTTATCCCTTAATTTTTTCATATCCATATCCTTAACATTAATATTATCTACTTTTATAGTTCCAGATGTAACATCATAAAATCTATTAATCAAACTAACAAGAGTACTCTTACCAGTTCCTGTAGAACCAATAATTCCTACTGTTTCTCCTTTTTCACATGTAAAACTAATATTTTTAATAACATGTTCTTCTGATGCAGAAGAATAAGAAAAATATACATTTTCAAAATCAATTTTACCTTTTATATTTGGATACTCTACTTTAGTTATTTTATGAATACTTTGACTTTTACTTTTCTTTATGGAACTCATGTTATTTTCCTGATTAAATACTTCTCCAATACGTTCAACCGATGCTCTTGCTCTAACAAACATTGTAAAAACATTTGATATTATCATTAATGAAAATGATATCTGTGTCATATAGTTTATAAACGCTATAATCTGTCCAACCTGCATATTTCCACTATTCACTCTAATTCCGCCTATCCAAATAAGAGCTACTATTCCCATATTAACAACAAAAATAATACTAGGAGGAAACATTGCTATCACACTCATTGCTTTAATTGATACATCGCTCAGTTCCTTATTAGATTTTTCAAACCTTTCTGTTTCATACTTAAATCTGTTAAAGGCTTTCACAACTCTTACTCCCGCCAAATACTCTCTCATAACACTATTTACTCTATCTAGCCTTTTTTGAATCTTTATGAAAAAAGGATATCCAATCTTCATATTCAAAAATATAAGTAACCCTACTATTGGTATAACAGCCAGAAAAATTAAGGACATAAACGGATTAAGACGTATAGCCATAATAATACTACCTATACATAACAGAGGTGCCTTAACAAAAATTCTCATAAGTCCATTCACAAAATTCTGAACCTGTGTGACATCATTGGTAAGCCTAGTAACTAAAGATGCTGTATCAAAATTATCTAAGTTTTCAAAAGACATACCTTGAATTTTTCTAAAAAGATCTGCTCTAAGTTCTGCTCCAAATTTTTGCGATACATTACTAGATATAATATTACGACTTATTGCACCCATAGCTCCTATTGCTGTAATCATAAGCATTAAAAGTCCCTTATTTATTACATAATCCATTCGTTTTTCTGCTACACCAATATCCACTATCTTAGAGATTATTGTAGGCTGCATAAGATCACAGAGAGCCTCTACTGTTAAACAAACTATAGCTAGACAAAAGAATTTCCAGTATTTTTTTATATACTTGTTTAAAAAGATCACTTATAGTCCTCCCATAAACCTTACAGCATCTTGTATCCAGTGAAATGCTATTGCAGTTTCTAAATCTTTCTTTAATGCTAAAATCAACATTGGTACACCAAATAGTAGACAAATGATACCTCCATAAGCAAGTGCAAAGATAGGCTTCTCATAGAATAAACTGTTAAAATGAGCATAATTATGTACCAGCGTAGCTATAACCCCTGATATGACTACTGAATGTTTGGGATAAGCACGACGTAAAACTAACCACAAAATTCCTATTAAAGTAAATCTATAAACAACCTCTTCAATTATTCCTGGTTGAAGTGCATCTACTAAAGGTAAAAGGGACGTTTGTACTATGAAAGGACTATTATTCATAACTGAAAATGCATAAGCATTAAAAATTGCAAGTGGTAACCCTATTAAACATCCAAATAAAATACCTATAATAGTTCTCCTCCAATCCTTTATTATTAAAGCTACTTGAACAGGTCCCCCCATTCTCATTACAATAATTCCTGCGAGAAAAATTACTATAAATGTACCACCATGAAATATTCCAGTAACCACTTTATTATCATTCACTTTAATTAAAGGAAAAAATGTTGAGTAATTCACATGGATCCCTAAAAATGCTCCAATTACTATAGATATTATTATATCTCTCTTCTTTAATAATTTTACTTTACCTATTAATATTCCTAATGAAATTATAAGGATTATCATATTAAAAAGATTAAATAACCTAGGGGGATTTCCTCCATTCTTATCTATCAATGTTCTAACAATAAATATCCCCAATACACTTCCAATAACTGCAAATAACAATAATATTTTAACTACATGCTTTTCAGTCCTTCTCATAGAATTATTCTCTCTAAGTTCACTTTTCATTAATTCATACCCCCCTAATGTAAATTAATACTTAATAATTTAATAAAATTCACTTTAATATATTTCCTTTTTTACTACCATTATATGTTATTTTAACTAAAGACTCAAATAGGATTAACTACAATTTGACGGAAATATATTCTTCTATTTAAACTAAGAATGTTTAAATTATTTATTAAAAAAAACCTATCAAATGTGATAAGTTTTTTAAATATTTATCAATTAATCCTCTATATGTGTACTATGAATTCTACCAATAGAATCTATTTTCACAGTTGCATGAACCTTAATTTGAGCATTTGAAAAATACTCATTACTATCATATCCTGACTCTCTACCATACTTAGCTAATGCATATTTCCCTATGTCTAGGCAATCAACTTCATATTCTTCTTGAATTTTCTTCACTTCATTATTTAAGTCCTTTTCTAACCTGACTTCAAATATTTTTTCAATTTTTGATATTTGCTTTTTATTAAGTTCTGTCTCAGAAAGTGTATCCACTAGTAAATCAGCAGTAATATTAACATAAATATCATAAATAAATTGTTCCTTCATTAATTCTTCAAGTTGTTTCTTTTTCTTTAATACTTTTATTTTAACTTTATTTGTGCCTACTATATCAATGTAGCTCAGCAAATTTTCAGAGCGAATAGATAAAGCCCCTTTACTACCTGAATTTCTTAGAAGATTTATTAATTTACTCTCTTTTATAGGAACTTTATTTACCATTTTATCATCATTAAAAATGGCAGTACCTGTTAATTGTGGTTTACCTTCAACAATCTCAATATATGGTAAAAAAATCTGTCTACCATTTTGATGATACATAAGTAACAAATCATTAACTGTAACATGACTTGAATAAAAACTCCCTTGATGACAATATTTAATCATACGAAATAAATCTTCTGACATTGTACTTGATTCAGGTTTAAGAGACAAAAACTCTTCACATTTACCTTTACATATTACCACCATAGCATTTATATTTAAATCTGGATATCTTAAAAGGTCATCTAATGCATCCTTTATTCCAAATTTAGCACGTTCTTCACTTATGAGATAAAGTACTTCTGCACCAAAAACAATTGTTTTATGTTGTTTACTTATACGATTCTCTACTAATGAGTATAACGTTGGTCCTCTTCCAACTAATATAAGAGATCCACCCTCTCCGTCATCTTCTTTTATTGAGATAGTTTCAGCTGGATCAACAAGGTTAATCTCTGCCCCCTTTTCTATGTCATAACCTACACCGGTTATTATACTTAGCTCTTCAATTGGATACTCATCATAGCAGCTGCATAAACATATGGATATACACATTATAATTAATACCAAGATTATATTTTTATATGCTTTCATTGTTTCCACCTCTAAATTTTCTTGAAGCTAATAGTGCTGTTAATAATCCCCATAAAAGACCAAAAAATATGAAAGGAGGAAATACAATACCCAACAGTTCACTTCTGTTATATTCTGGTAATAGTAAATATATATAACATATTGCTAAGGGTACGAATATAAAATAAGCTTTTTTATAATAGTTTTCATTTTTTATTAGTAGCGATAAACTATAATTAGCTGCAAAACAAACAGTAATTAATGATCTTAAAATTATTACAGACCATAAAGCTAAAAATAAAGCAGTAAAATTTGATATTATTGGAATAGGTATTGTCTCTATTAGATATAATAATGGATATTCAAGTTTTGACGTTAGTTCCCATCCCAAATAATATATTGTCATAAAAACCGTAAATACATATATAAATGTTGTTATAAGTACTGCGATTATTCCTGCTTTTTTAGTATTTTTTTTATTTGAGATCTTACTTATAATCAAATAAGATATTTCACAGCCTGAAAATGAGTAAAAGCTTTCTGGAACTGCTTTTATTATTTCATCAACTGATGAAATAATTGGTTTAACATTTATAACTGAACCCTTTATTATAAAAAACAAGAGTATAAATATTAGCGGAAGTGTTAAATAAAAATAAAATTCACTTATTCTCCCAACCATATAAATTCCATGTATAGATATAAAGATAGTCAAAACTATAGTTGGGACAATTATGTATGATGAAGGTAAAAAATAAGTAATTGTAAGCTTTAAAACATTAGTAAATCCTGATGCTATACCAGCAAACATAGATAAATAAAAGCAAAAAAATATAAATGTAAATATGTACGATAATATTTTCCCATAAATTTCATTATTAATCTCCCAAAAACTAGCATGGTTTGTTTTATTATCAATTATTGACGCTGTTATTACTATACATATTGGATATATCCCCCCTATAAATAGTGATATCCAGGCTTGTTGGTGTGCAATTTTACAAAGAGTAGATGCCATAGATAAAATACCTACTGCTATCATTGAACTTATATTAATAAAAATATATTGATTTTGAGTTATAGAATTTTTATTCATTTTTTATTTTTTACTCTCCTTTTTCGAAAGCTTACAGGAATTCTATTTATGTATTTTAATGGGAATCTTATAAAACTGTCTTTTAAATCTCTGTGCCTCATTGGTGCAAAAGGTGAGAAATAAGGAATTCCTATACTCTCAAGCTTCATTAAATGAGCAGTTATTGAGAATAACCCTATAATGACTCCTAGAAAACCAAATATTTGAGCTAGTATTAAGATGTAAAATCTAAGTAATCTAATTGAGAGACTCATTTCATAGTTAGGTATTAAGAATGTAGAAATAACTGTTATTGAAACTACAACTAAAGTTGTTGGGCTAACAATCCCTGCCTCTATTGCCGCTGATCCTAGTATGATACCACCTACTATGCTCAATGTTTGACCTACAACTGAAGGAAGTCTCAAACCTCCCTCTCTTAAGAATTCAATTATTATTTCCATGAGTAATATTTCTAAAAAAGGTGGCAGTGGAATATCTTTTCTAGACATAACAATTATTTTAATTAAATCTAAAGGTATAAGATATATATTATATTTTAAAAGTACAAGATATATAGGTGACAATGTTAATATTAAAAGCACTGCCATAAGCCTAAGTATTCTATCAAAACTAGATAGCAAAAATCTATTTGAGTAATCTTCAAATCCCTGAAAAAATTCTATAAATACTACTGGAAATACAACAACATAAGAACATCCATTTAATAATAAAGCTGCTTTTCCTTGAAGTAAGTCAGAAACAACTTTATCTGGTTTTTCAGTGGTTTTAGATTGTGGAAAAATACTAAAAGGTTTCTTATCAATAAACTGCGCCAAATACCCTGTGTCAGGTAAATATGATGTTTTTATACCTTCGATTTGCTTTCTAAGTTTATTTAAAATCTCTTTATCAATAATGTTATCCATATATATAAGAGCCGCTTCACTTTTATTTTCTTCACCAAGTACAAATTTTTCTATTTTGAAATTTTTATTTTTCAATTTTTCTTGTAACAAGCTAATATTTATGCCCATTACCTCAACAAAGGCACTTTTTTCTCCTCTTATTGTTTCTTCAATTTTAGAATCTGCCGCTTTTTTAAAATTACTTCTATATGTACTGCATATTATAGCTGTATCTTCATTTTCTAATAGTACTACTGTATTTCCACCTTTTATCATTTCAGATATATAATTAATATTGCTTGATAATTCTGTAGAACTGATAATAATATATCTTTCCGATAAATACGAAGCAGGAGATGATAACTTCTTAATATCACAATCAATCTGAAATAATAGAGGCTCAATTATACGTTCTTCAATTTCATCCCTTTTTGCTATCCCACTTAAGTATAAAATTGAGCATCTTACCTCACCTTTTAGAACTAACTTTCTTTTTATAAAATTATAATTTTCTGGTACCTCAGCAGATATCATATCTATGTTTTTTTCTAAATCTTTTGATAATAAATTGATGCTCATTTCTTATCCCCTTATCTTTAAAAATCTAATTTTAGTTTCACCCTATTATTGAAATCTATGCTTTTCTTAACTATTAGTTCCACAAAAAAAACTATCAAAATCATTTAAGCATCTTGATAGCTGTTTTAAAGTGGATATCTAAAAAAGAATATAAGTTGTTAACTCACCTTATATTGTTTTTTAGATATTTTATCTGCAATTGTTGATGAAGTATATGAATCTGGTTTCATACAGAATTTGAATCCTAATCCTACTACCCATCCTTTAATTTCTTTTATTAGACTATTGGTATCTCCATCATTTCCTATATCAATATGAACTTCCAGACAAGCATTAATTTTGCTTTTTTTAATAAATTCCATAACTTTTATTGCTAAATCTAAACTGTATTGTGTTTCAGTAAACAACTTCTGCCTAAGATCATAAATTTTCTTAAGGTTTGTAATATCATAAAAAAATATTCCCCCTTTGGTTTTTCGAATAACTGTAATTACAGATACCATTCTTGTAATACCATTAAAGCTTTGAGAATCTGTTCCAACAGAAATAACATAATCTGATTGTATATCCTTTTCAGTGTATAACTTAATTTTATTACAAACTTCTTTAAAATCTATTTCCCCATAAGTTATACTTTTCATCCTCTACACCTCCAGTCTATTTCTGCATTTATTTTAATTAAAATTTATAACAAGATACATTTTAATTATTTTTATAATATAATATGCAGCTCCTATATAATAATTTCATTCTTTAGTACTCATTTAATTTATTTGTTTGGTTAAACTATTTAAGAAAACATTTTAAATTTCTAATAAAATACTCGAAATGATTTTTAAGGGAGGGTCAATTGGTGAATAATGAAGCTGTTTCAGATAAACAAGGAATAGCCCTAATAATTCTTTTTATAATAGGCTCTTCTTCAATAGTAGTACCTGGTTTGCCTGCTAAAAAAGATGTATGGTTAGCAATTATTCTATCAGTCATAATGGCCTTACCTATGGCAATTATTGCCTCAAGACTCCATGTTATTTTTCCTGGAAAAGATATATTTGATATAGTTGAAATCTGTTTTGGAAAATTTATTGGTAAGCTGCTCATACTAATCTTTAGTTGGTTTGTCTTTAAGTTAGCAGCTGAAGTCTTAAGAAATTCTTCACAATTTCTTAATGCATCAAATCTTACTTCCACACCTTTGATCGTACCAATGATATGTACCAGTACTTTTATTCTATATATAGTTAAGAAGGGACTTCCTGTTATGGGTAAGTTTGCAGAATTTGTATTGATATTCCCAGTAACCTTTATATTTGTAATTACTTTTTTATTGATTCCTGAAATGAATATATATAATGTAGTTCCTGTTTTAGAAGAGGGCATGGGCCCAGTGATAAAAGGAGCCTTAGGAGCACTTTCATTCCCATTTGGTCAAACTGTATTATTTTCAATGCTTTTTTCTATATTCAATGAAAAAAAATCTCCTTATAAAATTTATATTTCAGGACTGTTGATTGGAGGCTTATTATTATTAATTACTTCCCTAACCAATATTTTAGTTTTAGGATTTAACACTGCTTCTAGTTTATACTTTCCCTCGGTTTCTACTGCAACAAGAATAAACATACTCGGTACTTTACAAAGATTAGAAATAATACCTACACTTACATTCATAATAGGTCAATACCTAAAAATAAGTATATTAATTTTGTGTGCTTGTAAAGGACTTAGCAAAACTTTTGATTGTGAGGATTATAGATTTATAGCTACTCCTATTTGTTTTTTAATGGTAAGTCTCTGTTATACTTTACATGGCAATATAATGGAATTTTATGAGTGGGTTGCTAAAGTACTTCCTTATTCTTCTTTACCTGTTCAAGTATTTATTCCTATTTTGATTTGGATTATTGCTGAAATAAAGAAAAAACAACCCGATAGGTTAAGCTAAAACAGTGTTTTCAAGAAATTAAGAGCTTCATAAAACCATTCTTTATTATGATTTATGAAGCTCTTAACTTTCAAATATGTTTTTTTAGTTTCTAAAATTTATTATGTTTTCCAAGCATTGCAGCTCCAATAATTCCAGCTTCATTGCCTAACTCTGCTAATGCTATCTTTCCAACTGGTAGATTTTTAATAAACTTATTTTTTAAAACCTCTGCTCTTACCTTATCAAGAAGAAACACTCCCGCTTTTGATAGTCCACCACCTATTACAAATATCTCAGGATCTATTACACTTGCGATGTTAATAATACCTATCGCTAAATACTTTACTAATCTATCTACTGCCTTATTTGCTAGTTTATCTTCTCTAATTGCAGCGTGAAAAATCATTTTCCCATTTAAGTTATTTAAATCACCATTAATTTTTTCAGTAATTAATGTTTCATACTCTTCTTCTTCCATTAATTTCTTAGTGTAATTAATAAGAGCTGTCGCAGAAGAAAAAGTTTCTAAGCATCCATTCCTTCCACAATTACAATCATAGTAATTTTTTCCAACTACCATATGACCTATTTCTGAGCCTATCCCATTAACCCCTGTATGAATTTTACCATCTATTATGATTCCTCCACCTATCCCTGTTCCAAGTGTTATGAATACTCCATTATTTTTTCCCTTCATAGACCCTATCTCAAATTCAGCTAGACCAGCTAATGTAGCATCATTATCAACAAAAACAGGAATATTCAATATCCTTTCCATTATCCTTTTTAGTGGAATTTTACTCCAATTTAGATTTACACATTGTATAACATTTCCTGTAATAGGCTCTGATAATCCAGGAATGCCTATACCAATGGCTTTAATATGTTCTTTATTTAATCCATACTCATCAATAACTTGGATAATTAAATTAATAATATCTTCAATCACCTCATCTGATTTTCTATGAGCACCTGTTGGAATCGATTTTTGATAATGAATTTTACCAAAGTTATCTACTATCCCAACTGCAATATTTGTTCCACCTAAATCTACTCCAATATACATTTCTTTACCTCCTGTTGAAATTATTATCACAAGATACAAGACACCTAAGCTTTAGGTGTCTATTAGATAAATTATTCTCTCTTTATTATGAATTCACTTTTTTAATCATATTTTTAATAATTTCTTCTGAATTACTTGCAAGCTCTGTATCAAAATACATTACTTTTTTAAGAGGCATACCCAGTACCATTTCTGCATTTTCTGACTGTAGTGAATTTTCTACTCTATCTCTTACCTTGTCTAAAAATTCAAAAAAAATTTCTCTACTCTTTTCTTCCATCAGCCATTCACTAACTGGACTATCGCCTGTTAAATTAATTTCGATCTTATCAGTACTTATTACATTAATAGTCTCTTCTAATCGAATATCACTTAGAGAACTTCCTAATAGTATATCAAATTCTCCTGTTTCCATTATCCAGTAATTTTTTGATGGATCGAAGTAAGAAAAGTCTCTTTTTCTCAGTTTAAATATTACTTTTTTACTCTCGCCTTGTTTCAAGAATACTTTTTCAAATCCTTTTAGTTCTTTTTCTGGTCGTATTAATCTAGATTCTTTATCTCTTACATATAACTGTATAATTTCTGCCCCTTCAACACTTCCAACATTTTTAATTTCTGCCTCAATTATAAGTTCTTCTGTATCTTCAAGTTCATTCTTACTTACATTAAGATTAGAATACTCAAATTCAGTATATGAAAGACCATGTCCAAATGGATACATTACATCAATTTTTCTTTTGTCATAGTATCTATATCCAATGAAAATGCCTTCCTCATATTTAACTTTTCCATCTACTCCTGGAAAGTTCAAATAGCTTGGGTTATGCTCTAACTTCAATGGATATGTCTCTGTTAATTTACCACATGGATTAGCTTTACCAAATAATATATCTGCCACAGCTGAACCACTTCCCTGTCCCGTAAGCCATCCTTCTAAAAGAGCTTTTGCATTTTTTATCCAAGACCCCATTGTAACTGCAGATCCGTTATTTAAAACAACTACAATTTTCTTGTTAACCTTTGCTATTTCATTAAGCAGTAGAACCTGATTTTCAGGTATATTCATGTGTTTTCTATCATACCCTTCTGATTCAATAAGGTCTGGTAATCCCATAAATAATACTACTATCTCACATGATTTAGCTACTTCTACAGCTTCTATGATTAATTTTTCATCCTTATAATCTCTATTAAGATCATAACCTCTCGCAAAATTTACCGAAACATTATCTCCCATGTTTTCACTTATCTTATCTAGAGGTATATCTACTTGAGTAGTATTAACCTTTGAACTTCCGCCCCCTTGAATTCTTGGTTCTACTGCTAATTCACCTATTACAGCCATTGATTTTAAAGTGTTCGAATCCAATGGTAATGTTCTATCTTCATTCTTTAAAAGTATCATACTGTTTACTGCTGCTTTTCTTGCAAGTTCATGATGTTTATTAAAATCAATAGTTTCAACTTCCTTAGTGCTTTCTAAAGCTTTAAATAATATAGATAAATTTCTTTTCACCGTCTCATCTAATATTGATTCATCTAATTCTCCTGATTTTACTGCCTCAACTATTTTTTTATCATTAGCAGGAGAAGCTCCAGGCATTTCTAAATCCAGTCCAGCTTTTAAAGCCATTACTCTATTATTTACAGCTCCCCAGTCGGACATTACAACTCCATTATATCCCCACTCTTTTCTAAGAATATCTAATAAAAGAGGGTTTTCAGTAGCATGAATTCCATTTACTTTGTTATATGCAGCCATAATTGACCATGGATTTGCTTCCTTCACTATCTTTTCAAAAGCTGGAAGATATATCTCTCTAAGAGCTCTTTCATCTACTTCTGAACTAATACTCATTCTTTCAAACTCTTGATTATTGCATGCAAAATGCTTTACACATGCCCCTACACCTTCACCCTGAAGACCTTTTACATAAGCTGTTCCTATTTCTCCAGCTAAATAAGGATCTTCAGAATAATACTCAAAATTTCTTCCTCCTAAAGGAGATCTCTTCATATTAACCCCTGGACCTAATAATATACTTACATCTAAAGCTTTGGATTCTTTTCCTAATGCTTGTCCGATCTCGCTTAATAACTCTCTATCCCACGAAGAGGCTAATGCAGAAGCTGTTGGAAATCCTGTAGCTTTTTCATTATCATCTACACCATGAGCACCAAAATCATCTTCATTTACTGCTTTTCGAACTCCATGAGGTCCATCTGTCATAATTATAGATGGAATATTAAGTCTATCTATAGATTCAGTTTTCCATTTATTCATTCCTGAGCAAAGAGAAGCTTTTTCTTCTAAAGTCATTTCACCAATTAATTGTTCAATCTTTTTTTCCATATGAACCTCCATTAAATCAAAACTATTTTATTAATCTTAAGCAGATTGTGACTTTCTCTCCTTAATTTCCTTAAGAATATTATTGTACATCTTTTCATCTAATTTATAGAACATCATTAAAATCAATGCTATAATTGCAGCTAATGCTGGTATACCAGAAATCGATACCTTAATTGCTGTAAGTGCTTCTGGTGTTTGAGTTGCATTTGCAACATAACCTGATACCTGTAATAAATACCCTAACAATGCTCCTCCAACTGCAGATGCAAATTTTGAAGCAAAAGTAAATGTTGAGAATACCAATCCTTCAGGACGTATCCCTGTTTTCCATTCTGAGTATTCTACTGTATCGTTAAGCATTATCCATGGTAAAACCATTGCAAAAGCAGAAGCTAATCCATTAATTGCAAACATAACGATTAACATTGTAATGTTCTGATTACTTATAAAATATATAGACGCAGAAGATATAATCATAATAATAAGACCTATATACATTGCCTTCTTTTTTCCTAATCTCTTAGTGAACATTGGTACAATTCCTGTTCCAACTAATGTACAAAGAAGTGTAAGTCCTGAAACAATTCCAATCAATTCTGTTTTTCCTACATTGTATGAAAAATAATATGCTGTTGCAGCACTTCTTACTGTTGTAGCTATGGAATTCACCATATAAGTCATTGAAATAAGGAATAATGGTAAATTAGTTTTCATTATATTTATCATATCTTTTACTGAATATTTTTCTTTACTTCCTGAAGAAACTCTTTCCTTAACTTTTACTCCAGAAATAAAATTTATAACCATACCAAAGATTCCAAGTAATAAAGCTGTTATAGCAAATCCTTTAGATTGATTCCCTTTACCCAAAATACCCACTAAAGGCATTATAGCTGCAATACCTATTAACATACCAAAATTACTAAATAACTGTCTTAAAGTAACAATACTTGTTCTTTCTTTAGAATCTTGTGTCATAGATGATGATACTGCATTGTATGGTACATTTACCATAGTGTACATCATTCCAAAGAAAATATATGTTACATATGCATAAACTATTTTACTTGTTGCTCCTAAACTGCTAGGACCAGCGAAAATCAGAATAAAACTAATTGCTAATGGAATTGAACCCCAAATTATATACGGTCTGAATTTCCCTCTTTTTGTATTAGTTCTATCTACAATTGCCCCCATCATTGGATCATTAATTGCATCCCATATTCTAGAAACTAATAATAAAGTTCCTACAGCAGCTGCTGAAATTCCAAAAACATCTGTGTAGAAAAATACTAAATACATCATTGGTACTGCAAAAAACATATTCTGTGCTACTGCACCAAGAGAATAAGTAAACTTTTCTCCCCCAGATACTCTTCCCATCTTTTGGTTTTCCATATTTAATCTCTCCCTTTAAATATTCATAAAATTTTGCTTAAGCTTCCGCATTGCATAATTTAAGTATAGAGCAATTCAAAAAAACTTTCTTATGTGAGGGTAATATTTTTTATGTTATTTCTATATTAATTTAATTGTTTTTTTCAATATGAATTTTTTGTGTTAAAATACTTATTACTATAGTTACAAGTATTAATGAAGGGATGAATTAAAATGTTATTTAATAATAAAGAAATCAATTTTGATGTACTTAATGAAATTTTAAGTATATTCTACTATTCCAGTTTATTACCTATAAAATATATAGATACTAATTTTAAAATTCTAGGGTGTTTTCCTCATTCTAACGCTTCTGAAAACCCTATTATAATTGATCAAGAAAATGATTATATAAGAATACTAGATACACTTAATAACTGCCGAAGTATAAATGAATGCTTCCTTTATACTAATAATTTCCAACTTTCATACATATCTATAGGATCATATGATAATGAATCCTTGAAAGGATGTTTAATTGCTGGACCTTTTTTACTTCAACCTTATTATTTCATAAATTTAAATGAAATAATTGAGAAACAAAAATTTCCCATTAATATAAAATCTAAACTACGCGAATTTTATGATAGCTTAACCGTTCTTGATAATAATAGAGTATTTTATTTATCAAAATTACTTTTAACTTTAACAGAAAAAAAATTAGAGTTATCTGAAATTTCTTTTGTAAAGAATAATGAAAATGAACTAGAAAAAAATGAAACATTTTCTAAGCAGGTACTTATGAATAGAGAAAAAAGCCTTAAAAGACCTCCCCATGTGTTATTAAAAGATTTATATGATTTTGTTAAATTAGGGGATTTAGATAGTGCATTGGAAATCAAAAAGAAAATAAAACAATATGGAATGGTTGATGTTTTAGGCTTAGATGCCATAAGAAATGCAAAAAATCATTTAATTATTCATTGTTTTGCCCTAACACGTGCAGCGGTTGAAGGAGGAGTGGACATTGACTTTGCTTCTACACTTTGTGATACTTTTATTAACTCTATTGAAAACTCAACTAAGATTCCAAATTTAATGAAAATATCTGATAAAATGCTCAAAGAATTTACAGAGAGTGTTCAAAAATTAGGAGAATCAAAAATTAATCCATCTATACAGAAGTCTCTTAAATATATAAATAAACATTTTACTGAAGATTTATATCTAGATACTGTGGCTAATGAAGTACATTTACATCCCAAATATTTTTCCTCTCTTTTTAAAAAAGAGGTTGGAATGTCCTTTCAAAATTATATTTCAAAGTTTAAGATACAAGAATCTAAACGCCTTTTAGATTATACAGATGATTCGATTCTTGATATTGCTCTTCAATTAGGTTTTAAAAATCAAAGTTATTTTACAAATACATTTAAGAAGTATGAAGGATGTACTCCTTATCAATATAGAAAAAAAAGAAAACAGCAGCAGATTTTATAAAAAGAATACCATGGATGTTATATATTTAAGATTACATCCATGGTATTTTTACATGATATTTAGTTTTTTATTATTGTGTTTCATGTTTTTTAGATTTTGACAGTTTATTCATTAACCAAGAACTAGTCCCAAGATACACGCATCCAACAAGAATAACTATAAGATATTCTAAATAATTAGCTTTTTCAGCAACCATAGGAATACTTAGTACAGTTAAATAAAAAAATGTAGCCCCATTTACAAACATCTTTAACCATCCTGTAAATGTACATATTACAATAAATAGAACCATAATAAGCGAAATTATTAATCCTACTGTTCCTAATAAATCTGGAAGTGTATGTAAGATATAAGCTGCTGCAATACCTATTACTGCACCTGGAAAGATTGTCTTTAATAATGCATCAAAACTTGCTTTCTTTTCCATTCCCCAGTACCATAATAAAAGAAATCCAACCCATACTTCTTTTAACCCAAGCAATGAGTTAATACCTACATACAATCCTATGAATGCTATTACAGGAAACATAATTAACAAAGCTTTTCCAAATGACATATTGTCTTTTCCCACTTATAACTCCTCCTTTTAACTATAAAATCTATAATTTTTTATTTATATTGTAAGTATAATATATTTCAAATTTAATTTTTTTCATTAGAGTAAGAATTTTGTTCATATATTAACATTCTTAAAAAAAACAATAAAAAAGGCGCCTAACAGGCACCTATTGCTCAATTTTCTTCGATACTTTATATAAGAACTCTAAATATTCATCCTTTGACATCTTTGGTTCAAAGTTATCTATAATCTCTTTAGATACTTTTGCATCATCATACAATAAATCAATAATTGTTAGTGCCATCGTCTTTGCAGGAACGATATACGCAAGATATGAATCCTCAATTTTAAATTCTCTTGTGTGCAAATTACCTTTAACACCACCTATAAAAGGATGAAGACTTGGAATCAAGTGAGAAATATCTCCAAAATCAAAAGAACCTGCAAATTCTCCTCCATATACAATATCCTCTTTTTCAATTAGTGTAGATAGGTTTTCATTGAATATATTATTAAGATCATTATTATTTAAAAGTGGTAAATATCCTGGTAACTCCGTAATTTCAATATTAGCTCCTACTGCTTTTGCACCTGCACTTAATGCACGATTCACCTTATTATTGGCATCTAAAATTCCTTCTATTGTCTTACCTCTTACATAGGTTTCCATTCTCACATCAGCGGGCACAACATTTACTATGTCTCCCCCTTTTGTTATTATAGGATGAACCCTGATTTTATCCTCATCTTTAAATGTTTCTCTTTGTGCATGTATATTATTAATAGCTAGCATTGCTGCATTTAAAGCATTTACCCCCTCTTCTGGAGCTCCACCAGCATGGGATTCCTTACCAATAAACTTTACCTTCTTTCCTATAAACCCATTTCCACTTCCACCTATTAAGGCTTTTTTTCCATAAGCACTCAAATCTAAGGAGTGAAACATTATTGCTATATCTAAATTATCAACTTCCCCATTATAAATAAGCTCTTGCTTTCCTCCAAAAAATTGTATTTTCCCTTCATCCCTCAATTCTGATCTATATTCTAACTCAACGTATTCTTCAGCTGGAACAGCTAGGAACTCTACATTTCCATTAAGTTCTGATAATACTCCTGAACTCACGAGACCAATTGCCGTTCCCAACATACCAGCAACCTGAATATTATGACCACAAGCATGTATTGCCCCTGTTTTATAATCAGCATGTGGATGTTCTCTACAAATTACTGCGTCTAGTTCACCCATAACTCCAATCGTCGGACCTGAGTTCTGGGATTTTATGAACCCCTTACATCCAGTTACTGCTATATTTTCTTCTGTATCTAATCCTAAACTTTTGAATTCTCCTAAAATGAGTTTAGTTGCAAAGGTTTCTTTATATCCAAGCTCTGGGTTATCATAAATTTTCTTTCCTACACCAATTATATATTCAGCTTTTTCATCAATAATCTCACATGCTCTTTTCTTTAATTCATCTTTATTCAATTTTCTCACCCTCTTATTTTAAAACTTAAAATACTACGGGCAACCTATAGTAGATTACCCGTAGAGAATATATTAAATTATTCCTTGCATCTTTAATACTATATGAGATACAATAGCTGATCCAAAATATGTTCCAACAAAAACAACTATTGCTACTAAAAATACCTTCCAGCTCATTTTCTTAAGTTGCTGAATTTTATTTCCAACAGAAATACCTGCAAAGGCCAATATTGGAGTTGTTGTTGCTAAAAAATTAACTTTATTAGTATATTCTAAGAACAGCTTAGATGTAGGCATAAAAGGCATACTTAGCAATAATGCTATTAAGCAAGCCCAAGCAAATGCTGGGAATTTTAGCTTAGGTGTTAAATCCCTAATTATTAATGCTAACATAGCTATTAATAGAACAACTAAAACTCCAGGTATTGATTTTATTGGATCTAATCCATATCCTATCCATTGACCTATCAATATCATAAAACCAACAACTAACATAACTTTTCCTTGATTAATTGTTCTACTTAGCATTACTTTTACCTCCTTTTCTACCTAACTTAGGCTCTAACTTCTTATATAGGTAGTTATTTAAAGGTATCGCTAGGAATATAACTGCGTACAATCCTGTAACCCCTGTTAACATATTACTTGTTGCAGCATAAGCAAGTATTGTGTCCTTCATAGCTGGTACTGCAACTGCTAAAGATGATGATGCCGCTGTCATCATACTGCCACTACCCATTCCCGAAGCCATTGCTAAAGCATAAGGATGAAGTCCTGTCATTGGAGCGAATGAACCTAATAACCCAAAGAATATTGTTCCAAAAACTGTTCCAATTAAGTAAGTTCCAAGAACGCCTGTCCCCTCTGGAGAATTTATTCCATATCTCTCACCGATTACACCAAGAGTTGGCTCTCTACAAATACTAACTGTTGCACCAAATGCTTCTCTCTTAAGACCTAATAATAAGGCAATAGGTAAACCTATAAATATAGTACCTAAGTTTCCTAATTCCTGAAGTAAAAATGCTGGCCCTGCTTCAATTATCTTAACAATATTGGGTCCTACTAAAGTTCCATATTTAACCCCTAAAGGAAGCAATGAAATCATTACCATAGTTCCAGCTAGCTCAATTTGATCCTTAGAAATCATCTTTGTTAGTGCCTTTATCCTCTTTCCTAGAACATCAGGTGTTATTAATAGAGCAATAATTACAGCGTAAAGCATAGGTAATAATACAACTTGTCCAGGACCAAGCGCAAACTTCTTAATTCCGATAAATTCTGTTACAATAACTATTACTAAAACAATAAGAAATAATTTAGCAAATATATCATATCTTCCCTTTGTATTAAGTGTCTGTTCTTGTGTTTTTGACATTTAATATCCCCCTTTCATTATTAAATAACTTATTGATTTTTTAATCTCTAACCTCCTCCACACTAATATAAATATTACTCAAATGTAATATTTATGAAGTTTTTATAAATATTTATGATTTTTACCATCTAAAAAAATCATAAATCATCTCTTTTCGCTTTTATTTTTTGATTTGGAGTAAATTTATTCTTTTAAAATCAAAGTTTAATCATTTCATGTATTTTTTTGTACGTTTAGGATTATTAAGTATAAAATGTTATAATAGTTATTGTTTATATATTTTTTAACACCCAAAATTGATATATTATAGGGGGATATAATATGAAATATTTCAAGAAAATAATAGGAAAAATTTGTTATTTATCACCAATAAATCCTGAAGATTCAGTGAAATGTGCAGAGTGGTTTAATAATACTGAAACTTCAATAGGGTTAGGGGAATATGGATGCGTTTACTCTCATGAAACTTCAAGAAGTATGTTAGAAAACTTTAGTAAAAAACCCTATCACTTCTCAATTGTAGATATAAATAGTGATACTTTATTAGGATTTTGTTGGTTAAATAATGTAAATCATATAGATGGCGCTGCTGAGTTAGCAATTTTAATTGGAGATAATGAATATAGAGGCAAAGGATATGGTAAAGAATCCATTAATTTACTTTTAGATTATAGTTTCAATGTTATTAATTTAAATAATGTAATGCTGTCGGTATATTCACATAATGAACGAGCTATTGAATGTTATAAAAAATGTGGATTTAAACTGATGGGCATAAGGAGAAACTCTCATAGAATGGGACGTAAATTTTATGATGAAATATTTATGGATATAATTGCAGAAGAATTTAAACAAGAATCTGTGACAAATTTGAATGTTTTTTAGAGATTAAAGTATAAAAAGATGTTTACTGTATTTTACAGCAAACATCTTCTTGTTTAATCTATTAAACATTTAAAGTATAAAAAAAATATATCTTTAATCACAATTACAATTGTTACATGCGCAGCTACTTACTTTTTTGGGGTCTATACCTTTATCCGCAGCATCCTTTTTAGCACTTGCTGCTACTACTGCAGCTATAGCATTTTCTTTTGCTGTAAAACCACACATTATTTTCTTCAATACTGCTGCTTGTTTTTCAATAGTAGATAATAAAGTTATATCTTCAATTAGAGTATTACAAAATAACTCAGCCATACATTGAATTATACTTACCTCTGATTCTATTATAACATCAATTGATTGTTCATCTGTTAATACTGGTGTTTGAGCTGGAAATGCCATTAATCATACCTCCAATTCTTTTAAGTTCAACTAATTTATATTTAATACAAGTATTTTCTCTTTATTAGAAACTCTCTTAATTATAATAAATCCCTTAATTAATATTATGTAAGTCATTAAATTTTTGTTACTTTTTCTGTTAATTTGTTTTTTTGTACTATTTTAATTAAAAATATGAATTTTCTTGTCTTTCATAATAACTGATAGTTGTTTACTAATTATACTTTTTTTCTTTAATTAATTACAAAAAAATCTGACACCTGTTGAATACAGATATCAGAACTATATACTTCTACTAATTATAGTTAAAATGTTCATTACTCATTATTTGTAATGTTTTCAATCTCCCATTTATTATCCTCACATAATTTTTTAATAAACTTAACTATCTTCTTGTTATTACTTCCTTCTGCCCCCCAATCAATTCCAATAATACCATATGCGCCCCCTCCACTTGTTATTTCTATATGACACGTATCTTCATTACTTAAGTCTAATATAATTGTAGTAAGTAGATTTGAACTGATTCTAAAATAAAATTCTTCTCGTATCATAACCAAAATATCTTTCGATGAAAAGGTATATTCACATCCATACTCCTTTTCTAAACTTTTAGTCAATAATTCCTTATTTACACCAGTAATATTAATTTCTGTTGTTATCATGCTAATCCCCTCATTTCAAATAATTAATCCTATCCCTATATAATATTCGTTTTATTATGAATATTTTACCATATTATTTTTATAGAATTAATAAAATGAAAAGATGTTCACTGTATTTTACAGTAAACATCTTTATAGTTAATTGAATTTATTTTACTAATTGCCAGAAAATTCTTGCCTCACTTGGGTTCCAACCTGATTGCGCATAATGAAATCTACTGCATTTAAAAATATTGTCTTTTTTTCCATTTTACCACTACAACTTTTTTGTACTTTCTTTAAAGTTGGTTATATTTAATAGATTAACAATTTTTCCAGAATCCATTTTTATTATTGGGAGATGTGGCGCTTCAATATAATTGGAAAAACCTACAATTTCACCTTTTAATCTATCATTGAGAATTATTCTTTCTCCAATCTTCCAAAAAGTACTTCTTTGAATAAATATACTTAAAATATCAGGATCAAATTTTTTCCCCTTTTTTTCACCTAATATTTTTATAGCTTTACTTATTGACACTCCATCATTATATAAATATCCTCCAACAAGTACATCATAAGCCTGACAAATAGAAAGAATTCTTCCAAATAGACTTATATCTTTACCTTTTTTTCCTTTTGGACGCCCAGTTCCATCATAATATTCATGCCTATCTAATACTCCGTAAATAATTAAATCCTTTCTGAGTGAAGGTGAATGAAGAGAAACTTTCATAAAAGCTTCCATTTGATTAATCAATACTTGTTCTTCTTTCTCTGGGTTCTTTAAGTACTTTTCAAACTCCTCTTTTTCAATCTCAGTATAACCTATATCAGAAAACATAGCCGCGAGAGCTAAATCAATAAGTTCTTCATCCTGCAATTCAAGTGTTAGCCCTATCATCAAAGCCATTGATGCAGTATTAATACTATGCAAAAATAATATATCTTTATACCCTTTTAATTTTTCTAATAAACTTCTTAGATTATTATTATTTAATATGGTATTTATCAGTTTTAATTTTATTACTTTTGCTCTTTCTTGTGATTTTTTTGACTCTAACTTTGTTTCAAATGAAGCAAAGAATGGATTATCATAAAAAATCTTTAAATTATCATTCTCAATTTTTATTTTGCTTCTTTCTTTACATTCCCTATAATCTTTAATGTCTTCATCTTTAATTAATGAATCAATATTAATTGGGAAAGTTATAATTTTATTATATTCAGAGACAATACCTCTTAAATTACTTTTAAAATGCATTTCATTGAATTCTTTATTATTAATAAAGCTTTTAAACTTAGTTCCTGAAGGAGAAACTAAAACTGAAATATCATTAGAAGCATGCATTTTTATCTTACTAATTAAATCTGAAGATAATATTTTATATTTATCAATTAACATTAAACCATCTAATCTATAAATAGGATGTAAGATAATGTCTCCTGGAAGAAGATCTTCAATCTGCTTTACTATATAATTTTCAAATTTTGTATTATTATTAATCTTTTTTACATCTCTGCCCATAAAATCTCCTCCTCAATTAATTGTAAAAACATTATTTATATTATTATAATTTCGACATTTATATATATGTTCCTTTAAAAATTCTGTAACTTTTTAGTATTATATTTTATAAAGTAATAATTATTTTATGGTATTAATATACTCAACAATAAATTTTAATATTATCTAATACATAAGTTAGCATTAGTGATTAAGAATTTTTTAACATAATTATATTATTTTACCTTGACTTATAAAATTTTCAGTGATACACTTTAATAAAAAACGGGTGATTTTTAATGCAAATACAAAAAGAAGAAATTAGAAATGCAATACTTAAAGTAGCAGAAGATGAATTTTATACTCATGGTTTTGAAAAAGCCTCTATTAGAAAAATAGTTAAACTAGCAGGAACTACTATTGGTAATTTCTATAATTATTTTGATAATAAAGAAGCACTTTTTGAAGCTGTAGTTAAGGATGAATATAATAACTTCATTTATTTTTTAAACCATCATGATGAAGAGGAAAGACCTAACTATTTATGGGATCTATCTGATACAACCATGTGGAAAAAGGTTTTATCTCAGTTTGTTAAAGCTCTCTTGCCAAGTCTTACAAGAAAATTTGTAATTCTAATTGAAGGCAGCATTGGTACCAAATATTCCTCTACAAAGCAGTTGATTATTGATTTACTTAAATGTCATTTCAATGAGCATGTTAATGAGTACAATCCTAGCTATGAATTACCTAATATGGGTGAAATATTAGCAGAACAATTAATTAACGGTATTATTCTAATTCTTAGAAAATATATAAATGATGATGAAAAAAAGAATAGTATGCTAGTAGAGTATATTTTATTTTACTTTATTGGATCAATGGGGATAATACGCAAACCATAATTTTTTTAACTCAAAAAAGAACAGATGATTTTTAAAGGAGGTATTAGTATGATTAAAGTTAATAAAGTTAACTTCACTTATGAAAAATCTAAAAAGAGCGCCTTAGAGAATGTAAATTTTGAAATAAAAAAAGGTGAAATATTTGGTTTTCTAGGCCCAAGTGGAGCTGGTAAAACTACTACTCAACGACTTATTATAGGTTTATTAAGAGGATATGAAGGCAGCATTGAAGTCTTAGGAAAAGAAAGAAGAGATTGGGGTAATGATTTTTATGAAAAAATTGGTGTTGCCTTTGATTTTCCTAATCTATACATTAAATTAACAGCTAAAGAAAATTTAAAATTGATAGGATCTTATTATAAAAATAAACTTGAGGATATTGATGTACTTTTAGACAGAGTTGGTTTATTGCCTTATGCAAACAAGAGAGTTGAGAGCTATTCCAAAGGAATGAAAATGCGATTAAACTTCATACGATCAATTTTGCATAAACCTGACTTAATGTTTTTTGATGAACCTACATCTGGCCTTGACCCTGTTAATGCTAAAATTATTAAAGATATGATTACTGAACAAAAGAACTTAGGGAAAACCATATTTTTAACAACTCATAATATGACTGTAGCTGAGCAGCTCTGTGATAGAGTCGCTTTTATAGTTGATGGTAATATTTCTGTGATTGATAGCCCTAAAAATCTAAAACTTGAACACGGTAAAAACTCTATTAAAGTAGAATATATCAATTACGGAAAACTTGTAGAAGATACTTTCAATCTTGAGACCATTAATACCAATGAAAAATATTTTGATATTATGAGAAACAAGAAGATTAAAACTATTCATAGCCAAGAAGCAAGTCTTGAAGATATTTTCATAAAATTAACAGGGAGGAAATTATTATGAGACTATTAAATGCAATAAAAAGTGATTTTATGTTTCAATATAGGCAAGGATTCTATTTCATATATATCATAATTACCTTGTTTTACGTAATTTTATTATCTAGATTACCACAGAATATATTAAACATTTCAGTCCCTCTAATTGTTTTTTCTGATCCCTCTATGTTAGGTTTGTTTTTTATTGGAGGAATTATCATGTTGGAGAAAACTCAGGGAATCATTAATTGCATCATTGTTACTCCCCTTAGAGTACATGAATATATACTCTCAAAATTAATATCGCTAACCATTATTGCTGTATTGGCAGGCTTTTTTATCACAGCCATAACCTATGGTTTCTCTGTTAATTGGTTACTATTAACATTAGTAATCACCCTTACTTCTGTTTTTTTTACCTTAACTGGATTTTTAATTAGTGCAAATTGCAGTACTCTTAACCAATATTTTATTAAGATGATACCATGGATGCTTATTTTAATAATACCTTGTTTTTCTATATTGGAATTCAAATATTCTTATCTATTTACGGTTATCCCCAGTGTTTCTCTTTTAAAACTTCTAATAGGTGCCTTTAATGGTATCAATCTCTATTTAGCTTTAATATTAATCATTTATATGTGTGTCATCAATTATTATTTTTTACTTAGAGTTAAAAAAGTCTTTGAAGAGAAAATTCTATATGGAGGGCAATAGATATGATTAATTTTTATCATATAAAAAATGATTATAGACAGATTATTAGAGAACCAATTATGCTATTATTGTTCATTTTACCTATTTTTATTTCAGTGATTTTTAAGCTAATATTAACTTTTTGCATTCCTATTCTTCATAACTATTTTGACTTTACTTTAGACCCATATTATAGTTATATAATTTCTCTCACCTTCTTGCTTATTCCAGGTATGCTTGGTGCAGTTACAGGGTTCATGATGTTAGATGAGAAAGATGGCAAAATTAGCGAACTACTCTCCATAACACCTCTTGGAAAAATAGGTTATTTAATTAACAGACTCTCTTTTGGTTTTATCGCATCCTTTATCTATACTCTGATAACTTATTATATCCTTAGTATCTATACTATCCCAATATTAACCTTGCTTTTTATAGCCATACTTCTAGGGATTTACGCCTTTATTATTGGTAGTATTTTATTTATGTTATCTGATGATAAGGTTAAGGGATTAACATATGCAAAAGGATTAAACATAATAATGTTATTTGCTCTATCTGATTTGTTAAATATAAAGTGGTTATCAATACTGTCAATGTTCTTCCCTACCTACTGGATTACAAAAGTTATTCAAAACCCTAATAATCTGATAGAACTATCAAGTGCTCTACTAGTTCATGGTATATGGTTATTTATCCTTCTTTTGAAAGATAGATAAAAAACAAGTGCTCATATTATCTTATGAGCACTTATTACTAGGCCTAAACTTCCATCATTTCAATAACTTTTAGTTTCCATACTCCATCCTTAAAAGTAGCTTCATATGTTGGAATAACTGCACCCAAATTACCAAACCAGGAAACACCTCTAATTATCGCTTTATTTTCACTATATTCTTCCACACCTATACTTAACAAAGTTCCATCTATAGCTCTCACCAGGCTTCCGTCTTCACTAACTTCAAATTTTGTACTGTCATTTTTTACTTTCTCAAAACTATAAACATTCTGTGATATAGTAGTAAGCGCCTTCAGAATTTCTTTTTTTGAATTGTCACTTAATCCCTTCAGTGTCTTTAAATCTACTGCAATAAATTCATTGCCGCCATTTCCATGTGAAAATACAGATTTCATAACTGCAACATACAAATCCATTCTTCGTCTTTCTTCAGCACTAATATCCAGTTTACTATCTTTTATATTATCTTTTTTTCCTGCTAAAACATCTTGTAATAAATCTAAATCATTCCCAAGTACAGTTAGATCACCATATTTTTCTTCAAATGCTGCTCTCGGGAATGTAAAAGTAGTATTATATTTTGATTCATCCAATCTGCCATGTGACTGTGAATCCCTGAATGCAAAGGTTACTACATCAAGATTATCAATCATAGCAAATGCAACTAAAGCATTTGTTCTACAATTTGTCTCAAAAATAGAATTTGGAGTAACAATTGGCCATTCTCCTTCATATTTTATGTCTGGTAATAGTTCATAGTATATTGTAAGCTTATAAGGCTTATCTTTTGTTTCCATTGAAGTGTAATGTTGTTTAAAATATTTTTGAGGAACAGGCATGAGTCCAGCAATATACCCCACCTTACTAGCATCGCCAATATAAGGGGTTTTGTATTTTGAAATCTCCTCTAAATTGTATGTTAACATATCAACTCTTACAACAAATCCATAGCTAACAGTTCCTCTATCCTTAAAGTTTAAAATCATTGTATAAATATATTCACCTTGCTCTGATGGTGCTTGTATACATACACTTCCATTGGTAAAGGTTGGTTCTGATGTTTCAAATTCTATCAATTCTTTTTCTTTATAAACAGAGATATCTTCAATTGTAAAGTCGTATTTTTTATCTTTTTTAAGTCTCTGTGTATCAATGATAAGTTGCTCTTTACCTGTTACAGAAACTACATTATCTAATCTATACTCAAAATTAACAGTATGATCTGAGTCAGCATTAACATGTCTTCCACGGTATGACCAACTATAAGTTCCTATACGCGCTACCTTTGTTTTCATATACTCTGCACTTATATAAATATTAGGTGGTGTATCTTTACTAGTTCCAACTCCAGCACCTAAATATAATGCTCCAAATGTAACTACTCCTAGTAAAACTACTGATAAAATTATTATACTTATTGATTTTTTATTATGATTCATAATTGATACCAATCTTTCCTTTAAGCTTTTTTTCTCTTCACACATAGTAGCTTGCAATACCCCATTGGGATATTTTTGTTCTGCAACAACAGATATTAAAGTGTCACCATACGCTTGTTTTTCTTCTGAATTGAAGTTTTTTATAACAAATTCATCACAAGCTAATTCACAAGCATTATTAATTTCCTTTTTAATAAAATACATAAGTGGGTTAAACCAATGTATTGATGTAGAAATCATAGTAATCCATTTTATAGTTATATCATAACGTCTTAAATGTGACATTTCATGAAGTAAAATGTTTTTGAGCTGTTTTTCATTAAAGTCAATGTTTGGAATAATTATACTTGGTCTCAGTATTCCAATAAGCATTGGTGTTGCCACAAATCGATTACGTACAAGACATACCCTCTTCCGTCCATTCAATAAAGTAGCTACCATTCCATTTTCTCCATCAGTAGCAGGGATATTTCCTTGCTTTAGATATTTTAAAAACTTTATATACCCTATTAAATTTATTGCAATTGCTATGATTACTCCAGATAACCATATATATAAAATATAATTATTTAATATATTCCAAAACCATTTGATATTATAACTCTCACTGTTATCCACTACATTACCTGAATTTTCATGAACACTAGGTTCCCTTGATGAATTGATTGTATATTCACCTGTATCTTTTAACGGTTGAACAGCCCCTTCAGTAGTTGTCTTTAGAGAAATTTTATCACTATAGAACACATTGTTCATAAAGCTATCTTCAAAAGAAAATGGAATTATAAGTCTTAATATCACCACCATCCATAAGTAGTATTGTATTGACTTTGATACCTTGTTCTTTATAAATGGCTTAATAGCAAATATCAACAGTGCAAGAATACTGCCTGATAAGGATAATGACAATAATAACTTAACTGTTTCATTCATCTCTGTCACCTACCTTAAATAAAGTACGAAGCTCCTCAATATCAGAATCATTAAGTTTCTTGCTCCCCAAAAGAGATGCAACAAGTTTTTTAGCACTCCCTGAATACAAACGATCAATTAAGCTTTGGGTAGAAAAATCATTATATTCTTCCTCACTAACCAAATGTTTATAATAAAATACTTCTTTTTTAGTTGCTAAAACTACACCCTTTTTACACAATCTTCGAAGTAAGGTTTTTATTGTAGAGGTTTCCCATTTACTAGTCTGTTCAAGCTTTTTTCTAATATCCGCCATAGGAAGTTCGTAACCAGCTCCCCATAATACCTTCATAACTTCAAGTTCAGAATCTGTGATTTTTGAAACTAATCTGCTCATATCCAATCCTCCTCTAAGGTTACACATGTAACCTTAAGAATAGTTTACAACTGTAACTTTTGGATGTCAACAGTTTTTTATCCTTTTATTGTAAAGAAAGTAACTTTTGTTATATATTCTAAATATAATTTTTAATGTAAAAATACAAAAAGACTATGAATTACTATCTAAATAGCTTTTCATAGTCTTTTTCTAATATTTAATTAGGAATATTGTATAGTATTAATTCATTTAATACTATATATTCTTTATCATATTTAAAACTATAGTCGCAGAATGTTCTGCAGAAATTGTCTCAAATTCTTCATAGCTGATACTTGCATCATCATCTGCATTATCAGAAATAGATCTAATAACTACAAATGGTATATTATTTATATGAGCAACATGTCCAATCGCAGCTCCTTCCATTTCTACGCAATGTGGTGAGTACTCTTCAATTATTTTTTTCTTTAACACACTATCTGATACAAAACACTCTCCGCTAACTACTCTCCCTAAATGATAATTCCACTCTTCATTTTTAGTTAATTCACATGCCCTTAGTGCAGATTCAATCAATTTTTTATCACCTTCAAAATACTCCTTAAAAGGGAAACAACTCATCATTTGTTGTTTTCTTACATCATGATATGAAACATCTTGAGAGACAATTACATCACATACTTTTACATCACTATGCATCCCACCAGCAATTCCTGTATTTATCACACAATCTACATTAAACCTATCTATTAAAATTTGTGTACAAGATGCTGCATTTACTTTTCCAACTCCGCAACCACATAAAACTATATCCTTTCCTTCAATTGTCCCATTATAATAATTAAAACCTGCAATATTTTCTTCTTTTATTAAACTCATATTATTTTTTAATAACTCTATTTCTAAATCCATAGCTCCAATTATTCCTATAATACTCATATTTTAATCCCCCATTCCTCTTATATCAAATCATTTTTCCTAATTATATATATTCTACAAATTCGTCATTTTTCCTTTTAATATTTGTAAATATTACATTTTTTACCACCATTAACTTTATAATAGTATAAATAAAATCCACCTATAAGGTGGATACCAGAGTACTAAGGAAAATGTACTGGTCTATAAAGTTTTCATACTTCACTTATTATATCTATAAAAGAGATGTACTAAAATACCGCTCTGCTCTATCTGGCAATATAGTTACTATATTTTTCTCTCTACCATATTTTTCAGCCATCTTAAGAGCTGCCCACATATTAGCACCAGAAGATGTTCCTACCAAACATCCACATACTCTTGCCAACTTTCGTGCATATGCTATTGCATCATCATCTGTAACCTCTATAACTTCATCTATTAACCTTGGATCTAGAATATCTGGGATAAATCCATCACCTATTCCCTCAATTTTATGAAGTCCAGGTTCATGTCCTAATAACGCTGATACATTTTTAGGTTCAACTGCTGCAATAATACATGATGGGTATTTTTCTTTCATATACTTTCCAATCCCAGCTAATGTCCCACCACTACCTAATCCTGAAACAAAAATATCAACCTTTTTATTTAATTGATTACAAATTTCAACTGCTGTAGTTTTATAATGAATTAGGGGGTTATTTGGATTTTCAAACTGATTTAGTACAAACACATCCTTATTCTGATTCTGAAGTCTTTCAACCTCTCTAAGTGCACCTTCTACACTCTCTTCCTTAGGTGTTAGTACAAGGTCAGCACCGAGAGCTTTGATTACCTTTTTACGTTCTTCACTCATATTTTCAGGCATTACAATAACTACCTTATATCCTTTTCTTATTCCAACAAGTGAAATACCAATACCAGTATTTCCAGAGGTAGGTTCAACTATAGTCATACCTGGTCTTAATTTTCCTTCTTTCTCAGCTTCTTCAATCATAAATTTTGCTATTCTATCCTTAATACTTCCTCCTGGATTAAGAAACTCACACTTTGCAAATATTGAAGCATGAAAACATTTTCCAAGAGATAGTAATGGCGTGTTTCCAATTACATCTGTTATAATCTCGTGTATCATATTTATTCACTCCATATAATTCATATTATCTTTTATATAATAAAATATTCACAAAGTTATTATATGTACCTATTATGTTGATTAATCTATAACTCACATAATTAGAATATAATCGAAAAGGCAATTAATAATTGAGCTGTGTAATATAGCACTTTGTTAATGCTATCATATATTCTATTTTGAACTTTAAACTTGATGACAAACAAAATAATATCTGATAACCAATACAAAGTAACACCAATACTAAAAATAATTAATTTGGAATGTGAATTTGATAATAAATTTATTAAGCTGTTAATCACAACAATTGTCAATGGATATGCATAAAATAGTGCAAATTTTGCCCTGGTTGTACCTTTTACAATTTTATTAAATATTAAATACATTAAGATAACAAAAAATATTGATATGAAAAGTGACTCAAAATTAAAACTTTCCAGTTGTATTGATGCAAATAAATAGACTATTTGAGATATTGTTATAATTACTAAAGCTATATAGAAGTAGAACTCACTATTTCTCTTTTCAACCTTACACATCCCTAAAAAAATATCTCCTATGGAATTACAAAACAACCCTAGTATAATAAAAAGTTCAAAGTTATAAAAAGCTCCATTTTTAGCAGATAGTAAAAGTGATAGTGTTACAAATAACATTCCAAGAATAATTTTATTTATTAACCCAAATTTATGCATATATCTCCATCTAGAAAAAATTAATGATCCTATAATTAAGTAATACACAAATATAATTGCTATAACCATAAACTCCTCCCAAAACATGTATTATTTAATATTGTCACCAACCTCAGCTGATTTATAATATATATCATTTTTCATATACATATTCCATATAATTATTTTCCAATAATTAGCATTATATTATTATATTCTATAGACATACTACTCATCCCTTTTGATTTATAAAATATTAATTGTATCCTGTTTACTATAAATACTATAGGTTCTCTTATCATAAAATTTTATAATACTAAAAAGACTATGAAGTTAGGTATAACAGCTTCATAGTCTTTTGAAATCTCTATATTAATTTTTTCGAAAATAATTAATTATTTTTCTATACTTACTGCCTCAAAGTGCTTTAATTCATCAAAGTTACTTGGGACTTTTATTTCACCTTTAGATATTGCTTCTTTATATAGTTCAACAAGATCAATCACTTCACTTGGAGTATTATTTGATGTAGATTTTGCTATTTCAAGAGCATTTTCTTTTAATCCCATTTGAACAACTTTTCCACCTTCAAAGTTTCCATTAGCTACTTCCTTAACAGTTTCATAAGTTCCTACATCAACACGTTTTACCATACTTGATAAGATAACTTCTTCGTATTCTGGCATTGTCTCTGCTTGGTCCATATCTACCCCTATACACCATACAGCTTTTCCATTATTTCTAAACTCTTGTGCTGCTGAAAACATACCAATTCCCGCTCCACCAGCTGCATGATACACAACATCACAACCTTCATCATATAGTGATTTAGCAACTTCATAACCTTTGTTAACATCTACAAAACTCTCTGCATATTTAACTGTTCTTCTATTTATTAGATATTTTCCAGCCTCAGGATTGACACTCATAACTCCTGCTGCAAATCCAACTTCAAATCTGTTAGTAAGTTCTATATCTCTTCCACCTAAGAATCCTACTCTATTAGATTTAGTCATTTTCCCTGCAATTACACCCATTAAAAATGAACCTTCATGTTCTTTAAAAACTATTGACTTTACGTTATCTAATTCTACAACATTATCTACTATTGCAAAGTTTATATTCTCATAATTTTCTGCAACACTCTTAACAGCATCTACCATTTGAAATCCTGTAGCAAAAATTATATCTGCTTCTTCATCTATTAAAGCTTCCATATTTTCAGCATAATCTTCTTTTCTCTGTGATTCTATAACAACATACTCAACATCAAATTCTTCCTTAGCTTTATTAATTCCTTTATCTGCACTTTGATTGAAGGATTTGTCGTTAACTCCACCTTCTGTAGTTACTAAACCTACTAATGAACTCTTTTTGCTTGTCTCATTGTTGTTTTGAACATTTTTGCTTCCACATGCAGTAAATGCTCCTACCATCATAGTTGTCATAATTGCACTAGCAATAACTCTTTTAAGTCTCATATCTTATCCTCTTTTCTTTCGTTTTAAAAAATCTATCGCAAATCAGCGACTTTTATATATTAGCAGAACGCAGTATTTATTTCAAGATTAAATCCGAATATTTTTTTATTTTTATTAAATAATATTTGCATATTTAAAATTATTACTCTCTTTGTTTTTTAATTTTTATATAAGTCCTTTAACTCCTGATAATCCTAGTATAGGTGTAAATTCTACTCCAATTGGAGAACTTAATATTGACATAAATTTAATCCATATTTAAAATTGCAATATTTCTTTGAACAAATTGCAGTTGTAATAATAAAATATATTGTATATAATAATATCATTGATAAATTTGCAAGTTATTTATACAAGATAATTCATTTTTCACATAATACTTTACATGGAAATTTAATGAGGAGGTAACCTTTTATGATAAAAAAGTTTAAAAGAATACTTGTGGCAAACAGAGGAGAAATTGCAATTAGGATTTTTAGAGCCTGCAGCGAATTAGGAATTCGCTCAGTAGCAATATACTCAAAGGAAGATAAATTTTCTCTTTTCAGAACGAAAGCTGATGAATCTTATTTAATAGGAAAAAATAAAGGTCCTATTGAAGCTTATTTAGATATAGATGAAATAATAAATCTTGCTCTAAAAAAAGGTGTAGATGCAATACACCCAGGTTATGGCTTCTTATCCGAAAACGTAGAATTTGCACGTAAATGTGAAGAAGTAGGAATAGAATTTATTGGACCTACAGCGGAAATGATGAACCAATTAGGTGATAAGATTAAATCTAAACTAGCTGCTCAACGTGTTGGTGTACCAACAATTCCAGGAGTTGAGAAACCTATAACATCTGAGGAGGAAGCAATAAAATTCGCTCAATTATGCGGTTATCCCATAATGTTAAAAGCTGCTGCTGGGGGCGGCGGACGTGGAATGAGAATAGTTAAAAATGAGAGTGAATTACTCTCAGGTTTTAGAAGTGCTAAAAATGAAGCTAAAAAGGCTTTTGGAATAGATGATATATTTATTGAGAAATATTTAGAAAGTCCTAAGCATATTGAAATTCAAATTTTAGGTGATAAATACGATAATATTGTTCATCTTTATGAGAGGGATTGTTCAATTCAACGTAGACACCAAAAAGTAATTGAATTTACACCTGCCTTATCTCTTACTAAAGAAAAAAGAGACGAAATTTGTTCTGATGCTTTAAAAATTGCAAAAGCTGTGAATTATAGAAGTGCAGGTACTTTAGAATTTTTAGTTGATAATCATGGGAATCATTATTTTATAGAAATGAATCCAAGAATTCAAGTTGAACACACAGTAACAGAAATGACAACAGGAATTGATATTGTTCAAAGCCAAATATTAATAGCCCAAGGGCATTCACTAGATTCTGAAGAAGTTGGAATCCCTTCTCAAGAACATGTAAAACCTAGAGGTTTTGCGATTCAATGTAGGATTACTACTGAAGATCCTACAAATAACTTTTCTCCTGATACAGGTAAAATAGATGTTTATAGAACAGGCTCTGGTTTCGGTATAAGACTAGATGGTGGAAATGGGTTTACAGGCGCAGTAATAAGTCCTTATTATGACAGTCTTCTTGTTAAAACAACCTCTTGGGCATTAACTTTTAAAGATGCCGTAAGAAAGTCTTTACGCTCTGCTAAGGAACTTAAAATATCAGGTATAAAAACTAATATTGACTTCTTGATTAATGTATTGAATCACCCCACATTTAAAGCTGGAGAATGTAATACAAATTTTATTGCTGAACATCCTGAATTATTTAATATAGAATCCAATATTGACGAAGAATATAATGTTTTAAAATTCATAGGTGAGAAAATAATTAATGAAACTAGCGGGTTAAAGAAAGATTTTGATGTTCCTGTTGTGCCTAAAATACAAGTGCCTGTAACATTAAGTGGTACAAAATTGATACTTGATAAAGAAGGTCCTGAAGGAGTAGTTAACTTTATAAAATCTCAAAATAAACTTCTTCTTACAGATACAACAATGAGAGATGCACATCAGTCTTTAATGGCTACAAGAATGAGAAGTATAGATATGATTAAAATTGCAAAAGCAACCTCAGTTCTAGCAAAGGATCTATTCTCCTTAGAAATGTGGGGAGGAGCAACTTTTGATGTTGCCTACAGATTCTTAAAAGAATCTCCATGGGAAAGACTTCGTGAACTTAGAAAAAAAATTCCTAACGTATTATTCCAAATGCTTATTAGAGGTTCAAATGCTGTTGGATATAAAAATTATCCTGACAATGTAATCAGAGAATTTATCAAGGAATCAGCTGAATCTGGAATTGATGTTTTTAGAATATTTGACTCCTTAAACTGGCTGGAAGGAATGAAAGTTGCCACTGATGAAGTATTAAAGAATAATAAAATAGCAGAGGTTTGTATTTGTTATACTGGTGATATTTTAGATACTTCCAAAAGTAAATATGATCTTAAATACTATGTGGAAAAAGCTAAGGAAATCGAAAAGATGGGTGCTCATATTTTAGGTATAAAAGATATGTCTGCTCTTTTAAAGCCTTATGCAGCGTATAAACTAATTAAAGCATTAAAAGAGGCAATTACAATACCAATACATCTTCACACTCATGATACAACTGGTAATGGAGTTGCAACCTTGTTACTTGCAGCTGAGGCGGGAGTTGATATTGTTGATACATCTTTCAATAGTATGTCTGGACTTACAAGTCAACCAGCTCTTAACTCAATAGTTGCTGCACTTGAAAACACTGATAGAGCTACTGGAATAAATCTTGAAGACATTCAACATCTATCAAATTACTGGGATGCTGTAAGACCAGTTTATTCTGAATTTGAATCTGGCTTGAAATCTGGCTCTACAGAAATATATAAATATGAAATTCCAGGCGGTCAATACTCTAACTTAAAACCACAAGTTGAAAGTTTTGGACTTCAACACAAATTTACTGATGTAAAAGAGATGTATAAGAATGTTAATACTATGGTTGGGGATATTGTAAAAGTAACTCCTTCGTCAAAAATGGTTGGAGACCTTGCAATTTTCATGGTTCAAAATAATTTAACACCTGAGAATATCATTTCAAAAGGAAAAACTTTAGCATTCCCTGATTCTGTTGTAGCATATTTCAAAGGTATGATGGGACAGCCAGAAGGAGGTTTCCCTGAAGATCTTCAGGATATTGTCCTTAAGGGTGAAGAGCCTATTACAATTAGACCAGGTGAACTGCTACCAAGTGAGGATTTTGATAAAATTGAAAAACATTTAAGAGAAAACTTCTCTATAGAACCTACTAAAAAAGATATTCTAAGCTATTCACTATATCCAAAAGTATTTGAGGACTATCTTAAATATATAAAAGAACATGGAGATATGAGTAAAATGGGAAGTGATATATACTTCCATGGTTTACGCGAAGGAGAAACTTGTGAAGTAAAAATAGCTGAAGGACAAATATTAGTTATAAAGCTTCTTGAGATTGGTAGAATTAATGATAAAGGATATAGAACGATAATTTTTGAAATTAACGGGAATAGACGTGAAGTTCAAATAAAAGATAAAAAAAGTAATAAAAACATTCATGTAGAATCTGTGAAATTAGCAGATCCAAGCAACAAACTAGAAATAGGCTCTAGTATTCCTGGAAATGTATTAAAAGTAGTTGTTAACGAAGGTGATGAAGTAAAAGAAAATGATACCTTAATAATAATTGAGGCTATGAAAATGGAAACAAATATTACAGCCTCTTCTTCAGGAATTGTAGATTCAATCTTTGTTAAAGAAGGTCAGCAAGTTGAAACTGGTGAGTTGTTAGTTAAGATAAAATAACGGGGTCAGACCCCTAAACAAAAATTGGATTGGGGCAAATCCCAATCCAATTTTTGTATGGGGGTCTGACCCCAATCCATATTTTTTTAATTTATTTCCTTAACTCTATGACAGCTTACTAAGTGATTATTCCCCACATCAATAAGTGGTGGAACTTGTTTTTTACATATATCTTTAGCAAATGTACATCTAGTATGGAACTTACATCCTGAAGGAGGATTAGCTGGACTTGGTACATCTCCTTGCAGAACTATTCTTTGTTTCTTAATTGATGGGTCTGATATTGGTATTGCAGAAAGTAAAGATTTTGTATAAGGATGTAAAGGATTTTTAAACAATTCCTTAGATGATGCTTTTTCTACAAAGTTACCAAGATACATAACACCAATTGTATCACAGAAATATTTAACTACACTTAAATCATGCGATATAAAGAGATAAGTTAAATCAAACTGGTCTTTTAATTCTTGCATTAAAGTCAGAACTTGTGCTTGGATACTAACATCAAGTGCTGCAATTGGTTCGTCTCCAACAATAAACTTAGGATTCAAAGCAAGTGCTCTTGCTATTCCAATTCTCTGCCTTTGTCCTCCACTAAATTCATGAGGATATTTTTTAACAAATGACCCTCTAAGACCACATAGTTCAAGTAGCTCTTTTGATTTATCAAGCGCTCCTTTTTTATCATAAAGCTTATGCTTTAATATTCCTTCAGAAATAATGTTACCTACATTCATTCTAGGATCTAGAGATGCATAAGGGTCCTGAAAAATTATCTGCATATCCTTTCTAAGCGCTCTAAATTGATCCTTATTTAAATTAATGTTATTTTCTACATCATAAATAACCTTATCTTCAAAAGTTACTTTACCAGCTGTTGGATTTAAAAGATTCAAGACAGTTCTACCTGTAGTAGATTTACCACATCCTGATTCTCCTACTAATCCAAAAATCTCACCTCTTTGGATTTCAAAATCAATCCCATCTACAGCTTTAACATAACCTGCAACTCTTGAGAATACTCCCTTTCTAATAGGAAAATATTTTTTTAAACCTTCAACTTTCAATAAAGAAGACATTAAACATTACCTCCTTTTTCATCAAGTAACCAACACCTAACTTTACTTCCGTTCTCTAAAACTTTCAACTCAGGCATGCGTGTTTTACAAATATCCATACACTTATCACATCTAGGTTCAAAAGCACATCCTTCTGGCATATCATATGGACTTGGTACCATACCTCTTATACATGAAAGCTTGTCATCGTCTCCTATTAAGTCAGGTCTTGATTTTAAAAGACCTACTGTATAAGGATGTTTAGGATTATGGAAAATTTCCATTACAGTTCCTTCTTCTACTACTTTACCAGCATACATAACTACAACATTATCAGCCATTTCAGCCACAACACCTAAATCATGAGTTATAAGCATAATAGCAGTTTCAAATTTCTTATTTAAATCCTTCATTATTTCTAAAACTTGTGCCTGTACTGTAACATCGAGAGCTGTAGTTGGCTCATCTGCTATAAGAAGAGATGGATTACAACTAAGGGCCATAGCAATCATCACTCTTTGTCTCATACCACCGCTAAGCTGATGTGGATATTCCTTTACAACTTTATCAGGTCTAGGAATACCTACTAAATCAATTAATTCTATAACTCGCTTATCGATTTCATCACTACTCATATC
The DNA here is from genome assembly GCF_027938815.1 of Oceanirhabdus sp. W0125-5. GTDB lineage: Bacteria > Bacillota > Clostridia > Clostridiales > Clostridiaceae > Oceanirhabdus. The sequence goes on from NZ_CP115913.1 coordinate 3,947,675, forward strand.
AGTATGTAATTTTAACATTTCAGCAATCTGCATACCCACAGTAAATACAGGATTTAATGAAGTCATAGGCTCTTGGAATATCATTGCAATTTCATTACCACGAACCGTTCTCATCTCATCACTAGACAATTTTAACAAGTCTTTATCTTTAAATATTATCTCCCCACCTACAACAGATCCGCCCGGCTTTGGAACAAGTCCCATAATAGATAGAGATGTTACACTTTTACCACATCCTGATTCACCAACTACTCCCAATACTTTTCCTTTTTCTATATTAAAACTAACATCATTTACCGCCTTAACTGTACCTTCAGAAGTATTGAAAAATGTTTTTAAATTTTTCATTTCTACTAAAATATTAGACATATGCATACCTCCTACCTCTTTAGTTTAGGGTCAAGAGCATCTCTCAGCCCATCTCCCAAGAAGTTTATTGATAAAACTGAAACAAAAACTAATATTCCAGGTGGAACCCAAAGCCATGGCATTCCTCTAAGTTGTCTTAATCCTTGTGCTGCAGCTAACATATTTCCCCAACTTGGAACAGGCTGTTTAACACCTAAACCTAAGAAGCTTAAACCTGCTTCAGATATTATTCCAAATGCAACAGACATTGTAGTAAATACTATTAACGGTGCTGCAACATTAGGTAATATATGTTTAATTATAATTTCCCCAGAACTCATACCAAGCGCTCTAGCAGCTTCAACAAACTCTCTTTCCTTTATAGATAAGATTTCTGCTCTTATTATTCTAGCAATACCTGTCCAACCAAGTACTCCAGTTATGAATACAACATTCCATATACTAGGACCTAAAACAGCTGCTATTGTTATAGCTAAAACGAAGAATGGGAAACACATGAAAATATCAACAATTCTCATATTAACGAAATCAATTTTTCCACCAAAATATCCAGAGGTTGCTCCTACAAAACTACCTATAAATAAAGATATTAATGCTGAAAAAATACCAACTGTTAAAGATATTCTTCCACTATAAATAAGTCTTGTTAATACATCTCTTCCTAAATCATCAGTACCTAATAAGTGAGCACTAGAAGGTTTTGCATATGTCTTCGTCATATCTGCAAGATCTCGCTCATAAGGTGCTATAACAGGTGCTAATATTGATATAATAGCTAGTAATATTAGAACAGTTAACCCAAACATAGCTAGTTTATTTTGTCTTAGTCTCATCATTGCTAATCTAAAAGGCGACATACCTTCTGTATTTAAAGATTTTTTCTTTTTAACATCTTTGGTATTTACAACTTTTTTTGTATTCATACTCTTCCCTCCCTTTAATCGTATTTAATTCTTGGATCAATAAAGGCGTACAAAATATCTGCCAAAAGATTAGATAATAATACTACAACAGCCATCATCATTGTACAACCCATAATTAAAGGATAATCACGATTATTTACAGACTGGAACATTAACTTTCCCATACCAGGAAGCGAGAATATAGTCTCTGTCATAAGTGCTCCTCCAAATAGTCCAGATATTTGTAATGTAAGCATTGTTATAACAGGTATTAAACCATTTCTAAGTGCATGTTTATAAATTACAACTTTTTCAGATAACCCCTTTGCTCTTGCAGTTCTTATATAGTCCATATTTAAAACTTCTAACATACTTGATCTTGTGTACCTCATTAGTTGTGCAATACTAAGTAAGGATAACATCATTGTAGGCAAGAATAAGTGCATTGCCATATCCCAAATATGCATTAATCCTGTATATCCAGCACCGGCACTTACCACACCAGATATAGGGAATATTTTTAAATCTACAGCAAATATTTTAACTAATAGTAGACCGAAGAAAAATGCTGGTATAGATATTCCAAAAAACGAAATAAAAGTTACAGCATAATCCGTAAAGGAATTCTTCTTACTTGATGAGATAACTCCGAAAGGAATTGCGATAGCTGTACTTACTAATAAAGATAGGAAAGCTAACACAAATGTAAAAGGAAGTCTCTCTCCTATTACTTGTGTAACTGGTGTATTATATCTAATAGAATATCCAAGATTACCCTGTAAGACTTGTCCAATCCATTTGAAATACTTCACATGTATAGGATCATAAAAACCTATACTTCTAAGCATAGCTTCTTTATCGGCTACAGTCATTTTAGGATCTATCATGTGTGAAAATGGATTACCTGGCATAGCATTAACTAACAAAAAGATTATTAGTGATATACCTATCAGTACGGGAATACACATTAGTATTCTTCTTATAACATATTTTTGCAAAGGAAATCCTCCCTTCTTTCTCTAAAAAATTTCAATAATTTGTTTAATCCATGAAAATTATTTATTCAGTTTAAATTGAATTTATTTTTTACGGTTAAAATCATATCAAATTACTTTTTTAAAGTATCAAGTTGATAGCAAAGCTACCAACTTGATAAAAATTCTTTAGCAATATACACTATTTTTCAAAATATAGCTTGTGAATATTGTACCAGTTACCATAAGGGAATATTTGTAATCCCTTAAGTTTTGGATTGTAAGCTCTACCTTCTACCATGCTGTATAAGAATACTGTTGGCATTTCATCATTTACAAGTCTAGCCCACTCATTATATATCTCTTCTCTTTTTGCTTGATCTAATGTTACTTTACCTTCTTGAATTAATTCATCACTCTTAGCATTAACGAAACCAGATACATTCCATCCGCCTAATTCTACTAAGCTTGAATGCCAGATTCCTTCTGGATTTGGATCAATTGAAAGTCCCCATCCCATTAAGTAGAAATCGAATTCATGAGTATCAAATGTTTGTTCAACTAAAGTACCAAATTCCATAATTAATAATTCAACATCAATACCTATAGCTTTTAAATTCTGTTGAATTAGAGGTGCAGAAGCTTCTCTAACTTTATTACCTGTAGGATATTTTAATGTTACTTTAAGTGGTTCACCTTTCCAGTAAAGTGTGTCACCTTTGTACTCATATCCAGGTACTTGAGCAATAAGCTCTTTAGCTTTTTCAGGATTATATTCATATTTGTTTATATTATCTTTTGGAAGTGCCCAGCTGAATGATGCAAATGGAGCATACGCAACAACTCCATACCCTTCCATAATTCCATCAACCATACCTTGTCTATTTATAGCATAAGCAAGTGCTTGACGGAATCTCTTGTCACTAAACTTCTCAAGTCTGTTGTTGATACCCATATATTGGTATCCTCTATCTGTTACTTCTTCTACAACTATGTTATTTTCTTTATAATAAGCTAAATCATCTTTGTTCATTTTACTAATTGGCGCAAAATCAATTTCCCCAGCGATTAATTGTGCTTGAACTGTATCTTGGTTAGCTACTTGTAAGAATATTTTCTCAAGAATTGGAGCACCTCTGTGATACTCTTCATTTCTTACAAACTCAACATATTGGTCTGGCTCAAACTTAGCAAATTTAAATGGACCAGTACCGATTGGATTTCTTAAAGTTTCTGTTGCTTTATCCCACTCTTTAACAGGAATCTTTGACCAGATATGTTTAGGAATTATTCCATATCCACTAAGATCGCTAAGTGCAGGAGCTGATACTTCTTTTAAAGTTATTTTTATAGTATGCTTGTCCACAACTTCGATACCTGAAACATGATCAGCATTTCCATCTTTATACTCTTGAGCACCTACGATGCTAGAAAAGTCTGAAAATCTTGGACCACTATAGTCAGGATGACAAATAGTTTCATAAGTGAACTGTACATCTTCTGCTGTGAATGGTTCACCATCATGCCATTTAACATTTTTCTTTAAATGGAATGTAAATTGTAAATTATCATCTGATATATCATAACTTTCAGCTAACATTGGTTCATATTTAAGTTCAGGGTTTACCTCTAATAACCCTTCAAAGATAAATGCAGTTACATTTGAATCATATTCATCTTCATACATTGTTGGGTGGAATACTCCAGGAGGTGAACTCCAGATAGCATATCTAAGTACTTGGCTATCCGCTAATTTACTATCATCTTTCTTTTCATCTTTCTTTGAATCATTTTTCTTTGTTTCTTCTTGCTTAGTATTTCCTTTGTTTGAAGTTTCGTTATTATTATTTTTTCCACATCCAGTGAAAGCCATAGATAATAATAGTGCAGCTACAACTGAAAAAATTAAAACCCTTTTCTTCATAAACATCCTCCTTAATTTCTCGGTATTTGATAGTAATAACAATATATTTTTATTTATCAGATTTATTGCTTTTTTCTGATAATTGCAAGGAAAAAATATATGTTATGACTATTTTCTCTGCAGAAGCGATATTTCTTCTGCGATATAAATATACTACCATAAATTACCTTGTATAATCAAGGGAAATTTTGTTACATTTCAGATTTTTTTAATTTTTTATTAACAATTAAAATTTTATGTATATTTATCCTTCATATCAACCACAGTTTTAATCTTAAAATAAACCACATTAAACTTCTGCTCTAAATAATATAAATTTATACCATTTTGCACAATATATCCTAAATATATTTCAATTTAAATTATATAAAATAACTGAAAGCAAATTTTATTTTTTATATAAATAATCCACTTATTCCATAAATATACTTTTATTCTTTTTTTATCTGAATTTTTATTCAAAATCACTTCATAAATACACATCCACATTCATTTAGCAATTGAGGATAACGTCACTCATTTCTGCAATTATGTGATTCTATTGATTCTTTTTTCTAATAATTGCAATCAAATACACAAATTATTATAGAGCTATAGGAAACCTACAACTACATATTTTGTTAACTTGAAACATATAATTTTTATAGATATAACTCACACGAACACTGCTAACTCATTAAATATGGAGGATTTTAAGAAAATGAAAAACAACTTTAATGAAACACAAAAACGCATTGGTTATTCTCCTCGCAAAAATACTTTGCCCAATGTATATGAAAAGCTAGGCTTAATGTGTGGTCTTGAGGTACATCAGCAGCTCAAGACTGACAAAAAACTTTTTTGTCACTGCCCATCAGGGATTTATCAAAAAGATGGTGAATACGATGCAGAAGTAATAAGACATATGAGACCTACCTTAAGTGAGATGGGTGGATATGACGGTACTGCACTAATGGAGTTCAAGACAAAAAAGAAAATCATCTACCGTATTGCAAATGAAAGCACCTGCACATATGATATTGACGACACACCGCCTTTCAAGATAAATCAACAGGCTCTAAAAATTGCCTTAGAGATTGCTTTATTACTTAAGACAAATATTGTAGGCGAGCTTCATATTACACGTAAGCAATACCTTGACGGAAGTATCCCTGCCGGTTTCCAACGTACAGGTATAATAAGCATTGAAGGAGAAATCCCTTTAAAAAACAAAAAAATTCGTATCATTCAACTAAGCATTGAAGAGGATTCTTGCCGAGAAGTATGGGATATAGGTCACGAAAGAGTATATACCACCGATCGTTTAGGTATGCCACTAATCGAGACCGTTACTTATCCTGATATGAAAACTCCTGATGAGGCTGCAGAAGCTTGCAACTATATCCGTTTTCTTAATCGAAGCACAGGAAAAGTAAGGACAGGCATTGGCGCTACCAGGGAAGATGTTAATGTTAGTATTACTGGCGGAACACGGGTGGAAATCAAAGGAGTTTCTCATATACGATATATTCCTGACCTTGTTCACAACGAAGCTTTTCGTCAAAAAAGCCTCTTAGAAATTCGTAATGACCTTCTAAATCGAATACCTAATTGGGATAATTGGAGAACTTCTCACCTAGTCCTGAATGATGAAGAATTATATTCAGTATACAAACAAACTCCTGAAACCATTATTAATAACCATAAGTTTGTTGGAGTAAATTTACCTGATTTTAAAAACATTCTCTCATTTTTCACTCAACCCGGAAGAATGTTCTCAGATGAAATTTCAGATAGATTGAAAGTTATTGCTTGTATTGAAAAACCAAATATGACTCATTCTGAAGATTGGCACAACAATCAAAATTATATCGATTTTAAATCCTTGGGTAAATTATTAAATGCAAAAGATGGTGATGTTCAAATTCTTTTCTGGGGTCCAGAGGACGATATAACCACTGCTATAGAAACTATTGAAGAGCGATGTAAACTAGCTTTTGAAGGAGTACCTAACGAAACTCGAAAGTCATTTTCAGATGGTACTACTATGTTTGAACGTGTGTTACCAGGAGCTGACCGTATGTATCCTGATACTGATTCAGCCCCTATTTCCATTAGTGAAGAGTTGATCAATAGTATTGAAAGCAACCTCCCCACTGATGTGTATAAACAGATGGAGCAACTTACAAACTGGAATGTCCCTGAAGATACATTTTTCTATCTGCTGAGATATAACTTGATTCCGCTTATAAAAAGAATCTCTAGTGATTTTGAAGCTGAACCTCGATTTGTTGCCACTTTATTAGCTCATCGTTTAAAACATATCCAAGGAAAAGCACAGTCTCATTCATCTTTTAATTTTGATAAAATATATGATCTTTTCGCTTTCATCAAGGAGCAAAAAATTGAATCGGAACTTCTTTATAAGATGCTCCCTATGGTTTATCAATATCCTATGATGGACATGGAATCACTCTTAGAAAAGATAAATTTTATTAAGCGTGACAGAGATAGTATTATTTCACTAATTCCATTGATGCGAGAAAAATTTACTTTTATTAATACTTCAAAAAATCCTGATGCTGAATTACTCTGGATTATGAAAGAATTACGCAGCACAGCCATTGGTAATATGCCACTTCATGAACTTGCTGATGCTATTCGCAAAGGAGGTAAATAACAATGACTGATACTTTGAAAGGTTACAAAGGTAGAGCACGAGAGGTTTTAAAAAGTTTCAAAATGCGCGTATGGAGTGAAGCTGCCATAAGTACTACTCGTGGTAATTTCCAAGGTGTTTTACTTCCTAGATCTGAAAATGATGATGATTGCCATATAGTAATTAAACTAGCTACTGGATACAACATAGGTATAGCTGTAGATACCATTCAAGATATGAAGGAGTATAATTTCAAGGAGATTCAATATAAAATACCAGAACGTGAATTTCCAACATCTAAGGACAAAAAAAATATAAAACTCTTAGGTACCGGGGGAACAATAGCTTCAAGACTTGATTACAGGACAGGTGCAGTTATTCCAGCATTTTCTCCTGGTGAATTGTATGGAGCAGTACCAGAACTTGCTGATATATGCAATCTTAGTACAGAGAAACTTTTTGGTGTTTTTTCAGAAAATATGGGTCCAGCAGAGTATATAGTGCTGGCGAAAGCTATTGGAGAAGAAATAAAAAAAGGTACACAGGGTATTATCATAGGCCACGGAACAGACACAATGAGTTATACATCTGCAGCTCTGACTTTCATGGTACAAAACTCCCCTATCCCAATCGTCTTGGTAGGTTCACAACGTTCTTCTGACAGACCTTCTTCTGATGCCGCTCTGAATCTTATACATGCTGCTAAAACTGCTGCTGATTCTGATATTGCAGAAGTAGTGGTATGTATGTTTGGACCAACTTCTGACGAATATGGGTTACTTCACCGCGGTACACGAGTACGTAAGATGCACTCATCATATCGTTCAACTTTCCGCACTATTGGAGATATTCCATTAGCCATGGTAGATAGACAGAAAATAACTCCCATACGTGAAGATTACAACCACCGCCGATGTGACAGAAACGTTACAATTAATCCAGTCTTTGAGGAACGTGTATCCTTGTTATATTATTATCCTAATATGAACCCAGATGTGATCGATGCTCTGGTTGATCTTGGTTATAAAGGTATCGTTATTGCAGGAACCGGTCTTGGTCATGTTAATAAATTAATATATCCAGCTATCAAGCGCGCTGCAAAAAAAGGAGTCGCCATCTATATGACAGTACAGACACTTTGGGGTTATGTTAATATGTTTGTCTATGATACCGGTAGAGATTTAATGACACTTGGAATAATACCTGCTGAAAATATGCTGCCAGAAGTTGCTTACATCAAGCTTGGCTGGGCACTAGGACAAACTTCTGACTTATCCAAAGTTAAAGACATTATGCTCACTCCTATCTGCGGTGAGATAACTGAGCGCGAACCTTACAACGGTTATCTAATATATCAGGGAGGAATTCCTGAGGTAGAGGAATTTATCAAGAAGTTTCATAAGTAATAGATAAGAAGCTTATAATTCATAAAAGAAAAGACTATGAAGTGAGCTTAATAGCTCTCTTTATAGCCTTTTTCTCTCATATTAAGATATTCAAGAATTACTCACCTTGATTATGTCTTAGCAATAAATCACTTATATTGATACCATTTATTTTTAACCCTGTTATATCACAATCCGATAACTCAACATTAATTAATTTACACTTCTCTAATTTAGTTCCTGATAGATCACAGTTATTTATCTTTAAACCACAATCATAACTTTCAACTGTAACATTATGAATATATACATTATTAATTAAAGCATTAGATACATCTATATTACTAAAATCTATTTCGCTGAAAGCTGCTCCTTCCATAGTAACATTATTAAATGTTGTTCTCCTAAGACTAACATCATCAAATTCAGTTTCCCTCATGTTTACATCGTTAAACTTTACTCCCTGCATATTTACATCTTCAAATTCACTTGAATCCATATCAACACTATAAAAAGTTGTGTTCTCCATATTTGTAGTAAAATTTTTATAACTGTATTCATCATTAAATTTGTTTTTTTTACTATTACCCATAACATCAACCCCCATATTTTTTTCTCTCTAACTATAGGAGTTATTATATAAATTATGGCATATAAATACAAACAGCATTATTCTCTTGAATTACTGCATATATTTGTAAGCTTTTAAATTCTAAAATTTTCACACTTTCTCTAAATTTCTATTGACTAGATGTAATTTTCAAGTTAATATATAATGCCTTTTGAAATAGAAATCAGGTATTAACAATTAAAACTATGCTCTGCTCATATGGTTATAAACTTCATTATTTTCACTTATAATATTAAACATTTTATTATCAAACTTAATGTACCTGTTTCTCTCATATTTACATCATTAAATCAAATAATATTTTATCCTTTTCCTTTATATTATTTCAACCATTCATTTTCTATATCTCTATTTAATTTATTTATTTTCTAAAGAGTAGCGATAACTCTTCTCTTTGTTACTATAATAAAAACAGCTTAAGACATAATTGCCTTAAGCTGTGATTATATACTATTTTAGAAATTGCAATTTACTAAACTGATTTTAAAGCTTTTTAGATATACCAGCAAATATTGCAATTATTACCAATCCAATTACCATAATTGGGCCAGAACCACTTGCAAATCCTTCACGAACTCCATTTATAGCCACAATCGCAATTGTAACTGGAATTACATACTTAACCAACGCATACCATACTCCAAACAAGCCAAACTTAACTGTTCCATTGTTTGTAATCTCATCATATAAGTCTTTTTTCTTCAATCTCCATCCAGCAAAAATACATAATAACATTCCACCTATTGCCAAGAATATCTTATCTGTTAATAGATCAAATATATCAAATGCACCTGTCCCAAATAATTTTGGTCCTAAACCTCCTATTGATAAAGATGCTAAAATACAAAGCAACGCCATAATTGTTGCAGAAGAAAATACAGCTTTCTTTCTTGTAAACTTCTTTTCATCAATTAAAAATGCAACAACAACTTCTAGTAATGAAACCGAAGATGTTAAAGCAGCTACTGTAAGGGCTATAAAGAACAGAAGTGCAAACACTGGTCCCAAAGCACCCATTTCAGCAAATAATGTAGGTACAACAACGAAAACTAATCCAGGTCCTGCAGTTGGTGCTATCCCAAAAGCAAACATCGCCGGGAACATTGCAATACCAGCTAACAGTGCGACAGATGTATCCATTGCAGTAACGATAGCTGCATTCTGAACAAGATTTTGTTTCTTAGAAAGATATGAACCATAAGTAATCATACATCCCATACCCAAGGATAATGAGAAAAACGCTTGGCCTAATGCAGCCAAAATCACACTACCATTTACTTTGCTAAAATCAGGCTTAAATAAGAATTCCATACCAGCCATAGCACCTGGTAACATTAAACCTCTAACTGCAATAATAATTAAAATACCAAATAATAACGGCATCAATATCTTACCTGCTTTTTCAATTCCAGAAGATATTCCTTTTACAACAATTACTACGTTTAAAATAAGATATAATACCATCCATATAAGCGGCAAGCCAGGATTTGTGATAAACCCATTGAATGAATCCCCTATAAGAGCAGGATTATTTAGTAATCCAGTAACTACTTTAAATACATAAGCTAGAGCCCATCCACCAACTACAGGATAAAATCCCATAATTAAAAAACCACTTAAAACTCCCAGAACTCCTGTAAATGTCCAACGTCTATCCACAGATTTAAATGCACCAACAGCAGCTAATTCTTTGCTTCTACCTACCCCAAACTCTGTTAGCATAATGCTGAATCCTATAAATACAACAAAAACTAAATAAATTAAAACAAAGGCACCCCCACCATTGTCACCTGCAGTAAACGGGAATTTCCATATATTCCCCAAACCTACAGCAGAACCAGCCGCAGCCATTATGAAGCCAATTTTCGATCCCCAATTTTCTCTTTTTTGCATATTTTTTCGTCCCCCCTTAACATTACTTTAATATTCCTGGATTTAAAAGATTGATATTCTGTTAATACCTTAATAGTTATAAATACACTTTCTATTAACACTCCTCTTTTAATTGTCAGAATATTTAGTAAATTGCATTTATTATACCACAATCCTTTATTTTTATCCAGTTCAAATTAACTTATGATAAATATATATGATACCTATTTGAATTTCATTCCCTATTTAACACATATCAATGTTAAATAAAGACATACTCTTATTTTTTGAATCCATAAAATTAAAATTGCCACCATAATATAAACAGGTGGCAAACTCTTTTTATTGAATCAAAATTACAATTTTTCTCTATTAATATAACCTAATATTAATACTAGATACTCTGCTCTCAATCAAAAACCTCCTACCTCTTATACCAAGATGGTATAGGATTTTTCATATTTTCAAACCAAACTAGAACATCTCTGTTCTTTTTCAGTATTTCTTCTAAACTTTCAGGGGAATAATACTTAGCCCATACTATTGATGTTATAGCATTTGCAGCCAAGTAGTAAGCAAATAGCTTCCAAAACTCAATGGGAACTTCACCCTCAAAATAGCCAGATATTTGACCTGATGCAAAAGCCGTAAATTCAGTGTTAATACGATTAAATTCGTACCACGGGTCACCATAGTTCATAAAATCAATAGTTTGCCAATCTATTATAAATAGTTTACTTTCCTTAGACAAAATTATATTGCCTATATGATAGTCTCCATGATGCTGACATTGTGGTCTACTATCTAGCAGATACTTATTGGCCTCTAGGTAGTCCAAAATATGATTAGCACCTTCAAAAGGTTCACCTTCTGACTTATATGCATCTATTCTTGGTTTAATAATCGAAAAATATCTCTCTGACCAATCTGTAGAATTCTCTTTATATGAGTCCTCATGAATTTTTTTCAGAATTGCTCCTGCTTCTACACCTAATAAATACTGCTCTTTTTCAGTCAAAGTAGATAAGTAATCTTCGACCTCTATTCCTTCAATCCAATCTATTAGAGCATATACACACCTTCCATTTTCACAGGAGCCAAAATCAACTGGCTTTGGCATTGGTACTCCTTTTTCATAAAGTCTTTTCATTGTTTCAAACTCAACTTTTTTTAGTGTATATTCTGATGAATCAGCAATACGTAATAGAAATTTCTTTCCATTTATTGTTTCAATAAAATATTTTTTATCGCTAGAAAATCCCTTATCTATTGGCTTAATTATCTTAAAAGAGCTATATAAAGGTATATCTTTCATGTTCCTCCCCCCTGTTATAATCAACATAAAATTTGATTCCTATATTACCATTAGTTTATTACCCATAATTTATCTCCTTAAATATAGAACAGCAAAAACACATGTGATTAAATATTTTTCCAATACATCATTTGGGTGTAGCAACCTGGAAAAGCAGCCTCATATTCTTTCTGTAAATCTCTATCTGGTTCGGTTAATTCCAAGCACACCTGACTAACTTTACCATCGTAAATATTTGTGAATTCAACCTTATATCTATTGTTTAATGAAAGCAGTTGCTCTATGCTATGGATTTGAGATTGTATTAACAATGAACCTGTATACCCAAGTTTGCTATAAAATCTTTCGGCAGATTCAACCGCACCAAGATTGATAGAATGAATCCCATAATGTGTCGCCCGTTCCTCAAGCAGAAAGATCATCTCTTTTGCTATTCCAATACCCCTATGATTTTCGTGCACTGCGACCGGCCCGATCGTAATACTGTAGTTATCATTAATCCTACCAAAAACAATACCTATTACTTCACTATCTAAACTTGCATACAGCATCAGATCACCGTGATTTTTCATCCGCTCTTCCCATTTTTCAAGGGAATATTCTGGATTGTCGACAACAGGCATACCTATAAAAATCATTTTAAAGAAATCAAACGTCTTTTCAAGTTCTTGTTTGGATGAAACATTTTTGATTAAGTAATTCATGTTAATAGTCCTCCTTCAAGTCATAATATAGGATATCTAAAACTAAAGTATTTACCTATTTATTTGTTTTGGACAACGCCTCATTGTAATATTCTCCAATATATTAAATTTTCCTTCCAAATACCCATAAATAAACTAATATCCCTGATTTTAATCTTTATTATTACAATATAATTTTAAAATAAACAATTCATAAAAAAAGACCATGAAGTATAAAGCCATAATAGCTATCTTCATAGTCTTTCTCTAGTTCTAATTAAAGTACATTAAATTCATATTAATCAATTAACCCATTAGATTTTAGCCATCCTTTAGCAACTGATTTAGGATCTTTATGTTCTAAATCTACACTTGCATTTAACTTAGCCATTTCACTATCAGTTAACTTACCAGCTAACTGATTAAGAATTTCTTCTAATTCAGGACATTTTTCTAAAGTATCCTGTCTAATAATTGGTGCAGCGTAATATGGAGGAAAGAAGCTTTTATCATCTTCTAAAATAACCAATTCAAAAGCTGGAATTCTTCCATCTGTAGCGAAAGATACATTAACATCTGCTTTATCATCTCTTACTGCAGCATAACATAACCCTGGATCCATACCTTTAGCTTCTTTAAATTCAATTCCATAAACTTTCTGCATTGACTTATATCCATCATTTCTTTCTAAAAATTCCTGCGTTGAAGCCAAAACAAGATTTGGTGCATGCTCAGCCAAATCAGATAATGTTTTAATTCCTAGTTCTTCAGCTTTTGATTTTTTCATTGTTATTGCAAAAGTATTATTAAACCCTAATGCTTTTAGCCATTTAATTTGTTTTTCATCAGAATACCTTTTAGAAACTAAATCATATACCTCATCAGGATCATTTATAACTTCTTCTCCTAATACACTTATTAGAGCTGTTCCTGTATATTCTACATACATATCTAAATCACCAGTTTCAATAGATTTAGCTACAATACTAGAACCACCTAAGTATGATTTCCTTTCTACATCTATGTCAGTTTTATTCTCTATTAACTCTGATACCAAATGCACTAAAATATCTTGTTCTGTAAAATCTTTTCCACCTACAATAACTTTATTTTCAGATGATGTTTTTCCACATCCTACAAATACCATTAATAATGTCATTATAATTAATAAAATTGATAACTTCTTCAAATTATTCACCTTCCTAAGTAATTCATTTCTTAAGCCTTATAATTTATTACTGTTTTAAACCTTTTGGTGTAACTTTTTTTTCAAACCATTTTAAGATGTTCTCGAAAAATATTGCTAATAAAGCAGCAGGAACTGCTCCCGCTAATATTAATCCTGAATTAACAGAAGAGATACCTCTGAAAATCAAATCCCCTAATCCACCAGCACCAACTAAAGAAGCTAAAGTTGTCACTCCAATAATCAATACTGTAGCTGTTCTTATACCAGCCATTATTATATTTAAAGCTGATGGTATTTCAACCATAAATAGTATTTGAAGAGAAGTCATTCCCATCCCCTTACCAGCTTCTATTTGAGCACCATCAACCCCTACTATTCCCGTATAGGTATTACGTAGTATTGGTAATAAACCATATATAGTTAATGCCACAATAGCTGGAGTAGTTCCAATTCCTAAGAAAGGAATCAAAAATCCTAACAACGCCAAACTTGGAATAGTTTGAAAAACAGCAGTTATACCTATTACTATATCTGCAAATCTTTTATGTCTAGTTAAAAATATTCCAAGAGGTACTGAAATTAATATTGCTAAACTCAACGCAATCAATGTCAACTGCATGTGCTGGCTTAAAGACTTCAATATCTCAGGCCATCTTCCTTTTACTGTTTCAATAAACATTTTTAATAAATTATTTGTATCCATAAAAACTCCTTTCTAAGATTACGATATTTTCTCAGCTAAACTCCCAATTAAAACTTCATTACTTATAACTCCTTTTAACTGGTTTGAATCATCAATTACAGGTAAAAATCCAAAATCTGCTTTACTAATTGCATTCAATACGTCTTCAAAACTTTGATTAATATCTATTTTTACTGAATCTTCACTCATAATCTCTTGTATTTGACAATCAATATTTTTATGACTTCTATAGATATCCCATGAAGCAACAGAACCTAAATATTTATTATCTTCATCTATAACCACTAGATTATTGATTTTATTTTTATGCAATAATCGTATACACTCACTTAATTTATCAGTAGGGTTAACTGTAATACCTTTGACTATAACATCTTCTAGTTCAGGATATTCTTTTGCTTGACTTAATCTATCTTCCCCAATAAAGTTTTTAACAAACTCATCAGCTGGATTACTTAATATTCCATTTGGAGTATCTAATTGAACAATTTCCCCTTGCCTCATTATACAAATTCTATCAGCTATTTTAAGAGCCTCGTCCATATCGTGTGTAACAAAAACGATAGTCTTATTTATTTCCTTTTGTAATTTTACAAGTTCTTCTTGTAATTGTTCACGGCTTATTGGATCAAGTGCACTGAACGGCTCGTCCATAAGTATTATTGAGGGTTCTGCTGCTAGAGCACGTATAACTCCAACTCTCTGCTGCTGCCCCCCACTTAATTCCCCAGGATATCGTTCTCTATAGATTTCAGGATCTAATCCTACCATATTGAGTAATTCATCTACTTTGTTCTGATACTTACCTTCATTTTCTTTTTTTAACTTAGGTACTAATGCAACATTTTCTGCAATAGTCATATGTGGAAATAAACCTATTTGCTGTATAACATAGCCTATATCTCTTCTAAGTTTTACAGGATCCTGTTCATTTATTAATTTACCATTTACAAATATTTTTCCATCTGTAGGATCATTAAGTCTATTAATCATTTTCATAGTTGTTGTCTTACCGCAACCACTTGGTCCAATTAATACAAGTAATTCACCTTTTTTTATATGAAGATTTATATTTTTTAAAGCTTGAAATCCATCTTCATACACTTTAGAAACATTTTCAAATTTTATCATTTACATCCTCCTCGCTGAAATAAAATATACTTACAATATATCTATCAATTAATTCAAAGCTAGATTAAATCTCTCCAAAAACTAACTGCTACTTATAATTTACAAATTATAAAAGCAGCAGTTACTTAAGAGTTACACTTATCTATTAATTTTTATTTGAATATTTTTCTTTAAATTCAATTTTGAGACAAACAACTCTTTACATCTAACAAGTTGTTTCTTACTCTATATAGCCTAACATATAATTTTTACCTTGTCAAACATTGAAAAACTAAAAAAAAGCTATTTTAAAAGTAAAATTAATACATGATCTTACTTTTAAAATAGCTTCTTCTTTGTTCAATTAAGTTAATCATTATTCTCTAGGAAATTTTTTACCCTATCTAAAACCCCTTCATCACCTACTACTAAAAGAACATCTTTTTCTTTAAAGTCCCAATAAGGTCCAGTTGAAATATAGACTTTATCATCTCTTTTAACACCTAAAATTGTTGCACCTGTATTATGCCAAAACTTACTTTGACCTATACTCATATCAATTATATGAGATGAACCCGGTATTTCTATTTCTACAGGATCAATTAAATCTGCATTTTTGAATCTATATGAATAATCAATAATTTTTTCATTTAATTCATACAGTTGCCTTTCTACTTCTCTTCTTTGTTGAAGTAGACTTTTAATATTACTCCTAATCATTCCAATGGTTTCCTTATCTTTAAATCCATTTATAAAATCTAAAGCTTTTTCTTTTGACTTTACAATAACGCCACTTCCCTTACATACTTCTACAACGCCTGTATCATCAAGTAGTTTCATTGATTTACGTATAGTTTCTGGTGAAACATTATATTCACTTGCTAAAATTGACCTACCTCTCAGTTTAACACCTTGAGGTAAATTACCTTTATGTATTCGCACCGCCACATCTACTGCTATTTTTATATACCTAGGCATTTCAATTCGTTGGCCCATGTATTCTTCCTCCATATTATCAAATTATAAATTATATTTATTATACCACGAGCGAAAATCTTTTATATACAAATAAAATTATATACATATTTACATTAGATAATTCATATGTTAAAATATAACAAACAACTTTTAAAATTTTATAAGTTGTTTGCAATATTCTAGTGTTATAGTTTATGCATAAAACTTAACTTTGTGTACAAATTATAAATAATAATTGTTAAAACCAAAAATTGGAGTGTGATGTATGAACATAAAGAATCGAATTGGTAAAACCCCTTTAATAAGAGCAAAAGAGTTAGAGGAAATGTTAGGAATATCCAAGATTTTTCTAAAACTAGAAGGAAATAATCCAAGCGGACACAAGATTGATAGACTTAGCATAATGTTAATAAAAGATGCATTAGCAGTAAGTAAACGAACTATATGTTTAAGTGGCCATACTGAATTAGCAAAATCAATAGCTAGTGTATCTCAATTTTTTGATATTCAGTGCGTATTCATATTTAGAAGAAATAGTAAATTGATTAATAGTAAATCTTTTAATAAAGAAAATATAAAAAAAATAGAATATGATACAAATAAAAAACAAGACTGTCTTGAATATAGTAAAAAAATATCTAAAGAAAAAGGTTGGTATAACGCAAATCAAGGCTTTGAAAATGGTATGGTTAATATAACTGCCTTATCTACAATCGTTGACGAAATTAATCAACAACTTAAAGAACCTATTTCTACAGTCTTTACTCAAACAAGTTTAGGATATGGTATATCAGGATTACATTTAGGATTTAGAAAACTATGGATGGAAGAAAAGATTAAAAATATACCCAATTTATATAGTTGTACAACTGATTATGGAAATATAATTTATGAAGAATATAAAAAAAATAATCTAGAGATATACAAAGAGTATTTAGAAAATAAGCCTGTTTCTAAATACAACAGAATGGTTATGACTTCTGACTCAAGCATGCTTAAAAATGTATTAGATGCTATTTACGACACAGGTGGAAGAGTAACAGGTGTAAGAGATGAAGAATTAGAGAAATTTGTTATTGAGGTTAAAAAGCTTGAAAAGATTAAGATGACTATCCATAATGGGTATTCAATCGCTGGATTTATGAAAGAAGCTAAAGCAGGAAATTTAACTAATGGTAATCATGTTATAATCCTAAATGACGGTAGGATTAACTTAGAAATAGAAGAAATCACTGATAAAGATATAGATCCTAATAAAATTGTTGATTTATTAGATGAATGGCTTATGGAGTATACAGATCCTAAAGAAGAAATTGTAGATGCTGTTCAACATGCCATGAAAACAGGTCACATACTAGCTGCTTATCAAAATAATGATATAACAGGCCTTACTGTAATTGTAAACCTAGGATTTGAAAACTTTATTCCGAAATATCATTTAGGATATATTGCTACAAAAAAAGGTGGTAAAGGTATTGCTACACAACTTTTAAATAAAGCAATTGAAATAACTGATGGAAATCTTTCATTACATGTTGATAGAGATAATAAAAGAGCTATTAAAGTATATGAAAAGATGGGATTTAAACAATCATATATTCGAATGATTCATAAATAAAAATTTAAAGAACTTTATTCAACTCCTTTATTCTATATATTCCCATTAATGTTGTTTTTATAAAAATCATTTACAATTAATATTAAATATGTTACAATTAAATAAGAAACAACTTTTAATTCTGAATAAATTGTTTCTCACTAATACTAAATAGTATTTAGCTGTTTGGTTTAAAATTATAACTTTTAAAAGTAATTCAAATTAAAAATACATTATATTAGCACAGCATTATTAAAGGAGTTGAATATATTGCTAACAATTGTTAAACAAATAGCAACTGATAAAAACTTTATATTAATAGGCACAGGTTATGGTGCATTCAAAACTTCAAATCCATCGACTTTTAGGGTGAATAGACTACCTAAAGCTGATGAGGGAGTAATTCCAATGGTTGCGGTTTGTGATGATAACGGCGTAATAAAATGGATGAAAACAAAAGAAATAAAAATAGTCAACATAAATGGAAATCTACCTATAAACATTTTAAATGATAACTAAATTATTCTATACTCATATAATATTTTTTCACCAAAAGCTAATAAATTATTATTAATTCTAAAGGAGGACAAAAGATGAATTCATTAGATTTTAAATTACAACAACAAATTGAAATTTTAATTAAAAAGTCAAAGGCATCGTGTAAAACTTTAAAAGGAAAAATAGTATACATTTCAGAACATTTTATAACAGTACAAAGTGAGAATCATATTAGAGAGAGTTTTAACTTTATTGATTTTTCCTTAGGGAAAATACAATTAAAACATTAATTACATTTCAGAAATTCAACCTTGATTTCTCCCCCTTCATTAATAGTTCAGCTTTCTTTTCATTTAATTCATTATTAGTAAATTTATTAACAACTTTATTATTTTTGCTGTATTCCTAAAGTACATTATTAAGTACTTCAATATCTTCTTTTTCTTTTAATAAAGTTAAGTCATCAAAAATCCCTACAAATTGCACATCACTATAGTAAGAGTATTATTATAAAATTTTTTAATAATATCATTTGATATTGAATTACTTACCGTATATTTCCGATTATCTGATTTCCTCTAAATTTCTTCAGTAAACATTGTTTATTGTATCACTATAACCCTCTATAAGTAGTAAAAAATATATACCAAAGTAATTATTTAATAAAAATATGTAAGTCAATAACTTCACACATATTAACATTCCTAGTGTTTTTATATAAATTACAATAAAAACGTAAACACGCAAAATACTCACAGTCATTTAAATAGCAAATATTATTTTTCTGTAGTTAACAAAACATAAAAGACCATGAAGTATTAAGCCATAATAGTTATCTTCATAGTCTTTCTCTACTTTATATTAACTTTTAATTTATACCCTATCAAATTTCTATTAGTAGATAGTACCAAAGTATCCTGCAAAATATAGCGTAGCAAAGCTAAGAACCAAAAATAGAACAGCACGGGTTGCAACCATTGTCCAATAAGATTTTTTATTTACCTGCATATTACCTACTAGTTTACTTACACCACCGCTAAATTTCTCATAGAAAAATACAATTCCTATTGCCTTTAGTGAACCTAAAGTAAAAATAGCAGTCAGAATCCACACAGATACTAATTGTAAACGAAATGCTTCAACCCATAAAATCACTAAAATAATTAATCCTATAATACCACACCATAGATACCAAGCAGGACGTTTTCGCTTTAAGTTAGCTTCTTCTTCAGCCTTAAAAAATAGTTTAGGGTAACCAATTGAATGATAGTCCACACCAAACTGCCTGCTGCCAGTGCTCCAAGTAAAATAATAATAAAAGTCATAAACTCACTCCCTTTTTTTATATTTTAAAAATAATTTCCAATAAACAATAATCTAACTCATACTTTCAACAAGAAAATCAATTATGCCCATTAATGCAGCTATTATATCTTCTGATTCGCCTAAATCGTAATGTTCTAAATTGCTGATACTCATTACCATTACATAAGATGCAATCTTAGCGTCTAAATCCTTCCTAAATTCTCCTTTGTCAACATAAGCTTCTATAACTTCTTTAAAAGCTTTTAATGACTTTGGCATTTCAATTTTTAGAATTTCTTTTTTAATGTGCTGAGGACACTCATTTAAAAATTCCTTTTTTAAGTGTGTTATTTGATCATTAGAAAACTCTAGCATCTTTAATTCCTTAATATACTCAATCATGTATTGCTTAAAATCAAGCTCAGTAATTTTTAGTTTAAGACTCTCAAACAAATCCAGCTTTCTATCACCAAAATCAGTAAACAAGTATGTATATAAATCATCTTTATTTTCAAAATACTGATAGAAACTTCCTTTTGGAATCTCAGCAGACTTAACGATACCATCAATAGTAACTTTGCTATAATGAAATTCAGCAATCTGACCTATAGCTGCTCTTATAATCTTCTGTCTCTTATTTTCGTTCAAGTTAAAAAAGTTTCTTTTGGCATACAATTCTCCTTTTTCAGTATGTGCGACTAAGAGTCATATGACCATGAGTCACATGACTCTTAGTCACATTATATCATATCAGTAAATTTCTGTAAATAACATTTTCTAAATTTTCTGATATTAACACTTTTCTTATTGACTATTTTTAAAATCATCACGTTTATAACAAAACTCCTTGTATTCAACCTCAAATTGGATTGAATACAAGGAGTTAAATTATTATTTCCTACTCAACTTAACCACAGTTTCACAATGAGGAGTATGTGGGAACATATCCTTTAACATTACCTTCTCAACTTTATACCCTCCTGCTTCAAGTTCCTTAAGATCAGTTACAAGAGTCTTAGGGTTACATGAAACATATATAATTTGTGGTACATTAAACTTTAATACGTATTTAAGAGCAAATGGGTGCACTCCTGCTCTTGGTGGATCAAGAATTATAATATCTGGCTTATCAGTTACAGTGTGAATAACCTTTGCTATATCTCCTGCGATAAATTCAGTGTTTTGAAGTCCATTAAGTTTAGCATTCTCTCTTGCGTCCTTAACTGCCTCTTCAATAAGTTCTATTCCAACAACTTTCTTAGCCTTTGGTGCAACTATCTGTCCTATTGTTCCAGTTCCACAGTATAGGTCAAATACAACTTTATCTTCTGTTTCATCAATAAAATCTCTTACTATGCTGTATAATTTCTCGGCACCTTTTGTATTTGTTTGGAAGAAAGAGAATGGATTTACCTTGAATTTTAATCCTAATAATTCTTCATATAAATATTCTCTTCCGTGTAATACTTCAATTCTATCTGCCTGAACAACATCAGATAAAGAATCATTGAAAGTATGAATTATTCCTGTAACAGTTCCTTTATACTCCTGAGCTAAAATTTCTTTAACGAAATCACTCATATCAAAGTCTAATTGAGTAGTTGTTACTATATTTACAAGGATTTCTCCTGTATTTATTCCTTTTCTAACAACAAGATTTCTTAAATATCCAGAATGCTGCATTACTCTATATTTAGGTAATTCCTTGTCTTTAAAATAGTTTATAGCAGTTGTTTGAACTTTTCTGAAGTCCTCGTCAACAATCTGACAATCACCAACATTAACAATTGCGAAGCTCTTGTTCTTAACATGCATTCCAAGAGTTAATTCTCCACCTTTTTCCATATCTCCGAAAGTAAACTCCATCTTATTTCTATACTCAAAAACATCCGGGCTCCCTTCAATACCTAAGTATTCAAATCCTTCTATTCCAGCTTCTCTAAAAAGCTTCATAACCTGATATTCTTTTGAATCTAATTGCATATCATATGATATATCTTGATGAGCACATCCTCCACAACCTACAGTAAAAGGCTTACATACTGGAGGGATTTTATAATCTACATCTTCTATTACTTCAACAAGCTTAGCTACAATTCTCTCACTATTTTTCTTTGTAACCTTACCAATTACTTTTTGTCCTTTTAGTGCATTCTTGATAAGTACTTTTCTTCCATTAACATAAGTTATTCCATGTGAAGGAAATTCTACGTCTTCTATGGTAAACTCATAATTTTGTCTCTTTTTCATTTGATCTTCTCCTTGAACTCTATATTTTATCTCTCATATAGATATATGCATTGAACATATCTACAAATAATTACCTATTGCATAAATTCGCAAAATGCTCCATTTTGAATTATAACAACATAAGCATATTCATGTAAAGACATATCTCAACTTTTACTTATGATTCGGTAATTGTTTATACTTTAATATGTATTATCTATAGTGTTTCCCTAGCATTGTAATTTAATATGTAAAAACTCTCAAAGAGTCCACTTTACACACTCATTATTTTAGTATAAAATTTAATTAATTACATTATTTGTAATTTACTCAACTCCTTACAAATAATAAAGTAACTATTTTTCTCTAAAAGGAGACTATTTAATGAAAAATAAATTAGCATTCATAATGATAATAATAATTTTTGTACTTTCAGGCTGTGATACATATTCAAGAGTAGGCGGAAAGCATCTACATTTGCAATCTAATAATAAGGAGTTATTCTGGTTCAATGGTATACATTGTAATGACCCAGAACATAGAATGTTTGATGATATTAAGAAAGAATTTTCCTCCTTTAATCCTGATCTAGTATTAGTTGAAGGAGGCGCAAATAAGCAAAGTTATAGCAGCGAAAAGAATGCCATATTACATGGAGGAGAACCTGCTTTTGTTAGTTATATTTCAAGAGAAAAACATATCAAAATTGAAAATATTGAGCCTAGTAACTCAAAAACATTTAAATACTTACTTAGTAAATATGATCATGATGATGTTTTAGCTATGTTAATATTAAGACAGATAAACCAAACTCAAAGAGAAGCCAAAAATACTGAAATTGATTTTGAAAAATATTATATAAGTTTCTTAAATCATCTTGTTGAGGAAGGGTTTCCTCTTGAAAAAGAAATACAAGATATAGAGGATATTTCGAACTTTCTAAGTCCCTATATAGGATTTAAATTAACAAATAATACTTGGGGAAAAATTAAGGCTAAAAAAATAGTGTATTTTGATGATGGTACTGTTCATGATATATGGAAAGATACAATTATTTTTAGAGATGATCATGTAGTAAAATTAATTGAAAGTAAATTAAAAGAATATGATAAGATTTTTGTTATGATGGGATTTGACCATGCAAAAAACCAACAAAAACGATTAAAATCAATATTTGATGCTTTAAATCCTTCAAAAGAATAAAAAAGAGTATTGCATTTGAATTTGCACTACTCTTTTTTAATCTATAAATTCTTAACCATTATAAGACACGGATTCTCTTTACCCCATATTTCTTTTATCTCCTGCAATGGTGTAAATCCTGTTTTAAGATAAAACTCTCTAGTCTTAGCATAGTTCTTATCTGGATGTGATTCTCCTAATGTTTTAACCATAAGAAACTTAACGCCCTTTTCTTTAAGGTACTGCTCACCTTCACTTAATAATTTCTTACCAATTCCCATGTTATGATATTCCTTAAATACACCTGTAACATATAATTCAGCTGTATATTGATTATTAAAAATAAAACTAATAAAACCGAGCGGCTTGTCCACCCCTTCTTCATAAGCTCCAAAGAACTCCCCATCTTTAACACCCTCATTATATTCTTCAATAGATTCTTCTATTCCAAACCATTCAGGCAAAGCTCTCAAAACATTGTTACATATTTCTTTTCTTTCAATATAATTATCTAATCTTTTAATTTTAATTTTAGTCACTCCCCTTATTAACCTATTAATTTTTATATACATATTATAACAAAAATCATTTCTATGAAATATCTTTTTAAATCATAACTTATTCACAGATTCATGAAGTTATATTTCATATAAATAAAAAAAGTCATGAGGAAAATATTCTCATAACTTTTGATATTAACTCAACCTTATCAATTAATAAAATACATTTCATTAACTAATCCATGTCATCTTGCATTCTTCCACTTCCCACTTATCATCTTTCTTTACGCCTTCAAAGTAAAAACCAATTGCACCTAATCCTGAACGCCATTTACTCCCTTCAAAGGAAACTGATTCTATAGAATTAGAACTATATCTATCTATTTCAAACAAAATTCCTTCCTCAAAATACAAGTCTTTAACATAACCTTCATCCTGTAATTCTTCAAAACTCATGTCTAACATAGTTACATTATACTTCTCTTGAATATAATCAAATAATTCACTTTTATCCTCTTCACTAAAATCTTTGAAAGTTTTTGTATTTATACTAACATAATTAATATCAGAATTTAGAGCTTCATCTATTTCCCACACTGCATCAAATGCTAATGCATAGATTTTTGATTTTTCAGTTTTTAAATAACTTTCTTCATTATTATCCTCATTTTCAGTATTTTCTTGATTATTCTCCTCATTTAACTTATTCTCTTCATTATTATTCTCATTTGATGATTGAACTGTACTTTCTTTCGTATTTCTCCCCATATTCTCCTTAGTACAGCCTGTAAATAGTAACCCTAAACATAATATGAATGATAAAAAAACAACTATTTTTTTCATAAAAATCACCTACCTTTCTAAAAATAATACGATTTATAATTCGAAAAGACACTAATTGTATACAAAAATTCTTTATTTTTGAAAATCATAGTTTTGAATGTTCTCAATAATAATATAATTTTTTGTCTTGTATTATTAAATTCACATAACAAAAAAAGCCATGAAATAACTATTCCCATGACTTTTTTATTGAATCCAGCTTATCAATTCTTACATATTTTATTAATTAAGAAATCCAAAGCCTTTTATATTCTCTCAATACCCATTTATTATTTTTCTTTTCTATTTTTAAAAAAAGCCTATTGCCTTTACTTAAAATTCCTCTTCAAAAAACTCTTCACCATTTTTAATCATTTCCATAACATTAGCTTTAGATGTTGATCCTATTGATACTTTTGATTCAATACAATTTTCAATTTTTATCTTTTCTAAAATATCTTCAGTAAAACTATCTGAGAAACTCCTAAATTCCTCTAATGATAAATCATCTATATTTTTATTATTTTCAATACAGAATAATACCATCTTTCCAACAATCTCATGAGATGTTCTAAAAGGCACACCTTTTTTAGTTAGATAATCAGCAACATCTGTGGCATTCATAAATCCACTTTTAGTTGCTTTTCTCATATTTTCTTTTTTGAACTTAGTGGTAACCACCATTTCCTTAAATATTTTCAGAGAGATTTTAATATTATCAACTGTATCAAATAATGGAATTTTATCTTCCTGCATATCCTTATTATAAGCTAAAGGAAGAGCTTTCATCATAGTTAAAATATTCATTAGATTACCGTATATTCTTCCAGTCTTTCCTCTAATAAGTTCTGCAATATCAGGATTTTTCTTCTGTGGCATTATACTGCTTCCTGTACTATAACTATCATCTAGTTCAATAAAATCAAACTCAGCTGAATTCCAGATAATTATTTCTTCACAAATTCTGCTTAGATGCATACTGATTATCGAAGCTGCACTTATGAATTCAATAATAAAATCCCTGTCACTAACTGCATCCAAAGAGTTCTCACAAATATTTGCAAACCTAAGTTGTTCAGCTAAAAAGTCTCTATCTGTATTATAAGTCGTTCCTGCTAATGCACCTGCTCCAAGTGGCAGATAGTCCATTCTCTCTAAACAATCTTCAAGTCTGGTATAATCCCTTCTAAACATATTGAAATAAGCCATAATATGATATGCTACAGTTATTGGTTGTGCTCTTTGAAGATGAGTGTATCCTGGCATTATTGTATCTACATGTTCTTTACTCATTTCAAGTATTGCATATAAAAGATTTTTTAATAATATTAATATGTTATTTATTTCTTCTTTTAAGTATAATCTTATATCAACAGCAACCTGATCATTTCTACTTCTTGCAGTATGAAGCTTCTTACCAACTTCACCAATCTTATCTGTTAGTATTTTTTCAATATTCATATGAATATCTTCATATTCCAATTTAAATTCAATTTTACCTTCTTCTATTTCCTTAAGAATTTCTTCTAAACCTTCAATAATTTTATCTGCTTCTTCATTGGTCAATATACCGCACTTGCTAAGCATCTTACCATGAGCTATACTTCCCATAATATCCTGCTTATATAGCTTTTGATCAAATTCAATTGATGCATTAAATTCATCAACTATAGATGCTGTTGATTTAGAAAATCTTCCTCCCCAAAGCTTCATTGTTTTACTTCTCCTCTCTTAATATGAATAATTAATATTAGCATTTGTAATATCTTTATTTATAATTCGTCAAATCAAATAAGACATCATTTAGAATTTTTACGCCTTGATCTAACTCTTCATAAGAAACATTAAGCGGTGGAAGTAATCTTAAAACATTCTTTCCTGCGCCAATAACAAGAAATTTATATTCAAAGCATTTACTAATTATCTTTTTGA
The DNA here is from genome assembly GCF_027938815.1 of Oceanirhabdus sp. W0125-5. Lineage (GTDB taxonomy): Bacteria > Bacillota > Clostridia > Clostridiales > Clostridiaceae > Oceanirhabdus. The sequence goes on from NZ_CP115913.1 coordinate 3,974,413, forward strand.
TGTCTATATTAACCTTTAATCCTATAAGAAGTCCCTTTCCTGTAATATTATCTATAAATGAGTAAGTTTCTTTTAAAGCTTTTAACTTATTTTTTAAGTACTCACCTTTTTTATCTACTTCCTTTAATATATTCCCTTCAAATAATTCATTAATAACTGTTAAAGAAACAGCACATGCTAATGGATTACCTCCAAAGGTACTTCCATGATCTCCTGGAGAAATTACATCAGCAGCCTTTTCATTTGCAATAACTGCTCCTATAGGAAATCCTCCACCTAATCCTTTAGCTGAACATATTATATCCGGTGTAACACCAAATTTCTGGTATGCAAATAAAGTTCCTAATCTACCTATTCCACATTGAACTTCATCAAATATTAAAAGAGCATCATTATCATCACAAAGCTTCCTTAACTCTTCTAAAAAGTCTTTTTCCGCATCAATTATTCCACCTTCACCTTGAATAGGTTCTATTATCACTGCACATGTATTGCAGTCAATCTTCTCTTTAATATCATCAATATTATTAAATTCAGCTTCAACTGTTCCCCCAATAAGAGGTTTAAAGGAGTTTTGATATTTTGGTTGTCCTGTGATTGATAAGGCTCCCATTGTTCTACCGTGAAATGAGTTTTTCATATAAATAATTTTATTCTTATCTTCTCCCCCATTTACCTTACCGTATTTTCTTGCAACTTTTATTGCTCCCTCTACAGCTTCTGTTCCACTATTACAGAAAAACACCTTTTGATGATCGCTTAAAGAAGTAAGCTTTTCAGCAAGAGCGTTCTGCTTATCGTTATAATATAGGTTTGAAATATGAATTAGCTTTTCCCCTTGTTCTAGTAAAGTTTTAGAAATGGCAGGATGACTATGACCTAAACAATTTACTGCTACTCCTGAAACAAAGTCAAGATACTCATATCCTTTTTTATCATATAACTTTGTCCCTTTCCCCTTTATAAACTCAACATCAAATCTATTATAAGTATTCATTAAATTGCTTTCTGCCATTCTGTTTCTCCTCCTTTCAAAGTTGTAGAATTATTCTCTTCATAAAACATATGAGTTATTAACGAGTGCTTTCTTCTACCATATATTAAGTTAACTTCTTTAGTCCCATTACTAATTGCTTCTATACAGCACTCCATCTTTGGTATCATTCCACCTTTTATGATACCTTCACTTATATACTCTTTTATTTCATCAATGGTGATTGATTGGATAATTGAATTTTTATCATTTATATCTAAATATACCCCTTCTACATCAGTCATAAGAATCAGCTTTTCTGCATTAATAGCTGAGCTAATAGCTGAAGCTGCATAATCAGCATTAATATTATAAACTTCTCCTTTATCATCAAATCCAACAGGTGAAATAATTGGTACACATCCTATTTCTAAAAGCCCTTGCAAGAAGCTAATATTAATACTTTTTACTTCTCCAACATACCCTATATCTATTGCCTCACTATTGTTACAAATTATTTTTTTCTTTACAGAAATTAAATTACCATCACGTCCACTTATTCCTATAGCGTTAATTTTTAATGATGAAAGAATTCCTGATAGTTCCTTATTTACTTGACCAGATAAAATCATTTCAACAATTTCCATGGTATCCTTATCTGTAACCCTAAGTCCATTTTTAAACTTACTTTCAATATTTACCTTCTTTAAAAAATCTGATATATTAGGTCCTCCACCATGAACAATTATCACATTTACACCTATATTTTTTAATGAAGCTACATCCTCAAGAAAGGCAAGCTTACATTCTTCATCCTTCATTATGCTTCCACCATATTTAATTACAATGGTTTTCCCAACATACTTCTTTATATCTTTTTTAATAAGTTCATTTGATACTAGGTTATACCCCATATTCATATAATACACCCGCCTTTCTCTAAATCTATAAGCTTATATATTCACAAAGAGATTTATAACTTACTTTCTCATTCTTTTCTTTTACCTTTATTGCTTTTGCAAATACTTTAGCAGTATCTATTGAAGTAAACACTGGAATATTAAATTCTGCAGCTTTTCTTCTTATCTTAAATCCATCTGTTGTAATGTCATCACCTTGGGTAGGAGTGTTAATTATAATATCAATCTTTGATTTTAATATAAGTTCCATAAGTTCTTTTGTATCTAATTCTGTACATTCAATTTCTTTATTCTTTAATAACTCAGAGGTTCCACTGGATGCAAAGATATTGAATCCCATTTCATAGTATTCTTTAATTATCTTTGCTCCTTCTATTTTATTGACTTCATCTAAAGAAACATAAATATTCCCTTTGCTTGGTATCTTGATACCGCATGCTTCAAACCCTTTATATACTGCTGTTTCAAACTCCTCATCTATTCCTAAGATTTCTCCAGTAGATTTCATCTCAGGCCCTAAGAATATATCTACATCGCTTAACTTTTCAGTTGAAAACACTGGAATCTTTACAGCGTAAAAATTCTTATTTTTTAATAAGCCCGTACCATACGAAGCTTCTGCTAATTTTTGTCCAAGCATAGCCTCTACAGCTAGTTTTACCATTGGAACATTTGTTATCTTGCTTAATATTGGTACAGTTCTTGAAGCTCTTGGATTTACCTCAATAACATAAATATCTTTTCCATCATAGACATACTGAATATTAACAAGTCCTACAATATTTAAGTTAATGGCAATTTTTTCTGTATACTCTGTTAGCATCTCAATAACTTCTTCACGTAAGGTAATTGGCGGATATACAGTCATACTGTCTCCTGAGTGTATTCCTGTTCTTTCTATATGCTCCATTATTCCAGGAATTAAAATATTCTCTCCATCACATACAGCATCTACTTCTATCTCTGTTCCGCAAATATATTTATCTATAAGAACAGCACCTTCACTTGATAGATTTACAGCTTCATTCATATATTCAGTAAGATTATCTTTATGATATACAACCTTCATAGCTCTTCCACCAATAACATACGATGGTCTAACAACAACAGGATACCCAATTGCATCTGCAGCTTTATAAGCTTCTTCTATAGATTTCACTGAATATCCATTGGGTGATGGAATATTAAGTTCTTTTAGAAACTCTCCAAATTTATCTCTGTCTTCTGCTTTATCTATAGATTCATTTGAAGTACCAAGAATTTTAACTCCTGCTTCTTGAAGCTTATTAACTAAATTTATAGAAGTTTGTCCTCCAAACTGAACAATTACACCATATGGTTTTTCTTTTCTTATAATGTTTAAAACATCATCTATATATAAAGATTCAAAATAAAGTTTATCTGATGTATCAAAATCTGTACTTACTGTTTCTGGATTGTTGTTTATTATAACTGATTCAAATCCAGCCTCTTTTATTGCCCACACACCATGGACACAACAATAATCAAATTCTACTCCTTGTCCAATTCTTATTGGACCTGAACCTATTACGATAATTTTATTATCATCTGTAACATAACTTTCATCTTCCTCCTCATAACATGAATAGAAATAAGGAGTTTCTGCATCAAACTCACCGCTGCATGTATCAACCATTTTAAATACAGGATAAATATTATTTTCTTCTCTTATTTTTGTTATAACTTCTTTTTTTAAACCACATAAATACGATATTTCATCATCTGTAAAGCCCATTGTTTCTGCTTCTTTAATAATTTCAGCATTAATTTCACTGTTCATAAGAAGAAGTTCCATATTAACAATATTTTTAATTCCATATAAAAACCACTTATCTATTTTAGTTATTTCATGAAGTTCATCAATTTCAATCTTCTTTCTTATTGCCTCTGCTACAGCGAATATTCTATCTGCATCACAATTTTTAATCTTATCCTTTAACTCCTCATTGTTTAACTCTGAGAAGAAAGGTATTCTTATACCCGTATACTCTCCTTCCAGACTTGTTAAAGCTTTTAAAAGAGAGGCTTCAAAATTTCTTCCTATAGCCATAACTTCCCCAGTTGCTTTCATCTGTGTTCCTAAGTTTTTTGATGCCTTTTTAAATTTATCAAAAGGCCATTTTGGAATTTTCATAACAACATAATCAAGAGCTGGTTCAAAACAGGCACTTGAACACCCTGTAACATAGTTCTTTATTTGATCTAATGAATATCCTAAAGCAATTTTTGCTGCAAATTTAGCTATTGGATATCCAGTAGCCTTTGAGGCCAGTGCACTTGATCTGCTTACTCGTGGGTTTACTTCGATAACAATATAGTTATGACTTATAGGATCAAGGGCAAACTGTACATTACAACCTCCCTCAATCTTTAACTCTCTAATGATTTTAATAGCTGACTGTCTAAGCATTTGATATTCATAATTACTTAATGTCTGTGATGGAGCTACAACTATACTATCCCCTGTATGAACCCCTACTGGATCCAGATTCTCCATGTTACATACAATAATGCAGTTGTCTTTGCTATCTCTCATTACTTCATATTCAATTTCCTTCCAGCCTGCAACACTTTGTTCTAATAATATTTGTCCAATTGGACTTAAAGCTAATCCCTTTTCACAAATATTCTTGAAACTTTCAATATTCTCTGCAATTCCTCCTCCAGTACCTCCTAAGGTATATGCAGGTCTAATTATTATTGGAAACCCGTATTCATTTAAAAACTCCATACATTCTTCTATGTTTGAAGCTACTGTACTCATAGCTACTGGTTCACCAATTTCAATCATAAGTTCTTTAAATATTTCTCTATCTTCTGCCTTCTTTATTGCATCACTGTTTATCCCTAAAAGCTCAATCTTATATTTATCAAGTATTCCATTCTCTTTTAGTTTCATAGCAAGATTTAGTGCTGTTTGACCACCAAACCCTGCTAATATCCCATCAGGACTTTCTTTTTCAATTATTTGTACTGCACTCTCAAGGGTTAAAGGCTGTATATAAACTTTATCTGCAATATTACTATCTGTCATTATTGAAGCTGGGTTACTGTTTAAAAGAACTATTTCAACCCCTTCTTCTTTTATAGCTTTACAAGCCTGTGTTCCTGAATAATCAAATTCTGCTGCTTGCCCTATAATTATTGGACCTGAACCAATAATCATTACTTTTTTAATATTATTTTTCACCTTTTCCCCACCCCTCTTTCATATAATTTATAAACTTATCAAATAAATATGATGTATCTTCTGGACCTGGCGCTCCTTCTGGATGAAATTGAACTGAAAATACTGGTAAATACTCATGTTCAATTCCTTCCACTGTATCATCATTTAAGTTCTTGAATGTTTCAATCATTCCAGTACCTTTTAAGCTTTCACCTTGTACTGCATATCCGTGATTCTGAGATGTTATAAATGATTTATCTAGTTTTATATCAATAACTCCATGGTTTCCACCTCTATGTCCGAACTTCATTTTATATGTTTCTCCTCCAGCTGCTAGAGAAAGAATCTGATGTCCAAGACATATTCCAAATACAGGAAGTTTACTCATTATCTTTTTAACCATTTCAATTGCTTCTACTGCACATTTTGGGTCTCCAGGACCATTACTTAATAAGATCCCCTCTGGGTTAAGTGCCATAATAACTTCATAAGGCGTATTATAAGGAACTACAATTATTTCACAGTTTTTCTTCATAAGATTTCTTATTATATTTTTCTTAACACCAAAATCAACTAAAACAACTTTAGGGCCTGTTCCCTCTATTTTGCATATTCCCTTAACTCCAACTTCTTTCATCCAATCATCTTCACATCTCCAATTATCAAAATAATTTTTAATCTCTTCACTTTTTAATACCTTATTAGATATAATACATTTCATAGCTCCACTATTTCTTATCTTCTTTGTTAAGCTTCTTGTATCAATACCATAAACACCAACTATCTTTAAGTCTTTCATCATTTTATCTAGATTATTTTCACTCATAAAATTACTTGGTTTTTCACATAAAGATTTAATGATCAACCCTTTTGCATATGATTTTTTTGCTTCATTATAATTACTATTTACTCCGTAATTCCCTATTAACGGGTACGTCATAGTTATAATCTGTCCTGCATATGATGGATCTGTAAGTATTTCCTGATATCCTGTCATAGAAGTATTAAATACTAATTCTCCACATGATGTACCTTCAAACCCAAATCCTTTTCCTTCATAAACTGTACCGTCTTCAAGATATATTGCTCCATACATGTTCTCTCCCCCTCTTATCTTTTGTAATCCTTTCTTAAGTTCTATAACAACCGTTAATCTTTACGTAATCATATGTTAAGTCACAGCCCCATGCTGTTGCATTTTTATTTCCATCCTTTAAATCAACAATTACATTTACATATTCCTCTAATAATATTTCTTTAGCTAAAATCTCATCAAACGGAAGTCCCATACCGTCCTTTGCAACCTGAATTTCTCCTTTGCATCCTTTAATGAATATATCTACCTTTTCAGGATCAAAGTCAGCTCCTGAATATCCAATTGAACACATTATTCTTCCCCAGTTTGCATCTGCTCCAAAGAATGCACATTTAGTCAAATTAGATCTAATTATTGACTTTGCGCACAATTTCGAATTTTCAATATCTTTGCCATTTTTAACTGTAACCTCTAAAAGTTTTGTAGCTCCTTCTCCATCCTTAGCGATCATCTTTGCTAGTTCTTTATTAACAAAATCAAGCGCTTTTTTAAACTCAAAATATTTTTCATCTTCACTATCTATTAAAGTATTACCTGCACATTTATTTGCAAGAACCGCTGACATATCATTTGTACTTGTATCTCCATCTACTGAAATCATATTATATGAATCATCTACACTATTCTTAAAAGCTTTATTTAGCATTTCCTTTGTAATATTTGCATCAGTAACAATAAATGAAAGCATAGTTGCCATATTAGGATGTACCATCCCTGAACCCTTTGCAATACCGCTCATCATAACCTTCTTACCATCTATTTCAAACTCTACAGCTATACTTTTTGAAAATGTATCTGTTGTCTTTATTGCTACAGCTGCATCACTCCCCCCAGTTGGAGATATCATTGAACAACCTTTTTTAATTGCTGGTATAATCTTATCCATTGGGAGCTGAAGTCCTATTAAACCTGTAGATTGAACCAAAACCTCCTTTGGAGATAATCCAAGACATTCAGCAGCAGTTTCAGCCATTTTCATAGCATTTTCCATTCCCTGCTTTCCAGTACAAGAGTTAGCATTTCCACTATTTACAACTATAACCTGTATGTTATCATTCTTTATATTTTCCATATTAAGAAGTACTGGTGCTGCCTTAACTTTATTAGTAGTAAATACAGCCGCCCCAACAGCTTCAACCTTGCTATATATAACACATAAATCTTTCTTTCCACTTTTCTTTAATCCACCAGAAATTCCTGATGCTAAAAAATTTTGAACATCTGTTATTGTTTTATTTTCAAGTATTTTCATCTTTATCATTCCTCCCCATTTTTATGGAACCATTGAAATTAAATCTAGCCCCTTTGTCTCCTTCAAACCAAACATTATATTCATATTCTGTATTGCTTGTCCCGCTGCACCCTTCATTAAATTATCTATTGCTGAAACCACGATTATTCTTCCAGTTCTCTTATCAATTCTAAAAGATATATCACAAAAATTAGAATTCTTTACCCATCTTGTTTCAGGTAATTCTTTTGTCAATCTTATAAAGTTTTCATCTCCATAAATTGCTTTATATACTTGAAAAATTTCATTTTCTGAAAGCTTTTCTTTCAATTTTCCATAACATACAGAAAGTATTCCCCTATTCATAGGTACTAAATGAGGAGTGAAAGTTAATGTTATTTCACTGCCATTTAATATAGATAGTTCCTGTTCTATTTCAGGTGTATGTCTGTGTGACGCCACACCATATGCTTTTATTGATTCATTACACTCTGCATATAAAGTTTGAACTTTAGCTCCTCTACCTGCTCCTGAAACTCCTGATTTAGCATCTATCAATATGGAATCTTCCATGAGTAGATTATTTTTTAAAAGTGGAGCAAGTGCAAGGATACTTGCTGTAGGGTAACATCCTGGATTAGCAATTAACTTAGAATCTTTAATTTTATCTCTATTAAGTTCTGAAAGACCATATACAGCTTCTTTACTTAAATCAGGATATCTGTGATCTATCTTATACCATTCACTGAATATCTCCGTATCATTTATCCTGAAGTCAGCTCCTAAGTCAATAACCTTAACACCTGACTCAAGAGCCTTTTGAACAAACTCAAAGGATTTTCCATGAGGAAGAGCAGTAAATAGTATATCTATCTTTTTAATGCTCTTCTCCACTTCATTAATCTCAATGGAAATTTTATTAAGAAATTTATTAAAGTTTCTATAAATACTGCTAAATGCTTCTCCTCCATAGCTGTGAGATGCTAAAAATTCAATCTCAACTTCAGGATGATTATTTAATAACCATACAAGCTGCTGTCCTGCATATCCAGTTGCCCCAATAACTCCAACTTTTATCATTAATCTCTCCTTCTTTCATTAAAAATTATTTTTGAACTTATAAGCCTTTATTTTGCTAGGAAGTGCAAATAGATTTATAAATCCTTCTGCATCTTTATGATCATACAAGTCACTTGCTCCGAATGAAGAAATACCTTCATCATAAAGTGCATAAGGTGATTCCATTCCTGCTACCATGATATTTCCTTTATAAAGCTTTAATTTAACTGTTCCAGTTACAGTCTCTTGTGTCTTATCTATAAAGCCATCAAGTGCATCTTTTAAAGATGTAAACCATAACCCGTTGTAAACTAACTCAGCATATTTATGTGATATCATTTGCTTATACTGTAATGTATCTTTGTCTAAAGTTATATACTCAAGTTCTTTATGAGCTGCATATAATATTGTTCCTCCAGGAGTTTCATATACCCCTCTTGATTTCATTCCAACAAGACGATTTTCTACAATGTCAATAATACCTATTCCATTCTCTCCACCAATTTTATTTAATGTTTTAACAATCTCAACTGGTGATAATTCCTTGCCATTTATTTTTTTAGCCATACCCTTTTCAAAATATATTTCAACATATGATGCTTCATCTTTAGCCTTTTCAGGTGATACTGTCATGCAGTACATTTCAGATTTATGCTCATTTTTTAGTTCTTCTAAATCTCCACCTTCGTGACTAATATGCCATAGATTTTGATCTCTTGAGTAAATCTTTTCCTTAGTTACCGGAACTTCTATTCCTTTCTTATTTGCATAGTCAATAGCATCCTCTCTTGATTTTATATCCCATATTCTCCAAGGAGCTATTATTTTAATTGTTGGATCAATAGATGCAATACCTACTTCAAAACGAACCTGATCATTACCTTTTCCAGTACATCCATGACAAATATATTTTGCTCCTTCTTTATGAGCAATCTCTACAAGCTTTTTAGCCATCAAAGGTCTAGCAAAAGAAGTTCCTAATAAATATTTACCTTCATATACTGCGCCTGCTTTTATACCTTGATAAACATAATCTTCAATAAACTCTTCAATTAAATCCTCAATATAAACTTTAACAGCTCCTGATTTTAAAGCTTTTTCCTCAATCATCTTCATGTCTTCATCTTGTCCAACATTCATACATGCTGCTATTACATCAAAATCATAATTATCCTTTAACCATGCTGTTATTATTGATGTATCTAATCCTCCTGAATATGCTAATACAACTTTTTCTTTCATTTTTAAACACCTTTCCTTTCATTCATTTGTTTGTTTTTTATTTTTTCAATTAGATTTTTAATTTTTAGTAGAACTTGTTATTCTTTATAAAATAAAAAATCCGTCTCTAAAATTAGAGACGGATATATCCGCGGTGCCACTCTAGTTAACTAAAAAATAAACTTTTTTAGTTCTCTTAATATTTTAACGCTGTTAGCGGCACACCCTACTTGGCTAGTATAAATTTAGTTTATACTTGACTCTATAAAATCACTAGCTTTTCAAATAGCTTCTCCAAGGCTCTCTTCCTTTCCTATGGTCTACAAGGCTTCCACCATCCCCTGTTCTCTAAAAGACTGATATAAGAAAGTACTTTCCTCTTCATTGAATTTTCTATCATATTTATTTTTTATCATTATTCACTCTTTTGCATAATTATTCATTATATATGCATAACAACAGATTGAAGTGAATATTTAGCTTTATTTCTGCATATTTATGCACTTCATTAATAACGATTATATATAAAGTTAAAACTAAAGTCAATTAATTTTTATATTTTTTCTTTGTGTATATTTTGCCATATTATAATTAAACCTAATTATTTGGATTAATACTAAGTCCTTAACTTATTCCTATTTTGCTTATACCGACCCTCTTATGATTTATTTTCTTATCCCTGTTTATATTTATAATTTTCAAGTATATTGAAAATTATGTTATAATATACAAAACCATAATCTAATAAACACATTAAATTATTTAAGAAATATGGAGGAATTAATTTGAAAATTAAATTTAAGAAAGCAGCACTAACTGATGGAGCAAAATTACTTGAAATTCAAAAAAAATCATTTCAAGAGGCATTAGAACTATATAAAGATTATGATACTAATCCTATGTTTGAGAAACTAGAAAAAATTCAATATAAAATTGAAAACCATAATTATTATAAAATTATTTCTGATGGAAAAATTATTGGTGGAATACACGCTTATTCGAAAGGAGCTTTTCAATATTATATAAATAGATTATTCATTCATCCTGATTATGAGAATTTAGGGATAGGTAAAAAGGCTATGGTGTTTATTGAAAATCAATTTCCAGATGCCCGCATTTGGACTTTAGAAACTCCTCATAAAAGTCTTAAGAATCATTATTTTTATGAAAACCTTGGATATATTAGAACTGGACAAGTTGAAGAAATCAATGAGAACTTAAAGTTAATTTATTTTAAAAAGGAGATGAAAATTTAAATGGAATTGGATAAAGTAATTGGTACTGGGGCACAGGCTACAGTATACAGTTCTGAGAATTATGCTGTTAAATTATTTAAAGAAAATTATAATAAGACAGATGTATTTTATGAGGCATTGATTAATTCAATTATAGAGAATACTCAACTACGTGTTCCAAAAACTTATGAAGTGCTAAGTATTGACAATCAAATGGCAATAAAGATGGATTATATAAAAGGAGAATCTCTATTTAATTGTATTTTTAAAGATGAAGATAGTACTGAAGCTTATATGAAACAAATGATAAGAATACAGCTAGAGATCCACTCAAAAAGAGTCTACTTGCCATTTTTATTAAAAGATAAATTAAAAAATAAAATACAAGGGAATGAGAATTTAAGTATTGCTCATAAGGAAAATATGCTAACACTTTTAAATGATCTCCCAGAGGGGAATGAACTCTGCCATGGGGATTTTCATGGATATAATATTCTAGTTTGTGAAGGAGAATATTGGATAATTGATTGGATAGACTCCACCACCGGGTGTGCTGATGGGGATGCTTGTAGAACATATCTACTTTACTCTTTATATTTTCCAGAATTAGCTGAAATGTATTTGATGTTATATTGCAAAGAAACAGGCAAAGAAAAAGAAAGAATTCTAGCTTGGTTACCAGTACTTGCAGCAGCCCGCCTAAGTGAAAATATAGGCAATGAAGAAGAAAAACTAATGTCTATAATTAATGATACTATTAAATAAGTAGATAAAAATCATGTGTATTTTACTCATATTTCTAAAAAACAAACACTATTCTCAAAGTCAAAAAAGAGATTATAGAATTTAATCTATAATCTCTTCTTTATTTAATAATTAGATTTTTATTATTCTTCTTCATAAATTAATGTATATTCTTCACCATCTACCTTAAATAGTTTCTCAATATCTTCTGAAATTACCGAATTGATATCCTCTTCGAAGGTAAATTTAGCTCCTACTCCACAGTTTGAAGTTAACTTTCTTGGAACAGGCATAATTTTACAGGGGCATCCTTTACTCTTTAGAAATTTCTCATATTTAATAGCTCCTGTATAAGTGAAAAATAATGCAAAATATGTCATACTCTATTTCCTCGCGATGATTGTAACTTCATCTTCCTTTTCTATTAACTCTACTGTATATCCTGATCTTTTAATGAATCTTGGTACATTTGTCTTTGGTGCTCCGTTATCAACGATTATTTCAAATTCTTTTGGGTTTTCTGAAATAACATCTCTAGCCATCATAATTGGTTGTGGACAAGCTAGTCCTCTAGCATCTACTTGAATCAACTTTAGCATCCCCTTTCATCTTTACCTTAACTTTTTGAATATTGAAATATGAAATACCTAATAAAATAAATATTCCTATTATTACCGCAACCTTTCCATTTGCAGATGGGCCAGCTCCACTTGAAGCTAATGCAAAGTTATGACTAAGAGCTCCTCCTAATAACATACCCATTAAAGTAACTACAGAATCAATATTTCCTTCTCCAGATAAAACAAGTTGTCTAAGAGGACATCCACCTAATAATACACTTCCCCATCCAGCAACGAACATCCCTAAGAAGTTCCATAGCCCATCATTGTGAGCTGCTGGCTGCCCTACAAAACCAATATTCAGATTACCAAATACAGCGTTACCAATAAGTACGAAAACTAATATTGAAATGAATCCTGAGATTAAATATCCATCTTTAAAAAGGATTAAATCTCTGATTCCACCTACCATACAAAGTCTTGTTCTTTGTGCTAATATACCCGCAATTGCTCCTACACCTAAAGATATATATAATGGTGCATGTTTAGCCTTAAGTGTTACAAATGCTGGAGCAATAATAACCAATAAAGCAAGTCCCACACATATTATTGGAAATAAATATCCTTCTGATTTATTTAATTTATAAGTTCTTTTTAAACTGAAGCCTTTATTTAAGAAGATTATTCCACCAAAAATACCTGCTGCAAAACCTATAAGTCCTACAATTGCATTTAGGTCTCCTCCACCAAGTCTAAGTACCATTCTTAAAGGACATCCTAAGAATACTAATGCTCCTACCATTACAACAAATCCAAGTACAAATCTTATAAATGGTGATGATCCACCTTTAGTACTGAATTCTTTACCTATTATAGCCATAATAAATGCACCTAAAACGATACCAAGTATCTCAGGTCTGATATAGCTTAACTTTTCTACTGAATGAAGCCCTATGGCACCTGCAGTATCACGTATGAAACATGCAACGCATACTCCCATGTTTCCAGGGTTACCAAACCATACTAATAAAGCAGAGAGGAACCCTATAACCGCCCCTGCAAATATAATTCCTTTTTTATTACCCATAACTTTCTCCCTTCAAACCTATTTGTCTAGTGCATTACATACAATTTTTAACGCACTAAACTACACTCTAAATATATCAACATATAAGAGGAAAGTTAAATAGTTATTTCCAATAATACAATACTTATCTATTTATTATATATATGAATAATTGTTAGTAAACACCAAAATGTTTTTATGAACATAAATCTTTAATAACTATCATAAGTAACTTGATAGATCAGTATAAAAATAGTTATAATGTAATTATATACATATATGGAAATTAATTAAGGAGGGGATATTATGTTTGTACGTGGTCCCAACTAACGCCAATTAACCAGACCACCTCCATAGAATTATTGTTAAACAAATTAATTATTAACACTTAATTCTAACTGGAGGGAAGCAAAATGAATTTATCAGAAAAAGTATTGAAGAGAAATATTTTAAGCATCTATGGAATTACCATATTTCATAATTTAATTTTTGCTTATGTGATTGAGAGAGCCTTCTCATTATCAAGAGGAATGTCTATAGAAATGGTGGCATATACGGAAGTTATTTATAATTTTGTTGTTATTGCCCTGGAAATACCAAGTGGGTATCTTGCAGATATTTGGAGTAGAAAAAAGCTAATGATTCTTGCAGCCTTTTTAACATGTATTGAATTCTTGATTTTGATATTTGCCCATAACTTTTTCATGTTTGCTGTAGCTACAGTCGCTACAGGTATCGGAAAAGCTTTCAATAGTGGTGCAGAAAATGCAATCTTTTATGATACTCTAAAAAAACTAGGAGAAGAAGATTCTTTTCAAAAACATATGTCAAAACTAAGATTCATTGATTATACAACAGGTATCATTGCAGCTCTACTTGGAGCCTATATGGCTTACAAAACTAGCTACACTTTTAATTATGCTTTATCATTAATAAGTTGTGTACTTGCTTTTGTATGTACTTTATTTCTTTATGATGTTTCTGATTTTGAAAAACCTATTATGGAATTTTCACATAACAATAGAAGTTATAGCATTAATAAAAATGTTAAGGATATGAAAGAAGTCTTAAGTTTCTTTATTAAAAACTCTTATATATTATCAATAGCTTTAACTGGAGTTATAGCTGCTGTCATAACAGTTCAAATTGATGAATTCTACCAGATATATATTTTGGATATTGGATTTCCTGTGTATTTATTTGGTGTAGTTAGTCTATTTAGTTTAGGTGCCTGCAGTTTTGGTTCATTACTTTCATCAAAATCAGATAAGATTTTTTCAAAATTCAATGGGTATATAATGATCTTATGTGGACTTGTGATTAGTATTGTATTATTGATACTTTCACATAACTATCTTGTTGTAATACCACTTTTCCTATACTACCTGTGTTATTCAGTTTTGGAGCCTGTTGTACTTACTGAGATTCATAAGAATATAAAAGGAAAACTTAGAGCAACAACTGAATCATTCTACTCTTTAATGAGACGTGGGATGACAATGTTCATAGCTCTACCTTTTGGAATTATTGCAAATAGAATATCACTTAAAATTGGATTTGTATTTCTAGCTGTAGCACTGAGTTTAATGATTATAGTTCTTCTTATAATTGCTAATGTAAAAAATGAAAGAAATGAATATAAAAAAGTTACGTATAATAAATAAAATTACATGAGAAAAGGAGATTAGTTTAACTATCTCCTCTTCTCATATTTATAACACATTTGTGCTTATCTATTTTATTGACATAATTATAATCTTTGAATTGGATAGTAAAGATATAAAACCTTCTCTAAAACCTCTTCAGTACTAAGTACTCTTCCAAATCCTTGCAGTATACTATTATGATGCTTAACAGTTGTCTCACCATCAAGTACTTCATTGTCAAAAGTACTGTGTCCATCACTAACCAGTATGCTATCATATCCAAGACTAAAACTTCTCCTGAATGCAGTGTCAATACAATACTCTGTTTGCATACCAGCTATTATAAGTTCTTTAACACCTATGCTTTCAAGTATTTCATGCAGTCCTGTATCTTGAAATGAATCACAATTATATTTTTTTAAGCATTTTTCATTTGTTAAAGGTGCGATATCTTCATGAATCTCCCATCCTACAGTACCTTCTCTGAATAATTTTCCTTCAGTCATTGTATGTTGTATAAAGAAAATCGGAATATCCATCTCTCTCCCTTTTTCTAGTATACTCTTTATGTTTTTTAACATTTCTATACCATTATAAGGCTCGTACCCCTCAAACATAAACATTTCTTTCTGTACATCAATTATCAAAATTGCTTTTTTCCCCATATCTTTATCTCCTAATATTTATCTGATATATATCAATTATACTACAAACTCCCCCTAAAGAATAAAAATTATCCTTTTAGTTCTTCAAAAATTTCCTTCTGTGCCTGTTTACCTTCTGGTATATCGTAGAACATCCAAACATGGATCATTTTATCGTATTCAATAAAATTCATCTTTACCCCTTGTTTCTTTGCCAATTCTTCAAAGATGCAGCAATCTGGATATAAGATATCATGTGTTCCAATATAAACTGAAAGCTCTGGCAGTCCTTTAAAATCGCCATGTATTGGTGAAATATATGGATCATTTAAATCATAATCACCAGCATACTGTCTTCCACATTTCTTTACAAACTCTATACTTAACAATGGATCATCTGGTTCAATGTCAACCATTTTAGAATTCTCCCCTGAAACATCAAGAAAAGGTGAAAGTAAAATAATTTTGCTAGGCATCATTAATTTCATTTCCTTAATCTTGATGGATGTTGCAAGAGCCAATCCCCCACCAGCAGAGTCTCCCATAAGGATAATCTTTGTATTTTCATACTCTTCACTTAAGTATTTATACACCTTTATACTTTCATCTAGTGCGGCTGGATATGGATTCTCTGGAGCAACACTATAGTCAATAATCATAACTCTGATTCCACTTTCTCTAGCCATCTTTGTGCAAAATTTTATATGATTTATTGTCTGATGAAAGACATATCCTCCACCATGAAGATAGTATACAATGCTTTCTATCTTCATATCATCTGGGGTTATCATATAACAAACAACATCATTTACTATCCTTTTTTCTATTGTGCACCCTCTTTCAAAGAGTTTTTTATTACCTCTCCAAGCTCCCTTTGGTGCTGTTAATTCTAAGGAAACCATAGAACATATCTTTTTAAGAATTTTGCTCTGTATACTCTCTTTATATGCCATAAACAAACCGTCCTTAATAATATTGAGTGTATTATAACATTTCATTATTTTCTCTTCAATATATTTTATATAAATAGTATATGTATTAAAACAAAACATTTAATAAATAAAAAAGCTACTCCTAAAATAAGAATAGCTTCCCTTATAATATATTTTATAAACTCATATTTTCACAGTGTTCAGCGCAGTCTTTACATATTTCTGCACATTTTGGACAATGACTATCATTATGCATATTACAGTGCTTTTCACACTCTCTACAAATCTCTGCGCAAGCCTTGCATATTACTGAAGCATTTTTGCTTCCTCTGCTCATTGATCTTATCGCAATTGCACAAATATCAGTGCAATCTCTCAAACTCTCAATACAATCAATTCTATCCTTTACATCATCTTCTCTTAAACAAAGAGATAAACACTCTTCACAAGCTTGAAGACATAGTTTACAACTTTTTAAACATTGCAGCATATCTTCATTATGTATATTACCTACTACTGGCATATTTTCACTCCTTTTTTTAACTTAAAATATTTATGAGTCACTCTTATTATTCCTATAAAATATCTTATTATTATTTTCACTAATATTCTGTAAAAATTTCTTTATTATATAGTTAAAATACCCTATAATTACTTTAGACAAATTAATACGGAGAGTGAGAAAATATGACAATTATTTTTCTATGCATAGCAGGTTTTTTAGCAGCTTTTGTTGATTCTATTGCAGGTGGTGGCGGATTAATAAGCGTGCCTGCATATTATATGGCTGGATTACCATCTCACATGGCACTTGGAACAAATAAATTTTCTGCAACCTGCGCCTCATTAACAAGCTCAATTAAATATTTAAAAAGTGGACACACCAACAAAAAATTACTTAAATATGCGCTACCATTCACATTTATCGGTGCATGTATTGGTGTAACTACTGCATTACAAATTAATGAAAAAGCGCTAAGCAGTATAATCCTTGTAATGGTTATGATTATTGGTGTTTACTCTTTATTTTCAAAATCAGTTGGTATGAAGGAAAACCTTAAAACTGTAAATTCAAAAAGAATTATTCTATTAGTTATATTAGCAGTAACCTTGGGTTTTTATGATGGTTTTTTTGGACCGGGTACAGGCTCTTTCTTAATCTTTGGACTCATCCATATCTTTGGATTCGAATTCAAAAGAGCAGGAGCAAATGCTAGAGTTATGAATTTTGTAAGCAATATTGCATCACTTTTTCTTTATGCTATCAACATGAAAATTAATCTTTACTATGGTATACCTGTAGCAATTTTCAGCATACTAGGCGCTAGACTAGGAACATCATTCGCACTAAAGAAAGGTGCGAAAGTTATAAAACCTATTTTTGTTACTATGTCTCTTCTTTTATCACTTAAACTATTGTTGGTAGACGTCCTTAAACTTCTTTAAAAGAAATGTATAATGGATAATGAATGACATTTCACTACGTGAAATTTTAATCTTATTGGTAAACAAGTAAGAGGGTTTTACTCGCTTCATCTTTGATGAAACATTGTAATATAAAATACAATATTTTATCTAAAGATAAAATGAGTAAAACCCTCTTGTTCTAACGACTAATAAAATGTAGTTTCTGACGTAAGTCAGAAACATCCTTCATTCTCAATTCCCCATTCTCAATTATCAATTACGCTTTTATTATTACCTTCCCGTCGCTCCTTCGCGATACTGTTTAGCAAGATTATAGAATCTATATTTCATTAATACTAGAAGAGTTTGCTCAAATATATCATTTGAAGTTATTTCTTCTCTCATTAATGCATCAAGCCTTCTCTCTATCGCTCTGCTAAGTATTTCAACATCTCCGTCTGTTATTGGTTTGTGTGTATCTTCTGATGCATTACGGATTGATGTTTTAACCTTATTCATCGAAAACTCTTGTACTTGACCATTTCTTTTTAATACCTTCACAGAACCACCCCTTTTAAACAACATTTTCTATTATTATAACATAAATAATATTATTTTTCTTTTATTATAATCTTTACCAATCACTTTTTTTCCTATATTGCTCAGCAACATGATAAAACCTTTCTTTCATTAGATACAGTAAAATTGTATCAAATATTTCTTCTGAATCTATAATTTCTTTTCCTATTTCTTTTAATTTATGATTTATATCTTTTGTAAGAATATCAATATCCCCCATATTTAACGGCTCGTGAGTTTCATCAGATGCATTTGCTATTGAATTTGCTACCTTTTCTATTTCAAAATTTACAATTTCACCATTTCTTTTTTTCACTTTCATAATATCTACTCTCTTCCTTTTCCTGAATCCGTTACTTCTATCAAGGTACTTGGATATGGCTCGAAGAAGCTTTGATTCATTAAATTTTTAATGTTGAATCTTATCACGTAGCTCTTTATTACATTCATAGGAACACTTAATGGAATCCTCTTATCTTTAAAACTATTTATCAATTCTAAAATAAACTTTCTCTCATCATTAGATATATCTTTTGAAAAATATCCTAAACATCTATTGAGTACATTAATATTTGATTTATATCTTGAACTTCTACTAAGAGCTTTTACTAAACAGTCTTCGTAGTCAAAATATGTTTCTTCTCGTGTTTCTTTACTTGCCCTGCCTAATATCTTACCTAACTCAGATAATTTCCCTGCATGGTAAGACATTAATAATAGTTTATTATTTGTATGAAAATCTCTCAATTTTTCAAGGGATTTCTCTTCTTTTAAATTTTTAAAACCCTTTAATGTATATAGCTTCGTTAAAAAATCCTCTCTAATTTTAAAATTTTTTAACCTACCATCATCTTCTATAGGAACATTTCCATAATATTCAACAATCCTCCCACCAACAATACCTTTTCCTTTTTTACTCATAGCACCTTTCTCCAGACCTTCATATATTTTAACATCTTTAATACCACATGAAGGAGATCTACTCTTAAGAATAAATCCATCAATCTCTCCTAGATTTTCACATAGAGAATCAGCATATTCATACATAAGTTTACTATAATCATTACCTGTTTTCGGTTGTAAAAGCTTTACTATATCATTATCATCTCTTACTAATCTTATAGGCTTTCTAGGAGTAGGAAGACCAATTTCTACCTCTGGGCAAATAGGTTTAAAAATAACATGATTCTTTAATTTATCAATAAATTTATTATTATCTCCATCACCATTGTACCTGCACTTATCAAAATTCAAACATTTACTTACAACTATTACAGGTTTTTTATTTTCATTAAATTTTCTCATATTAAACTTTCCTTATTATATAGTTTTTTTTCTTATACTTTTTAATATTTTTCCCTAATTTTCTCTGAAAATTCATTCTTATACTAAATCATATATAGTTACTTTAGTTTGAATTTTAATAAAAAACATCTATCTTTATGAATAATTTGTTAATAAGTTGTTTTTTTTATTTTAATTCCCATTTTTATGGGATATAATAATCCCGTAGTGTTTTATGAGGAGGATTAATATGGATTTAAAACAAAATTTTACTAATTTATATGAAAAGTACGGACATTTTAAGCTTTTCTTATTATTTATACCTACTACTTATATTTTCTATTTTCTACAAGTCTATATTGAACCTAAATATATGATGTACATTAAATTAGACGATTATATTCCATTTATAAAGTATTTTATTATACCTTATGTATATTGGTATGTTTATCTTCTTTGGGGATATATTTATTTTGCTTTTTATTCTAAAGAGGAGTTTACAAAATTTATTAAGTTCATTATATATGGAGCATTAGCAGCATATGTTATTTTCTTCATTTTCCCAAATGGACAAGAGTTACGAAATACCATTACACCGGATGATATTTTCTTGCAAACAATATACAATATCAGATCAGTTGATCCACCTGCTAATGTATTTCCAAGCTTGCATTGTTACAATTCTATTGGAATAAATATTGCAATATGCACTAGTACAGCATTTAAAAATAAAAAGTGGGTAAAAAACATCGCGTATATTTCTACAATTTTAATCTCTATGTCTACAGTTTGCATAAAACAACATTCAATACTTGATGTTTTTGGAGCTATGATTCTTTCCGCAATAATGTATATTGTGATTTATAAACCATCTTTAAGAAGAAAAGTAGACCAAGATCAAGATATGATTACTGAACAGTAAAACTATATAAAAAAAAGCACCTATACTGGTGCTTTTATTTTTTCTTTTCAGTAGATTCTCTTTCAACTAACTTAGTATCAATAATATAACTATTTATACCATCATCTCTCTTTTCAAGATGCTTTATCAAAAGTCGTGCTGCAAAAGAGCCTAATTTCTCAGCATTTATATCCACAGACGATAGTGTTGGATGTTGATACGCAGCAAGAGGAGTATTATTGAATCCAATTACAGATATATCATCTATCCCTTCCTCTCTTATTGCTTTCAGTGCACCAAAAGCAATAAGATCATCTGTTGTAACAACTGCACTAGGATGATCATAAGCAAGAATATTTTTCATAGCTTCATAACCACCTTCTTCTGTGAATTCCTTACGCATGATAAGTTTTTCATCTACTTGTATACCACTGTTCTCTAAGGCTCTAATATATCCATCTAATCTATTCATAGTAACATTTAGAATATGAGGTCCTCCTATGAATCCAATCTTCCTATGTCCCTTTTGAATCATTTGGTTTACTACGGTATACATTGCATGGAAGTTATCATTATCCACCCATAAAATCCCATCAGTGTTCTCTGGTTTACCGACAACAACAAATGGGTATTTTTTATCTTTAAGATATTGTATACACTTATCATCTTTTCTTATAGTAGTTAAAATAATTCCATCTACCCATCTACTAAACATTAACTTCTTTATATGGTCAAGTTCTTCTTCCTCTGAAGTCCCATAAGTATAGAGTATATAATATCCATTCTTTTGTGCATAGTGACTAACACCCGTCATAACTTGTATGAAGAAAGGATTTTTAAAGATATCTTCTTCGGTACTAGGTAATATTAACCCTAAAATTTTTGTAGATTTATTAGCCAAACTTCTTGCTATCGCATTTGGATGATAATTCAATTCCTCCATAGCTTTATAAACATTCTTTTTCGTTGCATCGCT
The DNA here is from genome assembly GCF_027938815.1 of Oceanirhabdus sp. W0125-5. Taxonomy (GTDB): domain Bacteria; phylum Bacillota; class Clostridia; order Clostridiales; family Clostridiaceae; genus Oceanirhabdus. The sequence goes on from NZ_CP115913.1 coordinate 3,996,077, forward strand.
AATCTTTGGATTATCTGCAATAACCCTTGAAACAGTTGATGGTGATACACCTGCTAGCTTTGCAACATCTTTTATTGTTACATGCATTCTTTTCACTTCCTATTATGCTTTTCTGATTTCAATTAATTATTTATATATCACCTTTTCTCATTACTAAATAAAGTATTTTATGTTAATTTAAGTTAAAACATATAAATAACTGCAAGATAATTATAACATCAAATGCAATTTTTTCAACATAAACCTTTGATATTGCATAACTTTTCGCAAAATAAAGAATTATCTTTATTACAGAGAATCCCCTTCATGCATAAGCACGAAGGAGATTCAAGTCCAATGATCTCTTCCATTTGTATAATCAATAAGTTTCTTATATTTTATTCATAATAATATATTAATAGTATTCTATTTTATTACTTTTTCTGTTTCCCCATGGAATAAGTAAATCTTATCAGTAGGTATTTCTAATGTAACTTTATCTCCTGCTCCTACTTTGTGGTGAGCGTCAATTCTAGCTACAATTCTATGTCCTTGAGTATCAAGATGTAAGAAAGTTTCACTTCCCATCATCTCAGCAACTATTATTTCTTCTTGGAATACAGTACCAGTAGCATTATCTTCTTTAGATAACATATTTATTCCAGCAGGTCTTATACCTACATATACATCTTTCCCAATTTGATTCTCTCTCTTAAGAGACTTTTGATGAGCTTCGCTTAACTTAATATTTAAAGTTCCAACCTTAGCAACTACTTCTCCAGCATCTTCTGCAACAACAGCTTTTATAATATTCATTTGTGGGCTTCCAATAAACTGTGCAACGAATAGGTTTTGTGGATCATCATATGCATTCTGTGGTGTATCAACCTGCATGATTTCTCCTTTATTCATAATAACTATTCTAGTTCCCATAGTCATAGCTTCTGTTTGGTCATGTGTTACATATACGAAAGTAGTCTGTAACTCCTTGTGTAATTTTGAAATCTCAGCTCTCATCTGAACTCTTAGCTTTGCATCTAAGTTAGAAAGAGGTTCATCCATTAAGAAAACTTTTGGTTGTCTTACAATTGCTCTTCCAAGTGCTACCCTCTGTCTCTGACCACCTGACATTTGCTTTGGCTTCTTCTTAAGAAGATCTTCAATTTCAAGAATCTTTGCAGCTTTTCTTACCTTTGCATCGATTTCATCCTTTGGAACCTTCTTTAACTTTAATCCAAATGCCATATTTTCATAAACTGTCATATGAGGATAAAGTGCATAGTTTTGGAATACCATAGCGATATCTCTATCTTTAGGAGCTTTATCATTTACTCTATTACCATCAATACATAAGTCTCCCTCACTAATCTCTTCAAGACCAGCAATCATTCTTAAAGTTGTTGACTTACCACAACCAGATGGACCAACAAGTACAATAAATTCTTTGTCTTCGATTTCCATGTTAAAGTCTTTTACTGAGTAATAATCGTTTCCTGGATAAATCTTTTTAATACCTTTTAAAGTTAAACCTGCCATGTTACTCTCCTCCATTTAATTCATTAGTAAAAATCCTATATATCAATCAATTTATGCAAACGTTTTCTATACTATTAATATAACATATCTCTTAATGCAATTAAACAGCATATCTGCAAAATTATAATTTTTGTAGAAAGTGACAAAAATCTTTTAATTAATCATTGCTGCACCGATAATTCCAGCATCATTTTTTAGTTCTGCTATGCATACTTTACAATTTCCTGATGCTTTGAATAATGTTCTCTTGTTAATCTCTTCAACTAAATCATCAAAAAACAACTCATGACCATTACATACTCCTCCGCCTATAGCAACAAGTTCAAGATCTAGTACGTTAATAAAATTAGCTATACCAATAGAAAGATATTTAATAAATCTCTTTATGGCTCTTAAACATACCTCATCCCCTTCTTTTGCACAATCAAAAACATCCTTAGTTTCTATGCTTCCTTTTGCTAATCTTGCCTCTAATAAACTACTTTCACCATCTTTAATAAGTTTTTCAGCATATTTTACAATAGCTGTTGCAGATGCAAATGTTTCTAAACATCCTCTTTGACCGCATCCACATTCATAAAAACCTTCTCCAACAGTAATATGTCCAATTTCAGCTACTCTTCCACTTTTACCGGAAAATAATTCACCATTTAATATGAATCCTCCACCTACACCAGTTCCTATTGTCACTAACATTGAATTTCTTGTGCCTTTCATAGTACCAAAAAGATGTTCACATAAAGTTGCAGCATTAGCATCATTCTCTACAAGAACCTTTACATCTCCCAGTTCTTTTCTTAATTCATTTCTTAGTTGAACATTTTTCATACCTAAATTAACACATTCAATTACAGTACCTTCTATATAATTAACTGCTCCAGGCACACCTATCCCTATAGACTCTACTTGTTCTGGAGTTATGCTATTTTTATTGCATAACTCTTTTATGTTCTTTATAATATTCTCTACAATAGTATTCTCTCTTCTAGCTTCTTGTGCTTTAAAAGAAATTCTATCAAGAATTCTACCATCCTTTACTAATCCTGTTACTACATTTGTTCCTCCAATATCAACGCCAATTCTCATATTATTCTCCTTTAATTAATAATTTTCTATTTTACGAATATTCTATTCCAATAACTTATACTCTATATTATAGAGTAAATCAGCTATCCTACGCAATTGAACAAATGCACTAAAATCCTTATTTTTTTTTAGTTATATTTGTTCAAAATAAAAAACTTAAAGAAAATATGAAATAAACTTTTACAACAAAAACGGTTTATGTTATACTTAGTTTTGTAAGTTATGCAATCGTTTGAATAAACATTTTACAATAAGATAAAAAACATATAGAGGGGGAAGTAACTTGAAGTGTAATGTTAAATTAGATCCATGGAAAATCATTCTTGATCACTACGATGAGCACGAAGTTGAAATAGCTGAAAGTTTATTAAGTATTGGAAACGGTTGCCTTGGGCAAAGAGCAAATTTTGAAGAGAGCTACTCTGGTAGAACATTACGTGGTAGCTACATTGCTGGAGTTTATTATCCAGATAAAACTAGAGTTGGCTGGTGGAAAAACGGGTATCCTGAGTATTTCGCTAAGGTTTTGAACTCAACTAATTGGATAGGAATAAATGTTACTATAGATGATGAAACACTTGATTTAGCAAAATGTACAATCCTTAATTATTATCATGAACTAGATATGAAAAATGGAGTTTTAACAAGAAATGTTACTTGCAAACTTCAAAATAATAAAGAGATTGAATTAAAGGCAGTTAGATTTATTTCAATGGATGAAAAAGCACTTGGTGCTGTTAGATATTCTATCAAACCATTAAACTTTGATGGTACTATTACTTTCGAGTCATATCTTGATGGTAATGTTGTTAACAGCGACTCAAACTACGATGAAATTTTCTGGAACAGAATAGATGAAAAATCTTATGAGAATGAAGGATATGTAATGATGGAGACTAAAAAGCTTCCATTCATGGTATGTTCTTACTTAACTTCTGTATTAACTGTTAATGGTGAAAAGATTTCTTGTAAGCCCGAAGTAGTTGAAAGAGATAAATTTGTTTCTGATGTATATTCTGTAGATGTAAAAAAAGGTGAAGTTGCTCAAATAGAAAAATTTGTTGCAACAACTTCTAACAGATACTATGAAAACTCTGATCTTGTTGAAAAAACTAAAGGGATCTCTAACACAGCTTGTGAAACAGGCTTCGATGCTTTATTAGAAGCACATAGCAATGTATGGGCAAAAACATGGAATACATGTGATATTAAAATCGATGGAGATGTTGCAGCTCAACAAGGAATAAGATTTAACATATTCCAGTTAATGCAAACTTATACTGGTGAGGATAGCAGACTTAACATCGGACCTAAAGGATTTACTGGTGAGAAATATGGTGGTAGTACTTACTGGGATACTGAAGCATATTGTATACCATTCTATATGAGTACATGCGATAGTGAAGTTGCTAGAAACTTACTTGTTTACAGACATAATCAATTAGACAGAGCTATTGAAAATGCTGAAAAACTTGGTTTCACTAATGGTGCTGCATTATACCCAATGGTAACTATGAATGGTGAAGAATGCCACAATGAGTGGGAAATCACTTTTGAAGAGATCCACAGAAATGGTGCTATTGCATATGCAGTTGATTTCTACGAGAGATACACTGGTGACTTTGACTATGTTGTAGAGAAAGGCATCGATGTAATTGTTGGTATTTCAAGATTCTGGGCTCAAAGAGTTAACTTCTCTAAAGCTAAGAACAAATACGTAATGTTAGGTGTTACTGGTCCTAACGAGTATGAGAACAATGTTAATAACAACTGGTATACTAATAAGATGGCTACTTGGACTCTTAAGTATACACTTAGATGTTTAAATAAAATTAAAGAAGAATATGCTGATAACTACAGCACTGTTATGGAAAGATTAAATCTTAAAGAAGATGAATTTGATAAATGGAATGATATCATTGATAACATGTATTTCCCATATGATGAGGAATTAGGTGTATTCCTTCAGCAAGATAATTTCTTAGACAAAGAAATTCTTCCTGTTAAAGATTTAGAAAAATCTAATTTACCACTTAACCAGAACTGGTCTTGGGATAGGATTCTACGTTCTTGTTATATTAAACAAGCTGACGTACTTCAAGGTATTTACTTCTTTGAAGATGAATATGATATGGAAACAATAGAGAAGAACTTTAACTTCTATGAACCAATCACTGTTCATGAATCTTCACTATCTCCATGCGTTCACAACATCTTAGCTGCTAAAATCAATAATCCTGATAAAGCTTATGAGATGTACTTAAGAACATCAAGACTTGATTTAGACAACTATAACAATGATTCTGAAGATGGATGTCACATTACATCTATGGCTGGAACATGGTTATCTATAGTTCAAGGATTTGCTGGAATGAGAGTTAGACATGAACACATAGAATTCAACCCTACTCTTCCAGAAAACTGGAATGGTTACAACTTCAAGATTTTATACAAAGGTAATAACCTTCTTGTATCTGTAACAAAAGAAGGTACTGAAATCTCTGTACTTGAAGGAAATGATACAATTGATGTAGTTCTCAATGGAAAATCATTTAAATTAGCTAATAGTAACCCTATTAAAATAAACTAAACTACTATACAAAAAAGAAGGATTGCTCTTTCCCGGGAGCAGTCCTTCTTTTTTTTGTCAGACCCCCGGGGTCTGACCCCAATATGTTATAATATAACCAACATAACCATATTTAGGAGGATTATATTATGTTTAATAAACTTTCTGATAAGAATTTTAATATTTTATTATTATTGGTAAACATATTGATTTTAGCCACCTTTATTATATCAGGAATTTCTTTAAGTATCGCTTTTTGTATATTAGTATTATTAACTTCTCTTATCTTATTAGCTTCTCATAAGTGTGATTTACGGGCATTATTTATTCTAATAAGTAAATGCTTGAAAGAGAGTCTATGGATTTGTATCATCATATTTTTTATTGGTGCTTCAATTTCCGCATGGATGATATCAGGCGTAGTTCCATCTATAATGTACTATGGATTCATGATTCTTGATAAAGCACCTGTTAATTTCATATTATTATGCTTTATTATAACTGCAATCATTTCATATTTTATGGGTACTGCAATCGGCACAATCAGTTCCATGGGTATTGCTTTATTAGGTATAGCAAAAGGAATCAATGCACCAATTGCACTGACATTAGGTTCAATAATCTCTGGTGCCTTCATTGCTGATAAGATATCTCCAATTTCCGGTTTGTTAAACTTGACCTTAAACTCTGCAGGTACAAGCTATAAGAAATACTTTAAAACTTCATTATACACCTTAATTCCCACAGTGATTTTAACTTCAATCCTATATTTTATATTAGGAAGCATCTTCTGCCCTAAAATAGATACCTCAAATATATTGTTATATATGATTGATTTAAATGAGAATTTTATCATTTCCCCCTATCTATTATTTATTCCATTTGCTGTAGTTTTTTTGACCTTCTTAGGGTTAAAGACTCTATATACACTTCCCATAGGAACACTCTTAGGATCAATTTGCGCAATTGTAGTTCAGAAAAAATCACTTTACGCTATTACTAATGCAATTTTAAAGGGATACTCACTAAAAAAAACAACTTCTATTATATCCCCCTTAATAAAAGGAGGTGGAGCATTCAATATGCTGGAGGTAATAATAATTGTTGCAGGTTCTATAGTTCTAGTAACAATCCTTGATGAAAACGGCGTTTTATCTCCACTTACAGAGCTATTTCTCAAGAATATAACTTCACCACTAAAACTTATAATCAATACATCTTTATTAAGTTCAGTAATGACAATTATAACCTGTGATCAAACCATGGGAATAGTTCTTCCTGGAAAGTTGATGAAGCAACATTACTTAGACTATAAACTTACAGAGGATACTCTAGCCAGAACCATCTCTGATACTGGAACAATAATTGCACCTTTAATGCCCTGGAATGTAAATTCAATTATTATATTAGCTATAACTGGCGTGAGTTCTATTGTTTATGCCCCCTTTACATTTCTGTGTATTTTAAACCCTTTAATATCTATAATAGTAATATGGGTAAAACTAAGACAAACACCCTTTAAAATTAATAAAGAATTAAAAATAACAAGTAGCGATTAGTAGGCGTAGCCTAGTGCATTACTAATCAAACCTCACTCAGTTTTTTATTTTATCTAGGTATAATCTAATATCTCGCACTCTTATTAGTTATATATTTTTTTAGGTATAGGTCGGTACTTATTAAATAAGTACCCTATCTCTCTTTTTTAGAATAATGTTGAAAAAATATCTGTTTAGACTATTCATATTATCTGTTTGGACTATTCACGTTATTAGACAAACTATTCTCACAGACTAATATTCTTAATATTTTTCAAGTAAATTAGATGTATTTATTATTTAGTGACTCATATACTTTGAATCCCTTAAGCAGCAGTCACATAAATAGGCTTACGTTTCTTGAAATCCTTTATAATCATAAAACTATACTTACAGTGACTTTCTAAAAATAAACTCTCAGTAGCATTAGAGTTATCATCACAACACTCTGCCATTACATTTACAGTATATCCCCTCACTCTAGTAAAGTAATTCAAGATTCTATAATTTTTATTAAAAAGGTTCTTTTCCTTTATCCATCTATACCAATATAGATAGTTCGTCAAATATTTGCTTGATACACCATTAAAACTGCTTAGCCATTGGTTTACCTCTCTTTTCATTCCCATTAGATTTTCAATATGATACTTCTGATTATTATCACCAGTACATCCTCTAGCTAATCCTAAATCCATAGACTGAGCAAATAGATGATAATGTCTATTTCCTTCAGTACACAATACAGTTCCAGAATTAATTTTTCCATAAAATATTTTTTCTAGTGTAATTTTATTAACTCTTCTATTACAAGCTTCAATTATCATATTTCCTTTTCTATCTACTGCACATACCACATAATCAACCTTAGGTTTATTGTCATTAAAAATCAAAGTATATTTATTCTTAATCCCACATCTTCTCCCTTTATTAAATACTCCCCCATTTTTATTTCTTGTTACATTTCCTTTTACACTCTCAATTACTGCCATATGACCCATCTCAACTATTCCACCAATACAGCCTGACCCCATATTTATTCTTAACCCATCCATGATTTTATGTCTCCAGAAAAAAGCTGTAGCGATGTTTATTCCTACCATATGACTACATTCCTTTAATGATAAGCCCTTTACCATACATTTCATATATTTATTCCATTTATGAATTCCTTTCTTACTATAATACATAGGTGATAAAGTTATGTCACTAAATGTTTTTCCACACTCTTCACTCTTGCATTTATATCTCTGCTTACCATCATATTTGCCATACTTCCATATATCTATATATCCACAGTGTGGGCACACCCTTCCATCTTTGAATCTTAGTTTCCTTATACCTTCTATTATTGCTTCAACCTGGATGTTGTTTTTGTCACTTTTAATTTGATTTATTATTTTATCAAGTAAAATTAATTTATTTCTTCTCTTTTCCTCACTAAGAATTCGCTTTTTTTCTTTCATCCTATTTTCTTGAATCCTCTTTATTTCTAACTCTCTAGCTCTATTTACCATTGCTAATAGATTTTCTTTTATTTCAGGTAAAAAATTTCCTTCTACTACATCCTTCTCAAATTTATCTAAAAAATCATCATTATATTGATATTCACCTTTTACTAAAGATACTTTTTCACATTCCTTTGAATATTCATTAACTCCATTTTCACACATTTGATTATCACAGGTATTATTTTGAATATAATCACCTTTAATTAAATTATTATTAAAAACTTTAGTCATAATTACCTCCAAAACTTATATCTATATAAAATGCACCTTTTAGAGTATATCCTTTTTTGCAAACACTCATTCGCACCTTTTCTATAATTATGACCATTCCTTATCTTTATATTCATTAATTCAAGAAATACTTTTAAATTTTTCACCTTTTAATCTGATTATAACTTGTACTCTAACCAATAAAGTTATTTCAACATTTTCTTAAAAAAGAGAGATATGTTACTGAAATTTAAGTTGTATATATATCACTTGAGAGTTAAATTAACTTAACAAATAAAAATATCAATGAAATAAAAAAGATGACCCTTGTAGTATACAAAGATCATCTTTTAACTTCATAGTATTCTTTTAATATTGATAATGTAGCTTAAATTACAGAGTATCAATTCTGCACGAGTCTTTTTTACCTTAATTATAACTCATATTAATTAACTCCAACCGAATCAAATGCATCATTTACAGCTTGAACCTCTGCACTGTTAGCTCCATATAATTCAACAGCTGATTGCACGAGAGCTGCTCTAGCTTGACTAAATGTGCTTGAAGCTGTGAAGTGTTGTGTTAATGCACGATAGAATATTTCAGTCATCTTATCTATGCCTATACCACTAACAGTAACGCCGTAATGTCTTCCACCTTCACTGATCAAATATGCAGCCTTATTAATAATTCCACTGTTCCAATGAACTCCACCATTATCTGCAGTTCCTACATATCTATCATCATAATGATCAGGATCTCCATATTTTGTAGGATCAGCCATTGATCTCATTGCATCATTAGGATCTGCTGGAGTATAAATATCTTCTCCAATAAGCCAATCAGGATTATTGTTAAAAGCAAATTCTACTGCTGTTCCGAAAATATCTGACATTGCTTCATTTAATGCTCCAGATTCATTATAATAAATCAAATCTGCAGTATGCTCTGTAACCGCATGAGTTATTTCATGTGCTATTACATCTAGTGAACCTGATAATTCAGTAAATGTAACACCGTCTCCATCTCCAAATACTATCTGCTGTCCATTCCAGAATGCATTATTATAACTTCTACTATAATGAACTGTTGCCTTAATTAAACTACCTTTATTATCAAAGCTGTTTCTACTAAATCTATTTAAATAATAATCATAAGTTAAACCTGCATAATGATGAGCATCAACAGCAGCACGATCATTAGAATCATTTAAAACATTATCACTATCTGCCCATAAACTTCCTGGAAGTCTAGTTCTGTTATTAGCATTATACGTTTCAATTCCATCTCCACGAGTTCTATCAACTAGATAATAAATAGAATTAGATAATAAAGTATTAATTTCTTTCGTATCTCCCAATACTCCAGTACCTGTTCCAACTGTGTCTTCGCCTGATGTAGGCTTTTTAGTAGGTTTTCCGTATTTAAGATTATTATATTTATTTATTAATTCTCCAGTTACTGCATCAATAAAGTAATTCCAGTTACCTGGCTCTGGATATAAGAAGTTTAGATTTACTAAGTATGCATATCTAGCTTCATTTTCATGATAATATACTACTAAATCTGCTTCAGGTTTAACTTCATATTCCGGTTCAAAAGTTAAATCTTCTTGAGCTTTTTTAATTGCTTCATTCTTATTTATTTTTTTATCAAGTTTCAATTTATCATGCTTATCAAGATTAGGAATAACCGCTCCTGATATACTTGTAAGCACTCCATTTTTATCAATATGCGCTGCTTGAGTTGAGCCGAAAACAGGTATTCCTTTATATACTTGCTGCAGCTTTATATTAGTATACCCTAATTTATCTATCTTTTTAGATGTTATCTTAAAAGCTTCTTTAGCATTCCCTTTTCCAAATTTAAACTTATCCTTACTGTTATCTAAATACTTATATAAAACTTCTTCAGCACTTTCATTTGACGCATTTGTTAATTGACCAGATATAAATTCTGGGGTACCATGTTTTTTGTTCCAATTAATTTTTCCATTTTCTGATTTCGCCAATGCTGTTGATAGAGGTGAAAAAGCAAACACTAAAACTAATAAGATTGTTAGGAACTTATTTTTCAAAAAAACACTCCTTATAAATTTTTGAATTTTACTTATATTGTAATTTTATGAAGTGCTTTTTTGATTTATGAATACATACATTAAAAAAAGCAATTTACAAAATGAACAAAATTATTCTTTAAATCCTCCCTATAAACCTATTAATTCAAGAATTTATTTAACTTTTTTTCTTTTTGATATTAATATTTGATTTTACTCTAATTCACCAAACATAATAATATCTATTTACATATAATGTAAATAACAAGTTATAATTATATTAAGTATGATAAGTTATTTTTTAAGTTTTAAAAAAATCACGCTTCCAAAATTTCAGAAACGTGATTTTTATTCTATTTACTACTTTTTTCTTTTATTCTATTATCAATATGCATCGACAATATTTCTAAAGGTATTGCCCCATTCTCTAGAATCCATCCATTAAACTCTACAATATCAAATTTTTCACCAAGTTCCTTTTTTGCTTTTTCACGCAATTTTACAATATGTAATTCCCCAATTTTATAAGAACATGCTTGAGCAGGTATAGCTGTATATCTTACAACTTCACGTCTTGAATAGCCTTCATTTTGAAAACCTTCATTTACCATATACTTTATCGCTTTATCTATATTCCAATCAAAATAATTAAGTCCTGTATCAACAACTAACCTTGTAGCTCTAAATAACTCTGACTTTAAATACCCAAGATGATGCTTTGGATCTTTTGAAAATTGCATTTCATCAGCTAATTTCTCAGCATACAATGCCCATCCTTCCATAAAAGCATTGTTTGACCACATATTTATTAGACTACTATTTGAATTTCGAATGGCATTCTCACGTTCTAAATGATGTCCTGGTATAGTTTCATGATATGCTAAAGTATTAATATCATAATCAACTTGTTGATAACCAAAATCAAGATAAAAGGTTCCAGCTCTTTTTAAATCATATGATGGTGAAGAATAGTAATCGCCACCGCCAGATGGTGTAATATTAGGTATAGATTCTGGTATGAATTCTTTTGGAACAATCTTATGCAAATTATCTATTGCATTTTTCATAACTTTTTCATACTGTGCCACGGATTCTTGTCCACTATATTTTTTATCATCCCAAGTCAACTTATCATATGCACTTTTTAAATCACTTGTATCATATCCTATGGCTTCAAAGCTTCTTTTAATATCTGCTCTTATACGTTTTACTTCACTTTCCCCTAATTGCATAATTTCTTCAGGCGTTAGGTTTGTTGTTGTCTGTTGTTTTATACGAAATTGATAGTATTCTTTCCCATTAGGCAAGTCACTAGCTCCAACTACATCTGAACGCGATTCTATAAGTGCCCCTAGTTTTTCAGCCACTTCAGTAAGTGCGGGAATATATTCTTCATCTATTATTACTTGTAATTGAGTTAATAGCTCATCCTTGTTTTCAATTTCTAAGGATTTAATTTTGTTTTCATAATATTTATATACATCATTTTTCCTTCCATTTCTACCTAGATAGCATGTTTTAATTGTATCTATTGATGAGTACATAATATACTTATTGAATAAAATCCCCTTTTCATTTCCTTCTTCAAAGCTTTTAAGCAAATTAAGTAGCATGTCATCAGCCAGTTTGAATCGATTTATATAATTTACTGCACTTGCTTCATCCTCAATTATTGCTTTGTTTGAAAACACTCCATGGATAAATGAAACCGCTCCATTTATTCCCCAGAATGGATGTAAGTGTTGTTGATATTCCATCCCTTCTAACTTTTCATTAAGATACCACTGTACCGTTAAAAAATTAATGTCATTTTTATCTACATCTTTAAATGAGTTTAATTTATTAAGTCCTTCAAGGTAAAGTTGTTTTTCTCTCTCAACCTCCTCATTACTTCCAGTATTCATTCTATCTTTAATATCATTAAGTCCTAATTCATCTAAATTAGTAAATACTACATCCCATGTTGGATATATAGTCATAATATCTTTAAACATTAGTTCTTTAAAGTCCTGAAAATTCTTTGCTTTTGATATATAAAACTCGTAGTTTAAATCTCCATCTAGTTTTTTTAAAGATTGATCTCCCTTTAATTCATTTTTCTGTGAATCATTCCCCTTTGTTGAACACCCTGATAATAACATTACTAAAATCAAAAATATTACAAATACTTTTTTCATACAATCCCCCTAACACTCTTTTTTATTAATTATTACATTTTTTTATATATAATACCATATTTTGTAATCTTATGCAATTTAATCATTGTAATCTTGCAAAAATGTAATATTCTCATAAAAAGCGAAAATAAAAAACACGCTTCCTAATTTGAGAAACGTGTTTTTTCTTCATTAATATTGCTCATTTTCCAAAGACGAATTCTCTTCAGTCGTCATAATTCAAGTGGTGACAGGCACCTTTTCTTATTATTCGTCATAATGCGAGTGGTGACAGTCCCCTTATTTTTTTTCTTTTATTCTATTATCAATATGGATTGACAATACATCTAGAGGTATTGAACCATTTTCAAGAATCCATCCATTAAATTCTACAAGGTCAAATTTTTCACCAAGTTCCTTTTTTGCTTTTTCACGTAATTTTAAAATACTTAATTCACCAAGTTTGTATGAGCAAGCTTGAGCAGGAATAGCTGTATATCTTATAATCTCACTTCTTGCAAAGGATGGATGCTGCAAACCTTCATATACCATATAATTCCCAGCTTTATTCAAATCCCAACCAAAATAATTAAGTCCTGTATCAACAACTAATCTTGTAGCTCTAAATAACTCCGACTTTAAATAACCAAGATGATGTTTAGGATTATTTGAAAATTGCATTTCATCCGCTAATTTCTCTGCATACAATGCCCATCCTTCAACGTAGGCTCCGTAATGTCCCATTTTTAAGAACTCACTTATATTTGGATTTCGAATTGTCTTTTCACGTTCTAAATGATGTCCAGGTATAGTTTCATGAAATGCTAAAGTATTAATAGCATAATCAACATGATTATAACCAAGATCAATATAAAAAGTTCCTGCTCTACTTAAATCAAATGATGGTGATGAATAGTAATTCCCACCACCAGATGGTTTAATATCAGGTAAAGATTCTGGTATAAATTCTTTTGGAACAATCTTATTCAAATTATCCATTGCATTTTTCATAACCTTTTGATACTGAGCTACTGCTAATTGTCCATTGTATATTTTGTCATTCATAGCCAATTTATTATATGCACTTATTAAATCACTACTATCATATCCTAAAGCTTCAAAACTTTTTTTAATTTCATCTCTTATACGTTTCACTTCACTTTCTCCTAATTTCATAATTTCTTCAGGAGTTAAGTTTGTTGTTGTCTGTTGTTTTATACGAAATTGATAATACTCTTTTCCATCAGGCAAATCTGCAGCTCCTATTACATCTGATCTTGGACTTTTAAAATCAATTAATTTATTTGACACTTCCGTAAGTGCTGGAATATATTCTTCATCTATTATTGTTATTAATTGAGCTAAAAGTTCATCTTTATTTTCTATATTTAATGGTTTAATTTTCTCCTCAAAGTATTTGTAAACATCATTACGTCGTCCATTTCTTAATTCATAGCAATTTGTAATTGTACCTTTTGCTGTGTACATAACATAATTATTGAAATAAATCCCCTTTTTATTTCCCTCCTCAAAACTTTTTAATGTATTAAGTATTAAGTCATCTGCTAATTTAAATCTGTTTATAAAATTCACTGCACTTACTTCATCCTCTATTATTGAGTCATTTGAAAAAAACCTATGAGTAGATGAAATAATACCATTTATACCCCAGAAAGGATTTAAGTGCTTCTTAAATTCCAATCCCTCTAACTGCAGATTAAGATACCACTTTACAGTTAAAAAATTTATATCACTCTTGTCTATATCTTTAAATGAGTTTAATTTTTCAAGAGCTTCAATATAAAGTTGTTTTTCTTTATTAATTTCCTCTTCACTTCCAGTATTTAATCTACCTTTTATATCATCAAGTCCTAAATCATCTAATTCAGTAAATATACAATCCCATGATGGATAAATAGAAATTATATCTTTAAACATTAGGTCCTGAAATTCCTGAAAGTTCTTTGCTTTTGACATATAGAAATCATAATTTGACTTTTCTTCATTTAATATTGTGGATTTTTCCTCTGTTAATATTGAAGACTTCTCTCCATTAAGTTCATTTTTCTTTGAATCTTTTTCTGTTGTTGAACATCCTGATATAAAAATAATCATAATTATTAAAAACACTAAAATTTTTTTCATACAATCACCCCTATATTGTTTCCATGATATTACATTTATATGAACAATATACCACATTATTCTATTACCAGTTATTTGCATACACAATATTTCTATATAAATTCAAAAACCAATTTCTCTAAAGCATAGCCAATTAACAATTAACTAATAATATTAATATAACTAATATAAGCAGGTGATTAATATATCTCAAAAAATGATAATTCCTAAAATTGCACTTATATGTTTCATACTCTTTTGTTCTTTCAATTATGATTGTATGGCACTTCATAGTAGTGAAAACGCTAGAGATGATTTAAAAAATTCTTGTTCTAATTTGATAAAACCTAAAAAAGACATATTTGATGTAGATGAAAGTCAACTTGTAGTAAAACTACCAAGTTCAAATATCAAACTTTATTATGTGAAAAAAGAAGATGGTATGTATAAAGATTTTGTGTTACAAATAAATGACTCAAAACGTGTTTTTCGATGGAAAAATGAAACCAATCCTACTTTTGCTCCTCAGCTCATACTTTCCGATTTAGACAAAGACGGAAAAGAAGAACTAGTAATTCTATTAACCAAAGGACATGGTACTGGATTTTATTTTGGAGATGTTCATGTAATTGAGCAAGAACCATTAATTGAAATCTTAGTTGAAAATCCTTTTATAATTCTATATAAGAATGTACAATTCGAAGAACATCCAGAACATTTTGAAATGATTTTAAATAATAAAAAATATCTCTATAGGAAAAATGACGTTCTTTATCCTGGTCAAGAAGGAGGTATAGGATGGTATAATGACGCTGTAAAATTTAAAGTAGAAGATAACACTCTGTATGCACGAGTTCCTGTATATGCACCTTTCACCAAATTTCTAGGACACTTAATAATAAAATATAAGTATGAAGATGAAATATTGCAAATGGAAAGTATCGAATATATTGACACTGGGATATTTAAAATGAAGAGTATTGATATTTCAAATGATAACTAATTTATTTCATAAAAAAAACTGATTATAGCCTAAATCTATAATCAGTTTTTTCATTTATTTACTAAAAGAAAAATTTGTATTCTCAAAAACAATGTTCCATTAAACTGAAAGAGTAACCCGATTATTGTCTCTTACAAATAAAAATCAAATTTCTCCAAGAGAAATATCCATCATTCTCCATTATCAATTATACATTATATTTTACCAATGTCTTTTCTAAAGAACATTCCATCAAACTGAACATTCTCAATGCTCTCATATGCTTTATCATATGCTTCATTGCTATCATTTCCTATAGCTGTTACACAAGCAACTCTTCCTCCGCTTGTTCTCAGCTTACTATCCTCTACTTCTGCTCCTGCAAAGAATACTTTGCTTTCTTCTTGAAGATTATCATTGTATTGAATATCTATACCTTTTTTATACTTAAGTGGATATCCTCCTGAGGCAAGAACAACTGCGCAACAGTGTTTATCTTTCCATGATATATCTTCTACTTCTAGTGAGTTATCCATACACTTCTTAAGAATACTTGCAAAGTCACTTTCCATTAAAGACATAATTGCTTGTGTTTCAGGATCTCCCATTCTTACATTATACTCAAGAAGATACGATACTCCATTCTTAATCATTATTCCAAAGAAAATAAATCCCTTAAATGTAAGCTTATCGTTTTTTAGTCCTGTAAGAGTTGGTTCCATTATATTATTAATGAAATCGTTCATAACCTCTTCATTAACATGAAGATTAGGTGATACAACTCCCATTCCTCCTGTGTTTGGACCTTCATCACCTTCATGAGCTCTTTTATGGTCTTTACATGAGATAAATGGTATTATCTTCTCCCCATCAAAAAGTGTTACTATTGAAGCTTCAACTCCCTCTAAAAACTCTTCAACAACTACACTTTTACCTGCCTCATTAAATCTCTCATTAAGCATAAACTCCTTAAGAGTCTCTATTGCTTCATCTTTATCTCCTGCAATGACTACCCCTTTTCCAGCTGCTAATCCATCAGCTTTAATAACAATAGGATATTCCATAGTATCAATAAACTCTACAGCTTTATTATAATCATCAAAGCTCTCATACTTGGCTGTTTTTATTCCATGCTTCTTCATGAAATCCTTTGCAAAGATCTTACTTCCCTCAAGCACAGCAGCTTCTTTATGAGGTCCAATAATAGATAAACCTTCATTTGTAAATGCATCAACTACACCATCAACTAGAGGCGCTTCTGGACCAACCACTGTTAAATCAATTTTCTCTCTTTTACATAAATCTATTAAATCATCAAATGAGTTATATTTAAAGTTCTCACATTTATTTTCTAAAGCAGTTCCTCCATTTCCTGGAGCTACAAAAACCTTGTCACAGCTTTCACTCTGTGCAATTTTCCAAGCGATAGCATGTTCTCTTCCACCTGAACCAATAACTAAAAACTTCATATTAACACCTTCCCACATTTAAAGTTTCTTTGCATTAAATCTTATTACATTTAAAGAACTCATAAGCACTAAAAATTTATAAAGAATAAAGAACAGAGAAGTTTATTCTCTGTCATTTATTCTCTGTATTATTTAGTGTTTGAAGTGTCTTAATCCTGTAAACACCATTGAAATCCCCAATTCATCACACTTCTCTATTGAAAGCTTATCCTTAATTGACCCACCTGGTTGTATAATGCCTTTAATTCCATATTCTCCAGCTTTCTCAACTACATCACTGAAAGGGAAGAATGCATCTGAAGCTAAAATAGTACCATCCCCTGCTCTATCTAAAGCTTCACAAGCTGCCCATATTCTATTTACCTGACCTGCGCCTACACCTTTTGCCATTTTATCTTTTACTACTACTATAGCATTTGACTTAACATATTTACAAATCTTCATACCGAAAATCATATCTTCAAGTTCTTTTTCAGAAGGCTTATTATCTGTTACATATTTTATCTCTTCAATTAATTTTTCATCTCTTGTTTGTCTAAGGATTGCACCATCAACTGAAACATACTCATACTTGTCATCTGGCTTATAGTTACATTTTAACACTCTTAGATTTTTCTTTTTACTGAATTCTGCTAATGCTTCTTCATCAAAGTCTGGTGCAATAACAATCTCAACAAATATTTTATTTATCTCTTCTGCAGTAGCCTTATCAACCTTTCTATTGAAAGCAATAATTCCTCCGAAGATTGAGATTGGGTCACAGTTATATGCTTTCATATATGCATCATATGAGTTTTCACCAATAGCCGCTCCACATGGTGTGTTGTGCTTTAATGAACAGCATGCTGGCTCTTCAAATTCCCATACTACTTTCCATGCTATGTCAAGATCCTTAATATTATTATATGATAACTTCTTACCACCTAAAATCTCAATATTATTCATTACCCCTTTACCATCATTTCTTAAGTAAAGAGCTGCATCTTGATGAGAGTTCTCACCATATCTTAAGTTTTCTTCTTTTTTATATGAAACTGATAAGTATTCTTCTTCACCATCTTCATTCATATACTCACTAATAGCTGCATCATATGAACTAGTAACATTAAACACTTTTCTCGCCATTTCTTTTTTAAACTCATAAGAAATTTCATTCTTATCTTCAAACTCATTAATAACCTTTTCATAATCTTCAGGATCTACAACAACAAGAACATCCTTAAAGTTCTTTGCAGCAGATCTTAACATAGTTGGCCCACCAATATCTATAAGTTCTACCATCTCTTCAAATGTTTTATCCTCTTTTAAACCAGCAAAGAATGGATAAAGATTAACTATAACTATATCTATTGGAGCTATCTCTCTTTCTTCAAGAGTATTCATATCTTCAACTTTAGCTCTATTAGCAAGAATTCCTCCATGTATAACAGGGTGAAGTGATTTTACTCTACCACCTAACATTTCTCCACTTCCAGTTACCTCACTAACCTCAGTAACATTTACTCCACACTCTTTAAGCTTTCTATATGTTCCACCAGTAGATAAAATTTCATATCCTCTATTTTCAAGATATTCAGCTATTTTCTCAACATTACTTTTATCAAAAACACTAATTAATGCTCTTCTCTTCATGATCAACGCCTCCATAAAATATATGTTATTCCTGATTATCCTCAATCAATTGCTTAATAACCTTAACAATTAATTTATGCTCTTCACGATTAACTTTAGCTCTAAGAGATTCTATTGTGTCATCTTTTTCCACCTTAACCTCTGCCTGCTGGATAATTGGTCCTGTATCAGTTCCCTCATCTACAAAATGCATTGTGCAGCCACTTTTTTCAACTCCACTTTCTAGAACTGCTTTATGGACTCTATCTCCATACATTCCTTTTCCACAGAAATTTGGAATTAAAGATGGATGTAGGTTTATTATTTTATTATTGAACTTCTTAATAATATCCCCTCTTAATATTGTGAGAAATCCTGCTAGTACAACCAAATCTACTTTTCCATGAATTGTTTCGATTACATTGTTACTAATTTCCTCACGAGAATATTCTTTTCTATCAAAAACAACAGTTTTTATATTCTCTCTCTCAGCCCTTAAAAGACCTCCAGCATTTTTGTTATCGCTTATAACATATTCAATTGAACATTCAAGCTCGTTATTTTTAATACTATCAATTATGGCTTGTAGATTAGTTCCTCCACCTGATATAAGGACAGCTATCTTAAACATAACCCTTCACCTCTCTGAACATATCCAATCTCATATGCCTTTTCACCTAATTCAATTAAAGTCTTAATTACAGCATCTTTATCATTCTTATTAACACACAGTACAAATCCAATTCCCATATTGAAGGTATGATACATTTCATCCTCTTCAACACCTAAATCCATAAGATGTTTAAATATATTTGGAAGTGGATAACTTTCTTTGTTTACTACTGCCATAAAGTCACCTTTGAACATTCTAGGAATATTCTCATAAAATCCACCGCCAGTGATGTGTGCCATTCCTTTAATTTCAAACTGCTGCATTAACTTTAAAATTGAATTTACATATATTCTTGTAGGCGTCAATAATTCTTCACCTATACTCTTACCATTAAACTCTTCACTATAATCCTTAATTAATTTTCTAACTAAAGAAAATCCATTACTGTGTACACCTGATGATGATAATCCGATAAGAACATCATCTTCACAAATATCTGAACCATCAATTACATTTTCTTTATCTACTACTCCAACCACAAATCCTGCCATATCGTATTTTCCTTCATCGTAGAAACCAGGCATTTCAGCTGTTTCTCCACCAATCAGCGCACATGTAGAACTTTTACATCCATCAGCTACTCCTTTTACAATTTGTTCTGCAACAGATGCATCAAGTTTTCCACATGCAACATAATCTAAAAAGAAAAGTGGTTTTGCTCCGTGACATAGAATGTCATTAACACACATAGCCACACAGTCAATTCCAACTGTATCGTACTTTTCTAGTTTAAATGCTATATCCAATTTTGTCCCTACACCGTCTGTTCCTGAAACCAATATAGGTTCTTTAAGTCCTTCTGGCAACTTAAACATCGCTCCAAAGCTTCCTATGTTGTTCATTACACCAGGGATAAACGTATCTTTAACCATTCCCTTTATTTTATCAACAGCTTTATATCCTTCTTCAATGTTTACACCAGCATCTTTATATGAAATCTTATTATTCTCCATAATTATTCTCCATTCTATATAGTTTCAATTTTTATTATATCTTAGAAGGGTTGACTGGATAAACACCTTCAAAACATCCTAAACAGAATTCCTTCTTACCATTTAATGACCAAAGAAGTCCTTCGATACTAAGATAACCTGTTGAATCTGCTCCAATGAATTCGCTTATTTCTTGCTCATCACAACTAGATGCAATTAGATCCTTTCTATAAGGAGTATCTATCCCAAAATAACACGGGTATTTTACCATAGGTGATGAAATTCTCAAATGAACCTCTTTAGCACCTGCTTTTTTTAATATTTCAATTAGTTTCTTAGATGTTGTACCTCTTACAATAGAATCATCAATAAGAACAACTCTCTTACCTTCTACATTACTCTTAAGAACATTTAACTTAACAGATACAGCCCTTTCTCTAGTCTCTTGATCAGGAGTTATAAAAGTTCTTCCTACATATCTGTTTTTAACTAATCCTAAAGCATATGGAATACCTGATGCTTCAGAAAATCCTAAAGCTGCTGGTATACCTGAATCTGGAACACCAACCACAACATCAGCCTCTACTGGCTTTTCTTCAAATAATCTTTTCCCTGCTCTTACTCTTGACTCATAAATATTTATGTCATCCATTATTGAATCTGGTCTAGCAAAGTAAATATACTCAAAAGCACATATTGATTTGCTTACCTTTTCTTGAATCTCAATGGATTTAATTTCATTCTTATCTATAATAACAATTTCCCCTGGTTCAATATCCCTTAAAAATTCTCCTCCAACTGCATCTATAGCACAGCTCTCAGAAGTAATAATATAACTTTCTTTGTATTTACCTAAACATAATGGTCTTATACCATTTGGATCTCTTACCCCAATAAGAAACTCATCTGTTAAAAATACCATCCCATATGAACCTTTGATTGCTTGCATAGTATCTACAACGCTTTTTAAAATTCCCTTTTTCGCTTTTCTAGCAATAAGTTTAAGTATAACCTCTGAATCTGTAGATGTTTGAAACATATGTCCTGAATCTTCTAATAATTCTCTCAATATATCAGCATTAACAAGATTCCCATTGTGTGCTGTAGCGATATCTCCCAACTTAAATTGACCTATTAGTGGTTGAGCATTTTCCACATTGCTCCCACCTGCTGTAGAATATCTAACATGCCCTATGGAGGCATGCCCTTGAAGTCCTTCTAATATTTCTTCATTAAATACATCTGCTACTAATCCCATACCTTTATGAGACTTCATCTTTTCCCCATCGACCGTGGCAATTCCAGCACTTTCCTGGCCTCTATGCTGAAGAGCATAGAGACCATAATATGTCATCTTACCTGTATTTATTTGTTCATTCCCCATATTAAATATTCCAAAAACACCACATTCATCTTGAAATTTATCTTTGTCCATAATTTCCTCCAAGTAAATTTATGCTATACCCTTAATATAACCTAAATTATTTTTTGACCGTGACTTTTTAATAATATTATAATCTACCTAACAGTTTCTCATATCCTTCAATAACATTTCCAAGATCTCTTCTGAATCTGTCCTTATCCATCTTCTCGCCAGTATTCTTATCCCAGAATCTACATGTATCTGGTGAAATCTCATCCGCTAAATAAATTTCTCCATTACTCTTTCCAAACTCTAATTTAAAATCAACTAATGTGATATCTCTTTCAAGGAAGAATTCTTTTAAAATTTCATTAACTTTTAAAGCAGTTTCCTTTATGTGATTTATTTCTTCGAATGTTGCTAAATCTAATGCTACTGCATGATAAGCATTCATTAGAGGATCTCCAAGATCATCATTTTTGTAACTTAACTCAAAAACAGTTGTGCTAAGTTTTCTTCCTTCTTCAACACCGTACTTCTTAGCCATGCTACCTGCTGCAACATTTCTTATGATAACTTCTAATGGTATGATATCAACTTTACGACAAAGTTGCTCTCTATCACTAAGTTTCTTTACAAAGTGAGTTTTAATTCCTTTTTCATTTAACATAGTAAATAATGAAGTAGTTATTGCATTGTTTAGTATTCCTTTTGACATTATCTCAGCTTTTTTCTCTCCATTAAAAGCTGTTGCATCATCTTTATAGTAAATAACTACATGATCCTCATCATGGTTATAAATTTTCTTTGCTTTACCTTCATATAAAAACTCTCTATTTTCCATTATAAATCGCACCCCTTTTCACTTTCTCTTATAAAATCTTCTTTCATAACTCTTCTGTATTCAATTAACTTTTCTTTTAACTCTGGGTACTTAATTGCAAGTATCTCTACTGCAAGCATTCCAGCGTTAAATGCATTATTGATTCCTACTGTTGCTACTGGAATTGGTTTTGGCATTTGAACAATTGAAAGAAGAGAATCCATTCCATCTAATGCTCCATTACATGGCACTCCAATAACCGGTAATATTGTTTTTGAAGCTATTACTCCTGGTAAGTGTGCTGCAAGTCCCGCTCCTGCAATTATACACTCAAAACCTTCATTTTCTATTTCAACCAACACCTCACAAAGTCTTTCTGGAACTCTATGAGCAGATAATACATATCCCCTATACTCTATATTAAATTGTTTTAAAATGTCTGCTGCTTTCCTCATGATCTCTGTATCTGATTTACTACCGAAAAAAATTGCTACCTTCATTCCCATCACCTCACGATTATTGTTTAACAAAATAATAACACTAAAAAAAGATAAATTCAATACATTTTATTCATTTTTTTAAATATTATTCGTTATAATACGAATGTTAATCAATTTTCTTATTTTATAATTCTGCGACACATTAAAGTATTGTACCTTAAAAGTGTGACAATAAAGGTCAAATAGTGATATAATTTATATAGATATTCTAGTTTAGAAATCATTTTATTCAAATAGATTAAATATAATTATTTGTTCTTTATACTTTAAATTTTACTGTGGATTTTTTTGAATAACTTTAATTTTCTACTAAGAAATCTAAAGATGACATGAAAGGTCGTGATGAACATGGATAAACTAGCTACGGCATTAGTTTTTATTACAATTGGTATAATCTTCATTTATGTATCAAAACGTAATATAAGCAACCGTAAAGAAGAGATGAACAAAAATTTTGAGGATGCAATAATCGTATTAAGAAAAAAGCTTGCTACCCTTATGCCTAACGAAGATGTGAAGCTCACAGAAATTCTTTCAATAAGAGAGAAGGAATTTATAGACTCCATAAGTAGTAGTAAAGATAATGACAAAGCATTTGGAATGTGGTCTGCACAACAGGGAATTATCACTGTTCAGGACATTTTAATAAAAATAAAGAAAGTAAAAAGCTCAAAAGCATAAGGACACCTTATGCTTTTGAGCTTTTTAGGCTCTTGAAAAAAGTGCAATACTCTGATTAAATATTAATGAATTTAAGTAATTTAAAAAGTTATATTTTAAAACTTCCAAATTACTTCAAGTTATTAAAATTACTTTTTGTATTTGATTTAAAATAAAAAAATTTGTATAATATATATATAATATATATATAAATACAAATTTTATACGGAGGCCTTGCTATGTATCGTCCAATTTAGAAAACAACCAATTTATTTTATAAAGTTACTTATTCAATATTGTGAAACTTATTAGTATAAAGAAGTTTCTAATATCTATAAGTTTTTTTGTTATATAAATTCGGAGGTGTTCTAAATTGAATAATAAGAGAAATATTTACTTAATGTATGTAATTATTTTTTTGCAAGGTTTTGTCTTTTATGGTCCCGTGGCTACACTATATAGGCAAGCTAGGGGTCTTTCTATGTCTCAAATATTCCTTATTGAATCCATATCCTGGATATTGATTATTGTTCTAGAAGTTCCCTGGGGTTGGTTTTCAGATAAATTTGGTTATAAAAAAACATTGATATTTGTTAATGCATTATTTTTTGCATCTAAAATAGTTTTCTACCTGTCTAGTTCATTTGTGTTATTTTTACTTGAAAGATTAATGCTGTCAATAGTATTCTCAGGTTTATCGGGTTGTGACACAGCCCTTATATATTCATCAATAGATGAAGATGAAGCTCAAAGAGTTTTTGGCAGATATAGTGCTTTTGGAACATTGGGATTCTTATTAGCTTCAGTTTTATCCTCATTTATAGTAAGGATATCACTTGATTATACAGCATTGTTCACTATTTTTCCCTATGCACTAGCAGCAGTATTAACCTTATTTCTAGTAGAAGTTAAGGTTGATAATAAAGAAAAACCTAAGTTCAAAGAGAGTTTAAAACAAGCTTTTAGAGATAAAACAATCATTATGTTTATTATTTCCATTGCCCTAATTATTGAGGTTTTCCAAGCAGTAACAGTTTTCTTAAATCAGTCTCAATACTTAAAAAGTGGTATCGATGCAAAATACTTTGGTGTTATTTTAGCCGGAATACAGTTGATTAGACTATTCTCCGTAAAATCTAATTATTTGAGCAAAAAATTAGGCAGTTGCCAAGCGATAATAATCTTGATTTTTTTAGTAGTTTTATGTTGCATAGTTTTAATTTTCACATCTAATCCCATTTTGAGTGTTATGACAATTATCTTAATATCACTCAGTGTAGCAATGATAGGTCCAATAGAAATTGCTATTAAAAATAAAACTATTAGAACCTCAAATAGAGCTACAATATTATCAATATATTCTATGACAGGAAGTCTAATAGCCTCTTTAGGAAATATTATTATAGGAAAAACGGCTGACCTCTCCTTGGAGATGGGATTTATAACATGTTCAGCGATGAGCCTTATAGGGTTAGTATTTATGATTATGTACTATAAATTAACTAATGAAAAGAATAACTAAAAAGTATACCCCTACGAAATCCAAATAGAGTAGGGGCTTTATTATATTCAGATATTTACAAGTTATCATTGAAAAACTATAGATATACTAAGTGTGAAAAACTCACTTACATAAAATATTTATTACATACATTCTAAAACATATCAAAATTAAGAACACAATATTTTACCCCAGCTAAATCAAGTAGAAACATATTATTCAAAAAAAAAAACAAAATGGATGTTCCTGACACAAGTCCGAAACATCCATCTTTTCAATTCACAATTCTAAGTTACTTAAAGTACTCCACTCCAGATTTAAATATCTTCTGATCCATTTGACCATGAATATTCTTGTATAATCCTTTTCCTATTCTCTCTGAATGACCCATTTTACCAAATACTCTTCCATCAAGACTTGTAACACCTTCAATTCCTAAAGAAGATCCATTAGGATTGCTACCATGATAAGCAGTGGCAATCTGATCATTTTCAATCAGAGATTTTAATACTGCTTCATTTGCTACAAATCTACCTTCACCATGTGATATAGGTATTGTATGGATATCTCCTACATTTACCCCACTAAGCCAAGGAGATTTATTACTTATTATTTTAGTTTTCACCATCTTAGCAATGTGCTTACCTGAATTATTGTACGTTAAAGTTGGACTGTTATCATCCACCTCTTTTATTTCACCAAATGGAACTAATCCTAGTTTTACAAGGGCCTGGAATCCATTACATATACCAAGCATTAATCCATCTCTTTTATACAGAAGCTCCATAACACCTTCTTTAATTACAGGGTTTCTAAATATTGCTGATATAAATTTACCTGAACCATCAGGCTCATCACCAGCACTGAATCCTCCTGGCAGCATTATTATATTACTTCTATTTATTTCTTCTCTCAGCTTTTCTATAGACTCTCTTATATGTTGTTCAGTTAAGTTCTTAAATACAAGTAACTTTGCATCTCCACCGGCTTTATCAAAAGCAGCTTTAGAGTCATATTCGCAGTTTGTCCCTGGGAATACAGGTATTAAAATCTTTGGCTTTCTACTTTCTCTATCACTAACATAGATTTCTTTCTTAAATTTACTTTCAAGAATGCTTAAATCCACTTCTGATTCCTTAGGCTCTACAGAGAATATTGGCTTTAATGGCTGTTCCCATTCTTTTTGCAGTTCTTCACCTTTTACAACCTCTTCTTCTAGGTAAATAGAATACTCTCTTGAAGTTGCACCTAGTTGAATTACATTACCTTCACTTAGTAATAACTCAATCTCTTTTGAATACTCTTCAGGTATTTCACAAATGATAGATCCATTTAATTTCTCCTGCATTAACTTTGAATACTCTTCTTTATTAAGCTTTATTCCAATTCTATTTCCAAAAGTCATTTTACTTAAAGAACTCTCCAAAGTATCTCCGCTTAAAGCATATGCACTATCAATTTTCCCCTCTTTAATTAGAGAATTAATTTTACTATACACCTCTTTTGCTTTATTGAAATCAGGCATATACTGCTCATTTACTGGTATTTTAAATAATATAACTTGAGACCCAACACCTTTGAATTCTGGTGAAATTATATTATCCACATGACCTGTACCTACCCCAAAAGCAACAAGAGTTGGCGGAACATGAATATCTTTAAATGTTCCTGACATACTATCCTTTCCACCAATAGCTGGAGTTTCAAATTCTAATTGTGATTTAAAAGCACCTAATAATGCGGCAAATGGTTTACCCCATTTTTTCTTATCTTCTCCTAAGCGCTCAAAATATTCTTGGAAAGAAAATCTTACATCTTTATAATCAACACCGCTTGCAACAAGTTTTGATAAACATTCAAGAACTGCAAAAATTCCTCCGTGGAATGGACTCCATTCAGATAGTCCCACGTTAAATCCAAAGCTCATTGCAGAAACAGTTGATGTTTCTCCACCTTTAACTGGTATTTTATGAACCATTGTTTGGATAGGTGTTTTTTCAAATTTTCCGCCAAATGGCATTAACACCGTTCCTGCACCTATTGAATTATCAAACATCTCTATAAGACCTTGTTGACTGCATCTATTTATATCTTTTACATGACTCTCAAATCTGCAAAGAGAATTAGTATTTACATCTGAATTTTGTTGCTGCTCAAATTCAGCAGGCATTTCAATAAAAACATCAGTTTCATTAGAAGCTCCATTTGTGTCAAGGAAATCTCTATGAATATCAACAATATTCTTCCCTCTCCATTTCATAATAAGCTTTCTTTCTTCTGTAACTTCTGCAATTTCATATGCTTCCAAATTCTCTTCATCTGCAAGTTCAATAAATTTTTCAACATCACAAGCACTTACAGCTACAGCCATTCTCTCTTGTGATTCTGATATTGCAAGTTCTGTTCCATCTAACCCATCATATTTCTTTCTCACCTTATCAAGATCAATTATTAATCCATCTGCAATCTCACCTACTGCTACTGATACTCCACCTGCACCGAAATCATTACATCTCTTAATAAGCTTTAATACTCTCTCATCTCTAAATAACCTTTGAATCTTTCTCTCAGTTGGAGGATTACCTTTTTGAACCTCTGCTCCACACTCATCAATAGATTTCTCATCATGAACCTTAGATGACCCTGAAGCTCCTCCAATTCCATCTCTTCCTGTTCTTCCTCCAATAAGGATAATTCTATCTCCTTCAACAGGAGTCTCTCTTCTAACATACTCCTTAGGAACAGCTCCTACTACAGCACCTACTTCCATTCTCTTAGCTTTATAACCTTCATGATAAATTTCATGAACTAATCCTGTTGTAAGACCAATCTGATTTCCATAAGAACTATACCCTCTAGCAGCTTCTCTTGTTATCTTAATTTGAGGTAACTTTCCTTTTAATGTACTTTCAATAGATTCCCTTGGATCACCACTTCCTGTCACTCTCATTGCTGCATAAACGTAACTTCTTCCTGATAATGGATCTCTTATTGCTCCTCCAAGACAAGTCGAAGCTCCCCCAAATGGTTCAATCTCTGTAGGGTGGTTGTGTGTTTCATTTTTAAACATTAACAGCCATTCTTCATCCTCGCCATTATTATCCACCACTATATTAATTGAACACGCATTTATTTCTTCTGATATATCAAGGTCATCGAGTTTTCCTCTTCTCTTCATTTCCTTCATTCCAATTACAGCAAGATCCATAAGGGTAATTCCTCTTTCCTTGTCTCCATATACCCCTTCTCTTACTTTCACATATTCATTAAGTGTATCTTTAATTATTCCACTGTATAAACCATCTTCAATCTCAATATTATTAATTAATGTATTAAATGTTGTATGTCTGCAATGATCCGACCAATATGTGTCCAATACTTTTATTTCTGTTACTGTAGGATTTCTATCTATACTATTAAAGTATTCTACAATATGTTTAACATCTCGTTTAGTCATGGATAATCCCATATCTTGAATGAATGATTGAATCTGCGTATTATCCATATTTATAAATCCATCTATCACTTTAACATCATCAACTTGAATATTCTCTTTCACTTGTATGTTTAATTCGCCAAGTGGTATTTCATGACTATCCACTTTATTAATTAAAAATTCCTTTATTTTCTCAAACTCACTCTCTTCTATTTCACCTTTTAAAAAATATACTTTAGAGCATTCAACTTCAGGTTCTCTCTCTGGATACAGAAGTCTTATACACTGTTCTGCTGAATCAGCTCTCTGATCAAACTGCCCTTTAAGGTATGCAACATGTATTGTAGTATATCCTTGAATATCACCAAGCTCTTCTTGAATCTTTTCAATGTTCTTCTCTCCAATGAGTGTTTTTGATACTAACTCAAATTCCTCATCATTAATTCCTTTTATATAATATCTATTCATAATTCTTACATCGCTAAGCTCAATATTAAATACCTCTTTAAGTTGCTCCTTCAAAATAACACTCTCATTATTAAACCCATTCTTTTTTTCAATGAATACTTCCTTACCCTTATTAAGCACAACCATCCCTCCACACGAATATTTTATCATTTTCACAAAATATTATTCGCTTATATTATATACTATTCTCAAACTTTTTCAAAGTATTTTCGTATTTAATTTTAAAATACTTGTGCAATTATGAAAAATCAGCTAATTATTGTTCTATATATACAATCTATTTATGAAAAATTATTTATAAATTTAGGTAAAAATATTGAAGTTAATCTATGTAATGATATAATTTATGATATACAAAAATTATATCACATTAAAATATGTGTATAGTTAAGAAAGGAATGTTATCATGCTAAAGAAGACAATTGCACTAATATGTATAGCAACACTTTTATTTACTGGTTGCGGGAAGAATGATTTACAAAAAAATAATTCCAATAAAAATACTACAAAAAATGAACAAAAGAATAATGAGAAAAATGAAACTGAAGAAGCTAAGAATGATTCTGCTAAAAAAGAAGAAGAACCAGAACTTCCTGTTTTACTCGCTCTTCCACAATTCTCTGAAATGAAAGAAGGAGAAGAATATGCAGTAATGAAAACCAACATGGGTGAAATTAAAATTCGTTTCTTCCCAGAATTTGTTCCAAAAGCTGTTGAAAACTTCATAACTCACTCTAAAAACAACTATTATGATGGATTGATATTTCATAGAGTTATGAATGAATTTATGATTCAAGGTGGAGATCCTAAAGGGAACGGTACTGGTGGAGAAAGTATATGGGGCAAACCATTTGAAGATGAATTTACAAGAGAATTACATAACTTTAGAGGAGCCCTTTCTATGGCTAACGCAGGACCTAACACAAATGGAAGTCAGTTCTTTATTGTTCAGGCTACAGAAGTTCGTCCTGAGAAATTCATTGGAGATATGGAGGCTATAGGTGAAGCTTCTTATCCACAAGTTGCAATTAATAAATATAAAGAAATAGGAGGAACTCCTCACTTAGACTATAATCATACTGTATTCGGTCAAGTTTTTGAAGGAATGGATGTAGTAGATGCAATCGCTGCAGTTAAGACTGGAGAAGGAAGTAAACCCATAGAAGATATTGTTATTGAGGATATTGTTATTGAAACTTATAAAAAATAAAGAATAAAGATAAAAGAAGAAAGAAAAAATATGAATGCTTTTCTGCTACGTGCAGAAAAGCTTTTATTTTTGACTCTATCTTAGATGAATAAATTTCGATTGTTTCATAGAAGCTTTTGCATTTTTTTGATATAATTGGATTGATATACTTAATGCACGATAACATTTTTATTTTGCAGTAATAGAAATTTAGCAATGATATGGTAATAGTAGAATATTGATAAATAAATTAAGGAGGATTATGATGGGCATTTCCGTTAATGAACTTTTTACATTGAAAGAATTAGACGCACAAGCAATATTTAGAGGGGTTAAGCATCCTTGGGAAGTTCTTACAAGAATTAATACTTTCATACTTGAGTACGCCAAAACTCTGCCAAATGATTTTGAAAGAATAGAGGAATTTATATGGGTCGGCAAAGGCACTACTATAGAAAAAAGTGCTCTGATAAAAGGTCCAGCGATTATCGGCTATAATTGCGAAATCAGGCATTCCGCTTACATTAGAGGAAATGTTATTATTGGTAATGATGTTGTCGTTGGAAACTCAACTGAAATTAAAAATTCAATTCTCTTTAATAAAGTGCAGGTTCCCCATTTTAATTATGTTGCTGATTCAATATTAGGGTATAAATCCCATTTGGGGGCAGGTGCAATAACTTCTAATTTAAAGTCTAATGGGACGTTAGTAAAAGTAAAATATGGTACAGATATTATTGAAACTGATTTAAGGAAATTTGGTGCAATTTTAGGTGATTCATCGGAAGTAGGATGCAATACAGTTTTGAACCCAGGGACGATATTAGGAAAAGATAGTATTGTTTATCCATTATGTTCTGTGAGGGGTTATATTCCAGAAAAGAGTATTTTGAAAAATAGTGGTGAAATTGTAGAGAGAAAATAAAGTTAAGGAACCCTTAGGTTCCTTCTAATTTGCTATATTATAAACATTATTCGCTGTTCTTTATTCTTTGATTTTATATTTCCCTATAATTCCCTACCCACATGGATATCATACAAGAAATAATGAAGAGTACCCCAACAACACATCCTATAAAAATTTCAACATTTCCAAATATACTCACTAATTTATCCACGATTTTTATAAACTTTCTTATATCAAATGAAGAAAAGTATTTTTTTAATATATTTGGCATTAGTACTACCATTAGATATAATATTACATTAATAAATCTCATTTTTAAATATCCATACTTAAAATAGAATGGTAAATAAATTGATGCTAAAAACAAGTATCCTACAGCTGCTATAGCAATGTACCCCAATTGAAAACTTTGAGTTGTAAGTTCACCCTTAATTCCAAAATAGATTATCGGACCAATTTTACTTACTAATACCCATAGTATGAATATCAAGATAGTATAAATATATTTCGCTATAACTACATCCCCATTATTTACTGGAAAACTCCTTAAAATCATATCACTTTTATTCTGCTCTTCAAATCCAAGTGGCATCAATACGCAGAATAGAAATACAGTAAAAATTCCTGCCATATTAAATCCTATCTGAAATACCATAGTTGTGTTAGCATCAGCACTCCCTTGATAAACACTGGCAATACCATATGAAACAGTAACCAATACAGCAATCATAGTAAATATCCATTTGTATTTCAACATACTTAAGTCTTTCATTACAAGAGAGCCCATATTAAAACTCCCTCCTCTCATATAATTTAGATGAAATACTGTATGATAATACTACACTTATAAGAAATAAAGCTATCAACATGACTATTGCATAGTTACTCTCAAAAATATTATGCTTTATATTATTGAAGGCATCAAAGATCATATTTGCCACAAAAAGGATTATCATAGCAACCACAGTAACAACCTTCCCTTTAATAAGCCCATACTTTAAATATGCTGGTACCAACCATAATACAACAAATACCGAACCCACAATTGATACTAATAGTCTTTCCAAATCTAAAAATTCTGAGAATGCTATATTCAATTTAAATGTTGCTATAAATATTAAAGCAATAGCTATTATAATTCCAAAAACAGCAGCAATTATAATATTTATATATTTACTCAAAACAATCTCCTTCTTGCTAATAGGTAATGATACTAATATTTGTTCAACTCTGAAATAATTATCGTATGATATACCGACAATAGCATAGGAATAAATTATTATAGGTGTTACTATCCCATATATATAATTATCAATATTAGATTGATCTAATACAAAAAATATTACGCAGCATAATAACAATCCCTTAATCCCCATTTTCTGTAATTTAAAATCCTTATATAAAAGATTAAGCACTCTTCTCCCCTCCTATAGTGTAGAGCATTATATCCTCCAAAGAAGCTTTTTCAATAACCACCTTTTCCTTAAAAGTTCTTTGTATTTCCCTGCTCTTAGTAGTTAAACCTTCAAATCCAAAAGAGTTTTCTTTTATACTAATAAAATCATTTTTAAGTGAACTATTCAGAATGTCTTTTCCTCCCCTTACCAAGGAATAACTCTCCATAATCTCATCTTTCTCCTTAGAAAAAACTAATTTACCATTGTTTATAAAGGTTATATAATCAGCTATTTTCTCAAGGTCACTTGTTATATGGGTTGAGAAGAAAACCGATTTCTTTTCATCTTGAATTTCATCATATAAAAGCTCTAGTATTTCATTTCTAAAAACAGGATCAAGACCTGACGTTGGCTCATCCATTATTAATAATTCAGCGTTATGAGATAGAGCCATTGCTAAAGAGAACTTCATCTTCATTCCTTTTGATAATTCCTTTATCTTTTTCTTTTCTGTTAAATTAAATCTATCCAATAACTCTCTATATTTTGCATTATCCCAATTTCTGTAAAATCTAGATATTATCTTTGCATTATCTTTAATAGATAATTCCTGGTAATAAAAACTCTCATCATAAACAAAACCAATCTTCTCTTTTATCTCCTTTTCTGATTTTATATTATCCTTTTCGAATATCTTTATTTCACCACTATTACGACGTATTAAGTTCATTATCATCTTTATTGTTGTACTTTTACCAGCACCATTTGGCCCTATAAATCCCATAACATATCCTCTATCAAGAGAAAAACTTACATCATCCAATTTAAATTTCCCATAATCTTTTGTAATGTTTTTTACCTCT
This sequence comes from Oceanirhabdus sp. W0125-5, assembly GCF_027938815.1. Lineage (GTDB taxonomy): Bacteria > Bacillota > Clostridia > Clostridiales > Clostridiaceae > Oceanirhabdus. Next base: position 4,029,613 of record NZ_CP115913.1, read on the forward strand.
AAAATCTTACTCATGTTACTTTTCCTCCTATTCCTCTTCATAAATTACACTTAACAGTTCAATCAATTCCTCTAATGTTAATCCAAGCAATCTAGATTCATCCACCACATTGCTTAGCATATCTTCAATTATCTTTAGTTTCTTTTCTCTAAGAAGTTCCTGATTCTGAGATTTTACAAAGCTTCCTTTACCTCTTACAGTTTCTATATATCCATCTCTCTCAAGCTCTTCATATGCTCTTTTAGTTGTAATTACACTAATATGCAGTTCTTTCGCTAACATTCTAATAGATGGAAGCGGTTCTCCTGCTTCTATCTCACCTTTAAGTATCAAGGTTTTTATCTGTTCACCTATTTGTTCGTAAATAGGCATTGTACTTGAATTTGATATTAAAATTTTCATTTCTAAAATCACCCTAACTAATTAGTTTATGTTTTATTCATAGAACATAGTAAATTCTTATCACTGTCCATACCGTTTATACTGTTTATATATTATATATACAGTATAAACATCATATTAATATATGTCAACACTTTTTTGGAATTTTTATGAAAATATTTTAGATAAAAGAAAAAGATAGTGATATACTACTTACATCACTATCTTTACTACTGGTTTTATCAATCATTCTTAATTATTTTTTTTAGTTCATTATTATCAGAATTAATATCTACTTTAGTTAATTTAGCCCCACAGTTATCACATGTTAGATCGTCTCTTTCTATAGAAGTATACCATATGGAATTACATTGTTCGCAATAAAGTTTATTCATTTTTCATCCCCCTTAATAGAAGGATATGCTAGAAATTAAAACATATTCAAAAAATATTTAACTCCAAATATCTACACCTATGCCTTGAAGATTTTCGATTATATATTCGTTAATCCACTTAATTATTGAAGGGGAGTTAATATCTTCACCTACAATTTCTTTAATCTCTGTACTTTTAAATACAAACTCATTTTCATTAACTTTATGAATATATTCTATATCCACATTATCAAATAACAATAAAGAACTTATTGTTTCGTTTATCCTACCTAAAGGTGGTCTATCAATATTATTTCTTTCCATAGTTCCTACTAATTTAGTTCCTTCACCTACTTCAGACCAAATCTCAATTCCTCCTCCACATCTATCACATGCAGCTTCAAAGAGAGGAATTCCTAGTCCAATATCCCTAGTATCCCTTGAGGTGGTGAATGGACTTCTAACTTTCTCTAAAAACTCTTTTTCCATACCTTTTCCATCGTCTTCAATTATTATTTTAAAAAGATTTTCACTTGTATTTTCTTCAATATGCACCTTAATTAAATTACTGTTAGCAGTTATAGAGTTCTGCACTAAATCTAGTATATGTAATGATAACTCTCTCATAACTTACCTCAACCCCTTTTTAAAGAATAAATAATAGAGAATAAAGAACAAATCAGGACGAAAAATTACGTAATCTATTCTTCATTCTTTTTATTTCAATTATATTATAGCATGTTTTCACACATGTAAAAATCATCTGGCCATATATATACGTTAAATATAATCGTACTACTTAGTTTCTTTTTTATGAACTTTTGTGAACTTTTGTGAATTTTTACAAAATTCTGCAATTTTATGTTATCATATATATAAAAAGATTGATTATTGTTTTTTGAATGAAATTAAAGGAGTGAACTGTATGGAAAACATTAAAAAATTATTAGAAAATCTAAAACCATCAAATGTATTAGATATTGGTACAGGTGTTGGTGAATTCATCAACATATTAAAAGAAGCACTTCCTTCTTACGATAAAATTACAGGTATTGATATTGAGGAAAAAGTAATTGAAATGGCAAAAAAAACTTTTAATGAACCATCAATTAATTTTGAAGTTATGAATGGAGAATCTATGGAATACTCCGATGGAGAGTTTGATCTTGTATGTCTTGCAAATTCAATCCATCACCTACCTAACATAAAAACTTCATTCGATGAGATGAAACGTGTAACCTCAGAGAATGGATATATTCTTATTAATGAAATGTTCAAAGATAATCAAACTGAAGAACAACAGACTCATGTAATTCTACATCACTGGTCTGCTAAGATTTCTAGAATGCTTGGAAAATTTCATAATGAAACCTATAATAAATCAGAAATAAAAGAAATTTTACTTGAAAATAACCTTGAAATTATTGATGAAATCGAATTTAAATATGATGAACCTTGCAATCAAGAAGCAAAAGAACAATTATCAACACAGGTTGGATCTATTTTAGATAGTGTAAGAGACAAAATTAAAGATCATGAAGCATACGAAGAAATCTGTTCAACAGCTGAAGATCTTAAAAAGAGAGTTTTAGATATTGGATTCCAAGGAGCTACTCAATATATGTTGTTATGTAGAAAAATTTAAATTGCTATATACAAAACCACCCCATAAAGTTCCTTTATGGGGTGGAATTTAATTTTAACTATTATATAAAGAACATTATTATTTTTTATCAAGAAACTCTAAAATAGTTTCTCCTAACTTATCTACATAAGGCGGCAATAAAATTGTACTGTGATTTCCTTGAATTTCTTGATATTCTAAAACCTCTCCTGTCATTTTACTCCATGATTCTTTATTAAATAAATGATGCTCAGTTTTTGATGCCTTAACAACTAATGTTGGAGTTTTAACCCTTTTAGCTAAGTAACAATATCTGCACTTAGGCATTAATTCTTCACAGAAGAATTTTAAAATTTTCTTTCTATCACTAATTATATCCATCTGTCTTTCCTTAGAAATTCTATGTTTCTTTCCAATTAAATCAGTAAATCTTTTGATAGTATAGTTTTTATCTTTATTTGTTATCCTACGCCAAAAGTCTACTGTATTTAATACTCCTCTTAAAATATCGATTATTATATGGATTTTCTTTTCTACAAAAGCTTCTTGATCTATTTCAATTAGTGCACTTACCTCTTCGCCTTGCATTTCAAGTATACTTACTATATCATATGCCAAATATGTTCCGATACAAAATCCAGCAATTATATATGGACCTTCATTTTGAATTTCTCTTATTTCTCTGATATAGTCAGTTGTCATTTCATAATAACTTTCTGGTAGTGGCTCACTACCATTTAATCCTTTTGGTTGAATTCCATAAACACTATAATTTTCTTCTAGTAATTTTGCTAAATGCCTGTAATAAAATATGTCTCCATCTCCACCATGGACTATAAATATTTTCTTATTACTAGTGCTATTATTGATTTTAAAAATATGATTACTTCTTTCACCATTAACACCTCTCTGAATTATAAATTCAGATAAATCAGCTATGGTCTTATGAACCATTAAATTTGCTGGTGTGATTTCAATCTCCAATCTATTTTTAATTTCATTAGCAACTTGTATTATATTTATTGAATTTCCACCTAATTCAAAGAAATCATCATGTACATATATTTCATTTAACCCAAGCACACCTTTCCATATCTCAGCTATTACATTTTCATGTAAACTTCTTGGTAATATGCTTTTTTTGCTATAATTCGTAATTTTAACATTGCAAAGAGCTTTCTTATCAACCTTCCCATTCGAATTTAATGGAATCTCGTCCATTTTTATGAAGTGCGCTGGAATCATATATTCAGGTAGATCTTGTTTTAAATAGTTTCTTAATTCTACGGCATCAAAAGAATTATTACATACTAAATAGGCACATAAATACTTCTCCTCATTCTTGTTACTTCTTGCTAATACTACTGCTTCTTTTATATTGTCATGACTAGTCAATCTATTTTCAATCTCTCCAAGTTCAATTCTAAAACCTCTTATTTTGACTTGGTTATCTATTCTTCCTAAAAACTCTATTTCTCCATCTGGCAACCATCTAGCTAAATCGCCTGTTTTATACATTATTTCCTCAAGTCTATATGGGTTATTTACAAACTTTTCAGATGTTAACTCAGGTCTATTTAAGTATCCTCGAGCCACGCCATCTCCAGCTATACACAATTCTCCATGAACTCCAACTGGCACAATTTCATTGTTACCATCAACAATATATATATCTGTATTACTTATTGGTTTTCCTATAGTTATTTTTTGTTGATTTTTAAGGAGTTTAACAGTAGACCATATTGTCGTTTCAGTTGGTCCATAAACATTGTAAGCTTTTAGATTTTCATAAGCCTTTAAATCATTTAATAAATTAATTGGTAATTCTTCCCCTCCAACTAATATTACTTTCATACCTTTTAAGGTCTTTTGAAATTTGCTGCTAGCTAAAAGTAACTTTAATCTTGATGGTGTACTTTGCATAATTTCCACATTATTTTGCTCAATGATATTGCTTAAATTATCACCATCATTATGTTGCTCTTCGCTTGCAACTACTACTTTTAAACCTTGTGTTAAAGGAACTAAAGTCTCCAATCCAAATATATCAAAAGAAATAGTTGTAATACATAGTATACTTTTATATTCTGTTAGATTTATTTCTTTACTTATGCCATGCGCGAAGTTATTAACTTGCCTATGCTCTATCATAACTCCTTTAGGTTTTCCTGTAGATCCTGATGTATAAATTACATAAGCTAAGTCATTATTCTTACTTATTTTTTCTAGATTATTTCTATTTCCCTTAAAGATTCCTCCATCAGTAATATCTATAATAGTTCCTTCGAATTTTAATACTTCAGCAAATTCATTAGTTGTAACTAGTATTTCTACTTTTGCATCGTTAATTGTATATTCTATTCGCTCTTTAGGATGCTTAGGATCAATTGGTAAATATGCTGCTCCTGCTTTCAATATTCCCATTATTCCGATTATCATTTCAACTGATCTTTCCACCATTATCCCTACTATGGAATTAGCTTGTACTCCTTTACTTCTTAATAATCTAGCTAATTGATTTGATTTTTCATTTAATTCACTATAGGTTAGCTTTTTATCTTTAAATACAAGAGCTATATTATTTGGAGTTTTTTCAACATTATCTTCAAATAATTCATGTATTGTCTTATCTTTAGGGTAAACTGATCTAGTATCATTAAAATTATATAATATTTCTTTCTTTTCTTTATTTGTTAACATTTGTATTTCCGAAAGCTTAGCTTGAGGATTTTTACATATACTCTTTAATATTTCTATAAAGTGTTTGCTCATTCTTCTGATAGATTCTTCTTTAAATAACTTTGTACAGTATTCAAAAGTAAATCTTACTGTTTTTTCCTCTACTACAGCATTTATAGTTATATCAAACTTTGATATCTTACTTTTAACATTTTGGGGTTTTAGTAATAGTCCATCTAAATCTAACTTTTTTCCATAGCTAATGTTTGTCATGTTAAACATTACATCAAAAAGTGGATTTCTGCTAGTATCTCTCCTAACTTGCAGCTTGTCTATTAATTGTTCAAACTGGTAACTTTGATTTTCATATGCTTTTAGTGAATTTTCTTTTACTTCTTTCAAGAAATTAATATATGTTTTTTTCCTACTTGGTTTATTTCTCAAAGCTAAAGTATTAACAAACATACCAATAATATTCTGGAGGTCTGCATGTGTTCTTCCTCCAATCGGAGTCCCTATTACTATATCTTCTTGACTACTGTATTTTGAAAAAAGTACGTACATCGTAGAAAGCAATACCATATGCATAGTGCTTCCACTTTCTTTTGCTATCTTTTTTAAGCCCTTTGTGGTTTCTTCGTCTATTTGGAATCTAATACTATCTCCTTCAAAACTTTTCATTATTGGCCTTTCATAATCATAAGGCATATTTAATACTGGTACTTCATCCTTAAATCTATTAATCCAGTATTCTTCTTGCTTTTTCATTTCATCTGATTTTAGAAATTTATTCTGCCATTCCGAAAAATCTTTATATTGTATCCTTAATGGCTTCAAATTAATCCCATTATATAGACTAACAAACTCTTTAATTAATAGGCTCATTGACATCCCATCTGAAATTATATGGTGCATATCAATTAACAAATAATGTTTTCCTAAACTCTCTACAATCTCAGCTCTAAATAATGGAGCTTTTTCCAGCTCAAAAGCTTTTAAAAAGCTTTTTATAATGTTTTCTGGCTCTTTTATGTCCACTGACCTATTTTTTAACTTAAATTCATATTCTGCATCTATCTTTTGTATTATTTCTCCTTCACTGGAATGGAAGTAAGTTCTTAAAGCCTCATGTCTTGCTACTAATTTCTTAAAGGCGTTATCAATTCTTTCTTTGTCAATTTTTCCTTCTAGTTCAAACATAACTGGCATATTATATGCTGTGCTATCTTTCTCAAACTGTTGAAGAGTATATAACCTTTTCTGTGCTGATGATGTTTCATAGTACTCTTTTTCAACTGCTTTTTCTATTGTCTTATATAGATTTTCACTACTGTTTTCAATATATTCACTTATTTCTTTTATAGTTGAATTCTTAAATAACTCCTTCAATGGTATTTGAACATTTAACTCTTTATGGATTTTATTTATAAGAACTATTGCTTTTAAAGAATGTCCTCCTAAGTCAAAGAAATTATCATTTATACCAATTTTATCCACTCCTAATATTTGGCACCATAGCTCCACCAACTTTTCTTCTATCTCATTTGTTGGAGCTATATATTTAGTTATCATACGTTCATTTATATCAGGTTTAGGTAATGCTTTTGTGTTTATTTTACCATTGACTGTCAAAGGTAATTCATCAATTTGAATAAAGTATGATGGTACCATATATTCTGGCAAACTCTCCTTTAAGTAATCTCTTAATAGCGAATTATCAATCTCTTCTTTACAATTAACATAGGCACATAAATACTTCTCATTGTTATCAGTACCTCTTGCTAGAACAACTGCTTGATTTATATTTTTATGGCTTAGCAATCTATTTTCTATCTCACCAAGTTCTATTCTATAACCTCTTATTTTAACTTGGTTATCTACTCTTCCTATAAATTCTATATTCCCATCTGGCAACCATCTAGCTAAATCACCTGTTTTATACATTCTCTCCCCTTGTTCAAATGGGTTTTCAATAAACTTTTTATTTGTTAACTCAGGTCTGTTAAGATATCCTCTGGCTACCCCTTCCCCTGATACGCATAATTCACCTGGAATCCCAATGGGAACAATTTTATTTTTAGAATCCAATATTAAAACCTTTGTATTTGATATTGGCTTTCCTATTAAGACTTTATTACTACATTCATTGAACTCATGTATAGTAGAACATACACTATTTTCTGTTGGTCCATATTCATTATAAAGTTTTGTATTACTTAAAGTTTTAAAATGTTTTGATACAACATCTTCATGAATACTTTCTCCTGCAACTGTAATCTTTCTTAATGAAGTTACTTCATTTAAACATTCCTCTAATAATGTACTATAAAATGCTGGTGTAATAAGAAAGTTTGATACATTATTCCTTATTATAGTTCTTTTTAAATACTCTATATCCAATCTCTTTTCTTCATTAACTAATACTAACTTAGATCCAGATATTAAAGGTGTCATAATATCTTCAACAGAGCTGTCAAAACTAAAAGATGGTATTTGTAAAATAGCGTCATTGCTATCAAACTTATAATATTCTTTTCTCCATAACAATGTATTCCTTATATTTTTATGCTCAATAAGTACTCCTTTTGGATTTCCAGTTGTTCCAGATGTGTATATAATATAGGCTAAATTTTTACAATTGTTATTTATTGTTAAATTACTAGTATCTCCTTTATATATCTCATTATCTGAAACATGTAATACATCCCCTTCAAAATCAATACTCTTCGAAAATTGTTTTTTTGTTAATAATAGCTTACAATCACTATCTTTAAGCATATATTCTATTCTTTCTATAGGCGATGCAGGGTCAATTGGTAGATATGCTCCACCTGATTTTAAAACACCAAGAATACTAACAATCATTTCAATTGATCTTTCAACCATTATTCCAATTATATTTTCGGCTTGCACCCCATTTTTCCCTATTACTCTAGCAAGTTGATTTGCTTTTTCATTTAGCTCTCTGTAAGTAAACTTTGTATCTTTAAATATTACAGCAATATTTTCAGGTGTCTTTTCTACTTGTTCTTCAAATAATTCTTGTATTTTCTTGTCCCTTGGATAATCTATTTTTGTGTTATTAAAATCATAAAGAATTTGATTCTTTTCTTTTTCTGTAATAATTTCTACTTCTGAAAGTTTAATATCGCAATTTTTACATATACTCTTTAATATTTTTATATAGTGTTTACCCATTCTTCTTATAGTATCTTCTTTAAACAACTTTGTACAATATTCAAAATCAAGTCTTACTGTGTCATAATCTTCCATTGCTTTTAGTGTTAAATCAACTTTTGATATATTTTGTCCAGTAATAAATTGTTTTAATACAAGCCCATCTAATTCTAAGTCCTTACCATAGTCAATATTAGTCATATTAAACATTACATCGAAAAGTGGGTTTCTACTAAGATTTCTTCTTACATTCACTTTTTCAATTAACTCTTCAAACTGATAACTTTGATTCTCATATGCATTTAATGAATTTTCTTTTACTTCCTTCAAGAATTCACTGTATGTCTTTTCTCCACTTGGGTAATTTCTCAATGCTAATGTATTAACAAACATCCCCATAATATTTTGAATGTCTGCATGTGGTCTTCCTCCTACTGGTGTTCCTACTATTATATCTTCTTGTCTACTATATTTTGATAATAATATAGTAAATGCAGACATTAATACCATATGCATGGTACTTCCACTTTCTTTTGCAATCTTTCTTAAGCCCCTAGTTATTTCTTCATCTACTAAAAAGCTTATATTATCTCCTTCAAAATTCTGAATTAATGGTCTTTCATAATCATAAGGCATATCTAATACTGGTATTTCATCATTAAATCTTTTAGTCCAGTATTCTTCTTGTTTTTTGATTTCTTGTGATTTCAAGAATTTATTCTGCCATTCAGCAAAATCTTTGTATTGAATTCTTAATGGTTTCAGATCACTTCCATTATACAAACTTACAAACTCTTTAATTAATATACTTCTTGATATTCCATCTGAAATGATATGATGCATATCTATTAATAAATAATTCTTTCCTTTACTTTCAATAATTTCTGCTCTGAATAATGGCGCATCTTCTAAATTAAAAATTTTTCTGAAATTTGCTATTGCATCTTCTATTTCATCTTCTTTTCTTATTAATAAATTAAATTCGCACTCACTATTTATCTTCTGTACAATTTCCCCATCAATAGTTTCAAAACATGTTCTTAATGCTTCATGTCTTTCAATTAATTTTTTAAAGGTATTTTCAATTTTTTCCTTATCTATTTTTCCTTCTAACTCATATACTACTGGCATATTATATGCTGTACTTTCTTTTTCTAGTTGTTGAAGAGTATATAATCTTTTTTGTACTGATGATACTTCATAATATTCTTTTCCTTCTGCTTTTTCTATTGTTGAATAGAAATTCTTCCTGCCATTGGCTATATACTCACCAATTTCTTTTATAGTTGGACTCTTAAATAATTCTTTTAATGGCAATTCTGCATCTAGTTCTTTATGAATTTTACCAATAACTACTGTAGCCTTTAAAGAATGTCCTCCTAAATCGAAGAAATTATCATTTATTCCTATTTTATTAATCCCTAACACTTCGCTCCATATCTCACCTATTTTTTCTTCTATTTTATTTCTTGGAGCCTCATACTCATTTAAACTTACATCATAATTTGGTTCCGGAAGTGCTTTACTATTAAGTTTTCCATTACTTGTTAAAGGAATCTTTTCTAAAAGTACATAATATGACGGAATCATATATTCTGGTAAGCCATCCTTTAGATAGTTCTTTAAATTCAGCTCACTTAACTCTTTATCACTTACCACATATGCGCATAAGTATTTATCATTTTCTCCCTTATCTTTTACTTGAACAACAGCTTCATCAACATACTCATGATGCAATAGTCTATTTTCTATCTCTCCAAGCTCTATTCTGAATCCTCTTATTTTAACTTGATTGTCTATTCTTCCTAAAAATTCTATATTTCCTTCTGATGACCATCTTGCCAAATCACCTGTCTTGTACATTAATTGATTTGATAAAAATGGGTTTTTTATAAATTTTTGTTGTGTTAAATTGCTTCTGTTCAAATATCCTTTTCCAAGACCTTCTCCAGCTATACAAAGTTCTCCAGGTATCCCAACTGCAGAAAGATTATTATCTTTATCTAATACATATGCCTTTATATTATTAAGAGGTTTTCCAATTATATTCTTAAAATCATTTAGTCTTTTTGCATCAATCATTGTAGCAATACACCCTATAGTGCTTTCTGTTGGTCCATAATGATTCATAAATTGAATTTTATTTCTATCACTTAAAAGCATAAATTTTTCTATATCTTTTATGTGTATTGATTCTCCTCCTAATATTATTAATCTTAGTTTGCAAGAATCATCAAATAATTTTTTTGTATCTTTACAATTAACAATCATATTGAACATTGAAGGTGTTATTTTAATATACGTGATATCTTTTTTAAGATACTCTATTAGTTTTACTGGATCTCTATAATTTTCTTCTGATAATATGTTTAATTTTATTCCAGTAACTAAAGCAGTATACAATGCAGTATATCCCAAGTCGAATGCATATGAAGATAACAATGCCGTTTCATCTTTTATAGTTAATGAAGCTTTTTTAATAATTGAAGTGCAATAATTAACTAGATTTGAATGCTTTATCATTACTCCTTTTGCTTTACCTGTAGTACCTGATGTATATATTACATATGCTAAATCATTGTGTTTATTAATTACATTTAAATTGCTATTATCACCTCTAAATATATTTTCATTTTTAACATCTATAATATGTCCATTGAACGCTAACCCCTTAACATGTTTATTAGATGTAACTAATAAATCTACTTCTGCATCCCGAAGCATATATTCGATTCTATCTTTTGGAAACTTTGGATCTATTGGCACGTATGCTGCTCCTGATTTTAGTATTCCCATTATTCCAATGATAATTTCTATTGACTGTTCTGTCATTAATGCAATTGTAGAATTAACTTTCGCACCATTATCTCTTAATACTCTTGCCAGTTGATTTGCCTTTTCATTCAATTCTTTATATGTTATTTGCTTATCTTCAAATGATGCAGCAATATTGTCTGGTGTTTTTAGTACTTGGTCTTCAAACAATTCAATAATAGTTTTTTCCTTAGGATAATCAGTATTTGTATCATTAAACTTATTTAGTATTTGACTTTTTTCTTTTTCAGTGATTACTTCTATATCTGACAACTTAGAGTTACTATTTTTACAAATACTATTCAGTATTTCTTTATAGTGTTCACCCATTCTTTGTATAGTTTCTTCTTTAAAAAGCTTTGAACAATATTGCAAGCTGAAATTAATAATCTCATCATTTTCTATGGCTGTTAAAGTCAGGTCAAATTTTGATACTTTTCTTTCATCCATGATTGGTTTTAATACAAGATTATCTAATTTCAAATTTTTACCATAGTCAATATTAGTCATGTTAAACATTACATCAAAAAGTGGATTTCTACTCATATCTCTTCTTACATTTAACTTTTCAATTAACTCTTCAAACTGATAACTTTGATTCTCATATGCTTTTAATGAATTCTCTTTCACTTCTTTTAAGAAGTCAATGTATGTTTTTTCTCCACTTGGAGTATTTCTTAATGCTAAAGTATTAACAAACATCCCCATAATATTTTGAAGGTCTGCATGAGGTCTTCCTCCAATTGGAGTTCCTACTACTATATCTTCTTGTCTACTATATTTTGATAATAATATATACATTCCAGACATTAGTACCATATGCATTGTGCTTCCGCTTTCTTTTGCAATCTTTCTTAAACCTTTTGTGATTTCTTCATCTACAAAAAAGCTTATATAATTTCCTTCAAAACTCTGAATTATTGGTCTTTCAAAATCACAAGGCATATTTAATACTGGTACTTCATCATCAAATCTATTAATCCAGTATTCTTCTTGTTTTTTCATTTCTTCTGATTTTAGGAATCTACTCTGCCATTCTGCAAAATCTTTATATTGAATTTTTAAGGGTTCTAGCACCACTCCATTATATAAGCTTACAAACTCCTTAATTAATATGCTTCTAGATATCCCATCTGAAATTATATGATGCATATCTATCAATAAATAGTTCTTTTCATTGCTCTCTATAAGCTCAGCCCTAAATAATGGAGCTTTTTCTAATTCAAACGATCTTCTGAAACTTTTTATGATACTTTCTAATTCTTCTTGATCTTCTCTTTTAATTAATATTTTAAATTCATATTCATTATCTATCTTCTGTACAATTTCACCATCAATAGTATCAAAATATGTTCTTAATGCTTCATGTCTTTCAACTAATTTTTTAAAGGTATTTTCAATTTTTTCCTTATCTATTTTTCCTTCTAACTCATATATAGCTGGCATATTATATGCTGTACTCTTTTTTTCAAACTGTTGAAGAGCGTATAATCTTTTTTGTGCTGATGATGCTTTATAATATTCTTTTTCTTCTACATTTTCTATTGAAGAATAGGAGTTTTTACTGCTGTTTTCTACATACTTACTTATTTCTTTTATGGTTGGACTCTTAAATAACTCTTTTAATGGTACTTCTACATTTAATTCTTTATGGATTTTACTAATAACTACTGTTGCTTTTAAAGAATGTCCTCCTAAATCAAAGAAATTATCATTTATACCTACTTTTTTAAACCCTAATACTTCCCTCCATATTTCAACCATTTTTTCTTCTATTTGATTTCGTGGAGCCTGATATTCATTTAAATTCACATCAAAGGTAGGTTCTGGAAGAGCTTTTCTATTGAGTTTTCCATTAGTTGTTATGGGCATTTTCTCTAAATATACATAATGGACTGGAACCATATATTCTGGTAAGCTTCCCTTTAGATAGTTTTTTAAAATTAACTGGCTTATTTCTTTTTCACTTACCACATAAGCACATAAATATTTTTCATTTTCTTTGTTCTCTTTTACTAAAACAACAGCTTCATTAACATACTCATGCTGTAATAGTCTATTTTCTATCTCTCCAAGTTCTATCCTGAATCCTCTTATTTTAACTTGATTGTCTATTCTACCTATAAATTCTATGCTTCCATCTGATGACCATCTTGCTAAATCTCCTGTTTTGTACATTCTTTGTCCTTTTTCATATGGGTTTTCTACAAACTTTCGTGCTGTTAGATCTGGTCTATTTAAGTAACCTCTTGCTAACCCGTCTCCAGATATACACAATTCTCCTTGTACTCCAACAGGTACTATCTTATTATCATTATCCAAGATGTATATTGATGTATTACATATTGGCTTTCCTATTGGTATATAATCAAGATTGTTCACATTTTGATAGTCAATTAAATACATAGTTGAATCAACACAACATTCTGTTGGACCATATACATTGCTTATTTTAACTGTATTGTATTTTAAATTTGTGAAAATATTTTTTACAATCTTAGGACTTAATGTGTCTCCACCAATAACAAAGTGTTTAATATGTAGATTACATTCTTTATTGATATAATTAGAGATCATGTTCATATGCATAGGCGTTCCATCTGATATTTCTATTTTATTGTCTATGTAATACTCTACAATTTTTTGACCACTTGTCCTAACTTCCTCAGGAGCTATAAATAATGTATTTCCATTAAACAATGCTCCAAAGATTTGTTTAACAGAAGCATCGAAGTAATATGGCGATAAAAGAGCTACTTTTAATCCACTATAATACATTGAATATATTCTTTCATTTAACGCTACAACCAAATTATTAACACTTCTATGTTCAATCATCACGCCCTTAGGCTCTCCAGTCGAACCTGATGTATATATTACATAGGCTAAATCGTTATATTTATTTATTATACTTAAATTGCTATTATCTTCTATATATATTTTTTCATTTAAAATATCAACTATATTTACAATATGTTTGAACTCATTGTTATAATTTTCTGTTGTTACTAATATATTAACTTCAGCATCCTTTAGCATATATTCAATACGACCCTTTGGTAAATTAGAGTCTAATGGTAAATATGCAGCTCCTGCTTTTAATATGCCCATTATTCCAACAATCATATCTAGGGATCTCTCAACTAAAATACCTACTATGCACCCCGAACCTATCCCCTTTTTTCTTAATACTCTACCTAATTGATTAGCTTTTTCATTTAACTCTCTATATGTTAACTGTTTTCCTTCAAATACTGCAGCTATATTATTTGGAGTATCTTCTACCTGTTCTTCAAATATTACTTGTATTGTCTTTTCCTTATTATAATCTAATTTTGTATTATTAAATTCATAAAGAATCTGCTCCTTTTCTACTTCTGTTAACATCTCTATATCTTTAACTCTTTCATCAAGTTTATTTACAATTTGACTTATTATTTTAAAATAATTTTGTCCAAATAATTCTATTGTTTCTCTTTCAAATAATTTAGAATTATATATAAAAGATATATCTATTGCATCATTATCTTTTTTATCAATACAAATTGTTATCTCATTCTTATTTGAGTTACATATATAATCAATATATTCACTGCTATGTAGTCTATTGGAAACAATACATATGGGCGTAATCTCCATTACATGATCGCATATTTTTGAATTTCTTAAAATATTTTCAATACTGTAATACTGATTTTCATAAGCTTGTACTATGTTTTCCTGTAATCCTTTCATTAAACTTTTAAGTTTTGTTTCCTTATTTAAACTACTCTTCAAAGGTAATACTTTATTTTTTATAATATCAATATCTTTCTTGTTAGCTATATATATTGGAATACCTATTATCGTCTCTTCTTTACCTGTATACTTATATAACTCTATATTTAATCCAGCAGCAAAAATAATAAATTCTAATAAATCATTTTTTTTAGATATTAATTTCAGTCTTTGATTTAATGTATTATCAATGGAAAAAGAGACTATATTCTTGATGTATTCATCTGCAGAAAAAAAGTCATATTTCAACCCATTTTTATTATCATTATCAAAGTCAATAGATTCCCAGTATTGCCTTGATTCAAGTACTTTTTCATTCATATTCGTTGATTTTCTGTCTTGTTTCATATTAACCCTCCATCATCTCCACCTTGTATTTCTTATTTGTTAGAGTTAAATCAACATAATGATTTAACTCTAACAAAGATAATTGATTTAGCTAAATAATGTTAAAAATCAAATCCTACACTTCTTAAATCACTTAACTTTTCTTCTACTTCAATAATATAATCTTCCTCTTCATTACTTAAAATATTGATTTTATCAATCTCAATATCACTATTTTTTGATATAGTCTCAATAATTAACTTAATGTCTCTTATAGCTCTATTAATAGTTTCCTCTTTGAATAACTTTGTGCAATATTCTAAGTTAAGTTCTAAAGTTTTTTTATTATCTACTGCTCTTAAAATCATATCAACTTTTGAGACTTTTCTTTCAGTATTAAGTGGTTTTAATCTAAGACCTTTTAATTCTGAATTAGTATCATAATCTATATTTATCATATTAAACATTACATCAAACAATGGGTTTCTACTTGTATCTCTTCTTACTTGAAGCTTTTGAATTAACTCTTCAAATTGATAACTTTGATTTTCATATGCCTTTATTGAGTTCTCTTTTACTTCTCTTAAAAATTCTACATAAGTTTTTTCTCTACTCGGCTTATTTCTCATAGGGAGTGTATTTACAAACATTCCCATTACCCTTTGAAGATCTGCATGAGATCTGCCTGCTATGGGCACTCCCACTATAATATCTTCTTGACCACTATATTTTGATAATAAAATGTTAAATACTGATAATAAAATCATGTGCATTGTGCTTCCACTCTCTTTTGCAATTATTCGTAACTCATTGCTGATTTTTTCATCTATTTTAAAACTAACATTATCCCCTTCAAAACTCTGCATTTTTGGTCTTTCATAATCATAAGGCATATTTAATACTGGTATTTCATCATTGAATCTATTAATCCAATAATCTTCTTGTTTTTTGATTTCATCTGATTTTAAGAATTTATTCTGCCACTCTGCAAAATCTTTATATTGAATTCTTAATGGTTCTAATTCCACTCCATTATATAAAATGATAAACTCATTAATTAAAATACTCATTGATACTCCATCTGAAATTATATGATGCATATCTATCAACAAATAGTTCTTTTCCTTACTTTCAATGATCTCAGCTCTAAATAATGGTGCATTTTCTAAGTTAAAAGCTCTTATGAAGTTCGTAACAAGATTTATTGATTCTTTCTCATCTGTTTTTCTAAATAACATCTTAAATTCATATTCACTATCTATCTTTTGTATTATTTCACCTTCTCTGGCTTGAAAGTATGTTTTCAAGGCATCATGTCTTTCTACTAGTTTCTTAAAGGTGTTTTCTATTCTCTCTTTGTCTATTTCTCCATCTAGTTCATAAACGACCGGCATGTTATATGCTGTACTTTCTTTTTCAAACATTTGAAGAGTATATAATCTTTTCTGTGCTGATGATGTTTCATAGTAATCTTTTTCTTCTGCTTTTTCTATTGTCTTATATAGATTTTCACTACTATTTTCAATGTATTTACTTATTTCTTTTATTGTGGGACTCTTAAATAACTCTTTCAATTGCAATTCTACATTTAATTCTTTATGGATTTTACTCATAAGAACTGTAGCTTTTAATGAATGTCCTCCTATATCAAAGAAATTATTATTTATTCCTATTTTCTCTAAGCCTAATACTTCGCACCAAATCTCTACTAACTTTTCTTCAATTTCATTTCTGGGTGCTTCATACGTAGCTGTACTAATTTGATTTAAGTTCGGTTCTGGCAAAGCATTTCTATTAATCTTACCATTAGAAGTTAATGGCATCTTCTCTAGATACACAAAATAGGATGGCACCATATAATCTGGAAGATTAACTTTTAAATAATCTCTTAATGTTGAATTATTAATTCCTTCTTCACTTACCACGTAAGCACACAAGTACTTTTCATTGTTTTTATCATCTTTTGCCAATACAACTGCTTCGTTAATTTTTTTATGCTTGAGTAGTTTGATTTCTATCTCTCCAAGTTCAATCCTAAATCCTCTTATTTTAACCTGGTTATCAATTCTTCCTAAGAATTCAATGCTTCCATCAGGTAACCATCTTCCCAAATCGCCTGTTTTATACATTCTCCTACCTGGTTCAAATGGATTTTCTATAAACTTTTCTTTAGTTAAATCAGTTCTGTTAAGGTATCCTCTAGCTATACCTCTACCTGAAATACATATTTCTCCTTGAGTTCCTATTGGTTGTAATTGACCATGAGTATTTGTAATATAAACTTGTGTGTTATCAATAGGCTTACCAATTAATACCTTTTCTTCTACTGAACATTTTGTTGTTATTGCATCGATAGATGTTTCGGTTGGTCCATAATGATTATATAAATTATACCCTTTAGCCATAATCTCATTTTTGATAAATGGCTCTAAATTGTCTCCTCCAAGTATAATTGTTTCTAAAGAATTTAATCTTGTTTCATTAAATAATACCTCTTTTGCCATTCTCGGAATACAATTTATGATATTTATATCATTACATTCTACAGTTTTTCTAAATACTTTTTTATCTAAAATATCTTTCTTTCTAGGTATAAATAACTTTGCACCTGAAATTAACGCTCCCATAATCTGTTCAACACTTGGATCAAAAGTAAAATCAGTCATATTCAAGATGTTTTTTTGATAATTAATGTTATATTTGTTAATAAACCACAATATAGTATTTATTACATTTCTATGTTCTATCATTACACCTTTAGGTTTACCTGTACTTCCAGAAGTATAGATTACATAAGCTAGATTAGTCTCATCATTTATAAGAGTTAAATTATCCTTTACTCCGATGTATGATTTATCATCATCTAAAAGAATTGTTTCAACTCCAGCTTCAACCTTGCTTTCAAAATTTACTTGAGTTAATAATATAACTGCATTACTATCTTCAAGCATATATTCTATTCTATCTTTTGGATAATTAGGATCTATAGGTAAATAAGCACCTCCAGCCTTTAATGTTCCAATCATTCCAATTATCATCTCTATTGATCTTTCAGCCATAATTCCAACGATACATTCAGAACTTATTCCCTTATTTCTTAAGAGTCTAGCAATTATATTTGACTTTTCATTTAACTCTTTGTATGTTAGTTGTTTATCTTCGTATACCACCGCGATATTATCTGGTGTTTTCTCAACTTGTTCTTCAAATAACTCCTGTAATGTTTTTCCTTTAGGGTAATCAGTTTTTGTGTTATTAAAATCATATACTATTTGATTCTTTTCATCATAAGTCAAAATTTCAATTTCTGAAAGCTTAATATCAGAATTGTTACATATGCTATTTAGTATCTCTACATAGTGGCTTGCCATTCTTTCTATGGTTTCTTTCTTAAACAACTTTGTACAATATTCTAAGTTAAGCTTTATTATATTATCATCATCTACTGCTGTTAATGTTAAATCAAATTTTGATATCTTACTTTCAGTAATATACTGTTTTATTTCAAGTCCATCTAGCACTGAATCTGTTCCATAATCAATATTAGTCATGTTAAACATCACATCAAATAATGGATTTCTACTTGTATCTCTTTTTATTTGAAGCTTTTCAATCAACTCTTCAAACTGATAACTTTGATTGTCATATGCCTTTAATGAATTTTCTCTTACTTCTTTCAAAAAATCAGTGTATGTCTTTTCTCCATTAGGAGCATTCCTTAATGCTAATGTGTTTACAAATACTCCTATAATATTTTGAAGATCTGCATGTGGTCTACCAGCAATTGGCGTCCCCACTATAATGTCTTCCTGTCCGCTGTATTTTGCTAAAAGTATATACACCGCAGAAAGTAAAACCATATGCATTGTACTTTCGCTTTCTTTTGCCACTTTTCTTAAGTGTTCAGATACTTCTTTATGGAGTGTGAAACCAAAATTATCGCCTTCAAAACTTTGCATCATTGGTCTTTCATAATCAGTTGGCAAATTCAGTACAGGTATTTCATCACTAAATCTATCTAACCAATATTCCTCTTGCTTTTTAATTTCATCTGATCTTAAGAATTTATTCTGCCATTCAGTAAACTCTTTGTATTGAATTCTTAATGGTTCAAGCTCCTCACCATTATATAATGCTGTAAATTCTTTTATTAATATACTCATTGATACACCATCCGATATTATATGATGCATGTCTATTAATAAATAAGTCTTTTCATTGTTTTGAATAACTTCAACTCTAAATAATGGTGCTTTATTGATATCAAATGTTCTTATGAAATTCTTCATAATACTTTCCTCATCTGAAGTTACACTACTAACTAATAAATTAAATTCAAACTTATTATCTATCTTTTGTACAATTTCACCATCAACTGAATAGAAACATGTTCTCAATGCCTCATGTCTTTCAACTAATCTTTTGAAAGCCTTTTCGATTTTTACTTTATCAACATTTCCTAGTAACTGATAAACTGCTGGCATGTTATAAACTATACTATCTTTTTCAAATTGCTGAAGAGTATATAATCTCTTTTGTGCTGAGGAAGCTTCATAATATTCTTGCTCATCTACTATACCAATTGCAACGTATGGACTTTCACAAGAATTAGCAATATAAATACTTAATTCTTTTATAGTTGGACTCTTAAATATCTCTTTTAATGGTACCTCAATAAATAATTCTTTATGAATCTTACTCATAAGCACAGCGGCATTCAAAGAGTGTCCACCTAAATCAAAGAAGTTATCATTTATTCCTACTCTATCTACCCCCAAAACTTCACACCAAATTTCAACTAATTTTTCATCTATTTCATTTCGTGGTGCTTCATATTTTGAAACAATTAGCTTGCTTATATTTGGTTCTGGTAAAGCTTTTTTGTTGATTTTCCCATTAGCAGTAAGAGGAATTTTTTCTATTTGCACAAAGTATGCTGGTATCATGTATTCCGGTAAACTCTCTTTTAAATGATTTCTTAATTCGGAACTATCTATCTCTTTATCCATTACAACATATGCACATAAATATTTTTCTTTCTTATCACTAACTCTAGCTATTACTAT
Organism: Oceanirhabdus sp. W0125-5; assembly: GCF_027938815.1. Lineage (GTDB taxonomy): Bacteria > Bacillota > Clostridia > Clostridiales > Clostridiaceae > Oceanirhabdus. Next base: position 4,049,832 of record NZ_CP115913.1, read on the forward strand.
TGCTTTTTCAACATTGATTTGATTTAAGAGTCTATTTTCTATCTCACTAAGTTCTATTCTAAATCCTCTTATTTTAACCTGATTATCAATTCTACCCATAAATTCTATATTACCATCAGGTAACCATCTTGCTAAATCTCCTGTTTTGTACATTCTTTCTCCATGGTCAAATGGGTTATTAACAAATTTTTCTAATGTTAATTCTGGTCTATTTAAATAACCTCTTGCTAACCCATCTCCACTAATGCATATTTCTCCTGGTACTCCTATTGGCATAAGTTTATCATTATTAACAATGTATATCTTATTATTTTGTAATGGTCTTCCTATTGGTATGCTGTTATATTTTACATCTTTAGCTATTGAGTACTTAGATGCGTATATAGTATCTTCTGTTGGTCCGTAAATATTTTCTAATTTGATATTATTGAACTTGTTAAAGAAATTATTTGCGATAATTCCCTTAAGTTCTTCACCAGCAGAAAATACATATTTCAGACTCTTAATTTTATCAATATCCTCTTCATTTATTTCATTAAACATACTCAGCATTGCAGGTACAAAGTTAATATGGGTTACCTTATATTTGTTTATGGCATTATTAATTGAGTTAATATTGTTCTCCTCATTTTCTTTGAGAATTGCCAATGTACCATTCCCAACAAACCAGCCAAATAACTCAGTAACTGAAACATCAAAAGTATACTTAGTTTTTAATAAGTAAACATCAGTATCTTTTAATGGATAATTTTTTTCCATAAACATTAACGTATTAACTGCACTTCTATGTTCAATTAATACACCTTTTGGATTTCCAGTAGAACCTGATGTATATATGACATAAGCTAAGTCACTGCTTTTATTTGTTGTAGTTAAATTACTACAATCTCCTTCAAAATTATTTTCATCTGTTAAATCAATTAATTGTCCTTTGAAATCAATCATTCCAGCATATTTGCTTGTAGTAACTAAAAAATCTACTTTTGCATCATTCAGTGTATACTCTATTCTTTCCTTAGGATTTTTATAATCTATAGGCAAGTATGCTCCACCAGCCTTTAAGATTCCAATTATTCCTATGATCATTTCAAATGATCTTTCTACTATAATTCCAACTATTGACTCAGGACCGATTCCAATATTTCTTAAATTTCTTGCTAGTTGATTTGACTTTTTATTTAACTCACTATAAGTTAACTTCTTATCTTCAAACATCACAGCTATATTGTCAGGCGTCTTTTCTACTTGTTCTTCAAATATCTCATTTATTGTTTTATCTTTCGGATAATCTGACTTAGTATCATTAAAATCAAATAGTATTTGATCCTTTTCTTTTTCTGTTATTATTTCTATTTCCGAAAGTTTAACTTCATAATCTCTACATATAGCTCTTAAAATCTTTAAATATTGACTTCCTAACCTTTTAATAGTTTCTTCATTAAATAGTTTTATACAATACTCGAAGCAAAATTCTAAAGATTTTTTATTTTCTATTACTGTCAATGTTAAATCAAATTTTGATATTTTACTACCTATCTCTTGCTCTCTTAATTTAAGATTATCTAATTCTATATCTGCACTATTGTTAATGTTAATCATATTAAACATAACATCAAATAATGGATTTCTACTTGTATCTCTTCTAATCTCAAGTTTCTGAATTAACTCCTCAAACTGATAACTTTGATTCTCATATGCATTAAAAGAATTATCCTTTACTTCCTCCAAGAAATCTATATATGATTTTTCTCCAGAAGGAAAATTTCTTAACGCTAATGTATTTACAAACATTCCAATTATATTTTCAGTATCTGAATGAGCTCTTCCAGCTATAGGAGTTCCTATAATAATATCTTCTTGTCCACTATATTTAGATAAAAGTATATACATGGCAGATATTAATACCATATTCATTGTACTGCCAGTATCTTTTACAACTTTTTTCAGTGCATTCAAAGTCTCTTCGTCTACAGATAAACTTATATTCTCCCCTTCATAGCTCTTTATTAACGGTCTCTCATAATCTGTTGGCATGTTTAAAACTGGAATGTCATCATTGAACTGATTCATCCAATATTTTTCTTGTTTTTTCATTTCTTCACTTTGCAAGAATTTATTCTGCCATTCCGCGAAATCTTTGTATTGAATCTTTAAAGGACTTAATTCTTTACTATTATATAGAGCTGAAAATTCTTTTATTAATATACTCATTGATATTCCATCTGAAATTATGTGATGCATATCTATAAATAGATAATTTCTTTCATTATTATTAATAATGCTTACTCTAAATAATGGTCCCTTATCTAACTTAAAAGGTCTTACTACTTTGCTACTAATATCAGCTATATATTTTTTATTTTCTTTTATGTCATCCAGTTTAAACTCATTTTTCTTATCTATCTTCTGAACTATTTCACCATTAATAGTCTCAAAATATGTTCTTAATGATTCATGCCTTTCAAATAATTTATTAAATACATTTTCAATTTTTTCTTTGTTTATATCACCATCTAACTCGTATAAAGCAGGCATATTATATGCTGTACTGTCTTTATCTAATTGATAAAGAGTAAACAACCTTTTTTGAGCTGAAGATACTTTGAAGTGTTCTTTTTCCATTACTTTCGGAATATTTATATATGAATTATGAGTACTATTTTCAACAAAGTTACTTATTTCTTTTATAGTTACTCTCTTAAAGAATTCCTTTAATGGTACTTCAACCTGTAACTTTTTATGAATTTTATTCTTTACTGATGTAGCTTTTAAGGAGTGTCCGCCCAAATCGAAGAAGTTATCATTTATACTTATTTTATTTACTCCTAATACTTCACTCCATATTTCAACTAACATCTCTTCTATATGATTTCTAGGTGATTCAAACTCAGTAAAAGCAGCCTCATTTATATTTGGTTCTGGTAAAACTCTTCTGTTAATTTTACCATTTTCGGTCAATGGGATTTTATCTAAATGTACATAATATAGAGGTACCATATATTCTGGTAAACTCTGTTTTAGATAATCAATTATATTAGAATTTTCAATTTCATCCTCACAAACTATATAAGCACATAGATACTTTTCACTATTATTATTTTTTAACATTACTACAGCTTCGTTAATTTTTTCATGAGTTAATAATCTATTTTCTATCTCACCTAGCTCTATTCTAAAACCTCTTATTTTTACTTGATTATCTATTCTTCCTAAAAACTCAATATTCCCATCTGGCAGCCACCTTGCTAAATCTCCAGTTTTATACATTCTCCTTCCTTGTTCAAATGGACTTTGTATAAATTTTTTATCTGTTAACTCCTGTCTATTTAAGTAGCCTCTTGCTAATCCATCACCTGTTATGCATAACTCGCCTTGAACACCTATTGGAAGCATCTTATTTTTTGAGTCTAAGATAAATACTTTTGTATTTGCAATCGGTGTTCCAATTAAAATCTTATTCTTCTCACTTATGATTTCATAAATAGTTGTGCATACACTATTTTCTGTAGGACCATACTCATTAAATAATCTTGTATTACTAAATATCTCAAAATGTTTCCTCACAACCTCTTCATGTATACTTTCTCCGCCTACAGTTATTCTTGTTAACGTAGTAGTATCTTTTAAACATTCCTCTAACATTGTTTTGTAAAATGCAGGTGTAATAAGAAAGTTTGTTACTTTGTTGCTAATTATTATATGCTTTAAGTAATCTGTATCTAATATTCTATCTTGATTCATTACAACTAATTTGGATCCTGTAATTAAAGGAGTCATTATATCTTGTACTGAACTATCAAAACTAAAGGAAGGCATTTGCAAAGTGACATCATTTTCATCAAATCCATAGTATTTTCTTCTCCAAAATAATGTATTAATTATACTTTTGTGCTCAATCAATACACCTTTAGGATTACCAGATGTTCCTGAAGTATAAATCACATATGCCAGATTATTACAATTATTATTTTTTTCTAAATTATGTTTTGATTCTTCATAGATTTTTTTATTTCTTATATCTAATACTTCGCCTTTAAATGATACACTTGTCAAATGCTCATTTGTAGTCAATAATATATTACATTCACTATCTTTAAGAATATACCCTACTCTGTCTTTTGGAGTCTTTGGATCTATAGGTAAGTATGCCCCTCCAGATTTTAATATTCCAATTACACCAGTTATCATTTCTAATGATCTTTCTACCATTATTCCTATTATATTATCTGGTTTTATACCATTTTTTCTCAATGTTCTTGCTAATTGATTTGATTTTTCATTTAACTCCTTATATGTTATTTGATTTTCTTCAAATACCACTGCGATTTTATCTGGTGTCTTTTTTACTTGTTCTTCAAATAATTCAGGTAGTGTCTTATCATCAGGATAATCTTTTATTGTATTATTGAAATCAAAAAATATTTTATTCTCTTCTTTTTCAGATAAGATAGATATTTCAGAAATTTTCACTTCACAATCTTTACATATGCTATTTAATATTACTATGTAATGTTCTCCAATTCTCTTAATAGTTTCCTTTTTAAATAATTTTGTACAATATTCCAAACTTATGTCAATGGACTTATCATATTCTGTAGCTGTAAAGGTTAAGTCAAATTTTGATATATTATTCTTAATAAGTTCTTGTTTGAGAATAAGACCACTGATATCTGTTTCTAAACCATAATCAATATTAGCCATATTGAACATTACATCAAATAAAGGGTTTCTGCTTGGATCTCTCCTAACTATTAATCTGTCAATTAAGTCTTCGTATTGATAATTTTGATTTTCATATGCCTTTAGTGAATTTTCCTTTACATCTTTTAAAAATTCAATAAATGTCTTTTGTCCACTTGGATAATTTCTCAATGCTAACGTATTAACAAACATTCCCATAATGTTTTGAGTGTCTGCATGATTTCTTCCTGATGTTGGTGTTCCTATAACTATATCTTCTTGCCCACTGTATTTTGATAAAAGAATATACACTGCAGAAATTAATACCATATGCATTGTACTATCACTTTTCTTTGCAATACTTTTTAAACTATTTTTTAATTTTTCATCAAGACTAAAGTTTAAAGTATTTCCTTCAAAATTCTTCATTGCAGGTCTCTCATAATCAGTTGGAAGATTTAATATTGGTATTTCGTCACTGAAACTGCTTGTCCAATATTCCTCTTCCTTTTTCATTTTGTCCGATTTCAGAAATTTGTTGTGCCATTCCGAAAAATCTTTGTACTGAATTTTTAAAGGTTTTAATTTTGCTCCATTATATAATGCAGCAAACTCTTTTATTAATATACTCATTGATATTCCATCAGATATTATGTGATGCATATCTATTAATAAATATGTCTTTTCTTTATTTTCTACAAACTCAATTCTAAACAGTGGTCCATTTTCTAAATCAAAAGGTTTTATAAAATCTTTTATTATATTCTCCAATTTATCAACATGAACTTTTTTAACTATCAGTTTAAAAACTATTTTATTGCTTATCCTCTGCACTATTTCATCATCTACTGATTTAAAATTGGTTCTTAATATTTCATGTCTTTCAACAAGTTTTGTAAATGTATTTTCAATTTTAGTTTTATCTATATTCCCCTGTAACTCAAACAAAGATGGCATATTATATGCAATACTATCTTTGTCAAATTGATTAATAGTATATAACCTTTTTTGTGGAGATGATACTTGGTAAAACTCCTTTTCTTCTACTTTACCTATACTTTCAAATGATTCTAGTTTTTTATTATCTAAATAATGACTTATCTCTTTTATTGTTGGATACTTAAATAGTTCCTGTAATGAAACTTCCATGTTTAATTGTTTATGAATCCTACTAACAAGAAGAGTTGCTTTTAGTGAATGTCCTCCAAGGTCAAAAAAGTTGTCACTTATTCCAATTCTTTTTACATTTAATACCTCAGACCATATTTTAACTAACTTTTCTTCTATCATGTTTCTTGGTGCCTCATATTTTATTGCAGTAGTTTCATTTATATTAGGTTCTGGCAAAGCTTTTCTATTAATTTTCCCATTTGTCGTTAATGGAAGTTTATCTAAATATACAAACTTAGATGGAATCATATAGTCTGGTAAACTGTCTTTCAAGAATTTTCTCAATTCCAAACTCTCTACATTGTTTTCAACTACCACATAAGCACATAAATATTTTTCTTTTTTCTCATTCTCCTTTACTAAAACTACAGCTTCTTTACTATTTTGATGACTTAATATTCTATTTTCTATCTCTCCAAGTTCTATTCTAAATCCTCTTATTTTAACTTGATTGTCAATCCTACCTAAAAATTCAATATTACCATCTGGCAACCATCTTGCTAAGTCTCCAGTTTTATATAATTTCTTTCCTTTTTCATATTGGTTTTCAATAAATTTTTTATTTGTTAATTCAGGTCTATTAAGATATCCTCTCGCTACCCCTTCCCCTGAGACGCATAATTCACCTGGAATCCCAATGGGAACAAATTTATTTTTAGAATCCAATATTAAAACCTTTGTATTTGATATTGGCTTTCCTATTAAGACTTTATTACTATATCCATGGAATTCATATATAGTAGAACATACACTATTTTCTGTTGGTCCATATTCATTATAAAGTTTTGTATTACTTAAAGTTTCAAAATGTTTTGTTACAACATCTTCATGAATACTTTCTCCCGCAACTGTAATCTTTCTTAATGAAGTTACTTCATTTAAACATTCATCTAATAATGTACTATAAAATGCTGGTGTAATAAGAAAGTTTGATACATTATTCCTTATTATAATTCTTTTTAAATACTCTATATCCAATCTCTTTTCTTGATTAATTAATACTAGCTTTGATCCAGATATTAATGGTGTCATAATGTCTTCAACAGAGCTGTCAAAACTAAAAGATGGAATTTGTAAAATAGAGTCATGGCTATCAAATTTATAATATTCTTTTCTCCATAACAAAGTATTCCTTATATTTTTCTGCTCAATAAGTACTCCTTTTGGATTTCCAGTTGTTCCAGATGTATATATAATATAGGCTAAATTCTCACAATTATTATTTCTTGCTAAATTACTTGTATCTCCTTTATATATCTCATTGTTTGATACTTGTAATACATCCCCTTGAAAATCTATACTCTTCGAAAATTGTTTTTTTGTTAATAACAGCTTACAATCACTATCTCTAAGCATATATTCTATTCTTTCTATAGGCGAAGCAGGGTCAATTGGCAGATATGCTCCACCTGATTTTAATACACCAAGAATGCTAACAATCATCTCAATTGATCTTTCAACCATTATTCCAATTATATTTTCGGGTTGTACACCTTTTTTTCTTATTACTCTAGCAAGTTGATTTGCTTTTTCATTTAACTCTTTGTAGGTTAAATGTATATCTTCAAACACCAATGCAGGATTATCAGGAGTCTTTTCAACTTGTTCTTCAAATAATTCATGTATTGTTTTATTTTCAGTATATTCTGCCTTCGTATTATTAAACTCATATAATATTTGATTCTTCTCTTTTTCAGTGATAATATCAATTTCTGAAAGCTTAATCTCAATACTTTCACAAACATCATTTAGTATTTTTTTATAATGTTTACTCATTCTATTAAGGGTTTCTTCTTTAAATAACTTTGTACAATACTCAAAGTTAAACTCAATATTCTTTTCATTTTCTATTGCAGTTAATGTTAAATCAAATTTTGCTACTTTATTATCTATAGAACATTGTTTAAGTATCAGTTCATTTACTTCTATATATCTTTCAAATTTTATATTAGTTAAATTAAAAGTCACATCAAAGATTGGATTTCTACTTGTGTCTCTTCGTACTTTTAATTTTTCTATTAATTCTTCAAGTTGATAACTTTGATTTTCATATGCTTTAATTGAATTGTATTTTACTTCTTTTAAGAACTCCATATATGATTTATCTCCATTTGGATTATTTCTTAAAGGTAAAGTATTTACAAACATTCCTGTTATATTCTCAAGATCTGAATGTGCTCTTCCTGCAATTGGAGTTCCTATTACTATATCATCTTGTCCACTATATTTTGATAATAGAATATTGAATGCTGACAGTAAAATCATATGCATTGTACTTTCACATTCTTTTGCAATATTTCTTAATGCCTCAGTAGTTTTTTCATCTATGGAAAACTTTAAGTTAGCTCCCTCAAAACTTTGTATTACAGGTCTTTCATAATCAGTAGGCATATTCAATATTGGTATTTCATCATTAAATCTATTTATCCAATATTCTTCTTGCTTTTTCATCTCTTCTGATTTTAAGAATATATTCTGCCATTCAGCAAAATCTTTGTATTGAATTCTTAATGGTTCTAATTCTTCTCCGTTATATAAAGCAATAAATTCTTTAATTAATATGCTCATTGATACTCCATCTGAGATTATGTGGTGCATATCTATTAGTAAGAAATTTTTATCATTACTCTCTAAAATCTCAACTCTAAATAATGGAGAATTTTCTAAATTAAATGGTCTAATAAACTTATTTATATAGTTTTCTATTTCAACAGTGGCTTTTATGTTACTTGTAATTTTGAGTTCATTTTTACAATCAATTTTTTGTACTATTTCACCTTCAATTATTTCAAAATAAGTTCTTAAAGATTCATGTCTGTTAACTAATTTTCTAAAGGTATCTTGAATTTTTTCTCTATCAATTTTTCCTGCTAATTCATAAACCACAGGCATATTATACGCAATACTTTCATTATCAAACTGTTGAATTGTATATATTCTTTTCTGTGCTGCTGATATCTCATAGTATTCTTTTTCTTTAAGTTTTTTTATATTCTCATATTTCTTTTCATTACTCTTTTGAATATAGTTACTTATTTCTTTAATTGTTGGTTTCATAAACAGAACATTTAGGGGCACTTCTATATCTAATTTTTTATGAATTTTGCTTATAACTGTTGTGGCCTTTAATGAATGTCCCCCTATATCAAAGAAATTATCATTAATTCCAACTTTCTTTATTTCCAATACATCACACCAGATACTAACTAATATTTTTTCTACTTTATTCCTCGGAGCTTCATATTTTGAAATTATAAGCTCATTTATGTTTGGTTCTGGTAGTGCTTTTTTATCTACTTTACCATTAATGGTTAAAGGAATATTATCAATATTTACAAAGAATGAAGGTATCATATACTCAGGTAAACTTTCTTTCAGATAGTCTCTTATTTTAGTATTATCAATTATTTCATTAGATACTAGATAAGCGCATAAATATTTATCCTTTCCTTCCTTCTCCCTTGAAATAACAATCGCATCTCTTATATCTCTAAATTGCACTAACCTGCTCTCTATTTCTGCTAGTTCAATCCTAAATCCTCTTATTTTTACTTGCTTATCTTTTCTTCCCAAAAATTCAATATTTCCATCTGGTAACCATCTTGCCAAATCACCTGTTTTATACATTCTTTGACCATTTTCAAAAGGATTTTTAATAAATTTTTGTTCTGTTAACTCTGGTTTATTTAAGTATCCTCTTGCTAATACCTCTCCTGCTATACACAGCTCTCCCGTAACACCTACTGGCAGAAGCTTATGCTCTGTATTTATAATGTATACTTTTGAATTATTTACTGGTTTACCTATTGGTATATTGTTAACTACTTCATCTACAAAATAACTAGTTGTTACAACTGTGGCTTCTGTCGGTCCATAATTATTAACTAATTGATATTCATTGCTTTTAAAATAATTTAGTTTATCTCCTCCAGTTAATAGGAATCTTAAAGAACCTGTTTTGATATTTATAAAATCTTCACAAATTTGTGTTGGCAAGAAACTTATTGTAATATTTTTTTCATTATAATATTTACTTAACTTATCTACATTGAATCTTAGTTCATTATCAATAATATGAATTTGAGCACCTTTTATAAGATATGGCCATGTTTCCCAAACACATGCATCAAATGAAAAACTAGAATATACTGTACTTCTATCCTTTTCACTTACCTCAAACTTAGTATTATGATTTTTACATAAGTTTATTAATGATTTATGCTCTATCATTACACCTTTGGGTTTTCCAGTTGTCCCTGAAGTATAAATTACATAAGCTAGATTGCTAGACTTATTTATTTTTTTCAAGTTACTTGAATCCTTATGAAATATCTCTTCATTTAATAAATCAATAATTCTTCCACTAAACTCTATGTCATCTATCAAATTTGTTTTACTTAATAATATTTTACTTTCACTATCATGAAGCATGTATTCTTTTCTCTCTCTTGGATATTCATGATCTATAGGTAAATATGCTCCTCCTGCCTTTAAAATCCCTAAAATTCCTATTATCATTTCTAATGACTTGTCTACCATTATTCCTACTATTGTATCCGGTCGGACTTCTTTTTCCCTTAGCACTTTAGCTAATTGATTTGATTTTTCATTTAGTTCTTTATATGTTAAATGTTTATCCCCAAATACAACTGCAACATTGTTTGGTGTTTTCTCAACTTGCTGTTCAAATAATTCAGGTATAGTTTTATCATTAGGGTACTCTGCTTTTGTATCATTAAAATCATAAAGTATTTGCTTCTTTTGTTCCTCTGTAATTAATTCTATATCTGACACATTAATATTCATTTTATCTACAATTTGTATAATTACATATTCAAAGTTTTTTACTAGATTTTCAACGAACACAGAGTAGAAACTATTATTATATGAAATTTTCACATTATACTCATTAAAAATAGATATTTGTACTGCTAAGTTATAGTTTGTCTTTTCTTCAATACTATAATCTACAATATTTATTTTACTGTTTTCATCTACTTGAGTATCTAAAGGATAATTCTCTATCACAACCAAATTATCAAATAATTGTTTATTTTCTGTACTATATTTTGATTGTATATCAACTAAAGATGAATACTGAAACTCTTCATGATTTCTTAAGTCAAGATCCAATTTTCTTAGTACTGTAGTAATTTTTTCATCTTTATAAGCCTTAACTCTCAAAGGAACTGTATTAATAAATAAACCTACAGTATTTTCAATGTTTTTAATATGATGCGGTCTTCCTGATAAAGTTACTCCAAAAATAATGTCCTTCTTTGAATCATACTTCTGTTGTAAAATTCCCCATGCTGTATATAATACAGTAGATATTGATACTCTGTTTTTCTTAGCAAAATTTTTAATTTTGTTTTTAACTTGATTATCTATTGAATATACATATTCTCTGTTAGAGTTAAGTTTGTGATCATTATAATTTACATAAAAAGTAGAATTCATATTTTCGTAATTTTCTAAATATTTCTCCCAATATTCTTTCTCTTTATTAATATCTCTATTTTTATTCCAATTTAAAAATTCTTTATAGGTAGCTTTTTTGTTGTATTTTACTTTCTCACCATTTAATAAAGAATTATATACTTGAATAAACTCTTTTATTAGTATTCCGTTACTCCACCCATCATATACTATGTGATGGATTTTTAAAAAACATTGTGCTTTTTCTTCACTCAATTTACAAATATAGAATTTTACACACTCTTCTTCTATGTTGATTCTTTCTCCTTTTATTTTCTCTGAGATTTCTGATAATTTATTTTTTTTATCAACATCTTCAAAATTTGATATATCATAACTTTCTATAGAAACTTTGTAATTCTTTAACACAATTTGCACTGGCTTATCTAATTTCTTCCACCTAAAAACGGTACGTAACATTTCATTGTTATCTAACAAATCTTCCCAAGTTTTTTTCAAAATATTTATATCAATTTTTCCTTGAATAATAAAACTAATCTCTTCCTGATATTCACTAGTTTCCTCGTCCTTAATATAATAAAAAAGAATGCCTTTTTGTGTATCAGATAATCCCATAATATCCTTAACATTATCTTTTCTTAAATTATTACTCCCCATACTTACCCCCTTATTAAAATGATATTCCTCTTTTTTTGATTTAATTTTGACATTAAAATATACATATATTTCTATGAATATTAAAAAACATAATATGTCAAACTTTTTTTGTAATACATGATAAAAGAATATTTAATTGCAAACATCAAATAATACCTTTAATATAAGAATTTATTTATGTTGAATCATCGAATAAATTTTTACATTATATTTAATAATAATTAAATTTTAACATTTTTACACAATATATGTCAATTTTTTTTTTACATATGTTGATTGATATTTTATTTCTCCAACTTTAAACAAAATACTCTATGAATTAGCTATAAATATTTTATATAGCTCTTAAATATTATCATTATCTTTATCTTTATTTGAAAAAAATACTTTTGACAATCATCATCATTATTATTTCCATTACTTATATAAATGTACTAATTCACCTTTACTTCCCTAATTATAAAATTATTCTATACTTAATAACATTCGTAGTAAGATTAAAGATTATGAAGCATACGAAGAAATCTGTTCAACAGCTGAAGATCTTAAAAAGAGAGTTTTAGATATTGGATTCCAAGGAGCTACTCAATATATGTTGTTATGTAAGAAACGACAACTATCCATAAGTAAACCTAGTAGAAGAATACACCTTAAAAGAAGTTGAGAGTGGAAAGTTGAAAACTTTTTCCGTATTATATTCCTTATTATTCCATTAGGAATGATATATATTTTTCAACATTCATTTAAAAAAGAGAGCTATTTCAGTTTTATATTAACTAATCCCAGTCATAATTTTTTCTTTTAATATCCATTCTCCATTTTTTAATACTATTGCACTTTTAAAATACATTGCTCTTAATCCATTCATGTACCATAATCCATTTATAACAACTTCATTCTCAGAGTTGAAACTCACATCTTTTATCATTAAAAGAACACCTTCTTTGCCATCAACTTTCAAATGGTCCAATATACTCTGTGTTAATCCTTCTTCTTTTAACATATCAAAAGATGCATTCTTAACTTCCACGTTATACTTATTTTCAAAGTAATCTAATATTTCTTGTTTTCCTTCTTCAGAAATACTGTTAAAAACTGAACTTTTCATATCAATTGCAAAATAATTAATAGTAGTTAAAAATCCTTTTTCAGGTACAAATGAGTCCAGTGCAACTATATAAATTTTAACTATTTTTTTTCTTCAATTTCTTTAGTTGTATGACCATATATATTGTTACAAGTAATATTAAAAATTAGAATTATGAATAATAATATTTTTCTCATAATTATCACTCCTTAAAATATATTATATATTTATTAACTGATCTTATGTAATTTATGATTTTATCTCTTTATATTGTTTCTAAAATGCAATGTTTCATTAATAATGAAACGAGTTACCCCTGTATTGTTTAATGACAATATAATTATAATTTCTCGAAGAAAAATATCCTACGTTGTCCGTTGTCCACTTTCAACTGTCCATTTCTTTTGAAAGTTTTCCATAAAAAAAAGCCCCAGAGTTACCTCTGAGACTTTTCTTGTATAATTAAATATTAAAACTTATCTCTCTTAACGTAGTGAGTGTGTAGTAATTCGTGTGCTAAATGACCATTTGGCTCACCTAAGAAATCTTTGTAAAGCTTTTGAACAGCTTCATTCTTATGTGATTTTCTGATTGGAAGAGCTTTATCTTCAGAATATAATCCTTTTGCTCTAGCAACCTTAGCATCAACCTCATCTCTTAATTGTGCTTTAACGATTGGTTGACCACCACCGTTTACGCATCCACCAGGACAAGCCATTACTTCGATGAAGTCATAAGACTTCTCTCCGCTCTTTATTGACTCAATAACTTTTCTAGCATTTGCTAATCCATGAGCGATTACAGCGTTTAATGTTTGACCATTTGGAAGTTCAAGAGCTGCTTCTTTAACTCCCTCAATTCCTCTAACTGCTTCATACTCAATTTGATCTAATTCTTTCTCAGCAAGAACTTCGTATACTGTTCTTAAAGCTGCTTCAGCAACTCCACCAGTAGCACCGAAGATAACACCAGCACCAGTAGACTCTCCAAGTGGGTGATCGAAATCTTCTTCTGCTAAATTAGCAAAGTCTACACCCATCTCTTTAATCATCTGAGCTAATTCTCTTGTTGTAAGAACTGCATCTACATCTTGTAATCCTTCATTAGATAATTCTTCTCTGTCACCTTCGAACTTCTTAGCTACACAAGGCATAACAGAAACAACGTAGATATTCTTAGCATCAATTCCCATTTCTTTAGCGAAATAAGACTTGATAACAGCACCCATCATTTGCTGTGGAGATTTACAAGTTGATAAATTCTCTAGCATTTCTGGATAGTTATGCTCAACGAACTTAATCCATCCTGGACAACAAGAAGTCATTAATGGTAATTTTTCACCTTTTGATACTCTTGTTAATAACTCTGTTCCCTCTTCCATGATTGTAAGGTCCGCAGCGAAATCAGTATCAAATACTTTATCGAATCCTAATCTTCTTAGAGCAGCAACCATTTTACCAGTTACTCTCTCACCAACACTTAGGTCAAACTCTTCACCAAGTCCAACTCTAACTGCAGGAGCTGTTTGAACAACAACAACTTTGTTCTCGTCATCTATTGCATTCCAAACATCTTGGATGTTTTCTTTTTCTTGTAAAGCTGCAACTGGACAAACCATGATACATTGTCCACAGTTAACACAGTTAGTTTCACTTAGTGCTCTTCCATATGGAGCTGTTACTCTTGTATCAAATCCTCTTTGAGACCAACCAATTGCACTTACAGTTTGAACGTTAGAACATACAGAGATACATCTTCCACAAGCAACACACTTCTCGTTATCTCTTACTATAGAACAAGATAAATCATCGATATCACTTGGAGCGATTTCTCCCTCATATTCTACGTCTCTTATATTATACTCTTCAGCTAATGTCTGAAGCTCACAGTTACCATTTCTTGAACAAGATAAACACTCTCTCTTGTGGTTAGATAGAGTTAACTGAATTACAGTTTTTCTAGCTTCTCTAACCTTTCTAGTGTTAGTCTTAACGTCCATTCCCTCAGTAGCTTCTAAAGAACATGATGCTAGAAGTCTTGGACCAACTTCTACAACACATACTCTACAGCTTGAAGGTTTATTTATATCTTTAAAGTAACAAAGAGTAGGTATCTTAATTCCAACTTTTTTAGCGGCTTCTAATACCGTAGTACCTTTTTCTACTTCAACTTTAATTCCATCAATAGTCAATGATACCATTTCCATTACCTTCTCACTCCCTTTTCCATCTATTTTCTTTCGATAGCGTTAAATGGACACTTATCTACACAAGCTCCACACTTAATACACTTATCTTGAATGATTGTGAAGTTCTCTCTAACCTTACCTTCGATAGCTCCAACTGGACACGCTCTTTGACATAATCCACACTTCTTACATGGCTCTTCAATGATTGTGTATTTTAATAATTCTTTACAGATTCCAGCAGGACAACTCTTATCTATAACGTGAGCTTCATACTCGTGTCTGAAGTTCTCTAATGTAGATAAGATTGGGTTAGGAGCAGTCTGACCAAGACCACATAAAGAAGTAGCTTTAATTTGCTTACCTAACTTCTCTAACTTCAGAAGATCTTCCATTGTACCTTTACCTTCAGTAATCTTCTCTAAGATCTCAAGTAATCTCTTAGTACCTACTCTACATGGAGTACACTTACCACATGATTCTTCAACAGTAAAGTCTAAGAAGAACTTAGCAACGTCAACCATACAAGTATCTTCGTCCATAACGATCATTCCACCTGATCCCATCATTGAACCAAGTTTAATTAGGTTATCGTAGTCGATTGGAGTATCAAGATGCTCTTCAGTTAAAGCTCCACCTGATGGTCCACCAGTTTGAACAGCTTTAAACTTCTTACCTTTTGGAATTCCTCCACCGATTTCGAATATAACTTCTCTTAAAGTAGTTCCCATTGGTATTTCAACAAGACCAGTGTTAACAATGTTTCCACCAAGAGCGAATACTTTTGTTCCTGCATTGTTTTCTGAACCTATACTCTTGAACCATTCAGCACCTTTATTGATGATAACTGGAATGTTAGCATAAGTTTCAACGTTGTTAATAATAGATGGTTTTTCCCATAAACCACTTACAGCTGGGAATGGCGGCTTAGGATTTGGCATACCTCTTTTACCTTCAATTGAGTTAATTAAAGCAGTTTCCTCACCACAAACGAATGCACCTGCACCAAGTCTAACTTCTAAATCAAAGTCAAATCCTGATTCAAATATATTCTTACCTAAAAGTCCGTATTCTCTAGCTTGCTTAATAGCAACCTCTAATCTATCAACAGCTATAGGATACTCGGCTCTTACATATATGTATCCTTGATTAGCTCCAACAGCATATCCACCAATAGCCATAGCTTCAATTAATGAATGAGGGTCACCTTCTAGGATAGATCTATCCATGAACGCACCTGGATCTCCTTCATCTGCATTACAAAGCATGTATTTAACAGGATTAGTTTGTTTAGCAGCAAATTCCCACTTAAGACCAGTTGGGAAACCTCCGCCTCCTCTTCCTCTTAAACCAGAAGCTTTCATAGTATCGATTACTTCTTCTCTAGTCATGTGTAATAAAACTTTTTCTAAAGCTTTATATCCATCTAATGCAAGATATTCATCTATGTTTTCTGGGTTAATAACACCACAGTTTCTTAAAGCAACTCTCATTTGCTTCTTATAGAAACCAGTATCGTTTAATGACTTGATTCCATCTTCCGTTACAGTTTCAGTATAAAGTAATCTCTCTACTACTCTACCTTTAACTAAATGTTCTTCAACTATTTCTGGTACATCTTCAGCCTTAACTTGACTGTAGAACGAACCTTCTGGATATACTATAACGATTGGTCCTAATTCACAAAGACCAAAACAACCTGTTTTAACTAATTCTATCTCATTTTCGACGTTGTGCTTTTTCATTTCTGCTTGTAGAGCTTCAACAATTTGACCACACCCTGATGAAGTACATCCAGTACCTCCACAAACTAGCACCTGAGAACGATAAAACGCCATACTAACCCCTCCTATATGCTATAAATCTTGAACTTTATATTCGCTAACAATGTTTCCATCTTTAATATGCTCTTTTACTACACGTCTAGCTTTTTCATCTGTCATTTCAACATAAGTAATTTTCTCTTTACCAGGCATAATTACTTCAACGATAGGCTCTAATTTACATGCACCAATACAACCAGTTTGAGCAACAGTAACGTTGTCAAGACCTAATTTTTCAATCTCGTCCATAATTGCTAATAAAACTGGTCTAGCACCTGCTGCTATACCACAAGTAGCCATACCTACAACTATTCTAGTAGTTTCTCTATCTCTTCTTTGATTAACATTACCAAAGGTTTTTTTTCTGATTTCTTCTAATTCCTTAAGTGATTTCATAAGGCACCTCCAAAACTACTCTATTTTTACTAAACCGAATTATTTATATTCTTTTATGATATCGTCTACATCTTTAAGTTCAAGACGACCATATACTTTTTCATTTACTGTTAATACTGGAGCAAGTCCACATGCACCAATACATCTACAACCTTCTAAAGTGAACTTTCCATCTTCAGAAGTCTTACCAACTTCAACATCTAACTCCTCTGAAAGTTTGTCCAATATCTTTTGAGCACCCTTTACATAACAAGCAGTACCAATACATACTCTAATTACGTATTCACCCTTTGGCTCTAATGAGAAGAATGAATAAAAAGTAGCAACTCCATATATTTCGCTTAATGATACATTTAACTCAGTAGATACTATTTTTAGAATTTCTTCTGGTAAGTATCCAAACTCATCTTGAATTCCGTGTAACACTGGAATTAATGGACCAACCATGTTTTTCTTAGAATCAATGATTTTTCTTGCTTTTTCAATCATCTCTGTGTTAGCAGCATTATTAGCTCCGCATCCACAGTTACAATTACATCCTGACACCCTCATCTCTCCTTCTTTAATTAATTTATGCTAAGATAAATTTTAGACAAAAGCCTTTTTGTTAAACTTTTAGCACATTAAATTGATAAATTTTAGACAATAGCCTACTGTTAAAAGTTTAGCATATTTTTAATAATGAATAAAGTATTTTTAATAAAAAATATTTATTTCCTATAGAATTTTGTTGTTTTTTTACAATTTGGCTAAAAAAACCTCTCATTTGTCATTTATCTTTGTTTAATTTGACTATTTTCGATAAATGTCGTCACTCTCCCACTTTTACATTGTTTGTTATACCTTTTAAACTGTCAATTATACCATTTAAACTCCTCTCACAAACCTCTATCTTGAATTTCCTTTCAAAGATATCTTCCAATTTATGTGCATCAGATGATTGAATGACATTATATTCTTTGTTAATAAATAATTTGATTGTTTTGTTAAATTTATCCAAATTTGCAACTTCAATAGTTTTTATATCAAGAGTTTCTGGTATAAACCCCAAAGAATTGATAATGCTATAACAATCTCTATCTACATGTGCAGGTATTAAAACTCCACCTAGACTCTCAACCTCCATGAATGCTTCGTCAATAGAAACATTCACCGAGTTCAACAACATTAGGGGATACTCTCCAACAATTTCATCATCATTATTATATAAATGCTGTCTTCCAAACACCTCTGCATTATTCTTTATTTTAGGCAATCTAGATAAAACAAACTCCTGAAACTTATTAAAAGATTCCATATCTCTAAAAAGACAAATAGAGTGAAACTCTTCTTTGGTTTGGAGTTCCATACCAGGAATCAATATTATCCCTCTCTCTTTTGATAGATTCCACGCAGCCTCAATGTTCATTCCAATATTATGATCTGTTATGGCAATTGCATCTAACCCCTTTAAGTATGCCATATTTAATATGTTAGAAGGTGTCATTAGCTCATCACCACATGGTGATAGATCTGAATGTATATGAAGGTCAACGAAAATCTCCATTTAAATTCCTTCTTTCATCATAAGCTTGCATATATTATATGCATCTAACTCAGTTGATAAAATATCAATCCCTTTTTCTTTAGCTTTTTCTATAGTTACTTCTTCAACTTCTATACCTTCTGGAATAACAATAACCGATATACCTATTAGTTCCGCAACTGCTACTATATTAGGATGAATCTGTACTGTTACCCATAAATCATTTTCCTTACTATGTGACATTACATAACTAAGAAGATCATTTATATAAACACCTTCAATAGATTTGTCTCCTCCTTTACCATCTGTTAATAATGTAAACTCTTCAAATTCAAATAAATCTTTAACTAACACTTAACCCACTCCTCTACTTACTCATTGTGCACTCTTCTATATTTGCAAGTCCCCTAACTACATCCTCAGCAAAAGCTTTACATGTAGGAGAACCACATAAACCACAATCTGTTCCTGGTAAATTGTTTATTATCTCATTCATTTCTTTCATTTTTTTCACAGCACCAAGAAAATCCTCTGCTAATTTTTCATTACTCTTAATATATCTAAGACTTTTCACAAATTCATTTCTATATTGATCACTTATATCTTCAACTCCATATGTGGAATTAATTTCATCGTAATATTTTTTTGTTATTCTTTTTGCATTATAAGCATTTTCAATAAGGAAATTTCCACCTAGACATCCACCTGAACATGCATGTCCTTCAATAAATTCAACTCCCTTAAGCTTCCCTTTCATTAAATCTTCAAAAACATCCTTAACATTCTCTATCCCATCTACAGTTATATAATCAATCAGATTCATTGACTTGCTTAACCCACCTGGATAAGACCATGAAAGACCAGTATACGATAGGTCACATGTTTCCCCCTCTTGATTATTCTTCTTTATATTATTAAGAAGATTGAGATAAATATCACTCAATGGTATGATTCCATCAATTCTTGTTTTACTTTCATTTTTGTGCATATCAATCATTGCTTTCCATGCAACACATGTTGATATATGAAAAACCCCGATTTCCTCAATAGCATATCCTTTTTTAACATATTCATCTCTTATTAATGAAGCACTTATTTCTATAGGCGTTATAACCCTTACAATATTCTCTTGAAGTCCTGGAAAAGAAGTTTTAATTAACTTTTCTACACTAGGACATGAAATACCAATTGCTGGTTTATTTACTTTTTTAATCTCCTTTTTCATAATCTCTGATGCAATATCACAAGCATATGTTGTGTCAAAGACATCATCAAAGCCAAGAGATTTGATTGCATTTTTTATTACTGTAGGATTAATATAATCACCAAACTGTGAAAATACCGCAACAGTAGGTACTGCAATTTTTACCTTAAATTTTTTTATATCCTCAATGGTATCTCTTTTTCCCTCATATGCATTATAAATACACGATTCTATACATCTACCACAATCTATACATTTATCTTCATATATAACTGCTTTTCCATTTTTTAGCCTAATGGCTGCCATAGGACACTTATTCATACATTGAGTGCAACCTCTACATTTCACCTCGTTTAGTTTAATTCCCCTGAAAACTTTATTCATAACCAACCACCTTAAAATAGTATTTTAGTATATTACATAAAGATTTTTATAGGTATATTACTAACTTTATCTCTGTCCCTTTTCCTTTACACGACTCTATTTCAAATTCATCACTGTTTCTCTTTATGTTTGGTAATCCCATTCCAGCACCAAATCCCATATTCCTTGCATCATCTGACGCCGTAGAGTATCCCTCTTTCATTGCTAATTCAATATCTTCAATTCCAGGACCTACATCTATAAACTTCATTTCTATAGAATCTTTAAATATAGTTGCTTTAATCTTTCCACCTAAAGAATGAATAACCATATTCATCTCAGCTTCATAACAGGCAACACATATTTTCTTAACTATCTTGCTGTCTACTCCTAACTGCTGCATTACATTTTTAATCTGACTTGCACTTTCTCCTCCTCTTATGAAGTCTCCAGCAGTAACCTCAAACTCATAAGACAAGAGTTCTAATTTACTCATATAAATCTATCCCTTTCATTCCGGCATTATATAAGGTACCACAGGATTCAAAAAGCGTTAAAGTAGTTTTTAAAAGTATAATCTCCTTATCACGAGCTAATTTCACTACATCATTTGCAGGCTCTTTACCTCTAACAAATATCACACATTTGATATCTTTCATTTCCGCAGTTCTTATAGTTTGAATATTAATCAACCCAGTAACTAAAATAACATCCTCATCAACAAGCGCTAAAACATCACTCATTAAATCACATGCAAATATTTTTTTAAACTCTACATCATCACAATCAATATCCGTGAGAAAACTTGCATTTAACAACTCTTTAATCTGAGCCAGCCTCATTTTTCCATCCCCCTAATTCTTCTCTTTTAATCTTTATAACATCATTTCTTTCTTTTTTCAATATTTTCTGATAAATCAATAGAAAACATTTTATTTATTTCATCTTTTAGATATACAAAGCCTTAAAATGCACCTAAATATTTGAAAGCAATACAATAATTATCTATAATTTAGTACACCTACTTTTCTAGTATATTTTAATATATGACACACAGTTGTCAAGTTACATTTGATACAATTATTATATCAAAATTGTGAAAATCTTAAAAACTAGAAGAAATACTTGAATTGAACAAATCTATATCATAGAAAGGAGAAAAAAATGGATTTTATAACATTGACAAAGGATAATATAGAAAATGAACATATCTGCTGTGCTTTTTCTGATAAAAAGAGTATAGAAGGATATAAAGCAAAAAAGCAGTGGCTTGAAAAGCAAATTAAAAACGGATATGTATTTATAAAATTAAATGAAAGAGCTAAAGTATTTATTGAATATGCACCTTCAGAAATAGCATATCTACCTGTCCATGCTCCTAATTATATGGTAATAAACTGTTTTTGGGTATCTGGTAAATATAAAGACAATGGATACGGAAAAAAACTACTTAATAAATGTATTGAAGATAGCAAGAAAAAAGGAAAAGATGGAATAGTTATTTTATCCAGTGATAAAAAAAGACCTTTTATGTCCCATAAAAAATTCTTCTTAAAACACGGCTTTGAGAAATGTGATATTGCTAAACCTTATTTTGAACTATTATATTTAAAACTAAAAGATGAAGCTGCAATACCTCAATTTGAAGAAACCACACGAAATGCAACCTGCCACAACAATGGTGGATTTAAAGTTTATTATTCAAATCAGTGTCCATATATGAACTATTATATTGATTTACAATCTAGAATCGCAAAAGAGGAAGGATATATTTTTGAAAAGGTACTTATAGATAGTAGAGAAAAAGCTTTTAAAAACCCTTCCCCCTTTACTATTTATTCATTATTCTATAATGGAAATTTCATAACTCAAGAACTCACTGCTGAGAAGAAATTTAGAAAAATAATAGAAGAAGCGAGTAAAAGAAATGTATAATGGAGAATGATGGATGTTTCTGCATTCGCAGAAACTACATTGTATTGTTCTTTAGAACAATAGGTGTTCACTCATTTTATATTTATATAAAATATTGTACTTACAGTACAAGGTTTCATCACTGATGAAACGAGTAAACTCTTTATCCAAAGAACAACAAAATTAAAATTTCACGAAGTGAAATATCCATCATTCTCCATTCTCAATTCTACATTATCCATTATGTTTTCAAAAGTTTTTCAACCTTAAATTTTTCAATGTTCTACTTAGAATTCATTGCTTTCATAACTCTCTGAAGCATTCCTTTCATATGAGCAATAGCAACTCCGTAATTAGTTATAGGAATTCCACTTTCTTTAGCCTTTTCAATCCTTGTTACCATCTGTTTTCTATTAAACATACACGCTCCACAATGAATGATAAGTTTAAACTGAGATAAATCTTCTACAAAATCACACCCAGCATTTATTTGAATATCTAGTTCTGCCCCTGTTCTCTCTCTTAACCAGTTAGGAAGTTTTTCTCTTCCTATATCACCTTTCAAGGCATGATGAGTACAAGCTTCTGCTATTAAAACCTTATCTCCATCCTTCAAATTGTCTATTTGCTCTGCTCCTTGAACAAGTTCTTCTAGATCCCCTTTGAATCTAGCCATCAAAATTGAGAATGAAGTTAAAGGCACATCTTCATCTAAAATTTCATTTACCTTCTGGAATACTTGAGAATCAGTTATAACTAAGTCTGGTTTTCCTTTTAAAACTTTTAAAGAATCTTCTAGTTCAGTTAGCTTTACAGTTAAAACCATAGCATCTCCATCTAACAAATCTCTTATAGTTTGAACCTGTGGTAAAATCAATCTTCCCTTTGGAGCTTGAATATCCTGTGGTGCCACTAACAACACCAAGGCTTTACTCTTAACTAAATCTCTAGCAATATATTTCATTTCGTAATCTGATGGAGCATTTTTTATTATTACTTTTTTTAACTCATCAATATTCCTTTTCTCTTTTGCACTAACTGATATGAAAGGAATGTTAAACTTTTCTTCATATCCATTCAAATCTTTTTCCATTATATCTAATTTATTAAGAACCCCTATTACAGGAATATTTCTTTTTTTAAATTGCTCCAACCAATCTTCCTCATATGAAAATTCGTCATCTTCAGGAGCGAAAACAACAAGAGCAATATCTGTCTTATCCAAAACCTCTCTTGATTTTTTAACTCTTAGCTCCCCTACTACCCCTTCATCATCAAAACCAGCAGTATCTATCATAGTAACTGGACCAATAGGCAATAATTCCATAGCTTTATATACTGGATCAGTTGTTGTACCTGCCAAATCAGAAACAAGAGCCATTTCTTGCCCAGTAATAGCATTAATCAAACTGGATTTACCACTGTTTCTTTTCCCGAAAATCCCAATGTGTAGTCTATTGGCTTTTGGTGTCTTTATCATAAAATTCCTCCCACTACTTAAATATAGCACTCTAGGAGTGCACAATAAAAATTAAAAACCTTGAACGAACTTGACAATTGAAAGTTGACAGTGGACAACGATGGATGTTTATGCTTTCGCAGAAACTACATTACATTGTTCTATAGAACAAGAGGATTTCACTCATTTTATCTTGAGATAAAATATTGTGTTTTAAGGACAATGTTTCATTAATAATGAAACGAGTAACCCTCTATTGCCCAAGGAACAATAAAATTAAAATTTCTCGGAGAGAAATATCCTTCGTTTTCAACTGTCCACTTTCCACTTTCAACTAATAGTTTTAATCTTCCCAATTAACTTTTCTAACCAATCTTCAGAATTTTTATTGTTAATACAAGATTAAACTCTAAGGTCTCTCTCCCCGTCTTCTAATCTTTTAATATATCTTTTAGTTAGTTCTCTAGCTGATTCTTTTGGTATGGCTTCAATAGCTTCTTTGATTTTCTTCTCTCCAATCTCTCTTAACTCTTCATCTCCGTAATCTAGGATATATTCTTTTAGCGTTAAGATAGCATTCGGTTGACAAACATTGTGTATTTGTCCACTCTTGGCTAAAGGCATAAATCTATCACCAGTTCTTCCTTCTCTGTAGCAAGCTGTACAATAACTAGGCAGATAACCGTCTTTTAATAGCCCTTTAAGAACCTCCATAGGTGTTCTATGGTCTGCAACTTCAAACTGCGGCTTATTTTTAAGTAAACCTTCATTATACTCTTCCATATATCCACCAACATCTGTACATGATCCTGCACTAACTTGTGATATTCCTATCTTTAATAATTCTTTTCTAAACTTCGCAGACTCTCTAGTTGAAAGAATTATTCCAGTGTATGGTACTGCTAATCTTATTATAGCAACAACCTTCTTAAATGTTGCGTCATCAATCACATGTGGGAATTTTTCTAAATCTACCCCTTCTGCTTTTCTCATTCTTGGAACTGAAAGTGTATGAGGACCCACTCCAAACTCTTGCTCAAGATGCTCACCATGCATAAATAATGCTATAGTTTCATATTTATATTCATATAATCCATAAAGAACTCCCATACCAACATCATCAATACCAGCTTGCATTGCTCTGTGCATAGCTGTAGTATGCCAATTATAATTATGCTTAGGCCCTTGTGGATGCATTTCTTCATATCTTTCCTTATTATATGTCTCTTGGAAAAGTATATAAGTACCTATATCTGCATCTTTTAATCTCTTATATTCATCAACAGTTGTAGCAGCAACATTAACATTAACCCTTCTTATGCTTCCATTATCAAGTTTTACTGAGTATATCTTCTTAAGACATTCAATAATGTAATCCAAATCACAGTTTACTGGATCTTCACCTGCTTCTAGAGCTAATCTTTTATGACCTAATGACTCTAATACTTTAACCTCTTTTTCAAGCTGATCCATTGTAAGCTTTTTTCTTCTTAAATTCTTATTTTCATGTTTGTAACCACAGTAAACACAATTATTCACACAATAGTTACTTACATATAATGGCGCAAACATTACAATTCTTTCACCATAGATTCTATCTTTAATATATCCTGCAATATTATAAATTTCTTCAAGCAACTCTTCATCTTCTACACTTAAAAGAACTGATGCTTCCCTATGATTCAGCCCCTTTAGTTCTTTAGCTTTTTCTAGCAAACTTTTTACATATTCCTTGTCTGTAGCTTTTTCTTCACCATACTTTATACATTCAAAAATTTCATCATTTTTAATAAAATCATCATATCTATATTCTTTCATTAAAATCCCTCCACTTACTTTTTAGTTATTGCTGACTTAACTTTTAAACCTTTAATTTTCCCTAGTTGACCTGTTAAGGAACTAATATTATCCATGGTCCCATCTACTATCAATGAAATTACAGAAATCCCCTTATCCTTATAAGGAACTCCCATACGCCCAACTATTATTTCAGCGTGCTCATGTAACCTTTCATTAACCTTATCTACGACCTCTGTATCTTCAATTACAATACCAACTACACCCACTCTTTTTTCCATAAACTCACCGTAACTTTCCTCTATTTTTTATTTCTTTAGAAATTGCATTAGTTTAATTTCTCTCTAAGATATAACTCCATTATGTTAACAAAATTACATGTGATAATTTCTTTAAAACCTTTTCAATTTTTAAAGAATAAAAAAAGGCTCCCAAAGGAGCCTATAATTACAGAATTATATCCTACTCCTCCTTTCCAAATTGTTTAGATTTTTCCTTACAAATGGGATAGAGAAAATACTTATCCATCCATTCAGAACTTCCAAATGAACCGATATGCCACTATGTATTTATTAATAATAATTATTTCTACTTTCATTATACTGGATTACTTCACATTCTTCAATATAATAAGATAATATTTATTTGTATATATTTTGAATTTTTTTTATTTTTCACTTGCATTCACCTTACAGAGATGTTATAATTAATTTAAGTTTAAGGGTGCTTTACCTTACAGCATGGTAAGGTATCTTACATAATTAAACTTGCAATCAATACCCTTTTTAAATATATTGTTTCATACTTTTCCTCTGACCCAATTCATTGGGTCATTTTTTTTATTCATTTTTACATATACTATTAGCAAAAGAATCAAACCCAATTTAACTTGGGCTTTTTTAATTTTATCTCAATGTTCTCTACTACCTAACGCTACCTATATGGTATAAACAAAAATTCATTACAAAGAAAAAAACACCCTCTTAGGGGTGTTACACTCTTTTTTTATGCGACCAAACCTATAAGCCGAGTTCTGTATTAGACAATCATCTATCTAGGTTTATTGTTACCAATAAACTCAAGCGATACACTCGAAGACAGGACGGGCCGTCCTATAATGTCTCCTTCGACCTTGCACCAGGTGGGGTTTACATAGCCACATAGTCGCCTATGTGCTGGTGAGCTCTTACCTCACCTTTCCATCCTTACCACATAATGTGGCGGTTTATTTCTGTTGCACTTTCCTTAGAGTCGCCTCCACTGGGTATTACCCAGCACCCTGCCCTATGGAGCCCGGACTTTCCTCTCCTATAATTACTTATAGCAGCGATTGTCTGGTTTACTCGCATTCATATAATAACATATTAAATTCTATAAATCAAAATAAAATCCCACCCACTCTTGGGTGTTTTAACCATTTCATGCGACCAAGTCTATAAGCCGAGTTCTGTATTAGACAATCATCTATCTAGGTTTATCGTTACCAATAAACTCAAGCGATACACTCGAAGACAGGACGGGCCGCCCTATAATGTCTCCTTCGATCTTGCACCAGGTGGGGTTTACATAGCCACATAGTCACCTATGCGCTGGTGAGCTCTTACCTCACCTTTCCATCCTTACCACATAATGTGGCGGTTTATTTCTGTTGCACTTTCCTTAGAGTCGCCTCCACTGGGTATTACCCAGCACCCTGCCCTATGGAGCCCGGACTTTCCTCTCCTATAATTAATTATAGCAGCGATTGCCTGACTTACTCGCACAGTTATAATAACATATTAATCTTAATAATTCAAAATAAAAAAACATCCTGTCTTGGATGCTAAAACCAATTTTTGCGACCAAACCTATAAGCCGAGTTCTGTATTAGACAATCATCTATCTAGGTTTATTGTTACCAATAAACTCCAGCGATACACCCGAAGACAGGACGGGCCGTCCCATATGTCTTCCTATCGATCTTGCACCAGGTGGGGTTTACATAGCCACATAGTCGCCTATGTGCTGGTGAGCTCTTACCTCGCCTTTCCATCCTTACCACATAATGTGGCGGTTTATTTCTGTTGCACTTTCCTTAGAGTCGCCTCCACTGGGTATTACCCAGCACCCTGCCCTATGGAGCCCGGACTTTCCTCTCCTATAATTAATTATAGCAGCGATTGTCTGGTTTACTCGCATTCATATAATAACACACTAAAAGTATAAAATCAAATTTAATTTCTATATTATCATAAATTATTTTTCAAAAATCACGTACTTTTAAAAGAAATGTAGAATTGAGAATGATGGATGTTTCTGCTTACTCAGAAACTATATTATATTATTCAATTGAAGAATAGACTTTTACTCATTTTATCTAAGATAAAATATTGTATCTATAAATACAATGTTTCATTCTTAATGAAAAGAATAAACACTTATTGACCAAAAGACTATAAGATTAAAATTTCTCGAAGAGAAATATCATACATTATACATTATACATTATACATTTTCAATTCTCAATTCGCCTTTTATTAGTTTTTATATTATTTGTATTGATATGGGTTTACGCAGCGTTCACTAAATAACAACTCACCTTCAAATCCATTATCACCAAGTTCTTTCTTTAGCTCTTGACAGTATTCTTTAAAGATTTTCCACTCAATTTCAAAGTGTCCACCATCAATAATACAAACACCCATTTCATTATAGTCACTAATATAATGGAATGTTGTATCCCCTGTTATTATACAGTCAGCACCTTTTTCTATAGCACTTAAAATAAAATCTTGACCACTTCCATTTATTATGGCAATCCTTTTGACTTTTTTATTTAAATCACCACATACCCTAACTTTTTCTATTTCAAATATTTTTTTAACACTTTCTATATACTCTTCAAAACTCACAGAGGAATCCAAATCACCAATTCTACCTATGCCATAATCCTCTGCAGAAACATTATTTAAAAGCTCGCCCTCATTCCCAACAGCTAGTTCACAAGCAATTTTATTTAACCCCTTAGGCGCAGAGTCCAAATTGGTATGAGCTGAGTATACAGCAATATCATTTTTAATTAAGGAAAGTAACTTTTCCCCTTGCAAAGTATCTGTTGTTATTTTTTTTGGCTTTAAAAACAATATAGGATGATGATTAAAGATTAAATTACATCCCTTGGCTTTTGCTTCCTCTATCACACTCTTTGTACAATCAAGGGATACTAATATATTTCTAATTTCTTGATTTTTGTCACCAACCATAAGCCCAATATTATCATAACTCTCTTTCATATAAGCTGGTGCATCTTTCATAATCCTCTTATGAAAATCATTAATTGAGAAGCTCATTTAATTTTTCCTCCAATAATCTATTTTTATTAAGAAGATATTCTTTTTTTCTTCGCCCATTTTCAGAATCAATATTTATATAAGACATAACTTTCTTATTCTCACTGATCTTATGTTTTATATATGCTTCAACCGTATTATTTCCTAACTCAATTAACTTATCACTAATTTCATAGGATATTTCATCATTTTTTCTTTCTACCCCATCATAGATTACTTTAATTATCTCATAGAATATATTATTATCTATGCATAAATTCTCTTGTAGAATTTTATATCCATTTTCAACCAAAAACTTTCTTAAGACTTCCGGATTTTGAGTTGGCTGCAGTATCATTTGAGGTGTAGTCTCCGCGATTTTTCTGCTTTTTAAAAGAATATCTCTTATTAAATTTCCACCCATACCAGCTATTACAATACAGTCTGCCTCTCCCACTTTCAAAGTCTCAAGACCCGAACCTAATCTACATACAATCTTTTCATTCATATTATATCTTTCAATATTTGTACGAGCCTTCATTAAAGGCCCCTTATTAATATCACTAGCTATAGCCCTGTTTACTTTATTAATTTTTATAGCCTTTATAGCTAAGTAACCATGATCAGTACCTATATCAGCTAACCTTTCACACTTATCTATCATATTAATTATTTCATCAAGTCTTATACTAATTTCCATTAATTTCTCCTTTTGTTTAAATTGCCGCATATTCAAATAAATATTTAATAACAAGTTTATTTTATGTTA
This sequence comes from Oceanirhabdus sp. W0125-5, assembly GCF_027938815.1. Classification (GTDB taxonomy): domain Bacteria; phylum Bacillota; class Clostridia; order Clostridiales; family Clostridiaceae; genus Oceanirhabdus. Next base: position 4,079,608 of record NZ_CP115913.1, read on the forward strand.
TTATTCAATGACTTATTATTTAAATTCATATATGTAAGATAAAAGCACCATAAAATTACGGCGCTTAATCTAAATAATCCTTTAGTTTTTTACTTCTACTAGGATGTCTAAGCTTTCTTAAAGCTTTTGCTTCAATCTGTCTTATTCTTTCTCTAGTAACATTGAATTCTTTTCCTACTTCTTCCAACGTTCTCGCTCTACCATCATCTAATCCAAACCTAAGTTTTAATACCTTTTCTTCACGAGGAGTTAATGTATCTAAAACATTAATCAATTGTTCTTTTAACATTGTAAACGCAGCAGCTTCTGATGGCGCTGGCGCTTGCTCATCCTCAATAAAGTCACCTAAATGACTATCTTCTTCTTCACCAATAGGAGTTTCTAAAGAAACTGGCTCCTGCGCAATTTTCATTATTTCTCTTACCTTTTCAACAGGCAATTCCATTATTTCAGCTATCTCTTCTGGCAGTGGTTCTCTTCCTAGTTCCTGTAATAACTGTCTTGATACTCTTATAAGCTTATTAATTGTTTCTACCATATGCACAGGTATTCTAATAGTTCTTGCTTGATCAGCAATAGCTCTAGTTATCGCCTGTCTTATCCACCAAGTAGCATAAGTACTGAACTTATACCCTTTTCTATAATCAAACTTCTCTACTGCTTTAATAAGACCAAGATTTCCCTCTTGAATTAAATCAAGGAACATCATACCTCTACCAACATATCTTTTAGCTATACTAACAACTAATCTTAAGTTAGCTTCTGCTAATTTTTTCTTAGAGTAATAATCCCCTTCTTCAATTTTTTTAGCTAGGTTAACCTCATCTTCTGGAGATAATAATGGAACTTTACCTATTTCTTTAAGATACATTCTTACAGGATCATCAATAGCAATTCCCTCTGGAACAGTCAAATCCCCAAGTTCCTTCTCATCTTCCTCAGCTGCACCAGTATCTTTTTTCACTGCTTTGGTAGGTTTTATTTCACCTATAACTTCTATATTCAACCCTTCAAGAGTCTCATAGATTTTTTCTATCTGCTCAGGAGTTAACTCAACCTCCTCTAGCTCATCCATGATCTCCTTGTATGTTAAACTACCTTTTTTTCTGCCTTTATCTATTAAATCTTTGACCAACTTCATTTTTTCTTTTTTATTCTTCACGGTAGTTTTGGCCTCCTTTCATTGGTAAAAAATCAGATTAATTCATCTATTCCTCTAATCTCCATTGCTAACTTCATACATTTATCAATATCACCGATTTTTTCACTTTCTTTCAGTTCTTGTATTAACCTATTTTTTCTCTGAATAAAGTTATACTTCTTTATCTCTTTAATACAATTATCAATAAATGCTTCTTTTTCATCATCAACCATCTTTATATTAATTTCTTTTATTCTAATAAGCTCACTTATAACATCAACATTTTCAGTTTTACCTTCAATGTATTCTATTTTATTTTCTATGTTATTTTCATGAAGCTCTCCTAATAATTCAATTAACGAAACATGAATATCATCATTAAACTCTTCTTTTTTAATTTTTTCCATTATTTCATAATAAAATTCTTTTTTTAGCATTAAATTTAATAAACTTTTTTCAGCCTTTAAATATGCAGGTTCTAAATATAAGTTTTGACTATTTCTTCCATTTTCATTCCTTATATTTATATTTTTATTTTGAAATTTTAATATACTGTTAATTTGATCATAAAACTTCTGCTCATTAATTCCTGTTTCAGCAGAAATTTTCTTAACATAAATCTCCTGTTCTATAGGAGAGGCTTTTGCCAATATCTTTGCTGTAGCTTTTAGAAATTTTAATTTACCATCCTGTGTTTTTAAATTAAACTTATCTCCCTCCATTATTATTCTATACTCCATTAATGAACATGCATTATCTAACAATTGTTTAAACTCTTCTGTTGAATGCTTCATTAAAAACTCATCAGGATCTTTACCATCTGGAATTCTAAGTATTTTTATTTCAAATCCATATTGTTTTAAAATTTCTATACTTCTTGCTGCAGCTTTTTTTCCAGCATCATCACTGTCAAAGCATAATACCACAACATCTACATATCGTTTTAAAAGTTTTGCTTGTTCAGGAGTAAAAGCAGTACCTAAAGATGCAGCTACATTGGTAATACCGCTTTGATGTATAGAAAGAAAATCCATATATCCTTCAACAATAACAATCCTTCTATCTCTTATGTCTTTACTCTTTATAGCAAAATTAAGTCCATATAAGTTAGTACCTTTTTTAAAAACCAAGGTCTCTGGACTATTTAAATATTTTGGAAGAGAGTCATCCAAAACTCTTCCACCAAATCCTATTACATTCCCCTTAACATCAAATACAGGAAACATGATTCTATTTCTGAATTTATCAAAATATGTTCCTTTTTTACTTTTAGAAATAAGTCCCGCTTCTAATAAATCCTGTTCAGAGAATCCTTTTCCTTTCATTACATTAAGAAGATCATTCCAGCTATCATTTGAAAATCCTAGTCCAAATTTTTTTAAAGTCTTTTCCTTAATCCCTCTGTCTAAAAAGTACTTTTGTGCTTTAGAATTTTTTCTAAGATTATAATAAAATAATCTAGCAGCTTCAGTATTGAGTTTATACAAGCGCTTCTTTTTTTCATAATTAACATCTTTTTCCTTGCGGAATTCTTGAATCTCAATACCTACTCTGTCAGCTAAGTATCTGCACGCCTCTGGAAATGAACGATTTTTTGTCTTCATTATATACGTAATAACATTTCCAGCTTCTCCACATCCAAAACATTTATAGATTTGTTTTTCTCTAGACACAGTAAACGATGGTGTTTTTTCTCCATGAAAAGGACACAAGCCTTTGTAGTTGGTTCCTGCTCTCTGAAGTTTAACATCATCTGAAATAACGTCCACTATGTCATTTTCTTCTTTAATTCGTAATATAATATCTTCTGATATCAAAATTAATCACCCTACTTTTATTCTTAATAGAGCACAGACTTAATACTTATTCGACATAATATGCCTATAATCCTCTTTTTTTATGATTATTTTCACAAAAAGTTATTTGAATAAGATATTAAAAATTTCATTGCTATATTACTATTCTTTATTTTTTCTCAATTTCCTTCAATTTATTGTATTTTTTTTATTTCTTAGAAAATTACATACTTAGGTACATATATTTTATTAAATAAATGAATACAATAATCATCACTCATACCTGCTATATAATCTACAACTCCTCGTTCTATACCTTCACGCTCTGAAATACTTCTATAAAACTCAGGCATCTCTTCTAAATTATCTTTAAAATACTTAAAAACTTGCTCAATAACAAATTTCGCCTGTTCTCTCTCTCTTTTTAAAATATCCCCTTTATATACATTCTTAAACATAAAACCTCTTAATTCGTGCAAAGCATCCTGCACTTCAAGGCTCATACTAATTTTTTTATTTTTTTCTTTTATATTTTTTTCAGTAACATTTATTACATCCTTAACTAAACAATCAATCCTATCCCCATGATTTTTTCCTAAAACTTTAATTGCATCAATTGGAAGCATTTTTTCATCCAGGAGCCCAGCTCTCACAGAGTCATCTATATCATGATTAACATAAGCTATTTTATCTGATATCTTTACGATCTGCCCCTCAAGAGTCTCACTTTTAAACCCATCTCTACTTAAACCACTATGATGTAAGATTCCATCAAGCACCTCATGAGTTAAATTCAAGCCTTTCCCATGATTTTCCATTTTCCTTAGAACTCTAATACTGTTTATATTGTGTTTAAATCCATCACTTAGAAGCTCATTTAATACTTCTTCCCCATTATGAGCAAAGGGAACATGACCTATATCATGCCCTAATGCAATAGCTTCAATTAAATCACAATTTAACATCAATGCTTTACCAATAGTTCTAGCAATTTGCGAAACCTCAAGAGTATGCGTTAACCTCGTTCTATAATGATCACTATCCGTCTTTATATAAACCTGCGTTTTGTGCTTAAGCCTTCTAAAAGATTTGGAATGAATAATCCTATCCCTATCAACCATATATGCAGTTCTTAAAGTGCATGGTTTCTCATCATTTTCCCTTCCTTTACTTTTAACTGAAAAAGCCGCTAAGTCGCACAATATTGTTTGCTCTTGCTTCTCAAGGTATTCTCTAATCATAAAATCACCACTTTTCTAGGTATTTTTCATAGATAGATATATTATTATTTCAAAATTAGAAATACATAACTAGTTTAATTCTCTATATAATCTTATTCTATCCTTAATGAACAATTCCTTTTCATTTTCATTTTTTATTCTTTAACAAATTTTAAATTTCATTAAGAAATTTAATTTCTATAATATTACATCCATACAACTGTATTCTTAAAAATGCAATTTCATGTGAAAAATTTATAAAAAAACTTTTTCAATTTCCTAAAGAATAAAAAAAACATCATAATGCTTAGAGAAAATTAATATGCTTAAATAGATACTAATTTCATTATCATTGAGGTGTTACTATGTCTAAAAAAATTCCAGATAGAAATTCTAAATTATTATCAGAAGAAAATGTTCGTTTAAATATATTACCCTCTTATGGATTAACTAATTGTAATATTGAGCAAATTAAATTTAAAGACTCCCTAAAACAAAGAGCCGTTTATAAAGTATCAGAAAGTAGCACCAAAAAGTATTGCTTAAAAAAAGTATACTATGGGATTGGTGAGTTACTATTTACATATTCAGCTGTAGAATGGTGGAATAAGAAAGGAGTAAATGTACCGATTTTTATTCCAACAGCTTCAGGGGGAAGATTCATCTCTTATGAAAATATGTTATTTATACTCACACCATGGATTCATGGTTCAAAATTAGATTACGATAATTTAGATTCATTTATTGAGACAGGTAATAATTTAGCTTACATGCACAAAGTAGGTCAAAATTTCAAACCAATAAATGGTAGTACATTAAAAATGCAAAACAGCAATCCGTTCAAGTCTATAACTAAAAGGCATTTAACCTTAATTAACTATTATAATTCTGCGCTAAATTTAGAAGATACCTTCTCCAAGTTCTATATTAAATACTTTGATAAAATACTACAATTAAGTTTTATGGCTTATAAAATTTCTTCAACTATTAATTATTCCAATTTAACTACCTCACTTTGTCATATGGACTATGTTAATAAAAACATATTATTCGATAACAATAATAAAGTATGGGTAATAGATTTTGATAATTGCAAAATCACTCCAGTTGGAAATGATATTTGTCATTCATTGAGAAGATATCTAAAAAGAAGTTCTACTTTATGGAATTTTGATACCGCTCGCTTATGGCTGGAAATTTATAATAGAACTAATCCCTTGAATCATGATGATTTTAAATTCATTTATATGTCATTAGTATTCCCTCAAAAGATTTGGAAACTAACTAGGGATTATTATAAAAACTATAGAAAATGCAATAAAAATGCTTTTGCACATCTTCTTGAACAATCTTTAGCTACAATTGATACTAAAATTACTTTTGCATTAGACTTCGAGCTTGAACTTGATCATTTAGTATCAGCATTTAAAAATTCACCTAAGTTCTTTATTGATTTATCAAATTAGAACTTTCACTTATTTTATCTTCTGTAAAATATTGAACTTATTGTTCAGTATTTTATTTAAATAATATATTGTTCTTTATAAATAGCTCTCTTTTTTAAGATATTGTTGAAAACTTTTTTTGTATTATGAGCCTTATTCTACCAATGGTGCTCAAATATTTTTCAACATCTTTTTAAAAAAGAGAGCTATTTAAAATTATAACCTATGTAACTATACCCACCTTACAGATATATCCATGTTCTACTATATACATGATTTCACATAATCAACTGATACATCCATTCTTGCAGCAGTTTCTTCAATTGATAGACCATCATTTAAAAATCTTCTGACAACCATAACCATATTTTCTCCAACTTCAATAATATGCTTATTAGGGTCATAGAAACGGATAACACGCTGTCCCCATGAGTGTTCTACCACACCATGTACATAGTTAAGATCTTTAGTGTCATTCAGCTTTTTAATAAAACCATCAAAATCATCTTCTTCAAAATACAGCTCTGATGCATTTCCACCAAAGGCAATTTCATTATCATCTTTATGAATAAAAGTTGACCATGTATCTTTTGTTTGTAATGCTATACCACCTGTTAAAGTTACATTTGCACCAAAATCAACAATCACTTCTAAACCAAGCACTTCATAATAAAACCTCTTTGACTTTTCCATATTCGAAACAACTATCATCGGATTTAAAAATTTCATTGTACCCCTCCTTAATTCTATAATCCTATTACTGCTTTCAATCCCATGTAATTACCAGCTTTAGGGAACCCTTTTTTAACTATATCTTGGAACACCTCAGTAAAACCATAATTTTTTAGCTTATTTATATCTACCATTTTCACGTCATGTATTGGATTTTTATCAAACTCATTTGTAGAAGGCCTGTTGGATGATACCTTTTGTTTAACCAATAAGATTTTTTTATCTTCTATTAATAAACCAGTAACCCTAATTTGAAATAAATTATTGTTCATTTTATAACCTCACCCGATTGCACTTCTCATTTACTTCACATTTAATAGATATGTATTTCAATTAAACTACAATGTTTCATTCCAAAATGAAACGAGTACCCACTATTCTCATAGTAACAATAAAATTATAATTTGACAGAGTGAAATGTCAATCGCTTTCTACTTTCAATTTTCAACTAAAAGAAGCATGCGAATGCATGCTTCTTTATACACTATCTTTTATTCTTAATTTGTGCGTGTGCAGCAGCTAATCTTGCTATTGGAACTCTAAATGGAGAACAAGATACATAATCAAGTCCAACATTATGACAGAATTCTATTGAAGCAGGATGCCCACCGTGCTCACCACAGATACCTAATTTAATATCAGGTCTTGTAATTCTTCCTAACTCAGCTGCCATTTTAACTAATTTACCTACCCCAGTTTGATCTAATTTAGCAAATGGATCACTCTCATAGATAGTATTATCATAGTAATATGGTAAGAACTTACCAGCGTCATCTCTTGAGAATCCAAATGTCATCTGAGTTAAATCATTAGTACCAAATGAGAAGAACTCTGCTTCTTTTGCAACTTCATCAGCTGTTAAAGCAGCTCTTGGTATCTCAATCATTGTACCAACTTTATATTTTAAATCTGATCCTTCTCTTGCTATTATAGAATCAGCAGTTTTAGTAATAATTTCTTTAACAAACGCTAATTCTTTTCTTTCTCCAATTAATGGTACCATAATTTCTGGAACAATATCATATCCTTTATTTTTCTTAACTTCCATAGCAGCTTCAATTATTGCTGTAGTCTGCATTTCAGCAATTTCTGGATAAGATACTGCCAATCTACATCCTCTGTGTCCCATCATTGGATTGAACTCTTGAAGAGATTCAACAGTTTCTTTTAATTCTGCAAAACTTAATCCCATTTCTTCTGCTAATTCTTTAATATCCTCGTCTTCGTGAGGTAAGAACTCATGTAGTGGCGGATCAAGAAGTCTTATTGTAGCTGGTTTACCTTCTAATGCTTCATAGATTCCAATAAAATCTCCTTTTTGCATTGGAAGTAACTTTTCTAAAGCAGTTCTTCTTTGTTCTTCACTCTTAGCAACTATCATTTCTCTAACAGCGAAAATTCTTTCTTCTTCAAAGAACATGTGCTCAGTTCTACACAGTCCTATACCTTCTGCACCAAACTTAACAGCTTGAGCAGTATCTCTTGGATTATCTGCATTAGTTCTAACTTTTAAAGTTCTAACTTCATCAGCCCATGCCATGAAAGTACCAAAGTCTCCACCAATTTCAGGTTCAACAGTCTTTATTGATTCTCCATATATGTTTCCTGTAGAACCATCTAATGATATGAAATCACCTTTATTAAATGTCTTTCCACCTAATGTGAATACACCATCTTCTTCATCAATTTTTATATCTCCACAACCAGATACACAACAAGTACCCATTCCTCTAGCTACAACCGCTGCATGTGAAGTCATTCCACCTCTTACAGTTAGTATACCTTGAGCTGCTATCATTCCTTCAATATCCTCTGGAGTTGTTTCAAGTCTAACTAAGATTACCTCAGTTCCTTGTGCTTTCATTTCTTTAGCTTCTTCAGCTGAGAATACTACTTTACCACAGGCTGCTCCTGGTGAAGCTGGAAGCCCTTTTCCGATAGGAGTTGCTTTCTTTAACTCAACTCCATCAAAATTTGGATGTAATAGTGTATCTAACTGCTTTGGTTCTACTTTTAGTATAGCTTCTTCTTTAGTCAATAATCCTTCATCAACTAAGTCTACAGCTATTTTTAATGCTGCTTGCGCAGTTCTCTTACCATTTCTTGTTTGTAGGAAATATAGTTTTCCTTGTTCAATAGTAAACTCCATATCCTGCATGTCTTTATAGTGATTCTCTAATCTATTTGTAATTTCTAAGAATTGCTTATACACTTCAGGATTATCCTGTTCTAATTGTGTTATTGGATTAGGAGTTCTAATACCTGCAACAACGTCTTCACCTTGAGCATTCATTAAATACTCACCATACATCATTTTCTCACCTGTAGATGGGTTTCTTGTAAATGCAACACCAGTACCTGAAGTTTCTCCCATATTACCAAAGGCCATTCTTTGAACATTTACAGCTGTTCCCCATTCAGATGGTATATCATTTAATCTTCTATATACAATAGCTCTTGGATTATCCCATGATCTAAATACAGCTGTTACTGCTTCTAACAATTGTGTTTTAGGATCTTGTGGGAAATCAACACCTTTTTCTTCTTTATAATAATCTTTAAACATTACAGTGATTTCTTTTAAATCATCTGCTGATAATTCTGTATCTAGTTTTAAATCTTTCTTTTCTTTTACTTCATCAAGTATTCTTTCAAACTTACTCTTTTCAATTCCCATAACAACATCTGAGAACATTTGAATAAATCTTCTGTAACAGTCATATGCAAATCTTGGATTATTAGTTAAAGCAGCAAGCCCTTCAACAGCTTCATCATTTAATCCTAAGTTAAGAACAGTATCCATCATACCTGGCATAGAAACTCTAGCACCAGATCTAACTGATAACAATAATGGATCATTTTTATCTCCAAATTTCTTACCAGTAACTTTTTCTACCTCTGAGAGTGCACTATTGATTTGCTCAATAATCTCATTAGAAAAAACTTTTCCATCTTCATAGTACTTGTTACAAGCATCAGTTGAAACTGTAAACCCTTCTGGTACCGGTACTCCTAGTTTTGTCATTTCAGCTAAGTTAGCACCCTTACCCCCTAAAAGATTTTTCATACTTTTGTCAGCTTCACTGAAAAGGTATACGTATTTTTTCATTCTTTCCACTCCTTCTTGTTATGCTCTTATTGTCTAAATATATATATATATAATAATTACTAGCAGTTTTTATATGTAAATTTCATTGCTCAAAGCGTATAATTGGGAAACTTTGATCAATTCCATTCACTTTCGGTGGAATATTTTAAATTTAATTATATTTCTAATTTTTCTGTAAATTCAAACTATTCTTTTGTGCCTATAATTATTCTTAAGCTGATACCATTTTAACAAAATTTTATAATAAATTCAATGATATTCCATATTTTTTTACGAAAAGGCAAAATTATTTCAAAAAAACAAAAAAGTTTCAATGATAAGCTATATCTTTTAATGTAGCTATCATTAAAACTCTCTAATTATTTTTCTTCACATAAATCGATTAATATTTTTGTTATATTTGTTTTAGATATTTTTCCAATAACATGGAATCCATCTTTATCTGACTCCTTATCAATTACAGGTAAACTATCAATTTGGTGTTCAATTATTTTTTTTGCCGCTTCATAAACACTCTCATCTTTAGTTGTATAAACAATATTAGGCATTCTTGTCATAATAATTCCTAATGGAACCTTATGTAAGTCAGATCCACCCATTGCAATTTTCAAGAAATCTTTTCTTGAAACCACTCCTACAAGTTTGCCATCATTTTCTACATAAAGTGTTCCAGTATCATTTAAGAAAAGCGTAACAATGCCGTCATATACCCATTCATCCTCATTAAGTAATACAGCCTTTGTCATAACCTTTTTAACCTTAGTTTTGTTTAAGTAGTCATACAATACAGAATAAGAGGGTTTATTCGCATAAATGTATCCAACCTTAGGTTTGGCGTCTAAAATTCCACTCATTGTCAATATTGCTAAATCAGGTCTAAGTGTAGCTCTTGTAACATTAAGCTTTGAAGCAATTTGCTCACTTGTTATGGGTTGATTTTCTTTTACCAGATCTATAATTTGTTCTTGTCTCGATGTTAACCTCATTTTCTTCACCCTCTTCCTATTAATCCAGAAAACTCATATTATAATAATATTTATAATATATTATATCATGGTTAACATAGTTTTTTCACTTATTTTAAGTAATTTTACATAATATATTGTGTTTTTTTTCGCAATAATACTATTATATATTGAAAAATTACATATTAATAACAAAAATAAAGCAGCTGAGCTGCTTTATTATGTCATTAATGTAATTTTTTTATTTTTCCTCATTGTTTGCGCTTTTTTCTGCATCCTCTGTCACTTCTTCTGTCAAGCTAATTTCAATTTCCTCTTCAATTTCTTCTTCATTAACTTCTTCATTAACTTCTTCAGATTCTTCACAGTCACACTCACAATTTTTTTTCATAAATTTATCTTTCACTTCTTCTGCTGTTTCATTTACTTTATTAGCTATATCATTTGCAACATTTTTGATTATTGTGTTCACTACTTCAACACTTCCGTCATTCTTTGTTATCTCAATAGTTACTGATGATATAATTGCAGTAAATATACCTGCAGCTGCTAATAATGGTGAAATTAATGTAAACATCCCTACTGCTAACCCAGCATTAACTGGAAGATCAACAAGAATTCTATCATCTTTCTTTATCTTGATTCTAGTTACATTACCTTTTCTAATAGTTTCTTTTATCCAATCCTTAAATTCTTCAGCAGTCGCAGTAAATTCTGATATAACATTTTTCTTATCTTTCTTTGAACGATTCTCAATGTATATTAGTGATTCTATTACATCACCTTCACAAAGAATTAAAATATCTCTACTTTCAGCGTAAGAAATACCCGTTCTCTCTCTGATTAAATCAATTTTCTCTAGAGTAATTTCAGCCATATAATTCACTCCTTTATAAAAAATTTAACATATCTAAACTCTTAGGTCTTCTAGAACAAATTTCATTCAAATACACATTTGTTATAAAAGCAATTTCTTTTTTAGCTTCTGTCAATGCATTTATTCTATAGATTTTCTCTATAGGAAACTTCAATAAAGCTCTAAGAGTTGTAAAACAAATTAATGATACTTCTTTAAAGGAATAATTACACTCTTTACATACAAAACTAAAATTCCTATTGTTAAAATAAATTTTATTATTAAAGCTAGCACCACATTCGCTGCATCTATCAACATTAACATGGTACCCCATGGAACTAATTAACTTTAATTCAAAACTTCTTATTAACAACTCAATATCTCCAACAGAATTTTTAATTAAATAAAGAGCTTTAATAGCATTCTCAAAAACCTTAAAATTCTTTTCATTCTCTGGGATACTTAAATTTATAAGTTCGCAAATATATGAAGAATATGCTATTGTTTCAAAATCTCTTAATAAATCCTGAAATGAATCAATTATTATTCCTTCATTTAAAAAATATGCACTTTTTCCCTTATATATACTATAGTTCCCAAAACATAATCCCTGAATAAGGCTTGTAAGTTTACTATTCTTTTTTCTAGCACCACGAGCAATAACACTAATTTTACCAAGTTTCTCTGTATACATCCAAACAATTTTATCATTTTCTTTTATATCAAATGAATTTAAAACAATGCCTCTACTATTAATAATGCTCAGAAAATCATCCCCTGTTGAATATATTATAAACCTTAATCATATAAAATTCTCAAATTTTCTGTGAATTTACTGTGAATTTTACCAGCTGAACTATTCTTTCTCTATTCTTTATAACCTAACTCCCTAAGTAAGAACGGACTATCTCTCCACTCTTCCTTAACTTTAACCCATATTCTAAGGTATACTTTAGCATCTAAGAACTTTTCAATATCTTGTCTTGCATATGTAGATATTTTTTTAAGCATTGCACCATTCTTTCCTATGATTATACCTTTGTGACTACTCTTTTCACATAACATATTTGCTTCAATCTTATATGTCCCTTTTTCAGTTGTCTTCATAGAAAGGATTTCAACAGCTATACCATGAGGTACTTCTTGTTCTAAAAGTCTAAGAGCTTTTTCTCTGATTATCTCCATAACAATAAAACGTTCTTGTCTGTCAGTAATCATATCTTCCGGATAATATCTAGGCCCTTCTGGCATGTAATCAACCATTAATTGTATTAATGTATCAACATTATTGCCATTGATGGCTGAAATCGGCACGATCTCTTTAAATGGATATGCTTCTGAGTATGCAGTTATTGTTTCTGCAATTTCCTCTGGAGTTGATTTATCAGTTTTATTTATAAGTAAAAATACAGGAACATTTTTACCTTTTATGTTATCAAGAATAAATTGATCACCTTTACCTACTTTACTTTGCGGTTCTGTTATAAAAACTAGTAAATCAACATCTCCAACTGATTCTGTTGCCATTTTAACCATTTCACTGCCAAGTTTATTTTTAGGCTTATGAAGTCCTGGCGTATCAACAAATATCAACTGCGCTTCGTCACCTTTATTATAGATTGACATAATATTATTTCTTGTAGTTTGTGGTTTACTAGAAACTATACTTAATTTTTCCCCAATTATACGATTAGTTAATGTGGATTTACCAACATTTGGTCTTCCAATTATACTTACGAATCCAGATTTAAACATGTAGCCTCCTAAATTTCTTTATTTTTATCAAGATCTTCCTTTGTAAATGTACCTGGTAATATCTCGTCTAAAGTTTTTACAATGTATTCTTCTTCATTCTTTACAATTATAACAGTAAGATCTTTACTTCCAAACTCACTCATAACCTGTCTGCATATCCCACATGGATAAGTAAACTCTTTATCACTTCCAATTAGAGCTATTGCTTTAATCTTAGTATGTCCTTCACTTACAGCCTTAAAAATCGCTGTTCTCTCAGCACAATTAGTAGCTCCAAAAGATGCATTTTCAATATTACATCCAGTAAACACTTTATCATCTGCAGTAAGAACTGCAGCCCCTACTTTAAAATTGGAATAAGGTGCATAAGCCCCCTCTTTTGCTTTTATAGCTTCCAATACTAGGTTCTTGTAATCCATATTATTCCTCCTAAATATCTACTTTCTATTAATAGTGTGTTATCATTATATCATTAATAGCCATCTTTTCAATGATTTTTTTATAATAGAAGTATCTTTTCAACTAATTTCTACACTAAAGTTAGCAATCCAAGTATTATTATAGTGATAAGAATTCCCAAAATCCCTCCTACTGAAACTTCTACTATGCTGTGAATACCACTCTCAACTCTACATTCCGCAACGATAATTGCTAAAAGATAACTAAGAATAATAACACTTATTGCACCACTATACAAACTTATTATTGTAGCTATAGTAAAAGCTATAGCACTATGTCCACTAGGCATCCCCCCTTGCATGGGTGTTCCTCTTCCTATACATATTTTTAAAATTATTATAATAATAACTAAAGAGACAATTATTAATGTTATGATATATAATTGATTTCCTACAAGTTTTTCTAGAGATAGCTTTTCATGTTTCAAAATCGCATTCCCAAAAATAATAATTCCAATAATACCCGAAATAAGAGCAGTAATTAATACCCCACCTGCTGCTATATCTTTAGCAGCTTTTATGTACACTTTAAATTCTCCAGTAATACCATCACATAACTTTTCAATTGCAGTATTTATCAATTCCCCACCTAATACCATACCTATACACAAAAGTGTTATTAAAAACTCAACCTTGCTTATCTGAAATACAATCCCCAAAATAATTACTAAAATCGATACAACAGTATGAACTTTAAAATTTCTTTCATTCATAAAAGCCCATCTTATTCCCTTTATAGCATAATTAAAACTCTCCAAAAGATTTCTACTTTTCATAAATACCCCCAACATTTAATCATTTCTTTAGATAAATAATTTTCTATCCGTAAAAAATTTGTTAATTTAAACTGTTTAAAACAAACGTACAGTTGAAAGTGGACAGTGGACAACGAAGGATGATTCTGACTCAGGTCAGAATCCACATTATGTTATTCTTTAGAACAATATAATTTCTCTCATTTTATCTTAAGATAAAATATTGTATTTATAGTGCAATATTTAATCTAAATGAAACAAACAAACCATTATTGTTCCTTAGACAATAAGATTAAAATTTCTCGGAGAGAAATATCAGTCGTTGTCAACTGTCCATTGTCCACTGTCAACTATGTTTTTCTTTTTAGCTTCCTCAAGAACAAAACCCCAGAAAAACCTGCGGTTTTTTCTGGGGTTATTCTCTAGGAATATTAAGCTCTTCCAATAACTCTTCTTCTCTTTTTCTCATCTTTCTCTTATCATCTTCATTCATATGATCATATCCTAAAAGATGCAGAACTGAATGAATTACTAAATATGCACTTTCCCTTTTAAAAGAATGACCATATTCTTCACTCTGTTCCTTGCATTTATCAAGAGATAGTACGATATCACCTAGAACAAGTGCATCTCCGTCAAAATAACTATCGTCAAATGAGTTAATATCATATAATTCTTTAAAAACTTTCCCCTCTTCATATTCTATACATGGGAATGATAAAACATCTGTAGCTTTATCTATCCCCCTATTATCTTTATTGATATTTCTTATCTCCTCATTGTTAACCAATGTAACACTCACTTCATAGTCAAAGTCTATTTCTTCTTCTTTAAGAGCAAATTCAATAGCTCTTTCAATTGTATGGAGTATCTCTTCTTGAATTTCAAAATTTTCATAATTATTTTCTATGTATATCATTTCTTTAACTCTTCTCCTTTTTCGTTAGTTTTATTATTAACTAATTTTGGGTATTCTATTCTTTGATGATAAATGCCTCCTAACCCCTTTAGAAATGCCTCTTTTATTTTTGTTAGATCTTTTAGTGTCAAATCACAATTATCCAATTGCCCATCATTAAGTCTTCCCTTAATAATATTAGAAACCATTTCTTCTATTTTTTCTTTTGTTGGATTATTTATTGATCTCACAGCGGCTTCCACTCCATCGGCAAGCATAACTATAGCAGCCTCTTTACTGCTAGGAATTGGCCCTGGATATCTAAAATCTTCTTCTTTCACCTCATCAGGATTATCACTGGTATTTTTCATTGTTATGTAAAAATACTTCACTAAAGATACACCATGATGCTGTTCAATTATATCTTTAATAGCCATTGGCAACTTATACTCCTTAGCCAACTCAACTCCATCCTTTACATGCGAAGTAATGATTAATGTACTAAGATTAGGAGTAATATTATCATGAGGATTTTCTCCCCTTTGGTTTTCTTTAAAAAAGTAAGGTCTCTTTATTTTTCCAATGTCATGGTAGAACGCCCCAACTCTAGCTATTATGGAGTTTGCTCCTACTGCTTGAGCTGCCATTTCACATAAATTTCCCACTAATACACTGTGATTATACGTTCCTGGCGCTTCCATAAGCAGTTTCTTTAATAGAGGATGATTAGGATTTGATAACTCTAAAAGTTTAACATTAGTTACAATATCAAAAATACTCTCTAAAAAAGGTAAAAAACCAATACTTAAAATCCCCGCAATAAGCGCTCCTAGAAAAACAAATAAACAATTAGCCAGTATTGTTATAATATCAAAATTTTGATTTATTAGCTGCATTCCACCAATAAGAAATGAATTTATTATACCAATTAAGAATGCAGTAAATAATATATCATTTCTCTGTTCCATATTTTTAAGAAGTGTTGCACCTAAAACCGCACTAATAAAAACAACTATGCTCATGGAAATGTCCAACCCAGCTGCAGTTATAATAAATGCACTATTAATAACACTTATAGTAATTGCAATATTGTGTTTTATTAAGAGAGCTAACAACATTGGTGCAAATGCTACAGGAATAATAAATGGTGAAATTAATACAATACTTCTACATAAAACCAGAGATATAATATTAATTACACTTATTAGAATTAAAAGTTTGTTATTAAAAAACACCTCTTTTTCAAACCTATAAATATATATCCATTGTGCAGCAATTATTATAATCACCATAACAGCGATGCTAATATAAGAAAGACCACCAGTCCCTCCACTACCACTAAGAAGATTTAACTCCTTTAAAATCGCTATTTGAGCCTCAGTAACAACATCTCCATCTTCAATTATGTATTGTCCTTTTCTAACTTTAATAGGCATAACATCTTCCCTAGCCTGTTGTCTCAATAATTCTGTCTTTTTTGCATCATATACAAGATTAGCTCTAACCATTAAATATGATATTGATTTACCTAATTCTTTTACAGACTTTGAAAAGGTTGATTTATTGAAATAGGACTCTATATTTCTCTCTGCATTCACAAGATCATCAGGCTTTATCATTGTTTTACCAGTCTGTTCATCCTTAATCTCATTAATATTTGCAGTCTCATATAAATTATTCATCAAATCAATTATAAATATTTTAAGGTCATTAGAGACTTTTGGTGAAAGATTAAGTAACAAGGTAAAATCCTCATCAGATAGTTTTACCAATGAAATATTTTTAAGTTGTTGAAGTTTTTGATATATTAACGCCTCTTCAAAATCCCCGCTACTCTGCTCTATCTTTTGAATTTGCATTTCAGTAAGTTTTACATCTCTATTAACCTCAATAACTTTTGAAAAAAGATCTTCTATACTCTGACTTGTTTCCATTTTTACATTGGTTTTATATGAAGTAACATCTTTAACCTCTGCAGCTGTTTTTTCTCTTAGTTTTTCTGTAGTTATTTCATCAGTAACGTCATAGGGAGCCTTGATACTCACGTCTGATATACTGCCTACCCTTAAATTATATTTTTGCGGACCCAGTGACGTTAATAACACTAAAAAGGTAGCGATAATCGTTACCAAAAGAATTATTCCTTTTTTTGTGTTATCCTTGTTTAATATATTATTAAAAAATGATTTACTCATTCTTTTCCCACCCTACATCATAAGTTTTGTTTTAGCCATCTTTCATATTCTATTCTTCTTTTCTCTTTTAAAATAGTCATAATTTCATTTAACTGCGATTCATCAAAAGCTTTTTTTGTGGCTATATCTTCTTCTACAATTACAACAACCCACACCTTATATCCATCATCAAACTCTTCATACTCCTTTAAAACATCCACTTTTTTGCAATTCTTGTATAGGTATTTATCAATATCTTTTTCCATGCTTGAGTAAATATTCTCTATATACTTATCTATGTCCTCTATCTTTTCTGTTTTTTTCTTAGTTTCATAATATGTAATTTTGCTAAATGGACCATTTATATCTATTATTTTATCATAATTATTAAACTTATTTAAATTATTTATTAGATAAATTTTCTTATTAAACAGCGTAAAATACAATTGAACAGCTTTTTTACCAGTTCTCATTAAAATTTCTTGTTCTTTCTTAACTATTTCACTTCTCTCATAAAAAGTCTTTGCAACAACTCTTCCTTGAGAATGAACCAAATATTCTTTACCTTCTTTACCTTGTATTGCCGCAATCAGTATGTCTCCTTTTTTAACAATATCTCCAGGCTCAACAACAATCTCCCCTTCAGCCGAATATATCCTTGATATAACGCCATCTTTTGAAGCAACAATACTACAAGGCTCCCTTTCTTCTAATGGCCTAAAAAGCTCTTCTCGTTCCTTTAAACGCACAATCAACTTTCCCCCCATCAATTGAGCATCTACCCACTCTATCCCCTCATTACTTTCTCTTACAATCTTTTCAACATGATTAAGATCTATACTTCCTTTCTTCATCCCCTTATACACATTATTATCATTAAGTATTTCTTTTATTTCAAATGGAGAAATATATTTTTCACTAACTACATTAATCTCCCAAACAATTGAATTCAAAACCCAAATAGTGCATAGGAAAAATATAAAACCTATTACAAAGGATATCCGCCCTTTATAGTTTTCAAGTATCTTGCCAATACCACTCCTCCATATAATTTCAACTTTACAATTATATGATATTGCTCTATTCTTCACTTGAGAAACAACTCTCTCATCAACAGTTAATGTTACACAATTAAATTCTCTTTTCCTAACCTTTATAAATTTAATCCCATCTTCGATTAGGGAATTAATGAACCCCTCTAAATTATACCCATATACCTTAACCTTAATTTTACCACCATTAGCATTATTCTTTATCTTCAACATATCTAATCCCCTTAAATGTTCCATTCAACACAATCGTTAATGAACTAATATATTTTATTTCAAGATCTTTACCATCAACTCTTATTAATCCAACAGAGCTATTAAATTCGATTCTTGTATCACTTAAATACTTAATCCCTTTATGATTTTCAATCATAATCTCTTCTTGACCTTTAATAATAATATTAGGTATTGATGTTGCAGCTTCTTTAGGTATATTCAGAGCTTCAATAACTTTATTCTTATCCAAATTACTCATTCCTCCCAAATAATGTTTCATAATAACTTTATGAAAACCAGAAGGATTTAATTACTACTCATTAAAAATTTATAAAATAAAAAAAACACTCGAAGAGTGCGCTTTTAACTCTTTTTTATTTTATTCAAAAAAATAAAAAAGACTCAGTATAAAACTGAGTCTATTATCTGTTTAAAACTTCTCTAACAATTTCATTTACAAGCTTACCATCCGCTTTTCCTTTTGTTTGTGGAATTACCGCACTCATAAGCTTACCCATGTCTTTCATGCTATTTGCTCCTATTTCGTCTGCTACACTACTAACTATCATTAAAATTTCTTCGTCTGTCAACTGCTTTGGAAGGTACTGGATTAAGATATCAATCTCATCTTCAGCTTTTTTGATCAAATCATCTCTGTTTCCTTTTTTAAATTCCACAACAGAATCGCGTCTCATCTTTACTTCTTTAGCTATAATCTCCATAGCAGTTTGGTCATCAGCTTCGCCTTGACCACTCTTTTCATAATTCAATATAGCCGCTCTAACGTCGCTTAATACATTAGCAGTAAACCTGTCTCGCGCCTTCATGGCTGTTTTCCAATCGGCTATAAGACCTTCTTTCAAAGACATCAAATACCTTCTTTCACTGACTATTTTTTCTTTCTTCTTCTTGCAGCTTCTGATTTTTTCTTTCTTTTAACACTAGGTTTTTCGTAGTGCTCTCTTTTTCTTACCTCAGCTAAAACACCAGCTTTGGCACACTCTCTCTTAAATCTCTTAAGAGCGCTTTCTAGAGATTCATTTTCTCTTACTTTTACTTCAGACATAATATCCCTCCCTCCGCTAGCCTTTTTAATAATATAACAGATAATAAGGAATACATAGCACGACATATATTATATAATATTGTTAAGCTAACGTCAATACAATTTTTTTGATATCGTAAGTATTTTATCCAGGTGGCCATTGCAACTCACGTCCACCTAATAAATGGTAATGAATATGGAATACAGTCTGACCGGCTTCTATACCGCAATTAGTCACAATTCTATACCCAGATTTCTCAATTCCAAGCTTAGCAGCAATCTCTTTCGCTTTTAAAAATATATGCGAAACCACCTCAGCATTTTCCTCATTTATATCATTTATCATACTTATATGCTCTTTAGGAATAATCAAAACATGTACTGGCGCTTCAGGATTAATATCATTGAAGGCTAAAATTTTATCATCTTCATAAACTTTTTCACATGGAATTTCTCCATTGATTATTTTACAAAATATGCAATCATTCAAAATTCTCACCTCCTTAATCCCTTCTATTAGTATATTCTATTTACAAAAAAAATTTCCTTCTTTTTATAAACTTTTTTAAAAAAAGAAAAACACACTTAAATGAAATGGAGAATTGAGAATGTAGAATGGAGAATGATTGACATTTCACTCTGTGAAATTTTAATCTTATTGTTCCTTGAACAGTAGATTTTTACTCGTTTCATTTAAAATGAAACATTGTAAAAAGATACAATATTTTATCTTAAGATAAAATTAGTTAAAACCCATTGTTCTAAAGACCATAAGATGTAGTTTCTGACGTATGTCAGAAACATCCATCATTCTCCATTTTCCATTATACATTATCCATTTTATTTTACGCTTCACCAACGAGCGTATTATCTTCAACACTTAAAATGTTCACTTTTTCTATAGCTCCAATAATATTTTTATCACTCTTAGCATTTACTTTAAGGTAATTTTCTGTGTATCCTGTATAAATTCCCTCTGAAATTTCTTCTTCAAAAAGCACTTTTGCTTCAGTTCCTATGAATCTTTCCATGAACGTTCTTTCATTTTCATCATTAAGTTCAATAAGTCTTGCACTTCTTTCAGCTGAAACTTTTCCATCTACTTGATTTTCCATTTTAGCCGCTCTTGTCCCTGTTCTAGGTGAAAATCTGAATACATGAGTCTTCGCAAGCTTTAAATCTTTAAGGAATTCATATGTTTTTTCGAATTCTTCATGAGTTTCACCTGGGAATCCTACTATAACATCAGTAGTTATTGCAACTGTAGGCATTACTTCTCTCAATTTCTCAACACATTCTTTATACTGCTGCGCTGTATATTTTCTATTCATACGTTTCAGTGTTTCATCGCATCCACTTTGAAGTGATAAATGGAAATGAGGACACATTTTCTTTACTTTAGCCATTCTATTAATAATATCCTCTGTAAAGAAAGTTGGATCAATCGAACCTATTCTTATTCTTTCAATCCCTTCAATCTTGTCAATATCTTCTACTATTGTCATAAGGTCTATATCTTCTTTTAAGTCCACCCCATAAGATGCAGTGTGAATACCAGATAAAATTATTTCTTTGAAACCATTTTTACTTAACTCATTAGCTTCCTCTAGAATTAACTCTCTATCCTTACTACATACAGCCCCTCTTGCATACGGAATCAAGCAATAGGAACAAAAGTTATTGCACCCATCTTGAATTTTAAGGAAAGCTCTAGTCTTATCGCTATACTCTTCTATTTTTAACTTTTCAAACTTATTATTTTTAAGTACATCATTAACAACCACAAACTGCTTATGCTCATCAAGCACTCTGTTAACCCAGTACAATATCTCACTCTTATTTCTTGTTCCTAGGACAATATCAACGCCCTCAATCTCTTTAACCTCTTCAGAAGCTACTTGAGAATAACACCCAACAACAGCTACAATAGCATTTTCATTCTGTCTTTTTGCTCTTCTTATAAGCTGTCTTGATTTTTTATCACCTGTATTTGTTACAGTACATGTATTTATTACATACACATCTGCAAATTCATCATAATCTACAACTTGGAACCCATCTTTTTTAAATATCTCAAGCATAGCTTCAGATTCATAAACATTAACTCTGCATCCCAAGGTTGTAATAGCTACCTTCATTTATAAAATTCCTCCTAAGTCTCCTAATTCATACATAATAATACTTAATGCTGTAAAACCTGCAGTCTCAGTTCTTAATATTCTTTTACCAAGAGTAACAATTTTACATCCTTCTTCTGTGAGTTTATCTATCTCTTCTTCTTCAAACCCACCTTCTGGACCTATAATTATAGCGATTTTTTCAATATTTTCAATAGAATTATTATCTCTTAATTCTTTAAAAACTCCTTTAAGTCCAAAGTTTTCTTTGTTTTCATAAGGAACTACAACAAGATCATATTCTTTTAGACTCTCCAATAATTTAGAGAATTCTTTAGGTTCACTAATTTCAGGTATAAGAGTTCTCTTACTCTGTTTACATGCTTCTAGAGTAATCCTTCTCCATCTTTCAAGCTTCTTATCCCAATTTCCTTTTTCAACAACTACTCTTTCAGTCATAACTGGCGTAACACTATTGATTCCTAATTCAGTACACTTCTGACATATTAAATCCATCTTTGTACTCTTAGGCATACCTTGAAATAAATCAACCTGCACAGGGCTTTCGTTGTTTATTTCAAGTTCTTTAATAATACTGGCTAAGACTTGCTTTTTATTTACTTCTGTAAGCTCACAAAGGAACTCTTGACCTATAAGATTATTAACAACTACCTCATCGCCAACTTTTAATCTTAACACTTTAAAAATATGTTTGACATCTTCGCCTTCTATTTGAACCACGTTATCAATTATATCTTTATTCTCTACAAAAAACTTGTGCATATCAACTTTCACCCCTTTATTTCGCTATAATAGAGCACCATTCTCCATCTATAATTATATCAACTATGTCAAATCCACATTCTTCTAATTTATTCTTTACTTCTTCAGATCTAACTACTAATATTCCAGATGAAATAAATACTCCATCTTCCTTCATAAATGCTCTAACTTGCTCCCCAAGAAGCATAACTATATCAGCCATTATATTGGCAACTACTATGTCAGCCTTCCCTTTAACCACTTCCATAAGGTTACCATATAAAATTTCTACATTATCAATATTATTTAACTTAACATTTCTCTTAGCTGATTCTACAGCAATCTCATCAAGATCTACACCTACTGCCTTTTTAGCGCCTAACTTACTTGCTGCAATTGAAAGTATACCTGAACCTGTTCCTATATCAAAAACAACACTATCTTCGTTTACATGCTTCTCTAAAGCTCTTAAACACAATCTTGTTGTTTCATGGGTTCCTGTTCCAAAAGCCATTCCTGGATCCATCTCAAGAACAAGTTCATTCCCCTTAGCTGTATACTCTTCCCACTGAGGTTTAACAACTATTCTATCACTTATCTTAGTTGGCTTATAATATTTCTTCCATGTGTTCTCCCAATCTTCCTGGTTAACCTTCTCACTTAATACTTTTCCTCTTCCAATATCAAATCCATAGTTCTTTAATTCTTTAACACCTTTAGTTATATATTCTAAATGCTTAGAGAAATTTTCATCATCTTCAAAATATCCTTTTATTATTGCTGAGTCTTCCATCTCAAGAAGAGAATCTTCAAAATAATCATAACTTGTTGCAGTCTTATTAGCTTTAATTTCCTTTATCTCTTCAACATCCATTATAGAAACTCCCTGTAATCCACAAGTGTAAAATAATCCACTCACAGGTTCAACAGCTTCTGATGATGTAAGTACCGTTATTTCCATCCATTCTTTGTTCATATGTAACACTCCTAATTCTATTTTGATTAATAATTTGCTTTAGTTTTTCTTATTAATAGAGAAACTTCGTGAACTAGCGAAGCTAGTTTTAAAATAAATGTATAATGGATAATTGATAATGTATAATGATGGATGTTTCTGCATACGCAGAAACTACATTTTATTGGTCTTTAGAACAATAGTTTTTGACTCGTTTTGTCTTAAGACAAAATATTGTATATAAAATACAAAGTTTCATAGCAAATGAAACAAGTAATCCTATCATTGACCAATGACAATATAATTATAATTTCTCGGAGAGAAATGTCCTTCATTATACATTCTACATTATCAATTATACATTTCGTTTCTGAAGCACAATAGTTTCTTATTACGTATCATCGTTCATTTCTCTATTAATATTCGCTTTCCCAAGGAAACATATTTAATACATCTCTATGTATTATAATTCATATCCAAAATAAAGCCAAGAAAAACAAATTAATATAAATTAATATAGCTACTTGTGAAAATATTTTCTTATGAAATTCAACTAAATTTTTAAATCAGCTATAAGTTGCTTCAATTTATTTATTGTATTTTATTGACATTTTTGTTAATTAAATGTCTAATGTGTGTTGTGTATATGGTGTGTATGCACTAGATTAACAGTTAAAAACAAACAAAGGGGATTGCTAATGAAAATTATTGTTTCAAATGTTTCTGAACAGCCTTTATATCAGCAAATAAAAGATCAAATAAAATCCGCGATACTTCAAGGGGAATTAAAAGAAGGAGAATTGCTTCCTTCAATCAGAGGGCTGGCAAACGATTTACACGTAAGTGTTCTTACCACTAGAAGAGTCTATGACGAACTTGAAACCGAAGGTTTCATTACAACTAAAGTAGGAAAAGGTTCATTTGTAGCTTCAGAAAACCTTGAGCTTTTACAAGAATCCAAACGACGTATGGTTGAAGTACAACTTACAGAGGCATGGAAAACTGCGCAATCGCTTGGAATTTCTAAAAATGAACTTTATTCCATGATGGATTTATTATTTGTAGAGGAGGATACGAAATGAACAAGATTTTAGAAGTAAAGGGACTAAAAAAAGATTTTGATACCTTTTGCTTGGATAATGTAAGTTTTTCATTACGCGAAGGATGCATTACTGGTTTTATTGGTATAAACGGAGCTGGTAAAACCACAACCATAAAATCAATTCTTGGTTTAGTGTTAAAAGATGCAGGAAGTATTAAATTATTTGGAAAAGATATTCATAAAAATGAAGGTGAATTAAAGAATCATATAGGCTTAGTTCTTGATGAAGGATATTTTTATGAAGATATGACAGTGAAAGAAATGAAGAGTGTTATTGCTCCTGCATATTCAAATTGGGATGAATCAATTTTTAAAAGCTATATAAAACTCTTTCAGTTACAACTCAACCAGAAAATATCAACCTTGTCTAAAGGTATGAGAATGAAATTTGCTCTAGCTTTAGCACTTTCTCATCATGCAGACTTATTAATTATGGATGAGCCTACAAGCGGACTTGACCCATTAGTTCGCAGTGAGTTAATGAATATACTTTTGGAGTTTATGAAAGAAGATGGTAAAAGCGTATTTTTCTCCACTCATATTACCTCTGACTTGGATAAAGTAGCTGATGAGCTAATTCTTATTGATAAGGGTAAAATCATATTAAGAGATGAGAAAGATGTATTATTAGACACACACGGCTTTGTTAAGGGTGATAAAAAGATGCTTAATACCCACACCAGAAAACTATTTCTAGCATTAAACGAAACTGAATATTGCTTTGAAGGTGTGACTAACAATAAAAATGCTGTACGTGAACAAATGAATGGAGTTTTAATTGAAAGACCATCTATTGAGAATATCATGCTGTCATATATAGGAGGTAATAATGATGTTGCTTAATCTTGTGAAAAAAGATTTTGTACTTGCAAAAAAATATTTGTTAGTTTCCTTTATTTTTACAGTTGGAATACCCCTCTTTATAACTACTAAAATAAATTTTAATACTGGAGGTTTTTTAGAATTTTTTATTACAGTAATTTATATTGAGTATATGTTATTCAATACAGTATCTATGTCCGAAGATAAATATAAAGGCTCCGCACTACTTTGTACAACTCCATATACACGAAATAGATTAGTAAAAGCTAAATACTTATTTATCTTGGTAATTTTTCTTTCAATCTATATTATATATACAATTACAGCAATTCTAGCACCCTTAAGTATAGCTAATCTAAGTATTGTTACTGTTGGGAGGGTCCTTTTAATCACAAGTATTTTTTGGGGAATTCTTATACCGATTCAATATCAGTTTGGTTATGAAAAAACAAAATATATTGGATTTTGTTTTATTTTTATATCGCCTTTTGTAGTCCCTTATATAATAACATGTCTACAATCCAATAATATTAGTCTTAACCTTACACTTCCTTTTCCTCAAATTCTTCAAGATTTACTACCATACTTAATAGCACTTGTATTCGGATATATATCTATGCTTATTTCTATACACATTTATTCAAAGAAAAACTTATAAGAAAATATTAATAATCTTTAATAATAAAAGTATTAGGAGGTACGGATATGGGATTACTTAAATTTATTGCAGCTTTTATTGTATTATTCTTTTTGTTTAGAGGAATAAGGAAATTACTTAAAATATAAATCCTTTTTTTCAAAAAAAAACATTATAACTTAATGGCAAATATGTTTATAATCACAAATTATCTATCACTAATTATTCAACTATAAATACTTGTACTTTTTCAACATTATTTTAAAAAAGAGAACTATATGTATCTTTTGATACAATAAAAAGCTTCTGCCCACAAGGCAGAAGCTTCCTTCATTCTCAATTCTCAATTTGCTTTACTTAAAGATATTCTTAAAGAATCCTTTTTTCTCTTCATCAGATCCATTGTATTCTTCACCAGAAGCCTCCATATACATCTTAAGAGCTTCTTTTTGCTTTTCATTAAGCTTTTTAGGAACATCTACAATGATCTTAACAAATTGATCACCACGACCTCTTCCATTAACAACAGGCACACCTTTACCTCTTAATCTGAAGACTGTACCAGATTGTGTTCCAGCAGGAACATTATAAGTTACATCTCCATCAACTGTAGGAACATCAAGTGATACTCCTAGAACAGCTTTAGGGAAAGAAATGTGTTCTTCTATATGGATATCATATCCCTTTCTATCAAACACCTTAGAAGGAGCAACTCTGATATTTACATATAAATCACCATTAGGTCCACCATTCGTACCTGGTTCACCTTGTCCTCTTAACGGCATTACATTACCAGTATCTACACCTGCAGGTATTTTAACTGAAATTGTTTTTTTCTTCTTTACTTTACCTGAACCATGACATTTTACACATGGAGATTCAATAATCTTACCTTTTCCATGACACTTGCTACATGTAGTCTGAGTTGAGAATGATCCAAAAGCAGTATTAGCTCTTTGCATAACTACCCCGCTACCACCACAAACATCACATGTTTTTGCTGATGTTCCTGGAGTTGCTCCACTACCATTACAAGTATCGCAATTCTCATGTTTATTGATTGTAATATCTTTTTCTACACCAAAAACAGCTTCTTCAAAAGTAAGATTAATTCTTGTTTCTATATCAGCACCTTTTCTTGGAGCGTTAGGATTACTTCTACCACCGAATCCTCCTCTACCGCCAAAAATATCACCAAATATATCACCTAAATCACCAAAATCGAATCCGCCGCCGCCGAATCCTCCAAAACCACCATCAAAATCTACTGTTCCATATTTATCGAATTTTGATCTTTTCTCTGGATCTGAAAGCACCTGATATGCTTCGTTTATCTCTTTAAACTTTTCTTCAGCTTCTTTATCATCTGGATTTCTATCTGGGTGATATTTTAAAGCCAGTTTTTTAAAAGCTCTTTTGATATCCGCTTCACTTGCATCTTTCTCAACCCCAAGAACTTTATAGTACTCTTTCGACATCTCTAGCAATTCACCACCTAAAATTAGTTTCTAACTTAATATATATCAAGCTCTTTAACAAATACATGTGTGTGGTACAAGACCACACACATTATATTACTATATCATATTTATGTTTAACCTACAAAAGTTTTAGTTCAATTTCATATACAATATATAATGTCAGAGGGATTCCATCTGCACTATATATTGTATATGATTTAAATGAACTTACTTTTTAGGTTAAATCATATTATTCTTTTACTTCAAAATCTGCATCTACTACATTTTCATCATGCTTAGGTTGTTCTGTTCCTGCAGCACCTGCTGCACCAGCCATATCTTCTGGGTTAAATCCAGCACCACCTTGTGGGTTAGCATCTTGGTATAACTTAGAAGATACTGCGTAGAATTCTTGTGATAATTCTTCAGAAGCTTTCTTAATTGCTTCAAGATCTTCGCCATCTTTAATAGCTTTAAGTGCATTTAATTTCTCATCTATTTTAGCTTTATCGTCTGCTTCAATCTTATCTTTTAATTCTTCTAATGTTTTCTCAGTTTGGTATACTAACTGATCAGCATTATTCTTAGTTTCAATAGCTTCTGCTCTCTTCTTATCTTCTTCTTCAAATCTCTTAGCTTCATCAACAGCCTTTTGGATTTCATCATCAGATAAATTAGTTGAAGCTGTAATTGTGATGTTAGCTTCTTTTCCAGTTCCTTTATCTTTAGCAGATACATTAACGATACCATTCGCATCAATATCAAATGTAACTTCGATTTGAGGAATTCCTCTTGGAGCTGGTGCAATTCCACTTAAAGTAAATCTTCCTAAAGTTTTATTGTCGCTAGCCATTTTTCTCTCACCTTGAACAACATGGATCTCAACAGAAGTCTGACCATCTGCAGCAGTTGAGAAGATTTGGCTCTTCTTAGCTGGTATAGTTGTATTTCTCTCTATTAAAGGAGTTGCAACACTTCCTAAAGTTTCAATACCAAGTGTAAGAGGAGTAACGTCTAGTAATAATACATCTTTAACCTCTCCAGTTAATACACCTGCTTGAATTGCTGCACCAACTGCAACACACTCATCTGGGTTGATTCCTTTTGAAGCTTCTTTACCAGTGAACTTGTTAACAGCTTCTTGAACAGCAGGGATTCTAGTTGATCCACCAACTAAAAGTATTTTATCTATATCACCAACGCTTAAGTCAGCATCTTGTAATGCTTTTCTCATAGGCTCAACTGTTCTTTGAACTAAATCATGAGTTAACTCATTGAACTTAGCTCTTGTAATATTTAAATCGATGTGCTTTGGTCCAGTTGCATCTGCTGTAATGAAAGGTAAGTTTACATTTGTTTGCATTGAAGAAGATAATTCAATCTTAGCTTTCTCAGCAGCTTCTTTTAATCTTTGTAAAGCCATCTTATCATTTCTTAAATCAATACCATTGTCAGCTTTGAAAGTTTCAGCTATGTGGTTGATTAATGCTTCGTCGAAGTCATCTCCACCAAGTCTAGTATCACCATTTGTAGAAAGAACCTCAAATACTCCATCTCCAAGTTCTAATATAGATACGTCAAATGTACCACCACCAAGGTCATATACAAGAACTTTTTGATTTGTATCCATTTTATCTAAACCATATGCTAAAGCAGCAGCTGTTGGCTCGTTGATAATTCTTCTTACATTTAATCCTGCAATTTTACCTGCATCTTTAGTCGCTTGTCTTTCACTATCATTGAAGTAAGCTGGAACTGTGATAACAGCTTCTGTAACTGTCTCTCCTAAGTATGCTTCAGCATCCTTTTTAATCTTTTGAAGAATCATAGCTGAAATCTCTTGTGGAGTGTAATCCTTTCCATCTATATTTACCTTATGATCTGTACCCATTTCTCTCTTAATAGAAATTATTGTTTTATCAGGGTTAGTAATTGATTGTCTTTTAGCAACCTGACCTACTAATCTCTCTCCATCAGCTTGGAATGATACTACAGAAGGAGTAGTTCTTGAACCTTCAGCGCTAGTAATAACTACTGGATCTCCACCTTCCATAACTGCTACACATGAATTTGTTGTACCTAAATCGATTCCTATTATTTTACCCATTTTTATTTACCTCCTAATTTTCCTGTTTTCAATTTGTAATTATCTAATTCAATATTATTTTAAAAATTTAATTGCTATTTATATTTATTAGCTAGTTAGCTACTTTTACCATGCTATATCTTAGAACTTTTTCTCCTCTAATATATCCTTTTTGGAATACTTCAACTATTTCACTTGGACCATAATTCTCATCAACCACATGCATTACTGCTTCATGAAAATTCGGGTCAAATTTTTCTGATGTGTTAATTTCCTTAATGCCTAACTTTTCTAGTGAAGAGTTGAACTGCTTCAATGTCATTTCTACACCTTGTTTAAGTGAACTATCTTCTTGAGTAAGATCTAAAGCTCTTTCCAGATTATCAACCACAGGGAATATCTCCTTAAGAACATCTGAACAAGCATCAGTATATAGTTGTTCTTTTTCTCTAACAGTTCTCTTTCTAAAGTTATCATACTCAGCAGTAGTTCTAATATGTGTATCTTGTACTGCTTTTAGTTTATTGTTTAAAAGATTAATTTCTTCTAAATTCTTATCATTCTCTTCCTTAAGTTTAGCGTATTTTTTTCCCATGTCATCTTCGTCCATTTCTTCAAATTCAAGATCTTCATTCTTTTCACTTTCTTCAAGTGTTTCTTCAACTTGATTTTCTTCTTGTTCATCTACTACTTCACAATTCTCATTAGTTTCAAACTCTTTTTCAATTTCTTCACAAACATTATTCTCTTTTGAATTCTTTTCCACAACTATTCCTCCATCTCATTATCATTGATTATCGTAGTCATCAGAAGATTCACTTCCATAAGTTGTCTTTATATTAATATTTAATTCATTGACAATCTCATTTAATGTAGCTATTACCTTTTCATAATTCATTCTTCTTGGACCAACCACACCAATGGATCCCAAGTTTCTTCCACCGATTTTATAATTAGCAGTTATAACAGTACAATCTTTAACACCTTCAACATAATTTTCAGTTCCAATTGTTATTGATACATTATTATCCTCGACTTCAGGACTTTTAATGAGAGCTTTTAAACTTTCTTCATCACTAAATAGATTTAGAAAAGCCTTTGCTCTATCAACATTTTGGAATTGAGGATAATCCAGTATATTTGAAGATCCTTCAGTATAAACCTTTGATGGTTCAATACTCTTTAAACTCTTATAAAGAGCAGGTATAAGTGCCTTAAAGATTTCCTCATAATCTAATAAATCGTTCTGTAAGTTATTTATAACTTCAAGATCAATATCATCAATAGTTAATCCCACAAGTCTTAGATTAAGCAATCTATTTATCTTTTCTATGATTTTTTCATCAATATAATCAGTAACACTTATAACATTATTTCTTATAAGTCCACTATCAGTTACAAACACCATCAAAACATTTTGTTCATCTATTTGTAGTATTTGAACTCTTTTTATAAAGCTCTTTCTTACAGAAGGTGCTTTAACAAAAGTTGCTAACTTTGTGATTTTAGAAAGCACAATAGTTGCCTCTTTTACCAACCTATCCACTTCATAAATAGCTGACGATAACATTCTATTTTTAATCATCATCTCTTCTTCAACAGGAAGCCTTTGAATACTCATAAGTTTATCAACATAAAGTCTATATCCTTTATCAGAAGGAATTCTTCCTGAAGAACTATGTAGATGCTCTAAGTATCCCATTTCCTCTAAATCAGCCATTTCATTTCTTATTGTTGCTGAACTGATACCTATATCATATTTTTTGGCCAATGTTCTGGAACCTACAGGTTCTCCTGTTTCGATATAATCCTTAATGATGGCCTCTAAAATCTTAAGTTTTCTTTCACTTAACATATTTACCACCTCTTTATTAGCACTCACCAGCACCGAGTGCTAATGACTATAAATAAAAATTACCACTAAATGATTTATAAGTCAAATTCATATTTTTTGTTTTTAAATTATTTTTCTTCTTCTATCTTCATTTTCTTAAAATATCTCTTTATTTATATAAATTTCTTGAATTTACTCTATTTTTCTAATATATTTGTAATTTTATTTATTATAAGCATGATTTTAAGCCATTTTGCAGAAATATTAACCAAATGTAAACTTTTTATGAGTATTAATTAAAAAGATGGTTCTGACCTAAGTCAGAACCATCCATCATTAAAATTAAAATTTCTCGAAGAGAAATGTCAATCATTCTCCATTCTCAATTATCCATTATACATTTGGAGAAAGCACGTTTTATGCTTTCTCCAGCATAAAGTCGCTCATCACCATATTCGATAACTGAATCCCTTGAGGAGTGAGTTTAATATTCTCCCCATCATCTTCAATCAATTTATTCTTTAGATGCTTTTTAATGACATCTCCATATATACTGTAGATATCTTTTTTAAATCTATTCTCGAAATTAACTTTATTGATTCCTTCAACTTTTCTTAGACCCATAAACATGAACTCTTCAATAGTATCCTCTTCAGAATTCTCAAATGAATCCACTTTCCCTGTTCCATTTATTTTTACTAATTCAATATACTCTTCAGGATTGCTTGTGTTTTCAATTCTTTCTCCATCTATAAATGAATGAGCACCAGACCCACACCCTATATAGTCTTCAAGATTCCAATATACTAAGTTATGTCTGCATTCCATACCTTCCTTTGCAAAATTAGATATCTCATATTGATTATATCCAACTTTCTCAAGGAACTTCTTAGTATATTCATACATTTCTCTCTCAATTTCTTCAGAAGGAGTGTCCAATAATCCTTTTTGAGCCCTTCTATGAAAAGGCGTTCCTTCTTCAACTATTAATGAGTAGCAGGAAATATGGGTTACGCCAAGTTCAACTGCTTTCTCCAAGCTTTCCTTCCACTGGTCCATACTTTGACCTGGCAGTCCAAACATAAGGTCAACATTAATATTATTCAATCCAACCTCTTTAGCCATCTTAAAACTTTCCAAGAATTCCTCTTCCGAATGTATTCTTCCAATATCCTTTAAGAGTTCATTCTGAAAAGCCTGTAATCCTATACTAATTCTATTTACTCCCATGTTCTTAAACTCTTTCAATTTTTCAATCGTAAAAGTTCCAGGGTTCCCTTCCACTGTAAACTCTGCATTCTCTGCTATTTTTAGCTCTTTAAATGCTTCCTTCAACAATAAAATGCACTCATATGACAAATAGGTGGGAGTTCCCCCACCTATAAATATCGTTTTAAAAACAAAGTCTTTATATTTTTTTAATTCATTGCATAGTGCCTTAGTATATTCCAACATTAGCCCTTCTTTTCCACTATATGATGGAAAATCGCAATAATCACATTTTTTCTTACAGAAGGGAATATGAACGTAGAGCGCTTTTTGTTCTTTTATGCTCATACATTTCATCCTCCACTATTTATTTATAGATATCTCAGCTCAATAATTAATTTATGCAAGTCCATAACTCCTTAATACATTGAGATTTTGGAACATGCGTAAATCAAATTTCGCGGTAGAATCTATATTATTTATTTTTCGTCAATCTTAAGTACCGCCATGAATGCCTCTTGTGGTACCTCAACTGATCCCATTTGTCTCATCTTCTTCTTACCTTTTTTCTGTTTCTCTAAAAGTTTCTTCTTTCTAGAGATATCTCCACCGTAACACTTAGCAAGAACGTCTTTTCTAAGTGCTTTTACAGTAGTTCTAGCTATAACCTTAGAACCAATTGTAGCTTGTATTGGAATCTCAAATTGATGTCTAGGTATAATTTCCTTAAGCTTTTCAGCCATTGCCTTACCTCTAGCATAAGCCTTTGATTCTGGAACAATCATTGAGAAGGCATCAACCTTTTCCTTATTAAGAAGAATATCAAGCTTAACAAGTACAGTATCTTCATATCCTTTAAGTTCATAGTCGAATGATGCATATCCTTTAGTTCTAGATTTCAAGTTATCGAAGAAATCATATACAATCTCATTTAAAGGTATTTCATAGTTTATCACAACTCTAGTTTGCTCAATATATTGCATATCTATGAATGTTCCTCTTTTTTCCTGACATAACTCCATTATAGATCCAACAAAGTCAGATGGTGTTATAATAGAAGCTTTAACAACTGGCTCTTGCATTCTTCTTATTTCTGACGGATCAGGCATATTTGTAGGATTTGTCAGTTCAAATTTATCTCCATTAGTCTTTTCAATTTTATATACAACCGACGGTGCCGTTGTGATTATATCAATATTAAATTCTCTCTCTATTCTCTCTTGCATAATTTCCATGTGAAGCAGTCCTAAGAATCCACATCTGAAACCAAATCCAAGAGCTAATGATGTTTCAGGTTCAAACTGAAGCGCCGCATCATTTAATTGTAATTTTAATAATGCTTCCTTTAACTCTTCATATTTTGCACCATCCACTGGATAAATACCACTGAATACCATTGGTATTGCAGGTCTATATCCTGGTAAGCTCTCATCACATGGATTATTAGCTTCTGTTATAGTATCACCAACATGAGCATCTGCAACATTTTTTACAGAAGCACAAATGTATCCAACTTCTCCAGCAGATAGCTTAGGCATAGCTCTATATCCCGGGCTAAATACTCCAACCTCAACAACATCATAAACTTTATCTGATGCCATAAATCTAATCTTAGTTCCTTTTTTAACTGTACCATCCATAATTCTTACATAACTTACAACACCTTTATAAGTGTCATAATAAGAGTCAAATATCAAAGCTTTTAATGGTGCATTCTCATCACCACTTGGAGCTGGTACTTTCTCCACAACTGCTTCTAAAACATCTTCAATGTTTAATCCTGTTTTTGCCGAGATCTGTGGTGCACCTGCAGCTTCAATACCAATTACATCTTCAATTTCATGTATTATTCTCTCTGGCTCTGCACTTGGTAAATCAATCTTATTTAAAACAGGAACAATCTCAAGATCATTCTCAACAGCCAGATATGTGTTTGCTAATGTCTGTGCCTGAATTCCTTGAGAAGCATCAACTACAAGTACAGCTCCTTCACAAGCTGCCAAACTTCTTGACACCTCATAGTTAAAGTCGACATGTCCTGGAGTATCAATAAGATTTAAAGTATACTCATGTCCATCTTTTGCTTTATAAACCATTCTTGCTGCTTGAGATTTAATAGTTATACCTCTTTCTCTTTCAAGCTCCATGGAATCAAGTATCTGTTCTTCCATTTCTCTCTGAGTTAAAGTTCCTGTTTTCTCAAGTAGTCTATCAGCTAAAGTAGATTTACCATGATCTATATGTGCAATAATACAGAAATTCCTTATTCTCTCTTTGTTAAGCATTCCTAAACCCCCGTATCGTTTGTTTTTAATTTTAATCTCTTCATTATCTATGTTAAATTTATATGATATATAGATAAATCTCCAGCATTGTCTACCTAATATATTATAACCTTAACACTAAAACTATATATAAACAATGTACCATAGATAATGAAACATTAATTTATTCTCTATAGATAACGAATAAAAAAGAAACCTAATATACTAGGTTTCTACACTAAACTAGATTATATCATATTTTACTCACATTAAACAACACTTTAAAACCATAATTGAAAATTGAGAGTTGAAGTGACGACGAGATTGGGCTATTTAAACGCTCTGACTATACCTCTGAATATTTTTTGTATAAGTATTCTGCCATAATCCTTCCAAGATATTTAGCTGTTTCTTTCGCTTCAATAGATTTATTTGTATGAGCTCCAACTTCTATTAGGACAGCTCCTTTACTTTTATGTTGATTGTAATAATTTATACCACGATTACGATAAAATTCTCCTTCTCCACGCACTAGACCTGGGAATAGACCTTTTGATATCTTCAACAGGTCTGATGCTACTCTATAATTATCATCAAAATGCTGATTTTCCTTTGCGAAAACAAACATTATCTTTGCTACATCCTTCCCATTAAGCCTTGTGGTTACTGCTGCTTTATTGTCTACTGCATCTCTATGAATATCTATTACTAAATCCATATCACCATATTTATCAAGGTACTTATCTAAGGTTTTTCCACTGTATTTGTATGAGTGATTATAGTTTTTATCATCATGAATTGTTGTATCATGAATCACCTTTATCCCATAATTCTCTAATTCATTTACTAAGGCCTTGCCTACAGCCACAACATTTTTGTCATTATCTCTCTCATTAGCTTTATCTGAACCATAAGCTTCTCCTGTATGAGTATGGTATATCAATACTTGAGGTTTATCTTGTGGATAATTAAATACTAGTTGAGGGTTATATACTCCAGCAACAAGATTTTTATCACTATATCTTCTATTAACTTTAATATTTCTTTTTTCATATTCTCCATAATCATAACCAAATTCATTGATAACTTCATTACCT
Source organism: Oceanirhabdus sp. W0125-5 (assembly GCF_027938815.1). GTDB lineage: Bacteria > Bacillota > Clostridia > Clostridiales > Clostridiaceae > Oceanirhabdus. Next base: position 4,115,567 of record NZ_CP115913.1, read on the forward strand.
TTTTTCTGGCCTACAGCAATAGTTTGTACACTTTCACTATTTGATTCTTTAGCTTGTACATAACTAAACCCTAAAAGGTTAAGTTCTCTTTTTAATCCACTACCAATAATTTCAAATAATATAGATGAAGAAAAACTCTCTTCATTATACGCACTTCTCACATCCATAAGTGGTATTTCTCTTTGTATTGATTTTTGATAAAAACCACCCATTAAATAATTGTTCATCCCAGCTCTATTAGCTATCAACAGTGCAGCTAGAATAACCAATAAACTGATAAATAACAATACTTTATATCCTCCACTTTCTACCCTTTTGTACAAGTTAAAACCCTCCTTAATTAACCATTTTTTATTCGGAAGTAAACTTTCTCTATAAAACATGGTATGTTAGGGAGGGCTTATTTATAACATTTTTTTTAATTTCTTTAGAGTGTCAGAGTGTTTAAGCTCAAGGAACTCGACCAGCGTGCAAACAGTGTACGCATTTGGTACATGAGCAGCACAGAGAGTCGAAGTGACACAGTGATTGGGCTATTTGAACACTCTAACTAAACCTCTGAGTATTTTTTGTATAGATATTCAGCAATAATTCTTCCAAAATATTTTGCAGTCTCTTTCCCTTCATCAGTTGTATTAAATTCAGCTCCAACTTCAATTATTAGTGCACCATTGCTTTTATCTTGACTAAAATGATCTGATGTTCTATTAATTAATTTCTCTGGGTTACTTCGTAATATCTCTGGAAATAGTGCATTTGTTATATTCAATAAATTTGATACAACCTTTCGGTTAGATTTAAGATGTTCATTACTCCTATCAAGAACAAGCATTATCTGAGCCACATTTTTTCCATTTAACTTAGTAGTAGTAACTGCTGATTTATGATTTACACCATCTCTATGTAGATCTATAACTAGATCAATATCTCCATATTTATTAAGATACTTATCTATGGTTTTCCCACTTTCCAAGTATGCTTTATTATAATTTTTATCATCATGAATTGTTATATCATGAACCACTTTTATGCCATACTCTTCTAATTGTTCTGCTAATGCCTTACCAACTGCAACTACATTTTTTTCATTATCCCTTTCATCTGAAGAACCTTTTTCATCTGTATCAGCAGAATAATACCCTTCTCCTGTATGAGAATGATATATTAATACCTGTGGCTTATCTTGTGGGTAATTGAAAACCAATGATTGATTAAACACTTCAGCAATAAGATTATTATCACTTGAATTTCTATTAACTTTAATCTCTCTATTATGATATGCTCCATAATCATAACCAAATTCATTTATAACTTTATTTTCATCTTTGTCCGAATCCACTAACTCTTCCACACTCTCACTATTTACTCCTATAGCTTGTACATAACCAAACCCCAATAGATTAAGTTCTCTATTTACTCCACCTGCCATAATCTTGAATAATGTAGATGATGCTAAACTTTCTTCATTATCTGTACTTCCATCATCCATAAGAGGTATTTCTCTTTGAATTGACTTTTCATAAACTCCACCAAATAAATAATTACTCCATCCAGTTCTATTTGTTATTACTAAAGCAATTAAAATAACCAATAAACTAAGAAACAATAATACTTTATATGCATGACTTTCTCTACTTTCTCCCCTTTTGTACAAGTAAATACCCTCCTTCATTAACCATTGTATTTTCGGAAGTAAATTTTCTCTATAAAACATGGTATGTCGGGGAGGGCATTATTATACTTATAAATTATATATATTTACTTATGCAAAAATTCAAAAGTACATTGTTCTTTCTTTATTTAACTCAAGTATGTGTTTATATCATCTAATGTTAATGCGGGCTGAAGTGATATATTTAAACCATTAGCGATAATTTTTGCCATAGATTCAATTGTCATATCTACATCTTTAGGGGTTACCATTAAATTTCCCACATATGGATTTAAAATATCTCTTATCATTTTTTCTTTTTCTGCATGACCAATATTTCCAAGAAAACTATAGAAATTCTCTTCTGCTTTGGAGTACTGTTGTATTTGATTAAGAACTAAGTTAATAGTATCATATGCTATAGTCGCCGCATGAACAACTGTTGGTACTCCTATAGCTACTACAGGAACTCCTAATGCTTCTTCATTTATTTTCATTCTGTTGTTACCAATTCCACCTCCTGGTGATATACCAGTATTAGTGATTTGAATTGTTCGATTTACTCTGTGCATTTTTCTAGAAGCAAGAGCATCTACTGCAACAACTAAACTTGGTTTTATTCTTTCAACAATTCCTTTTAAAATTTCTCCTGTTTCCATACCTGTAAGTCCAAGTACTCCAGGTGATATACCACATACTGGTCTAATGTTCTCATCAATCTCATCTGGAACAAGCTGCATTAAGTGTCTTGTTATCATTAGCTTTTCTACTACCTTTGGACCTACGGCATCTGATACTATATTCCAGTTACCAAGACCAACAACTAGAACAGTTTGGTTTTTCTCTACTTTAACAAGAGGCTCCAATTGCTTTGCTAACACCTGAGCAACATTCTCCATAGCTTCACCATCATACTGAACAAAAGGTGGAATTTCCATGGTAATATATGTACCTTTAGGTTTATTCATTGCCTTTTCTCCGGCCTCATTTGTAATTTTTACCTCTGTTATTTTTATCTGTTCCTCCTCAAACTCATTAACATTTACACCCTCTAACCTGCTGGTGGTTTTCTCACTGTATAATTCCTTAGCTTCTAAAGCCAAATCTGTCCTAATACTAATCATCATTTTACTCCCTTCTCTAGTTTTTAAAAACGACTTTACCCTTACATGAATATAGTTATTCTTATACTTATTTTAATTAATATTTTATATTTTATACTTAACACTTGCAGTGTACTAACTTTAATGCTATAATAATCAGTGTTGAAAACAGGATGATTATTCAAAAGACTTGATACGGGTTGTTGTTAAATCAACGTTTTCGTTTTATTATATGTAAAGGTGGTGAGACAATGGCACATTCATTATCAGCAAAGAAAAGAGTTAGAGTTGCAGCAGCAAAAACTCTTAGAAATACAATGATAAAGTCAGCTCTTAAAACTACTCTTAAGAAGTTCCACGCTGCAGTAGAAGCTGGAAACAAAGAAGAGGCAGCAGTAAGCTTCAAGAGCGCTGTTAAAGCATTAGATATGGCGGCTAGCAAAGGTATCTTACATAAGAACAATGCAGCTAACAAAAAGTCTAAATTAGCAGCTAAGCTAAACAATATGGCTTAATATAAATAATAAAAACAGCTAATTTAGCTGTTTTTTTTATTTATATTAAATTATTTTATTCTTTAGAAAATTATAAAAAATATTATTAACAACCATAAGGATATTATTGGTATAGCAAAATACCACTTTTTAGGTTTTCCTCCATCCCATAAAGCTTCTGCTTCAACTCTACACTGTGTAAATATTTCTTGAGGTATAAATTTTAGTGTAATAACTATTAATGCAGGAAGTATTATCAAATCATCTACCCATCCTATTACTGGTATAAAATCAGGAATAAAATCAATAGGAGATAAAGCATATCCAATTACAATTCCTGCAAAGATTTTAGCTATTATGGGCGTTTCTTTTTTATTCAATGCAATAAATACAGCTGGTATATCTGTTTTTAATTTTTTCGCTCTTTCCGTAAAATCCATATTCTTACCCTTCTTACCCTTCTTATTCAAACTTTTCAAGATATCTCTCTTTTTTAAAATATTGTTGAATACTTTTTTTTGTATTATGAACCTTATTATACCATTAAATCTCATGTTTTTTTCAACATCTTTTTAAAAAATAGAGCTATATTAAATTTTTTACTATTTTCAAGTTAAATATAATTTGTTGTTCATTTTTTTCTCTATCCTAATCTTAAAAATAAAGTTTCTGCCCTAAAGCAGAAACCTCCATCGTTTTCAACTCTCAACTCTCCATTTTCAATTTCCTTTAAACCCTAAGTGTTTTAATCATAAACATTTCCATCTCAATATTTGAATCAACAGAACTAGATTTAAGAGTCCTTTCTAGCCTAAGACTCATATCTAATATTTCTTTTAAACTCTCATTTTTAAACTTCTTACTTTGTCCCCCCATTTTTTCACAAATATAAGGATGAAGGCCTAATTCTCTTGCAATCTCATCATTTTTTTTACCTTTCTGGGAAAGAAGTTTAATATTCAATAGCATGCTATATTGTCTCTGTATCATTCTTAGTATAGAAGTAGCTTTTTCTCCCTTAAAGATTAATTCGTTATATATATCAATTGCACCCTTTATCTTCTTTTGAGAAAGAAAATCAACTAAATTGAATATATCATTATCACTCTTCGATGGAACTAGCTTATCAATATGTGTTCTCGTTATTGGTTCTCCATCTGTATATGCAATTAATTTATCTATCTCATTATTTATGATCTCCATATCATTTTCAACCATAGAACAAAAATAATTAAGATCACTTCTTTCAATTTTCCCACCTTTTGAATTAAATACATCCTTAACTTTTTTCTGAAGAGCAGCCCCCTTTAGCTTACCAACAGTAACAATGGTTGCATTTTTCTTAAACTTAGAAAGCTTCTTACTTGGCTTCTCTCGTACATCTTTATATATATAATAGAAAATTAAGATAGTATTTTGAGGTATATTAGCCACATAGTTCTGCAAATCTTCTACCAATGATTTTGCTCTATTATCCTTTTCACTATCACTAAAGAAATTAGCTCTAAACACCTCAACGATTCTCACATTACTCATAAATGGCATTGTTTCGCTTGATGTGAATATTTCATCAAAGGTTGTCTTTTCTCCATCATATCTATTGAGATTGAAACTTTTCTCATCCTCTCTCAACTTTGCATTTATGATCATATTAACAGAATCTTTTATTACCCTCTCATCACTTCCAGCAAAAATATAACATCTATCAAATTTTCCTTTTTGAATATTACTCTTAAATGCTTCAACATCTATCATTAATTATGCACCTCTCATGTCAACATTCTATCTTCTATGCTCTTGTATTTATAATAGAAATATATCATTAAAAAAAGAATTGATAAATAAAGTATAGCATAATTATTATCCACCTTTAAGACCATATGTGAGTATTTCCCTAAGTTAACTGTAATAAATCTAAAAATCAATATACAATAATTATATATATACCCTACACTCTCGCCAATCAATGGCAACTTACATAATAATACTAAAATAAATGAAAATACAATTATAATTACTGCTATAGGAACAATTATTAGATTACCAAGAAAGATTCCAATGTTTATTTCTTTAAACATCATCCCTGTATACGGAATAATAAATACTTGTGCACTTAAAATCATTGATAAACTCTTCCTTAACCAGGTTGGTAAAAACAACATGCTTTCCTTTATCTTTTTTGAGAATAAAACAATACCAATCAGGGCTAAAAAAGACAAATGATATGAAATATTAAACAGATAATAGGGCCTATATAATAGAATAATAATACTTGAAAAAGCTAAAGCTGAAGCATTATCGTAAGTTCTTATGACCTTCTTTCCTAAGGTAAAAACAATTAGCATAAATACAGCCCTTAAAGCTGATGGGGGTGCTCCTATAATAAACGTATATACCATACAAAGAGCTAAAACTATGGATGATTTCTTGATAACACTTCCAATAATATTAAATATTAATATCATATGTAATCCTGAGACAGCTAAAACATGTATTATCCCTAGCCGTTTCAATCTATCAGTTTCCTCAATACCCAAAAATCTTCTTTCACCTAACGCCATAGCATTTACATATCCATATGCCTCTTTAGATAATATTGTATTAAGCCTTTCTCGTATTTCTTCAACCACCTTATTGCTCCAGTATAGAAGCGAACGTCCGCTGCTCTTACTTCTATACACTTCATATTCACCAACATAACCTTTACCATAATCAGGAGAGCAAGTAAAATCTCCCATTATAATAACTTTTTCACCAATATCAATATGTTTTTCATTCCATAACAGTACTTTCTTTCCTCTTATCTCACCTTCAGCATATACAGGTGTTTTATTTGTGATTATTACTCTATCATAAATATCGTATGGTAAAAATACTTTAAAGTAAATTCTTACATTAAAGAAACCACATATAATTATTAATACTAAAACAAGTGCTTTTTTCCTATGTGAAACACTATATATTCCAATTATATTACATGTTAAAACCACACAGAATAATATAATATTTTTCTGTTCTAATAAAAAAAGAATTCCACCCATATTAAAGAAAAAAGCGGCAATAACCATAGGCTTGCCATAGAATTCATCACTCTTCATATCATTCCTCCATGACTTCATTAACACCTATAGATTATTGCCACATAATCTTTCCTATAAACCTATTATTAACTTTTTCTAGATCGACGCATACTCCTTACACCATTTACAACTTCTCGTCCATTAGAATATAATCCACTTGCACTTATTCCAATAACTATTCCAGCTAAAACTCCGTTCTTAATATCTCCATTACCCACAAATAAAATTCCAAAAACTACCCCAATACACAAAGATATAAGAGGAAGAAATTTAGTTGGTACTCCTGTACCCTTAATTATATTAACCAAGATTGTAACTATTGGTATAAGAGCTATCCCCTCGTATGTGAACTCCAAAAAAAGCCCCCCTTTCATACTACTTATTAAAAATAAGTATGTAATTTATTACTATAATATATGAGAGACTTTTTTTGTATATTCTATTTACTTATACATATATTTATTAATTTATAAGTTCTGATATTAAAGAACATGAAAAATGTTTATTTTTTTATATTCATCTTAATAATAAGGTTTCCCACTGCAAAAACTGCTAAAGTTATTGCAGCAACTACTCCTATTTCCATATTACTTAAAGATATACCTAATAATTTTTTACCACTTTCAAGTGCAAAGAAACTTAGAAGCATCATCCCCTCAAGTATAAATACAATCAGATAATTAAATTGTTTTAATAACTCTCCAAGTGTTGTAAACATGAATAAGCTAAGCACTGCAAAAACTAATAATATTACAGTCATTGACTCACCAGCACTTAAAGCACCTTTTAATTCACTTAGTATTGCAAAACCACTTGATAATGCACATATAATTACACTTCCAAAAAGATAATATCCTCTTATCCCCTTATCAACTTTGGGTTTCTTACTCACATTGGAGGAAATATTTATAGCGATAATTCCATTCATAAGAAAAATTATATTACTTATCACTGCCGTTAAATAGGTAAATTCAAATCCATTAATAGCATTTATAAAACACCAAGAAAGTATAAATGATAATACGCAGGTTATCATATTCTCAAATAAAAAGAATTTTTCAATTAATTTGTACCCGTGACCCATAACCTTCATTAAGCTCTTAATATTTCCTTTAGATATATAAACATCACTTGATTTTTTGAGTATTTCACTTACATCCTCTCCAAAGGCAACTTTTAGATTACTTCTATATAGATAGGAAATATCTCTAAGTTTACTTCCAATACCAAGTATTTTTCTACCCATCCCGCTTAATATTTTACTAAACTCTTCTTTATGATATGAATTAATCTGCGAATAAACACTACATGTATTTAACAATTTTCTTAATTCATTCTCTGATAGACATTCAAGTTCAAGGCCTGAAATTGCAGTAACCCCTTCCTCCACTAAACCTAATTCTCTACCAATTGTAGTAGCTGCTATCTTGTTTTCATCACATTTTAAAACTACATTAACATCATTATTCTTAAGAACCTCTAATGATTCAGCTGCTTCTATATCAACACTTTCCTTTATACCCCACATTCCAACAAAAACCATATTACTCTCAACATTCTCGTCTTCTGAAGGAATATAATTATAATTTCTATAAGCAACCCCAATAATTATACAACCATTATGAGCTAATTTATAAGATGCTTTTTTAATTTTTTCAAGATCTTCATTTGTCATTGGAACTTCAGTTCCATCCTTATACAAATAAGTACTTCTTTCTAAGAGTTTATCAATAGCACCTATTGATGCTGCTCTATATACCTTTTTATCAACTCTACTAACTACTGTTTTAATATTTCTTTCTTTATCAAATGGCAGTGTCAATACTTCTTTGTTTTTGCTCTTTAAATTCAAGGCTCTCATATCAATATTAAAAATAAACCTAAGAAGAGAATACTCTTGCTTGATTCCCTTTGACTTCTTATGATATTCATCTTCCTCAAAGTAAGTACAGCAACTAGAAGATACTTCATTTATCCTCTCAAACTTCTTCTGTCTATCTTCTTGTCTTTCTATTTCATTAACAGTAAGATATTGCTCATTTGTGTATACAGCTCCAACATAATAATATGGATTAGATAACATATCGTACTTGTCCATGATTATTGTGTCCATATCCTTCATAGCATAGAATGAATTAGTATTATTAACTTCTATACCATCAGCCTTTAATTTAATAATACTTCTATAAATTAATACTATATATAAAATTGCAAGAAATGAGATATTAGAAATAAATACAGATTTTAATAAGCTTCCAAAAATATTTTCTCCATTACCTGTAAAATATCTCAAAATAGAAAATACTGCACTCATAACTAGTGATATTAATACAATAATATTCAAACTCTTTTCTAAACTATATTGATTTTCTTGTTTCTCATCCTTAAAAAATACTGACTTAACAAGCTTTCCAATTTCTGATTCCATTCCAGTTGCAATAACAACCCCTACTCCTTCACCTTTAGTAACAACCGTGGATCTGAAAACCATATTTTTCATATGGGTTAGAGGAGGGTTCTTATCATCAATTTTTTCAACGAATTTTTCTGCTGGATAATTTTCTCCTGTAACAGCTAATTCGTTAACAAATAAAGATTTCGCTTGTATAAGCCTCATGTCGGCAGGCACAAAGCTCCCTTTTGATAGAATCACAGTATCTCCTACCACAAGATTACCAATAGAAACTTTCTTTTTTACACCACTTCTAATAACAATGGCTGAACTATTATTTAAGTTTGCCAGCTGCTTTTTTAACTTAAATTTCTCTTTATCTTTTCCAAGAAACATTAACATGAACACCATAAATAACCCAAAAAAATAAAAAGCTAAGGAAGAATTCCTTCCATAGAAACTAAGGGATATTAAAATTAGAAATGACAAAGCCCATGGTGATAGTAATATCCCTGTAATTCCTTTCAAAATACTATTATTTTTAGGATAATAAATATAGTTATCTCCATGAACATCTTCTCTAAGACTAATCTCACTATCAGCTAATCCATGAATTTCATCTGCATTAAGTTGATCTAAAACATTTTTCCAAGATAAATTATAGTAATTTTTCATATCATTCTCCTATCATTAAAGATCTTCTTACAATTAGTAAGTTATAGCTCTTTAATTAATTTTTGACTAAGTTAATTATTCTATCCTCTGTGTTTTTCATAAGAACTTATATCTTATTTTATCATATTTTGTTGATATTTAATATTATAATCAAAATACATAATAAGGTAATTCACATCTTTCTTTTCCTCTAAATATTTCATATCCAGATGTATTAATAAACCCATCTTTTCCATCCTTAAGTGTTCTTGCAATCTCTCCTGAAAATGCTTCAACTCCATCATAAATTGGTTCAATCACAATATTACCAACTCTGTTTATGAAACCCCATTTACCATTTACATTAATAGGAGCCAGCCCATCTTTAAAATCTCCAACACCATGGAACCATCTATCACTAATATATTTGAAATTTTTATCAATAAAATTCCATTTTCCTTCTACACACACAACTGCATACCCTTCTTTAAATCCCTTAGCAAAGTCATACTCATATGCAGTAATCACTTTCCCATCACTGTTCAAATAAGCTACTTTACCATCACTTATATGAACTGCATAACCTTCACTGAATCCATAATCTCCATTAAAAAAGATATTTTCTTCCAAAGAAGGTTTTAAAATCACATCACCATTTTTATCGATTATTCCCCACTTTTCTTTATAGTTAACAAATGCTTTATCCTCTTTAAAATCACATGCATCATCATAAACTCCTTTTACTATCACTTCACCTTCACTATCAATAAATCCAATCTTCTCATTTTTCTCAAATAAAACCCTATCACAATTTACCTCTCCAAGATAATCATATGATGGTTGAACAATATACCTTCCTTTTTTATTAATTATTCCCCAACCTAACTGCGCTTCTACAACCGCCTTCCCTTTATAAAAATCAAACCCAGTTTCAAAAGCACATGGTATAACTCTATTATATGATTTATCTATATATCCACATCCTGAGCCATCCCTAATAAGAGCCATATTATCATAAAATGAATATACTTCTAAAAGCTTTATGTCTATTTCCTTTTCACCCTTTTCATTAAAAAAACTCCAAACTCCATCTTTATATGTTAGGATCTTACCTTCTCTCTCCGGTCTGATTCTATCAAATGAAGGCTTAATAATAACTTTTCCCTTACTATCAATAATTCCAAACTTAGAGCCCTCTTTAAAGAAATGTAACACTTTAAAATCACCTCTTAAATCTAATCTCTTTTATATAATTCTATTAATATCAAAAGAAATTAATTACAAGAATAAAATAAAAGCTCACACCAAGTGAGCTTTTATTATTGTTTATTTTTTTGAATTGATATTAATTAAATGCAGGATCTTTAAAGTACTCAGAAACAAGATACTCGTTCCCACTTTTCTTTATTACATATATCCAGTGATAAGTCATATTCTTAACCTCAGCACCTTTAGTTTGATGAATTAATTCATGAACCCAAACATAGTACGCATTATCACCTTTCCTTACATCTTTAATTTCCATTATATCAAATCTCTGCTTAATACCAGCATTGTTAGTATTTTCTTTAAATCTTATAGCTTTATTATATGCATCACTATCTTTTAATAAGTAATTAAACATATTTTTATCGTTAGTATTTACGTAATCTATCCATCCATTATTAAATCCACGAAGTGCATTCTCTATTTCCTGGGCAATTTCACCACTTAATCTAGATGAAGTTCTTACATCTGAATATTTATAAGAAAGAGATGTTTTAAAAGTACTATCTGGATAATTATTTACAGAACTATCCTGATTACCTGTTCCATTATCACGACCACTTTCCAATTTCCACTCATCTCCAACCTTTACTGCAGTGTATATCAAGTTATAATCCCAAATTCTCTTCTCACCATTGTGAATCTCTTGGATTTTTTCATGGAAATAAATATCAGCTTTTGTATCTGTAATCATCTTATATTCTTTAACTTCTAATAATAATAACTCTTGAGTTTTTCCTTTAATATTATAACCTGTTAAATCTGTATATAACTCTCCATCACTTATTAAGAAAGTTAAATAATCATTACTTCCAGTGTTAACATGTTCTATCCATTTTTTTTCGAAAGCTTCCATTAAAGTTCTGAAAACTTCTAATTGTTCTTTATCTTCAGTTTCTGTATCAGTTCCTTTTCCACCCTCATTATCATTAGCGTCAGTATTGTCACCTTCATCTTTTTGACCATCAGTTACTGGTGCTTTTGGATTCTTGTCAATAATAAACTTCTTAACAGCAAAACCAGCTGCTAACAATATAAGTACTGCAATTATGCACAGAATAATCTTCTTTTTAATTTCGTCTCCTGATTCTTCTTCATACTCAAAATCATCGTCATCATCTCTTCTAATATTATATTTATCAGTGAAGACACTAGTTTTTTGCTTTTTATCATCCTCATCATCATAGCTTGAAGCGGCTACTTCTTTTAATGCTAATCTTTCTTCATAATCAAGACTTTGTGGAGCATATTTACTAGTTACTTCTCTAAAATCCTCTTCTGCTTCTTTTAAGATGTCTATCTCAATCTCTTCATTCTCATACTTAAACTTATTTCCACCCATTATTTCTTCATAATACTTATCATTATTTTCTTTGTTTTCTTTCAAATTTACCTTCTCTTTTTCATAGTGCTCATACTCTTCTTCATATTTTTTTTCACTATGTTTTTCAGTACTATCAAAACTATTTAATTCATTTATCTTAATCTTATCTGATTCAATTCCAGTATTGTTTATGCTATATTCAATAGTTAAAATAGGAGTAGAGTCACTTAACTTTTTATATTCTCTACTTCTTGAGAATTTCAATATTTCAACAACTCTATCAATTATATACTCATCAAGATCTAATGCGTTTGTTACATTTCTTAATTGACTCTTTCTTGCATTAAGGAATATATTAACTATTTCCTTGATACTCATCTCAGACTCTTCATTAAAATCATTCACCGTAATAATTGTTCTAATACACTGCTCAATGTTTTTTGTTACAATAAGTACAACCTTATCATTCATAAGTTCAATATTGCTTATCCATTTTGTAAATAAATGACCTATACCAAAGGTAGTACCCGTTGGTGCAAATAATGTCAGTGGAATCATTCTACCTCTATTAATATTAACAAGTTCTTGAATAATTAAGAACTCAAGTTCATCCTCTGCAAGGTTTTCCATTGCTAATTCACTTATCATTAAATTATATGTACTCTTTAATCCAACTGCAAAAACCTCTTCGTAATCACTTTCAAAACTTCTTATGACTGGCTCCTCTATATCGAAGTATTCACACACACTTTTAACAATTGAATGAACTACTGGTGCATCTACTACCTCAATCTCATTACTTTTCTTAATAAAACTACTATATTTCACCACAGATAAAAGTATTATAATAGCAATCACTATTCCAAAGGCAACTGCAAACATAGGTTTTAAGAAACTCCCTATAAGTCCTGTAATAACTATCATAACAAATATCGGCAGGAATAAATTTATAAATCCCCCTTTATTAGGTATCTTTTTAAAGTTTAACAACTTCTTCATCTCCCTTCTTATTTTTCATCTTATTACTTATATATTTCATTATCTCTCCCGGTATGCTAATATCCGTACATTTCCATACAGTAATAAATCCAGCATTACCGTTTATTTCACAGATTACTTCCCCATTTTTACTCTTTAAAATATCCACTCCTGCTATTTCAAGACCTAGAGCTTGAGTACCTTTAATTGCAAGTTCCTCAACCCCCTTATCTATAGTTATTTTTTCAGCAGTTCCTCCTAATGAAAAATTAGACCTAAAATCACTATCAGAACTTCTTTTAATAGCAGCTACAACTCTATCTCCAATAACATGAACCCTGATATCTTCTCCACTGCTCTCTTCAATATATTCCTGACAGATAAAAAACTCACTACTCTCTATTTCCATTAAGCTATGAATCTCTTCCTTATTATGAATCAGATAAACCCCTTCACCCTGGGAACCAATTAGGGTTTTCATTACAAATGGGACATCTAGCACTTCTTGAATATAATCAAAATTTATCCCATCTCTTCTAACCCTTAAGGTTTTTGGAGTAGGAATTTTATTTTGTGAAAGAACTGCATGCGTCTTCCATTTATCCATAGAAATCTCCATAGATGATGATTTATTGAACACAGTTGCTCCACAATATTGAAACGCTTGTCCTAAAGCAATGTCATAACACCTCATAAGGACAAACTCTGGAACATTTATCTCATTTCCATCATAAGAAATTTTCAGTTCATCTTGTGCTATAAGATGAAATCTCTCTAGAAATTTAATTTCAATATTTAGATTGTATTTTCTTCCTTCATCAATCATCCATTGAAAAGCATTAGGTTTATTCTTCATTTCCTCACGATAAATAATCCACCCTGTCATAATACTTTTAACCCTTCAAAAATCTTATTTTCATGGCATTAACAGCTACATTAAAAGCAGAATCATCAAACTTTCCAAATAACTCTACTAATGAATAGTTATCTGGATTGTGACCATTGTATAAACTGAAAGCAATATATAATAATTTAGACATTGCAGGATGCAAATCTAATTCATCAATCTCTACAAATCTTGGAAAATCTGTTTGAAAATCATACAATTGTTCTCTGATTTCATAGAGTTCATCACAACTAGAAATAATGTATATGTATGCCATTCTCTCTGTATCATAATCTGGAGTCTTTGCTAATTCAATTAAATGATTATATCTTTTTTCATGTATATGGTTTAAGAACATCACTTTTCCTCCAATGCCGTTTTAGTAAATTATATCATAATTTATCACTTTGTAAATGTCAATCCCAAAATGCACAAAAATTATAATCTCAAAATGTACAATTATTATAATTATTGATTTTTGATTTTCTTACTTTCCATTACCTCTATCTTTCCTTTTAATCTATAGGATGGTCCAGTGATTTTAACAATACTTGAATGATGAATCAGTCTATCCAATATTGCGTTAGCAAGTGTAATATCTGAAAAAACTTCACCCCATTTACTAAAAGGTTGATTGGTAGTTATAATAGTTGAATTTTTCTCGTATCTCTTATTTATTAATTGAAACAATAGGTTAGCACCTTGTTTATCAATTGGTAGATAACCTATTTCATCAATAATTAATAACTTGTACTTTGCATAGTGTTTTAATTTTGTTTCTAATCTATTCTCCGCATGAGCTTTGTTGAGCTGCATAATTAAATCATGACATGATATAAAATAAGTTAAATGTCTTTTCTTAGCTGCAGCAACACCAAGTGCTACAGCTAAGTGAGTTTTTCCAACCCCTGAAGAACCAAAGAATAGTATGTTTTCTTTATTTTCAATGAACCTTAAACTCTCTAAATCTAATATTTGAGTTTTGTTTATTGAAGGTTGAAAATCGAAATCAAAATCTGACAAAGTTTTTTCAAAAGGAAATGCAGATACAGCTATCTGAATCCTTGAAGCTCTCTCATTTCTAAATTCTAATTCTTTCTCTGTCAATGCTAATAAAGCATCAATAAATGTAAGATCCTTATTAGTTATTTCATCTAAGAAGTTTGGCAGAAAACTTCTAAATTTCTCTAATTTCAGTGTTTCAAGGTTATTAAGTAGTTTGTTATAATTACTCATTTAATCACTCCTCTAAAAAAATATCCATATTCTTTAAGTTTTCTTCAATAAAAAGTTCTACATCATCTTCTGCATAATGGCTCAGAGCATTTGAAAGTAGTATTTCTTTTGCATGATCTTTTTTATAGTGAAAAGTTTTATCGGATATCTTATGACAAGCAACTAAATCTTTAGTATAATAAATATAAAGTTCAGATTCTATTTCTGAAACGGTTAAATAACAACCTATATAACAGGTTGGAACGGAGTATTTTTTACCTTTATATCTAATCATGGATTCATTAGATACCTTATATTCTTTTTCGTGGTGGAAATATGATAGAAGGATATCCATTGTAGGTAACGGGTTTAAATACTCTTTTTCTTTTTCAAATCTTATAAATGGTACCTCGTTCGTTGCTTGTGAAATTTCACTATTAATATCATGATTAAATGATTCTACTATCTTCTCTAAATCTTCAAATGTATTGAATTCTTCATTAAAAGGCGTTAGCCTGTCCACTAGCTTCGCTAGAGTTTCTACTTTACCTTTAGTTTGAGGCCTATATGGTCTACATGTGATTACATCAAACCCAGCATCCATAGAGAAGTATTTGAAATTTTTATTTATGGATACATTTTTAAAAGAAGTAGTATTCCTATCCACTACCGTGGACATATTATCGAAAAGTATTTCTTTAGGTATCCCTTGATAATATCTAAAAGCTTCAAATAAACATTCAAACAGAGTTTTTTGAGTTCTATCCATTGTTAATTTCAAATATTTTAGTCTTGAATATCCTAGAACCATCAAAAATATATTTACTTCAAATACTTCACCTTCCTTATTAATCATTTTTATACTTTCTTTCCAATCTACTTGAGCTTGAAGTCCTGGACTTGTATCAAACCTTATTGTTGCTTTTTTCACCTGTGATTTTCTATGTTTTTTCACAAAACTATTTACTGTTTGGTATCCTCCTGTATAGCCTTTTTTCTGTATAAATTTGAATATAGCCATTGAAGTAGATCCATAGTTATCAGCTTTATCTTTAACTATTTCTTTATAATCATCAAGTTTCCCATTAATAACTCTAGGTTTTCTTGTAGAACTATTTGATTCTGTTAAGTACTTATCGATTGTTCTTCTATCGCAATTAAATCGTCTAGCTAATTCGCTTTTATTCAATAAATCTATCTCCTCTCTTATTAAATTTATTTGATTTGACACATCTTTTCTCATAATATTTCTCCTAACTTTTTTTGAAATATTATACTAAAAAATGTACAAATTTGTGTAGTTTGAGATTATAATTTTTGGCTAATTTGATTATATAATTTACACACTTATATAAATATATTAACAAACCCACTTTTAGATAAATCAAACTGAAAATTGAAAGTGGCGAGTTGAAAACGTAGGATGTTTCTGCTTTTAAGGCAGAAACAACATTATATTGTTATTTAGAACAAGGGGTTTTCACTCATTTTATCTTAGATAAAATATTGTATTAATTATGCTCTTTTAAAATAATAAAACAACCTAAAAAAGGGAACAACGGCTCCCTTTTAAACTTTACATTTATTGACTTGCAAAATCTTACATTTAAACCACAATGTTTCATTCAATATATAACTAGTACACCACATTATCATAGAAAACAACAATGTGAACTCTCCCTCCACTTACTCACGCTGAAGTGGGGGCTTCTTGGTATATCCAAGAACTTTTCCTGCTTCACAGATTTCGCAATCTACTTTCTCCACAGGCTATCCCCGTAAGACCTACGGTTCTTATTTTTTTAGGCTATTTCTAATAACCCTTGCTTCAAGATATTCCTACTGGCATTTATATCCCTATCATGAATGCTATCGCATTTAGGACATTTCCATTCTCTTATATTCAGTGGCATTTCATCTAAAACATGACCACAATTATTGCATGTTTTAGATGACGGATACCATCTATTTATTTTATGAATTTTTCTTCCATACCATTTTGCCTTATAGTCTAGAATAGTAACAAATTTATACCAACTTACATCTGAAATACTTTGAGCTAATTTATCATTCTTCATCATATTTTTAACTGATAAATCTTCAAGAATTATAACTTGATTATCGCTTATAATTCTTTTAGATAACTTATGGATGAAGTCTAATCTTTGATTAGATATACGTTCATGTAGTCTAGCAACCTTTATTCTTTGCTTATTCCAATTGTTACTGCCTTTTTCTTTACTACTTAATTTTCTTTGTTCCTTTGCCAATTTATCTAATGACTTTTTTAGATACTTAGGATTTTCAATCTTTTCACCATTTGATAATATTGCAAAATGACATAACCCTAAATCTATACCAATATTCCCCGAGATTTTTTTTAATGGCTCTATCTTTGTTTCAACACATATAGATACAAAATATTTACCACTTGATGTTTTAGAAACAGTAGCGTTTATTACTCTACCTTCAACATATCTATGAATTTTTGCATTAACATATTTCAATTTAGGCAGTTTTATTTTATCTTTTTTTATTTCAATATTGTTATTCACAAAATTACTTGTATATGTTTTATAGTTGTCTCTTTTACTTTTGAATTTTGGTCTGTCTGCTCTACCTTCAAAGAAATTTTTGAATGCAGCATCAAGATTTCTTAGTGACATCTGCAGTGATGTACTATCAATTTCTTTAAGCCACACAAGTTCTTTTTTCATACTTGGTAATTGATTTTGTTGTTCTGTATATTTCATACATCTTTTTTCAGCTTTATATATTTCATTCCTTTGGTTTAAGAAATGATTATATACATATCTTGAACAACCAAAAGATTTTTCAATAATCTCTATTTGATTTTCATTTGGATATATTCTGAATTTATACGCTTTGTTGATTTTCACTGCTTTCAACACCTTTACTTTTGAATACAATACTAATGAATCTCAAGAACATTCATTCTTATTATTTCACGTTTATGATTTTTTATCCATGTAAAAGTATTAAGATTACGCATTCATCTCCCACTTATAGAAGATGGGAGACTTCTGCTAATTACGTTAAATTTCACAGGGTGAAATATCCATCATTCTCAATTCTTCATTCTCAATTCTCCATTACGCTTTTTATAAACTATACTCGCAATAACATCTTCAACAAAAGTAGAAATCCCACCAATAATGAAGTATATTCCTAAAGCAACTGGTGCTTTAATTGTTATCATAATTCCAAAAATAATACTAATCATTGCTTGCTTTCCATTAAATGTTCTATTTAATACCCCCTTCATATATTTAATATTGCATAATATGTTAGGTAAAGAAAGAACAAGTACATAAATAATTGGTACTATAAGCATCTTATCTGGTGCTGAAATGCTATCTACCCATGGTACAATAACACTACCTATCTCTGTAGGGATAGACTTAACAACACTGAACATAGCCATTAATATAGGCATCTGTATCACTAACCCCATACATCCTGCCATACTTTCTTTCAGTTCATTCTGATATTTTGCCATTTCCTCATTTAATCTTTTTTTGTCATTTGCATATTTTTTCTTAATTTCGTTTATCTTCTCATTAAGTTCCCCTTGGTTTTTCATAGATATCTTCTGTTTCATTGATAGTGGCATTGTTAATACTCTTATTATGACTGTCAATAAAATTATTGCAATCCCCCAATCACCTGTTAAATTAAATATTGTTTCTAATAAAAATCTTAATGGTTCAAATATGATATTCATCTTCTCATCCTTTCATAATTAATAGATTTATAGGAATATCATTGAACCTCTCCATCTCACTATATATCGCCAAATATGGTATTTCTCAAATATCATGTAGTTCTCAATTACAAGCTTCTTATTATAGCTCATATTTCGTGATTGTATTCTATTTAATATGTAGTTTCCTACATGTCTATTCAATTTTTTAATAGTGTTGATAACTAGCATGAATGAACTTAAGAGGAGTGTCATTACTAAGAATGCATTTATCAACCATATATAATCAATTTTCATGTTTTCTTACCCCTTAATGCAGTTTTAAATACCTTGTAGTTATATATTACCATGTTTCTTTATATTTGTATATAATATTATTCGTTTCATATAATAAAAAAATCCTACTATAGGGGAAGTCATAGTAGGATTTTAAAATTTATTTAAATTATTTGGTATTATTTTGTATAAAGAGTTTTTCCAGTAGATCTTAGCATATCACAAGCTTGCATGATTCTTTCAGCCATTCCAGCTTGAGCCTTCTTAAGGTATGCTCTTGGGTCATATACCTTCTTGTTTCCAACTTCTCCTTCAATCTTAAGAACTCCATCATAGTTCTTCATTATATGATCAACAACTGGTCTTGTGAAAGCATATTGAGTATCTGTATCGATGTTCATTTTAATAACACCATACTCTAATGACTCGTGAATTTCTTCTAGTGTAGAACCTGAACCACCGTGGAATACTAATAAGTAGCTCTTATCTTCTCCATATTTCGCTTTAAGAGAAGCTTGACCAACTTTAAGAACCTCAGGCTTTAACTTAACATTTCCAGGCTTGTATACACCGTGAACATTACCAAAAGTAGCAGCTAGCATAAACTCCCCTTGATCAGCTAGAGCTTCTTGGAACATTTCCATATCTTCTGGAGTAGTGTATAATTTGTCCTTTGAAACGTGCTCGTTGTTAACACCATCTTCTTCTCCACCAACAACACCAGCTTCAACTTCAAGGATAATTTCATTTTCAGCACATAAAGCCATAAGTTCTTTAGAAATTTTAACGTTCTCTTCCATTGGGATATCAGATCCATCAAACATGTGACTGTTGAATAGATTTGGTAATCCTTGAGCTCTTCTCTTTCTTGTCTCTTCAATAAGTGGCTTTAAGAACGTGTCCACATTTGCAGCAGAACAATGGTCTGTGTGTAATGCAATATTAATCTCATATTTTTCAGCCATTAGATGAACATGATTAGCTAAAGTGATAGCTCCAATAACACTATCTTGTATCATACCTGAAGCATGTTTAGCTCCACCCATAGATACTTGAATTATTCCGTCTGATTTAGCTTTTGCTAATCCTTCAAGAACAGCATTAGCAGTCTCGATTGATGATACATTAACTGCAGTATAAGCATACTTACCTTCCTGAGCTTTTTTTAACATTTCTTTATAACCTTGATAATTTACTACTGGCATATAATCACTCCTCAATTAATATGTATATATTAAATTTATTGATTTCTTTTTCTCTCTAATGCAATAATAACTCTTTATTGATACTAAGTCAATACTTTTGGGGTAATTTTATCCCATGGGGTTATTTTTGTCCCACCCCTTATAAAAAAATGTATAATTGATAATGGATAATGGATAATGATGGATGCTTCTCACTTACGTGAGAAGCTATATTTTATTGTTCTTTAGGACAATATGATTCACCTCATTTTATCTGCGATAAAATATTGTAGCTTAAATACAATATTTCATCATTGATGAAACGAGTAAACGATTATTGTCCTCTGGTCAATAATATTAAAATTTCACAGAGTGAAATGTCAATCATTCTCAATTCTACATTCTACATTCTCCATTATCTTTTATCTTTTTCAAGTACTCAGTAACATTAACATCATATTCCATCGGATACTCATAACCTAATTTATCCGCCACTCTTGTTCCAATCTTTCTTATAAACTTGCCTGCTAAAAACAACTTTTCCCAAATCTCTTCATAATCATTAGATGAATATAACTCACTAAATTCTTTATACTCCTCTTCATCCATGAAGTTCTTAAACCATTTGCCTGCTGTTCCTGTATTAACTGACCAATTATTTGTCATTCCTATATCCCATGAGACTAGTGATTTTATGCTATCCATAAAGTATTTATCATAAGCGTTTCTTACATAAGGAAGTTCATCTCTCCATATACCTTTTGCTATATATGGTTGCAGCCACCAAGCTTCATTTAACATCATATCAAATGTTTTTTCATCAGGTTGCTTAATAACATATGTACTATCATTAGGTTCTGGTATTTCTGGTGCTATATCATCCTTATCAAGTAACCACAGGCTCAAAGAGTCTTCTTTTCCTTTTTCTTTAATATCAAGTACACTAGAAAAACTAAGATCTATCCTAAAATCATCAAATTGCATTAGGAAAATATAACTTCCATCTTCAAAGTCATTTTGTTGAACTATTACTGGCTTTCCAAACCTACTAATCCACTCTCTATTTTTTTTAAATTTAAGTTCTTCTAAATTATCTATAAAAAATACCACATCATAATCCTGCATTATATCCTTTGGTGCATTAGAATTCACTCTTGATCCATTCATCATTACAACTCTTACAGATTCATCACTTTCTGCAAATTCAAGAATTAAATTAATAACTTTGTCCTTTACTATCATATGTAATTCTCCTCTTAACCCTCTCTTTGAATTTACTTTTCTTTTGTAGTTATAGTTTTAATAATGTTACATCTCTCTCTTTTTTAAAATAATGTTGAAAACTGTACAAGCATTAATTACAGTTTTTTGTCCAAACAGTATAATAACTCATCATCAAGTTTTAATACTTCAACTTATCTTTTCACAAACACCAATAATACCCGCTCTCCTAAAAGACCCTGGCCCATCAGGCATTACCTCTATATCGTACCTCTCACATAACTCAATAAACTCTTCTTTTTTAGATAACTTGTCCATCATTTTCTTAACTTCATTTGCTGAATGTTGTCTATATAGATGAATTAAATACATATGAGTCAAACTACCTATGCTTCTTACTGCTGAGACTTTCATTCCATTCTTTTCAAGTTCATCTTTTAACTCATTGCAGCTAAATGCCTTTAACTCATTAATTGTGCATAAATCTTCTCCATTATGGTACTTGTCCATTTCCCACATTCCATTATCCATCATTTCTACTACAGATGGAGACATATCCTTCAAGGTTTTCATACTATAATTAAGCCATGTAGCAGTCATACAAGCCTTATTTGAAACAGACACAATAAGTCTTTTCTTAGTAACCCTACAACTTTCCCCAATCACTTTACTAGCTTTTACTCCTGAAAATGAAATAGGACCATCTTGATTTAATACCAAATCAAATTCCCCATCTTTAAACATATTAAGGTCACTTGCATCACCTTTTATGAAAGTAATATTATTAATACCAAGCTTATCAGCTTTATTCTTAGCAGTTTTTAACATCTTATCTGAAATATCCAGATGTGTTACCTTAAATCCAGCTTTAGCAAGTGGTATAGAAAACACTCCTGTCGCCCCACCAACATCTAATATTGTCTTAATCCCTTTTAAATTTCTTAGAATCTCTCTCCATCTTAATTGTCTATTAACATACTCATCATCATAATCAACCTCTTCAACAGAGGACATCCTATCCCACCAGTCAGTTATTTCCTTCAAATCCCCATCTAACACATTTATTCTCCCTTTCAAATTTATTATCTAATGTTATTTATTTAATATTATACCATATTATATAAATTGCTAATAATTTTTCATTTTACTAAAGAATAAAAAAACATTATCTAGGACTGTTATAAAACCAGCTCTTTGATAATGTTTAAATCATAATTAATTATTAACATATTCTAGGTAATAGTTCGCCAGTAGGCATATTCACTATTCTAGTTCCTCCTATTTCAGTTTTAAGATATACATTATGTGTATCATCTTCAATTACCTCTCCAATAATTTGTGCATCTTTCCCTTTGGGATGTTCTTTCATTACTTTTAATACCTCTTCTGAATCCTCTTCACCTACTATCAATACAACTTTTCCTTCGTTTGCTATATATAAAGGTTCTAACCCTAGAATTTCACACATGCTCTCTACTTCTATTTTCACTGGTATTAAGCTTTCTTTTATGATTATACTCTTTTTACTTTCTTTCGCAAATTCATTCAGTGTTGTTGCAAGTCCACCTCTTGTTGGATCCCTTAATATCCTTACATTCTTGCTTGTATTTAAAACATTATCAATAAGTTCAAATAATAGACCACAATCACTTTCTACTTCAACATCAAATTCTAAGTTATTTCTTTTGGACATAATACAAACACCATGATCACCTAAAGTTCCACTTATGATTACTTTATCACCTGCTTTGATGTTCTCACTGCTCAAATATATATCCCGTTCCAATACACCTATACCAGTTGTATTTATGTATATTTTATCTCCACTTCCTTTATCAACTACCTTTGTGTCACCAGCAACTATTTTTACTTTTGCTTCATTAGCTGTTTCGCTTATTGACTTTACAATTTTTTCTAATTCCTCTATCTCTAACCCCTCTTCAATAATAAATCCTACTGTAATATATAGAGGTTTTGCTCCACTCATAGCTAAATCATTAATTGTTCCACATACAGATAGCTTTCCAATATCTCCTCCATTAAAAAATATTGGGTTTACAACAAATGAATCTGTGGATACAGCAATTTTCCCATTACAAACAGGTAATATCGATGAATCATTTTTTTGAAGTAAAATATCATTATTAAAGTATTTATAAAACAATTCTTCTATTAATTTATTAGTTGTAGCTCCACCACTACCATGTGATAATGTTATTATACTCATTCAAACACTTCCCTTTAACATACGTTTATTTTGTTGAACCATATTTATAATATGCTGAACATGTTCCCTCTTCTGAAACCATACATGCTCCTACTGGATTCATTGGATTACATACTTTTGAAAATAATTTACAATCTAATGGATTCTTTTTCCCTTTAAGTATCTCACTACAAATACATCCTTTTAAGGGCTTATCTTCACTCAGTCTTATTTTAAGTTTACTTTCCGTAT
The DNA here is from genome assembly GCF_027938815.1 of Oceanirhabdus sp. W0125-5. GTDB lineage: Bacteria > Bacillota > Clostridia > Clostridiales > Clostridiaceae > Oceanirhabdus. The sequence continues at coordinate 4,139,473 of NZ_CP115913.1, forward strand.
CATATAAACTATACTTCTTCTTTAATCTAAGGCCTGTACCTTCAAGTTTTCCAAGTCCTCTCCAATTACTATCAGTCACATCAAATATTTCATCCATAATCTTTATTGCTTTATCATTACCATTATAATTAACTATTCTTCCATATGTATTTCTCACTTCATTAATGTTATTATTTATCATTTCAATTAAATTATATAGTCCTATAATAATATCACCTGATTCAAAACCTGCAACAACTGCAGGAACTCCGAATTCTTTTGCTAAAAACTCATAAGGCTTGACCCCAATGACAGTGCTAACATGACCAGGGCATAAGAATCCATCTATTTTAATATCTTTTTCTAATACTAAAGCGTTCATTGTTCTTGGCATTGTTTTTATAGATTGTAGTATTGAATAGTTTTCAACCCTTTCTCTCTCAGCAATTTTTATACTTAATGCTATTGCAGGGGCTGTTGTTTCAAATCCTACTGCTAAAAATATAACTTCCTTAGCAGGATTCTCCTTAGCAATCTTCACAGCATCTAACGGGGAATATACAATCCTAATATCTCTGCCTAAAGCTTTCTCCCTTTGGAGAGAACTTTTATTTCCTGGTACCTTTAACATGTCTCCAAATGTGGTTATTATTATATCTTTCCTTTGTGATAAATCAATTACAGTATCTATATATCCCTGAGAGGTTACACAAACGGGACATCCTGGACCTGATACAAGCTTTATATTCTCTGGAAGCAATTCTTTAATACCACTTCTGAATATGGACATAGTATGTGTTCCACATACTTCCATTATTACAACATCTTTCTCAACATGTTTACATATCTTTTCAAGCATCTTCTTAACTAGCTCGGGATCTCTAAATTCTTTTACGTACTTCATTTTTCATCCCCTTTATTAATTTTCTTTTGCTAATTCTTTAAATATTTCTAAGGTTTTTTCAGCTTCTTCTTTATCAATCTTCTGCATTGCGCATCCTGCATGAAGGAGAACATAGTCCCCAACCTTCAAATCATATACTAAATCAATATTTATTTTTTTCTTCACTCCACCAAAATTAACCACTGCATCATTATCTCTAACTTCTATAACTTCTACTGGTACCGCTACACACATTTTCTTTCCCCCATCATATCTTTTTTTCTTCAACAGTCTTATTTTTACTTGTTATCTTGCTATATAAGTACATTAAACCTAAACTTAATTCGAATAATAGAGTTAATGGTAAAGATACCGCTAACAAAGTAAAAGCATCAGGTGTTGGCGTTATTATCGCTGTAATTATTACTATAACCAACACTGCGTATTTTCTCTTTTTAGCTAAAGTTTTATAATTAAGAATACCAAACTTAGATAGTAACAACATAATCATTGGAAGTTCAAAAACAGATCCCATAGCTACTGTTAAACCTATTACAAAGGAAAAATATTTTCCAACTGAAAGCATTGGCACCATATGTTCATTTCCAAAGCTCATTAAGTAACTTAATGTTGTGGGAAGTATAAATGCAAAGCAAAAATATATTCCACTAAAAAATAATGCTACTATAAATGGCAAACATGAAAAAACAATTATTTTTTCTTTTTTATACATAGCAGGTGAGATAAACAGTAATGTTTGCAAGAATATTATTGGAGATGATAAAACTATTCCTCCAAATACAGCAACTTTAAGCTTTGTTAGAAAACCTTCTAAAGGTGTTATAAACACTAAATCTATTTTCCCTGCAGTATCAAGAGGTCCTTTCATTAAGGAAGTTATTTCAGCAGATTTCATATAAGCTAAAACTGAAAAAATTGTTATAAACAAACAACATATTAATATTCTTTTTCTAACCTCATCTAAGTGATCAATTATACTCATTTCTTCAAACTCTTTGCTCATCTATCTCACCTACCTTTCTTTTTATTTTTCTTCTTTATCTTCAACTAAATCTTTCGTTACTTCCTTAGTTGCTTTTTTAAATTCTTTAATTGAGGTTCCTATAGCACGCCCTACCTCTGGAAGCTTTTTAGGTCCAAAAATAACAAGGGCAATAACTAAAATTACTATTAATTCTGGTAATCCCAAACTAGGCATTTACAACCCCTCCTTTTTCTTTTATTTTTTCTTTGAAGTACTCAGCTAAATCTTTTATTCCTTCTTCTGTTGTACATGATACCTCAAATATTTTAATGTTTTCATTTAATGATTTTATATCCTCATATAAATCATCCATTGAAAAATTTGTATATTCCAATAAATCTATCTTATTAACTATAAGTACCTCTGATCTTTGAAACATTGAAGGATATTTTAATGGCTTATCATTTCCCTCAGTTATGCTTAAAACTGTTACTTTCATGTCTTCACTTAAATCGTACGATGCAGGACATACTAAATTACCAACATTTTCGATTATTAAGAAGTCTGTATCTTCAATGTTAATATTACTTAATGCTTCCTCTATCATTAACGCATCCAAGTGGCAACCGCCACCTGTATTTACTTGAAGTACCTGAATTCCATGACTTTCTATTCTATCTGCATCTTTTGTAGTATATAGATCACCTTCTATTACACACATATTTAACTCTTTCTTTAAACTCTTAATAATCTTTTCTAATACAGATGTTTTTCCTGCTCCAGGAGAGCCAAGCATATTTATTGTGAAAATCCCCTTTTCTTTCAACAACTCTCTATTTTTTTTAGCTATCTCATTATTTGTGCCTAGTATATTCTTTTTTACTAAAATCTGCTTCATTTTATTCACCTTCTATCTCTTCTAAAAGTAATTCGTATCCACTTATGATATTATTGCTAAACACATTACACTTTGGACATTTCTTATCTGTAAAAGAAATATCAAATATTTCACCACATTCACTGCATTCACTCTTGGCTTTAACTCTATTAATGATCAATTCAGCTTTTTCTGTTTCAGTATCTTTTGAAAATGCCTGGAATGCGAATTTCAAAGCACTATCTTCAACACAACTGAATTCTCCAATTTTTAATACGACTTTATTAACTCTTTTTATATTGTGTCTTCTTACATTTTCATTAATAATATTAAATATTTCACCCATTATTGAAACTTCATGCACTAATATCACCTATTCACTTTCTATTTCTTCTTTAACAATTCTTATGATATTTGGCATCTCATTCTTAAGTGTTTGGGATAACTCCATATCATAAAATATTTCATGTGGTTCAACCCCTATAATAATCACCTCTGGGTCAGCTCCCATTAAGTTTGCTTGCTTGATAATATCAAAAACCTGTACATCATGAAGTGATGAATTAGATTTTATATAAGTCCCCAACTCTTCTGGTGTAATCCTGTATATTGTTCCAGGTTCATGTCCACCTTTTAAACTATCAACAACAATAATTTTCTCGTTATCTAAAAAATACCCTAACAAATCAAATGTTGATGTTCCACCATCTATTAAATCAACATCACATCTCAATTTTTCTTTATGGAGTTCACTTATTAAGTGAACCCCTATACCATCATCTCTTAATAATATATTGCCGATTCCTATTATGCATTGTTTCTTCATTAAATAACTCCCTTAGGATTCGGTGTAGAAACAACAAATTTAGCTTTAATGTTTTTCTCTGGATCTATAACATGTATAGAACATCCTGTGCATGGATCAAATGAGTGAACTATTCTTAATAATTCAATAGGCTGATCTATATTTTGAACTGTAACTCCCATAAGCGCCTGCTCTAATGGTCCCATTTGACCAAAATCATCTCTAGGAGATACATTCCAACATGTGGGTGTTAAAACTTGATAATTATTAAGTTGTTTATTTGAGAAATTAATCCAGTGACCAAGTGCGCCTCTTGGAGCTTCTGTTAATCCAAAACCAGTTCCTGAATAAGGTACACTTAATTGTGTATATGCACTTTCAGATGTTGAAAGTTGATTTAACCAATTTATCATCTCAGCTGCTATTTTTTTAGTCTCAAGCCCTCTAGCCATATGTCTATCCATAACAGAAATACCTCTTGTGTATTCCTTATTCATGAACATCCTAGCAAGTGGACCTACCTCAAATACTTCATTATTATATCTTGGAGATTTTAACCATGAATATGCTCCACTCTTTCCATATTGAGGTTCTGTTTTTCCACTTTCAGGATGTCTATTACCTGAGTCATCAGTGTACCAAGAATACTTGGCATATTCCTTTATCTTAGATAAATCTAAAGAACTATAAGTACCATTTTTATAAATACCAGACTCGAATAAAGTATTTCCATTAGTATCAATATCAAATACTCCATATGTGAGAAGGTTTCCACACCCTCTACCAAGGTTATAATAATCACTATACTTATTCGCTATAAGGTTCAAGTCAGTCATATATTCATTATCTATAAAAGCTTTAACTTCTACTAAATAACTTCTATACTTTGCAATATTCCCAGTAGTAGGTTTTTGAGTTACCCCTCCTGGTGCAATTGACATTACATGAGGTATCTTTCCAGCAAATAATGCTGTCATCTCATGAGCTTTTCTTCTTATTTCTAATGCCTTAATATAGTTATTAATTACCGCACTATTCTCACTCTCTGATAATCTATAATCCACATCATATCCTGGAGTCCATGGACTTGCCTGTGGACCCTTAACATAGTCTAACAATGCTAAATGATAAAAATGTAGAATGTGATCTGCTAAGTAATTCCCACCTAAGATAAGATTTCTCATTAACATAGCATTTAATGAAGGTTTATATCCAAAAGAATCCTCTACTGCCTTTACAGCTGCTACACTATGACTTACTGGACAAAGCCCACAAATCCTTTGTGTAATATGAATGCCATCTCTTGGATCTCTTCCTGATAATATTTTTTCAAATCCTCTAAATAAGTTTCCAGTACTATGTGCATTAATTACTTTATTATTACTGTCAACTTCTACTTCAATCTTCAAGTGTCCTTCAAGTCTAGTTACTGGATCAATTTTTATAGTTGCCATTTTTAAAATCCTCCTCTTCAAATTAGCTTAATCATGCAATAAAAAAACTAAAGCTATGCAAATAATTCTATTCATAAATCACTTTAACCTCTATAACCCCCACCAAATTCATAAAATGGTTCCTGTCCAAATTCTCTACCTGCACACCCAATACAAGCGTGTCCTGCTTCAATACACCAATTAACTTTATTGTTCCATTTTCTGCTAGGACAATTATTATCTGTATCAGGACCCTTACATCCTATATCTTTATAACACCCTCTTATTCCTAGTTCTTTTACTCTATCATACTCTTGAAATGGACAACTTTCATGAATTTCTTCGTAATAAAACTTTAAATTCCGTCCATATTCATCTAATTTTGGCATACCATAAAGTAATACATCTACTATAGTTTTAACTAATGTATATGGATGAACTGGGCAACCAGGAAGATTAATTATTCTATTTTTAGTCTGATTCCTTAAAATATCTGTATCTAATCTTCGAATACCAGTAGGATTAGGATCAACTTTTGCTATTCCTCCGAAAGAAGCACAAGTACCAGCAGCAATTACATAATTAGCTTTCGGAGCTAATTCTTTAACTGCATCCAGCATAGTCCATGGCTGTCCATTCTTTTCAGTTAATACACAATGAATACCATTATTCGCTGTTGGTACAGCCCCTTCCACTACTAATATAAATTTCCCATTATATTGTTCTACTGCTTGTTCAATAGCTGATATTGCTAAGTCTCCTGCTGCTGTCATAATGTTATGATGATATTTCATGCTAATTTTGTTGATTAATAGATTATCAATAGTTGTTTCTTCAATCGAATTCATTAGTGAAATTGAACAACCTGAACATCCGGAGCCTTGCAACCACAATACTGGTGGTGAACTTTCTGCTGCCATAACAATCTCTTCCAGTCTTCCAAGTTCAATCTTACTGAGTTTCAAAGCTGCTGCAGATACAGTACACCATTTTAAAAAAGATCTTCTTGAGATTTTCATTCCTTTTTACCTCCAATAACTTTTTATATTAACTTACTCAAATTTATAAATTGGTCTTTGACCAAATTCAGAATTTGCACATGAAATGCATGGTTGTCCTGAATCTACACACCAATTCACTTTATTATTCCATTTTCTTATTGGACAGTTATTATCAGTTTTTGGTCCTTGACATCCTTGCGTTTTAAAACACCCGGTATCACCTAATATTGAAGATTGTCCTCTACCTCTTCTAGGACATAACCCATGAATTTTCTCTCCATAGTATTCGATTGGTCTTCCATCTCTATCTAGCCTTGGCATTCCGTATAATAAGAGATCAATAATCGTCTTAGTTAGTGTGTATGGATGAACAGGACACCCAGGTAGATTAATTATTCTATTATTTTTCTGGTTTGCTAAAATTTCTGAGTCTAACCTTCTTATTCCCGTAGGGTTAACTCCAGCTTTTGCCACGCCACCATAAGAAGCACAAGTCCCTGCTGCTATTACATAACTAGCTTTAGGCGCTAATTCTCTAACTGCATCTAACATAGTCCATGGTTGTCCATTTTTTTCTGTAAGGACGCAATGAGTACCATTATCAGCAGTAGGAACTCCCCCTTCAATTACTAATATGAATTGTCCATTATACTGTGAAACTGTTTGGTCTATAGCTGATATAGCTAAATCTCCTGATGCGGTCATAATATTGTGATGATACTTCATACTGATCTTGTTAATTAATAAATCATCAATAGTTGTTTCTTCAATTGAGTTCATTAATGAAATTGAACATCCTGAACACCCTGACCCTTGCAGCCATAACACAGGCGGTGTTGTTTCCGCAGCTATAACAATTTCTTCCAGCCTATCAACCTCTAATTTACTTAGTTTTAAAGCTGCTGCTGAAGCTACACACCATTTTAAAAACGACCTTCTCGAAATTTTCATTCCTTTTTTTGCCTCCAATAACTTCTAATATTTCAATACACCTTTTGTAAATATTATAAATTACTCGCCAAATATTTTCAATATAAAGTAAAAATTTCATTTTATTATCTATATAAGTAATATATTTATTTTTTATTATTAATTACTCAAAATACTGTTTTTAACAATATATAGTAATTTAAGTAATTAATTAAATTTACACATATATAACTTTCTCTAGTACCCTATATATAGAATTTTAATTACAATATTTAAATTTATACTTTAATATTTATTTAATAAAAATACATTTATTTCTTCTTGATCTAATTAGTTGTATAAATTATGTAATTATGTTAGAATTTAATTGGTTATTATGGAATATTATGTATCAAACTTATCTAAAAGTCTTATTAATCAAATCTGAAAGATAAAGTTCTTAATTATTAATCAAATTTAAGCTAATTTTTTTATGGGGGAAGATAGCAATGACTAAACTACACTTTAAAAACAGATTAAGCACAAAAATCATTTTATCATTCACCTTCATTGTTCTACTTACGGTGAGTGTTTTATCAACAGTTTTATATCATCAAAGCAAGAGGCTTTTGGTCAATAATCTAGGAAAAAAAGCTGGAAAGATTGCTAAAGCCGCAACTGATTATGTTCCAATTGATGAATTTATTAAATTCACTTCTATTGAAGATGAAAAGAATGAGTCTTATCAAAAAATTAGAGAAGAACTTAATCATATTAGAAAAATCAGTGGTGCTACAAATCTATATACAATGAGAAAAAATGATAAAGAAAAATATATCTATATTGTAGATGGAACTGATAAAGATGATGATGAAATTAGTCACATAGGAGATGTAGAAACAGAATCAATTGTTGGCTTCAATGATGTTTATGACGGCGATATATATATTGCAAAAGATATCGATATATCAAACTGGGGTATACTAATAACTTCTTTGTATCCTCTTAAAGATAGTAACGGAACTGTTGTAGGCTTTCTTGGAGTTGACTATGATGTATCAGAAGAGCATGCCTCACTTCAAGATTTTAAGAAAACTATTATACTTATCTCATTAGTGATAATGTTATTAGTATGTAGTTTAGGAGTATCAGTATCTTTAAGAATATCAAAACCTATAGTTACCATATCTAACCAAGCAAGGAAACTTTCAAATTATGATTTAAGTATAGAAAATATAAATATTAAATGTAAGACTGAAGTTGGAGTATTATCAAATAGTTTCAATGAGATGACTAATAACATCAAATCTCTCATTAGCAATATTAAAGAAATAACCTTTAACCTTGAAAACACCTCAAAAGTTATTGCAAGTTCTTCTGAAGAGGTAACTGCATCAAGTGAAGAAATCTCTACTCAGATTCAAGAAATTGCTTCCGCTTCTTCTGATCAAGTAATGGAAATTAGTAAAACACTAGAAATTTCAAACCAACTTGCTGATAAAATCGAAGATATATTTAAGAAATTAGAAGCCATTTGTGTTGATTCGGAAATAATGAAAGAGAAAAATAAACTAGGCACAAAATCCATGTTCGAACTAGATGAAAGCATTCAAAATGATACCAAAGTAAGAATAATAGTGAGACAAGGAATTGAAGAGTTATTAGAAAAATCTAAATCTATAGGCACTGTGGTTGAAACTATAAATTCAATTTCAGCTCAAACAAATCTGTTATCCCTAAACGCTTCAATCGAAGCTGCTAAAGCCGGCGAGCACGGGAGAGGTTTTACAGTTGTAGCTGATGAAGTAAGAAAATTAGCAGAACAATCAACCTTAGCAACCAAAGAAATTGCTGTAATTATAGATGAGATTACTCAAGTTATAAATGACACAAATAAAACCATGAACGAATCTAAATTCATGGCAGAAAATGCAGTAAATCATCTAGAGTTAACAAAAGAGTCCTTTAATCAGATTAACACTTCAACTGATAATTTAATTAAACATATAGATTCATTACATAGTGATATAACTTATATTAATAACGCTAAGGACACTGTATTAAGTTCTACCGAGAATATTTCTTCAATAATAGAACAGTCTGCCTCCGCCTCACAAGAAATAAGTGCCTCAGCAGAAGAACAGACCGCAGGTATGGAAGAAGTAACAGCATCAGTACAAGAATTATATACTATGACTAAGAAACTATCTCAATCCGTTGAGTTATTTAAACTTTAATTGAAACCTAAAACAGTAGGGAACTTTTTCCTTACTGTTTTTTTCATCTTTCACTTCTCAAACTCATATCTTAAAATATAAAAATTAAATTAGGATGCAATTAGAATGAATACCCTATATAAACTAAATATAATTCCTAGAACAACTTGGACCGCTCGGATCCCAACAGAAAAAATGAATTATTTATCAAATATCAATTACTTGGTGATTCACCACACTACCTTTGATGGTGATTATAAAATAGGGGAAGATGCAAAAGAAGTAGTTCGAGATATTCAAAAATACCATATGTCTAAAAAATATGATAAGGAAGGTAATCTTATTAAAGACAAATGGGCTGATATAGGATATCACTATTTAATTTCAAAGGATGGTCAAATTTTTGAAGGACGAAGTAAAAAATTCAAAGGTTCTCATGCTTATGGATTAAATAATGAATCCTTAGGAATAGCTCTCTTAGGGGATTTTTCTCATAAGGAAATATATCCAACTCAATTAAAAAGTCTAGTACAATTGTTAGCATGGTTAAGTCAAATATATTCCATTAATACTTCCAAAATAATTGGGCATAAAGATGTTCTTTCCATCTCTCTTAAAGGAACTATAACTGAGTGTCCTGGTTCTGCTCTACATTCTCAACTCCCCTTTATTAGAGAAAAAGTTGAAGCTATTTTAGTTTAAACTTATTTTTAAATTGTTAAAATATTTTCTTTATATTTTATGTAATAAATTCAATCATTTGTAAATAAATATACTATTATAAGAGATTAAATCCACTCTTTGGCAATTCAAAATAATAGGTATATTAAGGAGGCTTTACAAATGAAACTTACTGGTAAAATCTTAAGTATAGTTATGATGTTCACCCTATTTGCAACAAGTGTTCAAGCTCTTGATACTAACATTCCTAGATCTCCTAACACACGCATCATGAATGATTCAGAAATAAAAACAGATATTTACTTAGAAGAACCTTATAGTAACCCCTTCAAAGAAGTAGATGGAAAACTAGTTCGTAAACGTTATATTAAACTTGCTGAAAGTTCAATAGGTGACTTAATGAATGCCAAAAGAATAACTCAACTTATGAGGGGTCAGACCTATGTTACAAATACCGAAACAGTTACCAGAAAGCTAGTAGAAGAAGATTTCGAAATTAAGGGAACTGTTAGTGCCACTTTCTTAAAACTGATAAAAGCTGAAATTAGCTCTAGTTATAAAAAACATATAGAAACTGAAGTAATAAATAAAATCTCTATAGGAACTTCATATAGCTTTGATTCAAGCGAACTTCCTTTATATGCTACTCATAAAGACATATACGCAGGTTTTTTCAAAGATAAATACGAAGTTGTTACAGATATCGTAGAAAAAGAGTTAGTAGAAAAGAAAACTAGAATTATAAGAACAGAAAGATTTGACGACTGCTTTGTGTGTGATAATGATGGAGGATTTGGCGGAGAGAGAAGCAGAGCACTTCCAATTCCTCAACATATATGCGAAAAAGGTTATAGATTTTTATTGGAAGATGGAAGATATATATACGAGTATGATCAAGACTATATGAATTTTCCTTATCCATTTAACGGAAGAATTGAAGGTATGTATTATGTTGAAGATGTAATGCAATGGAATTATGCTGGAATGAAAACTTTCACTTCTTATATGTATGTTCCAGTTAAAGGAGTAATGGCTGTATATATAATAAAATAAAACACAAATAACAGTCCCCTAAATACAAACAAGGAATAACACATAATTTGAGTTCATTCCTTGTTTATATTCTCCACACCTTTGGACTTTATATTGATTTTCTTCAAAAAACTTTTCTCCACATTCTCTTTAAATATCTTCAGTTTTTTTGATAGAATCAAATTCATGTATCTTAAGATACAGTGCTTTGTAAGTTCTTAATATCAAAAACGAAATTCTGCATTAGAAACATATATATTTATTGTAAACATAATCATTAAAATCTTCACCTACTCATCCCATATTACTTTTTTAAGATATGGATAGATTTGTCTGCATCTCGCTTCACAAATTTCCAGGTTATTATAATAGGAATTACTTACCCCTAAACAACTGTCCATACAAAAATATCTTACGTTGCAATCCTTGCACTTTGGTATGTTATCAACGATACTTTTTCTAACCTTGTTATCAATAAACTCTCTATACTTTTCAGAGCTGAATATATCACTCAAGTCCTGATTTAATAAATTTCCAAACTTATATTCATTATTTCCCAATACAAGACATGGATACAAATCCCCCATTTCATCTATAGTAAACTTAATAGTTCCTGCCTTGCATATAATTTTACACTCTAATTCCTCTCTTATTGTTTCCAAATCTTCCTCAATACTTGAAAAGTCAGAGATATAATTTTTCAAACCAATATTGTCGTGATTTTCAAGTGCTCTTCCGGCAGCTGTAAGTTGTCTAACGTTTCCCACAACATCTAATTTGTCGCATAAGTTATAAAACTCATCTTCATGATTCATATTTTGATATGTACAAGTCATAGTAAGTATGATATTTTCTCTTTTAAATCCAGCTTCTTTTAGATAAGTTATTGCTTGTACAATTTTATCATATACCCCTTTCCCTCTAACAAACTCAGTAGACTCTTTATCAAAACCGTCAATACTTATGGATACCGCATTTACGCACTCTTTTAATAAATTTGCCATATCTTTATCAATCAAAGTACCATTAGTTATCATATTTATATTTCCATTAAACTTTTCTCTTATATATGGGAGTAACACTTTAATATCTTTTCTGATTAAAGGCTCCCCTCCAGTTAAAAGCAAATTTTCTGTTTCTGTTTCTGAAATTTTATCAGCAATTATTTTCATCTCATCAATAGTTAAACAATCCTCAATATCTATATGAGATGATGCCATACAATGGAGACATTTTAAGTTACATTTATTAGTTAACTTAAACTCAACCTCTTTAATCTTAACTTCAAAATCACTATCATTACTACTTTTTATCATTCCCTCTTCAATCAAAACCTGAAAAATTTCTGCTAACTGCTCTTTTTCACTATCATCTTCAAGATTTTTTATATATTCTAATGGTGCTATATTATTATTTATGCAATACTGCACCTTATTCATCATAGAATTATCTATCAATCCCCAAATCCCTGTTAACCCGTTTATAACAATCACATTCTCTTCATTTTCTAAAAATCGTGCATAATCAGAAAAATCAATATCCTTCTCTTTTAAAGTAATCAAGAATTTCACCCTCCTTTGATTTTTTATAAATGAAAACACCAAAGTATAATAAAATACAATGGTGTTCCTATTCATTCTAATACATAAAGCAATTCATAAATTCTAGTAACATTCTCCACCTAACCAAATATGTGCAGGAATTTTCTTAGCTTTTTTTGATTTTCCGTATAATTTCATTTTCTCCCCTCCTTACTTTCAGACCCATAACTATATTTTTTTCTATATGTTATAAATAGATTATAACATCCATTTATTGGTAATTCAATGATTAATTGTAAATTTTTTACTTTTATTTTTTCTGCCCATGTAAATGATATTATATTATTTTATATTCTTTCTCATCTTAACAGTTAGAAACTCACATTCTTTTAATTATTATTATTTCAAAACTATAGTTTTTTCTTCTTACTTCATTTATCATTAACTCTTCTTATTAAATTTTTCACCTTACGCACTATTATGAATTATATAATAGCAATTTATATAAAATTGAATAAAAAAACAAGGAATAATGCAATTTAACACACATCCCTTGTTCATATTTTAATTATTATTCCACTATAATTATTTTTTCATCAACTCTATTGCTTTCTGAATACATTTATCCTCTTCAATATCTTCAGTAATTTCAGCATCATAGGAATAATGGGGAATTGTCTTCATTTCTTCATTACAAACACCACTTTGAGTAGTTCCCATTATATAAGAAAATCTAAAGACAAATCCACTATTAGGCAATGTACATACAGCTGGATCTTTTGTAATTCCATCTCCACCAGTTGTTTCTCCAATAAGGGTAGCAAAACCAGTCTCCTTAGCATATACCGCAAACATCTCTGCCGCCGAATACACCCCCTCATCCACTAACAAAAATACTTTTCCTTTGAAGTTAATTGATTCTCTTGGTTCTATAGTTGCAACATCCTTGGTATAGTATTTAAAATCAATAAAAACCTCTGGTGGCAAATGCTTCATTTTTTTCAGGTTTTCAAATCCCTCAATTTGAAATCTATTATTTTTAAAGAATTTATATGTGAATCCTATCCCTCGTGAGAAGTTATAAAAATCAGTTCTTAACTCTTTCTCTATAAGTAGCGGTATTATATTCCTTGCCCAGAAACTAGAGGTTCCTCCCCCATTACCTCTTATATCAATTATTAAACCATCTAACCCTTTTATATCATAAATAAAATCTTTAATAGTACCCTTGTCTACTTCTTCATTAAAATAGTAAAAACTCTTTATTCTTAAATATCCAACCTTATCATCTATAATCTTCGTCTCAATATTATCTTTTATTATAAATTTCTCATTCTCATTATCATCACTTAAACTCATATTCTCTACATCCGCTTTCTGGTTATTATCTTTAGGTTTATAAACATATCTCTTAAGAGCTTCTGGCTTTGACATTTCCTCATACCATGCCTTATGCCATTTACTTTCACTATATACAGAAATCAAATTTTCATAAGAACTTTGATCTAACATATGTGTATGACCATTATTTAATCTATCTAATATATAACTTAACTCATAAAAAAACTCATCATCATCTTTTGTGTTTTTTATTTCTTCTAAAAAATCCTCCTTCTCTGATAGCCAATCAATTCCATTAACCCTTTTATTAACCTCTAAGAAAGAATAGTTTTCCTTAATAATCTTGTACATATACTCAAAATCTTCAATTTTCTGAGCCTGTGTTAAAGTGTTAGGTTTATTATCTACACATCCTGTGATAACTAATCCAAGGAATAAAATTATCATAAATATACTTATGGTCTTTTTATTGTTTTTTCTCATCTTAAGCCTCCCAATTACGTCAAGAGTTATATAATTAATTTTTTTCATCCTTATAGCTATTTATGATTTTCCATCTGCAACTGCAAAAGTTCAAATAATTCATCTGCATCTATATCAATAAAAATGGTATGAATTCTATGCCTTTTCTTTGTTTCATTTTTAAGATAGATGAAAATACATGGTTCAGCTCCCATATGAGGCATAGTTATCTTTTTTATATCATTCCATTTAATGAATGTCGTGTTATTTATTAATAAACTTCTATATGCTATACCTGCTTGTCCAATCTCAATAAACTCTTTAGTATTCCTATTTTTAAATAAATAGAAGATAGATATTGATATGTATAAAAAACTTATTATTCCACAACTACCTAGAATTAACAAAATTTGAGTTTCACTAATTTGGTCAATTAAACTAATCCAAGCAAATAAAATTAATATTTGAGCACAAAATATTAAAATACGGCTAATAGGAAGTCTCCTACCAATAATATGATCAAAAGTAAGGATAATCATTACACAAACTCCTGAAATACTATCTGGTAATTTTTCTCCTTTGCTATATTTGTTATAAACAATAAAGAAATATACAATTATCATGCACATAAAAAATATTGAGTATAAAACATCCATAATAATTTTTTTCTTACTTTTTTGAATAATAATATTCTCTTGTCCAATTTGTTCATTTGTAATGTTCAATTTATCTCTCCTCTTAATGTAATATTATTTTTATTTACCTATTAATTCCATAACCTTCTGAATACATTTATCATCTTCAATATTTTCTGTTATTTCAGCATCTACAATATAATCTGGGGTTGTCTTGTGTTCTTCATTACATATACCACTTTCAGCAGTTCCCATCTCTGTGCTAAACCTCATGACTAACCCTGAATTAGGTAATGTACACAAAGGCAGACATTCTATTATTCCATCTCCTCCAGTTTTCTCTCCAATAAGAGTAGCAAAACCTGTTTCTTTTGCAAATACTGCGAATTTCTCTGCTGATGAATAAACATTCTTATCTACTAACAAAAAAATCCGTCCTTTAAACTTTATGGATTCACAAGGCGTTACATATATAGTTTCTTTTGAGTAATATTTAAAGTCCGATAATATCTCAGGAGGCAAATATTTCATGTTTTTAAAATGCTGTGCCTTATTAACTTCTAACAGAGCATTCTTATTCAAGAATTTTTCTGTGAATTCTCCACCTCTAATAAAAAGATAAAAATCTGTACTTAATGTTTTTTCTATGAGAGAAGAAACAATGCCTTCTTTCCAAAATGAGTCATATCCTCCTTTATTCCCTCTTATATCTATTATAAGTGCATCTAACTCTTTTATTTCTTTAATAAAACTTCTGATTTGCTCCTTATTCATTTCAGCATTATTAATAAGAAAACATTTTATTTTCATATATGCAATATTATCATCAACTATCTTTGTCTCAACATTATCTTTAACTGAAACTAACTCAACATTCTCTCTTTTACTGTTGTCAGTTTCTTTATTCATATCATATCCATATCTCTTAAGAGCATGATGTTGTGTAAGCTCTGCTAGCCATGGTTTTGCTCCTTTATTATCTCTACATACGCTAAGTAAATATTCATAAAAATCTTTATCCAGTATTTTTGTATGTCCATTATTTAATAGAGATAATATATTTTGTAGCTTTTCAGTATATTCCTCATCATTTTTACACCTTTTTATCTCTTTCATAAACTCATCTTTCTTAGCTAACCAATCAATACCGTTTACTCTTTTATTTACTTCTAAGAACGGATAGTTCGCCTTAATAATCTTGTACATATACTCAAAATCTTCAATTTTCTGTTCCTCTGTTAAAGTGTTAGGTTTCTTCTCTACACATCCTGTGATAACTAATCCAAGGAGTAAAATTATCATAAATATACTTATCGTCTTTTTTATATTTTTTCTCACCTTAAACCTCCCAATTATAGCAAGTATTACATAATTATATATTTTTGTGATTTATGTGTCAAATACTTGTCCACATTATCAAAAACAAGTCCTATTGCTAAATCAATAGGAATATCAGATTTAAATTCTATTCTTTTAAATTAATCTCTATATTGGACTTATATATAGGAATATTTGAAAAACCATATTTTTTAGATACTATATCCTTAACCATATCCACAAACCAATCACACGCAAAAGGGCTGATAATTATTTTTTCTACCAGTTCATTAAAGTTTATCTTAACTTTTTTATGTGGTGCTCTTTCATCTGTAGCAATTATTGCTCTTACCTCCTTTTCATAATGATAGTAATTTTCCTTATATACAAAGAAATTGTTTCTGTTCAAACCATTGGGAGTAGTTATTCTAGGAGAACTTATCTCTTTAATATCAATATCCTCATGTTTAATATATTCAACTTCACATATTGCAGCATTTGAATATTTTAAAGCATCTTTAAACTTTTCCAATGTAGTTAAAATCGCCATTCCATTTTCGCCACCATATATTTTCCATAATCCATAAGATTCTTCTTCAAATACATTCCAACAACTTATAAATGTCTTTACCTTATCTTTATTAAATACTTTTAAAGCTTCCTCATAACTAAGTTTCTGTTCTTTTGAATACCTATTAAAATAACAATCAGGAATTTTTCCCTCAAGAGCATCTTCAAACTTATCAGCTCTTGCAAAAAATAATTCTTCATAGTGTAATAAATTCATAAATTTTATAAAATCCATGTATCTACAAATCTTCTTATCCATTGATATTGAAAGATAATCCCCTGTTTTACCCATCCTATTAATTCTCCTTAATATTTAATAACCATTTATTAAACCATAGACAAGTTGTTTTCATAATCTATTCATGCTTATTCTTTACAATTTTATATTTTTTATTTTTATATTATTTACTACTAATCTTTTCTTATTTTATTTCTTATTATAGATTTTTTTAATATAAAGAAACTCTATAGTCTCTTAAATACCACTTGTTAGTATTTTACACATATTTAATATATAACAAATACATACATATATTTGAAACCAAATTGTAAATTAAATATATGCTTTAATAAAGGAGATGAATTTATGGGCTTAGATTTTTTTATTATACTCTTTATCACTATACTTTTAGCAGTTAGATTAGCAATTAATCCTCTAGTATCCAAACCAAATAAAAAGTTTCTATTACGAAATAAAAAACAAAGAATTTCTGAAATTGTATGTGCATTAGTGTTATTAGTCTCGTCTATCTTTTTTGAGAAGCCTGGTGTTCTTGTAAAAGTTTCAGTAATACTTTTGATATCTGGTATTTATATGTTTTTAAAAATACTTTACGTGGGAATATCAAACAAAACACCTAATAGGTTGGAGTGAATTTTGAATTTAAATGAAATAAATAGTAAAACGGATAAGTAACTTACTTATCCGTTTTACTTGTGACTATTTATAAATCGAAGTTTAAACAATAGCTTACTTATTAATAAATACTTAATCCCTAGCTAATACCATAAACATATTTTTGTTTGTAAGTATGCACCATATTGTTGCAATTAATAAAACCACTCCTACTATTTTTGATATAGCTAACCAGAACTCACTTGACTCAATTTTTCTATATCTTGAATACTTTGCCATTGTCTCAGTTTTGAAAATCATCAATAAACTCCAAATAATGAACGGAGAGTTAATTATCGTATATCCTATAACAGAAAGCAAATATTCTCCCATGTTCTTTTCCTCCTACATTGGACTGCTTGTATATATTTACTATACACAACCTTTGTGCTAATTTCAATTTTTTATTATAATTGTATTTATATTGTATATATTATTGATTAGCTATAGAAATCTACTGTATACTATATTAAATAATATAATATTAATCTCTTTAGAAAGGTGGTAGAATATGATCTTTCAAAGTATAACAGGAGCATTCCAATCCTTTGAACAATTACAAAGTACATTAAAAAATATGCCAAGAAAGCATCCAACACTTCTAGTAGGAATTGATGGTTGTGGTGGTTCAGGTAAAAGTACATTTACTGAAGAATTGACAAAATTAAATTCAGAAATAACAATTATACATATGGATGATTTTTATCTTCCATCAAAACAAAGAATAAATGATACTGTACTCCAAAAAACTGTAGGTGCTGATTTTGACTGGAAAAGACTAAGAAACCAAGTATTAATTCCATTATCTACAAACAATCACACAAAATATCAAGTTTATGACTGGGCTACCGATACATTAGGTCATTGGATTGAAGTAAATCCTGGTGGAATAGTAGTTATAGAGGGTGTTTATTCTTTAAGAAGTGAATTAGCAGACTTTTATGACTATAAAATATTTATTTATTGTCAAAGAGAAACTCGCCTTAAGAGAGGACTTGAAAGAGATGGCGAAAATGCAAGGGATATCTGGGAAAATAACTGGATGGTAGCAGAAGATAAATATATACGTGAACATAGACCTTTTGAAGAAGCTGATCTGATAATAGATGGTGGTGGAACTACTTAGGAAATACACTTGTATAAGTAATCAAAACAAAAAGAGTTCTGTAATCAAATTACAGAACTCTTTTTGTGTTGTTAAATCGATTGGCGGGAGTATGTGAGAATCGAACTCACCCACGACGCTCTTAACGCCGCAACATGGTTTTGAAGACCAGCAGGCACACCAGCACCTATCTACCCCCATATTGTTAGGTTTTCCCTCAACTGCCTTTTGATTATAGCATAGAAAGTTTTTTTGTGTCAAGGGATTTTTTTATAATTCGACAGTACATATTTTTTTTCTACTCTTTCTGATAACTAAAGAACTCTTTTTTTAAATTTTCTAATAATTCGTTCAAATATATGTAATAAAAGAAGATAGATTTATCCTTAGACAAACCTATCTTCTTTACTTACAGTTTGTACTTTTTCAACATTTTCTAAAAAAAGAGATCTATCTCTCTTCACATACATCATAACTCAAGATAATCTGAATTATAGATTTTTCCTCTGCTTTAAAATTTTAAGCTTCAACTTTTCCTTACCAGAGTACGCCACATTTCTCTCATTAATTCTCCCCTCAAGATATCCTACCTCTAATTGCATTATCTTATAATTATCATATCTTTCAGGATCTAAAGTACCATCCTCTAATGCTGTTCTTATAGCACATCCTGGCTCTGTATTATGAGAACAGTTATTAAATTTACACTGACTTTCAAGATCAATTATATCATTGAACAACTCATCTACAGCCTCACGCTCACTCCATACCTGAAGTTCTCTCATACCTGGCGTATCTATAACTATCCCTCCTGTAGGAATTAACAATAATTCTCTCCATGTTGTTGTATGTCTTCCCTTGCTGTCACTCTCTCTTACTGCACCAGTGAGTAATTGCTCTTCTTCTAATAAACAATTAATTATTGTGGATTTACCTACTCCCGATGATCCAAATAATCCTATTGTAATTCCATCACCTATATATTCTTTAAGTTCTTTAATACCTTCTTTATTCAATGCACTTATACAATGAATCTCTACCCCTGCAGCTATCTCATGAACTTGCTCCAACTTCTCCGATAAATTATCACACATATCCATCTTATTCAATACTATTACAGGGGTGGCACCGCTATTCCATGCCATCAAAATATATCTCTCTAATCTTCTAAGATTAAAGTTATCATCAAGTGCCATTACTATAAATACAACATCAATATTGGCTGCAACTATCTGCTCCTCTGTACTTCCACCAATAGTAATCTTTCTTCCCAATACATCTTTAACTTTTCTTCCACCTGAAACTGGTGCTTTCCTTGAAAAGCTACTTTTTCTTGGTAAAACATTATATATGATACTTTCATCGTCATTATTAATAAGCTTTATAGCTACCCAATCACCAACAGCAGGGAAATCACTTATACTCATTGCATTATATCTTAACTTACCAGATACTGTTGCAGCGCATTCTCCAGTTTCATGCTGGACTATATATCTTCCCTTCTCTTCTCTTATTACCCTTCCTGGTATATAATCATCCTTCTTTATATTATTGAATGATTCCTCAAATATTCTATTCCAACCTAATATGTTTAATTCCATTAATTTAAACCTCTCTCTTTTTCTAATTTTTTTCATATAATAGATATCTATTCTGTAGTTCTATGAATTTTTTCAACCTAATAAAAGAGATATTCATTTAAATCCAAGCACACAAAAAAGACATAGAACTTGCCATGTCTTTAAATTTAAGCATTATAAAAAGACATAGCTTCACCCATGTCTTACCATCTATATTCAATATTATTTTTTCACAAAATTTATAAAAATAATAAATATATTATGATATTTCACAGGTATCAATATTAACTTTTATTGGCTTGGTTTTGCATGGAATTCTATTTTTGATAGAGTTCATATCGATCCCTCCCTTTCATAATATTTATTGCTTACTTCTACTATTGTATTGGCATATATTGCAAAAGTCAATATTTTTTTACTTTAATTAACCTTTTTTACATGAAACCACAAGTAAAATTTCTAAATCATAAATTTATTGTTAATCATTGACACAGAAAAATACAAATGATAATATAGTAGTACAATTTGTACAACACTATACATGAAAAGGAGAATTTTTTTGATGATACAATCAAATAAAGATTTTATGAAGAAATTAACCTATATTGCTATTCCAATTACAATACAAAGTATTATTCAATGTTCTCTAAGTATGATAGACCAACTTATGGTAGGTAAACTTGGAGAAACAGCCATAAATGCAGTAGGTTTAGGCACAAAGTTATCTTTTATATTTCTACTTACGTTAGCAGGAATAACATCTGCGACCTCAATATATGCCTCACAATTCTGGGGTGGTGGAGAAAAGAAAAAAATTGCTGGTGTCCTTGGCATAACCCTATCCTATGCCAGCATCATAGCACTTTTAACAATTATATTATCAATTTTATGTCCACAATTTATTATGAGTCTTTTCATAAAAGATACAGCGGTAATCTCACTTGGTGCTGATTACATGAGAATAATAGCTTTAGGACTGCTTCCTCTTGTAATAGTTAATTCTTTTGCCTCTGTGCTTAGAAGTTGTGGAGATGCAAAAACTCCTATGATCACTGGATTTGTTTCAGTAATCCTGAACACTCTCTTAAATTACATTTTAATTTTTGGTATGGCTGGTATAAGTGGAATGGGAGTAAAAGGTGCTGCCATAGCAACTACTATAAGTAGATTAGTGGAATGTATGCTAATATTATACTTGTTCCATAGAAAGAACTTACTTAAGTTAAAAATAAAAGATTATTTTAAATTCAATAAGAAGCTTGTATCATTATTCACTATCACTATGCTTCCACTTCTTTTAAATGAAGCATTATGGGGAATCGGCGATTCAGTCTTTTCTGCTATTTATGGTAGAATAGGTGGAATGCAAACTGCTGCAATGATGTCCACATTCCCAATTCAAGGACTCTCTTTTGGACTTATGTCAGGTATTGGCGCTGCCTCTGGAATAATGATCGGTAACCTTCTTGGAGAAGGAAAAAATGATGAAGCTTACTCATATGGTAAAAAATTTATTAAGTTAGGAATTATGTTTGCAGTTATAATAGGTATTTTAATTTCACTATTAGGTTCATACTATATCGACCTTATGAAAATAAGCCCTGAATCAAAAGAATATGCATGTAAAATTCTTAATGTCTTCTCACTTGTTCTATGGATTAAGGTATCAAATATGATAATTGCTGGTGGAATCTTAAGAAGTGGTGGTAATACTAAGATAATACTAGCATTAGAAATGGCTGGTACATGGTGTATTGGTATACCATTAGGTATAGTAGTATCGAAATATACTAATCTGCCAATTCAATGGGTATATTTCTTTATTTCATCGGAAGAACTATTTAGAATGGTAGTAGGATTAAAACTCTTCACCAACAGGACATGGATGAGCAATATGAATGCTTCCTTAGAAGAAGCAATTTAAATATAGATAGATTCCCTCAAAAAGGCATATGAATTATTTCATATGCCTTCCACAATATTATATTCTAATTTAAGATATCCAAAATCCCCTTAAAGAATTTTAATTCATCCTCTTCAATCTCATTAGTTATTTCATGTCCTACATTTTCATATATAACAAATTCATTGTTATTTAAGTTACACTCTTCAAAAATTGATTTTATAATTAAAAACCTCTCCTGAAGAATTTTTTGATCATAAGCTTTAAAAAATATATCATCTTCATCCATTTCAGTTAAGTCTCCATCAACATAAATAGGAGCATCATGATTTTTACTTCGTTTCAAAATCTCAGGTACTTTAAATTTCAAATAATACTCTTTACCAGTGTAGGTAACCGCTTCACCATTAATATTGGTTTTTACCCATCCTCCTTCATCCAGAGATCCTTTAAACATATATCTGTGAACTTTAGAAAATAAATTTAAATCAAATTCCTTACCAGTTATTTTTTTATAATCATATATACCAATTGGATAAGGAAGATTTTCTCCATTCAACTCCTTGTAGGGAATTATATTTCCTGCTCCACCAAAAAACGCCCCCTCCACTAATTCAGGATGTAAGAAGGTAAATCTATCTGTAAAACTTCCTGATGCTGAAAATCCAGACATAAGAATCTTTTTATCCATTTCAATACCCTTTTCAGATAATATCTCCTTGGAATCATTTATCATTTCAATTAGCTGTAAATCTAACCTTCTTAAATCACTTAACTCTGAAAAAATAGTATCTCTATCAAGTTCATGAGTATACATACTCTCCACGCTACTAGGTCTTTGAAAAATCGGAACCAAGAGAGGAACACCCAATTCTTCAGCTAACTTTGATTTATAAAGTATCAATCTCTTTGCACTTTCTCTATGAAAATCCATATTGTCACTGGTTGTCCCTGTGTTATTCGGTACTACCAATAATTTATTTGTAGTTACATTATCAGGTATATACAAGATATACTCCCAATGAAATCCCTTTGAAGGATTACTAGGAATAATACTGTAGTTCTCCTCTGGCAAATTTTTTAACATCAATATATTTTCGTACCCCAATGCCACAGCACCTGTAAAACTTTTAATACTTATCTCCATTTTATATTTACCCTCTTTTAAAGGCACTAATACTTCCTCGTTAATTTTCTTAAATTTATTCTCATAGCATATGTCACCATATTCACTAAAAACCTTCACTACTACATTTCCAGTTAGACCTTCACACCATAACTTTAGCTTTAAGTCTTTCTTCCCATCTGTTAAAAACTCTAAACTTTCATAATTATTATAAAATGGATGTTGAGTGACGCTATAATTATAATTGTTGCCGCTCTCCCTTACTTCCTTATAATTATTTAGTATTGACATATACTTGATCCCAATAGTTGAGATAATAATCATTATTATAATGATTATCCCTATAATTCCTCTCTTTTTTCCCATTGCTCATACCCCTTTAAAATTAATTTTCTCTAGTCCCCTAATCTTAATAGCTTGTACTTTTTCAACATCTTTTTAAAAAAGAGAGCTATCTCTCACATTCACATTACATATACTCTTTTAGTACTTGTCCATCATCCTCATCATTCATATCGATATGAAAGTTACCTCATTTAACTCTCATATTATACCATATTTTCTTTTAATTATATATTTTATTATTTTACTACAACTATACTATTTAAAACTTGTACTTTTTCAACATTTTCTAAAAAAAGAGAACTATGTATTTTAAAATAATAAAAAACGTACTGATAGAATCATTCATTCAATCAGTACGCCGTATATTAAAATGCCCACAGGCATTATTACCTTATTAAATTTCTCCATAAAGAACCTTCTATCTACTAAACTTAAACCTTGTTCCCATAGTTACATACTCGTATTCAAAGGTATAACAATCTAACCAATATTGCGCTATCTTTGGATCCATTTCCACAAGCACTTTTAAAAACTCATCAAGCTGACCTCTTCTCTCTAAAGCCCTTAAAAGTTTATATGGAGCATTAACAACTTTAGTGTAGCTCTTCCTTGGATCAATAATCATTACTGAGTAATCATCTTGTACAAATATATGTTTACTCCCAATATCAATTCTTGTGAATCCTAACTTCATAAATTCAAACATTAATAATATTAGATTACGTGCCAATTTCTCATTAATCTTATACTTCTCAAGATACTCCCTTAGTTCTATCCCTCCAACATATTCTCTAAGCACAATATTTTTATCTAAAACATAAGCCTTAGGAAAAAAAACACTCCCCTCACACTTTTTTAAAATATCATATTCATGAAATGCCTTTTCAGGATTTTTAAATATCTTGAGAGCCTTTTTGTCAGGAGTTAACAGCACCTGTCCCTCATACCCTTCCCCTAGATATTTACATTTATCTAGATCATAACCCAAACAGAAAGCCACTCTAAATTCACCTCAAATTAGTCCTATAGTTCCATTGTATTAAAAAAATCCGAATATGTGAAAACTTTTTCACACATTCGGATCTTGTATTGTTATCTACCAAAGTATTCTTTCATTTTCTCTTCTCTTAGTAACCTTCATAGCATCCAGCTTTTCAAGAATAGCGACTACATACTTTCTACTAGAATCAAGTAGTTCTCTACTCTCTCCAGTTGATAGACTTCCATTCTTTTCTATAAAATTAACGATTAAATTCTTAGCATCTTCAAATTGTTTCTTAGTGAAATAAATATCTTCAGCACATTTCACAAGTTCACCCTGATCTATAAGAAGTGTAAATACTCTCTTAAACGCTTTCTTATCCTTAAATAAGGCTTCAAGTTCCTTCTCCTTAGGCGCAGTGTACTTACCCTTGATATATTCATCAATTATTCTATCTTTTATCTTCTTTTCTTCTTGAGAAAGAACTATCTCAAATGTAGCAAGTGCAACATACTCGCCTTTTACACTTATAACTTCATTCTCTTCAATTATTGATAGTATCTCATCATATTGCTTCTGCTTTAGAGACTTTGAAAAAACCTTACTTTTGATTTCTTCTCTCATTGCACCAACCTTAAGAGGATTATTTTTATGATACTCCTCAAGAAGTTTAACTATCTCTTCTTCTTTTTCTTTAAGGAAACTTCTATGAATAAAAGCAGCCGTATTTAGTGAAGTTAACTTAATAACCTTACCTTCTTCAACAAGACTAGAAAGGGCATTAGTTACATCTTCCTCATTTTTACCAAGAGCCTTTATAATATCCTTTTCACTTGGATATTCCTCACTCATCTTTTTAAGAGCATTTTCAATTATATCATCAAGCTTACCTTCTTCTTTAACCTTAAGGTCATCAATATAATCTCCTTTAAATCTCTTAGTCTTATTAGCAACAGGTTCAATAACAGTTCCTCCACCAATTGTATGCATAGGCGAATAACTTCTAACAACCAATCTATCATTTCTTTGACATGTAATATGCTCCTCAAGTCTTAACTGAACGTAAGCACTCTCTCCTGGGTTAATCTCTTCTTTATCAAGGATAACCATTCTACCAAGTATCTCACTTGTTCCACTATACACTCTAACTCTTTGACGATTTTCAAGAGGTTTCTTCATGCTTTTTAAGTAGTAGAAGTTCATATCAACCATCATAGATGGTTCTAACATATCAGTTTCTGCAAGAAGTGATCCTCTTCCTACATCCTCTTTTTTAACATTAGCAAGGTTTATTGCACATCTCTGTCCAGCCTCACCAATCTCACTATCAGCTCCATGTACCTGAATTCCTCTAACCTTTGCTTTTGTTCTGCTAGGGTATATCTCCATCTCATCTCCAACATGAACAGAACCACTAATTATCGTACCAGTTACAACTGTACCGAATCCACTAACAGAAAAAGATCTATCAACTGGAAGTCTGAAATGCCCTAGGCTATCCTTAGCCTCTGTCTCTTCTGTTAATTTATCCACCTCAGCAATAAGTTCATCTATACCTTCTTTAGTTTTAGATGAAACACCAATCATCTTAGCATCTTCAAGGAAAGTCCCCACGAACTCATCCTTTATTTCTTCCTTAACCATCTCAAACCATTCTTCATCAACAAGATCTTTCTTAGTCAAGACAATTATTCCTTTCTTAACATTAAGAATCTGAAGAATTTCAAGATGCTCCTTAGTCTGTGGCATTATTCCCTCATCAGCTGCAATAACCAACATTACAACATCAATTCCACTTACACCTGCAAGCATATTCTTTATGAACTTCTCATGTCCTGGAACATCAATTATCCCTGCTCTTCTTCCTGATGGAAGATCAAAAAATGTAAATCCAAGGTTAATAGATATTCCTCTCTTCTTTTCTTCATGAAGAGTATCAGTTTCAGCACCTGTAAGAGCCTTAATCAATGTAGTCTTTCCATGATCTATATGTCCAGCTGTACCAACAACTATATGTTTCATACTCTTCCTCCTATCCTATTTCTTTAAAAGCATCCACAATAAAATTAAACTCATCTTCCTTAATGGTTCTAAGATCCATGATTACACTATCACCACTTACTCTTACTACCACTGGAGTTTCGCATTCACGCAGCTTCTTCTCAATTAAAGCAGGTTTCATCTCATATCCTTTTACTTTAATCACATAAGATTTGATTCTCTCTGTAGGCATAGAACCGCCTCCTACCATAGAGAAATCCATATCTACATTAAAATCAAATTTATCAGTAACTTTAACAAGCTTTCTTTTTAATTTATAAGCCTTCTTCTTTATATCTTCGCTATTCATTAATATCATATTTAATGAAGGTATATTCTCTATTGCATCACTTTCATCAAGATAATGCTTTAATGTACCTTCTAGAGCTGCAAGAGTCATCTTATCGATTCTAAGAGCTCTAGTTAACTGGTTCTTTTTCATCATATCAATGTATTTCTTCTTACCAGCTATTATTCCTGCCTGTGGTCCACCCAGCATCTTGTCTCCACTGAAAGTAACTACATCTATACCTTTCTTTATACTCTCCTGAACAGTTGGTTCATACACAAAACCATACTTTGTGTAATCAACAAGAACACCACTACCAATATCCTCAACCACAGGTAATGAGTACTTATTTCCTAGTTCTACCATATCCTCTATAGATACTTCTTCAGTAAAACCTAGTATCTTGAAGTTTGAAGTATGTACCTTTAGGAGTACTCCTGTATCTTCATTGATAGCATTCTCATAATCATAATCATGAGTTCTATTTGTTGTTCCAACTTCAATAAGTTTTGCATTTGAAAACTTCATAACATCAGGAACTCTAAAAGATCCACCAATTTCAACAAGTTGGCCTCTTGAAACAATTGCCTCTTTATCTTTACATAATGTATTTAAAACAAGCATAACTGCAGCTGCATTATTATTTACCACCATGGCAGCTTCAGCACCTGTAATCTTCACTATAAGATCTTCAATATGACTATATCTTGATCCTCTTTTCCCTTTTTCCACATCATATTCTAGATTGCTATAATTTGATGCAGCATTTATTACATTCTCCATTGCCTGTTTACTCAATAGAGATCTTCCTAGATTTGTATGTATAACAGTACCTGTTGCATTTATTATTCTTCTTAGGTTAGTAGAATTCTTTCTTTTTATATTTTTTAAAGCTATTGAAAGAACCTCATCCTCCCCTAACTTCTCTCTCTCTCCACTAAGTATCTCACTTCTTACCTGATCAATAGCTTCTCTTACACTTTCAACAACGATAGGTCTCATTACCTCTTCAAGTAATTTTTTTATCTCATTACTATCAAGTAGCTCGTCTACTTTAGGTAAGTTTCTTAATAGTTCTCTGTTCATAACATCACCTTCAAAAGTTATTTTGCTCTAATATATTTACCATCAAACTCAACAACATCTCCAATTATTGCAGCTTCAATGTTGCTTTCTTGGAATTTTTTCATCATCTTATATGCTTCTTCTTTATTTGCAGAAATAAGAAGTCCACCTGATGTTTGCGGGTCAAAAAGTAAATCCTTTTTCCAATCCTCAAGTTCATGGAATTCATATTTACCTTCTAGATATCCCATATTATTGTATGTCCCTGCTGGTACCATACCCATCTTAGCGTATTCTTCTGCCTCTTTAATATAAGGTATACCATCAAAGTACAGATTCATCGTAACTTTAGATGCTTCAGCCATTTCACAGCCATGCCCCATAAGTCCAAATCCAGTAATATCTGTACATGCGTTAACCTCATGATCAATTACTATCTCAGCAGCGTATTTATTTAAAGTAATCATAGTCTCAACAGCCTTATCATAAGCTTCCTTTGATGCAAACTCCGCTTTAATAGCAGTATTCACAACTCCTGTTCCAATAGGCTTTGTCAGTATTAATAAATCTCCTGGCTTTGAACCATAATTCTTTAATATTTTATCTGGATGTACTATTCCCATAACAGATAAACCATATTTAGGTTCATCATCCTCAACAGAGTGCCCACCAATAACTACAGCACCTGCTTCTTTAACCTTTTCTGCTCCACCTCTTAGTATTTCACCTAAAATATCTATATTTAAACAATTCGGAAAACATACAATATTAAGTGCTACATTAGGTCTGCCACCCATAGCATATACATCACTTAATGAGTTTGCTGCAGCAATCTGTCCAAATACATATGGATCATCTACAACTGGTGTAAAAAAATCTAAAGTCTGAATTACAGCCATATCATCATTTAATTTATATACAGCAGCATCATCACTTGTTTCTATTCCAACTATCAAATTTTCATCTTCCATAGCAGGAAGCTTATCTAGTATTTTTGAAAGGGTCTCCGGCCCTATTTTAGCCGCTCATCCAGATGTCTTTGCAAGTTGTGTTAATCTAATATCTTTCATGTAATCCACCTCCATGCTTTAGTAAAGGGATATTAAATCCGCCTAAAATCTCTTCATCATACATTGTATATTATAAACTATCTGATGTCTATATAATCTCTTAGTTTCTCGAAGGTTTTCTCTCCTATTCCAGAAATATTCTTAATCTCCTCAATACTCTTGAATCCGCCATTCTTCTTACGATATTCCACTATACTAGCAGCTTTAACTTCTCCTATCCCAGGTATAAGTTGTAACCGTTCTATAGAAGCAGTATTAATATTGATTCTATCCCCTTCCTTATTATCTGATGAACTCTCTGTGGTTATATTACTATCCACACAATTATATACAACAATCTCTCCATTATTCTCTTCCCCTATAGAATAAATATAATAGTATCCTTCATCTTGAAGCTTCATCGCCTTATTAAGCCCCTTTATCTCAGCTGTTTCTGTAAGCCCTCCAGCAATCTTTATTAAATTATCTAATCTTAAATCTTCATCTATCGTATAAACACCAGGCGCTTTAACTGCCCCTTCAATATCAACAGTTATCTTCTTAATATCTTCCTTATTATTAACTGTTAAATTAACCTCTCTACTTTCCCCCTCTTTACTTTTCCTATCATCTATAGACTCCTCTTCATCTTTAAATTCCTCCATAAAATATTTATCTCTTTTTAAAACCTCCACTCTTGGTGATTGTTCCTTTATTAATACATATCTTATTACACCTACACTGGAAATCACAATAATTATTGATACTAACCCTAAAATTATCTTATCCTTCATTTCAAAGTTCATTTAATCACTTCCACTTTAAATTTACATTCTATTTTCTAGTATTGCCATATTAAACCATTTTATATGACTTATAATACAATTCTTAAGGATTTAAAAATATTATTCTACTTCTCTTTCACGGCGATTTTTACAATCAACGTATTTTTTTATCGCTAATATACGTTTTTTTTGTTATACTATTAATAAATGTATTTTTGTGAAGATTATTTCTTCAAATGGTTTATAGAGGGAGTTTATGTCAAATGATCAAATGGAAACAAAACACAATATTTAAGCCTGTTGCTTGTTTCCTGATTCTATGCTTATCTTTATTTATTTTTCCAACTAAAATAACATATGCAGAGAATCCACCATCTGCCGCAGCAGATTCCGTGGTTCTTTTAGATGCAACAACAGGTGAAATACTATATTCTAGAAATATGAATACTGCTTATCCACCAGCTTCTACAACCAAAGTTATGACCGCTCTTTTAACTTTAGAAAATTGCGATCTTGACGAAATTGTTACAATTCCAGAAAAAGCTGTAGGTATTGAAGGTAGTAAAATATGGATTCTTAAAGATGAAGATATAACAGTAAGAAATCTTCTATTGGCCCTTATGTTAGAATCTGCTAACGACTGTGCTGTTGCCCTTGCAATTCATGTTGGTGGAAGTGAAGAAGCATTTGTCAAAATGATGAATGATAAAGCTAAGGAATTGGGACTTAAGAATACTAACTTTGAAAATCCTCATGGTCTTTATAACAATAAACATAAAACATCTGCTTATGATCTTGCACAGATTATGAGGGAGGCTGTTAAATATCCTGAGTTTGTAAAGATTTCAACAACCGTATCAGCAAAAGTTCCAGGAACAACTCAAGTTCCTAAAGGACATCCTCTTTGGAATAAAAACAAATTAGTGCAAGGTGGAAACTTACATTATAAGTATATTGAATCAGGTAAGACAGGTTACACTACACAGTCCCAACATTCTTATGTAGCATCAGCACAGAAGGATGGTCAGAGATTGATCGTTGCACTTGTACACGATGAAATTAAAAATTATTTTTATGATGCAATTGAATTATTTAACTACGGTTTTGATAATTATAAACTTGAAAAGATTTATTCTGCTGGTGAAACAATTACTACTTATGAAGATGAAGGTATTTCAATGCCTCTTATTGCTAAGGATGATGTATACATGACATTAAAAAAAGATTCCTCAGCAAAACCTGAATTAACATTAGCAGATATAGATAAAAATTCTGTATATATTTATGGAGATGAGGTTACCACAGGTACTGCAAAAATCGGGAAGTCAACTGTAGACATAACGTTACTTGCAGGAGATGAATACTTTCCACCTACTGCGAAAATAAATAAGACGTATGTTGAAAAAACAACTGCCGAAACTCAATCAACTCCACAATACCCAGTTTATCCCTTTGTGATAACCGTACTGATTATAATAATGCTAATTGTTATAACAAGAATTATTCAAATTAAAAAGAAATCTCGAAAGAAAAATATATTCTGGGACTAAAATCCTAAAAACAAATACGAAATAAATAGGGAACCAATTATGGTTCCCCTTTGTTTTTACTCTCTGTGTTTTTCAATACACTCTAATATATCATCTGGGAGTTCACACTCAGCCTCAACTGTCTCACCAGTATATGGGTGAGGTAATACAAGTTTATATGCATGAAGCGCCTGTCTGTCTATGTATTCATCTGTACTTCCATAAAGTTCATCTCCCACTATAGGGTGTCCTAAATGATTCAAGTGCACTCTAATTTGATGTGTTCTTCCTGTCTCAAGTCTAACCTTCAATAAAGACACATCAGAATATTCTTCCACAACCTCATAATGAGTTATGCTTCTAGCTCCCTCTGGAAATACTTCTCGCTTTATAGAGTCTTCACTTCTTCTCCCAATAGGAGCATCAATTGTTCCTTTTTTATTTTCTAATTTCCCTTTTACTAGAGCTTTATACTCTTTCACTATCCTATTATTTTGCATAGCTGTAGATATTTTCATATGAGCAAATTGGTTCTTGGCAACCATTACTAGACCTGATGTGTTCATATCCAATCTATTCGCCATTCGTACAATACAATCTTCTCCATTTTGTTCAAAATGATATTTTACTCCATTAGATAACGTCCCATTTGGATGACTCTTTGTTGGATGTACAACCATGTATGGATCCTTATTCACAATAAGAATATGCTTATCTTCATAAACAACCTTTATATCCATTTTTTCACCAGGTATATTTTGAGTTTCTTCTCTCTCAAGCTCTACCTTAACAATATCTCCAATAGCAAGAGTATTTGCTTTCCTTGCAACCTGGCCATTTAAAGTAATTCTCTTTTCCATAGATGCTTTCTTTATAAATCTCCTAGAGAGCTCAAATCTTTCCTTAAGAAAATCTACAACCTTATATCCTTCATATTCTTTATGAATAGTTTCTTCTAAGTAATTCTTCATTCTACACCTTCTATCACTTGTAATTATTCTTGTGCTATTTCTTCCTGTCCTTGTTCATCATTGTGTTCTTCATCAGCTACAACTTCATCTGCAGCTATAAGTTCTTTTTCTTCGTCATCTTTCTCATTTTCACCATCTGGATCAATGATATTATTAATTCTCTTCTCTAATTCCTCAACCTTATCAGCCTTACCCCATTCTTTGTACATATATTGAAGATTTCTTAAATCTTCTAAAAGAGTAAAATGATCTTTCCCTCTTAGGTTTTCCATGATTTTCAATGACTCAATCCCGTACTTCTCTGCCTCTTCAAAATTTCTAATTTCAGTATTTAGAACAACAAGATTATAACATGTTTGTGCCGTTTTTAAGTGCCCTGGTCCAAAAGCATTTATAGCTTTATCATATGCAGCAGATGCAACTTCTAAAGCAGTTTTGTAATCCTTTTTCTTAAAAAGCTTTCTAGTATGAGTTACTGAATAAAACCATGCAATTCTATCTAAGATTTTCACTATACATTCCCCCTAATTTGTTGTACCAACTATCAATATGTATATTTTAATAAGATATCATTAAACCTAATTATATAAGAAAATAATTTTTTTATCAAATAAACACTTCAGACTGTTACTATGTAACAGTCTGATTATGTATATTATTCAACTATAGCTATAAACTCCATTTCAACTGGTGCATCTAAAGGTAATTTAGCAGCTTGAACGCAAGATCTTGCAGGATAGTTTTCAGTAAAGAACTTTCCATAAACTTCGTTAATAGCAGCAAAATCATTCATATCTCTTACAAAAACAAGTGACTTAACTACTTTATCTAATGAAGTTCCAGCTTCTTCAAGGATCGCCTTTGCATTTTTTAAACACATTTCAGCAGCTTTCTTAACATCATCTTTAACTAATTCTTTAGTTTCCATATCTATTGGAAGCTGTCCTGAAGTATAAACTAAATTTCCAACCTGAACCGCTTGAGAATATGGCCCTATAGCAGCAGGTGCTTTTTCTGTATTAATTATTTTCTTTTCCATGTTACTTACCTCCCTGGTATTAACTAATAATGGGATATTCCTCATTATTTTACCTTAAGTATTATATCAAACTTTTCATGATTTTGCGATAATATTTCACATTTTTCCATACTTAACTCATATACCAAATAATCAATATTATCTGATAATTCCTCATTATAAAGCATTTCTGTATCTTCAACCTCACCAGTCTCATACACTACATTATTATATCCTAAAACCTTAAGCTTCTTTTTCAAGTCAGAAATCTTTGAATATTCACTATCATAAATAACTTTTATCTTCATTTCATTCCTATCAATATTTTTTATTCCATTTCCCTTTAATAATCTTATTAATTCTTGATTCTTATCTGGAGCCATTATAAACGAATCACGCTCTACCCCTTTAATAAATTGTCCTTTAACAGTATTAAACGTAATATCTTTCTCTTCTATTTCATTGAAATCCAGTACATATCTTGCTATTTCAACAACACTAAAATCTGTTTGAACATTTTTCCCTACAGCTTCAGCTACCATCCCAAGTTTCATATAACTTGATGGTTTTTTCAGTGCAATCATCATCTCTTTCATAAACCCCTGAAAGTGCTCTATTCTACTAATATCGTTATTAGGAAGAGTCCATCCATCATTATTCATTCTCCATCTTATATAATGTGAAGCCAACTCTCCATCTAAAGATACTGTTTCTCCTTTATTAAATCTAATATGCAAATCTTGAAGGTCATCATCATATTCCATATCATAAGGAATTTTAATATTAATGCTTCCTATTATATCAACAACTTCCTTAAATAATTCTATATCCACTAAAACATACTTATCAACTTTACACTCTAACTTTTTTTCAACAGATGATACGAGACTCTTTATCCCACCTAGTTTTAACGCCTCAGAAAGGTTAAAATAATCACCATTATCTTCAACACTCATATCTCTAGGAATTGAAGTTACATTAACCACTTTTTCATTATAGTAGTAATTAAGAAGCAGAATACTATCCGCTTCTCTCGTGTTTAAAATCGCATTTTCACTTAAATCTCCTTCGTCCATCCCAACTAGCAGCACATTAACGAATTCATTTTTAAATGTTTTTTTTTCTTTTTTAGGTGCAGCAATCTCTTCTGATTCATTATTCACCTTATCTTGGATCATTGCAAATTGCTTACTATCGTCTTTTTTAGTAATAGTCGCTAATCCTTTTCCACCTAACACACCAAGTACAATAGCACAAGCACTTGCAATAAGTATTAATAATATTGTAAGTACTCTATCTAGAGTAGATCTTTTCTTTTTTCTTCTTCTCTTTCTCTTCCTCGGTGTCGAATTTCTCTCTTCGCTCACTTCATTCCCCCCCAATCCATAAGAAAATAATTTCTTGCTAAAATTGTATCATAATCAATAATACCATTGTTATCTACAATGTATTTTATTGTATTATCCATAGCTTTCAATACACTCTCATCTAGATTCTTAAAGGCAATTTCTCTTACCTCTTCAACCCCTTCAAAACATCTATTAGGTTCAATATAATCTGCTATATAGATGATTTTCTCAAGGAGTGTCATATCCTCTTTTCCGGTGGTATGATACTTAACAGCATTTAAGATTTCATTATCTTTTATCCCTAAATCTTTCTCAGCAAGATACGCACTTGCATATCCATGATATATTTGTGGTTCTGCATTAAGAATTGCATTCTTATTTTCATCTTCAAATTTTATTATATCAAGGAGTATGTCTCTATGCAAATATTTTCCTACATCATGCAATAATGCCGCTGCTTCCACTTTCCTCTCATCACACCCATATTTTATTGCTAATTTTAGTGCTGTATCTCTAACCCCTTCTGTATGTTTCATTCTCTTATTGGGTAAAGTTTTTTCAACATATTCTCTGATTTCATTGATTTCTTTCTCTAACATTTAATATCACCTTTCGCATTTGTATAGACCTACTGACTTAGTAAAATGCTCAACATCTCTAGGCATAAGATGACCGCAATATCTATCCTCTTTCAACCTCTCCCTAATATCAGTAGAGGATATATCCAATCTTGGTATATCAAGCAAAATAATTTCTGTTCCATATGCTTTTTCTATTTTCTCTTTTCTTTCCATAACTTCATGATTCTTGAATCCACTTCTCACAAGAATTATAACCTTACAATTTTCAAATATTTTTTCTGGTTTCGCCCATTCATGAATATACATAAGACTATCAAGCCCAGCAATAAAAAACCACTGAGTATCTTTATATTTATCATTAAAGTATTTCATAGTTTCATAAGTATAACTCTTGCCCTTCTTTTTTATCTCATAATCACTGACAGTAAATTTTTCATTACACTCAACAACCATTCTAGTCATCTCCAACCTGAAAAATCCATCTGTAATAATCTTATCAGCTTTATGTGGCGGATCTCCACTTGGCATGAAAATGATTTCATCAAGATTTAGTTTCTCAAGTGCTTCAAATGCTATGTTAATGTGTCCATTATGTATTGGATCAAACGTCCCTCCGAATATTGCCTTTCTAAACATCAACTATCTTCCTCTCTGTTTACACATATCTATATTTTATCATAGATTTTCGTGAACAAATTACAAAAAAATTAAAAAATACCCAAACCACCTTATAATTAGAGGAATTTATTGGTTATTAACGAACTAATAACAATATAGCAAATTATGTGATTAGATTTTCATAAACAATAAATATTAATTTAAAGTGGTGATAGCATGAAAGTATCAATTCAAGAAATCAATAGAGAGCTAGAAGAAGAAATTATAATCAGATGTCATGAAGTAAATGATGATATTCTGAAATTGATAAATACATTAAAAAGAGATAGTTCTATACTGCTAGGTTATGATGAGGATAAGATTCACAGACTTAGATTCACAGATGTTTATTATTTTGAAACAGTAGACAATAAGGTGTTTATCTACTGTAAAAATAAGGTGTTCCAGTCCAAGGAGAAGCTTTATGCACTGGAAGAAATGTGCCAGGGAAAGAATTTTTTTCGTGCATCCAAATCTATGATAATAAACCTCACTAAAATATCATTTGTAAGACCTTCTATAAGCAGAAGGTTTGAAGCTAAGCTGGATAATGGAGAAATTGTATCTGTTTCTAGACAGTATGTACCAGCATTAAAAAAGATATTAGGTTTATAGGAGGAGATTAATATGAAATTAAAAGAATATATTAAAAAGTTTATTAGTGATAATTTAATCATATTTGCAATCATAGTAATATGTATTACTATACTCCGTCAGATTTTTGCACCAGATGAGTATTTTGAATTGAAAGATATTTTTAATTATATGATATGCTCTTTTGTAGGTAATTTGCCAAGTATAATCCTATATTCCTCAAAGGAACTGTCGGAAAAGGAACTTCGACTTAGAATAATTATTCATTTTGTTGTATTAGAAGTTGTTTTATTGAGCTTTACTAATGTATTTGGCTTCATATCTGGTATCAAAGAAACAATTTTATTTGCATTTCAGATTGCAGTAATCTATGTGCTGGTCAGATTTTTATCATGGATGGATGATAGGAAATCTGCTGATAAAATCAACGAGAAACTGAAGACTTTGAAATCTGATTCATGGGAGGACTTAGATTAATAATAAAGTTTATTGGCACCTTACTGCTCCTTTTTAACCTCTTACCTGTCTGTATATACATGCTACTTCTTATACCATATACATTTCACAATGCATGTTATATACTGATTTTGTAATTTTAAGTAACTAATAAAAAGGAGACTAACATATGGGAATAATTATACTCATAATCTCAGCGTTTATTGAGATTAGCTTTGCGATATACTGCATTGCAACAAAATCCAATCAAAAGAAAGTTAGAAGTGTAATCCGCATCATCGCATTTTTCACATTTATCATGTTTACTCTAATATCAGTTATCCAATGGAGCTTCCGCTGGAAACTTCTTGCGGCACTACTGGTTATTTTGACAATTATCAGCGTCATTTCGCTAATACGCAAGAAGGCAGATAGAAAAAACTATAAAACTAAAAATATCCTATTAAAAGGAATTGCCATGTGGCTTATTGTTGTTATAGCTGCAACACCTGCATTAATATTTCCTCAGTACAAGCTTCCTGAGATGACTGGTAAATACAAAGTAACCTCTTCTCTTTATACTTATACAGATGAAAGCCGTATTGAATCTTTCAAGGATACAAACGAGAATAGGAAGGTCACAATTGAATTCTGGTACCCTGTAGAAACCAATGACAAATATCCTTTGATAGTATTTTCTCATGGTGCTTTCGGAGTAAGTACTAGCAATACCTCTACCTATATGGAGCTTGCAAGCAACGGATATATTGTATGCTCCATCAGCCATGCCTATCATTCTATGTACAGCATAGACACTGACGGGAAACTCACCCTTGGGGATAACTCTTTCAAACAAGAGATCATTGATGTTAATAATGGCGTTTATGATAAAGAAACTGTATACAAGCTTGAGCAGAAGTGGCTGAAACTTCGCACTGAAGATATGAATTTTATACTGGATAGAATTATTAACAATTGCGAAGAGAAAGACTCTCCAGATTTCTATCAACTAATCGACACCCGTAAAATTGGTTTGATAGGTCATTCCCTCGGTGGCGCGGCAGGAGTGCAGCTGGGCAGGGATCGTGATGATATCAATGCAGTTATAAATCTAGACGGCGATTTAATAGGCGAATGCATGGGTGTTGTAGATGAGGAATATGTTATTAATGATTCCATTTATCCTACCCCTATACTTAATATTTACACTGATGTTATGAAGAAATTATATGATCATGTTGCTGTAAGTAACCCTGACTTTGTCAATCCAAAAGATTTGATATTATCCACTGCATCCGATGCATACGAGATTCATATAGAGGGAACGAATCATTTGAGCCTGACAGATTTACCTCTATTTTCTCCATTTCTTACGAATATAATAAACAGCTCTACAAAAAACAGCATTGTAGGGGGAGAAGCAGACAAATACTACGTTATTGAAACCATGAACAGTATCATACTTCAGTTCTTTGACTGTTATCTTAAGAACCAAGGAGAATTTCATACAACCTTTAATTAAATAAACAAAACAGCAAGCCTTTTTAGGCTTGCTGTTTTGTTTATGGTAATTCTATTGTCGGTTTCTTTTTACTCTCTCTATATAATACAACTGTATGCCCAATAAATTGAACAGTATCACATTCAAGTTCTTCACAAATGATACTAGCTGCTTCTTTAGCATCTAAGAAACTATTCTTTAGAATTTTAATCTTTATTAATTCTCTTTTCTCTAGAACGTCATCTAATTGCTTTAACATTTCATCTTCAACACCATTTTTTCCTACTTGGAAAATTGGATTAATCGTATTAGCCATTTTTCTTAAATAGGCTCTCTGTTTAGAATTTAACATATATTTATCACTCCTACTATACTTTCATAAATCTACAGAAGATATTCAAATTCAAAGTCTCTAACTCTAACAACATCTCCGTCTTGTATACCTCTTTCCTTAAGTTCGTCAAAAATACCTTTGTTTTTAAGAACCTTGTGGAAGTATCTTAAAGATTGAGGATCGTGAATATTAACAGCGTGAAGAAGTCTGTCTACAAAAGACCCTTCTACTACATATGCACCATCATCAGCTCTATGGATTTCATATGTGAAATGTTTCTCCTCATGTACGAACATTTCCTCCACTGGGATTTCCATTTCTTCAACTGGAATCTCACTAAGCAATCTTGAAGCTTCTTTCATAAGTTCTTCAACACCTTGACCAGTTGCAGCACTTATCTTGAATACCTTATCATATCCCATTTCCTTTACAGCTTTTTCAAACTCCTCAAATTTCTCTTCTTCAAATAGCATATCAGCTTTATTAGCAGCCACAATCTGTGGTCTATCCCATAGCTTAATACTGTATTTTTTAAGTTCTTCATTTATCTTCTTAAAATCCTCAATAGCATCTCTTCCTTCAATACCTGAGATATCAACAACATGTATTAACGCTCTTGTTCTCTCAATATGTCTAAGGAATTGAATTCCAAGACCAACACCTTCAGATGCTCCCTCAATAATTCCAGGTATATCTGCCATTACAAAACTTTGAGTTCCTGCTGCTTTTACTACACCTAGATTTGGCTTCAAAGTTGTAAAGTGATAGTTTGCTATCTTTGGCTTAGCTTTTGAAACTCTAGATAATAATGTAGACTTTCCTACGTTAGGAAATCCTAATAATCCAACGTCAGCTAATAGTTTCAACTCAAGAGTTATCCATCTTTCTTCTCCAGGCATACCTGGCTCTGCAAATTGCGGTGCCTGTCTTGTAGGAGTAGCAAACTTAGCATTTCCTTTTCCACCCTTACCACCTTTACAAACCATAACTCTATCACCCTTGTGTGCAAGGTCAGCCATTATTTTGTTTGTCTCAACATCTCTAACAACAGTTCCCATTGGGACTTTAATGATTAAATCTTCAGAGTTCTTACCATAACACTTACTCTTTCCACCATTTTCTCCTCTCTCAGCCTTATAGCTCTTCTTATATGTAAAGTCT
The DNA here is from genome assembly GCF_027938815.1 of Oceanirhabdus sp. W0125-5. GTDB lineage: Bacteria > Bacillota > Clostridia > Clostridiales > Clostridiaceae > Oceanirhabdus. Next base: position 4,179,434 of record NZ_CP115913.1, read on the forward strand.
AACAGAGTAGTCATTTGCGGATCTACTTCAAGTATAACTGAACCACCGTTCCCACCGTCACCACCGGAAGGCCCGCCAAGAACAACATACTTCTCTCTTCTAAAAGAAATGGCACCATCTCCGCCATCTCCAGATTTTACAAATACTTTCGCGGTATCTATAAACATATCGTATTTCTCCTTGATTTTCCATATTATTCTTACTATTTTATTATTCACTAAATATATATATATTATAACTGGAGTACTCACTTATTATATATCATGTTCAAGAAAAAGTCTTCATAAATATATAAAAAAGCACCCTATAAAAGGGTGCTTAAATTCTTAAGCTTCAAGCTCAACTTCCACTGGATATACGCTAACTCTCTTTTTAGATTTGCCCATTCTTTCGAATTTAACAACTCCATCAACCTTAGCGAAAAGAGTGTCATCTCCACCTCTTCCAGCATTAACACCTGGATGGATCTTAGTACCTCTTTGTCTAACTAAGATAGTTCCTGCTAGAACAAATTGTCCGTCTGCACGTTTAACACCTAATCTCTTAGATTCACTATCACGTCCGTTTTTAGAGCTACCTACCCCTTTTTTGTGAGCGAATAACTGAAGGTTAATTCTTAACATTACCTACACCTCCTCTTTCACGACTACCTTGATAAAATCACCATAAGATTTTTCAAGGTCTCTAATATTAATCATAAGGGTCTCAAGCAATACTTGACATTGCTTGATCTCTTCAATAGAGTTTCTTCTTAAGCTTAAACTTAAGAATCCGTCCTCTACTTCAATAATCGACTCTATCTTAATGACTTCACTAATTCCATTAGCTATGCTCTGCGCTAATACCGATACAGCACTGCAGACAATGTCTTCACCGTGTTCAGCATATCCCGCATGACCATCAATTATGTAGCCAACTATTAAATTGTTTTTGGTAAAAAAATCACATCGAATCATATCTACTAAGCTTCGATCTTTTCGATAACTAACTTAGTGAATGGTTGTCTATGACCGTTTTTCTTTCTGTAGTCTTGCTTAGGTCTAAACTTGAAGATTACAACCTTCTTAGCTTTCCCTTGAGCTGCAACTTTAGCAGTTACTTTAGCTCCTTCTACTACAGGCTTACCAACTACTAAACCGTCTTCTTTCCCAACAGCTAGTATTTCGTCAAATTCTACAGTTGACTCAACTTCAGCGTCTAACTTCTCAACGAAGATAGTATCACCTTCTTGAACTCTGTATTGCTTACCACCAGTTTTGATAATAGCGTACATTAAAAGCACCTCCTCTAACCAAGTCTCGTCGCTCGGGTGGTTCACTAGGAACGTCTTTTTAATTACCCTACGCGTACGGCTACAAGTGGTATTGTATCACAACAAAAATACTTTGTAAAGAATTTTATAATAAAACTTTTTAATTTTGCTATATGATTACTATTCTTCTAAAATACCTTATATCCAATCACGAATTCGTCATTATAGCTTATAACTAAATCTACATTTTTGTTAAAAATTTTATTTTTTGTTTGATTAAATTCTTTTTCAAATAAACCTTTGAAAAAAGTATTAAGTTTAATATTTAATCTAGGTATGTTTTTATTTTTTTGTACCTCTATGGCACCTGCTGCATTATGAATAATTCCAAGTATCAGCTCTCTTGATTCTTCTTTATTTATCTCTCTTTTGCTACATAGGTCACTTTCATAAATATCATCTAAGATTTCATATAAAGTTACCCCTTTTCTATTTCTAGCTATCTCCACCAAACCTAGTTCTCTATTAAAAAACACCTTGCTTTTAACGGTATCTTCATTCATCTTCTCACTTATTTTCTCTGCAAGAGCTATAATCTCATCTTTGCGATCAAAGTTAACAAAATCTATAATTATCATTCCATTTAGATTTCTCTTCAATATCTCTCTGCAAATAAATTCAGCATTTTTATCATTAACAATTGATTTATCTACATTGCCGCTATTTATATCGATGGAGTACAACGCCTCTCCTCTATCAATCACCATACTCCCGCCTTCTGGCAGGCTAACTTTCCTCTTGTAACTATTTACAACATCACTAATAAAGTCTCCTATTTTGAGTCCTTCAAGTTCTTTATTTGTTATATATTCATCTCTATCTTTACCATTGATTTTTGTTAAATAAGAGGACTGTACAACAGTACACTCTTCTTTCTCGCCCCTAATTACTCTACCTAACATTCCTCCACTGTCATATATTTTTCCTACCTTATTCCAATACTGACCTTTTCTCTTTACTTCCCTCAAAATATTTAGACTCTCTTCTAAATCACCTTTCAGTACTTCTGTATCATCACAATTCTTAATGTTACTCCTAACTAAAATCTCACCATCAAAATCCCTGGAATATTCTTTAAGGATATTCCACAATTCCTCTCTTATTTCATCCTTACTCATACTTCTGCTCACAGAAATTTTTTTACGTCCGTTCTTTCCCACAATATATTTACCTGGTACAGTGTATCCTAAAGATACCTTCGCGCCTTTTTCACCTTTTTCTCCTCGTATAATCTCACAAGTAACATACTCACCCTTTGATACCTTCTCAAATTTCTTTAAAGGCAAAATAGCATTCTTATCACATCCTATATTAACAAAAGCATTTTTCCCACTTTTATCAATGGATTCTATTCTCCCTATATGTATATTTCCTTCACTAGCTCCACCTTCAATTGTTGGTTCAAAAAAATTTTGAACCAATTCATTATCCTGATATATTCCTATATATTTATATTTATTACTTTCAAAAATTCTAATTTCTCTCAAGTTCATTCACCTCCCCATGATTATATCATAAAAGTTTTCTCATCTCTTTAAGAAACCATTCAAAAATTAGTCTTTGTTTTCATTCAATTGTTTACCAAAAAAATCCAAATCATCATAGCTCATATTCCATAATAATAAAACATCTATGGCTATGCTATTTATTATTTGATTTGCTGCATTATTGTATCAATTATTTACTATTAATAATTACCTAAAATTTATTACTAACTTTCATTTATTAAACTACACTAAATTTTCACCATATAATGTCATTGTATATGAATTAAACTTTGGGTTCTTTACATGCTCTTTAAGCACGTCTTTCACAAACCCTACTTTTTCATAGCATCTAATTGCACTTTTATTAAACTCAAATACTCCTAATACAACTTTTTTAAACCCAAACTCCTCAACAGCTATCTTAACAATTTCCCTAAGAGATTTTTCCCCATATCCATTTCCCCTATAAGATTCTTCTATTAAGAATCTTCCAATAACAGCTATTTCAGGATTATTTTCAGGAAGAAATAATTCTATTGTTCCTATCATTTCCCTAGTATTCTCTAATACAATCTTATAAATATATATCTTAGATTTTAAATTTTTATCTTCTAATCTAGTTATAATCTGTTCTTCTGTTATAGGATATGTATAGTAACTCCCAGCCCACTGCATTAAAAAATCCGCATCTTTATCTTTGTTCCAATCTAAAATATTTATGATATCTTCTTTTTCCAAAGCTATTAATTTGACCATTTCTCTACTCACTCCTTTATATATTAATCTCTACAAGATAGCTCTCTTTTTTAAGATAATGTTGAAAACTTTTTTTGTATCCTAACCCTTATTATACCATTAAGACTTAGAGTATTTTCAACATCTTTTTAAAAAAGAGAGCTATGTTAAAATTATATTTATAAAAAAACACACCACCTTACAAGAAGCGATGTGTATCTATTCTTATTTTTTATTCAAACTTCACTTCCAGAATGGGATGTCTTCTTTAGTAGTTTTTTTAATCTCTACTACCCATACATTATTAATCCTCACTTTCAATTAACGCTACAAACAAATGACTTTTTTCTCCTGGAATTTTATACATACCTAGCCCATTTAAATAATTCACTGCCATCGCTGTAATTTCATAACATCTATCAATGAATTCATTAAACTGTTCATCTGTCATTAGTAACACATCCTGTCTATTTTATTTATACTCATTTGCTTTTTATATCTGATTAATAAACAAAGTATTGCGAATATTATAGAAAAAAATAATTCAATGTATTATTATTTTGTGTTATATGAAGCACGTCCTGCTTCTGCTGAAAACAAATGTCTGAAACCTGCCTCATAGCAAAGTCTTTCTGAAGTTTCATGCGCTGGCCATTGAAAACAATTCATTAAATAATTTTCTCTACAATAATCCGTCACATAAGAAAGAAGTTCTCTTGCATATCCCTTTTTTCTGTAACCTTTTGAGATAATTATATAGTCAAATCTACAGCAATCATATTCAGAAATATGAAAATATGTAATAGCAACAGCTTTATTTTCTTTATATCCAACAAAAACCCTATATTTATTAGAATTTATACCGTTTTTTATAACCTCTATTTCATGACTCTCATTGGATGGAATGCAGATATCCATCGCAATACGTTCATCCCATTCAGTAATTAATTTAATCTCAAGATTATTACTGCTTTTTATATTATTTTCAGCAGTCAATACCATAAAATTATTAGGACCTTCAATCCATATAGAATATCCATGTTTTTTAAATATGGTTTCCTTTTCTTTAAAATATCCTTCGTCTTCCACAGCTTGATAAATATTTGGAGCTATATTCATTTTAGTATAAAATTCTGTTATAAAATCAAGCACTAAACCTAAGTCCTCTATTTTATTTCTATAGATAACTGCATGATTGCTATCGTATGAGTTTTTATTTTGTTCATTATAGAACAGTATCCCAAAATCTCTTTCTTCAAATTTAGAAAATGTTTTCGGAAACATATCTTCTTCAATCTTGATAACTTTAATGTTATTCATTGTTTTCCCCTTCCCATTTTTTTTAATCACTCGTTAGATGAAACAATTTCAATAAGATTACCTTCTGGATCAGCAACATAAGCTTCTCGCAGACCATATGGCTTGGTATCAGGTTTACTAACAGGTTCTGCACCTGCTTTTAATAATCGTTCATACTCCTTGTCCACATCTTCGTATTTTGGAACCCCAAAGGATAGCTGCATTGTACCATTTAATCCCTTAGGATAAGAAATTGGTATTGATGATAAGTTTTCCCTTTCACCTCTTGTACATAAATTAAAGAAAAACCCGTCTTCCGTTACAAATCCAGCAAAACCATCCATTTCAATATTTTGTTTCATATTCATTACATCCCTATAGAAATTCACCATTACATCCAAGTTTTCTACAAAGAAACCTATAGCTCCCAATTTCATCTTAACTCCCCCTCTAATTTAAATTATCAGACCCTTGCTATAATATTTCATTTTTATAATTTTGATTTATTCTTAGCTAAATCCTATTCAATCTCCCCATTATAGTTACCTGTGATTTCTAACTGATTTCCATCTGGATCTTCAATTGTGAATAAATAATAAGGTGCTGCAACATTTAGATACATAATTGGTGATACTTGACCTATATTTAAGTTTTTAAGTCTTTCATACTCTTCATTTAAATCATCAACATAAAAATTTAAAACAAAATTATTACCATAAGTTATTTTATAATCTTTATATCTTTTTAAGTATTCTTTACTATAAATCCCTTCCAAACTTTCACCACTATTCATCTTTTCGTCATCATACTTTTGATTCATAAGAGCAATACATTTACCTCCAAAATCAAACTGCGCCCATCTATTAAAATTTTGAGAACTAACCTTCATTTCAAGCAACTTTTCGTAAAAATCAAGTGACTTCTCCATGTCTTTTACATATAAATATGTTGAACCTAATTTTAGCATTTATAAATCCCTCCAATATTTTTAAATAACCTCTTTTATTTTTTGTTATATATCTTTATTTAAAATAAATTTTAAGTACTAGTCCCCAACCTGCTGATTTTACTTCATCTTCAATGCTTTTTCCTCCAATAGCAAAGGAACCTTCCTTTGCAATTAACCCCCAGACAGTAATTTCTTCACTATCACTTACTTTGAGTTCATCCTTTAACTCAACAAGTCCATAACCCCAATCTTTTTCAAATCTATTTATACTTTGCGCTCCTCCACCATATCCCTCATCATCACCAATAAATGATTTCAGTATCATAGAATCCGATTTCTTAAAATCAGCACCAAGTCTGTCCATTAATAAAATAGTAATTTCTCCATCAAATTCATTTTTATCAATAAATGTTGAAGTTACATTTTGCAACTCCTTTATTTTTCCATTCTCCCATAGCTCATATTTAAGACATATGTTGTCCTTTTTACCATGATATTTAACTTTAATATTTCCTGTAATCATGTCAAAATGAGATTCTAACTTTTTAGCTTTGCCTTCAAAAAGTTTACTAGGAATCACTTTAACATTATTTTCAGAAACATCATTCTTCATAGTACATCCCACATTTATAAATAATAAAATAAAAATAAAATAATAAATTTTTTTCATTACTAATTTCCCCATTATATTAAACTTTTTTTGTATTGCATACCTTATTATACCATCATAACTCGTCCTATTTTCAACATCTTTTTAAAAAAGAGAGCTATATAAAAAACTTTTACTAATAAAACTACACACCACTTTTCTGAAAGTGATGCGTAGCAACTTTTATCCTATTTTTCCCCAATTAAAAAGGCTCTGACCTAAGTCAGAACCCTCCTAATATATTCTTTATTATTTTTTCTATAATCTTTACTTAAAGTATCTTTCTAATTCAACAAGAGTACCATCCTTATCAGCATACATTTCATTTCTTTCAACATATACAAATGCATCTGTATCAACACCCTCTATGTTTTTCGAAATATACTCACCTAAAAGGTTTGCTGATAGATTAGATCTGCTTCCACAGTTAACAAGAGCGTTTAGTATTAGCGAATCTTCCATAGGCCAGAATTTCAAATCTTTAATTAAAGGCTTTATGTCAGCTTCTTTCTTACCTTTCTTACTCTTCTTAAGAGTTATGAAGCTCTCCTTCTTCATAAGTTCTTTAAGTGATTCTTCTGCTTTTTTAGCATCAGTACACTTTAATTTGATTGCATATCTTGCAGCATCAATAAGAGCCATAGCTTGTGGTGCTTTTTTCTCTGTTTTTACCTTGCAGGCATTTAAGAATTTAATTCCACTAACTGTAACCTCATTTAATCTGTTAACTAATTCTTTCTCATCCATTTCTGTCTCTAATACAAGGTCAAGATATTCACCTTTTGAACTCATACCAACTGATAATGGCTGAGCTATAGACATTATGATATGAGGGTTGAATCCCTGTGAAAATGCAACATCTATCTCGCTTCTTCTTATTAATCTTTGTATTGTTTTCATTAAATCAAGATGCGCTAAAAACTTTAGCTTATCTTCTTTAGTATATTTAATCAAGTAACGCATTCTCGAAGCACGCTCCTTCCCCAAATGATGTATTAACTCCACAACCAAGACACACTTCTCTACAATCTGGTGAAGTTAAAGCAGCTTTAGCTTTTTCATTTTCATCAATAAGGAATTGCTTTTTCACACCGATATCGATGAAATCCCATGGAAGAACCTCATCATAGCTTCTCTCTCTATACGCATAGAACTCACCATCGACTCCACAATCTTCCATAGCTTGCTTCCATATATCAAATTTGAAGTGTTCACTCCATCCATCAAACTTTGCACCTAACTCATATGCACGTATGATTACATCACATATTCTTCTATCTCCACGTGCCACAACAGCTTCCATGAATGATACATCTGATGCGTGATAGTTATAATTTATAGCTTTTCTTTTAATGCTGTCCTTAAGTGCATAAATTTTCTTAAGTACGCTCTCTTTTCTTTCTTGAGGTGCCCACTGGAAAGGAGTGAATGGCTTAGGAACAAGTATAGATGTACTAAGTGTAACTGTAAGCCCTTTTTTTCTTTCCTCTTTAGGAACAGCATAATAAGCATCAACTACCTTGCTACCTAATTCACCTATTCCCAATACATCATCAAGATTCTCATATGGAAGTCCTACGATGAAGTATAACTTAACTCTTGACCAACCTGCCTTGAAAGCACTGCTTGTTGCATTTATTAAATCTTCTTCAGTAACATTCTTATTTATTACATCTCTCATTCTTTGTGATCCTGCTTCAGGAGCTAAAGTAAGTCCTGTTTTTCTTACCTTTTGAATCTCCTTTAAAAGATCAACAGAGAAAGAATCTATTCTTATTGATGGAAGAGAAATACCAACTCTTTTTTGTTCAAATTTTTGAGTAAATTTATTAATAAGGTTAGTAATATCAGAATAATCACAGATACTTAATGATATCAGTGAAGTCTCATTATATCCTGTTTCCTTTAATAACTCTTCAGCTTGTTTTAATAAAGTCTCTGTCTTTCTCTCTCTTACAGGTCTGTATATAATACCTGCTTGACAAAATCTGCATCCTCTTGTACATCCTCTGAATGCCTCAAGTGTTACTCTGTCATGGACAACTTCAGTGAATGGTACAATAAGTTTATTAGGGAATTCTGCCTCATCAAAATCTAAAACTATTCTCTTCTTAACTGTAGCTGGAACATCCTCATATAAAGGCTTGAATTCTTTAATTGTTCCATCCTCATTGTAATCAACAGTGTATAAGCTTGGAACATAGAAACCTTCAATATTACTTGCTTCTCTTAAAAATTCCTTCTTGCTCTTTCCTTCTGATTTACACTTTTTATATAAATCAAGAAGATCATTAAGCATCTCTTCTCCCTCACCTAATGCAACTATGTCAACAATATCATATAATGTTTCAGGATTATAAGCACAAGGTCCACCAGCAAGGATTATTGGTTCTTCCTCTCCTCTTTGTGATGCTCTTAGTGTTATTCCTGACATATCCATCATATTTAGAATATTTGTATAACTCATCTCATATTGCAGAGTGAAGTTTACTATATCAAATTGTTCAAGGGGATCTTTAGTTTCAAGAGCATATAAAGGAATATTATTTTCCCTCATTTCCTTCTCCATATCCATCCATGGAGCATATACTCTCTCACAATAAGTATCTTCTCTTTGGTTTAATGTATAGTATAAAATCTTACTTCCTAGATGTGACATTCCAACTTCATAAACATCTGGGAAACAAAAAGCAAATCTTATATCAACAGAATTTTTATCTTTTTCAATTGAATTTAATTCTCCCCCAATATATCTAACGGGTTTTTCCACACGACTTAATATTTCATCAGTGATTCTGTTCATCATTTTCCTCCTGTATATGTGTATTCATTATAATATAATATCACAAGCACCATAAGAGGTAAAGTATATATAATCTCATCACTTCAAAACCCTGCTATATTCCTGATTAAAGCTATTTATTTACCAAAATATTTCTGTTTTATAAAGTCTTTAAGAATTCTCTTAAGGTCACATTACCGAAATTCTTCAATCCTTTTATAAGTTCATCTTCATAGAACATATCCACTACCTGCATATCATCATTAAGAACTAAAAATGTGCTAAATCTATACTTGTCTACATAGCCCATTGCATCAAGCAAATCAATATTTTCATGAATGCATATTGTTCTACCCTCAATATATTTCTTTTTTTTGAACCTGACTTTTTTTCTCACCATATCCCCCATTATTAAAAATGCTGATTTTTTCATCTCACTATATGATGCTAAAATTATAAATAGTGTTATAAGCCCAAATGTAATATTCTTTTCCCCACTAAAAATAACTATAAAATAAAAAAGCATAAAAACTATGCCTATTATTAAACTAATTGTATATGCAATCCTATTAGCTTTCTTGAAATTCATCTTACACCCTAAGATTCCTCGTAATACCCTTCCCCCATCTAATGGATATGCAGGTATCAAATTAAACAGCCCCAATGTCAAGTTGCTATAAAACAGCATTTTGTATACCTCAACACCCCTATTCCCATTCCAAAGGACAAAAGAAATAATTGCCAGAATGAGATTGAAACAGGGGCCAGCAATACTTATAATAATATCTTCACGAGGAGTAACATCATTTAAACTATCCATTTTTAATACTAACCCAATAAAAATAAACCTTATCTTCCCTTTGTCATATCCCAATATCCTTGCTGTAATATAATGTACTAATTCATGAAGGAAAACCAGGAGAAATGCTATAAGAATCTGCCCATGAAATCCCAAGATTACCAATAAGAGAATATACGCCACAATAACCAAAAATTTCCTAAACATTCTCCCTCCTTAATAGTATTAAAATTACTCTATTAACTATATCTAAATAGTTTCACATAAAAATACCTTATATCCCGTTTACACTCATATATTTAGCTGGATTTTTTTCCTCACCCATGTAACGAATTTTAAAGACAACAGCAAACTCTTTATTATCATCTAAACCAGCAGAGCCAATAATCTCACCAGTACCTATAGTATCTTTTTCTTTATAATATACTCCATTCAAATTGCTATATACCGTTTCTACCCCTCTTCCATGGTCAATAATTACAGTCACTTTCCCATCTTCATCATTTGTTATCTTCTTTATCTTTCCCTCATAGGAACTTCGAACAACCCCATTAAATGAGCTGCTTATAATCAATTCCTTCTCATTATCAAGATTATTAGAACTTGATACCTTTCCTTCTATAGGAAGAAGAAACTCCTCTTTCATTAAAGAAAAAGCCCCTCCACCAGTTACCTTATCTATCACCCCATCAATTTTTACAATGCAGCTTTCTTGAAATTCTTTAAACGAAAAGTCTTTTATCTCATCACTCATATCCCAAGTTACCAAATATTTATTCATATTACCTCTTATCTTCGCATTTACTGCTTCCCCGAAATACGGGCTCGATATGTACACACCTGCAATTATTATTACAACTATAAATTGATAAATAAATTTTTCTGCAAAAGTCATTCTCCGTGCTGGATAACTCCTATGATAACTCCTGCTTCCCTCCCTGTATTTATACACATCATTATGCCCCCTTTCATCTTCACCAGAAATCCGTTTATAATAATTTTTGTACAAGTCATTATAATTTCCCATATTATCCTCCATTGTATAGATATCTCAGCTCAATAATTAATTTATACATGTACAAAACAAGTTAAACCATCATGATGTTGATACAAGTATAAATCAAATTTCGCCGTAGAATCTCTATATTAGTTTCATTCTAATTTATATTTTCATAAAGATAAAATTATTACAAAAAGCCTCTATTAAAAAGATAATTGAAAATTGTAATTTACGTAGTTTTTATCATTAGTTAATCAATTTTTTATACAAAAAAGACACCTTATTAATTAAAGTGTCTTGATTTAACTTATATTTAGAAGTTTATTTTCTTTCTTCTCATTCCTATATTAAGTATTAACCCTATTCCTATAAAGTTAGTTAACATTGAACTTCCTCCATAGCTTAAAAGTGGAAGTGTAATACCTGTAACTGGCATTAATCCTATTGTCATCCCCATATTCTGGAATATTGAAAACAAGAAGGATGATGTAATTCCTACACAAATTATCTTTCCAAATATGTCTTTAGATTTTTTTGAAATGTGTATAAATCTTACAATCAAGTATCCATATAATAAAAGAATGAAAATTGCACCCATCAGTCCCCATTCTTCTCCTATTACTGCAAAAATAAAATCCGTATGGGACTCTGGTACAAATAAATACTGACTTCCATTTCCATATCCTAGTCCTGTTACTCCACCTGAACCAATTCCGATTAAGGACTGCTTTAACTGAAAGCTATAATCTCTTGAGTATGCCTCTGGATTTACAAATGCCGTTAAACGGCCCTTCCAATATGGTTTCATAAGTGGCGAATTCCATATAACTACAATGAGACCAAGTAACCCTGTCAAACCTCCAAAAATTACTCTTAAATCCAATCCTGCAATAAAAACTATCCCAAGAACAGTAAAGAAGCAAACCATTGTCATCCCCATATCAGGCTGTATCAATATTAAAACCATTGGTATAAAAGCATAGAAACATAGTATAAAGAAATTCTTAAAATTATTTATCTTTCCTTCCATATCATCTAGTTTTTTTGCTAACATGATGATTAGTCCAATTTTTGCAAATTCAGCTGGCTGAATAGCTCTACTTCCTATACTTATCCATCCAGTTGCACCATTTACGGTCTCTCCCATAAAATGATTAAATATCAATAATATTACACTAGCCCAATATATCAACGGGGCATAATTAGCAATAACCATATAATCTATCAAAATTATTATCCCTACAGTAATTAAACAAATAACCAACCAAGACATTTGAAGTTTAAAGTATGGAATTACGGAATGTTTTCTGGTATCACTATAAATATTCATAGCCCCAAAAACAACTAACATACTGCAAACTATCAAAATATCATAGCTTAAGTATCTAAATAGTTTTTTATTTATTCTAAAGTTCAATTTATGCAACATACACTATCCTCTTTCTTAACTTCTGTAATATCTAGAGATTTAAGTTCAATAATTTATTTATACAAAGGTCTAAGATATATCTAATTTTTATCAAGATACAAATAAAATACCACTAAGAATTCTCTATAAATAAATTATATCATACATAATTCCCAAGCATAATTTAAATTTTGTAAAAATGTTATTAATTTCGCAGTATTAAACTATTTTTTTAGAAAACAATAAGGAAGCTATTTGAATAATCTAATAACTTCCTAAACTTAATCTAAATATTGTTTAAACTCTGCGATCCTTCATATGAATTTCAGCAGCATGATTACTTGATTCTTTTTATTGGTATACTAGCAATTAGTGCTGGTGACCCATTAGGTATCTCATCCATATTAGCCATTTTCACATCTACATCCCCATTATCTATCTCAACATACTTAGAGATACAGTTTAAAATATCTGCTTTAATATTATCAAGTAAATCAGGTGATAAAGTTGCTCTGTCGTGAATAAGGATAAGTTTCAATCTATCAGATGCCACGTCCTTTGCTGATGTTTTACTAGAAAATAATTGCTTTAACAAATCCATTTTAAGTCCTCCTACTTCACTTTAAATAACTTCTTAAGAGTTGACATAAACCCATTACTAGCCCCTGATAAATCTAATAAAGGTATATCTTCTCCTGTTATTCTCTTTGCGATATTCACAAAAGCTTGTCCCGCCATTGCTTGATTATCTAGTGCGATAGGTTCACCCTTATTTGTAGCAATAGTTACACCCTTATCTTCTGGTACAACCCCTATAAGTTTAATAGCAAGACAGTTGATAATATCATCAACTCCAAGCATTTGACCTTTTTGAGTCATCTCATAGTTCATTCTGTTTACAATAAGTTTGTGATTTTCAAATCCCTTTGAATCTAATTTTCCAATAACTCTATCTGCATCTCTAACAGATGTTATCTCAGGATTAACAACAACAAGCGCTCTATCAGCTCCTGCCACAGCATTTTCAAATCCTTGCTCTATTCCTGCTGGACAATCTATTAATACGTAATCAAATTCTTCTTTCATTCTATTAGTAAGTTCTAACATAGCATCTCTGCTTATGTCAGTTTTATCCCTAGTCTGTGCAGTAGGTAATAGAAATAGCCCTTCAAATCTTTTATCTTTTATTAGAGCTTGTTTTAATTTGCATTTTTCTTCAATTACATCAACAATTGTATAAACGACTCTATTTTCTAACCCCATCAAAACATCAAGGTTTCTTAATCCTGTATCACCATCAACAACAACAACTTTTTTTCCTAATGATGCAAGTGCTGTCCCTATATTAGCAGTTGTAGTAGTTTTTCCTACTCCACCTTTACCTGATGTTATAACGATAGCTTCTCCCATTATGTTCCCTCCATCTATAAAAATTTATTTGGTAAATATGGTTCTATTATTATTTGTCCATTTTTAACTTTAACAACCTCTGGGTAATTTGGTTTAAATTCTTCCTCTGGAGAACGTGAAATGTACTCCCCAATCCTAACCAGTGCTGGCTGCATATTAAACGCAGCAATTATTGCAGAATGATTACCGTTACATCCAGCATGTACCACGCCTTTAAGTGACCCCATTACAATAATATTGCCTTGTGCTGTAACCTCTGCTCCTGGATTTACATCCCCTATAATCACAATATTCCCATTATAATTTATTACTTGTCCACTTCTAACGCTTTTTCTAATAAACTTTGTTCTACCCTCATAAATTCCATTAAACTTCTTTTTCTTTACTTCTTCAAATTCCTGAAACTCTTTGAAGGTACATTCTTTAACTTCCAATACATTATACAAAAAAGCCTTTATTTCATTAATTGCTTTATCACTAAGTTCATTTAATTGCGTTGTAAGAATCAAAGAAGAATTTTTATAAAACTTCTTTGAGGACTTTAATTTTCCTTTAAACATATGTAACATGTGTCTCTCATCTTCAAACGCATCAAGATTGATTACAATATTAAGTCCTTCACTATATCCTTTAATTGTTATGCCTGTTGGTTTCATAATCTTTATCTACCCTTCTGCTGTTACATTTTCAAAGCTATTAATCCCTCTTTTCTTAAATATTCAACATAACTCAATAAACTCCTTCTAGTTTCCACTTTTTTTGCCTATTTTATTTTACAATTATTTTAATTATAATCTATAATGCATTAAAACATAAGTTAAAATGACAAAAACTCACTGAAAATGCAAAAAAGATTACATACCTCTTCAAAAAGGCATGTAATCTTCTTTAACTTTTAAATTTGTAAAGTTTATTTTTCTGTTTCTTCAAGCATAAACTCATACTCAGGATTTATTTTTAATATCTCATCTTTAAAATATTCTTCGTATATGGCTCTAGCCACACGTGCACTATATCCACCATGTCCACCGTCAAAAACCACTACACTCACTGCAATTTCAGGATTATCATATGGTGCAAATCCTATAAATGTAGCATAAGATGTTCTTCCAAATTCCTCTTGATTATTCTGGAATGTTGCTGACCCTGTTTTTGCTCCATTCTTTATAGGTAAACCTTTAAATGGCGTATATGCTGTACCATAAATGCTACTTGTAACCTGAAGCATTCCTTCTTTTACAATATCTATAGTTTCTTTACTAATACCTGTTTCATTGATTATCTTTTTATTTTTAGAACAATCTTCTATTATATTACCATCTTCATCCAATATTTCTTTTACAAGATATACTTCTCTCCTATATCCACCATTAACAAGAGTAGCAACGTAATTAGCCAGCTGCAGCGGAGTAAACTGACTCTTTCCCTGACCAATAGAAGCATTATATAGATTTACACCACTTTTATTCTCTGATCTGGCGTCAAATAAGGACGCTGTAATAGTTTTTATAATCCCTTCAATATCCTTTTCACTATATTCATTCTGATATTCTTCTTTGTTCTCAATCAGTTCTCTAACTTTCAAACCTATATCAGTAATATCAAATTTCTCCTCACTGACCATTTGAGCTTTTATACAGCTAGTTAACTCCTTCTTTATTTTATATACCTCTTCACTATCATTATTTATATTAGGTATTATATCAATTGGCTTATATTCCCCAACCCATATTGATGATTCTCCTTTGTTAAGAAGTTCATATACTTTTCGAGTATAATCTCTACTATTTTCTCTCTTCCCAAAATCATAATAATAAACTGGACCAAATTTTTCACTTATTTCTATACCAGTCTCTAGATCACGATTTTCATCTTCCATATTAGCACCCAACCCGAATTTCCAAGCATATTCTGCCAATGCATCTAAGCTTTCCTTAGATCCTGGACCTTTCTTTTCAAATAGTCGATCGGCAACCTCATAGAAGTAATAGTTATTAGAATCTCTTATAGCTTCAACAATATTTTGATATCCATGACTGCTTTTATGTACATTGTACATCCAACTTGCTCCAGTAAAGTCTTTATACCTCTTTTTATATTGACCTGCGTCATATATTTTTTCCTCTGGAGTTATAACTCCCTCTTCTAACCCTGCAATTGCAGATAGAATTTTAAACGTAGACCCTGGAGGTATAAGTGATTGCGTTGCATAATTATAAGCTGGATTTGGCCTAGTATCTTTGTCATCTGATCTATATCCATTATTATCCTTAGGATACATCTCATCCATTATTATTTTGATTTTTTCCCACATAGGCTTACCCTGAAGAGTTATACCATTGAATTTTTCTTGTTTATAAAGCTCATGTTTATATATATACTCAAGTCCAAACTTTTCAATATCAGGCATAAAAATTTCTTTATATGTTTCATTATCAAGTCTTCCTGGAAATGTATGAAGATTGAGATCAATTCCTGGTCTGCTTGCAAGTGCAAGAATTTCACCAGTATTCACATTTAATACAACAGCTGCTCCTCTAGTTGCATTTGATTTATCAACATCATCTTCTGTTCCTCGTGAGGTAAACTTTCCAAGATCCCTCATATATTTCATTGTTTCATCCAATGCTCTCTCAGCTGTCCTCTGAAGTTTATAATCAATTGTAAGTTTGATTGAATTTCCAGGCGTTGCAGGTCTTTCTCCAAGTGTTTTTACTTTTCTACCGTCCAGATTTACTTTAATACTCTCTTCCCCTCTTCTTCCTCGTAAAACATCCTCAAAAACACTTTCTAATCCTGTTATTCCTATATAATCATCACTAATGTCATATCCTCTTTCTTCATACCTTTCCTTGTTGTGCTCACCAATTTTCCCAACATAACCCATTATATTTGAAGCAACTTCATTATAAGGATAATATCTTATAGGTTGTTTTTGGATTGAAATTCCAGGCATTTCAGATTGAATTTGCTCAAAGATATATGAAGTTTCAGGTTTAAGATCTTTTGCAATTACACTTGGTTTATTACCATTAAAACGATTCATATAAATACTATCTTTAATAATCATATATTTTCTTATTACACTTCCGTCAACCTTATCTATTAATTCATCTACAAGTTTATTTTTGTTTGTAAGACTATTCCACTCTTCCTTTGAGTAATCATCTCTTATCATATTGTATAATTCATACTTCTTTATAAGTGACCTATAAATATACTCTGGAGACATCTCTTTCAATTTCTCATCAATATAACTAATTTCACTTTGATTTAAATCAACCATTTTTTTGCCGCTAAAATCTTTATGTAATACTTCATAATCAAACCCTCTATCCTTTTTAAATCTTAATTCACTCCATATTTTATAATCATCGCTTACTCCAAACTCAAACCTTATTGGGTCAACCTTTAATTGAAATCCCTCTGTAGTTTTCTCTCCATTTTTTTCTAAAATCTCGAAAACCTCTTTCATTGTATCAAAAAACTTTTTATTACTTTCCTTTGTCTCTGTAAAAGTCAAGGTATATCCCAATTTATTAGTAGCCAGTACCTCATCATTTCTGTCGTAAATTCTCCCTCTTGGTGCAGAATATGATATCATTGTATGACTACCAGTACTTGCATATTCTCTATACATATTAACATTTATAACTTGTAAGTTTATTAACCTTGCAATAATTCCTCCAAATATCAATAACATAATAATAATCATTGCCGTGTATCTTAAATTTTCTTTCTCACCCTTTACTTCTCTTCTATTTAATATCTCTGTCTCAAGATCTACATTCACAATTCCCACCCCTTAATTCTTTAACTATACTTTTACCCACAATATCTTATATAAATATCATTTCTAAATTAAATAGATTATTCTTTTAAATTTCGAATAAGTAACTTAAATAACTATATTTATAGAAAAATATTTCTATATATACAAATTCAATATCATAATTCAAATTCCTTCTTATTTGTAATAATTATCCTATGTTTCGATAAAATTTACAAATAGAAAATACCACCAGGTAAGAGATAATAGTATATTAAAGTTAATATGTTTTAGATAACTCTCTTTTTTAAAAAGATGTTGAAAAATATTCACAAGCCAGTTGGTATAATAAGGTTTATAATACAAAAAAAGTTTTCAACATTATCTTAAAAAAGAGAGCTATTTCTTTAAACTACTTCTTTAAACTATTTCTTAAAGCTATTTCTTAAAGTTATTTTATTAGCTAAAAAAAAATGTACCCTCTACATAAAGTAGAAAGTACATTCATTATTCATTATTCATTATTAATTCTCATTTTCTTTTTCAATTTCAGGTTGTTTAAGCATAAACTCATACTCAGGATTTTGTTCTAAGATTTGCTCTTTAAAGTATTCCTCATAAATTCCTTTTGCAACTCTTGCACTGTATCCTCCATGCCCTCCATCAAAGATAACAACACTAACCGCAATTTCAGGTTCTTCATATGGGGCAAACCCTACATACGTTGCATAAGATGTTCTTCCATATTCATCTTGATTTGATTGATATGTTGCAGATCCAGTCTTTCCTCCATTTTTTATAGGGAAATTATTAAATGTACTGTATGCTGTACCTGCTGGAGTACTGGTAACTTTTTGCATACCTTTTTTAATTACATCTACAGTCTCTGGACTAACATTAGTTTCATCAAGAATTATATTAGTCTCACCATAATCTTCAATAATATTACCTTCCGAATCAACAATCTTATCAACTAAGTGTAGCTTATATCTGTATCCGCCATTCACTAAAGTAGCTATATAATTAGCTAATTGCAGTGGAGTAAACTGATTTAGACCTTGACCTATAGAAGCATTATAAAGGTTTACAGCACTTTTAATCTCTGTTCTAGCATCATTAATTGATGAGCTTATAGCTCTCTTGATACCATTGATATCTTTATCAGTATATTGACCTTTATACTCATCATTCTTTTCAGTTAACTCTCTTAATAACTCATCTATAGTTGATAAGTCTGCTTTATCAACACTCATCATTTCTTCTTTTATAGCAATAGTCAGCTTTTTCTTAATAGCATACACCTCTTCACTATCCACCTCATCATCAGGAACAATATTTATTGGCTTATATTCACCAACCCATATTGAAGCAGTTCCATTTATCAAGTGTTCATATAAACTCCAAGTGTATACTCTACTGTGATATCTTTTACCAGAATCGTAATAATATACTTGCCCAAAAGCCTCGTCAATCTCAATTCCTGTTTTTGTCTTAGACGCCGGATCCTCCATATTAGCACCTAATCCATATTTCCATGAATACTTTGCTAACATATCCAAACTTTCCTTTGTACCTTCTCCACCTTTTTCATATAGCCTATCAGCAACTTCAAAGAAATAATAGTTATTTGAATCCCTTATAGCATCTTGAACATCTTGGTTTCCGTGACTTCCTCTATATAGGTTATACATCCAGCTGGCACCTTTAAAATCCTTATATCTTTTAGTATAAGGTCCTACATCATATATTTTTTCAGTAGGAGAAATAACTGCCTCCTCTAATCCTGCTACTGATGTAAGTATTTTAAATATGGAACCTGGTGGAACTCTTGATTTTGTAGAATAGTTAAATGCAGCTTTGGGATAAATATCGTATCTATCTTCTCTGATTCCATTTTTATTTTTAGGAAACAACTCATTGAAAATAACATCAATTCTTTCTTCCTCTGATAACTCCTTTAAATCTTTTCCATTAATCTCTTCATTCTTATATAATTCATGCTCCATAACATACTCCATCCCAAACTCTTCGAGATTTGGACTGAATATGGACTTATAAGTAGCAGAATCAAGTCTTCCTGGTACTGTGAAAAGATTTAAGTCTATTCCTGGTCTACTAGCTAATGCTAATATCTCACCAGTTTTAACATCTATAACTACAGCCGCTCCTCTAGTTGCATTTGATTTATCAACATCATCTAGAGTCTTTTTATCTGCCTTATACTTTCCAAGGTCTCTCATATATGCCATAGTCTGATCCAAAGCTTCTTCTGCTGCCTTTTGAAGATTGCTGTCAATAGTAAGATAAATAGATTCTCCTGGTGTCGCTGGTCTTTCTCCCAGTGTTTTCACCTTTCTTCCATCTTTATTTACCTCTATGCTCTCTTCTCCCCTAGTACCTCTTAAAATCTTTTCATATTCACCTTCTATACCGGATCTACCAATGTAATCCTCATGAACATCATAACCACGCTCTTCATATAAGCCTTTAAACTGTTCATCTATTTTTCCAATATATCCAACAATATTAGAAGCTAATTCTCCATATGGATAATATCTTATTGGCTGCTTCAATATAGATATTCCTGGAAGTTCAGATTGAATTTGTTCAAACACATACGCTGTTTCAACCTTCAAATCATTTGCGATAATTACAGGTCTATACCCTTTATAACTCTGCATTTGAATATTATCTTTGACTATCATATAATTTCTTATTTCTTCATGAGGAACACTTTCTAAAAGAAGATCTATTAAAGCTTCTTTATCATTTAAGAGTTCCTTCCATTCTTCATTAGAGTAATTCTCTTTCAGAATATTATATAGACAATATTTTTTTATCAACGTTCTAAATACTTCTTCTGCCTCAATAACTTTCAATTCTTCTTCAATTGAAGCCTTTTCTTCCTCATTCAAATCTGCCAGCTTCTTGCCTTTAAACTTCTCTTTCATTACAGCCTCATCTAGTCCACGGTCCTTCTTAAATCTTAATTCAGACCATACTATCCAATCTTCTGCAACATTAAACTCAAATCTAATTGGCTCTACTTTTAAAGGAAAATTCTCCGACAGCCCTTCTCCATTTTCTTCAAGAACAGCAAAAACTTCCTTTATAGTTAAAAAGAAGTTTTCTTTGCTCTCATTGGTTTCAGTGAAAATAAGGCTAAAACCTTGTTTATTTGTAGCGAGGATTTCCCCATTAGTATCAAAAATATTTCCTCTAGGAGCAGAATTAGATATCACCTTATGGCGTCCGTTGTTAGCTTTTTCTCTATATACTTCCACATTAAACACTTGTAAATAGATTAACTTCCCCACTATAGTAGCAAATATCAAAGACATAATAACAACCATAGCTGTATATCTAGTAAACTTCTTTTTCTTCTTAGGAGCTTTCAACTCCTTGTATTCTTCCTTATTCTTCACTTGTTCACCACCTAAAATCTCCAATTACTCTTAATTAATTCTAAATTATAAAATTTAAATATTATCTTTTCAAGAATTGCAGCAATGAAAAAATTATATATAGATATATATATCACATCTCTTAAGAAAAGATTAATTCCATATATCTTAAGAACTCCAATAAGCAATATTCCCTTAATCAAAGAAGCACACAACACCATAATTATTGGCACTAATATCTTGCTTTTTATAAAGTTTTTCCCTACATATGCCACACTTAAACATAATAATAAATTTATAAGAGCATTCACTCCTATTACATCTATAAAAAAGATGTCCTGAAGCAACCCAGAGACACATCCTATAAAAATAACCTCATTTATATCTGCATAAAATGAATATGAAATAAAAAATATAAATAACATACTTGGATAAACACCCCTAATGCTTATAAATGGCATTAGGGTGTTATCAACTACAAGTAAAAGTATGCTTATAAAAAATAACATCACGTACTTTTTCATAAACTCAACACCTTATTCATCGTACTCTCTATTTTTTTTAGGTACAATTATATACAATTTATCAATCTTATTTATTTGTACAGAAGGCTCAATAATACCGTATTTAACTACTTTACTTTTGTCCTCATATACTTCAATAATTTTTCCAATTTTTATTCCCTTTGGATACACATCTCCAACACCTGAAGTATACACTGTATCACCCTTTTTAAGGTCAGAGTCTAATGTTGGAACTTCAACCTTTGCAAGCACCTTATTGTCATAATCTTTATATCCCTTAACAATTCCGTTAACTTCCTCAGTTTCATCTATATATCCAGCTACTGCAATATTCTCATTAGCGAGTGTCTGTATTCTTGCCCAGGTTGTTCCTACAGCAGTCACCTGTCCAACTAATCCATTTGGAGAGATAGCAACCATACGCTTCTCAATTCCATCTAATGACCCTCTGTTAATTACAAATCCTTCAAAGTAACTATTTCCACTAATGTTTGTAATCTCACAGCCGATGTATTCATATTCATCATGTGTATCTTTATAATTCAGCATCTTTTTCAGATCCTCATAATCTTTCTTAATTACATTAAGTTTATTAATCTCAATCTGCAAATCTGCTATCTTCTCATTTAATTCATCGTTTTCATCTTTAAGTTTAGAGAATTTACCAATAGTTTCTATACCTTCACTAATACCACTAGATAATCTAAAAACAACACTCTGAATCCCATTAATGGGAACCGCTACTCCATCTTCTGCGAACGAAACCTTTTCTCTATTTGAGGTTAAGGATATCAACAGCACGAATGAAAGGCTCAACACTAATACAATGAATACATTTTTATATCTTTGAATTTTCTTTTTCATTATCTTCTCTTACCAAAACTTGCGTATTCGATAGCTTTACCTGCCCCTATAGCTACACAGTCCAGTGCATTTTCAGCAATATTAACAGGCATTCTTGTTTCATGTGTTATAAGTTCAGCCATACCCTTAAGATAAGCTCCTCCTCCTGCTAGTGTGATTCCTTTTTCCATGATATCAGCAGCTAGTTCAGGTGGTGTTTTTTCAAGTGTATTCTTAATTGCTTCAATGATACTCATAACAGGTTCATGTAAAGCTTCTCTTACTTCTTCTCTTTTTATCTCGATATTTTTAGGCAATCCAGATAAAAGATCTCTACCTTTTATTTCCATAGTATCAACTACTTCTTCACCTTTAACAAATTCTCCATCAACTATTGAGTCTGCATGTCTTTCAAAATCAAAAACACTTCCTAATGTAACTTTAATATTTTCTGCTGTTCTTTCACCAATCATAAGATTGTATTTTCTCTTAATGTAAGAAATAATTGATTTATCAAGTTCATCTCCAGCGATTCTTAAAGATTGGCTTGTAACAATTCCATCTAAAGATATTACAGCTACTTCTGTAGTACCTCCTCCAATATCAACAATCATATTACCTGTTGCTTCATTAACCGGAAGACCTGCTCCAATAGCTGCTGCCATAGGCTCTTCAAGTAATTCTACCCCTCTTGCTCCAGCTCTTCTAGTAGCTTCATCAATTGCTCTTCTCTCAACAGTAGTTACTCCTGAAGGAAAACAAACAACTATTCTTGGGCTTGTGAATGCACTTCTTGAACAAACCTTGCTTATAAAATACTTTAACATTTTTTCTGTTATATCAAAATCAGCTATTACTCCATCTTTCATAGGTCTAATTGCAACTATGTGCCCTGGAGTTCTTCCTATCATTTTTTTTGCTTCATCTCCAACAGCTAATACCTCTCCTGTTTTTGTGTTAACAGCAACAACTGAAGGTTCTCTTAATACGATTCCTTTTCCCTTTAAATAAACAAGAGTATTCGCTGTTCCTAGGTCAATCCCCATATCTTTTGTTACTCCGAATAATCCCATACTTTATCTCCTTTCTTCTATACAAGTCCTTTTTCTTTCATACTAGTAAATTTTCTATCACCAATAATTATATGATCTATAAGTTCTATCCCTAATAATTTACCACATTCTTTCAATCTGATGGTTACATTTATGTCATTTTTGCTAGGTTTTGGATCCCCTGATGGATGATTGTGAATCAGAATTATTGAATCCCCACTATTCTTAATAGCTAGATTAAAAACCTCTCTGGGATGTATCAAAGCACTATTATTTGTTCCTATAGAAATATCTCTAATAGTAATTATTTCTTTTTTAGTATTTAACACCAATAATTTCAATACTTCCTTTGACTTCACTCTCATTTCTTCCATAAAATTATCAACTATATCTTTTGGTTCAGTAATTTTTATTTTATCCTTACTTTTATAACTTCTATACCTTTTACAAAGCTCTGATAGGGCTATCAGTTGTGATGCTTTTGCAACTCCAATACCTTGTATGTCTGTGAGTTCTTTTGTTGAAGCACCAAACACATTATTTAATCCTCCAAATTCTTTTAAAACTCTGCTGGATAATTGCAATACATTCTCTTTCTTACTACCGCTGCCTAGTAAAATTGCCAAAAGTTCATAATTTCCAAGAGATTCAACACCATAAACCAACATTTTTTCACGTGGTCTTTCATTACAAGGAATATCTTTTAATTTTAATTGTTTCATAACAACCCTCCAAATAAGCATTATTACTTATAGTTGAAGTTTTGTCATTTAATCCAATTTTAAACATATTATTTAATAGATTTAAGCATTTTATATAGTTTGTTAAGTGGCAAACCTACTACACTGTAATAGTCCCCTTCTATCTTCTGTACAAAAACACCAGCTTTGCCCTGTATACCATAGGCACCAGCTTTATCCATGGGATCTCCACTTTTAACATATTCTAAAATCTCTTCTCTACTAATCTCAGAGAATTCAACTTGCGTTACACAATAATCCTTTAATACTTCACCTTTTTCTTTCTGTATAACAGCTATACCTGAATATACCTCATGACTCCTGCCACTAAGTTTCTCAAGCATTTCCACAGCATCCTTCTCGCTTTTAGGTTTCCCTAAAACTTCATTGTCTAATGTAACAATAGTATCACACCCTATAATTACACCGTCACTACACTTTTCTGCTATATTATTAGCTTTTCCTAATGCAAGCTCCATAACATATTCATGTGGTTTCCCATTAAAAGGAATAACATCCTCATCGAAAGAGCTTACTCTTATCTCAAAATCATCAACTATTCTTTTGAGAAGCTCCTGTCTTCGTTCAGATGCTGAGGCTAGAATAACCTTCATACTTTCACTCCAATCAGACTAAATTAATAATTCCTGTAAACAACTGCCCCTAGTATCATACCCAATACAGTCATTAAATTACAATAGATGCTAAATCCAAATGTTATTTTTAATACTTTTACATCAAAAACTAAAGGTGTTGTTAGTCCTAGGTTATATGAATAATCACTAAGAAAGTTTAACGAATCAAACTTACTCCCCAGTATATCCCCTACCAAGGTACCTGCAACACCCCCAAGTAAAACTAAAAATATTAAAAATAAAATATTTTTACTTCTACCACTCATAATACTCCCCCATTGTTTATGTATTTTATTTATAGTTTATCATCAAAAATTAACTTAAACAAGAAGAAATATTCCTTTATATAAATCATTTATTATTTTTATATTCTTTGTAAAATTTTTTTAAAATTTCTTCACTATCATTAATAGAAATTTCATTTGGCAATGCTAGTGCTCTCTTGGCAGCTAAACCACTTTCTAGTGAATCATCATATTTTTGATTCTTAACCCAATTCTTATATGATTCAGTTGAAGAATTCTCTAAATTTCTATTTACCATCCTCCAAATTAGCTTTAATACACCTAAATCAATTTCATACTTTATTTCCTGGTCAACACTTTTAATATCCGTGGCTATCTCAAATTTAGATACTTCAAATCCGTTCTCATCAAGTGATTTCATCAATACCTCAGAAAGTTCATCTGGAAAAATCCCAAAAATAACTCTATAATATTCAAAATCTTCAACAATAAATGGTATTCCAAATTCCTTTAATTCTTCGTAGAGTTCCTTTGCATATTCATCATTTTTAAAAACGCCACATTGTATACCATACAATGTTTTTGTAGTTAATATTTCTTCATAGTCCTCCCCTTGCTTAAAATTGTGATCTTCAATATGTACAGGATTTGAAACCTCATATGCATTATCCATTTGAACACTATTACCCCTGTTTAATTTGCTAAAAACCATATTAAAAAACAATGCCCCAAGGGAGAATGAACTGACAAAAATAAATATCAATATTATTAATATAATCTTTCCATCATTATTCATAATTTTTCTCATTTTCTCATCTCCTTGTGTAATATATTAGCTTAAAGACAAGCTAATATATATATACACATTTGAAGATTTTTTTAGAACAAAAACTCTACCTTATCAACTTAATATAATAACCTCTTAATTTCACCACTTTTAACCCAATTAATCTTTTGCTTAGTAACGCGTTCTGCTTCTGTTACCGCCTCAGATAAAGTTAAGTACCCACCCATTTCTGAGCACTCTTCATTCTTACACATACTAACTTCTTACCTTTCGTTAAAATATAAGTACCTTAAATGATATTGTCCAATATCTGTTTTATATCATATCCTTCATACAGATATGAAGATAACTCAACTCCATATATCCATTCATTAAAAAACTTTTTAAGATTATGTCCGGACACCCTGTTAGCTATTTCCTCAAAATCCTTAAATTCAATTTCCTCATCCTTAAAGCTATTCAATACTTCTATTATAATCTTATAAAAAGCTTCATCTCCCACAAGTTCATGAAGCACATACAGCACCCAAGCGCCTTTCGTATACGAGTTTCCACCTAATTCATATTTCCAATAATCACATATTGGAGTATCATAATTGATTTTATCCCTCTCTACACTTTTAACAAATCCTAATTTACTACAATTCTACATTCAATCTAATTTTCCTTTGTTTATTATTTTTACACATAAAAAAGCACACTTCTCCCAGTGTGCTTTTTTTAATATTATATATTAAATTTAATTTAGTCTTGAATTATTCTTCTAGCTCCAGCATAATGTGACAAATGATATCCAGTTAAACTAGATACAGTAACTCGTCTAACACTGGATGATGACGATGCGTGTATAAATTTATTATTACCTACATAAATACCAACATGTCCATAGTCCATGTATGTATTAAAGAATATAACGTCTCCTGGTAACAAATCTTCTTTTGCAACTGATTTCCCATACTTTACTTGATCACCAGTATATGAAGGAATATATATTCCTACCATCTTATATACATAAGATGTAAATCCTGAACAATCAAATGAATAAGGTCCTTTAGCACCCCATACATATGGTCTTCCTAAGTAACTATACGCATATTCTAATAGTGTACCAACATCTCCAGATAGTAATGGTTTATCACTATAAACACTTACAGTGGCTTGTCCTCTAGCTCTTTGGCGTTGTGCTTCTCTCTCCACTCTTTCTCGAGCAGCTTTACCTCTATCAGGAACCTTCATTTCTCCCTTTTCTCCAGTTACCTGAATGCTCATTGCTATATCGTTTTTGTTCTCTTTTGAATCTGGAATTGGATCTGCAATAGCTGTAGTCATGTTAATTTTCATAAGCATCATAAAACTTAAAAAACATAACACCCTAGATGACTTGCTTCTGAACAATTTCATATAAACCCTCCTATACTTAATATGTTATCTGGTGCTGTAATAAAAAATGCGCAATCATATGCGCTATAAGGTTGTCTACATATTTAATTATAATTTTTCATGGATAATTTGTCAAGTTTACCATTATTGATTGAAATATAGATTATCAAAAAATTCAACTAAATTTACGCAATTTTATTTATGAATTTAATATAATATCACTCAATCTTCCCAAACTTTTCTAAAGGCCATATTCTAAATAGTAATTTTCCAACAATTTGTTCTTTATCAATGTATGGATTTTCCCAATATCTTGAATCATATGACATTACTCTATTATCACCTAAGAAAAAAAATTTTCCATCTGGCACTTCAAATTTACCTAACCTCATTTCAAGAACTTGGTATTCATGTGAAGAATGTTCTTTATTATTTTGTTCATCGTCATGAATTACTTTTTCTTCACTATGCTTACACTGTTCATTATGTTTATGTACTACAATTTGATTTTTAACATAAGCTTCATTTAATAATTTACCATTAACAAGTACATCACCATTCTCTTTTAACTCAAGCTTATCACCAGGCAAACCAATAATTCTTTTAACATGCATATGTTTATGTGTTCCTCCACCAGTAAATACAACCAAATCACCTCTTTTAAGCTTGTCTTTATCAAATATTCGAGAAGTTATTATCTTATCTTTAACTTCTAGTGTTGGTATCATTGATTCAGATGGGATTATCGCTGTAAAAAAAATAAAACTTCTAATAAATATAAATAGTAGCAGAGTACCTATAATAGGAATTACCAAATCTTTTAGTATTTTTGACTTTATCATTTAAATTCCTCCTTTTAATTAGTATATACTACAAGAAATGAAAAATAAATTATTTTTTTTAAATTTAATGAAGGATTTTTATATTTTTCAACGAATATAAAAATATGGAATAAATAACATATTTATTCTTTACTTTTTTAAAATTATTTTGAGGAGGAGTTAAAAATGAAAAAAATCAAAAAAATTCTTGCTATGTCCTTAGTGGCTGTAGGTTTAGTAGCAGGTGTAGGAAGCACTACTAGCGCTTGTATCGATATTGGTGGTGGAATGCATATGGATTGCGGCAGTTGTGGCTGCAGAACATCATCTTTTTACGGTATGCATAATGATAATGTTGAAGCAGACAGATTAGTTACAAAATCTTGTGGTTGTACTGAATTATGGGGTTATTGTTATGATTGCGGAAAACACATAATCACAGTTAAAGCTGATAGATGCGACGCACACAAATAAAACCCTCATTTTTACACATATTAAAATAAAGAAGTAATACCATAGACTTATAATTAATTTATTTACCTTTAAAAGAAAAATTCTCAACATCATCAAATAACTTTTGATATTGTTGAGAATTTTATTTTAAATTTATAATTATTAATGCCAATATTATATGTATTTTAGTAAATAAAAAAAGAATGACTCCTTTGAATATAGAAATCACTCCACACCTGTTGTTTTTTTATTCATAAATCAACAACCTCTAACCATTATCTCTCCGTCTATTTTTACGTTATTGATAGAAAAATAATTATGTACAGTTCTCACATGGTTGAACCCATTCTTATTCCATCTCTTTCTGTTTTCTTCTGTGGAAATAAACACTCCTACGTAGCATTCATCGATGTTTAATTCTTCATCCAATATTTTTATAATACCATCGATTAACTTTTTAAAAACCTCTTCTTCTATAACTTCCTTATCCATAATAACATCTGTTAACCATAGTTCATTTTTTTCTTCATTATTCAAATGACCTTTAACCATCCCAACAGTTCTGTCTTCTATGGATATCTTTAAAAAAAATTCCTGATTGCTTATAACATATCCTAAAAAACTATCATAAAATTCATCCTTATTTAGAGTTCTTGACTCATGTTGATTAAGGAGCTGCTGATGATTGTACCATTTATGCATATAATCTAAATCCTCTTTACCAACGCTAGTAATATGATAGTTATCTAGTTTTCCATAGATACTTAACATAATTTCACCTCGTAATTTATATATTCTACAAAACTTGAATTTATCCTTGTAAAATTTTAAAAGATTAGTGGAGAATTTTTTTTAATTCTCCACTATTAATATACTCATATGAAATTCGTTATAAAAAACTAGTCGTCATCCTTCATATACATCATAGTTAACCTGATGATCTTCCTAATAATCCTTCTTACTTCATAATAAGGCATTCCTGTTCTCATAAGCGCCTTAAATATACCTGGATTATATCTTTGTATTTTCATAAGTATATATCGTACATCATTGTAGTCATAATCATATTTATACTTATCTCTGTCATCATCATCATCGTCATCATCATTATCATCATATTCTGTAAAATCATATCCACCTTGTACACCCAAGCCTCCGCTAGGCATACTTATGTTAGATGGCATCCCAGGTATTGGATAACCACTTGGGTATGGATACTCACCTATATTAAAGTATGGGTTAGCTAAACCATAAGCTCCACCTGGATAAGCTAATCCATGTAAAACACTAGTTTGTGCTCCTAAACCGCCCAAACCATATCCTGGTCCTAATCCTGTTGCTCCTCCACCAATTGTTCTGAATCTCATCTCGTCAACTGCTATACTTGGTTGTAAAGATACCATATTATAAATATTGTTATTCATCTCAACTGGTGGCGAGCTATCATTGAATCTATTGTTCATTAACATAAACCTCCAATATATTGTATGTTTTCTTTAATTAATTATTATGAACAATAAACTCATTATATGTGTTATCTCTATAATTTTTATTCTTAAAATATAATCTTTTCTCAATTACAGCTCAAACTTCTTAACTAATATGTCTAAAGTATCTACAATCTTCTCTAATTCTTCCACTGTCCCATTTATATTTTCCATAGTATTCGCTTGTTCCTCCATAGATGAAGATACTTCCTCGCTTGCAGCTGCTGATTCTTCTGTTATAGCAGCTATACCCTGAATTGAATTCACTACAGAATTTTTTCCTGAATCAACTTTGTCCATATTCATCATTAACATATCTGTTTGATTTGTCATGTTATTTATTGATTCCTCTATTGTTTTAAATGCACTATAAGCTTCTTCCATTGATTTATTAGAGTTTTTCAGTAGTATATTTCCTTTATCCATGTTATCTTTAGAAATACTTATTTCTTTTTGTATCTGTGAAATCATATTCTTAATTTCTTCAGTGGACTGGGCTGTCTGCTCTGATAGTTTTCTTATTTCATCCGCTACAACTGCAAATCCCCTACCTGACTCTCCAGCTCTCGCAGCTTCTATAGCAGCATTTAATGCTAATAAATTCGTTTGCTCAGCAATAGTCTGTATAGTACTTACTATTTCATCAATGGATTTTGACCTATCTGACAATTGAATTATGTTATCTGCTGTTTGAGAAGATGCCTCATTATTTTTCTCTAAGCTTTTACCTAATGCAGTAATTGCCTCAATTCCGCTTTCATTTGCAACTATTGTTTTATTTGAATAACTTTTTAATAATTGAGCATTTTGTATAGCATTGTTAATTTCCATTTCCAAGTGAGATAACTCTTCTGCACTTCTTTGAGAATCATCTGCTTGTGAAACAGCGCCCTTTGCCATCTCTTCAGAAGTTTTAGCTACTGCATCAATGGAAGCAACAGTCTCATTGACAGATAGTAATAAAGATTCTGTATTTTCTTTAACAACGTTAGAATTCTTCTGTATTTCTCCTATAATATCTCTCAATTCAGACCTTAAGTTTATAACTGCTTTTCCTATAATCCCTGTTTCATCTTTATATTTAAGTATTTCTTGAAATTGCTCATCATATTTCAAATCTAATTTACTTGTCTTATCTACCAAATCTGTTATAAATAATATAGGCTTACTTATTTTTTTTCCACTATAAATTGCCAATCCTGTGAAAACCATTATTGAAATAACAATAAAAATTGCCACAACTTTTGCACTGCTTCTAAAATTATCATCCGCTATTTCTCTGTTATTATTTACAACTGCTTCAATATCATCAACATAATTACCCGTACCTATAATCCAATCAAAAGGTTTATAGTAGCTAGAGTACGCTCTTTTACGTAAAGCTTCAGTTTGTCCTTTCTTAGGATACCAATAATCTGTATATCCCCCATCATCTTTCATTCCATTTTCAATTATTTCTCTTATAATATATTTCCCATTTATATCTTGCAAATCATATCTGTTTTTTCCTTCTGAATCTTTGTTACCTGGATGTACAACGTTATTCCCTTTGCTGTCATCTATCCAAAAGTATCCACCTTCACCGTAGGCAGCATTCCTAACCATATGGGCTGCAAGTTCTTTCGCCTCCTCAATAGTTATTTCTCCATTTTCATACTTTTTGTAAGATGCTTCAATAATACTTATCATTGATTCAACTTGATTTTTTATATTCTTATCATAATCTCCTAATAAAGCCTCTTCTAGCACCATAATGTTCTTATCAGAATCAACTTTACTCCTAAATATTCCGTAACCACCAATTGACACACCTAAAATAATTGTCATAGCTATTATTAAAATAGTTATCTTTCCACCTATGGATTTCATCTTACCCCTCCTGTTTAAACATATTTTTTTATTAAATTAAATTTTTATCATAATCCCCGCCTTATTATTACATATATCGACTACACCTAGTTTTTACTTTACATAAATGTATTGTTAACTTCATCCATAGTATTTTAAATATATGTAAATTAATCATTTTTTACATATATTTAAGCTGCTATAATAAATAATTATTTATTGGAGAAAAATACATAGAGAACTAATTTATAAATTAAGAAATCTACATATATAGAAGGTGAGACAATATGGGAAAACATATTATAGAAGAAGCTAAAAGATGTTTGCAATGTAAAAATCCTCGCTGTGTACAAGGTTGTCCTATAGCAACTCCAATACCTAAAATGATTAAACTTCTTCTTGAGGGAAATCTCTCAGAAGCTGGTGAGAAAGTATTTAAAAATAATCCACTATCTGTTGTATGTTCCTTAGTATGCCCTCATGAACATCAATGCGAAGGTAACTGCATATTAGGATTAAAATCATCCCCTGTACAGATAAGTTCAATTGAAAACTATATTTCTGAGTATAGATTAAGTGTTGCAGATCTAGCTCCCGAGAAAAAACTTCCAGGCAACGTAGGAATAATCGGTTCTGGTCCTGCTGGAATAACCATTGCCTTTATATTAGCTTTAAAAGGTTATGATGTAACTATTTTTGAAGCTCATGATAAAATAGGAGGAGTACTTCAGTATGGTATTCCAGAATTCAGATTACCAAAAAGAATATTAGAAACTTTAAAACAACAACTACTTGATCTTGGAGTTAAAATAAGACCCAACACACTAGTAGGTCCAGTAATAACAATTGATGATATGTTTAGAGATGGCTATGATGCAATATTTATAGGCACTGGAGTGTGGAAACCTAAAAAACTTGGTATCAAAGGTGAAACTCTTGGAAATGTTCATTATGCTATTGACTATCTAAAAGGGCCATCTTCCTATAACCTTGGTGATAAAGTATGTGTTATAGGCGCTGGAAACGTGGCCATGGATGTTGGTAGAACAGCCCTTAGAAATGGTGCTAAAACCGTATCCATATTATACAGAAAAGGTATTGAAGATATGTCTGCAAGAGAATACGAAATTGAGTATGCAAAAATAGATGGTGTTCAATTTGAAACATATAAAAGCCCCGTGGAATTCACCCCTAAAGGAGTACTTTATGTAGATACTAAGAAAATCGAAGAAAAGGGAGAAAAAAAATTCATCTCTGAAAATACTAAAAAACTTTTCCCATGCGATTCTGTAATAATTGCTATTAGCCAAGGTCCTAAAGCAAATATCGTCTCAACTTCAAAAGGAATAGAAGTAAATCCTCTAGGTCTTGTGATTACTGATGATTGTGGAAGAACAACAAGAGAAGGGATTTTTGCCTCTGGTGATGTTGTAACTGGTGCTAGAACGGTTGTTGAAGCTGTTTACTATTCGAAAAAAGTTGCAGAAGCAATGGATGAATACATGCTTAAAAAACATAACATAGAGTTGAAAGTTGAGAATTGAAAACGATGGAGGTTTCTGCTAACGCAGAAACTAAATCGTACTTTGTTTTAGGACAAGCCTTTTTTAATACCACAAAAGTAATTCAAATAATAAGATAACTCTCTTTTTTAAAATACTGTTGAAAAAAGTACAACCCTTTTCTTAAAGGTTATTAATCAATTGCTTCGTTTACATTTTTTTGCAGTCGAGAATATCAAATTAAATTTTATATAGCTCTCTTTTTTAAAATAGTGTTGAAAATAATAGAATAATATTAAGACAAGCTCAGCTTGTACTAAAACAACTAAAAATTTTTCAACATTTTCTTAAAAAAGAGAGCTATGTCACTAATTCTATCAATATTCTTTCCCTAAATACTGTACCAATCTTTATGCATTATGCCCATAGGTTGTCCACTCCACTATATAAAACCTTAGCCATATTCTCAAACTTGAATCAAAACAAAAAAACTCACTGAAATTTCAGTGAGTTTTTTTTGGTGCAGATGATGGGACTTGAACCCATACGGACATTTGTCCACTACCCCCTCAAGATAGCGCGTCTGCCAGTTCCGCCACACCTGCATGTATATTTAGGTTACTTCTATATTCTATCAAATTTTATATTTTTGTCAATTAGATTTTAACAATTTCACAAAAATTCTTCAGAATAAATTTAGAGTAAACTCTAAGGAAAACACTCCTTAATCTCCATAAATATACTTATACATTTTATAGCCGAACATTACACGCTTAAGATACACATCTGTTTCTTTGAAGGGAATAAATATCAACTTATTATCCCTAGAGAATTCATCATTACTGAGCCATTTGGCAACATTACCTCTTCCTGCATTATAAGCAGCTACTGCTTTTTCAGTATCATGAAATTCTTCCAATAAGTTTGATATATACCAACATCCCATTCTTATATTAAGTTTCGCATTAAATAATTGGCTTTCATTTGAATACCCAAAATTCTTTATACTCTCTATCCATTCAGCTGTTGAAGGCATTATCTGCATGAGTCCCTTTGCCCCTCTATTAGACTCTGCTTTTTCATCAAAATTACTCTCATTTTTTATCATTGAATATACCATATATTTATCCAAATTATTTTCCTTTGAAAATGTTTCAACATAGCTTTGAAACTTTATTGGATAATATATTGATAATATTTCTTTGTGAAAAACAACTATTGCAATCAAACTAAACAACAATAACAAGAAGATAACTTTACCTTTTTTCACTCTCTTATTTCCCCATTTCTTTAATAACTCTCAATACTTTTTTTACCTGCTTCAGTGTATCTTCTACTTCTCCTCTATTATCAATTGTAAAATCACTTAACTCTTTCTTCTTATCAAGAGACATTTGAGAATCAATTCTAGAAATAACCTCTCCACGAGAACTCTTATCTCGCTCCATGACTCTTTCTATTTGAGTTTCTCTATCTACCCATACAGTTATGTTATAATCCATTTCTTCATTAAGTTTATTTTCCATCAATGTTGGAGCATCCAAAACAATAATTTTTTCCTTTTCTTTCTCCAATAAATCAATTCGTTCTCTAATTTCTTTTATTATATAGGGAATAATTATATTTTCAAAAGACTTCTTCTTTTCAGCATCCTTAAAAATTATATTCCCAAGCATTTTTCTGTTAAGAGTCTCCTCATTAAGAAATACCTCAGCTCCAAATTCACTTCTGATTCTCTTATTTATCTCAGGGTAAATATTTAGAACCTCTCTTGAAATTTTATCCGCATCTACAACTTTTATTCCATTTTCTTTTAGGAAATTGGAAATGGTACTCTTACCACTTCCAATCCCTCCAGTCAGTCCAATTTTAATCATTTTAGAACTCACCTCATAATTCTTATTTTGCTTCGTACCATGATGCCCCTCTATTAATATCTATAACCATAGGAACTTTGAACTCTATATCTTTTTCCACATGTGCTCTCATCTCATTTTGAAGAATGTTAATAATTACTTCTTCTTCACCTTTAACAACATTAAGCAACAATTCATCATGAACTTGTAAAATAACTTTAGACTTTAAGTTATTCTCTTTAAGTTTTCTCCAAACATTAACCATAGCCATTTTAATTATATCAGCTGCACTACCTTGAATAGGTGTATTCATGGCAAGTCTCTCCCCAAATGCAATCATCATTTTCTTTGATGAAGCAAGTTCAGGAATAAATCTTCTTCTGTTTAACATAGTTCTAACTTCGCCATTCTTCTTCGCCTCTTCAATAATTCCATCAAGATAATCTTTAACTTTTGGATATCTATTAAGATATGCATCTATATATGTTTTAGCTTCTTTTCTAGTAATATTTAAATCCTTAGCTAAACTAAAATCACCAATACCGTAAACTATACCGAAATTTACTGCCTTTGCATTACTTCTCATTATTGAAGTTACCTCGTCCATAGGAACGCCAAATACCTCAGAAGCAGTTCTTCTATGAATATCCTCTTCATTCTTGAAAGAATCTATAAGCGTCTCATCTCCAGATATATGTGCAAGCACTCTAAGTTCTATCTGAGAGTAGTCCGCTGATAAAATTATGCTATCTTCCTCTGGAATAAATACTTTTCTTATTTCCCTACCCATTTCATACTTAACAGGTATATTCTGAAGATTAGGTTCAGTACTTGATAATCTTCCAGTAGTAGTTACAGTTTGATTAAATGAAGAATGTATTTTATTGTCTTCATCTATAACATTCTGCAGCCCTTCAACATAAGTTGAATTTAGTTTTGTTATTTGTCTATAGAACAAAATCTTTTCTATAACAGGATGTTTATCTTGAAGCTTCTCAAGAACCTCAGCATTAGTTGAATATCCTGTCTTTGTTTTCTTAATTACAGGCAAGTCTAGTTTTTCAAATAATATCTTTCCTAACTGCTTTGGTGATTTTATATTAAACTCTTCTCCACAAAGATCATATATTTCTTTTTCTGTCGTTGAAATCTCTTTATTGAATTTCTCACCAAGCTCCTTCAACATTTCACTATCTACTCTAAAGCCTTCAAATTCCATATCTGAAATAACCTTTGTTAGTGGAATTTCTATTTCGTAAAGTAATTTATTAATATCTAGTTCTTCTGCTTTATTTTTTAACAAAGTATATATTTCTGAAAGATAATGAATAAGTTCTATCTCCTTATTATCTCCATTAATTCCCTTATGCAAATGACCTTCAATTAAACTCTCAAGAGAATATCCTTTCTTTCCTGGATCAATAAGATATGCAGCTATCTCACAATCAAATGAGAATAAAAAGTCCTCTATACCTAATTTTCTTAGTGCAGTATATAAATGCTTTACCTCATGTCCAACAACATTCAAATCATTTGAGAATATTTTTCTCAACTCTTCAATGGCGTCTTCCCTTGACTCATTAAGAATACCTTTAACATCCACATGATATATAGTCTCTCCATCACTTACATGTAAATCAACTAATTCAAGTTCTGTAAACTTATTATCATTCTCAACTTTATGGAGAATAAATAATGTATCCTCTTTTTGTATTGAAGCTGTTAATTTTTTTAACCCATCAATTGTATCTACATCTTTAGCCTCTACAGTTATCTCTTCACACTCAACTGGTGCATCACCTATCTTACTTATAAGACTTTTGAACTGGAATTTATAAAACATCTCTCTTAATTTTGATATGTCTCTATTCTTCTCAAAGTCCATCTCATCCATGGTAAATCCAATAGGTACTTCTGTATTAATTGTAGCTAATTTTTTACTGAATATTGCCTGTTCAGCATAGTTAGTAAGATTTTCATTTAACTTCTTTGCTTTTACCTTATCAAGATTCTCTAATATATTCTCCACAGTATGATATTCTTGAATAAGCTTAATAGCCGTTTTCTCTCCTACACCAGGAACACCAGGAATATTATCGGATTTATCTCCCATCAATCCCTTTACATCAATAAATTCTGTTGGTGTAACTCCTATATCTTGAATTATTCTCTCTCTATCATAAACCTCAACCTGAGTCATTCCCTTTTTATTAATAACAACTTTAATATTATCACTAGCAAGTTGAAGCGCATCCTTATCACCCGTTACAATATAAACTTCTTTTCCTTCACTTTCAGCTTTTCTAGCAATTGTCCCAATTATATCATCAGCTTCAAATCCATCAATTTCAAATTTTGCTGCTCCAAAATTTTCAAGGAACTCTTTTATGTACGGAATCTGCTCAGCTAACTCTGGTGGCATTTTCTTTCTTCCAGCTTTATATTCTTTGTATTCTATATGTCTAAAAGTCGGAGCTTTTCTATCAAAAGCTGCTGCTATGTACTTAGGTTCAAATTCCTCTTTAATTTTAAATAGCATTGTAGATATTCCATATATTGCATTCGTAGTTAATCCTTCTGAGTTTGTTAAAGGTGGCAAACCATAAAATGCCCTGTACATAAGACTATTACAGTCCAGTATAACTATTCTCTCCATTTCATTTCTCCTTTTATAAAAGTTATATCTATTATATCACAAAACGAATCAAAACACGCTAAAAGCGTGTTAAAAGAAATCTATAATTCATTATGTATAATGGATAATGATTGACATTTTTCTCCGAGAAATTTTAATTTATTATTCCTTACAAAATAAGGTTTTACTCGTTTCACTTAGATGAAATATTGTATTTAAAACACA
The DNA here is from genome assembly GCF_027938815.1 of Oceanirhabdus sp. W0125-5. Lineage (GTDB taxonomy): Bacteria > Bacillota > Clostridia > Clostridiales > Clostridiaceae > Oceanirhabdus. Next base: position 4,217,470 of record NZ_CP115913.1, read on the forward strand.
ATATTTTATCCTAGATAAAATGAGTAAAACCCTATTGATCTAAAGAACTAAAATGTAGTTTCTGCGGATGCAGAAACCTCCACCATTCTCCATTCTCAATTATACATTCTCCATTACGGTTTTATTAGAATATGCTCAAGTCCAATTCTCTAGATAATTCTTCAAGAACCTTTATTCCACCTATGCTGTTTCCTTTTTTATCTAAGGCAGGCCCATACACACCTATACCCATTCTTCTAGGTACAGCAGCCATTATACCACCGCCAACACCACTTTTGGCTGGTATTCCTATATGAACAGCAAAGTTTCCAGATCCATCATACATTCCACATGTTACCATTATTGTTTTAATTATTCTAGTTACTTCTCTCGAGAGAACTCTTTGATTATTCCAAGGCAATACTCCATCATTTGCAAGCATAGCTCCAATTCTAGCAATATCCCTACAATTTATCTCGATTGAACATTGTTTGAAATAAATATCAAGAATCTCTTCAACATCACCTTCCATGATATCCATACTCTTCATAAAATATGCCAAAGCTCTATTTCTATCACCTGTAGCTTTCTCTGAAAGATATACCTGCTCATTAATAGCAAGGGAATCATTTCCTGTTATTTTCATTGCAAAACGCAGTATTCTATTAAATTTTTCTTCTTTAGTCTCACCATCAATCATACTCACAACTGCTATTGCTCCAGCATTTATCATTGGATTTAATGGCTTCTTTAATTCATTGCTCTCAAGATTTGTTATGGAGTTAAATGCTGATTCAGTAGGCTCCATTCCAATTTTTGAGAACACATAATCTTTTCCATTATCATGAATAGCTAACATAAGAGTTATAACTTTAGATATACTCTGTATTGTAAACTTTGTATTGTGATCTCCAGCAAAAAACTCTTCTCCATCTAGAGTTGTAACACATATACCAAGTGCTTCTTTATCAGCATTTAAAAGTTCCGGTATATATGATGCCAATTCTCCATCTTTAACCCATTTTCTGTTATCATTGATTGCTTTCTCTAGAATCCTCTTCATATGTCTTTCCCACCTTTAATAAAAAGTTCCTACACTTATTTATCCTATATACTTCTTAATCAACTTTCATTATATACTCTTCATATATTGAAGTAAACCATTTAATAACAATAATTCTAATCAAAAGTATATACCTTTACAACTCTTCCCTTTTCAACTAATGTCCCTTTTTCAGGAATAGTGTGAGATACATATTTTCCACTACCAATTTGTTCGTAATTCAAACCATTCTCCACTAATACTTTTATTCCCTCTTCTGTTGTTTTACTTTCTATATCTGGAAGATTAAGAGTATTCAGTATAACATTCATTATCTCATCATTTGTTATTGACAGATACTTAAATGTCTCAAGAAAAACCTTCTTTGCAATTGGAGTTATTATTGTACCAGCGTAATAATAATCTCCACCTGGCTCATCCACAGATATAAGTATGGATACTTGAGGATTATCAGCAGGTGCAGCTGCTGCCAAAGATGATATATATGCACCATCTTTATATCCACCTTTAACATAATCCGGTTTCTGTGCAGTACCTGTTTTTCCTGCTATATGATACCCCTCTATAAATGCACCTGATTTTGCAATAACATTTTCCAACATATTCGTAACTTGCCTGCAAATAGCAGGATCTAAAACAGGTTCTTCAACAACTTTATCTGCTTTAGGTTTTTCTATAATATCGTCATGCTTAATTTCCTTAACAACATGAGGAGTCTTTAAATAACCTCCATTTACAAGTGCGTTAAATGCTCTCATAAATTGCACCATTGTAAGTGTATTTGTCTGACCAAATGATATAGTAGCTAAATCTACTTCTCTCATGGTATCAAGACTCATAACTATTCCTGAACTTTCCCCTGGCAAATCTACTTCTACCTTTTTACCAAATCCAAATAAATCAATATATTCCATCATCTTTTCTTTTCCAAGTCTCTGTGCAATTTCAACAAAAAAGGTGTTACTAGATTTAATTAATGCATCTTGAAGTGTTTGATTTTTATGTGGAGCTTTATCCCAGTTCCATAGTTTAGCACCATTTACATATACATATCCTTTTGTATCCATCATTTCTGTTTGATTTATAACCCCTTCTTTTAAACCTGCATAAGTTGTAAAAGGCTTAAAAATTGATCCTGGTTCGAATGAATCATTAACTGCTCTATTTTTCCAAAGTTCCATATTTTCATCAAAATTTTGAAAAGGCATAGGATCATTCAGATTATAATCAGGCTTGTTAGCTAGAGCAAGAATCTCTCCTGTATTTGGATCCATAACCATTATGCTAATCTTCTTAGCCTTATTATCAATCAAAGCATCTTGAGCTATCTTCTCTATAATATTCTGAAGTACTGTATCAATTGTCATATAAATATCCTTACCTTTAATCGCTTCTGTCTCAATTGTTTCTTCTGTAGGTAATAGATATCCATTTTTATCAATATTATATAATTTTATTCCATCTACTCCTTTGAGTATATCATCGTAATATAACTCCACTCCATTTAATCCATTTCCTTGTGGATTTACATGCCCTATCATCTGCGCTCCCAATGACTCATATCCATAAAATCTCTTATTATCATCAAAGTACAGCATTCCATAACCATGAAGCTCATTATTTTTCATAAGAGCCTTTATTTTTTCTACCTTATCCTCTTCTACTTTTCCTTTTATTATTGTACCTTGTGTAAGTTCTCCATCATATTCCTTCATAAGTTTCTTATATAATACTTCTTTATCCATCTCAAGTATATCTGCCATTGTATATATTATTTCTTTAATATCTATTTCTTTTGAATCTGCTCTCTTTTTTAAGGTTCTCATATCAACTTCCAATCTATATACTTTATAATTAGAAGCTATCATTTTCCCGTTTCTATCAAAAATTTCCCCTCTATCTGCCATTATCTTTTTCTTACGAACACCGTGATATATCATTTTTGTTGAAATATCATGCTTGTCCAATAACATTATTCTGAAAGTATTAAAAGTTACATATCCTATTAATAGTGCAAAAACTGCATATATTGTGTAATATCTTGTATATACCTTAATTCTCTTCAGTTCTTTTTTCTTTTTTCTAACTTTGTAATTTTCTTTGTAGTTTTCTCTTCCATGCCCTACCTTTTCATGAATTGCAGATTTCAAATAACTCACCTCATCTATAATTAATTATATTTTTATGTATTATAATTTTCATTTTAAAGTTTTGATTATATACTAACTTTTATTTTACATCATTATAGTCAACTATTTCAATTGAAGTTATAATTTTTACCATAATGAAATTTTTTTCCTTCAAAATACTTGATAAAGTTTTTGATGTATGATATCATTAATTTCGTCGGAAAGATACAAGCAATACACCATATACGAGCCGGAGTGGTGGAATTGGCAGACGCGATGGACTCAAAATCCATTGGTAGCAATACCGTGCGGGTTCAAGTCCCGCCTTCGGCACCATGTAAGTTCTAAGTGATTTTACTCACTTAGGACTTTTTTTATGTAAATATATATTATGTATAATAAAAGCCAACAAGATTTCCTTCTCTCTTAACTTTATCAATGTTATCGATTAACTTATACCAATAACCCTAAATGATATCTAACAACCCTTCTTCAATAAATTTATATCATACTAGAGAGAGTTAGAATTTAAATTACATACTCTTATTATATTTTGTTAAAAATATTTTTGAGGTGAACTGTGATGGAAATTAAACTAACTAAAAAAGAAAGACTCTTTTTAGAGGATGCAAAAATTCAAGAAGAAGTTTGTATTCAGAAATACGTGAATTACGCTCAGCAGGTTAAAGATCCTGAATTAAAACAAATTTTTAATCAGCATGCCCAACAAGAGCAGCATCACTTTGATAGTCTTAGTCTACTGCTTCAAGGGAAAAAACCAGATTTAGGAGAAGGTGAACAATCTAATTCACAGAAACAACAAGAACAAAAACAGTCTAATGAAATTTCAGTTAAAAATAACTTTGAAGGAACAATGCGAAATGAAAGTGACAAAGTTATTTGTATTGATTTATTATCTACAGAAAAGCATGTATCCAGCACTTATGATAATGATATCTTTGAATGCACAAATTCCGATGTTAGAGAAGTTTTGCAGCATATTCAAAAAGAAGAGCAAACACATGGGGAAGATATTATTAATTATATGAATTCTCATGGAATGAAAAATTGAAATTAGTTGGTATTGTTATTTAAACAAAAAAACTACTCTCAATATTTTCATGATTGAGAGTAGTTAATTTGATTTTAGGAGTTTTCTTAAATACAGAAGGGTTCCTTATTTAAGGGGATCTATATACTTAACATGGGGGGGTGGAACTCCTCCTGTTCTTTTGTATATTTTGATTATACCCTTAGGTACAAACTTTATACACGTTAATCTTAAGTTTTAATTATAATACCAAAATATTAAAGAAATGTCAGATTTAAAAAAAAATAAAAGTGAGCAAATCACATGCTCACTTTATTTTTTATATTTTCTGTACATTTATTGCTTGTGGTCCTATCTTTTTCCAAACAACATCATACTTAACTTCCTCACCTTCATGAAGATCCTTATTATGACTTTTCTCTTTTACTTGCTGATGATGAACATAAACATCAGTACCATTTGAACCTGATATAAATCCATATCCTCTCTCATTATCAAACCATTTTACTACACCAGTTTCCATAAAGTTGCGCTTTACAGCACTCCCACCTTTCTTTAGTAAGATAATATATAAAAACCTACAGCAGGCTTTTATATATATAAAAATAAAATACTATTTTGTTTAAAATTCATACTCATTTATAGTATTTGTACAAAGCATAAGAAAATTCATATTTGATTAATATTCATTGTTCCACTTTTTTCTTCAAACATTTTAGAACTTTTTATATTTTTCTATAAATTATTAACAATTTTAGCATAAATATTTTTTATTAATAAAACATGGTATAATAACTTTATGTATTTTTTTATTAAAAAGGGAGGGGTAACTATGAAGCATAATTTGCTATCATGTATTGAGAATTATAAATCTCAATGTGATTATTTGGACATAAGACTAGAAGATTCCTCATCAACTAGTATATCCATTACCAATGGTAAATTAAATTCATTAAAAAAATCAAGTGAAATTGGTGGAATTGTAAGAGCACTATATAAAGGTGCCTGGGGAGTTGTTTCCTTTAATAACCTAGAAGAGTTGAATTCTTTTACTGAAGCAGCTATTAAACAAGCTAAATTAACAGGTAAAGATGAGAGCGTTCTTGCTCCTGTTGAAGTAGTTGAAGATTCTGTTCTTTTTGATCTTAAACACGACCCAAGAGAAATATCCTTGGATCAGAAAATAAATTTATTTACAGAATATAATAAACTTGCATTGGATTCACATGAGAATATTTCATCAGTCAACGTTGGTTACAATGAAACATTTTCAAATCTTACATTCACAAATTCAGAAGGAACTTATATATATCAGGAGAAGATGGATTTAGGTGGTGGTATAAGCATCACTGCAATTAAGGATGGTAATTCTCAATCCACTTCAATAGGATTTGGTTCTTCTGATGATTATAATTGTGTACTTGGATTACATGATGAAATAAAAAAACAAAGTCAAATAGCAGTTGAGCTTCTTGATGCTCCTAAAGTTAAATCTGGAACTTATACTGTTATTACTGACTCTCATTTAACTGGGGTATTTGCTCATGAAGCTTTTGGTCACTTAAGTGAAGGTGATAATGTTTACGAAAATAAAGAACTAGCAGATATAATGGAGCTTGGAAAAGACTTTGGAAGACCTATATTAAATATTTATGACTCTGGTCTTGATAAAGGCAAAAGAGGTTATCTAGTATATGATGATGAAGGAGTTAAGACTGAGAAAACATATCTTATAAAAGAAGGTAAGTTGGTAGGAAGACTTCATTCAAGATCTACTGCTGGAAAAATGGGAGAAAAAGCTACAGGTAGTGGGCGTGCTATATCTTATAAACATGCACCTATTCCAAGAATGAGAAATACTGTTATTGAAATAGGTGAATCATCATTTGAAGATATGCTAAAAGATGTGTCTTTAGGTATTCTTGCAATTGGTACTAATGGCGGTCAAACAAATGGAGATAATTTCACCTTCTCTGCTTCATATGGATACATGATTAGAGATGGTAAAATTGGTGAATTAGTTAGAGATATCAACCTTGCAGGAAATGTATTTCAAACACTTAAAAATATTGATATGATTGGTACTGAAGACACTTCTCATGATAGTGGCGGTGGTTGCGGAAAAGGCGAACAATTCCCTCTACCTAATAGTCATGGTGGTCCTAGAATAAGAATTCTGAATGTAGTTGTTGGAGGTGAAGCATAATGAAAGATTTATTAAACAAAGTAATTTCAGCCGGAGCTACAGATGGTGAAATATACTATAAAGATTCTACGAGACGAGTTATAGCCTTTGACAATAACAAACTAAAAGGTGCTTCTCTAAATCAGTCTACAGGTGTAGCCCTAAGAATGATTAAAGATGGTAACCTATCATTTTCAACTTCCACAGATTTAAATAAATTTGATGAGCTTGTTGAAAACTGTAATGAGATGATTCCTTTTTCATCACCTGCTGAATTTGAATTTATAAATAAATCTAGCAATGAAAAAATTTCAATCCCTGAGAATGATATTATGGAATTAACTGATGAGCAACTTATAGAAGATGGTAATAAGATAGTTTCTGAAATAACTAAAGAATTCCCTGATGTTAAAGTAGGAGTTGAGTTTGATATAAATAGTACTTTTGTTGAAATATCTAATACTAAAGGACTATCAAAAAATTATAAAAAAGATTCTATTATAGTAGGCGCTGAAGGTTCATTCATAAAAGATAATAATTTCATCAACTGCCATGAAGAACAATTTTTATTAAACTCAAATTATAATGTAGATGACATTACAAACTCATTATTAGAAAAAATAAAATTATCCAGAAACATCGTTACACTTGAATCTGGTTCTAGACCTGTAATATTTACTCCTAACTTCTTATATTGTTCATTAATTCCATTAATGCTTGGAGTAAATGGTAAATATGTTCAAGAAGGAGCTTCTCCATTAGCTAAAAAAATAGGTACTCAAATATTTGATGAGAGATTCACGATAGTAGATGACGCTACTAGACTTGGTGCATTCAATACTCATCCATTTGACGATGAAGGTACTCCAAGTATGAGAACTGAAATAATAAAGAACGGACACCTTAACAGTTTCCTTCATTCATTAAAAACTGCTAAGAAACTGAATATGGAACCAACTGGTAACGGATATAAGCTGGGGAGTTTCTTCCCAAGACCAGAACTTTCAGCAGAACCCACACCATATGTAACAAATCTTCATGTAGAACCTGGTAAAGTTTCTTTTGAGGACATGGTTTCAGATATAAAAGATGGTGTAATATTAGATTCTGTTATTGGTTTCTTCATGGGTAACCTTTTCAATGGAGAAATTACAGGAAGTATCGAAACAGGTTATCACGTAAAGAATGGTAAAATAGTAGGAAAGATTGCTGGTCAATCAGTAAACTTTAATATTTATGATATCTTTAAGAATAACCTGCTTGAAATAAGTAGCACTACCAAAAACACTCCATTCTTCTTCTTCCATGGCTCTAATCCTGCACCATATGCCATGTTTAAAGATATAAATATTGAATAAAAATAAACTTATATAAAGACTTAAATGAATAAATATTAATAAAAAATACTCGAATGATGCCTGATAAATTGCGTTATTCCGTAAAATTAGGGAGATTTTTATCTTCCTAATTTTTTATGTTTCTAGACCTATATTAATAATTGAATTGGTGACATATCTCTCTTTTTTAAAATAATGTTGAAAAGAGTACATGCCCTACACTCATTCATAATCTGACTATTTCCTAATACAATCATCCCTATTTTTCTAATACTTAATTTATACATAGATATTTATCATATAAGGATTATTCAAACCATTAAAGATTTGTAATTTGTTCTTTTTATTTTCTTTAACAAATTCCATTAATTTAATTATCAAACACCTAATTTATTACACATAATACTCATCAATAGCCCTATATAATTAATCCGCTCTATATATTTAAGCAGCACTAACAAACAAAGGCTTCCTTCTCTTAAACTCCTTAATAATCATACCTGTATATTTACAATGACTCTCAATAAACAAGTTCTCTGCAATCTTATAATCATTACCTTTACAATGATCACCACACATATTATACACATTCTTTTCCTTCATCCATCTATACCAATAAAGATAATTAGTAAGATATTTACTGGATACCCCATTAAAACTAGCTAACCATTTACCTATCTCTCTTTTTATCCTCATTAGATTTTCAATATGATAATCTTCGTTTTCATCTCCACTACAACTTCTACCTATTGCTAACCCCACCTCTGATAAAAAACTATGATAATGCATGTTTCCAACTGTACAAACAGCTTCTACACCATACATTCTTCCACTAAACACCTCATCTAGTAGGCCCTTGTCAACTCGTTTATTGTTACTCGCTTCAACTATAATATTATTTTCTCTATCCACAGCACATATAACAAAATTTCTCTTCACTTCTTCTGGTGCCCCAATAAGAGCATACTTATGCTTAATCCCACACCTTCTCCCCCGATAATATAAACCTCTTTTTCTAACACTATTCTTGTCCCCTTTATTACTTTCAACCACTATCATGTGTCCCATTTCAACTATTCCACCTACACACCCTTTCCCCATATCTTCTCTTAAACCATCCATTATTTTATGCCTCCAATAAAAAGCTGTCGCTATATTTATTCCTACAATCTGAGAAGATATCCTCAGTGATAATCCCTTTACCATACACTTCATGTACTCAATCCAAGTATTCATTCCCTTCTTGCTACAATAAATAGGTGAAAATGTAAAATCTCCAAAAGTTTTTCCGCATTTATCTGACTTGCATTTATATCTTTGCTTTCCATTATACTTACCATATTTCCAACACCTTTTACATCCACAATGAGGACATATTCTTCCCTCCTCAAATCTCTTCGCTCTTATTTTTTCAACTAAGTTATCTTTTTTTTTATTTACTTCATCTATATTAATTTCTTTGATTACTCTCTCAAGAATTTTAATTCTAGCAATTCGCTTTTTATCTCTATTTAATATCTCTTCGCTGCTATATCTTTCTTTATTAATTCTTTCTTTATTAATTCTTTTATTGTCCTTTGTATTATTACATGTGTCCAAAGAATCTATTTGACTATTATACCTACTGATTTCCACCAATTTTGATAGATTAGCTTTTATCTCATCAGATAGCTCTGAAGTCATAACCTCATCAAGAAACTTATCTAAAATATCTTCAGTTTCTTGTTTCCTAATTAGCTTTTTATCTAGATTTTCATTACCTATATTAGATTTGTTACTTACATAATTAGTCATAATTACCTCCACCTTATGGTTAAATAGAATTCAAGAATACACAAACACACTTTCGCATCTATTATTAATTATGACCTTCTTATTTGTTTTTAATCATTTATATCGCAAAATATTATTTAAATTTTATTAAGTCAATCAAACCTCTATCACGTTGTAGACATGCCTGTGGTATATTTTCAACATCTTTTTAAAAAAGAGAGATATCTAACTTTTTTAATCGCTAAATATCACGAGACAGCTTGACTAATAACGTACTTACTTTTTCAACATTTTCTTAAAAAATAGATACATGTTGAAATTCTTATATATAAGGCTATATAATTAATCTTAGATTTATCTATAAAGCAATAATCTACTATAAAAGGAGAGATTCCCATGAAAAATAAAAATATAGTGGTATGTGTTACTGGTGGTATTGCTGCTTATAAAGTAGTTACCTTAGTTAGCATGTTAAAAAAACAAGAAGCTGAAGTGACCGTAATAATGACTGAAAATGCTACAAAATTCGTAGCTCCGTTAACATTTCAATCAATCTCATCGAATTTAGTTTATAATAATATTTTTGATGATAGATATAGTGCTGATATAAAACATATATCTCTTGCTCAAAATGCAGATTTAGTTGTAATTGCTCCTGCTTCTGCAAATATTATTGGTAAAATTGCAAATGGTATTGCTGATGATATGATCTCTACGACAGTGATGGCAACTAAAGCTCCTGTAATAATAGTTCCTGCTATGAATACTGCTATGTATGAAAATCCCATTGTTCAGCAAAACATATCAAAATTAAAAGAATTTAATTATAATTTTATGACTCCTGGAGTTGGTCAAATGGCAATGAGAAGTGAAAAAGGTGGTATCGGTCGCTTACCTGAACCCGATGAAATATTTGATTATATTAGAAATTTCCAATTTTAACATTTGAATATGTAATTGTGAATTTAAGAAAATTATATATGAGGTGATACTAATGGGAGAATACCTTGTAACATCATTAAGTGAAGATTATGCAAAAGAAATTTGCCGTTGGAAATATCCAGGTGATTATTCTGTATACAATTATCCTGATTGGAGTGTAGTCGTAGCTAATAATTTTGGTATATCATTTAAAGAAACAAGAGACTCAGAGTTTGTTGCCATATTGGTAAATAATAAGTTTATTGCTTATGGTAGAATAAGATTAAGTAAAGGAAAATCCTTTATTGGTATTGGATTAACCCCTTCTTACTGCGGGAAAGGTATTGGAGGCAGTATCATGAAGTTATTGATACAAGAATCCAAAAATAGGTTTCCCAATTGTACAATAGCTTTACAGGTAAGAAGTTTTAATAAAAGAGCTATTAAATGTTATAAAAGTGCTGGTTTTAAAATTATAGACAAGTATATAGCTAACGCTTTAAATGGTAAAGATGAATTTATCTATATGGAATACATAGAATCAAACTCAAAAGATAATTAAAGGATGTGACTCAATGGCATTTTTAAAACTAGGAATTTCTCTAGCACTCATACTTTTATTAGTAAACAAGAAAGTAAATAGAGGGCTTGCATTAGGACTTGGAGCAATTGTACTTTCTATACTCTTTGGTAAGGGTATTTTTCATGCTCCTTCGAGGTTATTATATACGTTTACAGAACCAAGAAGCATTAATATAACACTCTCTGTTACATTGATTTGTGTCTTAGGATATTATATGGGTGAGTTTGGAATACTCAATAAGATGATTGAGTATTTAGAACTGATGCTTCAAAGTTCGAAGAAGAGCATAATGTTCGCCCCTGCATTTGTTGGTACATTGCTTGTTTCAGGTGGTGCACTAATGTCGTGCCCTATTGTTGAAACACTGGGCTGCAAACTCAATCTTCAAAAAGATAAACAAGCTGCTGTTAACATGGTTTTTAGACATGCTTTATATTTTATCTTCCCTTTATCATCTACATTGATATTGGCTATTGAACTTGGTAATTTTGAAATGGGACATTTTGTTCTTATGCAGTTACCAATGGCACTTTCCATGTGGATAATTGGATATGTTGCCTATTTAAGAAATGTTAAAGAGACATCTATTGAATCAAATACTAATGAGAAATGGATAAAAAGCTTTGGAATGCTGCTTCTGTATTCATCACCTATCTCAATATCATTAGTCAGCTATACTTTAGGAGATTATCCATTATTTATAAATATAGCTTTTGGAATTATAGTGTCTATAGTTTTGGTACTAATCTTGCCTGATATAAAACAAAACTTCTCAAAAGAAAAATTATTAGGAGGGTTTACTAAAGGAATTAAATTGTCAATTGTACTATCAATAATAGGAATCATGTTCTTTAAGAATGTTGTTAATGATATTCCAGAGATATATGATAGCATAGAAGGAATAATCAGAATTGGTATACCTCTTGAAATTATTTTATTCATATGCTGTGCAGTAATCTCTTATCCTTTAGCATCAGTACAACCGGCAGTAGCAATATTATTCCCAATGATTATACCACTTGCACCAGATTATATAACTGCCTTAAGATATGGAATGTTCATATATACCTCTGCATTTATGTTCTACTATATATCACCACTTCATATGTGCCAGGTATTAACACTAGAATATTTTAATCTTAAAATAAAAGATTTATATAATAACTATAAACTCTTACTTCCTGCTACCTATGCAGTGATGGTAATTGTATATATATTAATTGGATACCTTTTATAAAATATTAAAGAAGTTGATAGTGGGAAACCACCTTCAACTTCTTTTAAAGTTTACATTCCAAACAACTTAGTTAAAAATCTTGTTATCATTGTCCAAATTGAAAAATCATTTCCTCCAAATGCTTGAACAAAATCAGATACAGTGTGCTGAAGAAGAGGTATTGATATAGCTTCAAAAATTATTAAAACCACTCCACACACAATGCTGGCAAGAATAGCTCCTCTTTTACCACCTGTAGCATTTGCAAATACTGCGGCGGGCCCAATATCAAAGAAACAAGCAACTGTCAGTGGTAATACAGCATAAGAAAGTTTTCCACTAGCTGCAAGCAGAGCAATTGTTATAACACTTGCAATCATACTAACTATAAACCCAATCAAAACTGCATTAGGTGCATATGGAAAAACCAAAGGACAGTCAAGTGCCGGTACTGCATCTGGAATAAATTTATCTGCAATCCCCTTAAATGCTGGTACGATCTCAGCTAGCATCATCCTAACTCCAAGAAGTAAAATTGTAATACCCGCTCCAAATGTGAACCCTTGAGTGAATGAATATACTATGTATTTTCCAAGTTCACCATTAACTTCGCCAAATATCTCCATTCTTAAACTTGTCCCTGCAATAAATCCTAGAATAACATAGAATAGGAATATTACAAGCCCTGTACTAATTGCAATCTCTCTTAAAAATTCTAACCCTTTAGGTATCTTTATATCCTCTGTTGACTTCTCCTTGTTTCCAAACCATTTACCAACATATGCCCCAATAAGACTTAAACCCACTGTTGTATGTCCAATTGTAAAATCATCACTGCCTGTAACCTCTTTAACAAATGGTTTTATTAAAGCAGGTGTTATAACTATATATAAAGTAAGCATTACAGTTGAGAAAACTAACAGCCATATCCCACTAAGGTTACTCTCAACCCCAACTGCTACGAAAATAAATGCCATCCAGTATAAAATATGTCCTGTCAAAAATACATTCTTAAACTTAGTAAATCTAGCCACGATTATATTCATTAAAAAGGCTAGTACCATTACTCCCCCTATAACTGAACCATACTCTACAGTGAAATTACCTATACCAATAGGATTTAATGTATTCTCACCACTTACTCCATATAACCTTGTAAAGATTGTTGCAGCAGGGTTTATAATCCCAGCAATTATCTCCACACCTTTATTTAGAATCAGTACTCCTAATACAGTTTTGAACGTACCTTTTAATACATCACTTATACTTTTTCTTTGAATTATCAATCCAATAAATGCAATTAGTCCTAAAAACAAATGAGGACTCTTGAAAATATTCTCCACAATAAAATTTAATAAACTCATATAATCCACTCCAACTTAAAATTTAAGCTTAAATGACATTAATTGATTTAAGCCCTTCTTCAATTTCTTCCCCTTTAAGAAAATTATTAACCTTGAAAACCGGTACTTTCACCTTATTCATTAGTTCTTCATAAAACTCATTTGATGTGAATATAACATCACATTCCATACTTGAAGCTGTTGTAATATCACAAGTTTCAACATCACCAGCTATACCGTGCTTCTTTAAAACCTTCTCAACACTCATTCTTAAAATCATGCTGCTTCCCAGTCCAAATCCACACACTGTAATGACCTTTAACATAAAAACCTCCTTATTTTATCTATATTAATCATATTTATTTCCATGAACAATTATACATTAATCTGACTCTTTAGTCGCGACAAAATATACCATTTTAACCACATAAAAGGTATGAAGTAATATACTCCATACCTTTTATAATCTCTTATTTTCTTAAAACTTTGTCCAATATAGCGGATACTTAAATGCAAGTTCATATCCCAATGATTCTGCTGTACTGTATGAACCAATATTATCATCAGTACAATCCCAATAAGGAGTTAAATGATTTTCCCTACAGTGCTTGAGATATTCAATAAGCATCCTCTTAGCAAAGCCTTTTTTTCTAAACTCTGGTAAAGTTTCAATATGAGCTTGGGCTTCTTTATCGCTCAAATTACTCATCATACAAATACTCACTATGTGATTATCTTTTATTATACAATATCCTTTACCCATCTCAAAAAACTTATCGTTACATCCCCAGAAATGTAAGATGTCATTTTTGATAAATTCTAAGTTGTTTAGGTTTTCTTTAAAAATATCTTCTGTAACTTCCTTGATTTCAAAACCTTCCTCCAAATCAAATGGAGCAATCCTTGCTTCCTCATAATTATACAGCTTGTATACCCTCTGGAAATCATTTTCTAGATTCTTGTACTCAAAAATCTTTTTCAAAACTTCTTCCCACTCTGGCTCAATAAAACTATACTCAAAATACTTTTTTTGAAGTTCTAATGATCTTGGTTTTATGTTTTTCTCAACAAGCTCTGTAAGGAAATCATTAAAATCATGGTTGTTACTCTCCCCTATGAAGTAGAAGCCTTCTGCCCTTGACCATATCACTGCACTTCGTGGTTTTTGTGGATTATCCGCAAAAACCCATCCATAATTATTTCCCTGAAGTATTGAAATAATCTCAAGATTACAGTTTTTTCCTACACATAAAGGTAAAACATTTGAAAATTCTTCTTTTTTTAATTCATATATCATTTTTATCATACTCCCTTATAATTTATTGCTTAGCGGGGCAATAAGTTATTTAGGACGTCTATACTCAATTTTATCACGTTTTTACTTTTTTTCCAAATAAAATCAAGCTTTGTATTATTAACTAACAATAGTGTACTAAAATAAATACATGCAACTCCCTATTCATTAACAATAAAATATAGGTTCTCATCTCTGTGAGAACCATCCATCGTTGTCCACTGTCAACTGTGAACTGTCCACTATGTTTTTTAATATTTACTTTCAGCTTCTTCATAATACGTTAAAAGTATTGGTCTGAATATCTTATTACTTTCAATACTCATAATATCTACAATCTCATCTTTTGCAAATACCATCATCTTCTCAATACAATTTTCAGTTAGATATTCTGTATCTACCTTTATATCTATTGCTTCAAGCTTAAAGTCATCCTTAGATGCCATCTGGAATCCCCAATCACCAAAAGAAGGTACCTCTAGATGATATGGTACCACCTTGAACCCTTCTTCAGTTATAGTTTTATTTATACACCAAAAGGCCTTTGTTGCATAATATGGGCTTGTTGATTGCACAACAAATTTTCCTTCCTTAGAGAGATGATTACCTATCAATCTATAAAACACATCTGTATATAACTTGTTCAAACTCTCATTATTAGGGTCAGGAAGATCTACTATGACAGCATCATACACTTCTTCAGATTTCTCTAAAAATTTGAATGCATCTTCAAAAAACAGATGCACTCGTGTATCCTCTAATGCTCCTTTATTAAGATCTTTAACAAGTTCATTATCTCTACAGAACTCAACCATCTCTTGATCTATATCAACAAGATCAATCTTCTCCACAGATGGGTATTTAAATATCTCCCTAAGAGCTAAACCATCGCCTCCTCCTAAAACAAGAATATTTCTAGGTTTCTTTAGGCAGCTCATTATAGGATGTACTAATGCTTCATGGTATCTATATTCGTCTATAGAACTAAATTGAATGTTACCATCTAGAAACACTCTAATATCATCCTTATGACGAGTCATTACAATCTTCTGATACTGGGTTTGAGTCTTAAAAATAATCTGATCCCTGTACAATTGCTTTTCAATTGTATCAGCAGTTATATCTCCAGTTACAAGACCTGCAACTGTCACAATGAGAAATATTCCAAAAATACCTTTGAAAAACTTAACCTTAGTTATAAATTCCTTATATCTAAATAGAATCATTCCAGCTACAACTAAATTAAGTGCACCCATAAGAAAACTAGTCCTGATTAAACCTAAGTGAGGATAAAGAATCATTGGAAACCCAACTGACCCTATTAACCCTCCTATGTAATCAAAACTTAATACATTAGCTAATGTTACTCTTAGATCTTTATTATATTTTTCAATCATCCTAGTTAGAATAGGTATCTCAAGACCAACAAAAATCCCTATAATGATAATTATAAGATACATCATTGGCACATAAAAATCTGTTTTTGCATAAGTTACGAAAAGAATCAGAGCACTCATCCCTCCGATGAATCCAATTGACAGTTCTATTGTTATGAAAAAATCAAATAAATTCTTCTTTATGTACTTAGAAAGATAAGACCCGACACCCATAGCACTCATATATAATCCTATGGTTATGGAAAACTGCTTTATACTGTTACCTAATAGATAAGTGCTTGTCCCTGCGATAATCAACTCATAAACAATACTACATATGCTTATTAAAAATATTGATATTATCAGGGGCTTAATCTCAAGTTTTTTATCATTCATAATATCATCCTATTCTATATTAACTCAGATTTCTACTTCTCCTTATGGTAAGATAACCCCACCAATGATTATTGCAATACCAATGAACATCCCAGCAATTGCAAACCCAGCTCCTAGGTTATGATCATCCAGTTCCTTCTGTAGATCAAAAGGTGTAATAACATCAAACATTTTATATCCAACTAAACATAATAACATTCCTAAAACAAAGTATACTACTATTGATAAAATATCCATTAACATCTTTCATCATCTCCTTAATTTATCTTATAACAGCTGTTACGATAACTGCCACTGCTATGAATATTCCACCTATCATAGCTCCTACAGCAGCATTTTTTTCTTTTATTTCATCAGCAAATTTAAATGGTGTAACCATATCAAAAAATGTGTACCCAACCATCATTAACAATAAACCAATTAATCCATACATCGCCGTATTTAATATATTACCTAAATCCATTTCGCTCTCTCCTTATAAATTATTTTCCAAAACTGGTTCCGCCGCCTATACTCTTTCTTGTAGTTGTTGAAGATTTTCTAATACTTCCTGAACTTCCACTACTTGAACTTTTAGTGATTGCAGTACTTCCGCTTGAACTTCCACTGCTTGTACTGCTGTTGCTGTAACTTCCGCTACCAGTGCTTTTATTGCTATAACTTCCACTATTGTAGCTTTTAGTAGTTGTACTTTTACCCTTGTAGTCACTTCCAGATCCATATGTACCTTTATAATAGCTTGAACTACTTGAAGGTGTATAAGTTGAATAATAGTTACTTCCAGAGTACCTTCTTCTATCTCTTGTTAAAGCTCTATAGAAGTAATAATCTCTGAAAAATGAATTATGTCTGCTGTATCTACTTCTGTATAAAGTATTTCTTGATCTATAGGCATATTCTCTAGATGATATCTGAACATATGTCTTATCTTCTTCTCCTTCATAAACAAACACATAATAATCATCATAAAGAATAGATACATTCTCTTTACTACTTAGCTCACTGTATTCCTGTGGTCTTGTATTCTCTATTATTTTTTCAGCTGCACTTTGAACAGAGAGTGATGTCTCATATACATTTGCTTTTGAAGAACTATTAAAGTCTCCTGTAACAGATGTTGTATATTTGAAATTTGTATCATCTTTAAGATAATCTCTTACATTCTTTCCAAACACCTTAGGATTAGATTTCATACCTAGGTTTATAAGAAATATAACTAGAAAAACCCCAGCTATTATTCCCCATTTGCTTCCTTTTTTTCTATTAGAACCTTTCTGCGCTCCATAAGAATTGTTTACATTAGAAGAATTTCCGTAAGAAGATCCATAATGGTTACCTTTATTAATATGTATCTCCTCAGCTGAAACCTCATAAGCGATGCTGTTTTCAACGTCTCCATCCCAATTTTCAATAGAGAAATATCTTCCACCATCCTGGCTCTCATATTCGAAGTATTCCACCTCTTCATTGATGTCAACGTCAACATCCCCACTAGCAGAAACTACCCTTGCTCTACCTCTTTCCTGCATGATAAAGGTTGTCCCATCAAAAGTAATTGTTTCTTCTCCGTGAAATACTGTAGGCATAACTTCTCTGCATAAAGTTAGGAATGCGCCACCCTCTTCTGCCGAAAGCCATTCAATATCTCCATTATATTTTCTTACCTTATACTCATTCCAACTATATCCCTTATCAGAAAATGTTGTAACTCCAATTACATCATATTGATAACTTCCTATATAAAAACAATCTCCTGGCCTTAAATTCATAATATCATATGTATTTGCCAATAGTCTTCACCCCTTTCTTACACTATTATACAATAATTCCTCATTTTTTTGTATTAATCTATGTTAATTCTTTCAAACTTGTCTAAAAGTTCCTTTACATTAACATCATCTTTTGCAATCTGAATCATCATTTCTCTATATTTATCTTTGGAATATAAACTCTGTAACCCCTTCTCTATCTCAAGTTTACTTTCCCCATGAGCATTTTGATATCCATAAAAAACACTCCACATAATTGATATATCATACTTATCAAAATTGATTATCATCCTAGATAAATCTATTCTTTTTCTTTTTTTCTCAACCTCTTCTAATTTGTTAAAATCAACATATCCTAATGAAAACAACAACAGCTCCCTGCTCACCTGATCATTTTCTTTTGACCACTCAAAAATTAAGTTGTGCAGTCCTGGTTCAACCCCTTGGAGCCCTGGTTCACCCCCTCTAGGATATGCCCATGGATATCTTTGTTGATATTCAAAAAACTTCCTGAGTTTTGAAGGAGTAACCTTCATCTCACCATAGTCGTACAATCTCCAAATATTGCTTTTAAATCTCTTATTTATAATTTCTAAGAATTCTCTATCTTCATTTCCTACATTATAAATATCTGCTGCTCCTATTGGAGAAAGAATTGAAGACCTTTGAAATGAATTTGTGAAACCTTTTATATAATGTTCATTTAAGTTTGCCAAAAGATTAAAATCAATATTTATTCTCACAGTTGAAATAATTTTTTCTAACTCTACATCATTCTCAAACATTTCATCTATCTTTTTAACTTCCATTCCAAGTTTATAAATGTTCTTACGAATATAATTATTATAATCTGCTCTTAATCCAACATAACTGTATAATAATACTGCAAACCCGAACATAACCACCGCAATTACCCTATTCCTACTATCTTCATATTTATTGAATCCCCAATATATGAGTATTATTACACCTGAAATTACTAGTGGAAAGAATATTCCTATTCCTTCTGGTCTCCATTTATAAGGATGTGCTTTAATAACAAACAATAGAATTAATATAACAATATTGATAACTTTAGCTAGTAGTATCTCAGTAACACTTACAAACTCATTATTGAATATAGTTATATCTGCCCAAATATATAATGCAAGGAGAATTGTATTCATCATAATGTCATTTAAGATTAGTAATAAACCTGAAAGCATAAACATAATAAACATTATTATTCCGTAGTAGCATAAAATTCTGCTTATATTTACTAATTTATCTTTTAAATTCAATACCAAGCCTATTCACCCCCTTCAAACTTATCTAAAAGCTCTTTAAAGTCTTCATCCCTCTGAGCCAACTCAATCATAAGTTCTTTATAATCCTTTTTTAAATATATGCTCTTTAATCCCTTCTCTATCTCCTGTTTATTTTCACCATTAGAATTCTTATAACCTTTAAAAATTTCCCAAATAATCATTCCATCATAATCATCAAATTTATCATAATTAATTATTGCCTCATATAAATTAATATTTCCTCTTGTTTTCTCAATTTCTTCTATCTCTGAAAAATCCACATATCCCAGTGACAATAAAAGTAACTCTCTGCTAACTGTATCATATCCTTTTGACCATTCATAGATTAGGTTATGTACTCCAGGCTTAACCCCCTCTTCAACACGCCACGGATATGCACGATTATACTTTTCTTGCTTCTTCAAAAATTTCTTAACTTTTGTAGGCGTAATAATTTTCTCATCATAGAATTGCCATAAATTATATGTAAATCTACTGCATATAATTTCATAAAATTCTCTGTTTACTTCTCCACTATTATCCTTCCACTCACTCCACATGTAAGTATTAACTCTTTTTTTAAATGAATCCATTCCTCCATTTATATAATCTTTTTCTATAGGGTCCAAGATTTCGTTCTCAATATCCCTTAACTCCGATAATATTTCTTGAAAGTCAACATCATTCTTCAGCATTGAATTTACCTTCTGAAGTTCCATTCCTAAGTTAAAAATTTCAGCACGAACATAATTATTAAAATTCATTCTCAACCCAATATATCCATATAATACTGCTGCAAAACAAAACATAACCATCACTAATACAGTATTTCTTCTATCTTCATATTCGTTAACTTTCCAGTATATAAGTGTTATTACTACTGAAATAAATAATGTAATTAGTAAGCTTTTCAACCCTATTTCCAATGCAAAAGACAGCCTTTCACTCAATGGAAGAAAGTGAAGAGTAATAAAGAAAAACATAATTAAAAATATAAAATTAATTCCTTTAGCAAGAAGGATACCTTGGATTTTTAGTGATTCACTATTAAGTAATGTTGTATCTGCAAATACGTATCCCCCAAGCATAATTATATTCAACATCCATCCCTTTGAAGAAAATTTCAGTCCATTAAGTATAAAAATAACACTCATTATTGCTCCGTAATAAAATAATGCTATTAATAAACCAGAATACTTTTCTTTTAAATTCATTATTTCATCCCCTCTCCCATTTAATCTAAATAAATTTTACCATTTTATCCACTTATTTTCCACTTTGATACTTCAACATTATATTTCAATTGTAAACTTACAATTAAACATCTCCATGAATATAAGAGAGTAAAAAAATATATGCAAAAACCCTCATCTTATAACAAATGAGGGTTTTAATGATTATCTGATTTTTTTAGCCATTAGTGCAGCACCTATAGCACCTGCATATCTAGCTAGTTTATCTGTTTTAACAGGAGCATTTAATTTTTCTGAAAGCTTATTAACAATGTATTCACTCTCACATAATCCACCTGTTAAAAAGTAATTTGTACCTGTGGAATGTTTTCCACATAAGGATTTCACCTTGCTCACAACTGAATCCACTATAGCAAATGCTATATCCTCTTTCTTTTCTCCTCTACCAATTAAACTAATAACTTCTGATTCTGCAAAAACAGTACACATGGAACTTATGGTAATTCCTCCACCTTGTAATGCTAAGTCACATAACTTTTCAATATCTACTCCAAGAGTATTACCCATTATCTCTAAAAATCTACCTGTTCCTGCTGAACATTTATCATTCATAATAAAGTTTGTTACCATTCCATTTTCTACAGTTATTACTTTAGTATCTTGACCACCAATATCCACTACTGTACAGTCATTATCAGAAAGGTATGCAGCCCCTTTACCATGACAGGTTATTTCAGTTACAGTTTTATCTGAATAAGGTACTGAAACCCTTCCATATCCTGTTGCTACAACCTTTGACTCCTCTTCACTTATACCTAATTCCTCTAACTTATCTTTAATAATTTTTGCAGTTTCAACACTGCTCCACCCTGTAGGCATTACAAAGGTTTTCATTAATTCATCTTCATTAAATACTGCAACCTTTGCGGCTGTTGAACCTATATCTATCCCAATATAATACATTGTTATCACACCTCAACACATGAAATAATTTCTTACTATCCAAATCTTTAAAGCATTTCTATAAAGGCTTCAATACGAGTTTTTATTTGACCTATATCTGTTTGAGAATAATCTGTTTCAATACTCATATATGGTACTTTCTTTTCTTTAGACACAAACTCCTTAATTCTATGAGTCTCCACATTAAAAGTATGGCAAGCTTGTAATATTACATCGATCACACCATCAATCTTATATTCATCAATTAACTCATCTAATAAATTAACTCTATTATCATTTGGAGACATAACAGAACATCCAATATTTAAATATTTATCTGTTAGAGCATCATAAGGATCAATTGTCTCATCTACTAATCTACTCTTTTCTTTTACCCCTGAACAATTCTCATAGCATACTATAACAGCTCCACTATCTTCCACAGTCTTAATGATTTTTTCTGTTACTCCCCCTAAAGGACATCCTGTTATCAAGATTCTAGGAGCCTTATCCGATACTGATCTTTCTCCATTATTGTAATCAGCTTTGATTTTATCAATCATCTCACGTATATTTCTATTTTGTTCGTTCTTATCTAGAGTATATGCCACACCTTCTAAAACTTTCTGCATTTCATAACCTGTTATTGCTGGTGGACATAGTTTTCCTAATGAATAAAATTCTTTTAATAGTTGTCTTTCTTCATTTCTGTTTTTAATGGCTTCTTTTAATTTATCTTCAGTAATTTCAACATTAAATTGCTTTTCTAGTTTATTTTTTAGAAAGACCATTTCATTTTTCCATACCATATGTGCGTGCTCTCTATCAGTGTTCTGAGGAAGCTGCATAACATGTGTAGGTTTTATTTTTCCTAAATACTCAAACATTTTTTTCTTACCATCACATGTAGTTTCCCCTACAATCAAATCTGAAAAATATGTATATGGACATTTATCAGTCAGTGCAAAACCATAACTTGATTTTATAAGTGGACATAAATTCTTAGGAAGATGTGCTTCACCATCAGGTATAGTTTCTTCACTAACCCCACATAAAGAAACAGGAAAAGCCCCTGCAGCATATATAAGTTCTACTGGAGTAAATGTACAGAATATCCCTACAACATTTTTCCCCTCGTCTTTTAACTCTTTAACTTTAATAAATCCATTTCTTCTAGCTTCATTAAATTCATCAAACATCTTTGGTAATTGACTCACTCTTGTTCACCTCTAAGTAAAATATTATTTTATACGATAAAAGCAGAAGCATATTCAATGGCTAATAGCTTCTGCTAATAAATTAAAATCGAAAAAAAAACTTATAAATAAATTAGAATTTTACATGTAAATAGTAGTTTTATCGCTACAACTACATATTAACACAATATTCAACCAATGTATTATTTTGATTTTCTATACAATCTTACCGTTCTATTTGAAAATATAATAATAGCATTTTCTTAAGTAATCTTAAATCATTTTTTCTATATACTCTTTATCTATATCATTCAATATTTTTCTATAATAATTACTGTCTACATTATTGTTCGGTACATGATTTAATACATATTCTTCGTCTAATTCTTCTAATAATTCTCTATAACCATTTCTTCTTTCTTTACATCTAAACTGTTCCTTTACTTTAGGATTCTTTAATAAACAATCAGGATATCTTATAATCATCTCTACACCCATATCCTATTTATAATCCTCACATTTTATTTTAAAATACGCTTGTGGATACTTACATAATGGACAATTTTTTGGTGCTTCTTTTCCTGTATGAATATATCCACAGTTCATACACTGCCATTCTGCATCCCTATCTCTCTTATACATCTTTCCTTGCTCCAGATTGTTTAATATCTGTAAATACCTTTTATTATGAGCCTCCTCCACTTCCTGAAGTTCTTTATAAAAATCAGCAATCTCATAAAAATATTCACGTCTTGCTTCTTCCTCGAATTGTTTATATAAATTAAAACTCTCGAAACTTTCTCCTTCTGCAGCTTCTCTTAAATTTTCTTCTGTAGTACCAACTAATTTTAAAAATCTATTAAATACCTCTCTAGCATGTGCTTTTTCATTCTCTCCAGTTTCTTCAAAAATTGAAGCAATATATTCATATCCTTCAGCTCTTGCTTTATCTGCGTAGAATGTGTATTTATTTCTAGCTCTTGATTCTCCTGCAAATGTTTTTAATAGATTCTTTTCTGTTTTACTTCCCTTTAATAGCATAATGCCTCCATATGTTACAATTACTAATCACAATATACTATGTTGATAACATAAATAATTCCTCTATTTTTTAAATAATTTTTTTATAATGTTTAATTTTTTAATGATTCTTTTCATAAATCTTTTAATAAATCTTTTAATGATTCTTTTCATAAATCTTTTAATAAATCTTTTAATGATTCTTTTAATGATTCTTTTAATGATTCTTTTAATGATTCTTTTAATGATTCTTTTAATGATTCTTTTTATAGGTTTTATTAATACAGAGTTGCTAATTTAGTAGTTAATCCACCTGGAAATATTTTGATATGGTGCTTTTAAGTAAACATTTACAGATATCTCTCTTTTTTAAAATAGTGTTGAAAACTTTTTTTGTATTTTAATACTTATTTTTGAATATAATCCATATATTTAATTCAACAACTTCTTAAAAAATAGAGCTATGTCATTTAAAATATCATAAATGTTCCTTTTAAATTTAATCATCATTATCCTATAGCTTGTATATTTTCAACATCTTTTTAAAAAAGAGAGTTATGTTAAAACTATAATAAAAAAACTACACTCAATTTTCCCTAAGTGTAGTTTTATAAATACAAAAGTTTATATTCTTCTTAAAAAGTCATCTTCTTTTTAAAAAATCATCAAAATACTCATAAAATTCTTCTTTGTTCCCTAAATGAACATTGTGGTCAGGATGTGACATCTCACCAGCAACACAATTTGAGATTAGCGACTGCATTTTAATAAAATCTTCATCTGGTATTCCTTCGTGACATTTTGCTCTTATTAACAATACAGGACACTTTATGCTGGGTAATATATGGAACCAATCTTCATCATTGTAAATTCCAGCTGCTATAGCCTGTGAACTGAACCTCATCTTATATCCCTCTACTGTCTCATACAAGCTATTCATGAAATATTGATAACTTAAATCCGAATCTGTAACTTGTTGAATAAATTTCCTTGCTTCACTTAAGCTGGAAAATGGTAACGACCAATCATTTGTCAAAGGATCACATGTTGGTATTTCCTCTAAAGACACCATATTAGGTTTTGGAAGTCCAGATGCAGATCTATCTAGAATAGCTAATGCTTTTACATACTCAGGATATAAAGACGTTAAGTATCCTGCTATTCGTCCTCCCATAGAATGACCTACCAGAATAACTGAATCTATATTTAAAAACTTTAACAGTTCAATAATGTCTTCAGCCATTTCTTCAGCAGTATACTTTGATATAGGCTTACTGCTCAATCCGTGACCTCTTTGATCTGGTGCTATAACTCTGTATTGTTTTCCATAGTGTTGAATAAAATCGTACCAGGTTTCAGCTCTGCCCCATCTTCCATGAAGACAAAGAATAGTTGGACCTTCAGTTTTTGTATCAAAATAAAACATCTCAATACTCTTTAACTTGGCTACATCTCTATAGATTTTTATTTTCCCCATATTAACCCCCCTCTAACTATTAAATCCTCAAATCTTCCTCATACAAATTAAGATAATTACATTAATTAGTTTAACAACCAACGGCTTCATTGTCAAATATTACCACATAAATCAAATTATAGTTATCTAATTTAAAATAATCTTCCACACAATAGGATTTTTTAATTTTAGAGGAGTTTTTTTAATACATCTGTGCCCTACTATTTTTACCGATTCATTATTTTCAATCAAATCATTTATTGCTTCCCCATATGTAAGTTCACTACTATATTCTATAGCTTCAGCCTTACTTAAACCTATTTCCTGAAAAGCAGTAGAAGTTTTTCCACATAGATGAATTATGCCACTCTCTAAATCCCCTTCAAGTCTTTTTAGAATATTATATGTACTTCTTCCGCTTATCTCTTTATAAATCTTAGGTCCTACTATATCCATAGCTCCTACAGGATCACCATAGGATATTATCTTTGCACCTCTTTTTATACCTTCTACAGCATACTTAACAATACTATCTTCAATAACTTTAATAAACTTATCAACTATATCCCTGTTTTTCCTGATAGCTTTATAAAAAAGTCTTGGTTCAATTAATGATGATATTATGGTAAATGTACCTTCCACATTTAATGCTACAACTTCATTTTTATCACTTAAATATTCAACAGAATTTAATACCTCTTTTATTCTTCCATTACTTAAATCTATTTCTTCTACACAGGCTAATTCCTCAATTGTACTAAATGCATATTCACTTACTCTTGGGCCATTTTTTTCATCACCAAGCTTTATTTTAGCACCCATAGCTTCTGCTTCAACAGTTGTACTGAAAGGAACTCTGCAAATAGTATCATTATTATACTTCTTTAGTTCCAGTGCTAATCTGCTCATTTCCTCCATATTTATATGAGCCTTCGGAAACATCAACCCTGTATTCTCAATAATACTTTGTGGTATTTCTTCTAATTTATCACTTGTACATTTAAAATTTATATTATTCTCCATACTCTCTCCACCTTTTAATTTTCCCAAGATGATTTTTAAACAGAATTCTTATTTTATTTCTATCTAAGTCTTTTCCAATAATGCACATTCTGCCACTACCTTCAATTTCACACTCTTTTATATTGTACTGACCATTTACATAATTAAATTCTAAATCTTTTTCAGTTCCTTTTATAAAACCCTTACCTCTTAATATGTTCCCATACAATGGATTATTTAGACTAATCAATATTTTCTCTAACTCTTTCCATGAAAATTCTCTTTCTATTGATAGCGAAACATTTTCTATCCCCTTCTTCAAACTATGATTATCCTCTAAATGAAATAGTTTATCAAAATCAACAATTAGTTCACCATTTAAAAACGATCTTAAATATTCTATAGAAAATTCACTCCATATCTCTTTAACAATAAAAGCATCTTTATTTAAGGTTCTTAACGAACTAATAATATTTTTTATTTCTTCCTCTTCCACAAATTGAGTTTTACTCAACATAAGAGTGGATGCATTTGCAATCTGATCTTCAAAAAAATCTCCAAAGCTATCAAGTTGCTCTAGATAATTTATGCTATCAACTACTGTAATAAGTGAATTTATATAACACTTATCTTTAAGTTCCGTGATATTTACTACTTCAATTATCTCACTTAATAATCCAATTCCTGTTGGTTCTATAATTATTCTCTCAGGTTTTAACTGTTCAACAACAGATTTAATTGTGTTTAAGAAATCTATTTTCATACTGCAACATATACATCCAGTTGAAAGTTCTAGAACTTGAAATCCTTCTCTTTCAACCACTTCACCATCTATTCCTATTTCTCCAAACTCATTCTCTATCAATACAACCTTTTCATCTTCATGAGCTTTTAAAAGTTTCCTTATAAGAGTTGTCTTGCCTGCTCCTAGAAAACCTGAAATAATATCAACTTTAATCATATCTTCACCACCAAATTATTAATTCATTTTAGTTAAAGTTTAAGCATTTAGTGAATAACTTATCGTAACCTTCTTTAGTGGATAATTCAAAGTAATGAATCTTCTTAGCTACCTTCTCCATATCTTCTCTAGCCTCTTTAGACATTAAACACATTAATGCTCCTGTTTTAGAAGAATTACCAATATATCTGATCTTCTCACTCAGCTCTCCTGGAATGATACCACTTCCAACTAAACTATCAACACTTAGATGTTTTCCGAACTGCCCTGCAATAATAACCTCATCTAAATCCATCATATCTAATTCTAATAAATCTAATAATGCATAAAAACCTGATAAAATTGCACCTTTAGCTAACTGTACCTGTCTAATATCACCTTGGGTTATTGTTATCTCCTTTTCCCCTGATGTAATGTATATTTTTCTTTTTCTATCCACTTCAATTAAACACTTGCTCAAGTATTGTAATTCTTCATTCTCTTCTATATCCGATTTCTTTTTCAAACGTCCTGTTTTCCCAATAAGTTTAACTCTGGCTATCTCCGATATTGCATCTAAAATTCCACTGCCACAAATACCAATAGGTGCTTTGTCTCCAATTACCTTTAAGCTTATTCCGTCTTCGTTGAATTTTACCCCTTCAACTGCTCCTTCAGCGGCTCTCATCCCACAGCTAATATTCATTCCTTCTAAAGCCGGCCCTGCTGCACATGAACAAGAAGATAATTCTCCCCTCTTTGACAAAACAATTTCTCCATTTGTTCCAATATCAATAAACAGAAGATTTTTATCTGTTTTATCCAACTCTGAAACTACTGCACCTGCAACAATATCTGCACCTATATAGCTGGATACTCCAGGCAAACAATATACTCTTGCAAAAGGAGATAGATTAATACCTATAGAAGATGCTAAAAGATTTTTCTCCCTTGAAAAAACAGTAGCATAAGGTGATTTACCTATTGAATTTGTATTCACTCCTAAAAGCAGATGCATCATAGTAGCATTAGCAGCAATAGTCATCTCATATACACTATTAATATCTATCTTGTTTTTAATGCACAATTCACTGGTTAAACTATTTAAGCAATCAATAATTAATTTTTGTAAAATATTTAAGCCATTTTCTTTTGTTTTAGTAAAATCAATACGTGATAATACATCAAGGCCATATTCTTTCTGAGGATTAATCTCGCTTTCAGAAGAAATTTCTTTACCACTGTTTAGATCAACTAATGAAGCTACAACTGTAGTTGTTCCAATATCAACTGCTATTCCATATAACTCCCTGCTTGTATCTCCAGATTCGACTCCAATAAATTCTTCCCCACTATAAACAGCTGTAACTTCTTCATGCTCAAAAATCTCAGGTAAACTTCTCAATAATGAGAGATTATCTTTATATACCGGTACATGAAGCGCATCCTCTAAAAGTTCCTCGTATGATAAATTATTCTCCAATGAAGGCTTAGTAAGTTTATGTACCTTCTTATAAATCACTGGATTTATCTCAAATTCAGGCATATACCCATCTGCTAAAATCTTATGCTTAACATTCTTATTATTTAATAACTCTACAGTTAAATCTCCAGTGGGTCGTACCAAACAGCTTAAACGAATCTCTTCTACAAGTTCATCTTTAGTAAGAAACTTCACCTCTTCCTCTGTAGGTTCATTTATTACTCCTTCAATAATCCTAACCTTACATTTTCCACATGTTCCCTTTCCTCCACATGGATTTTCCACAAAAACACCATTATCTTGTAAAATATTTAATAAGGTTTCACCTTCTTTAAATCCTATTTTTTTATCCCTAGAAGCAACTGTTAAATAACTCATAAATTTTTTCCTCTCATCATTTAATAAAAAAGTGGATAGTTGAAAACTTAATCAACTGTCCACTATGAATTTTTATTTCTTCTATATTATTTGTATTCTTTCGCAGCTTCAACTAAACTTTGAATGTTTTTAAGTGAAGTTCTTGGTCCAATTCCACAAGCAGGAGACAATATATTTACTCCATTATCCAAACAATTTCTTGATATTTTTTTAAGACTTTCAACAGTATTCTCTTCAAGAGCAAGAGTGCTCACATTACCCATTATAACTTTATTTGTTACATTCTCTACCACCTGTGAAGCATTGGTAATAGAATCAAAGCTTATAGCATCACTCTCTAATTCATTTAACTCTTTATATATACTTTTTAATCTTCCGCAAATATGAATAATAGTCCCTGTTTCTGAATACTCTTTTAAATCATTGATTATTCTATTTAAATAAGGAACAGCGAATTCTCTAAACATCTTAGGTCCTAGAATTTCTCCTGTACCACTTGGATCAGAAATAGTTAAAACATCTGCTCCTGCCTCTAATTGAGCTTTCCCAAAAGCTATCAGATTCTCAGTGACAAATTCCATAAATTCATGAGTCTCACAAGGCTTTTTTCGTAACTCTTTATAATAATCCATCGGTTCCATTAATGAAGAAGCTAAACTAACAGGACCTGTTAAATTCGCTACTAATGGAACATCTGAATTTTTTTCTTTTAAAATTTTTATAGCATCTATAACTACTTTTGCTCTACCTTTATTCACGTCTATGTTACTCAAGTTTTTCCATTCTGTAACTGATTTTATAGGATACTCAGTAACTCTAGGCTCATTTACTTTAGTTCCCATATATACTGGAGCTCCCATAGCCTCAGCTTCCACAGTCATACAAAAAGGTACTCCGAAATTCTCAAATCCACCATTATCATATATTCCTGCAGCCAGTTCTGCCATCAATCCTGCATCACTATGAGCTTCTGGCCATTTACTTCCTGTTAAATCCATAACATCTTCTACTATCATATTCATCATACCACCAGGGCAAATACATGGTGGACGATCTACAGATTTACCTTTTAATACATTCATTAATCTCTCTTTTGGAGTTATCATGCGGACACCAACTCTTTAGCACGTTTTGCAGCTTTTGAAGCATCCGCTGTATATGCATCTGCTCCTATTCTCTCAGCAAAACTGTTAGATATAGGTCCTCCACCTACCATAACCTTGAACTTATCTCTTATATTCTCTTCATTTAAGATTTTAATAACCTCTTCCATACCGCACATTGTTGTTGTCATAAGAGTTGATAAACATATAATATCAGCATTGATCTCTTTAGCCTTTTCCACAAAATTTCTCGGTGGAATATCTCTACCTAAATCAACCACCTCAAATCCTTCTGTTTCCATCATGATTTTAACAAGGTTTTTCCCAATATCGTGAGTATCTCCTTCTACAACTCCAATAACCACCTTATGCTTCTCTTCATTTTCATCGCATTTCAAATGTGTTCTAAGCACATCTAGCCCTGCATACATAGCATCAGAGCACATTAGAAGTTCTGGAATATAATATTCTTCCTCTTCATATAATTGACCAGCTCTTTTCATTCCATCAGCTAATCCCTTATCTATTCCTTCATAAGCATCAAATTGATTTTCTACAAATGTATTTGCAATTTCTACTGCTTTCTCTTCGTCCATATCAACAACAGCATCTGATAATTCTTCTAATAATTTTTCTTTTAAATCTGTCATCTTATTACCTTCCCATTTTCTCAATTTTTATTTAAATTCCTAGACTTATTTCAATAATTCAACATTAATAGGATATCTACCATATATTCGTGCAGCATCCATAAGAGCTATTATATTATCAGGATTTGTTCCAATAGGCACATCACATCCAGTACTTAATACATATCCTTTAGGACTATCATATGCTTTCCTTATACATTCTTTTGCCGCAGCATAAATGTCTTCCCTTGACCCTCTCATTATTGTATCAACTGGATCTACATTTCCTATTAAACAAACCTTATGCCCAAACTGTTCTTTTAGCTCACCAATATCATCAATATTATCTAAACTTAAGTTTCCAATTCCTACATCAACCATATCAGCCCAAATTTTCTTTGTTCTGCCGCAGATATGTAATGTAGTTCCACTTCCTCTTCTTTCAATAATTCTATCCATACATTTCTTTAAATACGGCTTAGCAAATTCTCTAAATCTCTTTGAACTGATCATTGTACCAGATGCAATAGGTTCTGCTAAACTAATACTTAATCCTAGATCACATACAGCATCAATATATCTGATAACACTCTCAGTTGAAACCTCAAGAAGACGATGCGCCATTTCAGGATTCTTAGTTAAATCCTTTAAGAAATTTTCTGTCCCCCTTAAAAATGCAGCAGTAGTAAAAGGTCCTCCAACAGAGCTTCCAACATAAACTTCTTTTCCAATCTTCTCATTAGCAATTTTTAGTCCTTCTAAGAAATTTGAAATCCTACCATCCTTATATGGATCTATAGGTCTTAACTTATTAATTTCACTATAATCCTTTATAGCTGTTTCACTAATATATGGAGTGTTGTTTTCAGGAAAACCTACTTTACATCCCATAGCTTCTGGTATTCCTTGTAATCCAGGTCCTATACCAATACTGTCAGGTCTAAACATCTCAAAACTACCTGTTGCAGTGTTAACTATTGCTTCTATTGAATGATTATGTTCTGCAATTGAATGACCAAAAATTGGTGCACAACTTTCTCCTAAGAATGGACTACAAGGAATTCTATCCATATCCTTTCCCTGAGCAAAAGCATCCATCCTCTCTCTAGGTGTCATTTCATCTGGTTTTATTATTTCAAACATCACATATCCCGCCTCTAATAAATATTAATTAAATTAACTAAATATTTTAAATATTATAGTCCACCATGGTACATTTTATTATACAAACCTTTACAATACAAATTGTGTTTTTTGATGAATTATAGAGTAACTATAGATATTATCTATAGTAGGATTAAAGAATAAATAAATTCATTTGTACAAATAATAAATTCAATATTGTATAAGGAGGAATTTATTATGCCTAAAGATCCACGTATGGAAACTAAACCTTCAAAAAATGAAGTAACAAAAGAAAAATTTCCATCTCATACAGGTAAAAGAGATAATTCTCAACCATTTAAAGAAGAATTTAAGAATAAAAATAAATAACGCCCTTATACTGGGCGTTATTTTTGTAGTTGCTACTAAATCATCTTGTATATAATATTTAAAAACAAGTTACTCTCAAAGGAGTTATTTACAAAGAGTTTCTGCTTATTAGCTTTTTTATTCAATGCCAAAGAAAAGTTTTATGAGTACTTATTAACTCACTTGTTGATAAGTATATAATTTTATATATATAGGACTTTCAGACATCAAAGTCTCATGTGTTCCTTGGGCAACAACATTCCCTTTATCTAATACATAGATAACATCTGCATTATGGATTGTAGATAATCTATGGGCGATAATAATTGTTGTCTTTCCCTTTCTTAATTTATCAATATTCTTTTGAACAAGATATTCTGTTTCAGTATCTAGTGCAGAAGTAGCTTCATCCAAAATAAGTATTTCTGTATTTTTCAAAAGAGCCCGTGATAAGGCAAGACGTTGTTTCTGTCCGCCCGATAAGGTCGTTCCACGCTCACCAACTTCTGTATCATATTGTTTAGGAAATTCTTGAATAAAATCATGGCATAGCATTTCTTTACATACACTTTCAATTTCTAATTGATCATAGTCTTTATCAAATACTAGATTTTCCTTAACGGATGATGGTAAAAAATGTGGTTGCTGAAAAACAACTGAAATTTTATCTGGATATTGTTCTCCATAATTGTTAACAGGAACACCATTGATAGAAATCTCTCCTTTTTCCTGTGAGTACACCCTTAGTAGCAATTGCGCAATGGTCGATTTCCCACTACCGCTTTCACCAACAAGAGCAATTTTCTTACCAATTGGAAAATCAATGGATAGGTTATTAAGCACTGGATCTGAATCCACTGAATAGCTAAATGTTACATTTTTAAACTCAATTGAATTAATATGGCCATCAAAATCTAACGTCCCAAGTTTAGTACTTTCCTTGAACATTACAGATTGAATGCAATTAACAGAAGCCACTAGTTTCTTGCCTGTTAAACCCTGTTGAAATAATTGTCCAAGCTCTGTTACCAATTGATCAACCAATGTAAAACTTACAACAAATTCTCCTAAAGAAACATTACTTGAAATAACACTCATACCACCGAATAAAATAACAATTAGTTTTGTGCCATAGAGAAAGGGGTCGCTTACAAACAGTATTTTAACTTTATATAAACTTTCCTTAATAACCGCCTTAAAATAATTTTGAAACTTATTCTCAAACTTGCTCATCTGCCAATCCTGACGATTATATGCTACGATTTCTCTTACTGCTGATATACTTTCTTCAATAGTAATTGAGACATTTGCCTTTTCCTCTCTCACTTTCTGTGAATATTGCTTAGTTTTTTCTCCAAACTTATGAAGTAAAAAGTAATATATAACAGCTACAGTTATTACAACAAACAGCATTGTAAAATTTATGTATGCTATTGAACAAGACAAAAACACTATTGTCAGTATAATTTTCATTGACTCTGATAGTAATTGATTAACAGCTATATCACTGGCATCGGTAATATCATTTCTAATATTGTTTAATAGTTTACCTATATGCTCTTTATTAAAAATTTCAGCTGGCAATTCATAAACTTTCATAAGAAACTTATTTGTCAAAGCCATTTGTAGATGATAACTAATGTGAAAAAAAGTAACCTTTCTAACTGTAAACCATAACTTAGGTCCAAAAAAGAAAATTGCATATAGTATAATTAGCTTACAAAATTTTTGATACTGCCCATCAATAAACACTTTATCAATTAAATCACGTTGCAATAAAACAGCAACAATCGGGGTTATACATTCTAAAAAAAGAGCCAAATATCCTAAAACAAACCAACGTTTCTTATTGATATATTTAAGTATAAATGACATACTAGACCTCATTTTCAACACCTCTCATTACCAGCTTATAAAACTGTGCTTTCATATCCATCAATTGTTGATAAGTACCTTGTTCAACGATTTTACCTGCTTCAAGAACTATAATAGAATCATATTCCATAATTGTTGATAGTCTATGTGCTACTGTCACTACCGTTCTCCCCTCAGATAACTCATGTAAAGATTTTTTAACAGATGATTCCGTAACAGTATCTAATGCTGATGTGGCTTCATCCAAAAGAATAATCTGCGGTTCCTTCAATAACATACGAGCAATTGAAATACGTTGCTTTTGACCACCTGATAGACGAACACCACGTTCTCCCACCAAAGTGTCATACCCCTCATCTGTCTCTAGAATAAATTCATGGGCACTGGCACGTTTAGCAGCTTGTATCACTTCTTCATCTGTTGCATCCGGTTTTCCAAACTTGATATTCTCTTTAATCGACATATTAAATAGATAAGTATCTTGGAATACATAGCCAAAGTTTTTCCTTAAATCATTTAACTTCAACTGTTTAATATCATATCCACCGATTGAGATTTCACCTTCATTTACATCATAAAATCTACCGATGAGTTTTAGTAGTGTAGACTTGCCACTACCACTTTCACCAACAATTGCAGTCTTTTTTCCTGCAGGAATTATGAAAGATACATTGTCTATAATTGGTTGTTCCTCATTATATGAGAATGAGACATTTTTAAATTCAACATTAAAGTTATCTATTTGGGAATCCCAACTGCTCTCTAGTTCCACAACATCTGGTTCTAAATGCATAAATTCATGTAAATCCTTTGCATAATTTAATGCATGATACTGAGCTGGAATAATGTAAAAGAATACTGAAAAACCTCTAGAAACCAGTCCCATTAGGAAACTGTATCCAATGAATTCACCAAGTAGTAACTCACCATTTCTTAGTAAATCCAAGCCATAAAAGTAAAAGAGTACGATAGAAATTGTCAATGTCAGTCCCACGGTTGTATATCTAAAATGTCTCCAAAAAATTGACCACATCCTGGGAATTCTAAATTGGTTGAAGTCTTCTGTTGTCTTATTTATAAACCAATCTTTACTGCCCATTGCCTTTAGTTCAGTTGTAGACGCAATCGCATCATACAATGATTGCTGTGATACCTGTGCAGCTTTTGTTTCAACACCTAAATAATAATGTATTTTTTTATTGGCACTTTGATTTAGAAAGACATAAATGATATTTCCAATCATTGCAGCAACAAAAAATATAGGTTCACTGAGAATTAAGATAATTGATGGTACAATAAATTGCGCTAAACTGTAAATGAAATGGGGAAACAAAAACGTATATGTTTTTTGTATCTCTTTTACTGAATTCTCAAATAAAGATAGAATTTGTCCAGTAGGTACTTTCTCGTAATATGAAAACCCTAGTTGTTGTAACTTCAACATTAAATCAGTCTGTTGATTCTTAATAATTTTATTAGATATAATAAGTTCTAAAAAGTTAAATATCGATTTTGCAACTAAAATCAATACAGCAATGCCACATAGAAATAACATTTGATTGATCAGGCTATTGATACTTTTAAGTGGAAGAACATAATCAATTAGATATCCCATTCGACGAGGGATCATCAATTCACCCCAAATCATTACACCGCCACATAGAACATATACAAGAGTGTGTAATATGAATGGTTTAAAATAGCTTAAAGTCCATAAATATAACTTCAATAGTTCTTTTTTTTCAATTTGTTTTTTCAATGAGCTCATCCCTCCACAAACTAGTCAATACTTAGCAATTAATTTAATCTATGAATTTCTCTTCAATTTCGATGTAAATTTTCGCCAATTTATTGCATGTTTCTCTCTACAGCAAATACATATTCTCATAACAATATTATAATCGCTAGATTAATTTGTCAAATGATGGCGGATTAGGAAAATGCACTCTTCTTCTATTTGCTGTTCATTGCTCTATAGGATACCGTTCACCCCTATTTAACCAAAATATTAAATAAAAAAACCACGACCAAAAAGTCGTGGTGTTATATGGTGGAGGCGAATCGCAGTATCCCTAATCCACCAATTTGGTATATTCCCAAGAAATATTTATATAATCTTATTTATACTCTTCTAAAGTCCTTAATAAAATTTCCGTATCAAAAGGTTTGCTAAGATAGCTCTTAGCTCCTAGTGCTATACATTCATTTTTCACATTTTCGTGTTTTACTGCAGACATAATAATTACAACTGTTTCAGGATTAATTTTCATTATATCCGTTAATACATCAATCCCATCCATCGTAGACTCAGACATGTTTAAATCCAAAATCACAATATCTGGTTTTTCAATTTTAAACCTCTCTATTGCATCCTCTTTATCTGCTGCCTCTAATATGTTATGGAAACCACCTTTTTCAATAATCTTTTTTACAAACATTCTCATATAGGATGAATTATCAACTATTAATATCTTTTTCATATTAAAAACTCCTTTACATTTGTGATTTTTTAAGACACCTTAGTGAAGCAAATCTTTTATTTTAACAAAAAGTCTAGAGCATTCATCTTTTTCCTGTTTCAAAGCTGCCTCCTCTAACTTGATTGCTAATTCATAAATAGAAATTATTCTGAAATTTCCGGAGGACCCCTTTAACTCGTGGGTTATTCTCGCTAATTTATTAAAATCATAGTTATCTATTGCATCGTAAATATCTTCCAATAAATTAGGTAGATATTTTATATACTCTTCTAGTATTTCTTTTGCATCATCTCTTTTTAGTCCTGTGGTTTGAACAAAATAATCAATATTATTTTCTATTATATTATTATACTCGGTCACAAGTTCTTTTTCTTTAATATTGGCTTCTATCATGTTAAACATAGTATCAAAATTAATAGGCTTGCTAATATAGTCGTCCATACCAGCTTCAATACACTTTTCGTAATCACCCTCCATAGCATTAGCAGTCATTGCAATAATTGTAGTATGTTTTTTATCACCTTCAAACAACCTTATTTTATTTGTACATTCATACCCATCCATTACTGGCATCTGGCAATCCATAAAAACAACATCATAATCTTTTTCTGATACTGCGTTTAATGCTTCCCTACCATTCATTGCTACATCACAAGTCATGTCATGGGATTTAAGCATACCTATAACTATTTTACGATTCATTTCATTGTCTTCAACCAATAAAATTCTCGGTTTTAATGCTTTCTTAACTTCTTTAACTATATGTTTGGTTATAAGCTGTTGTTCTTTTTCTTCTTCTTTTTTCAACCCTAATAATATAGCAATACAACCGAGTAAATCATCTCTTCTTACAGGTTTACCCAAATACGATGAAAATCCATATTCTTTTGCAACCTTTGCATCTCCTTTTTGAGTCAGTGAGGCTAGAAGTATTAGCTTAATCTCCTTTGCTAAAGGTATTGTTTTTAATGTAGTTGCAAGTTCATAACCACTCATATCCTGCATTTGATAGTCTATAATAGCGACACTTATTTTATTTTTTGTATTTGCATTTGAAAGAATTGTTGTAATGGCACTGGCAGCATCCTTTGCCTCAAATACCTTTAAGCCAGTTCCTTGAAGATATGAGCTAACACTTTTTCTATTATTCTCATTATCATTAACAATCAAAATATTCACACCTTGAAGCTTTTCAAAGGCAAATTTCTGTTTTAAAGGTCCTTTAGCAATCTTCAATCTCACATCAAATTTAAATGTAGACCCTTCCCCTAGTATACTTTCAACATTAATTTCACCGCCCATCATTTTCACCAATTCATTAGATATGGCAAGTCCAAGTCCTGTTCCTCCATACTTTCTAGTTGTAGACGCATCTGCCTGACTAAAATATTGAAAGATTGTATTAATATGCTCCTTACAAATTCCAATTCCAGTGTCCTTTACTTCAAAGCTAAGTACGGCTATTTCATTTTCTTCCTCTAAACAATCAACTATAACAGAAATTTCACCTCGTTCGGTAAATTTTACTGCGTTACTTATAAGATTATTTAATATCTGCCTAAGTCTTGATGGATCTCCAATAACATCTTCTGGAACACCTGCTTTAATCATAGTATAAATTTCAAGGCCTTTTTCTGCAGCTTTAGGGGCAAGAAGAGAAATAGCATCATCAATAGTATTTCTTAAATTAAACCCAATTTTTTCCATAGTTAATTTTCTAGCTTCTATCTTTGAAAAATCCAATATATCGTTAATAATATGTAATAATACCTCTGAAGCAGATTTTGCTTCACGTATAAACTCTTTTTGTTCTAAAGACAAATTAGTTGACTGCAACAATTCAAGAAATCCAAATATTCCATTCATTGGTGTTCTTATTTCGTGAGACATATTTGCTAGGAACTGACTCTTTGCTATATTTGCTGCTTCTGCCTGTTCTTTTGCCTTGTATAATTCCCTTTCCGCCAACCTCTGCTCTGTAATGTCCTCAGCAGTACAAATAAGATACTTAATATTACCTGTTTCATCTCTTTGAGGCTTACTTTTAATATTAAGTAGCCTATTTTCACCTTTACAATTCTTTATCTCAAGCTCTTTTTCTGCTGGTTCATTCTTTCGAAACAACTCCCAATTATTTGCTGAAAGCTTATTTGCAGTATCTATATCAAATACATCATATAAATCCTGATATTCTAACTCGCTTTTCTTCTTACCAAAAAACTTTGCATGAGCTTCATTAACTGTTGCATAAGAAGTAACATTACTTAAAGCCCAAATCTGTGATTTAGAATTATTAAGTAAAATCGCTTGTCCATTAATTATTGATTCATATTCTTCTTTCTTTGCAATCCTTGCTCTTGCATGTGAAAAAGCCTTTGAAACATCTTTTAATATCTTGATTTGATCCTCTTCCCATGTAATAGGCTTTGATAAACTTTCATATCCTACAAATCCAATTAACATATTTTCACTTTTCAATGGAACTATAAGAGAAGACATTATTCCTTCCTTTAAAAAAACTTCTGCTTCAAATACCGCTTCTGAAGGAAATTCATTCATATTATTTATTACAACAAAATCATTATTCTTTATCTCCCTGATTAACCACGGAAGAGCATAAACTACCTCTTCCTCCTGTGTTTCTCTTTTTGGTCTTATATCTTTCTTATTCCATTGACATTCTATTTGCATCAAAGTAGGGTCATTAGAAAAATAATAGATATAACTTCTATCCAAATCAAAAAACACACCAATTTTCTCCAATGCTTTTTTTAATTCAACCTGATAATTAATACTATCTACAATTAAAAACTTTTGAAAAGTATCATTAATTAGTTTCAGACAATCATTGGAATACTTAATATTTATGTAGTTACCTTCACCACTCATAAAATCCTCCCTTAATTTAAAATTCACAGGTCTTTGAAATAAAAAGAGTTAAGTCTTTTAATAAATCAATTTCATAAGGTTCTAAAAGTAATTTTCCATCTTTATCATATATAACTTTTACCACTGGTCTCAAAGGCATTGAATTGTTTTGCTTTACTACTAACCCCTTTTCATTGGAACTTAGAATAACTCCACTTCCTGTTGGAAAAGCAGCTATGTTATTAGTAAATTTAGCAACTATTTCTGCATCAAAATAAATGTTACTCATACCTATAAGATATTCAATAGCCTCTTGCACAGATTTACCTTTCTCAGAATTTCTACCTGATATCAAATTATCAAACACATCACATATAGATACTATCTTTGCAATTTGATTTATTTCATTATCTTTTAAATTTAAAGGATATCCACTACCATCACTTCTTTCATGATGCATTAATGCAACTACCTTGACAAATGCATTCCAAACATATTGATCTCCTAAAAAATCATAACCAACCTTTGGATGCATTAATCTAATATATTCATCTAATTCTTCCTTAGTCTTAAAATCTGCTATAAGTTTCTTATCATTCATTATTTTTATTTTACCTATATCATGTAATAATGCCCCTGCAGCAATATCTTTAAGCTTTAACATACTGTATCCCATATGAGTTCCTATTATTGTAGACAATACACAAACATTTACCGAATGGGAATAAATATTGTTATCACCTGCGCTTATTTCAGTAATATTTATCAAAACATTTTTATTTGAAAGTACATCCTCAATGACAGCGTTAACTGAGTTCATAACACTACTATTATCAGTTTTTCCTTCCCGACAGTATCTTTCAATCATATCCTTAACAGCCCGTTTACTCATTTGCCTTGTCTTTTCAGAAATAGTTTCATCAATAATCACATTTTTTGATATATCATCATCAATGTATACTGAATTAATTCCTATTTCTTTGATTTTTTCAATATAATAAGGTTTTAATTTTACTCCAGCATTAAGTAAAACCCGGTCGAATTCATCATAAATTTGCCTTCCAAGGATTTCATTCCCTTTTAAGCAGTAGACACTAACAAGTCTCATATATTCCTCCAAATGAAATAATTATTTTTTTACTGAATAGTAAAAAGTTATTATAAACAACAAATATCTTTCATAAAAAATTTAGTATTCTTTTACCAACTAAGCATAAAAGGAATACATCGTCTTTATCAATTATTATCTAAAATATTAGCATACTCTTATATAAAAGTGCAAAATAAATTATTGAAAACTATAAAAGATAACTTTTAAAGGCTGGAATTATTATCAAGAAATGAAAAGGCTAAAAAGAAACTGAATGAAGAATTCATAAATATAATATGAAAGAACTTTAAAACCGTACTGAATTTCTTCAGTACGGTTTATTGTCTGGTGGTGGCGAATCTCCTAGGCAAAATCCACTAATATATTATTATACTTAATCATCTAATTTTATTGAATATACTTCTGCCAGTGCGGGGAAAAAAACAGCATTTATATCAATATTCCTACAACTTATATGAGACACTGAGGTTCAATAAAAAGGTACCTTTCCTCTATATTAAGGCAACACATCAATACTAAATTGTATTTCCTTCTTTTTCAAAGTCTAACGGCTGACAATTATAATCCTCCAAGTATAATTATGAAGTTCTTTTACCCACAAATCATCACGCAGCATAATAAATCCTACTGGACAATCATCAGCATAGTTTAAATATGGTAAATTTTTAGTGGGATTTACATACGCTTGTGCTATAGAAATTATATTCTCTGTTACAAAATCAATTAGAGCTAAGTTAATAAAGGTTCAACTCCTGCTAATTCACACTAGTATTAATCAAATTTTCTAGCTCAAATAAAGTCTTCAAATTTCTTGGAATTGCTTTATACCAGTCATCTAATCCAAGCATATATATTTTTCTTTTAGATTCAGTAGAAAAAGTTTCTATAGGCTCTCCTTTTAACAGCATATTAGTTTCTTCTTCTGTAAATGATATAGATTCAATAAAATTATCTAGCTGTTCATAGTTCATAGGACAAGTACGTTGACATATTAAACAATCATACAATGTGTGATGTGCTGTTGCAGGAATCCATGCTGGAAATTTGCCAGGCCCCTCATTAATATATGATAAACATTTTTTATTATTTATTAAGTATTTATCCTTTAAAATAGCTCCTGTGGGACACTTTTCAATACACAAGTTGCATTTATTGCAGACCTCTGCATTTTTCACTTCTCCCCATGTATCTTCCTCACATATCATATCTGAAAAATATGCTGCATATGAAAAATTGCTTCCTAAACCATCAACATATGTAATATTGTTACGTCCATACTTAGCCAATCCACTATGTGCCCCTAATCTTTTTAATGGCAAATTCTTAGCAGGCTTAATAGAATATCCTTTTTCCTCTACATATTTTCTTAAATAGTCTTCTGCTTTATTAAAATCAGAACGTACCAAACTAAAAAAAGTCTTCTTTTCTCCATCTTTATGAAAATCAACCTTGGCATAAAATGGATGATGAATAGCAAGAAGTATAATAGAATTAACTTTGTAATCATATTCAGGTGTCTCAAACTGGTATAATTTATTAATAATCCATTTTTGAAAATTATTAAGTTCTGCTTTCTCCTTGAAATTATCTATAATATCATTTAGTTCTTTTAAGTGTTCTATTGAAATAACCTTTACCCTATCCCCATATTCAATAGCAACCTTTTCTAATTCACTTTTCATCTTTATTACCTATCCCCTCATATTGTAATGTAATTGAATATCCTAATTGTGTGCCAACTCTATGTTACTCTCCATAATAATCTATCCATTCTACAACTTCTCGATTGTTCTCTTTTAAAATGCTATTACAATATCCTACATGATATTGAATATGTCTAACCTGCATGAATACTACATCCAAGTTTTTAATCTTATTATATAATATAGAACTCTCTTGAAGCCATTCATCATCTTTATCAGCAAAAAAAGCTTCAGCAATTTCTTTAACTTGATTCTTATATTCAATTAAATCTTCTTTGGTTAATTGATTTTCAGGATCATGCTCCAATTCAGGATATACTTTTTTATCTGCAAAAGGCTCTACAAACTTTTCTTTCTTCATCCTTAACCAAAAATTAGTTCCAGTAAAAGCATGTAATAATTGCTGCCAAAAAACATATCCTCCTTTTTTCTCATTCCACAAATCATCAGGACACTTTTCAATCATTTGCTCTAACATAGAAAATGCTAAATCAAATTGAGTTTTTGTTATTTTTAGTAGTACATCACTTTTCATTTAACCCTCACCCCATAAAAATATTTAATTAGTTAATAATTTTCCTTATCTATTTACTCATTATTATAAAAGTTATATTATGACAGCAGCATGTCATATATTATTTTTATTTCCATTATTTATTCCTACTAACTTAACATTGAATGAATACAATAAATTTAATTAATAAAAAACCTTCATAATAATAACCAATTAAGATTATTATTATGAAGGTTAAATTTATATGTGTTATTTATTACATATGGCATTTGTTTTTTTTAGAACAGCCACTGCATCCACCACATTTATTATTTTTCATATCATTACGAGCTTTCTTAAAAGCAAATATTACTATTCCTGCAAAAACTAAACCTACAATTATATTAGCAACATTACCCATTAAATCTCAACTCCTAAATTTTGACGTTTTGCGTCTGCTTTCTTAATAGCGAAAATAAGATAACTCACTACAACTACTGCTACTATTATAGCTGGAACAAAACCTGCTGCTGGTGTACCATATACTATTAATGAACCAATTTGAGTTACTAACATAGCTAGTACATATCCTACACTGAATTGGAATGCAAGACCTTTGAACAACCACTTTTTAGATCCCATTTCTGCATTCATTGCTCCCATAGCAGCGAAGCAAGGTGGTGTGAATAAGTTAAATACAAGGAACGCAAATCCAGTTACAGGATTAAAGAACTCTGTTAAAACTCCACCTGGTAAATGTAATGCGTCTTCTGTGGCTACAGCTAAAACTACTGCGAATGTAGCTACAACATTTTCTTTAGCAATAAATCCAGTTATTGATGCTGCTGCTAATTGCCAACCAGCAAATCCTAATGGAATTAAAATTGGAGCTATAATTTTCCCTAATGAAGCTAAAATACTTAAGCTTTGATCATCAACCGGCTGTAATCCCCAGCTATATGCTTGTGCAAACCATACTAAAGTATTACACACAAGTATGATTGTTGTTGCTTTATAAATAAATCCTTTTGCTTTATCAAACATTTGAACAATTGCATGTGATAAACTAGGCATTTTATATTCAGGTAGTTCTAATATGAATGAAGAAGTGTTTTCCCAAACAAAAATTTTCTTTAATATAAGTCCTCCAATTACAATTACTGCAATGGCAATAATATACATAGTTGGACCAACCCATGATGCCCCTGGGAAGAATACAGCTGCGAAAAGACCAATGATTGGAAGTTTCGCTCCACAAGGTACAAATGGTGTAAGAATAGTAGTCATTCTCTTTTCATTTATATCTTCAATTGTTCTTGTTGCCATAACTCCTGGAATAGCACATCCTGAACCAACTATCATAGGAATTATTGATTTACCAGATAATCCAATCTTCTTAAAGAATCTGTCCATTACTACAGCAACTCTTGCCATATATCCGCAGTCTTCAAGAAGAGCTAAACAGAAGAATAATACCATGATTAATGGTAAGAAACCAATAACCGCACCTACACCACCAATAGCCCCATCTACAATAAGAGCTTGTAATAGAGGACTAATTCCTAATCCTTCAAAGAAGCTATTTGCTGCATTTGGTATTACCTCACCAAAAATTACATCATTTAAATACCCTGATAAATAACCACCTAATCCTTCGATTGAGAATGCGAACACAG
The DNA here is from genome assembly GCF_027938815.1 of Oceanirhabdus sp. W0125-5. Taxonomy (GTDB): domain Bacteria; phylum Bacillota; class Clostridia; order Clostridiales; family Clostridiaceae; genus Oceanirhabdus. The sequence continues at coordinate 4,262,192 of NZ_CP115913.1, forward strand.
CCCACATAACAAAGAAGAATATAGGTAATCCTAACCATTTATGTGCTACAATTCTATCTACCTTATCAGAAAAAGTAACTTCACTAGCATCTCTTTTCTTAAATAAACATTTTTCAACGATTCCATCAACGTATCTCTGTCTTGCCATATCCGAATCTTCAATATTATCATTTTTAAAAGCAGGTGCTGCTTGTTTCTTCTTATCCTTCCCTAACTTTACAGCCTCATTTATTAAATCTCTTAATCCCGATTCTGAAGTAGCTGTTGTTTGAATAACCTTGCAATTAAGTTCTTTACCTAATACTTTTGAATCAAGAACATCCCCTCTTCTGTTTACTACATCTGTTTTGTTTAAAGCAATTACAACAGGAATCCCTAGTTCTAAAAGCTGCGTTGTGAAAAATAAACTTCTACTAATATTAGCTCCATCTACAATGTTAATTATTACATCTGGATTTTCCTGCAATATGAAATCTCTAGTAACAGCTTCCTCACCAGTAAATGGTGAAATAGAATACGCACCTGGAAGGTCAACTATGCTAATATCTTCACCCTTAACTCTATATTTCTTTCTAAGCTCTGCCTCTTTCTTATCTACAGTAACCCCGGCCCAGTTTCCAACAAACTCAGTCTTACCTGTAATACCATTAAATAATGTGGTTTTCCCTGAATTAGGATTACCAGCTAATGCTATTTTCATTATGTAATCTCCTCCTTTTCTTTACCGATATTGATAACCATTATCACTACTTTTCCTAAATATAATATGCTATGATAAATAGCATATTATAGAATAATATCTAATTAAATATAGTAACAATACCTATAAATTATGCATCTAGTACGATTGTCTTTGCCATTTTCTCATCAATCGCATATCTGCTATCTTTTATATTAATAACATAGTTTCCTGCTAATTTAGAAATAAGAGTAATTTTTTCTCCCTCAAAGCACCCTAAAGTGAACAGGAATTTTTTTGTTTTTTCTTTACCTTCAACACTTTTCACCGTAAAAGTTTGTCCTATCTGGGCTTTTGACAGTAAGAATGTTCCTTCTTGTATAGCTTTTGATGAAAATATTGAACCACCTTTTCTTGCTTTTGAAAACAACATAAAATCACCTTATTCTCACTTATTTAAGAACCATTTTCATTTCTAATTGATATGAATTATCAGTCCCTACTGCTAAAGAATATCATATTCTATTAGCGTTGTCAATAGATTTGGGTGTTAAATAGGAAAATAACTGTAAACACTTGTTTTTCGGTTATTATTTCATGAAGACAAATGATATAAAAGTTGTTATAATATAAACTTGGAGAGGTGATATTATATGAGTAAATTAGCGGGGAGCGGCTGTGAAGTACTGATCCCTTTTAGCGAAAGAAAACCATTAAAAGAGATTGAAAGAAGTATAATTAAAAAATATAGAAAAGAAATCTGGACGAAATTCATCAAAGCAATTAAAGATTTTGATATGATTCAAGATGGAGATAAAATTGCCGTAACAGTATCCGGAGGTAAAGACAGTCTTCTTTTAGCAAAATGTTTTCAAGAGTTAAGAAGACATGGTCAGGTTAATTTCGACCTTGAATTTATTGCTATGGACCCTGGATTCAACGAAGAAAATAGAGAATTATTAATCAGTAACTGTGAATACCTAAACATTCCTGTAACGATCTTTAAAGCTGATATATTTAATATTGTTGATACTATAGCTAAGGAGTACCCTTGCTATATGTGTGCAAGAATGAGAAGAGGAGCATTATATGCGAAAGCTGAAGAGCTTGGATGTAACAAAATGGCTCTTGGACATCATTTTAATGATGTAATTGAAACAACTATGTTGAATGTTCTTTATTCAGGAAACTTTAAAACAATGATGCCTAAATTAAAATCAACTAATTTTAATGATATGGAACTTATAAGACCACTTTATTATATTGAAGAAGATAATATAAAACGCTTTACACAAAATAATGGTTTATTCACAATGAACTGTGGTTGTGTAGTAGCAGCTGGAAAAACTTCAAGTAAAAGAAAAGAGATTAAAGACCTTATTGCAGAAATGAAGAAAACTTTTGCAGATGTTGATAAATCAATCTTTAAATCTGCATGTAATGTTAATCTTGATGCTATACTTGGATACAAGACTGGTGGAGAAAAGATTTCTTTCATGGATAACTATGACGACTAATATTTTTAAATATAAGCTTGAGAAAATGATGTACAAATGTGCATTTTTTTCTTAAGCTTTTTTATTTACCCTTTATTCTGCTTTTCACATTTTAAAATATCTAAAATACAATGATAATATATAACCATTGAAATTCATTACAAATTATAGTAGAATACTTTATTAATATAGACATTAATTTATGGAAACTCTATACTTAAGATATCTCAGCTCATTAATTAATTTAAGCAAGTCCATAACTCACTGAAACACTGAGATTATGGAACATGCATAAATTAAAATTCGCGGTATGATATCTATTAGATTATTCAACTCAATGGTTGATATTGATCATTTAAAGGAGATGAGAACATGCAAAAGAAGATTGCGGCGTTTTTCGATATTGATGGTACGCTATATAGAGAAGGACTAATAACAGAATTATTTAAAAAACTTATAAGAAGTGAAATAATAGAATCTGAACGATGGTACAAAGAAGTACGCCCTCACTACACAAAATGGGATAAAAGAATAGGAAACTACGACCATTACCTTATAAAGATGGCAGAAATTTATGCCGAAGCTATAATTGGTCTTCACAGATCTCAAATAGATCATATAGCAAAGCTAATCATAAAACAAAAAGGTGATAAAGTTTACACCTATACAAGAGATATGATTAAATGGCACAAAGAACAAGGTCATGTTATCATAACTATCTCAGGTAGCCCACAAGAACTAGTAAAAGAAATGGCAACGAAATATGACTTTCATGACTTTATCGGTTCAAACTATATACTTAATGATCAAGATATTTATACTGGTGAAATAAAACCAATGTGGGACAGTGTAAACAAGCAAAATGCAATAGACTTTTTCGTACAGAAATATGATATTGATCTTTCTCAAAGTTATGCTTATGGTGATACTACAGGTGACTACACTATGTTTAAATCAGTTGGTTATCCTGTTGCAATAAATCCTACTAAAGAATTACTTAATAAAATTATTGAAAATAAACGAATTAGAGAGAAATTACAGGTTATAGTTGAAAGAAAAGACGTTGTTTATAAACTAAAGCCTCAATGTATTGATTTTATCTTATAAAAAAAGGCCAAAGGCCTTTTTTTAATGAATATAATATTGAAATTTCTCGAAGAAAAATGTCACTCATTCTACATTCTCAATTCTACATTTCTTTTAAATCTCCAGTCCAGAGCAAGTTATCATCTCTTTATCATTATCCACATTACTTCCTACTGTAGTGAGATAATTTCCTGTAAGCGCTGCATTAACCCCACCTGCAAAACCTTTATACTGCTTATCTCCTAAGGCCATTCTTCCTCCAGCATATCTTATATATGCATCTGGAATTACAAACCTGAAGAGTGCCATAGTCTTTAAAATCTCATTGGGTGATAACACAGGATTACCTCCTAAAGGAGTACCTTTTATAGGATTTAAAACATTTAGTGGTACTGATTTTACACCTAATCCTCTTATCTCAAATGCCATGCTAACTCTATCTTCCCTCTTCTCTCCAAGTCCAAGAATTCCTCCACAACAAAGGTCAATCCCTGCTTCTTGTATATCCTTTATAGTATTTACTCTATCCTCATATGTATGAGTTGTACATATCTCCCCATAATAACTTTCACTTGTCTCAACATTATGGTGATACATTGATATTCCAGCCTCTTTCAATCTCACTGCCTGATCATAGTTTATGATTCCATGAGACGCACATAACTTAAGATTAGTATCTTTTTTTAATCTGGAGTATATATTAACTAAAGCATCAAGCTCTTCCTCACTCTCAATCCCTCTACCACTAGTTACAAGTGAAAACCTATGGGTTCCTTGTGCTTCAACCTCTTTTGCTCTTTCCAAAACATCCTCGTAATTAATTAATCCATACTCACACACATTTGTATTATAATGTACTGATTGAGCACAATATTTACAATCCTCTGAACATCTGCCTGATTTCCCATTCATTATAGAGCATAGATCTGCTTTGTTCCCAGCGAATTTTTTTCTAATATCATTTGCACATTGAAGTAAAACCTCTATTGTATCCTCATCACTCTCATCAATGTTAATAATCTTAAGAGCTTCCTCTTCATTTATAAAATATCCATTTAAAATTTTATCTCTTAGCTCCTTAATAAATCCCTTCATAGAAAGTGCCACCTCACTCTTATAGTTATACACTACAATTTATATTATACAATTAACCTTAGATTACATTATTCTTTTACAATTGTCAACCTTGCTTAAATTTTAAGTTAACAATAATTTTATTACTTATTATTTTACATAATTTGGTCTGTAGTTTTCGTTTTAGTTTTTTATAGATATCTCTCTTTTTTAAGAAAATGTTGAAAAATTAAAGTATTCAATCGGACAAACCTCTGGTTAATAAAATTCAAGTTTAATTGTACAAAGTTTTAAATTTAAAGACCCCTTACCAAATTTATGTTATGTATTGCTTGTACTTATTATATCTTGTACTTTTTCAACATCATTTTAAAAAAGAGAACTATCTCACTTTTTTATTTATTAATATATAAATAGATCTACTACCTAAATCAATTGATAGCTTGCACACTTTTCAACATCATTTTAAAAAAGAGAACTATCTCACTAAATCCCTTCAAACACCTCTACCCATAATATTCCATAAAAAAAGCAGTGACCCATTTAAGATCACTGCTTTAAATTTATTTAACTACCTTAACTTTTTCATCTTTCATTTCCAGTTTAATACTATCACCGCTCTTAACATTTCCTTTTAAATATTCTTCAGCAATAACATCCTCGATATTTCTTTCGATACATCTTCTAAGAGGTCTAGCTCCATATTTCTCATCATATCCTTTTTCAAGTATGAACTCTTTAACATTCTCTTCAACATCTATTGAAATATCATTATCTTTAGCTTCATCTTTAACTTCTTTAATCATAAGCTCTATGATATCCTTAAGTTCAATTTTATTTAATGCAGTAAAGACAATTGTATCATCTATTCTGTTAAGGAACTCTGGTCTGAAGATTTGCTTAAGTGCGTTATGTGCTTTACTCTCAAGCTTATCATACTCACTGTGTGAGAATCCAATGTTTGCTGTTTTCATATTACTTCCTGCATTAGATGTCATTATGATTATACAGTTTTCAAAGAAGGTAGTTCTTCCTTGATTGTCTGTTAATCTTCCATCTTCAAGAATCTGAAGAAGCATATTGAATACATCTGGGTGAGCTTTTTCTATCTCATCTAAAAGAATAACTGAGTATGGCTTTCTTCTAACCTTTTCGGTTAAGAATCCACCTTGATCATATCCTACATATCCTGGAGGAGCTCCAATAAGCTTTGATGCTGTATGTTTCTCCATATACTCTGACATATCAAGTCTTATCATGGCATCATCTGAACCGAATAATTCAAATGCTAATGATTTTGCAAGTTCTGTCTTACCAACTCCTGTTGGTCCAACAAAGATAAATGAAGATGGCTTCTTTTTCTTTCTAAAACCAGATCTATTTCTTCTGATAGATTTTGAGATACTGCTTATAGCTTTATCCTGTCCTACAACTCTTTTATGAAGTCTATTTTCAAGACTCAATAATTTTTGTGCTTCTTCTTCTGTAATTCTATTTACAGGTATCTTAGTCCAAGCCTCTATTACATATGCTATATCCTCAATTGTAATTTCAACATCATAACATGTTTCAGCTAACTTCTTAATTTTATCTTCTATTCTACATATCTGAACCTTGTATTCAGCTGACTTTTCAAATTCCTTATCTTCTTCTGCCTTAGCTCTTTTTTCAGTTAAAGCATCATATTCTTCTTTAAGTGCCTCAATCTCAACAAGCCCTTTATTCTTAAGATTTGCTCTTGAACCAGCTTCATCAATAACATCGATAGCCTTATCTGGAAGCTTTCTATCAGTAATATATCTCTTTGACAGCTCTACAGCACTCTTTATAACTTCATCTGAGATACTTACCTTATGATAATTTTCATAATAGTCTTTAATTCCTTTAAGAATTTCAATACTCTCCTCAACAGTAGGTTCTTCTACAAGTACAGGCTGGAATCTTCTCTCAAGGGCTGAATCCTTCTCAATATGCTTTCTATATTCTTCAGTAGTTGTAGCTCCTATAAGTTGGATTTCTCCTCTAGCTAAAGAAGGTTTTAATATGTTAGCTGCATTCATTGCTCCACCTTGAACTTCTCCAGCTCCCATTATGTTGTGGACCTCATCTATTACAAGAATAACATTTCCACAGGATTTAACCTCATCAATAATATTCTTCATTCTGCTCTCAAATTGTCCTCTGAATTGAGTTCCTGCTACAACAGCAGTCATATCTAATAAATAGATTTCACTGTTTAATAATTTTTCTGGAACCTGTTTTTCAACAATTCTTACAGCTAATCCTTCAGCGATTGCTGTTTTACCTACCCCTGGTTCACCAATTAAAATAGGATTGTTCTTGCTTCTTCTATTTAAAATTTGAACAACTCTATCAATTTCTCTGTTTCTTCCTATTATTCTGTCAACTTTTCCATCCATAGCTTTCATAGTAAGATTTATTCCATACTTATCTAAATGCTTCTTTCTAGGTCCAAGCCATGATTTCTTTTTCTTTCCTTTTTTATTATCATCTTGTTCTTTAATATTTTCAGCACTGCTTCTATCTTCTTTATTTAGGTTTACCATTTCCATAGCATCATCTTCATCTTCATCATTTACAGACATTTTAGGGAACATCCCACTTAAGAAATCTGCGGATATATCACTTTCTTTTAAACTTTCCTTTAACTCATTTAAGTCAACATTCTTCATCATCGACTGCATTTGTTCATTTATTTCACTTATATCCATATTCTCAAGCATATTTTTCATCTGATCATTAACCATAGAAAATTCTTCTTCTGTCATTCCTAGCTGCTTCATCATTTTATCCATAACAGGAAGTCCCATTGTCTTTGCACAATCCATGCAAACTCCCTTCATTACATTCTTACCATTTTCAAATTTATTGATATAAACAACTGCTAAATTCTTGTTACATATTGAACATAACTCCATATCATCATCATCTCCGAGTAAATATTAATTTGATAACTAACTAATAATAATTGTTATAAAGTAACTTTTCAATAATTAGTTATTCTAGTATAACATATACTATTAGTTCAGTGTGTTAACTTTCTTTTAATAAAATATTATATATTTCATTTAATATTATGTAATTATTTACTTTGAAAATTCTCCCCTTCCAATATAAATAAAATTTAATTTTTATGTTTTAACATAGACAATATTATATTGCCCCTTCATAATTATATTATAATTGTTTGCTTATTTTCAAATAATAATAAACTAATATTTAGAAAAAATTTGTCCCTTCATCAGTATACTATTGACTATACATTATTGATTACACTTTTATAAATAATTATATAATACTAATTTCTTAATAACTAAATTTTATTATTGAGTCTCTTAATTAACTATACTTATACACCCAATAAAATATTTCTTAAAAATAATCTCCATAATAATAAAAGCGGTGTAGCTCCTAATGTAAGCTTCACCACCAATATTTATTTTGATACAATTATACTATAAATTTTAATTACACTGATTCAAGTTGAAAATATACATTTTTCAAAATAGATTTAGTCTTTCCGTTGTTATCTTTCATTGCTAGTATTTCAACTTCATTTCCACTGCTCAATGAACCAATACACTGATATTTTTTTGAGATAAAACTTGAGCCTTTATGATTTTCACCTGAATAATTAAATTCATATTCAATTGTTATGCTATGTTTTGCTTTATATTTACCTACCACTCTACCTTTTACTAATTCACCATTATGTACTATACTTTTAACTATTGCTGTTTTTTTTCTTACTCCATTAAAACACAATACTGTTATTAAACAACAAATTGCTAATATGGAAATCCTTCCAAATGACCCCATATCTTTTACTAACGGAAATTCAGGAAGTATCCCCAATATTGACATTAATAAACTTACTGAAAAAGCTCCCCCTATTACAGCAAGTATTTTGCCAAATCTAATACCATAATCATATTTTAATGTAATCTCATTCATAAAACTCTCCCCCTTTGAAATATTTTATTTACCAGTATATTTTATCATAATATTACATAATAATACAACCATTGCACAAATAACCTGTTATGATACACTTTTAACTCATCTTTTCTGATTTCACTTTATTAAAAATTACAAAATACTATACATTACTTATATTTTTACACTCCATCTCTCATTCCCATCTTGATTTATAAGGACAACCTCATTGTCAGAGATCCATTTCAATTCACCAAAGTGCCAAACGTAACTGAATTCATTTGGTCTTTCATCTTTAACCATTTTTCGTATTAATTCTTCACCTTTATAATTTTTTATAATAATACTTATATTGAAAACATCTACATGATGTTCACAAAAAACTTCTGCTTTGTATTCTTTAGTTGGATTTCTAACTGGCTTTTTCCATGTCCAATTGTTCTCATAATTGTTTTCAATAATTTTATTATATGCTTCTTCAAAGGGTGATTTTTCCCATTTCATTTCATCACAAACCTTATCAATACCTTCTTTTAAACATTCAAGCACTATCTTCTTTTTTTGAGTATTTGATAACTTAAAATACTCATCAATATTAAATTTTACTTGTATTGTATATGCACCTAGTAAATCTCTAACCTTTTCATTTGTGACCATATCTACACACTCTATTAATATCTTCCAGCAATTCTTTGTCTTAAATTTACTAAAGTATCTTTCATACATTGATGCAATACATCTTATTTCATCTCTAAATTTTACTCTCTTATTTTTATCTCCTATGTTAGGAATATCTAGGTCAAATTCTCTTAGTATCATGTCATTTTCCTCCATCTATCTAAAGGTGCGTCAAATACTCTATCAAAAATTAATGGTAGCAACAGATTTATTACCTGTTACTACCATTTTATCATAGTATCATTTTAGTTTCTTATCAATCTATAAAATTATATTTTTATTTATTTCTAAGTTCTTTTATCTTTTCAATTTCTAATCCAGTCTTTTGAGATATAGTTTCATCATCTAATATATCTAAAAGTTTTTTTGCTATTTCCAAAGCTTTTAATATTTCCCCTTCTTCTCTGCCTTCTTCTTTTGCCTTATTCAAAGCACTTATTTTATCTTTTAAAATTTTACTTCTCATTTCATATAAGGCTCTTTCTTCTTTATCATTACTTATTCTAACTAGTTCATCTTTTGCTTCTTTTATTTCTTCTACGCTCATCTCTAGATCTCTGATTTTTTCACTTTCAGGATTCTTTAAAAATTCTGTCCATGCAACTAACATATCTTTTTCGTCGCTATTATCTTGTAGTTTTGGTATTTCTATAAAATGAATTTCTATAACATCTGTTAGTTCTTCTCCAGTTTCTTTTTCTTTTAATCTATATCCATTGTGAAATCTTTCATTTTTCAAATATTTAAAATTAAGTATATTAATACATACCGTTCTTTTTAACTTTGAGTAATCTTCACCTTCTCCAAGTTGCTCTTCATATAATTTACTCCAATAATAAAGACTTCTTCTTATCATGTTATACTCATTTTTCAATTGTATTTCAACATTTATTATTTCCTTTTTATCTGTTTCTGCTCTCACATCTAATCTTGAAAATTTATCTTCTAAAAAATGTTTTTCTATATCGGTATTTTTTATCTCAACTCTCACTATTGGACTTTCCGGCTTCATTGTAGCATTCAGAAAGGATATCAATATTTTAGGATGCTTCTCTGATCCAAATATCTTCTTAAAAACAAAATCAATTTTAGGGTCTAGCAATCCTTTTAACATACATTCACCACCTATAGTTTATTACCTTTATTATATAACATGTTTTTACTTTCTTAAACATTTTGTATCTAGAATTTTAAAATTCACTAACCTTTATAACTCTCTAATAATTCTTTAATCACTTTCCTTCTCGATTCGCTTAATTGAGAATGGATAACGTAAAATGGAAAACGTAGGTCATTTCTCTACCGAGAAATCTCATCTTTTAAAAACCTTTTACTTCCTTATATATTGTTTCTTTTTTCTTTAATATTTCTTAAGACCTTGCCTATCGGCTAATACAGTTCTTTGGCTTATTGTCTATTCGATACTCTTCTCTTTAACCATTACTTGCTCCTAATCCATCAAAGCTTACGCATTAAAGTCGCCTGTGCGCTTTCAATTGAATCATTTTATTAAAAAAGTGATGGAACGACTATGATTGTCAATTCCACCACTTCAGTTAATTATTTTTGTTGCTAGTTTATTGCTATTTATGCTGCCAGATTTTACTCATTTGTAAGGTCATTTATCCAATTGAAAACTTCACCATTCAAAAATCCATTTCCATAATCGTTATCTTCCGCAACTTCCTGTAAATTTATACTTTTTTCATCTTCGCATGAATAGATAAGCTGATAATTCTTTTCTGTATCGAATATATTCATAGTTGAAAACATGGTATTTGAAATCACGTCCTTAATTAATAACAAAAACCCTTCTTTTTGTTCTGGCGTTAACTGCTCTATGACAGGTGAAATTTTATCCATAATTTCCTTGTACGCAGGTGCAGTCATTTTTCCAGGTTCAAAGAAACACTTTGCAAATTCAACTCCTTTTACGTATGTTTCTTCAGTATACTTCTTTCCAAACTCTTTCAATATTTTTTGATTATCCATTTTAACCTCCTACGGATTTACACCATTCCATGGTATATTTGTTATATCTGCATCTAGGTATGTCCAGATGCTTACTCTTGATCACAAAGTTGGAAATATCAATATTATCCAACGTCTTTATTCCGTTAGTAATAAGTTTACTCATCCCCTTAAAAGTAAAACTGCTGCTAAAAATTAATGGTAGCAACAGATTTATTACCTGTTACTACCATTTTATCATAGTATTATTTTAGTTCCTTATCAATCTATAAAATTATATTTTATTTATTTCTAAGTTCTTTTATCTTTTCAATTTCTAATCCAGTCTTTTGAGATATAGTTTCATCATCTAATATATCTAAAAGTTTTTTTGCTATTTCTATCTTCTCTTCTTCTCGCCCTTTTTGCTCTGCTTTTTCTTTCATCTCTTTTAACATATAAGCATTGTTTGCAACCATTCTCTCAACCTCCTCTTTATTAGCATCTAATATTTTCTTTGCTTCTTCTGCATCTATCTTTTGATCAAGTAGGAATATTGCTGATGTTATATTATTATTGTCTATTAATTCTTCTTTACTGTAATTGTTGTTTACATCAAATAAACTATACCTAAAATCTATTATATTATCTCCAAAAATGTCTCCGCCAACTGTCATATCTCTCAACGTTGGTGCCACATCCCATTTTTTCTTTCCATTATATAATACTATCGGGATTACTGCTGGTATTTTTAAATCTTTATCTGCAGCTTTATGTTTCGCATTTTTAGCATCATCCCTTAATATCTCACTTATATAAAACAATAATCTTAATGGCATCCTATAATCAATTGATGATTGAAATTCTAATAATATATAATATATTACTTCCTTTTCTCCTATTTTTGCCTTATATACGATATCCGATTCTTTTTCTTCGTAATCACTTGTTATATACGATTTATTAACAAGTATTAAATCTTCTGGTTTTATATTTTTTGCCCATGATGCTTTCATCATCTCTTTAAGGAGATCTATAAATACTTCTTTATTTGAGAATAAATCTTTATAACTTTTGTCGTGTATATTTCTCATATCTTTTTTCATATTTTCTCCTTAATTTATCTTATGTTCTTTCTTTAATTATATCATATTTATCTTTTTATATTCAATTTCATTGTATTATATATTTCTTAATCCCTCGCCTACCGGCTAAATACTTTCTTTGACTTTTGTTTACTCATTACTTTTGTTTCTAACTTCACCTTTCGCTAATTCCAAAAGAACTACGCTCTTAAACCTCAGAACCGTTTTTTCTACTTTCCGTTTGGATTTGATGTATCTCTCATCCTAGTGACTGCAGAATTAACATTATGCAGTGTGATTTCATTCTCCAAAATTGAAAAAAGTGATGGAACGACTACGATTGTCAATTCCACCACTTTGTGTTTGTTTTATGCAGTTAGATTGCAAATTTTATGCATTCAGAATCAGATTACTCATCAAACTCAAAAAGCATATCGAGAAATTCTTTGAATGAGTTTGCAATTAATGACAAATCTAATCCATCATTTTTAGGACTTCCATAATCCCAAAATAGTATGCTGATGTTACCCTCTCTATAGTCAAAACAAATCTGATTATCTCCTGCATCTCTTGCAAATGGTATGATACCATCAGGTAGTCGTTCATCACTGAAATGATACTTCTCATCTACCTTGTGAAAGTTATTTATACTTTCTACCATTTCTCCAACTTTAAATGCAAATGGAACTATGCTTGCTCCATTATGTTGTAGTATTACAGACTTATAATCATCAGGGAATACAACTCCTAATTCAGCTTCTAACTCTTCAATAATTGATGGGTCAATTACATTGCCACCTATAAAAATATACTCATTCATATAATTCTCCTCCTAGTTTCCTGGCCCCCAGATGCTAAATCCACCTGTATGAGATGCCACTTCATGTTCTGCTTTTAATACTAGTTGCATAATACCATCTTCTTGGTTATGATGCCAAGTCCATTTATCAGGTACTAAACCTGCTTTGAATTTTTCGATTTCAACATCTGTAAATTTACTCATTAAATCAGGGTCTTTTATCATTTTCTCATACATATCTTTCCCTGCTCTACTGAAGTGCGTTGTTCTAGATTTCAAGAAGTCCTCTGGGTCCAATTTCATTTCGTAAACTTTATTAAATACTGGGAATCCGTCAACATCGTATAATATATCAAACTCTACTCCTGCTTTTGTCTTGAGCGTATATAGTATAGAGCCATCAACATTATCAACTTTCTTGACAACATACTTTGATGGTTTTAATTTCATAATTCCATCAAATTTACTCGTCCCCTTAGCAACTTCATCTAACTGCTTTACAACTCCATCTAAATCTGGATTGTTCTTCCCTTTTATCTTTGTTATTAAGACATTTAATTCTGATTCGTCGAATTCACCCTTTTTAGCTGCTGCTATTAACTCATCTACTCTATCAAGTACTATTTCACCTGATTCATTTACTAAGCTATCTGTTACAGCATTGGCTACATTTTCAAAACAATCATTATGCACTAGAATCTCTTTATTACTTACATAGTAAGTATGCCAATCTTCTACTTCAAAATTATATACTGTTGTTGCTTCCTTTAATTCTTCTATATTGATTTCTTCAACATAACCTATTACACCATCGTATTTTACTAATTCTTCACCTTTTGTTAATTCTCCTGCTTTTATCCAACCTTTATTTTTTGTCCAGAACAGATGGCTTTCTGTTGTTACTATTTTTTCTCCATCTATTATTAGGTTTACTAATATCGAGGCTTGATTTCTAAATAATACTTTTACTTCTTTAAGCCCCTTTTCTCCAGTCTCTACATTTTGTGAATATACTTTATCTCCAATCTGTATTTCTTCTATTGGTCTTAATCCATTTGATGTTAGAACAAGGGTACCTTTTACAAAACACCATCTTTCTGCTTTTGTTACTACTTCATCTAATTGCTGTTCTACTAACCCAAGCTTTTCTTTAATTGCTCTATCCATTACAGATATTGCTTCATCAATTTTCTTTCCTAATCTTCCTAATAGGTTAATTGCTGATGATTTAATCTTGTTAGCAATTGTTGTTGTTAAGTTATTTATAGCCGTGATTGTTCCGGTTTTTATTTCTCTTAATTTTGTAATAAATTTAGTTTCTCCAACTATTCTTGCAAACTTAGCTATCTCATCTGTTTTATCAATATTTTTTATTAATGTTTTTACTGGTACTGCAAGTGCTGATCCTACTGCTGGCACTATTGATACTAAAGATAATATTCCATCTAAAAGATTTCCTCTCAAGAAACTTATTGATGCATTAACACCATCTAGAATATCTCCTAATGCTGGTATCCTTATCGCTTCGCTTAATTGAGAATGTAGAATGGAGAATGTAGAATGATGGTCATTTCTCTCCCGAGAAATCTCATCCTATTAACCTTATTTTCTCTTTCAAAATATATTTCATTTCCTTTAATATCTCTTAAGTACTTGCCTTTCGGCTGATAACTTCTCTTTGCTTTTGATTAATTCCATACTCTTTTCTATAACTACTACTTACCACTAATCCATCAAAGCTTACGCATTAAAGTCGCTTAGGCGCTTTCAATTGTATTAATTTAATAAAAAAGTGATGGAACGACTAGGTTTGTCAGTTCCACCACTTTGTACTTGTGTTATGTAGATAGTTTAACTACATTATCGCAGTCAGATACAATAACACTACTCTGAAAATTTTTAATTGAGATTATCTGTAATGGCATATTCTCTCTTTAAAATTCGAACTCATATGCAATATCATAAATAATCTTATTTTTTAAACGTTCTTTTCATCCACGACAAGAACTGTTCACAAGCTTCTTCTTCGCTAGCAAATGACTTTCCCCCTGTCTTATTACCTCTTTCACTATAATAGATTTCCCATTTGCCTTCATTATTTCCAATACAGTAAGCTTCATTAGGTAAGCCACCTACTGTCGAATATGCATCAGACGGTATGCCTAATATTTTTAGTTTCTTGTTAAGTTCCTTTGTATTCATTATTCAAATACCTCCTTAATGTAACCTCCATCTAATAATTCTTGGATAGACATTGTCAATTTATGTTGTATTCCTCCACCCACTTCATCAAACCATGGAGCTATCTTTCCACTTAGACCTTCAACTGGTTTAATTATTTCATAAACATGATATGGTTTTGCATCTGTCCCTGGTGCTAAAGACCTTTGACCATATGAAATACCTTCTGGCGAAACAAACGTTCCTGATTCGAAGCCATATCTGTCAATTCGAGTTCCGGGTTGTAATTGGATTTGTTTTGCTACACCTTCAAATCCATCATTAGTAGGCCATTTGATTGCACCTGATGCTTGGTCATAATATTGAGGGTTATCAAATACCTTTTTATATTGAAGGTATAGTTCATCAGAAGGTTTATAAGTCCACTTTGATAGTTTTAATCTATCTGCTTCTGATATAAGTTTACTCGTCCCCTTAGGTATAAAACTGCATTGAGTTTCCAGTACTATAAAATGATAAAAGTGATGGGAAGAGCTTAATAGCCAATCCCATCACTCTACTTGGATATTATAATATATTTAACGATTAAATAAGATACTTCTTCTCCCATTCTTCTCGTCTATCAACTTCTAATGAAGAGCTTAAATCCAAATACTCATAATCAACCTTGAACTTAAAACTATTATCAATTGAAAATGTCATTGCGGTCCACTTCTCTTGTCCATTTTTCACATAGTTGTCATTTAACCTACGAATTACACTACATAAATCAGACACAAATTTTTTATAAACCGAACGCTCTAGATTATATTTTTTCCTTATCATAGCTCCTTGTTCATATTCACTGCTGCCAGTCAGTCTATAATAAAAATACATACTCACAGACTCTTCACCTACTTCTGTTCTTAAGTGAATTTGCTCCCAGTTTTCAGGAACAATGTTAATCAATTCCTGAGCTATTTCTCTATAATACTCTTCATTTAAATTCATTTCTTAATTCCCTCCTATTGTGTTTACCCATTCTTTTTCATATAACTTGCCGTCTATAGTATATTCGACAACAAATTTGCTAGGTCTACTTGATGCACCTTCATAGATTACATCAATTTCAACAAATACTTCTTTATTAGCTTCTAAAGCCGAAGCCCATTCTTGTTCCATTTTATACCAGTCACCACCAGCACGATTCAATTTTGAATCCATCGGTACTAGATTATCTAACCCTCCTGAACCATTAAATTGTGAGGCTATTAGATGACCTCCATCATCAGTTGTTAACTTAGATGTAACAGAAGGATTATTTACATCTCTACCCACAATTCGTTGAGAATATTCACTTCTCTTTGCAGTTATAGGTTCCAAATTGCCTTTTACATTACTTATTCTACCAGCTGAATCAGTAGTATACAAATGACCTCCAGGAGTTTGATATGTTATATCAGACTTAAGTGTCTTTCGTCTGTTTACTTTTGTATATTGGTCACCATCCATGAAAGTCTCAGCTGCTTCTTGGACATCAAGAATTTCATCAGCTAATCCAGGATTATTTTGAGCTTCTAATACATCCAGAACTTCATTAACAGTTTCATCAGTTAATTCACCTTTATTGGCTAAAGTAGTGACATCTTCAACAACATCATCAACGACACCTTGGTTTATCACACCTGTACCATCAACAATATTATCTAGTTTCGAAGTAAGATTACTCGTCCCCTTAAGGGTAAAACTGTTGGTACATTTTAAATGGCAACCCGTTTACAAAGGTTACCATTATTTTATCATACTGCTACTGGTTCTTCTACAACAGGCATTATGTATGCAGTTTTATTCTTCATCATTCCAAATATAATATTGACCAATCTCCTCATTATACAAACCAATGCTTGCATCTTAGTTTTGCCTTCCTTAATCTTTCTTTGATAATAGTCATAGAAGGCTGGATTTCTTGGTATTTTTGTTCCTCTGGAGACTTGTACCTGTTGCACTGCTAAGAAGTAGAATATTCCATGTAAGTCTCTGTTTCCTTGCTTACTCTTTTTATAGTCACCTTTACCTGCTGAACTGAACTTTATATGCGCTATTCCTGGCATAGTATCTAATTTATAGCCTAATATATCCTTAAGTTTTTTCATTTGATCTTCAACCTTTGATATTTCCTTTACACTAAAGGTTATATCTCTTACTATGCTTGTAACAATGAAATCTCTACTTTCTTGGTACTCTCTTTTTGTTTCTCCATCCTCTTTTACTAACTTTAGAATCTCCTTAGCTTTCCTAGTAGAGCAAGTATTCTTACTTGCAATTCTAAGAAATCCTGTTAAGTCCTCTAATGTTACATCCTCCAAATGATGTGGTGAAGGATAGTTTCCCCAAAATACTAATGCGGTTTGACCATCTGTATCTGAGAAGAATTTTCTGTAGCTTGGGTAGCTATGACTTAATTGTGAGTGTAATTGATTTACTAATGCTGTTTTTGACTTAACCAGAGCATCACGTCTGCTTACTAATTGACCTAATGTCCAGTAAATATCCTGAGGGTTAGCATCTGGAAGAGACTTCAATCTTGATATTAAAGTACATGCTATGCAGTAGGCATCCCAGCTATCGCTTTTCATTGTGGTTGGATTACTCATTCTTTGTGCATAGGATAATGCTGAGTTTACCTCTTTTACCATCTGCTTTTTTTCAAGCAAGTATACAGCTAAAGAACGTCCGTATCCTCCTACATCCTCTAACCCCCAGATTATATCTAATCCATCTGCTACTTTAGTTACGTTCTTTAATAGTTTTCCAAAAGCTGATGGCTTATTTTCTATTGTTATCTCTAATAATTTCTCATTCCAACAGTCAATTACAACAGCGGTATGGCTCCCTTTATGCAAGTCTACACCTACATAGACAAATGATTGTTTGTAATGTTGTTTCATAGCTTACTCCTTCCCCAGCAGAAACGTCGGCAACCTTAAATACAAGCGTTAGTTCTTGAAGTATTTCAAGACTCGCAAGGAGACGAAAGCCTATCCGTTTATAATCGCAGAAAAGATGCATTCTACTCAACTCCTCTTGGACTTACTAACCTTGTACTTAGTTACCAAATCCGCTGAATTGACTTTATTTCTTTATCATTTTTATAATATATATTTATTTTCTGAATTAATACAGTTTGCAACTACTTGGGCTCGTTGATGTCATATTTAAATCTATGTCTTTCCTTGGTAATACTAGGTTTGGGCACATGGGCGTGTTATTTCACTTATATTTTTTTTATTTTGATTTACTCCTCTGTTGTAAACTTTTCCACTACAGAGTTTTATCCGCCCATACGCCCGTTTCCTTTGTTTTCAACGTTTCTCTCATTTCAGACGTGCCCAATACTTGTCCAACATTCGCCCAACCTTATATTGCTTGAATTTTCGGACTTTTTACATTCCTTTTTATCTTTCTTGTTTGAATTAATCTTATACCTTTACTATATCTCAGCTTATTATTTCTTCCTTGCTTAATTTCCATTCCTTCTGATTTTGCTACTGCCTTAAATTCTCTCCAGAATTTATTTGGACTTATATTATAATATCCGCTATATCCATTATCTGTAGCCCACTTTTTGAATGCATTAAGAATTACCTTGTTCTCTTCTCTATACTCTTCCTCTGCTTCCTCTATGCATTCATCGAAGAATAGTATTATTGGATTTTGTTCAATTTTATATTCTTCTAGGTTTTTCTCCATGTTCTCAGATTTTGTAAACTTATAGTTATTTTCCTTAAGTCTCTTTAACCCTTCTATTGCCCACAAAAATATTCCCGATAACTCTTCTTTTAGCTTTTCTTTTAATCCTTCATCTCTATTTTTTTCAGTAAATTGTGCAGTAAATTCAAGTATAGATAACCGTCTATAGTATCCCTCACTTTTATCGCTAGTATGAGGTAGGTTATTCATAGATAGTATTAACTTTGTTGTAGGCTTAAAACTAAATACTGGCTTTCCTTTCTGCTCTGCATTTATCGTATCTTGTCCAACTATTGCTTTAAAGTATTGAGTATTGAATGCTTTTCCATTAGACTCATTTTCATTACTGATGTTAGCAGTTTTGTTATGAAGACATACCCTTGAAAACCCTTTACTAAGTTCATTCAGGGGAATGTGTGAAATATTATCAGCACCTATTATAAAACTTAGGATTTCAATTAAAACACCTTTGCCATTTCCTCCTGAACCATACAGAATTAGTGCCTTCTGAGCCTTTGTTTCTATTGTTATAGAATAGCCAAACCATTCTTGGCATACTCTGATTCTTTGTCCATCATATTCAAATACCTCATCAATAAACTTTAAAAATCTTGGACATTTAGCATTTTCTATATACTCCACAGGTATTTGAATAGTACTCATGTATTTTTTATCATGCTCTATGAACTGAAATGTATCTAAATTATACATTCCATTACTCATATTTATTATGTCTTTATTAGGATTTAACTTTTTTGAATAAAATACTTCTAGCTTTAAAGCTTCAACATACTCTCTTTCTCTTCTTTTTGACCAAACTCCAAAACGTGGTTCTTGAAGTATATCTCTGAGCATTTTTAGGATATCTATTTCATTCTTTTTCACCCAAACTGTACTATCATAAATATAGAAATAGCCATCTTTAGAGTAGATAATATCAAGACTTTCTTTAATATACTTAGCAAAATAATTTCCATTAAATGCTTTCACCTTTCCATCATCATCTAAATCAAATCCTCTTTTTATAAGTTCCTTGATTTCCTTGCGTTCATTAATCCCATTTCCTTCAATTTGATTCTCATTGATTTGTTTGTTTTTTTCCATGCTACTCATTTTTATCAGTCCTTTCAAAAAAATAAAGAACTCATCTACTCTTATGTTTTGTGGTATAATGTTATTAAGATAGAGTTATACCTTATGTTGTGGTAGGCTAAGGTATATATGAGTTCTAAATCATAATATTTAGTAGCAGGTAGTATTCCCTGCCTGCTACTCACATTATAGACAGTTATTCTTTTTTTCACAAATCTCAAAAACCTCAAAATCGAAGATTATCATTTTTAACATTATCTTGAAATTCAAGTCACTTGAAACGTTTCCTGACGTTCGCTTAGACATTCGTCTTACTGGTTTTTCTCACTCCAACATTTCCCATGCTATTTCCTTCGAATTCCTACCATGTCCATTTCACCGTTTATCTCCAATATTTATTCGGAACTTTCTTTACTAACTCTGCAAAACTAACTCCACTTTCTTCTGATACATTTTTCACAGCAGCTGTAACTGTTGCACCTTCAATTATCTTTAAAATAATTTTCAATATCAAAATAGTTATCTCCATTATTATTCTCCTCTCTCTTTTAAATATCGTGCAAATATATTCTTAATTTCTTCTGCTGAAGAATATATAATGTATCCAAAAGAATCCCCACATATCAACGTTATCCTAAAGTAAATCATATTATCTAACTTCACTTTATCTACAAACTCTGGTTCAATATCTGCAATATTTAGATCCACCAGAACATCACTACTATCGGTATCTTCAATTACTATAATTTCACCTACTTCACTAAGTTCTTCTTCTCCAACTATTTCCCTGATGTAACTATCTATCTCATTTCTTAGACTCTCTAACCCTATCTTCTCAACATCTTCAACCTTACTTATTCTTATCATCATTTATTCCTCCTACAACATACTTACAGCCTTCATTTTTTCCTCTTTACTACTACCAATATAGAACTTTGCAGTAGTCTCAATACTACTATGTCCTGCTAATTTACTTACTGTTGTTAATGGTACTCCTCTTTGAATTAATCTTGTACAAAAAGTGTGTCTAAATGTATGTGGCTTTAGCTTTGTATCAAAACCACCTTTTCTAGTTACTTTCTCTAAAATTGTATTTACAGCATCTCTTTTAATTGCTCCTCTTTCACCTAATATCAAGAACTCTGAGTCTCTATGTGTATGCTCACATCTAATTGAAAGGTAATCTTTTATAGCTTCTACTACCTCATCTTTTAGTGGAATCTCTCTAAGCTTTCCACCCTTACCTATTATCTTTAAATATCCAGTTAAGAAATCAATATTTCTAACCTTAATACTGCATAGCTCACCTACTCTTACCCCTGTGTAAAGTAATAATAGGATTATCATCTTATCTCTAATGGATACTTTCCTCTTATCCTCAATGTAGAATAGCAATTTATCTACTAACTTCTCATTGTAAACCTCTACTTGTTTTTCTGAACCATTGGCTATTTTTATCCTATCTCTCTTAATATCAATGACTACTTCATCCATTGACCCTGTTTTTACTAAGTAATGATTAAATGAATGGATGCTGTTAATCTTCTTGTTGATGGTAGTTGGTTCATAGAAATTTTCTATTAAATAATTCTTGTAACTTACAACGTAGAATAGGTTTAGGTTTCCTTCAAAGAATGCTCCTTTAGTTTCTAAGTACTGTAGTAATCCTTTAACATCTCCTACATAGCTTTCTATTGTCTTAGGTCTTTTTCCATTGTTGATTAGATGTGATTTAAAATCTCTTAATATTTGTTCCATTCTTATTGCTCCTTTCATTTTTGGGTAAAGAAAAAGACTAACACAGGATTTAACTATGTTAGCCTTAGTTTTACTTTGTTCTATTTAATTTGACTACATTATTTAGGTTATGTGGTGAGCTTTTTATCTTCTAAAATAGTGAACGGTGATTCATTGACTAGATTGTGGTTACATTACCTTTGTTGGTAGTTATTTTGCAGTTAGATTTTATTTAAAAATGTAGTCACTACTTTGAAGCTTAGATTTAACATTTTAAAAATCGAATAATTTTTTAATTACCTTTCTAGTCAAATTAATTTTTTATTTTTCAAGTCACCTTACTACTAATCTTGAAAAGTTATCGCTTTTAACCCAAAAGAAAGTGATGGAATTGACAAAGGAAGTCATTCCATCACTTATATGCTTAACACAAATTATTTGTTAAATAACATTTAACCACTTATCAAGATGCACTAAATGCTTTTTCAGGAAACATGCCTGTTTCAGTATAAATACTCTCTATTTTACTTGCAATTTTAAATAGTTCTCTACTTCGATTCACATCATTCTCTTTTTCAATTATCAAAAGTTCTAGAGTTTCTTTGTTAAATCTTATCTTACCTGTCTGATTATCAATTTGTGAACCGTAAGAGTAGACTACATATTCTTCATTTTCAAATTCTTTTGTTGCATAAGCATTGATTCCCATTAGAAAATACCTCCTCTCTCTATAAAGATTGGATAAATGCTTGCCAATTAAAGATTTCATTAGCAGCATCATGAGCCACTCTTTGAGTAACACCATGTAATTTATAGTATGTTGACTCATATAGCTCATGCTTTAATAAAAGAATATCATTTTCATAGTATTCACCTTTTAAAAGTCTATCCCATGCTTGAGACATTTCATAATCTGGATCAAGCCTTCTTATTCCATCATCCAACTTCAGTTCGTCTATGAAAATATGATTCTTAATTTTTTCAATATCATTGAAATCCCAACCAGTATTTTCAGCTATTGCAGCAATATCATCTGAACTATTTCTGAAAGTAGAATACATATTCTTTGCTATATCATCAAGCTGCTTATAGTTATCATATGTTTCCTCAATAGGTATATACTTACCTTCCTTGTAAGTATAATTCATTGCCTCATCGGAATATTTTGTAGCTATTTGAGTAAGATTACTCGTCCCCTTAGCAACTTCATCTAACTGCTTTACAACTCCATCTAAATCTGGATTGTTCTTCCCTTTTATCTTTGTTATTAAGACATTTAATTCTGATTCGTCGAATTCACCCTTTTTAGCTGCTGCTATTAACTCATCTACTCTATCAAGTACTATTTCACCTGATTCATTTACTAAGCTATCTGTTACAGCATTGGCTACATTTTCAAAACAATCATTATGCACTAGAATCTCTTTATTACTTACATAGTAAGTATGCCAATCTTCTACTTCAAAATTATATACTGTTGTTGCTTCCTTTAATTCTTCTATATTGATTTCTTCAACATAACCTATTACACCATCGTATTTTACTAATTCTTCACCTTTTGTTAATTCTCCTGCTTTTATCCAACCTTTATTTTTTGTCCAGAACAGATGGCTTTCTGTTGTTACTATTTTTTCTCCATCTATTATTAGGTTTACTAATATCGAGGCTTGATTTCTAAATAATACTTTTACTTCTTTAAGCCCCTTTTCTCCAGTCTCTACATTTTGTGAATATACTTTATCTCCAATCTGTATTTCTTCTATTGGTCTTAATCCATTTGATGTTAGAACAAGGGTACCTTTTACAAAACACCATCTTTCTGCTTTTGTTACTACTTCATCTAATTGCTGTTCTACTAACCCAAGCTTTTCTTTAATTGCTCTATCCATTACAGATATTGCTTCATCAATTTTCTTTCCTAATCTTCCTAATAGGTTAATTGCTGATGATTTAATCTTGTTAGCAATTGTTGTTGTTAAGTTATTTATAGCCGTGATTGTTCCGGTTTTTATTTCTCTTAATTTTGTAATAAATTTAGTTTCTCCAACTATTCTTGCAAACTTAGCTATCTCATCTGTTTTATCAATATTTTTTATTAATGTTTTTACTGGTACTGCAAGTGCTGATCCTACTGCTGGCACTATTGATACTAAAGATAATATTCCATCTAAAAGATTTCCTCTCAAGAAACTTATTGATGCATTAACACCATCTAGAATATCTCCTAATGCTGGTATAAATCCAACTATGTCCAATGCTGTCTGTATCCAGTCTAAAGCTTTATCTACCGTAAATCCTTTATCTGATCCTTCTATATCATATCTTCTCTGGGTTATTACCCTTACTGTACCTTCTGCATTTAAAATCTCTTGTTCTTCTGATTTCGTTAATGAAGGGAATCTCCATGTATTACTGTCAAATTCATTTATACCCAGTACTACATTATATATTTTACTGCCTGTGTCTATATATACGTTATCTCCCTCATGTACACTTGTATATGATTCATTTGCGACTGTAATTATACTATTCTTTGGTACCGAAAGTTGTCCATCTTCATCTAAATCTACTCCACCACCATTCGGCTTTTCATTTCCACCACTTCCAGTATCTCCTGTATTACCTTTGTCACCTTCTTCTTTCTTTACTTTGTAGCTATAATATGTTCTTATAATTTTGTCTTTTTCTTTTACATCTACATCATATCTTGGATCATCTATCCATTCACGTTCGGTTTTTGCTGGTATTGTCTTTTTTCTTATTTCATATTGTGGCTCATCTACCCATACTTTTACCTGCTCTGTTTTCGCTGGGATTAATCTTTTTTCTATTCTTGTTGTTGGGGGGATCCACCTTAGCGCTTCGCTTAATTGAGAATGGATAATGTAAAATGAAAAACGCAGGTCATTTCTCTCTCGAGAAATCTCATCTTATAAAAACCTTTTACTTCCTATATATTGTTTCTATTTCTTTTATATTTCTTAAGCTCTCGCCTCTCGGCTAATAAACCTTCTTTGGCTTTTTGTTTCCGCGCTACTCTTCACTTTAACTATTGCTTACTCCTAATCCATCAAAGCTTACGCATTAAAGTCGCCTGTGCGCTTTCAATTGTATATCTTATAAAAAAAATGATGGAACGACTTGGTTTGTCAATTCCACCACTTTGTACTTGTGTTATGTAGATAGTTTAACTACATTATCGCAGTCAGATACAATAACACTACTCTGCAAATTTTTAATTGAGATTATCTGTAATGGCATATTCTCTCTTTAAAATTCGAACTCATATGCAATATCATAAATAATCTTATTTTTTAAACGTTCTTTTCATACACGACAAGAACTGTTCACAAGCTTCTTCTTCGCTAGCAAATGACTTTCCCCCTGTCTTATTACCTCTTTCACTATAATAGATTTCCCATTTGCCTTCATTATTTCCAATACAGTAAGCTTCATTAGGTAAGCCACCTACTGTCGAATATGCATCAGACGGTATGCCTAATATTTTTAGTTTCTTGTTAAGTTCCTTTGTATTCATTATTCAAATACCTCCTTAATGTAACCTCCATCTAATAATTCTTGGATAGACATTGTCAATTTATGTTGTATTCCTCCACCCACTTCATCAAACCATGGAGCTATCTTTCCACTTAGACCTTCAACTGGTTTAATTATTTCATAAACATGATATGGTTTTGCATCTGTCCCTGGTGCTAAAGACCTTTGACCATATGAAATACCTTCTGGCGAAACAAACGTTCCTGATTCGAAGCCATATCTGTCAATTCGAGTTCCGGGTTGTAATTGGATTTGTTTTGCTACACCTTCAAATCCATCATTAGCAGGCCATTTGATTGCACCTGATGCTTGGTCATAATATTGAGGGTTATCAAATACCTTTTTATATTGAAGGTATAGTTCATCAGAAGGTTTATAAGTCCACTTAGATAGTTTTAATCTATCTGCTTCTGATATAAGTTTACTCGTCCCCTCAGATGTAGGACTATTGCCACTATTATACCAGTTATTGGATTGTAATTCACTGCAGAAATATAATTATGCAGTGTAATTACATTTACCAAAAACAAAAGAAGTGATGGAACGACTATGATTGTCAATTCCACCACTTTTGTAATTATTTATGCAGTAAGTAGTTACTTATTTCTGTAGTGAGCTATGCAGATTTTATAGTATTAATCCTTATTTTGTGAATACTATTTGCACCTTTGTAAAAGTCAGCTTCTCCGATGAAATCTTTTTGACTTAGTCTCAACAGAGTATCATCATCATAGATTATAACTTTATCTTTAATTGGTTTGAGTCTTTCTTCTTCAAAGCAACTAATAAGATTTGACTTAACTGTTTCAAATCTGTCTTCCAAACACCTAACCCCAATCTCAATTCCTTCAAATTGGTCTTGAGGTAAAAGAAAAGTATTGACTATCAAAAACTCATTACTATCTACTTTAAGAAACACATATGCTTCTCCTGTTCCATAATCTTCTTTCTTATACTTTCCACCACAACCAAAGAAAATCTTTTCTTCAATGAAATCCTCATCTATGATAGAGTCAAACATTTTTCCCAACTCAATAAAAGCATCATCATCTAGATTACTTCTTTCATATGTTACGAATATTTCCTTATACAATTAATCACCTCCTAATCATGGTATAAATTAATTTTTATTTTAGGATATCTATCCATAAATTGAGATATAACCCCTTTACAACTTGAGCATGGGTCTAATTTTGTAAATAACTCTACAGTCCCAGTAGCATTAGGATTATTCCCAAGTTTTGCTGCTATTTCTTCTAGTATTTTTGCCTCAGTATCGAAGGTTCTATCAATGTTCTTTATAACGCTTGTATCAAATACTCTATCAGCTTCATTCCTTAGTAAAACAATATTTTCAGCATCTACAAAGTTTTGTGCCTGAGTTGCGTTAAAAGAACCTTTTCCAACATCCGAAAGGTCTGAGAACTTACTAAACGCTTTCATCTCTCCCGAATATCCACTTACATTGACATTTGCAACAGCATAATTACCATTAGTTCTTTTTTGAGCTTTAGTTAAAATATTCTCAACTCTTCCAGCGAATTCTTGAGCAGAATTAGATAGTGTTGAATGAAGCCCTGTACCATTCTTTATTATTCGATTAGTACGAACATCGCTGATTGCTTCAGTAATTGTTTTAGGTTGATTAGTTATATCACTAATCTCTTGCATGACTGCTTTTATTTCGGTAGTACTTATTTCGTCACCATTTTTCAAAATGATTTTACTAGTACTATCAAGCAATTCTGTTATTTCATCACTACTTTTCTTTGCAAGGTCAGCAACATTATCAACAAGTTTACTCGTCCCCTTAGGTGAGAAACTGTTGTGAGTTTTAAGCAGTTACTTTTATTTCATTCTACCATATATACCCATACACGACTGCATTATTTAAATTATGTGGTAAGTTTTTAGCTATTAAAAATAACAGAAGGTGATGCTTTGACTAAATTGTCGTAACATCACCTTTACTACTCATTATTTTGCAGTTAGATTACTTGTAATTATGCATTTAGTTATTAATTAAAATAGACTTTTTAAAAATTCATCAAATGAATTACTAATAGGTTTAATAGCCTTTTCTTGAACCTCTTTTAAATCAATTAATTTAAGTTGTTCTTGAGAATAATCTGATTCTATTACTCCTAATTCATGCTCCCAAAATATTATAGTTGGATTATCATTTGAACTCCTATAATCAAAACATATATAGTTTCCAGCTGGGTCACATCCAAAAGGAAATATATTCTCTGGTAATCGTTCTTTAATTCCACTATACATTTTTAATATATTATCTGGACTATTTTTATCATATGATAATAAACACCCAAATACTCTTTGCTTACCTTCAACTAAAAACTCTTCTGGTTCTGGACTACCACCATGGTTGTAAATAGCACACTGAACATAATCTTGTGGTAATTTAATACCCCACAAACTCTCTACTTCCATAATCTCATTCATACTTATCTTTTCATCTTCATAGTTCCATTCTACACAACTACTCATTATCTAATTCCTCCTCCCCAAATGGCATTACCGCCTAAATGATTAGCTTGATGAATCTCAGCATTAACTAATTGCATTTTTCCAGTTACTTGATGATGATGCCAAGTTAATCCTGTTATTCTAGGTTTTCCATCTATAATTTGTTGCAATTGTTTAGGTGTAAATAAGCTTTCTGGAATCTTACCATTCTTAATTGCATCATGCAATGCCATTGTACAATTTTCAAATTGCTCAATATCAGTTACATTTTTAATTAAATTCTCAGGTAAATCGTGCTCAAATATTAAATTCTTTCCTTCAAATATTGGAAATCCTAATATGTCATACTTAAGTCCATTTGCATGAACTCCTCCTGCTAATGATTGATTTAAAATAGTATTGCTAGTAGATGCATTTAAATACTTATTTGTGTTTTCTACTACACCCGTAAACTCATCAATACTTTTATATCCATAGTTCTTAATAGTAGTATTATTGACTGTTTTCAAGAAATCATCTACACTATTAAATCCTTTAGGAACAAGCCATCTCTTAACTAGATTTCCTGCTTCATCGAATCCCGAAGCAATAATATTATCAACCTTTGTAGAAACAAGTTTACTCGTCCCCTTATAAACCTCAACTCTTATACCCTTTGATTCTAAATATTCTTTAAGTTGTTTTGACGGCCCTTGTCTTTCATTTGTACCATCATCAAAGAAGTGCCATACTAGTTCCTGTACTTCTTCATTATTATCTCTTATTAAAACATCTTTGTCTATTTTCTTTTTGACTTCCGCACTTAGACATTGATATCCTACATTTGTTTCATGAGCTATTCCTTCGGACAATACTTCTACATATCTTCCACCATTTTCCGTTCTATAATACTTCCTAACGCCTCCACATATGCTCTTTATATATTCTCTAGCTTGAGCATCTGTTCTAAATGTCGTTTTCACTATTTTATTAAGAATGTCATCTAGATGATTTTTATAAGATATTTCAATGAACTCATCAAAGTTATTCTTAAATGTATCACCATCTACTTTTGATTTCTTGTTAGATAGTAGCACAGGAGGAATTATGGCACTCATTTGTTGTACTAAATCACCTATTGCATCTTTAATTATAGCAAATTGTGCCTTTCCTTCAACTCCTAATTTTGTTAATAATCTTAAAACATCATGTACTGCTCCCGTTCCTGTTAAAATATCCGCTACTTCACCTGCACCTAAAGTTACTATATCTTTTGCTGCATCTGCTACAAACATTCCTGGAATATAACCTACTGCAAATCCTATTTTCCCTACACTCATTTTATCAAGTACATCAGAGGCTATACCCATCAACAAGTCCTTTATTTCCTCTGCTTTTATGATTATTGACTTTACTTTTTCTACATCCAGTGTTAATAAAAATACTTGTGCTCTTATTGGTAATGTTAAATTAAACAACATTCCTTTCCATAGCTTTTCTAATATTCCTTCTAGTATTGGCTTAACATTTTTTACTGTATTTATTATATCTACAACTTCATCTGTTACTCCTTGAAGAAACCCCTTTATTAACCCAGCTACAAAGCTTATTGAACTTGAAGTCATGTATTGCCCATATTCTTCATCAAATTCTCTTTGAGTCAATACTCTTACACTTGGATTATCACTTAATAATTCTTCACATAACTCCTCTTGATCACCATTTGTTATATTTACTTTTAATGTTCCATCTATATGTGTTGATATACTTCCTTTTAACTTTTTGTTACCATCCATCAGAATGTAAACAACTTTTCCTGCTGCAATGCTATCTACCTTTTCTGTTTCTTCCCTTTCAATGTTTTCTTTGTCAATTTCTAGTTGGCCATCTATACCTATTCTTATACCATTGACCCATTTTGATGGCAAGTCTACCTTGGTATTCCCTGTATCTCCACTATCTCCACCACTTCCAGTATCTCCTGTATTACCTTTGTCACCTTCTTCTTTCTTTACTTTGTAGCTATAATATGTTCTTATAATTTTGTCTTTTTCTTTTACATCTACATCATATCTTGGATCATCTATCCATTCACGTTCGGTTTTTGCTGGTATTGTCTTTTTTCTTATTTCATATTGTGGCTCATCTACCCATA
The DNA here is from genome assembly GCF_027938815.1 of Oceanirhabdus sp. W0125-5. Taxonomy (GTDB): domain Bacteria; phylum Bacillota; class Clostridia; order Clostridiales; family Clostridiaceae; genus Oceanirhabdus. The sequence continues at coordinate 4,291,914 of NZ_CP115913.1, forward strand.
CTTTTACCTGCTCTGTTTTCGCTGGGATTAATCTTTTTTCTATTCTTGTTGTTGGGGGGATCCACTTATCTCTCATTCCCATTATTGCTTCATGTTTGATATAATCATATTCTGCTGGTACTGTTACAGTTTTGTATATTGGTACTCTTACTCTTCTTGTACCCATTGTATATTCTGGTTTTATCCATCTTTTTCTTGTTTCTGTTTTAGCTGGGATTGTTCTTGTTCTTGTTTCATATTGAGGATCGTTCACCCATACTCTTACTCTTTTTGTTGTCTCTGGGATTCTTACGTAATCATATGTTGTTCTTGGTGGTATCCATTTGTCCCTCATTCCCATAACTGCTGGGTGTTTAACTGATTTATATACTGGGTCTACCCAAACTTTCTTTGTTATAGGATTTCCATATCTATCTGTTTTGGGAAGTCCCATATAGTCGTATTCTGTTATGTATTTATAGTATCCGTCTTTTACTTTAACTGTTTCTGTCCAAGCTTCTTTTACTACATATTCTTCTGGTACATAATATCCTGGGATTGTTTTTTCAACTTTCTTCCATTCAGCTGGTACTACTTGATCTACGTATTTGTAATAACCATCAGATACTTTTGCTAAGTATTCCTCTTCTTTTGCAGGTTCTAAAACATATTGGTATGTTTCCCAGTAACCACTTCTTACTAAAATATCGTAAGATTCATATCTTGTATCATAATGATCAATTACTCGTTTTTGGTATGCAGCTTCTACTTCGACTTTTTCTGTCCAAGCTTCTTTTACCACATATTCTTCTGGTACATAATAACCTGGTACTGTTACTTCTACATCTTCATATCTTTCAAGGGTAGTATGTTCTTCATATTTATAGTATCCATCCGCCACTTTTACTTTTTCATCTACTACCTTCTCTTCTTCTATTACAATGGTTTTTCCTGTGTAATAACCATCACTCACTTTTCTTGGTTGACCAATTATATTTTTTAATTCTTTTAATTGATTCTCTGTTAAATTATGTTTTGTTACTATCTTCGCTTCTTCTTCATAATAATCTATTGACAAAACTTCCTTATCATTTCCAATAAGGTTTAAAATTTCATCCTTTGTAGCTTTTTTTCCCTCAATAGTTCCATATTTAATCTCATCACCGGTAAACTCTGTACCTGGTAATACATCACCTGATGTACCTGAGCTATCTGCTGATAAACTACTTACACTATTAAGACTTTTTACATTGGTGTCATATCCCCATACTTTTTCTTGATTTTCTCCTATTGAGTAATCTTGCTCTGTGCTATTTACGCTTGTACCTTGGTTAAGTCTTTTACCTGATGTTGGTTCTGATGCTAGTGCTAATATTGGTTGTGTGAATTCTATGAACATTATTAATGACAGCACTAAGCTTATGATTTTTGCTTTGCTTTTTATATATTTACTGTTAAACATGTTAACTCCCTTCTGCTCTTAAAAGATTGTTTGGTATCTTTTAATGCATCTTCTTATTTTTATGGCGCTACAACTAACCACATTTTCCTTATATAGAGGCTTAATGCAGTTAAGTATATTGATTTTACTTTCATCTCCAGAATATTCTGTATTTTTACTCCTTCTATTACCGTTCTTGTATTGTGGTAATATTGCTATTTTGGAAGGTGATGCTGTATCTTTGTGATCTCTTTTGTTTGTTCTTTTCTTTTCATGGTTCTCGCTCTGGCTTTTTGTTTCCATTTTTGATAATGTGGATACTAGATTTTCTATAATTATATACTCTCTTAGAATACTTTCTTTGGCTTTGGTCAACCCTTTGATATACTTATCTTTATAGGTTTCATTTGTTTCCTTGATGATGTATATGGTGTTATCTAATATTCCTTTTACACTCCATGAGTGAGGTTCTGATACTTTCTCATATGCTTTTCTAACTGTTTCTTCTTTCGTTTCAATTTGTTCTTCAGGGTTAAGTTTATATGTTTGTCCATATTCTTTTTCCTTGAATGTGTTTTCTTCTTCTGTTAATTCTCCTTCACTTTTATCCACATGGTTACTCTTGATTGTGCTTCTCATCTTTTTGTTTGATTTTACTTCTTTTCCTTGGACATTTATTTTTGTTCCAAATGTTAATACTATGAGTGTAATGAGTAGTATGGATACTTTTCTTTTGTTATGTATAATTTTCATTGTTCTCACCTCCTTTCAAGTTTTTTTATATTAACTAGATACTAAAGATGTTAATATCTAGTCTCTACCAATTAATATAATCTCCTAGTTCACCTTCTATATTGAATCTTTTGGTGAATTCTATTACGTAATACCATTCTCTGTTTCCTTTTATTATTCTAAAGGGTTGTACATCTTTGTGTTTTTCTATTATTTTTTTCTCTTTATTTAACACAATTATGTCTATGGTTGCTTTCATAAAATGGGTATGGATTCCTCTGCATGGGTATATTATCAGAGGTTTTTTAATATCTTTTTCTTTTTTACCCATAAGACCTAAAAAGCGCTTTATCCATGTATCTGCAATTTTGATATCTTTAATCTTTATTTTTTTATTTTTCATATTTGTGGAATTTCTTTCATTAGCTTGTTTTCTTCTTTTTTATAGTTCATATAGCCTCTGATGTCTTTCGAACTTAACAGGATTATTCCTAAGGATAGGAATAGTATTCCAATTAATAATGTGATTATGCCCGTTATTAAAGATAATAGCATTCCCATTATTCCTCCTAAGATTGATAAGACGCTAATGGTTATTCTTGCCCAGTTTTTACCTTCAAGTATTTTTGTGAATAGCCAAAATGTTAATAGTGCTCTTATTATTCCTTTAAGCATAGATGGAAGCTCCATGGCTAATAACATCATTAGTACTGTAAACCCATCAATTCCTAAGAGTATTCCAAGTATTATTTTTATTTTTTTCTTTCCTTTACCGTAATAATCCAACATTTTTATAATCACTCTCCTACTGTTATGTCGTAATTTACATATATTGTTTTTTTCTTGATTCCAAAGATCTGCATAAATACCATTTCACATTCTGCTTTTGTTTTTATCCATCCAGAGTTGTGATTTACTGAATCTATTTTAAATTCTATTAGTTCTGCTTCTCTCATGTTTTCCTGAAGTAGTTTTATAACATTCTCTTCTGCCATTATTGGGTCTAAGTGTACTTTTCCTTCTTGTTCCCACAAATCTTTGTCATATGTTTTTGTTATTGACAGTATTGCGGCTTCTGATGCTGATGTTAATTGTATTTTCTTTACCATCATCAATCCTCCATCTATTATGACCCCTGCTAGTGCCATAAATATAAGCATCATAACTGCAAAGAAGGCTGCTGCTATTCCTCTTTGGTCTTTTTTAAGTCTAATTATTAAGTTCATAATATCCTCTCCCCCTTCTAGAACATCCTTAAAACAGAGAATATCATTGGGACTATAAGAAATATTATAAAGGCAGGAAATACCAGCAGCAATAGTGGCATAAACAGTTTCATAGATGCTTTCTCTGCAAGCTCTTTGGCTTTGTACTTCCTTTTGTCCCAGCTTTCTTTAGCTTGATTCCTAATTATTTGGGTTATTCCACTGTTACCTTTTTCCAATCCCTGTATTAGTGCTGAAACAAAGTAGTTAACTTCATCAACACTGCATCTTTGGGAAAGTTTTATGAAAGCTTCTTTCTGTGGAACTCCTATGTGTATTTCTTCTAATGTACTTCTAAGCTCTTTAGAGAACTCTCCATTATGCTGTTTTATTGTCTCGTCCAAAGCTGGTATCAGGTTCAATCCTGCATCTGTGATTATTGCAAGTGTACTCAATACGCTAGGAACTTCCTTTTGAATATTATTTTGTCTGTTTCTCCCTTTTGAGGTTATCCACTGTTCTGGTACGAAATATGCCATAAGGGATGCACTTATAATCATTAGAAGATTTAGTCCTGTCCATTCTCCTATAGTTAAGATGGTAAATATTAATCCTGTTGTACTCATTAGGAGAAATTTTGCTCCTATAAATTCCTCTACTGTTATGATGTTCTTTAAGCCTGCTGTGATTATTTTATCTCCTATCTTATCTTGGTTCTTAGTGATAAAACTTTCTGGGATATATTTTGTTATCTTTCTTACAATTCCAATAAATTTGTGAACTGTTTTATTATCGAAGTTTAATTGAACAGTTTCCTTCTCTTTATTCATAACATAATTGTATATGCTTTTTTTCTTAAACAATTCTCCAGGCAGGGTAATTACAAGCACTAGAATAAGTACCATACTGCAAATGATTATTTCCATATTCCCTCCTCAAGTTTTTAAACACTTATATTTATTATTCTTTTACCTATAAAATAATTTATTATTAGAAAACTTACTCCTAACATCATAAGGAACTTCCCTAGAACTGTTTCATACATGGGAGCCATATATGATGGGGCTATCATTGAGAGAATCAGAACCACGCAAACGGGCATGATTGTAAGTAACTTTGCTTCTGTCCGTTTACCTGCTGTTAGGGTACTTATCTCCCTTTTTACCTCTATCTTGTCGCTTATCATATCAGATACATTTCCCATAACCTCTGTCAGGTTTCCTCCGGTCTTTTCTGTTATGACTGCTGCGTTTACGAAGCTGTTTACATCTTCAAGTTTTACTCTCTCTTTGAATCTTATCAAGGCTTCTGTTACACTTTTTCCTATCTGCAGTTCATATACAATGAGCTCTAATTCATATATCATTGGTTTCTCTATCTGTTTTTTGTAGATATTTTTCAGTTCAGTCAAACTCCTCTCTAACGCTCCTGCTAAGGAGTTTCCTGCTTTGAGGGAGTTTGAGATTGAAAGAAGTGCTTCTCTGAACTGTATGTTTAACACCTCTTTTCTCTTTTCCATCTTCTTCTTCATCATAAATTTAGGATAGAAAAATCCTCCAAGACTGAACAATATAGCACTTCCTACACTTCTGAAAAAGAGTATTGCAAATATAAATATTATCATTGAAGATGCTATTGAGTATTTAAGGTACGATTTTTTATCAATTACGTAGCTTTTCTTTTTTCTCTTCTTATTTTTTTTATTCTTCTTTATTCCACTTATGTTCTCATAGAAAGAGGATAAGTAATCCCGTCTCACCCTCTCCCCGAATATAAGGTCTGCCACACTTATAGAAATCATGTAAGAACTTATGGCAGTAAGAATTACAATCACCAGCATTAAACTCTCCCCCTATAGATAGTCAGAATAGTTTTTTATTCCGGCTGTTATGAATTTCTTATTATTGTTTATCTCATTTTCTGTTCTAGTAAGTTCTCCTATTATTTCATCCTTCTCTTCATCATATCCAGTTTCTTTAAAAACATATAGGTCTTTAGTCTTTATCTCCTTATTCTCCATCCCTAGAACCTCTGTTATCTGTACAACCTTCCTTGTTCCATCTCTTAACTTGTTAAGGTGAATAATAATGTCTATAGAAGATGCTATTTGTCTTTTAATTGATTCAAGTGGGAGTTCCATTCCAGCCATTAATGCCATTGTTTCTAATCTTAGAAGCATATCCTCACTTGAATTGGCATGTCCCGTTGATAATGAACCATCATGTCCTGTGTTCATAGCTTGAAGCATATCCAATGCTTCTCCCCCTCTTATCTCACCCACAATTATTCTATTTGGTCGCATTCTAAGGGATGTCTTTACCAAGTCTCTGATATCAATCTGTCCTTTACTCTCAAGGTTTGCAGGTCTTGTTTCCAATCTCACCATATTTTCAACTTGAGTAAATTTCAGTTCTGCAGAGTCTTCTATTGTAATTATCCTCTCATCCTTAGGAATATACATGCTCAATGCATTCAAGAATGTTGTTTTCCCAGAGCCTGTTCCTCCTGAAACTATTATGTTGTATCTGCTCTTTACCATTATCTTCAACAGTTCTGCTGCTCTTTCTGATATAGTTCCAAAGTTCTGAAGTTCTTCCATTGTGTAAGGCTTTTCTGGGAATTTTCTTATTGTTACTGCTGTTCCATCTAGAGAGATTGTATCCAGTACAACGTTAACCCTTGAGCCATCTGGAAGTCTTGCATCAACAATTGGATTACTTTCATCAACTTTCCTGTTTATAGGGGAAACTATCTTGTCTATTACATTTCTCAATTCTTCTCCAGATGAGAATTGCAGTTCTTTCCCACGCTTATCTTTCGCTCTTTGAATCTTTCTATTCTTCTCTATGTATATACTCTTAGGTCCGTTTATCATTATCTCTGTAACTTCTTTATCTTTCAGCAATGGTTCAATTATCCCGAATCCGAAGATACTATTTATAAGGAGATCGTATATTTCATATTTATCATGTATGCTCAGTATTTCATTACGGAATTCATTGTTTATCTCTTCTTCTATCCACTTTATAGCTGAGTTTTCTATCTTCTCTTTTGCAGATTCAATATTGAATATATCAATATCCCTTGAATCGCTAATTTTATTCTTAACGGCATTCATTATCTGCATCTTCACTTCTTTGTTTCCAATACTTTCACTCTTTTTATTTCCAGATGCTTTGTCCTGAATGGATTTTATATATTTCTCTACACTCATAGCTAACTATACCTCTTCCAACTTCTCATCTCTCTCTTATCAAATAAAGGTAAAATCTCATTTGAGATTCCTTTTATATTCTTATTCACTCCATTAATTGATAAGGCTATTGGTACTCCATGGTTATCTGAATATTGTATATGATTACTGAAAGGAATAATTCCAGCCCAAGGCAAATTCAGTTCCATTGACAGCTGTTTACATGAGAATGCAGCTTTTCTGTTATATTTGTTTATCACCAGCTTACATTTATGAGATATCTGTATATGGTCCAATATCTCCTTAAACTTTATGAGTTTCCACCCTACTCCAATATCAGAAGAAGCACAGAGCAATATTTCATCAGATAGTTCTGCTACTGCAATATTCTTTTCATTCAGTTCATCTGATGTATCTATGATTATAAGGTCATATCCTAAAACTTGAGCTGCTTCAATAAGACACTCTACAGCTTTTCCATCCACCTTTTCGCTTTTTAGTGGAGAATCACTGTATATGACATCCATATGTGCTTCCTTCATCTCAAATCTATGGATATTCTCCTTAAGTTTTTCTTTAATTATCTTAGTTACGCTTCTTTCGTCCTCTCTCTCAATCTCGGATACAACTGAATCAATGCCTCTATTATCCGCTTTTATCTTCAACTTTACAGGTATGCTGCTGAAGGTTGAAAAATCAATTAACAGAACCTTTTTTCCTTTCTTTGCAATATGAATTCCAGCGTTTATTGCTATAGTGGATTTCCCTGTTCCTCCTGCAGCTGACATTACACTTACAACTTTTCCTTTGCCATTTTTAATCTTTTTCTTATTCTCAGAAGCTTTGTTTCTTACTAAAGGATTTTTCCCTAGTATCTTCATAGATAAGGAATTTATTGGAGAGTGTCTGTAATGAAGTTCTATCCCTTCCATCATTGACATGCCACCGTATTTATGATTCAGTTTATCTACAAGAAGTATACACTTTCCACTTATACTATGAAGCCACTTTAATTGTTCAAAATCACTAACATACTCTTCATCAATGACCAGGTAACTGAACTTTACTTCTTTAAGCTCTGAGAGATTTTTTAAGTAATGAATATTGTACTCATATATATTCCACTCATTAAATTTTTCTTTTATCCCATCATATATTTTTTCATCTTTATCCAATATTATTAGATTTTGCTTTGTATCCATCTCCCACACTCCTATCTCAGTAGATTAAGCAATTTTTCCTTTTGATCGGTGGTTATTTCACTAGCCTCAATAATCTTTATAATCATCTGTATATCCCTCTCCCCTTCAAGAGCTTTTAACAATTTCTCTTTTGTGTAAGGAGTAACTTCTTTACTTTTAATATACCTCTCAAGATTTTTCAGCATCTGATCAAAAGTCTCAGGTGGTCTTGCAGCATACGAAAGGATATGTACAGGCTTCACATTCTGAGTTCTACCCTTTAATGGATTAAGTGCCAAGTCCAAGATTCCATTTCTATTTCCTACTGTTAGCTGTACAGCCTCCTCTGGAGTTGCAAGTAATAGAACTCTCTGCTCTCTATTTACTTTTCCATCAACATCAACATCTATATTCTGAATATCAAAGATCTCCATATGCTGAAGAAGTATTCTAGAATACAACCCCCCTGTACTCTCATCTATTGATGTGTATATTACATCTACAAAATCCTCTTTTTTTAATGAATAGTTCAAGCCGCCAATACCGTCTACCTTTATTCCAACAACTCTCATACCTTCTGGAATGAAATAAGAGTCATTTACTTTCCCCTCGCTGTTCAAAGCTAAGGTTTTTCTCTGTCCATAAACTAATATGTTAGGTTTCTTTTCTATGGGTTGTCCATCTTCTAATCTCACACTTGCTATTGCTCCAATAACCTCTTCCTTTTTAGTGATAACTTTAGGATAAAGTTTCATTACATCTTTGTTAACTTTGATCTCTTTTACATTCTTCTCTGTTATCTTTGATCCACTTTCAATATTCCCATTTGCAACTATTATTGCCATCTCACCCTTTTTATCTTTAAGATAATTCAGTGTCAAAACTGAAGCCATGATAGCAACAACTACTGCAACCAAAACTCTTATAGTAATATTTTTGTACATTCATTCACCCCTAAATCCAATAAACTTTATTCAATCATATATACTGATTCATAATGAATTGGAATCTTTAATTTATCTTTGAATATGTCCCCTAAAAAAGGCAAGATAAGCTTAAAATCATAGGTAACATTCACCTTGATTAAGTCCTCCTCAACATTTATGTCTACATCTCTCTCCTTACCAGTCATTCCATTTGTTAAAAAAGTTAAAGCTGTAGATTCTATCTTTTCCATCTTCTCTTCTACAGTGTAAGTAGAATCATTCATAACCTCTGCTCCTACTCTTGCAGCCTGACTTGATGATAATACTACTAACATCTTCACGTAGATCATTACTCCCAAAGTTAGCACTCCAAAAATCACAAATAACACTAGTGGAAGTACCACTACAAACTCTGAAAGACTTTGTCCTCTCTCATCTTTGATTAATTTTTTTACTATATTCATTTTCCTCATCCATATCATTTTTTTTGAATCAATTACTTTTTAAACATTACCTTAGCCCCATTTAGATTAATGTTAATATTGTCCCTATTGCAATTGGAATTGAATATGGTATTCCTCTTTCATCTTCCTCAGGGTTTTCCATCTCATATGTCATTTCCTTAAAAGAATTCATTAAAAACACCTTTAGAAAATAGATTTTATAATGTTCAATCAGGTTCTTGATTCTCTTCCCCTTTATGATCATAACCACACCATAAAGTGCTCCTACTATGATCGTATATATAATGCAAGTTATAACCATCCTGCTCCCTATAAAGGTTCCAACTGTCATTAACAGTTTTACATCTCCTCCACCTATCCACCCTAAGGCGAATGGAATTAAAAAAAACAGGAATACTATCATTACTGCACCAAGAGAATCAAACCCTCCTCTTATTCCATTCTCAAAAGAAGAAAATGCAATTCCAATAATAATAAATGGAGCCAGCAATTTGTTTGGTATTGTTCTTTTGCTAATATCCTTTATTACACTGAATATTAGCAAAATTGAAAGTATGATAATATTCATCTTTCTAAATACTTAATGCATTTGCTATTTTAGTGAACAAAGCAACAATTTTGTCTTTAAGCAAAGTAACCACTGCTATAACCCCTAAAAGAATAATTCCCAATAGTAATGCATACTCACTTAATGCTTGTCCTCTCTCATCTTTAATTAAACTTTTTAAAAATTTCATAAAAAACACCCTTCCTTTTCATATTTTTTTACATTTGCCTCATTAATTGTAAACCATCAAAAAACATGTTGTCAATACACATTTTTACATTAAATGACACTTTTACATTTTACAGTTTTAATAGTATGTAATAATATTAAAACTATAATGAACACTTTGTCTTTTTTAGTATTCTTTTTCAACATTTTTTCTAATATTTAGTAATTAATATGTATTTTTTTGTCATTATAATTTATATATTATAACTCATAGAAAGTTTTGTTTCATTGTGAAGATTTTATGTTTTTTTTGCTTCATTTTATTTTTTACATTTTAATTATTTCGATTCCAAAAACATTCTTTATTTGATATTCTTATGGATGATTATAAATACTAGTGATATAATCAATAAGGGTTGTTTTCATTTTTTTACATTTTAATTAGTAAATATCTCATCCTAAATAGATTTTACTGGTTTTAAACACCACTAGCTACATTTAATTACATTATTGTAATTAAATCCTTATTTATAATGCATTCTGATTGATTCTCTAACAAAAAAACACCAGCTAAATTACATTAGCTGGTGTATATTATTCTTCTAGTAAGCCTCTTACTGAATTTCCTTTATCAAATTACTCATCTCTATTGCTGCCATAGCAACTTCAGCACCTTTATTTCCTGCTTTCGTTCCTGCTCTTTCAATTGCTTGCTCAATATTTTCAGTTGTTAATACCCCAAACATAACAGGTATTCCACTTTCAAGTGAAACTGATGCAATTCCTTTTGACACTTCATTGCAAACATAATCATAATGTGTAGTTGCTCCTCTTATAACTGCCCCTAAACATATTACATTATCATACTTCCCACTATCAGCAAGTTTCTTTGCTATCAAAGGAATCTCATAAGCTCCTGGAACCCATACTAAATCAATATCTTCATCATTACAACCATGTCTTACAAGAGTATCATTTGCTCCCTCAATTAATTTCCCTACAATAAACTCATTAAATCTAGATGCAATAATCGCAACCTTCATTCCTTCAGCAAGTAATTTTCCACCTATTATTTTCATCCCTAACAACTCCTTAAAATCTATTTTTATAATTATTTCATTTTTATTTATTATTTAATCTATCAATCAAAGATATTCTGAAGCATGAAGAATATCCTCAATATTTCTTCTCTATTCTTTCTTCTTTATTCTTTGTATTTATTCTTTATTCTTTTTTCTTTTTTCTTTCTAATTCCAAGATGTGCCCCATTTTTTCTTTCTTTGTTGATAGATATCTAAGATTTTCACATGTATGCTCAACCTCTATTGATACTCTTTCTGTAATTTCCAGTCCAAATGCTTTAAGTCCACTTATCTTTTTAGGGTTATTTGTCAGAAGTCTAATTTTTCTTAAGCCTAATTCACTTAATATTTGAGCTCCTATTCCATATTCTCTAAGATCCTCATCAAAACCTAAATTAATATTTGCTTCAACTGTATCCTGTCCTTGATCTTGAAGTTCATAAGCTTTTATCTTATTTATTAATCCTATTCCTCTACCTTCTTGTCTTAAGTAAAGGAGAACTCCTTTCCCTTCTCTGTTGATCATATCTAGGGCGTTATCTAATTGGTCACCGCAATCGCATCTTAAAGAGCCAAAGGCATCACCTGTCAAACACTCTGAATGAACTCTCACAATAGTACTCTCATTTTCATCTATTTCACCTTTTACTAAAGCAACATGATGTTCTCCATTTATTTTATTGATAAATCCTACCATCTTAAACTCGCCATGTTTTGTTGGCATCTTTGCTTCTGCAACTCGTTCAACTAAACATTCATTTTGTCTTCTATACTTTATTAAATCTTCAATTGTAATTATTTTAAGATTATGTTCTTTTCCAAATGAAATGAGGTCATCGCGTCTTCTCATCTCTCCGTTTTCACCTATTATTTCACAGATTACTCCCACTTCTTTTAATCCAGCAAGTCTGCATAAATCTATAGAAGCTTCTGTGTGTCCAGCTCTCTTTAATACTCCGCCTTTCTTTCCTATCAGTGGAAATATATGTCCTGGTCTTGTAAAAGATTTTTCATTCAATGATTCTTCACATAAATCCTTAATGGTCATACTTCTTTCTGAAGCAGATATACCTGTTGTTGCTTTTACACTATCTATTGAAACCGTAAATGCAGTACGCTTTGGATCACTATTTTCAAATACCATAGGTGGAAGTTCAGCCTTTTCAGCTATTTCCTGGGTAATAGGAGTACAAATTAACCCTCCACCTTGTTTAATCATAAAATTGATATGTTCTGGAGTTACAACTTCACCAGCCATAACAAGATCCCCTTCATTCTCTCTATCCTCATCATCAACCACTATAACCATTTTCCCATTTCTGATATCTTCAATTGCTTCTTCAATTCTATCAAACATCATCATCTTCCTCCTTTACATAAATCCATTTTTTTTAAGAAAAGACATATCTATATTACTTTTATTTTGATTTCCTAAAATTCTTTCAACATATTTTCCGATAATATCAAACTCTAAATTAACCCAGTCTCCACTGTTTTTCTTAGATATTATAGTATCCTCACTGGTTGTTGGAATTATTGATATGGTAAAGGTATTATTTCTAATTTCCATAATAGTTAAACTAATACCATCAACCCCAATGGAGCCTTTATTAACAACCCTGCTAATATATTCAACAGGAAATTCTATTTCATATTTCACAGCATTTCCATCTCTATATTTTCTCTTTACCTGTCCTACACAATCTATATGTCCTGTTATTATGTGACCACCTAATCTGTCACCCATACACAATGCTCTTTCAAGGTTTACTGAATCCCCTTCTTTACACCATTTAAATGTAGAAGCTTTAACCGTTTCATTCATAACATCAGCAACAAAGTGTTTTTCTCCAAAAGAATTTATTGTTAAACAAACTCCATTTACACTTATACTGTCACCTTTCCGAGCACCCTTTAAAACTTCTTTACATTCCATTGTAAAAGACCTTTTATCTCCACTGTCTGATATTTTTTTAATACTTCCAACTTCCTCGATAATTCCAGTGAACATACCACTCCTCCTAACATCTGAAAACAAATTGAGATTTCGAATGGTTCTATATTAAGACCCAAACCTTATTTTATTGTTCTATAGTACAATTTTTTTCTGATTTAATCCTAGGATAAACCTAGGATTTAAACTACAATGTTTCATAATCTATGAAACGAGTAAAGCCTATTGTCTAAGAAACAATAAGATTAAAATTTCTCAGAGAGAAATGTCAATCATTCTCCATTCTCAATTATCAATTCTCCATTACATCATTTTTTTGTATTTAATTCTTTAAATGTTTATTTCAACTCTCTAATTCTTTAGACAATATTACTTTTTAACGTATCCTTCTACTAAAAAATCAGTTCCTATTTTCACTATATTTATATCTTCAAGTTCTGTAGTTTCTATTAATTTTTCAAATCCATTTCCTTCAACAGATGTTTTTGAACTTGCACCTCCAATAATTTTAGGGGCAAAATACATCATTATTTTATTTACAACTCCCTGTTCAAATGCTGAGAAATGAATATTTCCTCCTCCTTCTATAAGCAGGCTGTCTATCCCCATCTCTCCTAATTTATTAATTAAAAACTTTAAATCTACTTTACCTTTATATAATGGAGTTTTAATTACTGTTGCTCCCATTTGTTTATATTTCTCAATCTTTTCACTTTCAATACACTCTCCTACTCCTAATATAACCTTATCTCCACTATCTATTAGAAGTTTACAATCTAAAGGTGTTCTTCCATTAGTATCTACTATCACCTTTACAGGATCACATGGATTTTCCGATATGTTCCTAACTGTCAATGAAGGATCATCTTCAATAACAGTGTTCACACCCACCATAATAGCCATAACTCTATTTCTGATTGTATGAGCATGATGCCTTGATTCTTCACATGTAATCCACTTTGATTCACCAGTACATGTGCTTATTTTCCCATCAAGAGAAGAACCGCTCTTCATAATGACGAAGACTTCTTTGTTCTTTATGTACCTTAAAAATATTTCATTTGACTTTCTAATTTCCTCTTCCATCATACCAACATGAACCTTAATTCCATGTTTTCTTAATATATCCACACCTTTTCCACTTACTTTATCATGAGGATCCAAGCATCCTACATAAACCTCACTAATACCATTTTCCATAATAGCCTCAGTACAAGGTGGAGTTTTTCCATAATGACAGCATGGCTCTAAAGTAACATACATTGTTGCCCCTTTAAGCATGTGACTATTTGAATTATCCTTTGCATTTTTAATTGCGTTCCTTTCAGCATGGTACTTTCCATACTTTTCATGATAACCTTCTCCTACAATGATTCCATCTTTTACTATGACAGCCCCAACTATAGGGTTTGGATTAACATGCCCATATCCTTTTTTACTTAACTCTATTGCTCTTTTCATAAATTGGGTATCCATATTTTTTGTCCTCCATCAGAAGAAAGTGGTCTTCAGGACAAATAAGAGAATTGTACAGTTTCAAACTGTAACTAAGAAGTGTATTTTAAACTAATATTATTCATCAGTTTAAATATAAGAAAGCCCTGGAGTAAAAAACTCCAGGGCACTATATACGTAAATATAGAATATAAAAAAATATTCTAACTCTTATCCTTCTCTCATCCAGACTATACTGTCGGCTCTGGAATTACACCAGATCATGCTGTTGCCAGCTCGCGGGCTTTACCGCCGGTAGGGAATTACACCCTGCCCTGAAGGTACTATTTAATTTAATTGAATTCTAACACATGTTAAAATTAGTGTCAACCCTAAGGTGGCTTAAAAATTACCACAACACTCTTTTAATTATAATAATTTCTTCATCTTCTCCTCAAAAGAATAGCCATCATCAGGGAATTCATAATGTTTCTTAAAATAAGTCATTAAATCATTTAGTACCTTATCTTTATGTTCCCCTAATTCCTCTTTTCTATTAAAATAATCTCTAATTATATCTTTTTCCTCTTCTGTGATAAATATATTTGAATCTGGTGTTTCATTAGCAAATAAATTGTTATTATAAGCTAAAACCTCTTCCCCCTCACCAACAACAACTGTAGAAGATACTATGTCGCCTAATCTTTTCTTATCTTTTCTGAAGAACATCATGATAATACCTACAAAATAATTATCAATGATAACTCTAAAAAGATTTCTAACAAGTGAATGTTTTAGTGTAATAGGCATACCATTATTTCTTATAGTTCTTAATTTTAAAACTCGCTTACCTGGTGTCGCTCCATTCATAGTACTTTCAAATATAATAAAATATAAATAATTAATGCCCCAAAAAATTATGAGAAATATTCCTATTGCCCACCCGAAATTTTCTTCTAAATAAGCTCTATCAGTCTTAAATACAGCAAAAATGATACCACCTACAAGTATCAATTGTATTACCCACTGAATTAAATAATCTATCATAACAGCTGCAGCTCTTGCCCCTAGTCCAGCTCTAGTATATTCAATTTCAATATTTTCTGGAGATATAACTTTAAATTTATCCATTTTAACACTCCTTCTAATGAATTATTTGTTTATTAAGCCATATTTTGTTACAATGGATATGATTAAAACATATCCAACATTCATAAATGAGGTGACCCTATATGAAAAAAGAGAATTTTATTAATATACATAAACCTGATTGGGATAAACTATCAATGCTTACTGAAAAGATACAGAAAAAAGGATTCAAATCTCTTGATTCCCAAGAGGTTAAAAACTTTCTTCATCTTTTTAGATTAACAAGCCATAACCTTTCATATTCAAAAACACATTATGGCTCATGTGAATTAACTACATACTTGAATTCACTAATTGGTAGATCCCATAATTATATTTACTCTGTAAAAAGAAGTTCTTTTAAAGAGCTACTCCAATATTTCACAAGAAAGTTTCCAGCTCTACTTAAAGAACATAGAAAAATGATTTTTATATCAACATTTATTTTCTTATTAGGCTTTATAATAAGTTTCCTAATGGTTTATTTCGATAAATCCTCAGCCTTATATTTTTTACCAGCTGCATATGTAGAATCGGCATCACAGGACCTTGGCAGCGGTGCTGAGTGGAATGCCCCTATGATGTCCAGCTTTATTATGCTAAATAACATAACCGTATCCTTCAAAGCCTTTGTATTTGGCATAACCCTTGGTTTAGGTACAATCTATGTACTCTTTATGAACGGTGCTCTGCTTGGTGCTCTAGCTTCACTTGTTTTCATGCAAAATAACAATTTAGTTTTCTGGTCTCTGATACTTCCTCATGGAGTAATTGAACTAACAGCTATCTTCATAGCTGGTGGTGCCGGCTTGATAATTGGAAAATCAATAATCAACCCTGGTGATCTTAAAAGAAAAGATTCCATAATTAAAGGTTGTATCCAAGGAGCCTCTCTCTTAGGTGGAGTATGCTTCTTATTGGTGATAGCAGGCATTATTGAAGGCTTCTTCACACCATTAAAAATATCACCACAAGCTAAACTGATTTTTGCGTTAATGACAGCTGTAGTTTTAGGCTTATACTTTTTACAACCGACTCTTAAGAAAAAAAACAAATAGGTAATTATGAATGCTTCTGCTTTATGGCAGAAGCTTTTTTATCTTTCTCTATTTTTTATAGTATGAAGTTCCTTAACTACCTCTCTTTTAAATTCACCTAATGCTTCTTTTACAGCGATTTTTACAGCAATATAAATTACATAAAATAAGATAATTGCTCCTATTGCTAACTTAATAATTAATTCCATACGTACTCACCCTTAATTCCATAAAATATTAATAACTATCTTTCTCGGTATTCCTCCATTCTCTGCTTATAACCAGCTTCCTTTCCTGCATTGTAGACTTTATTGCATATAAGACCTAGACTTGCAATTAACAATAAACATAAAAATAGTACTATCTTATCTCTATTCTTTTTCATAATTCTATCTCCACTCGCTAAACTAGCATATTTTTTTGTAAAAGCTTTTAGATTCTTCTAAGGTAAATACTCTCCCAAAATTCATTACCATTACTTTTTCATTTGAAGATAAACTTAAAAAGTATTTAAAGTCATCCTCAGTAAGAAATTTATCAAAATATATTCTATTTGTCATTTTTTTCTCCTAATGCAATTATTAATTTTTTAACATATCTCTCTTTTTTAAAATATTGTTGAAAACTTTTTTTGTATTTAATCCCTTAATATTCCACAGAACTTAGATACTTTTCAACATCTTTTTAAAAAAGAGAGCTATTATAAAAATATTTATAATACAAAATTAATCTTACTCAATAAAGGGTGGCTCATCTATGTATTTTGAAAATGTATCTACATATCTGCTTCCAAAAGTTATATTTGTTATTTGTGAATATGGAATCTTTAAGGGACTTTCACCCCATATACCATCAGCATCAAAATGCCATACATAAGCGAAATTTTTATAAATTTTTTCAATCCTTCCAATAATGAATTCTGAATCCTCACCATCAATAGTTTGCTTTTCAACAATTATGTTTCTGTTCATCTTCTTTATGCTTTCAAAAACAGATTTCCAGCATGAAATGTCAATATCAGGTACAATAATGTTTGATGTTAATCCCTCGCTTTTCAGAATTTTATCGCACATATCATTCTTTGTCTTTACTTTTATCAAGTCTTTAAACCTATATATGCTATATCCATTAAAAATGAAATCATATTCATTAATTACAAGAAACAGTTTATCATTTAAACTCAGTGGAATTAAATTTACATAGCTTGTATCAAATCTAAAATATGCATTAATAACATTAATATTTTCCATGGAGCTTTTAACTAATCCCTTAATCTCACTTTTTTTCATGGTATCACCCCTTATTAACTCCACAAGATAACTCTCTTTTTTAAAATATTGTTGAAAACTTTTTATGTATTTATTACCTTAATCTTCCACAAAGCTTGGATACTTTTCAACATCTTTTTAAAAAAGAGAGCTATGTTACAAAGATTTATATGCTAACAATATATCTAACTAAATGTTAAACTCAAATGAATTAAATGAGCCATAAGTATAGCTGCTCCCAAAAAGCAATCAAAATAACCCTTTTTATCTTTTTGGGCAGACACCTTTCTAATTCCTGATAATATAAAAAAGAGACCTAATGAGATTTGCTGTATGACAAAAAGTTTTTTTGCTAATTCCCTATTGCTTCGATTAATAAAATAAATCAATGCTAAGCCAAATACAGCTGCACGCAAAAAACTACATCCTAAAATATAAATTTTTGATTTTTCATTTCTTAATTCCATATTAATCTCCTATTGCCTATATTAAAAAACACATATCATTTCTAAGATCTATTTATTAAATCTAAGAATTTTTCCTAATATAAATCCTTAACGCCTTAATCACAAGGTAAATAATATAAACACCAACCCCTAGAAGAACTAAATTAATAATTAAAGATATAAAGCTAAAAATTGCAATTTTATTCATAATATCATTCACAGCTTCATCAACCCCCACAATATCACCTCACTCAACCTTAAAACAAAATATTTCATAAAACCTACAATGTTTCATCCCCATGAAACGAGTGCACTCCCATTGTCCAAAGAACAATAAAATGTAGTTTCTGACGAATGTCAGAAACATCCATCATTCTCAATTCTCAACTCTCAATTCTCAATTTCTTCTAAAGAACTCCTCTATCCTTTATCTGGATATATCTATTGATAACATCCATATTTAAGGAATCAACTTCACATTCCATGCATATTATTCCTCTTGAATTCAGTTTCTTGATAGTAGCTTCTCTTTCTTTTATGAACTCTAGTGCAGTTCCTTTTGTGAATATATCTTTATTACTCTTAGCTTTCATGTTTTTAAAGCTGTGTAATTTCTCATCTTTCATGGTTATAACCATAACTATATTTCTTTTAGCAAGAATGGAAAGTCTTTTCATCATATACTCACCTTCTTGCAGCAAATTAAAATCTGTATAAAGAACTATTAAGCTTCTTCTCTTTTCTTTATTTTTCATAAATAAAAAGGCTTCTTCATAATTTGAAGTATCTCTTGTAGCCTCAATGTGATATAAGGTGTCCATTATCTTATTTCTATGGGCACTTCCTTTTCCTGCTTGAACAAAACTCTCAACAGATTTATTGAAGGTTAATACTCCTGTTTTATCTCCTTTTGAGTTAGCAATATCCACAAGGAGCAAGCCTGAATTCAAAGCCAGTTCTAGTTTGTTATATCCTCTTATGGTGTAACTCATAGGTCTTCCACAATCAATCATAATATAGACATTTTGATTCTTCTCAATATCATATTGATTCATTATAGGTTTATTCTCTCTAGCTGTAGCCTTCCAATTTATCTTTCTATATTCATCTCCAGAAACATACTCTCTTAAGCTATCAAACTCTCTTCCCTGCCCAATTACTCGCAGTGGTCTCTTTCCACCTTTGAAGTTTTTATTGTTCATTGCCATTATTCTATATCTTCTCATGTCCTTAAGATTAGGATAAACCTTATATTCTCTTTCCATCTGAAGATTATATTGTTTTTTACAAAGCCCAAGCTTTCCTGTTATTCTGATTGACAGGTTCGAAAAGGTATATGCACCTCTTTTCTGTGGTATTACAACATAATTAAAGGTGCGTCTTTCTCTTCCCTTTAATCTCCCAGACATATAGGAACTTTCACATGTAAAGTAAGGCTTTAATTTCTCTCCTTTTAACTCCACAAAGAGATCTGTTTTTAATTTATTCTCAACAGCAAATTCAATCTTCTCTTCCTCATATATTGAAAGCTTATCTCTTCCTACTCTTTCAATTGCAAGATCTCCAATAGTGTTTGATATGGCATAATCAATAACATAGGCTATTATAAGCAATACATTTAATATTAAGAAAAGCCCTACCACATCTATAGCAAATGAGAGTAAAAATAACGTAACTGCAATTATACCTTCGATTAACACAAATCTTTTAGTAATAATCATAGAATCCCCACTCTCTATCTTGGAACTTTAACGGAAGAAAGAATATTTTCTATCACCGCTTCAGATGTCATACCTTCCATCTCATATTCAGCTTTAACTATAATTCTATGTCTTAATACAGGGTATGCCACATATTTAATATCCTCTGGAATAACATAATCTCTGTTTTGAATAAGAGCGTAAGCTTTGCTTGCTTGAAGCAGAGCTATAGCACCTCTTGGGCTGCTTCCCATTTCTATATATCCACTTTCTCTTGTTGCTTTAACAATCTTCACAATATACTCAAACAAGCTTTCTTCCACCTTAATACTTTCAACACTCTTTTGAAGTTCTAAAACCTCTTCTCTTGTACAAATCTCCTCAATGCCTGCTTTATCAAGGTCTACACTTTTGAAACCTTTATGATATCGCTTAAGGATTTCAACCTCACCATTCTCTGACAAATAGTCTACCTTAATCTTAAACAAGAATCTATCTAATAACGCTTCTGGAAGTGGATATGTACCTTCATATTCAATAGGATTCTGAGTAGCAAAAACAATAAATGGCTTTTGAAGAATTTCTGTTTTTCCTTCTATAGTTACTGCCCCTTCTTCCATGGCCTCAAGCAATCCTGATTGAGTTTTAGGAGGAGTTCTATTTATCTCATCACCTAAAAGAAGATTTGTAAATACAGGTCCCTTAACCATTTCAAACTCTTTTTTACTAACATTATATATATTTGTACCAGTTACATCAGATGGCATTAGATCAGGAGTAAACTGAATTCTTTTAAAGTTCAATCCCATAGTTTTCCCAAGTGCTTTTATTGTTAATGTTTTAGCTAGTCCTGGAACCCCTTCTAAGAGAACATGCCCATTACATAATAATGCTGTGATAACAAGCTCCACAACCTTCTCCTGTTCAACTATAGCCTTTGATAGTTCCCCTCTTATCTTATCTAATATCTCATTGTGTCTTATCTTTTCCATACTTCTTCTCTCCTTCTATCAATGATGAAGTTTAATTTTTCTAATATGTTTATTGCTTCAACATATTTCTTTTTATTCTTTTTAATATCTTTATTTGTGAAATTTCTTATCTCTTTATTCAGATTAATTAATTTCTTAACTTTCTCTTCTCCTTCTATTCCTTTCATGTGCCATAAATCAAAAATCCCCTCTAGGTTACCTTCTCTTCCCTTTCCAAAATATCCAAGGGCATTCTGAATGAAGTTTCTATAATATCCCTCATAAACAATATCCCAATTTTTATTCTTCTGAAAGATTCCTGCACAAGAAATAACATACTCATTCTCTACTCTTTCCAATTCCTCAACATAAGGAACTCCTTTACCAAACCTTCTACCCTTTAATATCATGTAGGCAATGAGTACCAATAGAATTTGAATGCATATTATTTTTATATTAGCTGGCAAATCGGTCCATAGATTTCTTTCTGCGCCAACTCCCATTAATCCCTTTTCATTAAAGGAGATACCTTGGTCATTTTTATTTATTCTCTCATATAACCAGTATGCACCATCTTTATTCTCTAATAGAAACATATTTAGAAGTGCTCTAGCTTCAATAAAGATTATTTCCCCTTTACCTTTTTTGAATCTATATGCCTTGGTCTTATCATCTATTTCAAATGTTTCTTCTTCATCCCATGAAATATGATTTTTACTCTCAAACTCTTCAACATACATATCTATATCTTCAGCAGCCAATGTGAACACCAATTTTTCCTCAATGAACCTCTTATAAAAGCCTTCATCTAATACAGGATAGTACTGCATTTTTTGCACATCATAAAATACAAGCTGATTACTTGAGGTATTTGTTTCAATATCCTCTATAGTATAGAGAACGTCCATATCTAAAGCTTTTAATGTTTTATAGAATACACTGCTTCCACTCCTGCCTCTGTTAAAGGCTGAATATCTTATCCCGCCTTCACCGCTTACCTTTCCAAAGAAAAAAACTAAAATCAGAAACACTGGTATGAGTATAATTAAAGTCCAATATTCTCTACTCTTTTTCCTTTTCATATAACTCTACCCCATTCTCAATTTTTTCTCCAAGTACTCTCCATTTTGAGTATCTTTCCTCATTTATCTTGTACCCATACCAAACTTCATTGAACATATTAGATAGTTCCTTAAATTCATCAATAAATTTCACATTGCTTTTCTTTAAACTTTCATATATTTCTTTACTGGTTTTACACTCTTCCAAGGTAAGCATATCTTCTTCGTGCATTTTAAATATTAATGCTATGAACATTATTCGAACTGCTTGCCTAAATTCTCCTTGTGTTTCATATTCTTTTACTTTTCCTTTTAGAGTATTATAGGTAGTGTTCTCATCAATTTCTTCTCCAAGTATGGATTGTATATCAATATCTCCTTTTTTTCTCTTTCTCATCTTATATATAACTAATATCCCCAGAAGTATTATAATGATAGTAGCTATACTGATTAAAGCTATTGATACACCTTTTGCACTCTCTGAGCTTTGGATTCCTAACAGTCTTCTATCTATAATTAGCTTTACAATCTTTTCAATTATTTTAGTTAAAATATCCTTGATCCAATTAATAGGATTAAATCTTAAACCTCTATGTTCATAACTATTGATTACCTTTTCCATTGCCTTATTAAAAGCTTCTTTATCACTTAAATATATCATCACATTACTGAACATTTTCAATACTTCCTTTTTCTTTATCCATGAAGAAAATATTTACCTCAAAATCATATCCTTCTTTTTTGAATTTTAGATTATAATAAAGCACTAATACAAACAGTGATGTTATTGGTGTTATACAGCTTGCTAACAACAGCTGTACAGGATATCTCAAAAGATTTCCAGTAACAAGTGCAAGATTCATAATACCCTCAGATGTCATAGAATTTCTCAATAAAAACATTGCTACAGCACCAATTATCCCTAGTATGCTGATTAGAGAAGAACTCACCCCTTGAACAACTAAACCAAGAAGAAGTTTTTTCCCCATAACTCCCCAAAAATAGTCTATAACTAACTTACGGCTTCTTTTCATAGCCTTAAACATCCCAAGATTTTCATAAATTGCAACTGGAACCACAAGTGCGTACAATGTACTGAATACCAAGATTATAATTCCAGCAATTATCGCAAGAAATATCATAGACCCAATAATAAATTTAGGATTATTAAGACTATCTACTCCTTCATATACCAAATAAGACCCTTTAAATAAGTCATTTAGTCCAAATAAATAAAACATAATAAATACAGGAACTAACCATAATCCCAATATAATTGCCTCTGCAAAAGATACTCCCATCATTTTTCCAAACTTGCTGAAAGCAAAACTAATTCCATTACTAAACTTTGTCCTATTGCCAAAATATCCATCAGATCCGATTTTCATAAGACCAGCTGTAAGAAGATTCTTACTAAAAAAAGTTAATAAAATTATCCCTATTATTAAAATTATTAGAAAGAAACTTAACCCTGAAACATCATCCATTACAACGCTCATTGAAATAAATGGCACTATCAATACAAGTGTACATAAAAAAATTCCAATACCCATAATAATCTGCATTATAATGATATATGGCAATGAAGACCCAATTGTCTTCCTATGAATATCAAAAATTTTATCAAACATTTCTCTCAATGATAAAATCCTTACTCTCTTTTTTTCCATATTTAACTCCCTTCCCTACGTTGAATTAAAGTAAATCTCTATTGAGATTATATAATAATACTACCAGTTTTACAATGATTTAACAAACCCTTTAAATATACTCTTTGTAAAAATAAGTGTAAACATTCATGAGAAATTCATAATGAAAAGAAAACTGAAACAAATGTATAATGTATAATTGATAATGTATAATGATGGATGCTTCTGACTAAGGTCAGAAACTATATCTTATTGTTCTTTGGAACAATAGTTTTTTACTCATTTTATCTTGGATAAAATATTGTATTTTAACTACAATGTTTCATATAAATGAAACGAGTAAACTATCATTGTCCAGGGAACAATATAATTTAAATTTCACAGAGTGAAATATCCATCGTTTTCCGTTTTCAACTTTCAACTCTCAACTACGATTTTATAAATTTATTCAATAAAAAAGGGCACGCCGTGCGTGCCAAATATTATTTTCCAACGAAACTTAATGTAACAGTTCCTTCGCCTGTATGGCTTCCTATAACTGCTCCAATATCTCCAACTATTATATTATCTATTCCAAAATTTTTATTAAGAGCTTCTTTTAAAGCGTTGACAAGCTTCATATTATTAGCGTGTCCTATTGCAAATCTATAATCTGAATTATACCCATTCTCTTTTAAATAATTAATATAAAATTTTATAAGTGCTTTTTGTCCTCTTACTTTGGAGAACATCTTTATATAGCCTTTGTCAAAATGGCAAATAGGTTTAATGTTCAGAATAGTTCCGATGGCTGCTTTAGTGGAGGATATCCTTCCTCCTCTTTTCAGCATTTCCAAGGAACCTGGACAGAAAAGATATTCCATTTTATTTTTCATGAATGTAATTTCTTCAATAATTTCTTCTACAGTTTTGTTATTATTTCTCATCTCAGCAGTTTTTCTTAGTAATAATCCAGCTCCAACAGACGCTCCTAAAGAATCTATAATATATAGGTCTTTATAATCAGTCATTTCTTTTGCAACAACAGCTGAATTATAACTGCTGCTTATGCCGCTAGATATTGATAAAAAAATAATCTTCTTCTGTTTTTCCATATCTTCTTTAAATTCTTCTACAAATCTTTGTGGATTTATCATTGTTGTTTTTGGAACAACACCATCCTCTTTCAGCATCTCATAGAATTCTTTTGGCTCTAAATCAACTCTATCTAAGTAGTCTTTACCCTTAACTGTAGTTATTAGCGGAATTAATTTAACATCCAAATCTTTGTATTCCTGAATTGTTAAATCACATGAACTATCGCAGTAAATTACTATTTCATTATTCATATGTTAATATCTCCTTTCGTGGATATATCATAACATATTCTAGCACTTCTTACAAAACCATTAAATCACGCTTATTATTAGTCAGCATTACTCATATTTTTATTTCTTATAAAGAAACTTAAGCTTCCTATAAGTCTAAACCCTGAACAAATAAATAAAGCTATATAAATACTGAAAGTATCATAAAAAAAGTTTCCAATATGAGGTGCTATGGCTAATGTAATACTTGTTAATGTAGCATGAATACCAATATATATTAGTCTATTTTCTTCTGGTGCAGCCTCTAACATTGTACTTAAAATAACTGTTACTGTTCCAGATGTAAAGAATCCTGTTATAATATTAGCTCCTGCTAGAACATACAGGTTTCGAGATAACGCAAACAAAGCTGGTGTTGCAGCCATACCACATGTTGCAATAGCAATTATTCTATTATTTCCATGAATATGAATCTGTTTATTCCAGAACTTATATCCAAAGAACATTACAACACTGGATATTACACCAAATACAATAAGCCATATCTCAGTAGCCCCTAAAAATTTCAATTGATATATCTCAAATAAAGGCCATCCCATCTGCCATCCAAAATGAAATATAAGAGAACAGACTGCAAAAATATAAAAGTTTCTATTTTTATTATCAACTTTTAAGTAAGTTCTAATAAAAGCCTTAAGACTCATTCTATTATTATTATTTAAATTACTATTATTAAATTCTTCATTATTTTCCAATTCCTTAAGATTACTAAATGATATAATCTCAAATATTGCAATCCCAAAAGAAATACAGAATAGTACTTGATAAAGCAAAATCATAGTTTTTCCATCATCAGGCAGTATTCTTAGTAGAACTAACATTACCATAGAAACTGCAAGCTGTGCAATTACAGAATACCTATTTTTTGATGATATTGCCGTGGCTCTATCCTTATTATTAAATACATCCCCTGTAAAACTTTGAACAGCTGTGTTCCCTATAGATTCCGGCAAATATCTAAGAGTAATTATTATTACTAAAGATATCGGTTGTACCTCTTTTGGTAAAAAAGGTATTGCCGCCATAAGAAATACAATAAACCTACTGGCAAATATAAATCTCATCATCATTTTTTTCTTATTCTTTGATCTGTTTATAAAAAACAATCCTGGAAGTGTTGTTATAACTGCAATTATACCTGGAAGTGACTTATATAAAGTGATATGATAATCTGTCCCACCAAGTCTGTACAAATACTTACCAATGAAGGGATTAAAAAGATTCATTGATATTGTTAAGAATATACCATACAGAATAAAATTTCTTAGATTCTTTTCTCTTACATTTTTACTCTTTTTCATATCCTTAATACTTAAATTAGTCATTATACACTCCCCCTTAACTTTATTTCGCCTTCCGAAATACATAAGTATTTTATCATACTTTAGTATGATAATCTACTCAAAAAATAAAAACAAATTGAAAACGAAAAACTGAAAGTTGAAAACGAAGAAAGCTTCTCACTTACTTGAGAAGCTACATTGTAAAAAAATAAAGGATTATCTCAAATTATTAATTAATCATTTGAGACAACCCATTCATTTTATTAAATAACTATCTTTGCATTAGTATACCTTTAACAGCATACCTAATCTATTATCAAAAACTACGTTCTTTCTTCTTTACTAATAATTAAAGATTTTAACTAAAAACACGCGTTACATGTGATAATTTCTTTACGGAATTTTTCAATTTCATAAAGAATAAAAAAAGTTGGCTACAATTGTAACCAACTCTTGTTCTCAAAAAATCTTTTTTTACTGTTCCTATCAATGGAGATATATTGAGTTCAAGTATAAGTTTTAATAGAAGTTTGAACATATTACCTCTTCTTGCTCCTCCAATAATATAATTAAAATTTCACAGAGTGAAATGTCAATCATTCTCAATTCTCAATTCTCAATTCTCCATTCTCAATTATGATTTATTTATCTGGCATATTATTAAGTATCTTATTTATAAAATCATTAAGATCACTTGAAGGATTAAGATTTTTAAGAAGCTTCTTTCTCTGCTCATCTAATTTCTTTTCGTAAGCATTTTCTTTCTTTTCAGGTTGTTGTTCTTTCTTCACTTCTTCAACCTTCTTCTCTTCAACCTTTTCCTCTTTAACCTCTTTTAGTTCAGGTTTTTCAAGGATTATTTTAGTATCCACTTCATTTTTTATTGGTTTTTCCTGAACTTTAGCAGTTTCGGGCTCTATATCATTCATGTTTTTTTTTACTTCATCTTCATTAGGCTTTTTTTTACCACTAAGCTCATTTTTTAAGTAATCTGTGATTGTTTCGCCGAAAACTTCAATTACGCTGCTCAATGAATTAAGGAAATTGTCTTCTCCTTTTGAACATTGACACTTATGTTCATGTTGTTCATGAATCTGCTCTTCTTGGATTTCCTCATCACTAAGAACTATTTCAATATCTTTTATAACTATCTTACTAATTTTCATGAGTATCCTCCATTTTGAATTCTCTTATCATTATATTTAAGAATTCATTAAAAGGTTACTCAAAATATGTTATAGATTTCTTAATTGAAAATTTATCATACTTCAAGAAATTCAAAAGTAAGATTTAGTTTCAAAGAACAAATATTAATGAAATCTTTTTATTTCCTTATAATGAAGTAATCCTCAGAATTAATATTAATATGGGTGATGAAAGGTTCTTTAGGATAATAATATCCACTTCTTCCATCATAATAAATATTCTCTGAATTAAAGTATTGCATAATATCTTGTTCATCTAGAGTTAACATTACTTTTCCTTCTACTGTATATTCTAAGTAATTGTTTTTAACATAATTATTTATTCTTGCAACCCATTCCTTTATTCCATTGAAATCTTTCCCAGCCTTCTCAAATGCTCTTAATATCTCTTTGGAGTTTTTATTATCAAATGCTAAATATGTATTTATTTTTTTTCCTTGACTATCTTTCTCCAGATAAATTTTTTCTAGATTGAGAGTATTCAATCCAACTTTTTCACTAGAATAATATTGGGATGCTAAGTTTTGTACTGCTAAAAGAGATCCTTCTTTGAATAATTTTCCTTTAATATCCGCTAGAGTTAAGGAGTCCTTTTCAATGAGATTATCATATATAATCTCATTATTAGCTAAATCTAATTTATCCGTCAACCATTTTACATGAGCTGAATTTTTACTCTGTATGCTAAGAAATCCTTTCTCATTATATCTAAATGTAAATAATTTATGTTGATTGTTCCAGTTAATAATATTATTCACTCTCTCCATGTTCCCATTTTCAAACCCTATCTCCATCCATGAAGTTTTATATGTCAAATCAATTTTTGCAATGATTTTATCATCTATCATATATCCGTTACTTACTTGTATAATATTCTTATTATTATCATATTGAATAATATTTACTGTTACCGCCTCATAACTTTCTTTTGGCATTTCAGGTTCATCTTTAACAGTAAAACTCACAGTGTGCTTATCACCTAATCTTGTACCACTTTGAGATGAAACACCTGCTTCTATATGTAATAGATATTTTTCTCCAGGTTTATAACCATTTTCAGGTGGAAGAAAAAATGCTTCATTGCTCTTTTCTCCAACTGCCCCATCTAAATAAATCTTATGGCCTTCCTCATCAGATACGTATACTTTACCTTCTACAGTACTTATATCTACATTATCAGAAAATGTTACTTTCCATATTTTATTCTTATTTATTAATTTATTTTCAGCTGCATTAACTGAATTATTTAAACTTAAGGTCAATGCTGCAACTAAAAAAATTCCCTTTATTGCTTTTTTCATAATGTTCCTCCGTAGGTATAGTTTGTCCATATATTTTATATACGTATTAAATCTCAAAAAACCTTTTTTTTATTTGTAAATTTACTATGTAATTATTGTTAAGGGTAGTAATATTTTATGTACATTAAGAATATGTTTAAAGTAACGAAAAAGGAGGGACTAATATTGAAAGTAAAATCTATCTTACTCTTACCAATAATATTATTATGTTTTTTATCAATTATATATTTTAAGGTATACCATCATTATGAAAAACCGTCAAACAATTATTACATAAATAGCTTATGTTCTAAGTTAATCATTGAAGATGAAACTGTGAACAATGCTGAAATTAGTCTCTTAATTACTGATTACTACAAACATATTAGCTTACCAGATGAGCATAAACAATCTGTAATTTCATCTTTAAAAACCTTTGAGAACCATACTTTTGAGGGAGACTATGAACTATCTAATAAAAAACCTTTATTTAAATATATTATAAAAATTCAAGGTGAAAAATATATTGTTGATGTATATAATGATAATTTTCTTACTGTTTACTTATGGAATGGAAAATATCCAAAGGATAAGATTACAATGAAAGATTGTTATCCTTATGAAAATCTTTTTCAAATTAGTCAGTACATATATGGTTTTCAAGATTTCCTTAAGAATGCTGAAGACTAAAATCCTTTAAAATTTCAATTTTGACTCTTATACATATGTATGAGAGTCTTTTTTATTTTATATGTTGAACTAGTTTGTATAGTTAACAATTCAACTATCAATTTATACTTACAATAAAACACGTTGAACTGTAGTGATTTTAATACAAGCATAAATTAAGTTTGAATATGGAATCTATATTGGATAAATTATATAATAGAAGTATATTACGTTTTAGATAGGAGGAAAACTTTGAGTAATCAATATGATATAATTTACAAAAAAATCAAACGTTCTTTATCAAGTTCTAAATGGCTTAAAAATAACAATGTTGATATAACTATAATTGAAAGTGGAATAAAAAGCATAACTTTTAAATCAAATCTTAATACCATAATTAAAAATAAACGTTATTCATGCAAAAATATTCTTTCTTTATGCGAAAGTATGATGAATGATATTTCACCTATTGCACCTCCTGAAAATTGGCTTGAGTATCTATTTAATTATACTTTAAATAAATCCTTTCCATCTGCAGTTCAGACAGAATTATTTGAGGAATATGATATTTCCTGTGAACTCTATTTGAGATTATTAAGGATACTCTCTGATGTAGAGCGTTATTCTAAGTGTGATAGTTTTAAATGTAACTATCCATTAACCTTCTTAACAGCAGAGGAGATTAATTCTCTAGAGTACAAAGAGGAATATAAGAAATTTCTTACAGTATTTAAAAACGATTACATATACGAAATGATGAAATTAAGTCAAGAATATCAAGGCTATAACACTCTAGATCATATTTGTGGAGTTCATTATGTAGCTATGTTTATTGCTTATCAACTTAAATCAAAGGATTTTCCTATCGACCTTGGAAGAGTTTCTGGAGCTGCTGCAGGTCACGATATTGGGAAATATGGCTGTAAGGGTATGGAGCTTAAAAGAGTTCCCCATTTACATTATTACTATACAGATGTATGGTTTAAAAAATACAATATAAATTTTATAAGAAATATTGCAGTAAATCATTCTACCTGGGATCTTGAACTTGAGAATCTTTCTCTTGAATCTTTAATCCTAATATATTCTGATTTCAGAGTAAAAAACAAAGGTAGAAAAATGCATATATACTCTCTTGAGGATTCCTTTAATGTTATCCTTGAAAAATTAGAGAATCTTGATCAGGCTAAAGAAAAAAGATATCGCAAAGTTTATGCCAAGTTAAAAGATTTCGAAGATTTTTTAAGTTCTAGTGGTATTGAAACAGACTTAAATTGTACACCACTATATTCTTCAAAAATCACTATGCCTAATTATGCATTATTACATGGTAAGAATATAATTCAAGGATTAAAATTCAATGCAATAGACCACAACATAAACCTTATGCACCTTTTAAGAGATAACCATTCTCTTGATTTAGTTCTTGAAAGAGCTAGAAGTGAAAAAGATTGGAAAAATTTACGTGAATACCTTAGAGCTATAAAGGAATATTGTACATATCTTACACAGGAACAGAAAAAACAAACACTAGAGTTTCTATTTGGCCAACTAACACATTCTGAGGATGATATTAGGCGAAAATGTGCATCTATAATGGGTATGCTTATAGCTTATTATGATGAAGATTATAGAAAAGAGATTCCTGCTGATTCAGTTATTCTTAATGAAAGTAAAAGTGTAGATCTTCTAAAATACTACCTTAATTTAATGGTTCATCCAAAACGTCAATCCATTGCTATTCATAAAAAATGGATTGGTTACAGTACCAGAATAACAATTAATTCTTTATTTAAGAATTCACGTGATAATATGGAAAAAAAATATCGAGATGTTATAGCTCATTATTATGTTATTAATAAATCAACAAATATTGAAAGTCAGCTATACCTTCTTGAAGCTGCAAAGTATATTCCTATGAATGATGAAGATGAGAGTGTTAAAGCTATACTATCTTATGTTCTTAATATGCTTAATAAGAAAAATTCCAGCTTAAGAATTTCAGCACTTGAAACCAGTAAAACATTGATTAATAAAATGTCAAATAATTTCTTTATTGAAGGCCTTAAAGAATATATTAATAGTCTTCATAAATCAATAAAATCTCCTGCTGAAAATATGTTAATACGCTCTATTTGTTCTAAACTTGAGCTTGTTGAACTATTGGATATATACACTGAATACTGCACCCTTGATAAAGAAAAAATTGGTGATATATTCCTTAGCAATCTTAAAAGTGCAACAAATTGGATTGTGAAGAAAAATCAGATTGATCTTTTAGTTGAGTATGTTCTTGATAACTCAAGCGACTCTCTACAAACTGCAATGCATTTTTGTAATATTCTTAAGGTAAGTGAAGTTGAGAGTGTACGAACAAGAGCTGGAATTGCACTTTTAAAGATCATGCCTGCCCTTTCTCTTTCAAAACGAAATGAGATTGCTGTTGAGCTTCTTAGAGCCCTTGAGATTGAAGGACAACATTTTACAGAATATATTCCTTTGTACCTTGGTCAAATTATTTTATACCTTCCTCCAAAGGAACTTAATGAGATTATTGAAGATCAGGTATCAAAGATTAAGAAATCAAATAATAATCTTAAAACTCTTATATTAAAAACTATTGGTATAGCACTAAAATATTATCCTGAATACAAAGTAAGATTTAAAGATTCATCAAAGAATCATAATTACCGTCTTCATGATATGCTAGGAATTTTAATGAATGGTCTTGGTGATTATAGTACAAAGGTTAATCAAGCTGCCATTGGAGTTATAGGCAGGGACATTTTTGCATCCTCACATCTAACTCTTGAGGATAAAGAAAGAACCTTTACTCTAATGGGTAAAAAGACCCTAACTCTTCTTACCCAAACAAATGAGAATCGTTTATTGTTCCTGTCAAATTCAGCAGCATTAAACCATATATATAGATTTATTTCGGATTTTACACACTCTAAAGGAAATTTACAAATAGAAATACCTAAAAAAATTGCATTTTTCCCAGGGACATTTGATCCTTTCACTTTAAGTCACAAGGAAATTGCTAGAGCCATAAGTGATGAAGGTTTTGAAGTTTATCTTGCTGTTGATGAATTTTCTTGGTCTAAGAGAACTCTACCTAATCTTCTTAGAAAGAAGATTATAAATATGTCTATTGCTGAGGAACTTAATATTTTCTTATTCCCTGGTGATATTCAAATTAATATAGCTAATCCTGTTGACCTTAAGAAGCTGAAAAGATTATTTCCTAACTCAGAGGTTCATATGGTTGCAGGAAGTGATGTTATTACAAATGCATCTAGTTACCAAAAAGAACCTTTACCATATTCAATCCAAACCTTTCCTCATATTATTTTTACTAGAGGTAAGAGAAAGGAACTGGATGAGGCAATAAAATCAATTAAAAATCATGTATCAATTTTGAGTTTATCTTCAAAATTCAGAGATATAAGTTCTACTCAGATAAGAAACTGTATCGATCAAAACAGAGATATATCAAAGCTAATAAATCCTGTAGCAGAAAGATATATTTATGAAAATGGTTTCTATCAAAGAGAGCCTTTAAATAAACTCTCTATTAATCCTTCATGGATTGATGTTATTCACCATGAAGATATAGAGGATAAACATATAAAAAATATATCTCAAAAATTCACAGGAAAGAATGACTCAGATATTATTAAGTTTTTACTTGATTTTCGTCATAAAGAATCCACTAAGATGGTTATTCTTAAAGATAAGTTAACTGATAAAATCTTAGCCTTTTCAACCTTCTACTGGCTAAGATCAACAAATTTTTATAATGAATTACATGACACTACTATTTGTAACTATCTTAGATCACAAGCTAAAGGAAGAACCATTCATATAAATGGACTTTATGTTAATGAGAGTGAAACCTCTATTAATCTTTATCAAACTTTAATATCTGAGACTTTAGCCTTTGCAGTTGCGAAAGATTATGAATATGCCATCTTTGAAGATAGTTCAAATATTACTAAAAATAAAGAAATATTAAATTGGTTAAAACTCAGCGGATTTATCGAAGTACCACACGAGAATCCTGAGGTTAATGTTTTATCTGTTGATATGAGCAACCCAATTGTAATTAACCTAGATATTGATAAGGTTATTAAAGAACCTTACAGAAGCAACAATAAAGTTAAAAACATAGTAAAAGATAACAGATATACACTTTTAAATTCACTAACAAAGCTTTATCCTGGTAATCTAGTATTATCTTTTGATCATGAGTTGATGTCTCAATCATTGATTAAGCTAATTTGTGAAGAAAATAATGTACCTACAGAGGTTTCTGTTCCTCGAAAACTAGGTGATGATATGTGTGTTCCCTATGGTGATATTCTTGATAGATATGTGGTTCCTAACACAGTAACAAAATCTCTGCATATTGAGAAGCTTTTTGCTCCTAATACAAAGTCTTTTAATATTGTAGAGTTCCCATATTATCTATCAATGGAGAATCAAGTTAAGATGATTCAATCCTTTAAAAGAGACGTTATCCTTGTAGATAACCTACTCCATAAAGGATATAGAATGCAAGCTTTAGACCCATTATTGAAAAAATGTAATTTAAAAATTAAAAATGTAATAGTTGGTATACTCTCAGGTAGAGGTAAAGATCTTATGGATATGCAGAACAGAGAAGTGAGAAGCGTTTACTTTATACCTAGATTGCGTATATGGTTTAACGAAAGTAATCTATATCCATTCTTAGGTGGGGATGCCCTTTGGCGTGGAAATCCTCCTACTAGAAACCTTATACCTTCAATAAATATGGTTCTGCCATATACTTTCCCTTTCTTCATAAGGGATACGTCAAAAAATAGCATATTCGATTTTTCCAAGGTATGCCTTGATAATTCTATGAATATGCTGAAGGTGATAGAAGGAGAATTCTATAAATATTCTTCAAGAAACCTTACATTATCAAATCTTGGTGAGGTGCTATACGTCCCAAGAATACCTGAAAAAGGTGATGGTATAAAATACGAGCTACATCAAAGTCCTTCACATTACCTTGAGAATGATTTTGAACTGTTAAATAGATTTGAGGAATCGTGGAACTAAACCCACTTCGTGCGTTAAAAACAAATGGATAATTGAGAATTGAGAATTGAGAATGATTGATATTTCACTCCGTGAAATTTAAATTTTTATTGTTCTTTAGATTTAGAAATTTTACTTTTGATAAAATATTGTATTTATGTTTCCGTGCTCCATTCTTAAAAAATAGACAAATTATATAACTGGGAGATAATATGATGACTAAAAAATTATTTTATTATAAATATAATAACAACACATTTATCAGTGAGGAACCACTTTCCTTGGATTTATTGGAAGAGAGGGATGAGGCTGTGGCTTCTTCCTCCTTCGAGAATTTGTTCCTAGTGAAAAATTCTTCGCTTGATGAAAATAGAATCTTTTATAAATTAAATGAATCAAATATAGCTAAAGATGAAAGCCTTGGTTTAATAAACTCTAATATACAGGTGACAAATCAAATTGCGTATCCTGAGTGGGTACTTAAGGCTGTTAAAGCTGGTAATGCCTATGCTCTTAATATGAGTAATCCATTATGGTTTGAACTTCTACATAAGAAAAATCCTAATAAATTAACACTTACCCTTTCAGGTTTAGGTGATGTAGGTGGAACTTTATTATTGGGACTTAGATTGCTAGGTCATGACTGTATTGAAAAAATTAAAATATTTGATCTTGGTGAGGATAAAATTCAAAGATGGTTATATGAGTGTGGGCAAATCACTTCTCCTTCTTTCCAAGAAATGAATGTTAAAATTGAAAAATGTACTGAAGATGATTTATTTAACTGCGATATGTTCATTTTCTGTGTTTCTGTTGGAGTTCCTAAAATTGGAGATGAAAAAGAAGATGTTCGAATGGTTCAATATCGTGGAAATGCTAAGGTAATAAGTCATTATGCTAAGCTTGCTAGAAAATCAAATTTTAAGGGTTACTTTGCAGTAGTATCTGATCCAGTTGATCATCTATGTAAAGCTGCATTATACTACAGTAATCTTGATGAGGACGGCAACTTCGATGGAAAAGGCTTAGCTCCAGATCAAATTACTGGCTTTGGTCTTGGTGTTATGAATGCACGAGCAGCCTTTTATGCATCACAAGATGAAAAAACAAGTAACTATATGACTGAAGGAAGAGCCTATGGACCTCATGGTGAAGGATTATTTATTGCAAATAGTATAGAGAATTATGATGAAGATTTATCACAGGAACTGACTTTCAAAACCAAAACTGCTAATCTAGCTGTACGTGAAACTGGTTTTAAACCTTTTATAGCTCCTGCCCTTTCCTCTGGAAGCTTAAGCTTACTAGCGTATATAAGAGGCGAATGGCATTACAGCACAAACTTTGTTAATGGTGCTTTCTTTGGCTGCAGAAATAGAAATAGCAATGGTTTATTAGAACTTGAAAGCCTTCCTTTAAATGATGAGTTATATACTAACCTAAAGAAAACATATAATAGTTTAAGAGAATTTAACCCAAATATTGATTAATACTTATAGATATTTTGAAAGGCAGGTGTGAAAGTGGATAAATTATATATAATATGTCCTAATAGCAGCCCATCCTCCATGCTGAATTCTATGATTAATTCTACTGTAAAAGGTTCTTCTTATGAAATAATTAAGGAATTCAGGTTGCTTCAAAGTTATGAAAATAAGAAAATTGTTTTTGCCTTAGAGCTTGATTCTTTAGGATATGACTGTGAAATGATTTTATTTTTGAAGAAATTAGATGAACATAATATATCTTTTAAAGGTTCAGTATGTTCCCTATTAATTCATTCAAAGAGTGAGTTTTATACAAAACGTGCTGCTCAGGATATAACTTTTTTAATTAATAATATGGGTGGCGCCTTTATTGGTCATCCTCTAATTGAAGCAACAAGCACGCTTAATAATTTTCTCACATGGCAAAAGGTTTATCCTGATCAATCCTTGAAAGAAATATGCCTTTCCATATGCGAAAAGCAAGGTTTACGTTTAAGTAAATATAAAACCAAAGAAAAAAACAAAAGTAAGATTCTACTTCTATATTCTAGTCCAAATATTAAATCAAATACGGTAGCTCTGTGGAATATGGTTAAAGATAATCTTATAGAAATGGGTGAAAATGTTGATATCACCGAGGTACAGATTGAGAGCGGTGAAGTATTAGATTGTAAAGGGTGTTTATTTCAGCTATGTGTTCACTACGGAGAACGTAACTCCTGCTTCTATGGTGGACAAATGGTGAAAGAGGTACTGCCTGCTATTGAAGAAAATGATGTAATAGTTTGGCTTGCACCTAATTATAATGATACTCTTGCTGCAAATCTCACTGCAGTAATAAACAGATTGACTGTACTGTATAGGAAAATTAAATTCTACAATAAAAAAATCTTCGGAATCGTTGTATCTGGAAACTCTGGAAGTGATTCTGTTGCTAAACAATTGATAGGAGCACTTAATATAAACAAAGGCTTCTTTCTTCCTCCTAACTTCGCAATCTGTGAAACAGCTAACGACCCAAATGCAATCTATGGGGTGGAAAACATTGAAGAAAAAGCATGTTCATTTGCTAAACATATGTTGGATAATATTTAAATAAGGGCTTGCATTGGCAAGCCCTTTAGTTTCAATAATCAAAGTTTAACCTCATTGCAATAAAGTCATAGTCAACTCCCCTTATTGTATTCACAAATTCCTCTACTACTTCAAAGCCTAACTTATCATATACTTTAATTGCTCTTTTATTAAACTTTGCAACAGTTAAGTCAATATAGCTTAAATTATATTTTTCTTTTCCAAACTCAATTATTGACTTTACAAATTCAGTACCAAAGCCTTTACCTGTAATAGTAGGTCTCATTTGCACACCTAGACAAAAGAACTCTCCAATATAATAGAATGAACAATTTCCTATAAGTTCATTAAACTCATTGTAGATTGAAAAATCATTATCTGAATCAATAAAGCTTTTTATAAACTCTATTTTTTCCTTACTGACATTATTATTATAGAATGAATATATGCCCTCATATTCCCAGGTTAAAATATCTTCAACATCACTTTTTATAGGTACTCTATATTCTAATCTCATTTCACTTTTTGCACTATTATAACTCATCTCTTCGCCCTCCTTATTTACATGAATATTTGAGCAAAGACTACTTAATAAAGTAATTTAGTGCTTTAATCTATTTCCTTCACAGCAGCCTTTGCTATGAAGCTAAAAACACCTTTAAAGAAGGGTATTTCATAATTATCACTCCAATCATAAATAGTAATAAACTTTTTATCATAATTGTTTATTTTATTTAATTATACCTGATATTTAAAATATTTTAAATATTTAGAATATAGTCAAAATGATTTTGATAATTAAGAATTTTAAAAGGACCTTCTGTTCCTTTAAATCTAAATTACTATATCAAACTCATTTATTGTGAATTTAATAAATTTTTATCTAATGTATTAAGTAAATTATTATCCATTATAAATAATTTATAAAATCTTTTATTGGTTTTATTTAATAATAATGTTGTAATATATTTGCACTATATCTCTACTATATATTTAGGGAGGGAACCCAAAATGGATAATGCAACTCATGGGGAAATTAAAGAACTCATTATTGAACTGTAAATCCTGCTATATATAATAGTTGCTGTTTTAAAAGAAGATAAAATTCTTTGTTGGAATCACGAAAATAGAAAAGATACTCTTTTATTAAAGATTATAATAATAAAACTCATCTTTCCAAATTTTAGAAGATGAGTTTTTTTAATATCTATTCCCTATCTCTAACTATAATTTTAGGTCCATGATTAAAGTAAATATATATACATAATCCCGTTAATAATCCTTTTGCCAATGCTCTAAACACTGGATTCACATTAAAATCTTGAGCAAAAATACTAATACTGAAATCTGCTATTATCCAGAAGATTATAATTATAAAAGTAAAAAAAGTTCTCTTTTTCATACCATTAACTCCTTATCACTTACTGTTTATATTTTTTCAGTTAATAAATTAACCATAGGATTTCTATATCTTCTTTTGAGTATATTCTATATCCATTCTTATCCCTTTTAGGCTCAGGAAGCAACCTAATTTTTTCATAATATCGTATGGTCTCTTTATTTATATTTAATTCATTTACTAAATCTCCAATATTATAATTAACTTTCATAACATCTTCCTATCCTATTTCAATAACAATAGCTTTTTATTTAATATTATATACTCAATGTATATCAATTCCAAGTTTTTCTAGTAACTAATCTGTTCTCAACGGCTCTTACTTATTGATTTTTCTAAATTCATTTGGTGTTATACCAGTATATTTCTTAAAGAATTTTGTCATATTTGAAGATTCACTGAATCCTAGTTCATCAGAAATTGACCCAATACTCTTACTTTCATAACATAAATTACGTTTGATTTCTAAAATCAAACGATCTATTATAAATTGCTTTGCAGACATATCAACTGCTTTACGTGTCATTTGATTAACAGTTTTTTTTGATACATACATCATAGCTGCATATTCCTCAACCGTCTTTACTTCTTTTATATGTGTATCCACTAAGTCGGCAAACTGCAAAAATATATTATTATTTTTCTGATTTATTACCTTTTCAATTTCTAAATATTTCTGTTTAATAAGCAAAATTAACGTCCTAAAAGATGAACTAATAATTTCACCCCTTAATTCTGTATTGATTTGAGAATAAAAATTATGCAAAAGTTTTAATTGTTGATTTTCATCACATTCTACTTTACTCATAAATTGTACAAAGGGATTCATATATGTTTGCTTAAATAAATCTAAAACTTCAACTGCTCTATCTCCTAAAAGTTCATATAAAAATTCTTCAGTAAACATAATAAAGTAACCTTCTAGCTCTTCATTATAATGAAATCGATGTACTCGGTTCTTAGATATTAAAATAAGATCTCCAGTATGATAAGGATATTCTACAAAATCAATTTCATGAACACCTTCCCCTTTAACCACAAAAATCATATTATAAAAATCTATTCTATATTGTTGTGTAATCATTGCTATATTCCTAGGCTTTAAAAACTCTTTAAAGGAAA
The DNA here is from genome assembly GCF_027938815.1 of Oceanirhabdus sp. W0125-5. Lineage (GTDB taxonomy): Bacteria > Bacillota > Clostridia > Clostridiales > Clostridiaceae > Oceanirhabdus. The sequence goes on from NZ_CP115913.1 coordinate 4,331,436, forward strand.
TGATTTCGAATCCAAGAGATCGTTTTTTTGTGTTTTTAAATTGGATACGCTCAACTTTTTTCATATATCCTCCTTGATTAAACATACCATATATTAATTATGGAAAAGGAAGCAATTATTAAATCATTGCTTCCTTCCTACATTCGTATAGCTTTATATTTGTTATTTTATACTAACACAATATCATTATCAATATTCACATTATTGTTATTAAAATATTAAAGATTCTTTAATTGCATTTACTGGACATGCCAACATGCAGCTTCCACAATCATCACATCGATCCTCACGTACTCTATAAGGAGTTCCTTCTTCAATTGCTTTAAAGGTACAAACTTTTTTACATTTACCACAACCAATACAATCATCAGTGATTCTTATACCTGCTGGATTAAATTCAGCTCCCCCAAAAGAAAATCTCTTTCTTAAAAGTTTATGATCTCTATTTATACAGTCAAAATCCACATCGAAAATTTCTACCTTTGCTTTATATAAAACAAAATTCCCTTCTGCCATAGCAGGATACTTATCAATATCATTAGCTGCACTTAAAAAATCCTTATTTGTTTTAGCCTTTTCTTTTATAATTTCTGGTGCTACTTTTTTAACCTCTCCAATTATGCGTACAGAATAACTTGGTGGAAAAGATGGGGTACCGTCTTCTTCATGTCCCAAACACTTACTATCTGATATTCCACACACAGTCACTTTTCCTGTTTTAATCAACTGTCTTCCAAATGGTTTATTAGCCATTGTTCTAAAATATATACCTTCTTCATCACAACCATTAAAGTGAGCTATTCTTGAATGTACTTCATCCCCACTAATAGTTGAAAAAACTAATACTCCGATATTGTCTATAAGTTTGTAAAGTTCTTTAATTTCCATAATTACCTCCATATTTTAAAATTATTAGGTTAAATAAATTTATATTCTTTGTAAATAATATACTTTTCTATTCAATTCTCAGTTATATACTGAATTAAACTACAACTCCTAAAATGAGGAATCCAACACAGCTTAATGCAGCTGCAATCAATGCATATGGTATTTGAGTTGCAACATGATCCATTACTTTTACTTCAGCTACCATAGAAGATAATATTGTTGAATCTGAAATTGGTGAGCAGTGATCTCCAAATAGCCCTCCTGAAATAATAGCACCTAGTACAAGTGGAATTGGAACATTAAGTGAAACTGCCATTGGGAATACAATTGGAATTAAAATTCCTACTGTTCCTCCACTTGTTCCTGTAGCAAAGGACATTATGGCACCTAAAATAAACACCATGACAGGTATAAAAACAGGATTAACATTTCCACTTATTGATGCAATATATGCACCAGTTCCCAGCTCACTTACTAAATTGCTAAATGCAAAAGCCAATGCTAAAATCATTGTTACACCTAAATAATTTGACATACCTTTTACAGCCCATTCAGAATAACTCTTTAAACTTGTTACACCTTGAATAACATAATATACTCCTGTTAAAAACAGTGTAATAAATACACCAAGATAAATACTAGTAGAGCCATCACCAGTTATAACCATAATACTAATTATTGAACCTACCAATAAAATTATAGGAACTAATAAATTTTTAATTTTAGGTTCATATTTACCCTCATAGACAGTATCTGCTGAAATATTATCAGACTGGTTATTATTCACAACATCCTTACCTTTAGCTCCACCTTTTCCAAACAAAATTACAATACCAACTATTAGAATAGATAATATACCATACAGTTGAAATGGTATCGTAGAAATTATTGTTTCCATAGGATCTACATCTATAGTACCTGCAGAAATTTGTGCTCCAATCATTGCTATTAAGAATGCTCCTGCACCGTTAAAAGGAACTAACCAAGCAATAGGAGCTGATGTTGAATCTGTTATATAAGCTAATTTTTTTCTTGATACATCAAAATGATCAAACAAAGGTCTTGCTGTAACCCCTGTAATTATTATAGAGCTTGTACCATCAATAAACATGAGCATACCAATTAAATAGGCAATTAATTGCGCACCTTTTTGAGACTTTACAACTTGCCTCTTCTTAGTTAAGTACTCTACCATGCCCTTAACCCCTCCAGATGCTTCAATTACATATACAAATGCACCAATCATTAAACAAAATAAAATTGCTTTAACAGCATAATCATCTTGAAAAACCTTATATATACTATTCACCCCTAAAAAAAGTGACTTAGTTTTAAAATCTAAAATAATACCTGAAACTAAAATTCCTGCTAATAAAGATATAAAAACATCTTTAATCGTAAATGCTAATATAATCGCCAGTAAAACTGGAATTAAGGATAACCATCCAATTTCCATAAATTCTGCCTCCTCAAATGCTATAATAAAGAAATTCCTCATAACAATATTATAGTTACGATTAGGCATCAAAGTAATGTACATATTAAACCAAAAACAGTAAAAACGAAACCTTATTCAGTTTCATTTTTACTGTTTTTGCTTTATATTAAATAAATAATAATTAATTGAAATTATTCTACTTCCTTTTGAAAGAAAAAAATAAATAATAAAAATAAAGGAAAACACAAGAAATATAGTTTACTTTCACCAAAACCTCTAAACCCCCAAAATCCCATAAAACCATAAAATCCATAATACCTAGAAAATCTAGTTTTTCTCATTTTACCTCCCCCTTTTGTTAGTAACATTTCACACCATCCAATAATTTAGTAACAATAAATAAATAGATAAATAAATGGTTTTTATAAATTATATACATTTTGATTAATTATTATTAATCTAATTTATTTTGGAGGATTTTATGACTTTAGTTTATTATGTTTTCATAAGATAGCTCTCTTTTTTAAAATAATGTTGAAAACTTTTTTTGTATTTAATTACTTATTTTTGAAAAATGCAATATATATTTTTCAACATCTTTTTAAAAAAGAGATTTATGTCACAATTGCACTTCTAATTTACTTTAGCCTTTTTTCATTATTTAAGATTAAATACTTTTTTTAAAATATTTTAATATACTGTATAGAGTCATAATTGAAACTAATATACGAGGTTTAATTATGGAAGTAATATATGGTGCAATGTTAATAGGAGCTATTTGTGGACAATGAAACATCTCTTATGTAATAACTAGAAAGGCATAGCAAAACACACCACTTACATATGTGTGGTGTGTCTCTGCTTGTCCCCGCTATAAGTCTATTACAAATGGATATAACTACTATCAATCAACTCTGGTTAATAGTATTTCATTTTTTCTTATAGGTGGTATGTTGAATGTAGTAAAATATGCTTTATCCTGCACTATTCATATGTATAGAATTAAGGAGCTCAATTACTTCATGAAGATTTGTTAACTTAGAATGTACTATTCCTGATAATTCTTCAGTAGGCTCAATTAAATCTGGTATCATCACAGGTATTAGTTGAGCAGAAAAGGCAGAGTTAATGCCATTTGGTGAATCTTCAAGAGCCAAACATTCTGATGGGCTAACTCCTAATAATTCACTGGCTTTCAAGTAAATATCTGGTGCTGGTTTACTGTTTTCAATCATATCTCCACATACTATTACATCAAAGTAATCAGTAATATTGGCTCTTTTAAAATGCCTAAGTGCAACTTCTTTGTTTGATGATGTTGCTACTGCAATCTTATAATTGTTTTCTTTTAAATAAGTTAATAACTCAATTAAACCAGGTTTCATAGGTATGCCGTGATAATTATAATAATCATGAAAAAATTCTTTTGCATGTTTACTTAAATCTTCTTCAGTAACCCGCTCCCCATACTCTTCAATAAAAACTTTCCTAGCACTTTCAATATTCATGCCTAAAGTTTTATAAACCATATGTCCCATTTTCCCTATACCAATTTTTTCTCCAGCATAATCCCAAGCTTTAATTGTTAACCTTTCTGTATCAAACATCAGTCCATCCATATCAAATACTACTGCTTTTATCATGTTTTCATTACCTCCAAAACCACAACAACTATTTATTACAACATTTACAATTATATCATGTTTTTCAATTTTTATTTAAACAAATTTGAAATTAAGCTTGAAATTAAAGAAATAATAATTCCAGTCAAAACTATTGTTACTATAGGAAAATAAAATGTACTATTTCCTTTTTTATAAATAATATCTCCAGGGAGTTTACCTATGCCTATCCTCTCCCCAAAATAAATAACAACTCCAGCTAAAAATAAAGTCACTCCTATGGTTATTAATGTTTTTCCTATTACCTGATACAATGCGAACCCCTCCCGCTAATTAGGTATATACATTATTAATTATGTATTTCTTCTAATTTAATTATATGAAAAATATTTATTGTGGTTTAGTCCGTAAAGTAATAAAAAGGATATGACTTTAGTCATATCCTTTAAACATTATTTATTCTCTCTTCTTTATCCTTCCAGTTCATTCTTTAAATCAATCATTCTCTTTCTTAACAAAGGATGTACTTTATATGGTGCTAATTCACACATTGGTTCTAAAACGAACATTCTCTCTGGTATACCTGGGTGTGGAATTATAACTCTTTCATCCTCACTTATTATATCATCATAGAAAAGAACATCTAAGTCTAAAGTTCTAGGACCCCATCTGATAATTCTTTCTCTCTTGAGTTGTTTTTCTACATCAAGCATGAAATTCAATAGTTCAATTGGTGTTAGTAAAGTTTCAATCTCAAATACCGTATTCATAAATGTGTCCTGATCAACACCCCCAAAGGGTACTGTTTCAATTATTCTTGCTATTTGAACTATTTGAGTATGATTTGAAGCCTGTATAATTTCCGCTGCATCATTAATATTCTGCACCTTATCGCCCATATTTGCGCCTACCCCTATGTAGGCTTTATGTTTTTCTCTAAATATCTCAACAGCTGGATACTCAACTGGCAATCCAATAGGTGCCCAAGGTTTCTTAAGAAGTACCTTTACCCCTTTAACCATATCATATTCTCTCAAAATAAATTCAGCCATATTCTCGCAGCACTTTTCAAGAAGCTTGTGATTCTCTTTCTTAAATAACTCTGTAATCTTATGGCATAACTCTCCGTAATGAACAGAGGCCTCTAGCTCATCAGTTTTACCTGCTTTTCGTAAATCTAAATGAAGTTCAAAAGATATAAGAAACTTTTGTCCTAGCTTATTTTCTTCTTCGTATACTCCATGGTTTCCATATACCTCTAGGTCTTTTATTATTATTTTATCCATATTACCACTTCCGTTCATTATCTATTTTTCACTATTTAAGATAGCATCAGTCATTCTAGCTGCTCTAAGATTTTCTTTGATATCATGTACTCTAATAAATTCACATCCACTCATGATACCCATAACTGTCGTTGCTATTGTCCCTTCTACTCTCTGTTCAACTGGAAGATCAAGAGTTTTACCAATCATTGATTTTCTAGATGTTCCAAGAAGAACAGGATATCCAATTTCTCTAATACGCTTTAAGTTCTTCATCACAATTAAGTTCTGTTCAACAGTTTTCCCAAACCCAATACCTGGGTCTAATATAATATTTTCTTTCTTAACACCTGCTTCTAGAGCAATGTCAATACATTCATTTAACTCTTTTATTACATCCTCTACTAGATTATTATATTCTGTGTTATTTCTATTATGCATTAAGCAGCAAGGAACCTGGTATTTCGCGGCTACTTCAGCAATATATGGATCTTTCTTAAATCCCCATACATCATTAATAAGGCTTGCACCAGCCTGTATTGCTAATTCAGCAACTTTTCCTTTATATGTATCAATAGAAATTGGCACATCTATCTCTTTTGCAAGGGCTTCTATAATTGGAATAACTCTTTCAATCTCCTCCTGTTCTTGAACCTTAGCAGAACCAGGTCTAGTAGATTCACCACCAATATCAATAATATGAGCGCCCTCTTCAATCATTTCCTTAGCATGGTTTACTGCTGCCTCAATATTATTGAATTTTCCTCCATCTGAAAATGAATCAGGAGTGACATTAAGTATTCCCATTATATAAGTTTCATTTCCTAAATTAAATTCCTTTTTACCTATTCTCATTTTCTTTCCCCCCTCAAAAATCAAACAAAGAACAAATGTAAAATTCTTTATTCTCTGTTCTTTGTATCAGTATTTTAAATAGATATTTTTATCCTCTTTACTCCAGTTACACTCATCAGAAGCGCTGCATTCGTAACATTCTCTTGAAAGCTTATCTGCTCTATATGTTAGTTTTTCAAATGCAGTTCCCTCTTTATTGTACTTTCTATGAGATAAAATTCCTCTATTAATAATTTCAATCTCACTTTTATTGAATCCACTCTCTTCAAGTATGTCTTTAGCTAAAATAATACTCCCTTTCTCATGAGGAGTACCATTTTCATATTGAAGTCCCCTTCCAATGTCATGGAGTAATCCTACTGCATAAACAATTTCTTTATCTATGTTCAGTCCTTCTTCTAAAGATAAAATATACAGAATTCTGCTCATAGTTAAAAAATGTGATATGTTATGTACGCAGAACTCTCTATTCTTCTCATAGGTTTCAATCTTCTTAATCTCTTCAATATATCTATTATTATTCAATATAGAGTTAACCCTCTTCATAAACCAGACCTCATTTATATTTATTTAAACATAATTAAAGGATATTCTGAAGAATGAAGAATATCTTCAATATCTGTTCTTTATTCTCTATTCTTTATTCTTTTTTATTAATTGATTATACCATTCTCTAAGTTCATCATAAAGAGAACACCTCTGATATTTCTTTCTACCTAATGAATTAACCCACATGATACCCATAAGACTATTTGTAATAAAGGCTCCATCACATTCCATTGCTTCCTTTAAGGTTATCTCACTCTCATTAATAATATCCTTGAATTTTTCAACAAACTTTTCTCGAATTATCCCATTTAATAATCCACATTCAACTTTAGGTGTTATTATCTTATCTCCTTTTATGAAAAATATATTTGAAACAGCACCTTCAGCAATATATCCTTTTGTATTTAGAAATATTACCTCATCAAAGCCTTCACTACTTGCTTTTCTCTTTTCAATAATATTGTCGTAGTAATTGAAACTCTTCAAATATGTCATATTACTGGTTTCATTTCTCATAACCTTAGATAACTTTAATGAAAACCCCTTCTCATAATGCTCTTCCCCATAAAGGATATCTCTCATCTCATATACTGTATTTTTTTCTGATACCATTATTTTAAGTGCACAGTTATACTTTGTAATGTGTTCTTTAACCTCATCTATACAAATCTTTTTATCTATTCCAAGTTTCATTAATCCTGAATTTAATCTATTTAAATGCTCCTCTAAAAAAACAGGTTCTTTTCTAATTAATATTGTTTCAAAACATCCTCTTCCGTAAAAGAATCCATCATCATATGAAATACACTTATCTTTATTCATTACACAATGCCCTCATCAATGCTTTAGCCTTATGCAATGTTTCCTCATACTCAAATTCCTCTTCAGATTCCCAAGTGATTCCTCCACCTACTCCAAAATAAGCAGTACCCTCCTTAAGCATTATCGTTCTAATAACAATATTAATATCGCAGTTTCCATCAAAGCCAAGATATCCAATAGATCCTGTATATATATTTCTCCTTACCTTCTCCATCTCATCAATAATCTCCATAGCTCTAATCTTAGGCGCCCCTGTAATAGATCCTCCTGGGAAAGCAACTCTAATAGAATCTATAATATCCTTCCCCTCTTCAAGCTCACCTCTAATATTAGACACAAGATGGAATACAGTAGGATATTCTTCTATCTCAAATAACTCAGTAACCTTAACAGTATTTAATTTACATACTCTACTAAGGTCGTTTCTCTCTAAATCCACTATCATAAGAAGTTCAGATTTATCCTTCTCACTATTCATTAGTTCTTTTCTATTCTTTTCATCCTCCTCAGGATTTTTCCCTCTAGGTCTTGTTCCTTTTATTGGTCTTGTATCAATAACACCTTCTCTAACTTTTAAAAACCTTTCTGGAGAACATGATAGTATTTCAAACTCATCAAGCTTCATATAAGCCCCAAATTGAGCAGGATTAATAGTTCTTAAATCATTATATATATCATATCCACTTCTTCCAACTGGACACTGAAAGCGTTGGGTAAGATTCATTATATATACATCACCACTACGTATATAATCTCTAACCTTTCCAACTGCCTTTATATATTCTTCCTTCTCAAAGTTAGAGGTGAATTTTGTAAAATCAATTTCCTCACCAACTTCAGGTTTCTCAATTGTTTCTCCACTCTTAATTATACTCTCTATTTCATCAATGCTTTTCTCAGCTTTCTCCTTAATCCCTAAACCTGTTACAAAGGTTGTTTTATTCAGATTATCAAATATTATTACATTATCATAAAAATTAAAATAAATCTTAGGAATCTCAATATCTTCCTTAGCTATTTCTGTAATTTTTTCAAAGTCTCTTCCTAGGTCATATGAGAAATACCCTATACCCCCTCCAATAAAAGGAAAGTTAGTATTATTCTCTATCTTATAGTCCTGTAAAATATCTTTAATCTTATCTAACACATCCCCATTTGCAGCTTCACCATTAAAAACATATTCTTTAGTATCACCTTTTATTTTTATAAAAGGATTAATACCTAAAAATGAGTACCTTCCAGAACCAGAAAAATCTTTACCGCTGTCTAGAAAAACAACCTCTTCTTCATTCTTAAAGAGTGAAAAAATATCAAATGTGGTCAGTTCAGTGTTTATTTGTCTAATATATACCTCTTTCACCCACACCACTCCTTTCTCTACAGCTTTCAATAAAATTCTTTATCATCTCATGTCCATATTCAGTTAGCTCTGCTTCAGGATGAAATTGAACCCCTTCAATAAAGAACTCTTTATGTCTCACACCCATTACGGTACCATCATCAGTTGATGCTGTTACCATGAGTGACTGTGGAAGTTCTTCTTTATCAACTACAAGTGAATGATATCTAGTAACCTTAAATCTATTTGGAAGACCTCTAAATACACCCTTACCATCATTATTTATAAAGTGAACCTTACCATGAACAGGTTCTTCTCCCTTTATAACTTTTGCCCCAAATTCATGAGAAATTATTTGATGACCAAGACATATTCCCAAGATTGGTATTTTCCCCTTAAACTCTTGAATGATTTCACTAGAAATCCCCCCATTTTCAGGAGTTCCGGGACCAGGCGATATTATTATTCCTTCAGGATTACTCTCCCTTATTAAGTTTATATCCACCTTATCATTTCTATATATTTTAATATTTTCTCCTAATTCTTTCACATATCTTACAAGGTTATACACAAAAGAATCATAGTTATCGATCATTATGAACATTCTAATCCCCTTCTTTACAAAACGTCTCATTATACATTATAATTTTACAATATGATTATATCATACAGATACATATGTTGTATCAAAAGGAAATGAAATTGATATATACATAAAATATTATCAACCAGAGTGCATTAATTTTAGTTGAAAGTGGAAAATTGAAAACGATGGATGTTTCTCACTGGCTTGAGAAACTACATCTTGTTTTCTTTAGATCAATAAGATCTTACTCATTTTATCTGTGATAAAATATTGTATTATAAGTTCAATTATTTATGTTTTAAAAACCTCTTATTATAACAAAGACCTATAATAATTAATCATTATAGGTGATGAAATATAGATAATTAATGACTATAGCCCTTTAATCTAAAAATAGAATCATAATTTATAAAGGAGAGATTTGATGACATTAAGAGCAGATCTTCATATGCATACAACGAGCAGTGATGGTACTTTTTCACCAACTGAGCTTGTAAACCGTGCTAAGAATAAAGAAATAGATATAATTGCTATTACTGATCATGATACAGTGGAAGGAATAGAAGAAGCTATAGAAGCAGCTAAGAAATTAAACATAAAAGTTATACCAGGAATTGAACTATCAACAACTTATAATGGTGAAAATATTCACATCATTGGATACTTCAAAGGAAATGGATATAAAGATCCTTCCCTTATAAACTTTCTTGAAGACCTGAAAGAAAAACGATTCACAAGAGCAAAGAAAATAGTAGAAAACATGAAATCAATACACAATATTCATATCTCATTTGACGAGATAATGAAAAACTCAGATGGAGTAATAGCACGTCCTCATATTGCTCGAGAAATTTTAAAAGTTAGACCAGATTTAACATGGGATCAGGTATTCTACAAATACTTAAGTGATGGGTGCCCAGCTTATATTCCTTCAGTTAAAGTTCCATTAGAAGAGGGAATAGCATTGTTAAAAAAATATGATGCTATTGTATCCCTAGCACACCCTACAATAATAAGAAAAACCCCAGTCAAAAAATTTATGGAATTTAATTTTGACGCAATGGAAGCAATATACCCAGAAAATAAATTTGGTGAAACAGGTAGATTCATTTCTTTATGTAATGAACACAATATACTTGTGACTGCTGGCTCAGATTTTCATGGTAACCTAACTCAAGATACTATGCATCATGATATTGGCACAGTGGCTTTAGAAGGTGTTCATTTAGAAAATTTCTTGAAAGGGTTGGATTTGGAGCTTTAGAATGGAAAGCTTAAAAAGAAATGTATAATGTATAATTGATAATGTATAATGAAAGATGGTTCTGACCAGTGGTCAGAACCTATATTTTTTGTTCTTAAGTTATTAAAAGTTTACTCATTTTATCTTGAGATAAAATATTGTAATTAAATACAAAGTATATTAAGTAATATGTCCCTTATAACGATTAATATAAGTTTATTACTCTGGCATTCAGCTCTTTTTTAAAGTTAATATTAATTTTAAATTTCTGTACTTAGTAACCCATAGGCGCCAATAAAAGACATCATATTACTTATGATAAATTTCATACCATTCCTTTAACCATGTATATTGTGCGTTCAACCAATTATCATTTAGCCAATGAGAACCTTCTATAGGCGCTCTATTTATTGGGATAGTAGCATTTAACTCGTAATGTCTAAGTGCAATAAATAATGGTATTGAATCTCTCTCTAATTGGGACAGTGGAAATACTTTCGTATATCCCTCTAGAAAAACCTCAAGTGTTTTTTGTGTTTCCTTTATCTGTGTTTTATCTAAATTAAAATAATTTGTTTCATCACAATAAACTGCAATATCTAGCATATTGCACCCAATACCACATGCATCAAAATCAAAAAAAGCTACTTCATCATTTAATGTTTTTATAATATTGCCATCGTGAAAATCACCATGACAAAAACCAATACACTGTGGTTGCTTTGAATATAGCTCTTTTATTTTTTTGGATATTATTTCACCATAACTTTTAAAAAAACTAATTTCCTCTTCTTTTTTAGGAAAATATTTATTCATAACCTTTATAAAATTATCAATTATATAATCCTCATCTATCTTTGCCAGTCTGTCTAAATAAGGGTAATCTTTCATAACAGATCGCATTAGTGCCACTTGTTTACCTATCATTCTATGATCTTCATCTTTATGTTCCTCTGATATTTTTTTCTCATCAATAAAACTTATAACAACGACTTCCCTTTCACCTTCAGGAGCAAATATTGTGGTTGTGTTGCAATTATTTTTATTTTTATAAACTTTAGGAACTGTTATACCACTTTCCCTCAAATACTCCATTACATCAGCACTATTTTCAGCATTTTTCTTATGTAAAAGATCACTCTTGTATATTTTCATAACGTATGATTGTTTATCATCTTCAATAAAGTACACATCTCCAATAAATGCTCTATGTAAGCGTAATGACTTCACATTTTTAATATTATAATATTCATCCAATAGAATAATAAGATCATCATCTCTCAAGACAGAATATTCACAACTTGATTTAAACATACTTGCCACCTCTTTCAATTTTCATATTAGTCAGTATATCTCTATCATTATTTTCCTAATCATTACATGATTCTTTAATTGTAACACAATTAAAGGAATTAATGTTCAAATATAGAAATTAATCATAAGGCAACTTTCTATATTATAAAAGGAGAATGACACTATTATGAGAAATCTATTTCGCTTTCCTGGTCCGAATTCAATCTATAAAATCCCCGGTACCTTACCTGCTGGATTTTGGTCTGGATTATGGCATGGTTTAATTTCACCAATCACATTAATAATCAGTATATTTTATCCTAAAGTTAGAATGTATGAAACAAATAATAACATTTTTCTATATGATTTAGGGTTTCTTTTTGGCGTATTATATACACTTCGTATAATTATCGGACTTACCAACAACTTCGTATAAAATTTTAAAATATTTATTATTTATAATACAATGTTTCATGGAAGATGAAACGAGTCAAAATTCATTGTCCAACACACAATACAATTAAAATTTCACGGAGTGAAATATCCTTCATTCTCCATTCTACATTATCCATTATCCATTAAAAAAAAAGCACCCCTCAGGGTGCTTTAAAATTAAGCTTCTATTAAGAATGCTTTGTATCCTTTATATGCTTCATAAATGTCTGCTTTAGAAGCGATTTCCCATGGTGCGTGCATGTTGTGAAGAGCAACACCACTATCAATAACTTCCATTCCGTATTCAGCAAGGATGTATGCGATTGTTCCACCGCCTCCTTGGTCAACTTTACCTAATTCTGAAGTCTGCCAGATTACTCCGTGCTTATCAAAGATGTTTCTTAACTCAGCGATGAACTCTGGGTTTGCATCGTTACATCCACCTTTTCCTCTAGCTCCAGTGTATTTGTTTAATACTAGACCTTTACCGAAGAATGCATTGTTTCTCTTATCAGAAACTGATGGATAGTTAGGATCAAATGCAGCACTTACGTCTGAAGAAAGCATCTTAGAGTTAGCTAATGCTCTTCTTAACTTAAGATCATTATAATCTTCCATGATGTTGATGATTTCAGCTACAGTGTTTTCGAAGAACTTACCTTTCATTCCAGTAGCACCTTGGCTTCCAACTTCTTCTTTATCAACAAGAAGACATACAGAAGTTCTCTTTGGAGTATCCATCTCAAGAATAGCCTCTAAAGAAGTGTATCCACAAATTCTATCATCATGACCATAAGCAAGAACCATTGAACTATCTAAGCCGTAATGTCTAGCTCTACCAGCTGGTACGATTTCTAACTCAGCAGAAACGAAATCTTCTTCTGTAATTCCGTATCTTTCGTTAAGAATTCTAAGTGTGTTAGCTTTAACTCTGTTTTTAGCTTCTTTATCTTCGATTGGCATAGATCCAACACATACATTTAATGATTCACCATCAATACCTTTAGCTAAAGTCTTAGACATTTGGTCTGCTGATAAGTGAATTAATAAATCTGAAATACCTACAACTGGATCTTTCTCATCTTCACCAATAACGATGTTTACAATAGTTCCATCTTTTTTAACAACAACTCCGTGTATAGCTAGTGGAATAGTTACCCACTGATACTTTTTAACTCCACCATAGTAGTGAGTTTTTAATAATGATATATCTGAATCTTCATAAAGAGGATTTTGTTTTAAGTCTATTCTAGGAGAGTCAACGTGCGCACCTAATATGTTCATACCCTTCTCTAATGATTCTTCACCAATTAAGAACATAGCAAGAACTTTACCCATAAGTTGAGCATAAACTTTGTCTCCAGCTTTAAGTGTTTCTTTATTTTTTATAATGTCTTCAATATTTTTATACCCATTTTTTTCAGCAATCTCAATACTCTTTGTAATACATTCTCTTTCAGTCTTACACTCAGACATGAAATCTATGTATCTGTCACTTAATGCAAAAGCAGCATCTAGGTCTTCTTTTGAATAAGAATCCCAAGCTAACTCATACTTTTTTTCCAATTTTAAATCTTTATTGTTCTTTTCCATACCATTGCCTCCTAAACTATTTTTATACTCGAATAAATACATTGTACTAAATTAACTAAGATATTACAATGTAAGATAGTAAAGTATCATAAAATTATAGCCATTTTTTTTTCTTAAATATTATAATTAATAATAATGTTATTAAAATCATTATTATTATAAAGTAATAATATCCATTTTCACATTCTAGAAATGGGATTCTCTTAAAATTCATTCCATACATACTTGTTAATAAATTAAGTGGAAGAAATATTGCTGAGATTAAAGTGAAAATTTTCATCAATTCATTTGTTTTATTTGCTATCTCTGACTCGAATGCCTCTCTAACCAGAGCTAAATCTTGTACTAGACTCTCAAGTGCAGTCAAAAGTTTATCAATTTTAGTATTAACCGAAACAAAATTTTTAATATATTCTTCTTCTATTATGTCATTTTCATTACTTAGGATACTATCCCCTATATATCTAAGAGGATTTAAGTATTTTCTTGTTTTATAAACCTGCCGTCTTAAATGTATTAATTCATCTATCTGTTCATTTTTGGGGTTTTTTAAAATATTTATCTCAATTGTATCTGCAAAGGCTTCAAGACTTTGAATTATATCGTAATTTCTTATAATTATTCTATCTAAAATATAATAAAGAACAACACTAGGATTAGGTTTATCTTTTAACATAAAGCAATTTTTAGAACTTTTAATATCATCCAATAATTTTTCTATCAATTCTAATCTATCTTTGAATACTGTTATTATGTAATCTTTACTTAGATAAATATTTATTTCTTTTGCAATTATAATTTTATTTTTCATAATGAGAGCATTACACACTAAAAACATATAATTACTATAGAAGCTAATTTTGGAAGCCTGTCTCATATCAATACATTCAAATATACTATCATCATCAAGATTTAGCTTTTCTTGAATATCTTTTATTTCTTCACCTTTAACCAAAATCCAATAATTGCTCTTTCCTTCTTTCCATTCACCTTCAACTTCTTTAAAATTATCCATAATATCATATATTCTCATCTTATAACCCCACCTTTTCAGTAGTATTTTTACCATATAAATAAATATTATTAATCTCAAAATCGTAATACTTTTTTTTACCATTTTCGATTTTTCCATTTCTTTACATTTGGCTCTTTTTCTACAATTACACAGCTTTTGTAAATATTTTACATTTTGTTTTCCTGCTGATAATTGTATTTTTTTGACAGTTAATGAAATTTTATATAAGTCCATGTCATTCGATTTTTTTTACAAATTTTCAGCTAAATGGTAAAATATAGATACAATTTGGAAGGAGAGGGGAACTATGAATTCAAAAACTTTTTATGGTAACACAATTAAATTTCTAAAGGAAATACTCAATTATTTTGTAGAGAGACTGGGGGTAGAAAATAAGTTAACCTTATTTGTTAGTCAAGTACTAGATAGGTTTATAACTGTATATCAAAGATCCTATTGTTAAAATTATTTCATTAAATTATATTTATTCAACTTAAATCCACATTGAAATATATATTATTAAAACACAAATAAAACACAAATAAAAAATATATAAATAAAATATAAGTAAAATATAAAAAATTAATTTAAACATAAAAATAAAGGCTTTGGATAAACCAAAGCCTTCTTTATATTCTAATGAAATGTACAATAATTTCTTTTTAGAACAAAATTAAAGCAAATAAAAAGCACACTAGGTGTGCATTTATTCTTTAATACATCCCAAATCTGCCGGTAACTTACGTTGTTCATACCCGCCACTCAGCAGGTGGGCTCTTCTCATTATACTTCTGCCTTCTCTTCAAAGAGAGCATGCCATCCATATACATTTCGATGATCCCTATATCATTTTGTCGGTTGAACAAAGTAAGCTTTACGAACAGCTCAGGATTCTTGTTAAATTTATTATATCATTATTAGAAATAAAATCAATATTACTTTTACACTTTATTCATTGAAATTATTTCTTTTTAAAGGATTTTTATTAAAAATCTCTAAATTTCTCTGCTTTTCTTAATGCCTCTTCTTTTATCTCAATTGACAATTGGTTCACATTTTCTCTATCAGTGTTTGGTATGAATACAATATCCTTTAATTCACATCCAATAGTATTATAAAAGTATTTTCCAACTTTAGTCATTGGCTCTAACATCCCTTCCCATTCGTTACCGGCCGTTATTACCAATATACCTTTTCGCTTTTTTTCTATAACCTCATTGAATACATATTTCTTACACCATAAAACTTGTACTCGATTAATAAGCGCTATTAAAGGTGACGGAAACATTCCAAAATACATTGGAGAAGCTATTATAATATTTTCATACTTTTGAAGCTTTTCATATAATTCAGTCATATCATCCTTTATTGAACATTCTCCATTCTTTGAAGAACAAAAACCACAATCAATACAAGGAGCAATATTGCTTTCATATAAATTAACTATTTCCCCTTCAATGTTAGCAGATTTTAAATACTCTTCTAAAAGTCTATTAGTTCTTCCCATCTTATTAGGGGAAGCAAAAAGTATTAAAGTCTTCATTAACCTCACCTATTCCATTACATCAAGAAGATACTCTTCTAAATTAACACCATTATCTTTAATTGAAATAGAGCAAATAAAATCGTTATACTCTGTTGATTCAATAGGAACATCGAAAGCAATAAATTGAAAATCTAATTCATCTTCACAAAATTCATCCAAAATATCATTAACATTATCTACTGCCATGTCATTTAAATAAGGTAAAAAGAAATCGTAATTCCATTCATCCTCATCACCATCACATTCTTCATCAGCATACGCCTTTGCCCCTTCAAGTTCTAACTTATCAAACTTGTAACTCATTCTGAATATTGTGTACTCCTCTTCATCTTTCACAATATCTATGAACTCAAGATTATTATCATTTAAAAAATCTATTAATTCTTCTTTTAACATTTGATTCCTCCAAGCAATAATGCATTAAATTTCATTTTCTATACATTATTAATTTTACACATTTTTCGCGTTTTTAGTCAATGATTTGCATATCACCTTCATTATATCACTATTTGCGTGATAATACATCTAATCAAGTAATAAATAATTATAACTGTTTAATACCTTTATATACTATTCATTTAAAGGTATAATTTTTATAAATACTCTTTATGGAAAATAAAACATAAATAGGAGATGAAGCTTAGTGATAAAAAATAAATTCCGTATCATTTCTGCATGGGATAATGTTGAAAAATTTATTCATGCAGCAAAGTCAGCAAAAGAAGAAAATATACAATCTTTATGGGATAAGTACATGATAGAACCTTATTGGGATAAAGTGATGGAATGGGCTCCATCTGGGTTTGAAGGGCGTAAACCTAAGCCAATTAAAGATTTGATAACTTTAAATAAACAGCTTAATATTATAAAAAATTCAAGTATTATTAGTTATCTTGAAAAAGAATTTACTAGAATATGCGATAACCTTCCTAAAAACGATGAAGATATAATTACTATAGCTTTATACCCCTTAAGTCCAGAAAACTCAATTGCTACCGAAAGACATAATGGAGTTATTGGAAGCTGTGAGTTTGGTAACATCTTAATTAATATAAATCCATTAGCAGCAGATTGGGAAAGATGGGTTCCTTATGTTACAGCTCATGAATATCATCACAGCGTGTGGGGTCATAATAACATTGTTTTAAAAGGAAACTATCGTGGTGATTTACTAACATATTTGCTAAATGAAGGACAAGCTGATGCATTTGCTCAAAATCTATATAATGAATTGAAACCATCTTGGACAACTCCAATAAAAAAGGAAAAAGAAATGAGAATGTGGTCATTAATGAAAAAACATCTTGAATGTTGTGACCCTGATATAAAAAGCAAGCTTATGTTTGGAGATGAACAAGAGGACATTCCATGGTGTGTTGGTTATCTAATAGGTAACCATATTATTGAGCATTTTATCAAAAAAAATCCACACACTACCTTTATGGAACTAATAAATATGGATTCAGAAAATATATTATCTGAGAGCGGATATGAGAAATATATACACTCTGAAATATATAATTAAAAAACACGGCAGAAGCCGTGTTTTTACATTTTATCTATAAACTTATTTAAGAATTCCATTCCTTGTTCAATTTCCGCTTCACTAGGAACAAACTTAAATTTAAATCCTTCTTCAACAACATTAAATTTAAGTGATTTTAATCTCTCAGTTAACATTGGTACACCTTCGCCACTCCATCCGTAGCTTCCAAATGCTCCTGCTGCTTTTCCTCTGTTAGTTATAGCACTAACATATGATAGTAATCCCCATGCTGGTTCAACTGCATCTTGGTTGATTGTAGGTGATCCTATAAGCACTCCTGAACTGCTGTCAATTAATTTCAAGCAATTTTCAACACCATACTCTGTAATATCATGTGCTTCTGCTTTATATCCTTTATTGATTAATTCTTCTTTAAACATTTCAGCAATCTTTTTAGTGTTATCATAAGCTGAAATATAAAGTATTGCTACTTTATCTTTTTCTGGCAGTTTAACTTCAGACCATTCTCTATATAACTTCTTACACTCTTCAATATCATTTGTGTGCACTGGTCCATGACTTGGTGCTACCATATCATACTCTAAATTCTCTATTTTATCTAATGCCATATTTACAAACTTTTTAAATGGACCCATTATACAATCATAGTAATACTTCATTTCACTGTAGTATTCTTCATCGTATTCTTCCATTACGTTACCTTCTGGAGAATAGTGACTTCCAAACACATCACATGTGAATAACATTTTAGATTGTTCTACATAAGTAAATATTGTGTCTGGCCAATGTAAGTTTGGCGCTGAAATAAACTTTAAAGTCTTCTCTCCTAAGTTTAAATCTTCTTTTGCTACTAATGAATTAAATTCTCTATTTAATATATTTTTTGTGTAATTTAGAGCTGCATTTGATCCTACAACTACCGCATCTGGATAATCTTCTAAAAGTCTTTTTAATGAACCACTATGATCTAACTCAGTGTGATGAACTATAATATAATCAACTTTTCTATCTCCAATTACCTCTACTATATTTTTCTTAAATTCATCATAATAACCATTCTTTACTGTATCAACGATTGCTATTTTCTCATCTTCTATAAGGTATGAATTATATGTAGTACCTTTTTTAGTTTTCATTATAATGTCAAATACTCTTAACTCAGGGTTTTTTACACCTATCCAATATATATTGTTCTTTAATTTAATTGCTCCCATGAAAAGACCTCCTCAACACTTATTACCTGTTAATATTTTAACACATATTAAAATTACTTTCAATAGATAATTATTATTTTTTAATAACTTTTATTAATTCTAGACACTATTAGAATTTAACTTTATTTTACCATTTTATAAATATTACTATACCATATAAATAGGAATATTGACATGATTTAAATCACATAATATAATTATAGTATACCCCTATAGGGTATAAAGGTGGTGTTATTATGAAAATACAAGAAAAATTATTAAATTATTTAAACTCAAAAGATAAAAAATATTTATCTTTAAAAGTTGTTACTCTTTCATGTGGGTGAGCAGGTGGTAACACAAAAAGTCTCAGGGTTGAGATTTTAGATTCCCCAATGAATAATTCTAATTTTAAAGAACTAAAAGTAAACAATATTACAGTATACGTACATGACATAATCACATTAACTGATAAAGCAGAATTAATTCAAACACTTAAACTCCCATTTATGCCGCCAGTGATTGGTGTGAAAGGGGTTACTTTTAAGGAATATTAAAAAAGCACGGGTACCGTGCTTTTTAATTGAAAATTGAAAGTGGAAAATGGACAACGATGGATATTTCTGCTTTAATGCAGAAATTTAATTTTTTATTGTTCTCAAAAACGAGGGGTTTTTACTCATTTTATCTTAATAAAATATTGTATTGTAACTACAATGTTTTATGTAAAATTAAACGAATAAAAACCTCTTATTTTTTTACCTATAAAATAAAGGTTCTGACTAGAGTCAGAACCATCCTACGTTGTCAATTGTCCACTGTCCACTATGTTTTTATATCTATCTTAAAAAACATAACTACTCTTATATTCTTGACCAATAAAGATGTTATACTGTCTTAAAGCTTCTGCTTCATCAACTTTCCCCTCTTCAAGCTTTCTATATAACATGTAAAGTTTTACATTAAGCTCTGAGTCTTCAGTCTCTTTCATCTTTTTATAAATCTTATCTGCAATGCTTTCTTCTTGCTCTTCTGTTCCGTTTTCTTCAAAAAGATTTATTAATCTCTCTACCTTTTTTCTTAATAATTGATCACCTACAGAAAGTTTTAACTCATTAAGTCCAAGTCTTAGCTCTTTAAGTTTGCTCTCTTCAACCATAATTAATTTTGATTCTTTTTTCATCATCATACTTCCCCCTATATTGTTTGTATTGTATTCAAGTTATTTATATTACTATATATGAGAGTTATATTCCATAGCATGTAAATCTATCAATTTCTCAAAATTTCATTCATAATTAATTATAATATAAATGCATATAAAAAACAAACTGATAATTGAAAATTGAAAGTTGAAAACGTAAGATGTTTCTTAACAACAAAAAAAGAAGGGAAAATTCCCTTCTCTTAATTAAGCTTCCGCGTTTCTTTCCGCTTCTTCCATCATACTCTTAACCTTCATAAGTCTTGTTATTGCACTTCTTTCATTTTCATCAAGTTTCATCTTGATAAATTTGATAGTCTCAGTAAGGTTAGGAATAGTCATATATTCTAGAGCGTTAACTCTTCTTCTTGTTTTTTCTATCTCATCTGCCATTAGCTGACAAGATTTCTCTACCTCTGCAAGTTCTAGTAACTTAGGTAGAATATGATATATCTTTTCAAGAGATTCATCAAGTTCAGCTGATGTATTAGCAAATCCATATGGATATATGCTACCTTCATCACCATCTAATTTTCTCATAAACTTCATTATAGGAACGTTAACACTCATAACATTCTTAGTTTGAACATCTAGACTTATGCTCTCTTTTGGATATGCTATAGCCTGTTCTAAGAACTCATCTGACATTACAGCTCTAGCCATTACAAAATCTTTAAAAGAACCTTCTAATTGTTCCTCAACTTCTTTTCTAAGTTTATTATTATATTTTACGAGCTCAATAAATCTTCTCATTAATTCATCTTGTTTATCTTTTAACAGTTTGTGCCCTCTTGTTGCTGTTAATAATCTCTTCTTTAATTGGGTCCTCACCATTCTAGTAGGATTAACGTTCAATTTATTAGTAGCCAATCTTACTCACCCTCTCTTTTAGGTAAGTATCTATCAATATATTCATCTCTGATTCTCTTAAGTTCTGATTTTGGTAAGATTGATAATAACTCCCACCCAAGATTCAATGTATCTTCAATTGTTCTGTTAGCTTCGAATCCTTGAGAAACATATCTCTTCTCAAATTCATCAGCAAACTTTGCAAATGCTCTATCACTTTCAGAAAGTGCAGATTCACCAAGGATAACAGCAAGTTCTTTTGCTTGAATTCCTTGTGCATATCCAGCAAACAATTGGTTCATTGTATCTGCATGATCTTCTCTAGTCTTTTCTTTACCAATACCTTTATCTTTAAGTCTTGATAAAGATGGAAGAACATTTATTGGTGGCATTATCCCTTGCTTATACAGTTCTCTTGATAGGATAATCTGTCCTTCAGTGATGTATCCTGTTAAGTCAGGAATTGGATGTGTTTTATCATCCTCTGGCATTGTTAAAATTGGAATTTGAGTGATTGATCCCTCAAGTCCTTTGATTCTTCCTGCTCTCTCATATAAAGTAGAAAGGTCAGTATATAAGTATCCTGGATATCCTCTTCTTCCTGGAACCTCTTTTCTTGCAGCAGATACTTCTCTAAGTGCCTCACAGTAGTTTGTAAGGTCAGTCATTATAACAAGTACGTGCATACCTCTTTCATAAGCTAGGTACTCAGCAGCTGTAAGAGCCATTCTAGGTGTTGCTATTCTCTCGATAGCTGGGTCATTTGCTAAGTTCATGAATAAAACAGTTCTATCAATTGCCCCTGTTTTTGTAAAGTCATCAACAAAGAATTGAGCCTCTTCGAAAGTAATACCTATTGCGGCAAATACAACAACGAATTTTGAATCTGAATTTCTAACTTTTGCCTGTCTTGCAATCTGTGCAGCAAGTTCAGCGTGAGGAAGACCTGAACCAGAGAAAACTGGAAGCTTCTGTCCTCTAACTAATGTATTTAGTCCATCAATTGCTGATACTCCTGTTTGAATAAACTCAGAAGGATAGTTTCTAGCAACTGGGTTAATAGGCTCTCCATTTATGTCTAACTTTTTATCTGGAATGATCTTTGGTCCACCATCTTTAGGTCTTCCAAGACCATCAAATACTCTTCCTAACATATCTTCTGATACGCCAAGTTCTAGAGGTTTACCTTCAAATCTAACTTTTGCACCCTTAAGGTTGATTCCAGCAGAACTTTCAAATAACTGAATAACCGCTTTATCTCCATTAACCTCAAGAACTCTACCTCTTCTTTTTTCTCCATTATGAAGTTCTATCTCAACTAACTCATCAAATTTTACGCCTTCAACTTGGTCAACAAGCATTAAAGGACCAACAACTTCTCTTACTGTTCTGTATTCTTTAAGCATTACCGACACCTTCTTCGCTGATTATTTTTTCCATATCCTTGCTTAAGTCGTCGAAGATTGCATCTATTCTGTTCATTTCAGTTTCTGGGATGTACTTAGCTCTTGCAATTCTATCTCTGATTTCCATCTTAAGAAGCTTTTCTAAATACACTCCACCTTTAATAGCTTTTTCTGCTTCTTCTCTAAAGTTAAGAACTAATTTTAACATTCTATATTGTTTATCAAGAGATGCAAATGTATCTACTTCGTGGAATGCATTCTGCATTAGATAGTCTTCTCTAATTGACTTAGCAACTTCAAGTTTTAATCTATCGCCTTCTGATAAGGCATCAATACCAACAAGTCTAACAATCTCTTCTAATTTAGCTTCATCTTGTAATAATGCCATTGCTTCTGTTGTAAGTTTAGTCCAATCACTTGCAACATTCTCATTCATCCATCCACCGATTTTTTCAAGATATAATGAATATGAATTTAACCAGTTAATAGCTGGGAAGTGTCTCTTATATGCTAACTGTGAATCTAGTCCCCAGAAAACTTTAACAATTCTTAATGTAGCCTGTGTTACTGGTTCAGAAAGGTCTCCACCTGGAGGCGAAACCGCACCGATCATTGTAAGCGCACCTTCTCTATCTTCTCCACCTAAACAAACAACTTTTCCAGCTCTCTCATAGATATCAGCTGCTCTTGATCCAAGATATGCAGGGTAACCTTCGTCACCAGGCATCTCTTCAAGTCTACCAGACATCTCTCTTAAAGCCTCTGCCCATCTTGAAGTTGAGTCTGCCATCATAGCTACTGAGTAACCCATATCTCTGAAGTACTCTCCAAGAGTTAATCCAGTATATATAGAAGCTTCTCTCGCTGCAACCGGCATGTTAGATGTATTTGCAATAAGAGTAGTTCTCTTCATTAATGACTCTCCAGTTTTAGGGTCAATTAACTCTGGGAATTCATTAAGAACGTCTGTCATCTCGTTACCACGCTCTCCACATCCAACGTAAACAACTATCTGTGCATCTCCCCATTTAGCTAATTGGTGCTGAACAACTGTTTTACCACTTCCGAAAGGTCCTGGTACACATGCAGTTCCCCCTTTAGCAACTGGGAAGAAAGTATCAATTATTCTTTGTCCTGTTACTAGTGGTTCAACAGGATTTAACTTTTGCTTGTAAGGTCTACCTTTTCTTACAGGCCATTTTTGCATCATCATTACTTCTTTATCGCCATTTTCAGTTTCAATTACTGCAACTGTTTCCACTACAGTAAATTCACCTTCTGTTATGCTCTTGATCTTACCTTTAGTTCCATGAGGAACCATTATCTTGTGGCTAATAACTGAAGTTTCTTGAACTGCACCAATAATAGTACCACCTTCAACTTCATCCCCTACCTTTAATGTAGGTACAAAATGCCATTTCTTTTCTCTATCTAATGATGGAACTTCAACTCCCTTAGTTAAGAAGTTACCAACCTTATTCATAATACTATGAAGAGGTCTTTGAATTCCATCAAACATGCACTCCATGATTCCTGGTCCAAGTTCAAGACTTAAAGGTTCTCCAGTTGTCTTAACTGGGTCCCCAGGTCCAATACCTGAAGTTTCTTCATAAACCTGTATAGAAGCTCTATCGCCTCTCATTTCTATAATTTCACCAACTAATCCTCTTTCACCAACTCTAACAACGTCATAAACGTTAGCTTCATCCATGTTTTCGGCAACAACAAGAGGACCAGATACTTTTAATATCTTCCCGATTTTCAAGTTAACTACCTACCTTTCTATAGAATATTAACTCCTACTGCTTTTTCTACATTATCGCTAATTCTTTTCATTCCAATATTAAGTGAACCTTGATTACTTGGAATCAATATAACGGCAGGAAGCATTGTTTTATCATATCTTTCAATAGTGTCTGGTATTTCTGCTGCAACTTGTTCAGTTACAAAAATAATTCCGTATTTATCTCTAGCCAGTCTATCTATTGTTTTTCTACTTTCTTCTGCTCCTACTACAGGGTAAACCTCTATCCCAATAGCTTTAAATGCTAAAATAGAATCTTTATCCCCTACAACTCCGATCTTATACATAAATATCACGCAGCCTTCCTTTAATCAAATCTGGCTCAATCTTATTAAGTTTACCAACCATTATAGTTCTAATAGCCTTCAATTCACTTTCTTTACCAAATATATATGCTATGATTGGTTCACTTCCAAAGCTCACATATTTTGCATCTTTCATCTTATTCATAATAAAATTGTCTCTTAACATTTCAAGTGTACTTAACTTACCACTCTTAGAAAGTTCTTCAACACCTTCTCTTACTAGATCATAATAATCAGTATGAGCTATTCTTGATGCAAAATTCTCAGCTGAATCATTGTAATATTCATTATAAATATCCAAATCAATATATCCATTATCTAGTAGCGCGAACTCTAAAAATACCTTTTCTTTTTTCTGCTTTTTTATTCTGAAGAAAGTAGTAATATTCGTAGCGTCTATACTCATTTTTACATATTTCTCAATGAATGAATCCCCTATTTCTTTTGACATTTCATACATATCTATGTACATATATCTATCCATTATCATGTCTACACGTTGAGGATCTGAATATTTTTCATAATCGCTTAAACTCTCTTCAATTCCAGTTCTTATTCTACCTTTTATATCATAAAAATCTCCATTATCCAAAGCATTCTTTAATTGTTCAATGCTATATACACCGATTGGTATTAGTATTGCATCTAAATCTTTATTTAAGAACTTAGCTTTAAGCAATGTTTTAATATTATGATAATCATATCTAACGCCCATAATATCGATTATTCTTCTATCTGGAGAAACTTTATACATCTCTTTGTATACCTTTTTAAGTTCTTCACCCAGCATAGATTCATAATCTTCAGTACGCTCTAATTTAGATATATACTGACCATATACTGTTTCAGCTAGAATTTTCATGGCTTCGTCACCAGTTGAACTCTCAATCATTCTGTTAAGTTTTCCCTCATCTAAAAGATTAAGTTCCAATGCTCTTATATGAGATACAGCTTGAATGAACATTGTGTTATCAATCACAGGTTTTCACCTCTTTCAACTTTTTTCTTTTTCAAAGCCATTTAGAATAGGATTTCAAGAATTTCACATTCAAGTTCTTCTCTTAAATTCTCAACTATTGATTGGAATGACCAGTTAAGTTCTATTCCATTTTTAGTGATTATAAATCCACCTTTAAGATTCCTATCCTCTTTGCAAACTTTAAGTTCACCTTTTTTACCATTTGATTTAAGCTTTTCATTTATATCTTCTAAATGTTCTTTTTCAAAAACTTCTTTAATATCATTGCTTAGTATGATTTCTTCATCACCAGCAATATTTATTTCACTTAAAATTCTCTTAACGAATTCTATTTTTCTTTCACTATCTAAAAGATTTAATTCCGTCACTGCTTTTTCAAAAACCTTATCTAGCATACCTTGCTTAGCTTCAAGTTTTTCATTTCTAATCTTTAACTTTGCATTAGAAATAACTCTTTCTTTTCTAAGGTCTGCTTCTCTTTTAGCTTTTTCAAGAATTAACTCTTTCTCTTTGTTTCCTTTTTTCTCCATGGATGAGATAAGCTTTATTTTTTCTTCTTCGGCTTCTTTATAAATTCTATCAGCCTCGATTTTAGCTTCCTCAACAATTTTATTTGTTAACTTCTCTAAATTAGCCATATTCTTCACCCTAACTTTTTATTTTGATTAAACAGCAATACCCATTAACGCTAACATAGATACAACGAATGCTAGTAAGGCATAAGTCTCAACCATAACTGAAAGGATGATTCCTTTAGTAGAATGCTCTGGCTTCTTAGCTAAGATTTGCATACCTGCAGCAGCAACCTTACCTTGAGAAATTGCTGATTTCCATCCTGCGATAGCTATTGGTAAACATGCCATTAATATTAAAAATCCTTGTTGAATATCTAAATCTAATTTTAATCCACCTAAAACTCCAACTTTTATGAATACTAAGAATGCGATAACGAATCCATATATTCCTTGAGTACCTGGTAATAATTCTAAGATAAGAGCTTTACCGAACTTATCTGGATCTTCTGTAATAACACCTGATGCCGCTTGCCCAACTATACCTATTCCTCTAGCTGATCCTACACCTGTTAATCCTACTGCTAAACCTGCTCCTAGTAATGCTAAGATGATTCCACCGTATTGCACTAAAAATGTTGTAAAGTTTTCCATTATTGTTTCCTCCATTCAATTATAAACTGATTATTTTTCACTAATCTCATAATATTTCTTTTCTGCTTCTAAAGGCTTAAACTTATTTCCGCCACCTTCGTAAAACTTATTAAAGAACTCTAGATACTGCAATCTTGAAGTGTGTACGTATGTTCCAAGTGCATTAATACCAAAGTTAAATAAGTGCAATGGTACAAATAGAAGTAATATTAGCACAAGTTTCAATGCAAAGTTTAATCCTGTATTTCCAACTAATGCAACAATACTGTTAAATGCCATTGAAATACTTCCAGTAGCAAGTCCTAATGCCATAAGTCTTGAGTATGAAACTATATCTCCAATAT
The DNA here is from genome assembly GCF_027938815.1 of Oceanirhabdus sp. W0125-5. Classification (GTDB taxonomy): domain Bacteria; phylum Bacillota; class Clostridia; order Clostridiales; family Clostridiaceae; genus Oceanirhabdus. Next base: position 4,358,682 of record NZ_CP115913.1, read on the forward strand.
ATCCTGTTATTCCATAAAGTCCATACACTCCTCCACCGATTTTTCCACCGATAGATTCTGCATCTCTTCCTTGAGTTAATAATAATCCGCCAAGTCCTGCAATTGATAGTATCATTCCTATTGTTGGACTGAAGCCAGCTAACCATAAAATCAACCCTGTTACAGCTGCGTACCATGTACAAACATCACAAAGAATATCAAAATATTTACCTTCTCTAAACAATAAGTATGCTTTCATGAATAAACCTATATAAACATGAATTATACCAAATACAATAGAAATTATTAAAATTTCTGTTACTTGTTTTTGAGAGTCTAGTAATGGATTACTGAAGTAACTTAATAATCCAGTTTCGCTTCCTAAATATTGAGCAGTTAAGATATCTCCAAAGAATGCTCCATATACTAATCCCCAAATTATTGTTGATATTCCAAGATATAAAAACAATTTCATAAAGTTCTTGGTCTTTTTATCTAAATTGAATTTTGCAATTACAATTCCAGTACCAATAACCATAAGTGCTCCATAACCTGCATCTGATAACATCATTCCAAAGAAGATTATATAGAAGAATGATAGTACAGGGGTTGGATCAACCTCTTTATAATTTGGTAAACTGTACATCTCAGTAATACTATGAAATGCTTCAGTAAACCCATTTCCTTTAAGTTTGATTGGAATATTCTCTTCGTCTTGAGCCTCATTCAACTCTATATAATAATACTCTCCACAAACATCCTTAATCCCTTTTTCAAACTTTTCTTTACCATCTTCAGTAACCCATCCATTCATAATTACAACATTATCACTCTTACTAAAGTTTGAATAACACTGTAACTTTCTTAGCTCTGCTGAAAGGAATTCATATGCAAGTCTAAGATCCTCTTTGTGAGTACTGTATTTCTTAATTTCTTCAATAGCTTTAATTCTTTCACTTCTGATTTCTTTAATTCTTTTTTTGTGACTTGAAACTTCATCAGAAGGTTTCTTGCTAAATTTTATATTTACTTTACTAAATGAATTAGAAATAAAAATTTCATCTAAAATTTCTTTATTTTGTTTTAAGCCTGATACTAATACTTTACATCCATCTTTATCAGCACTTATTTCTTCTAAGTAAAATTCTTTTTCACTTTCTTCAAGTGCCTTTTTAAAAGATTCCATGTTTTTAAGTGGTATCGTTCCAATCTCAACAATACAAGCATTTAAGTTTTTAATTTCGTCAAGCCCTATGTCAAGATTTGACCAAGGAGCCAATGCTTCAATTTCTCCTAAAAGCTTATTTTCTTCATTCCCTAGGAGGTTCAACTCTCTATCAAGCTCTTTTAAAACTTTGATATACTCTTCATGCTTTAGTTTTAAATAACTTTTTTCCAAGTTCTCATATGTAAGAGATTTTTTACCCTCTTTCATAGCCTTCAAACCTTTTTCTTCAGGTGAATGCTCATTAAGTAACTTTAATGCGAAATTTACATCTGATATCTTATCATTGATACCATTTATTTCTAGTGAGCTATCATCAGCCTTAAGGAATTCTGATTCTTCAGCTTTATGAAGATTAAAGTCCAAAAATTGAACTTCTTCAAGCTTTTGAAACTTATCAAGCAATGCTTTCTTAGAAGATTGAAGCGCAAATAAGTTGAATTTAAACATTTTAACTATTGCCATTAATATTCACAACCTTCTTTTTAATAAGTTCTACAGCGCTTTCAATTTTTTTCTCATCGATATGTAGTATTTCTTGAACCTCTACCTTACCATTTTCAAAAATAGGCGCTGCCTCTTGCTCTCCAGATTTGATAGCTTCTTCAATCAATTCATTTTTTTCTGAATTCGCAGATTTCACTATACTTTCATACTTATCTTTTGAGAGTTTCTCTGCTTCTTTTAAAATTTCCTTTTTTCTAGATATAGCATTCTCAACTAGAGTTTTTGCTTTATCCTCACTAACTTTAATTTGATTAATCGCCTCCATTGCCAATTTATCACCACCTTCTTTAAAGTTATTAAAATGCTTTATTTTTTATTAAATTTTAAATTATGCCTTAATATAATACTCAATACTTGTAATATAATAACATTTAACTATTATTACTTTAACAATATTGTTTTATGTAGTAATGATTACAATATCTATTATACTTGCATTTTTACCGATAATCAAGTTAAATTTGTACAAGTTGTAATATATTTTAACAATCCCCTTTCCTGATTCAAAATTCAGGAAATTTTCTAAAAATTAAACACATGTTTTAGCGTTCTTGCAAAGCCTTAATGATAAGCACAGCTTACGCTGTGCCTATATAATACCTTCCTTTTTCAAACCCTTTGTTATATCAATAATTTCATTGTTCTTAATATCATAAAGCAAGTAACTTTCTTTCTCTACAATTTTCCCATTATGAATAAATGACAGTATGTCAATTTCATATTTCTCTATAGTTATCGAATTTCTGTCTATATCAGGATAATTATTTTTAACATACTCTTTACTTTCATTCATGAATTTTTTATCATTTAATCGGTTTAGGAACTCTGGTATATGTCTCTTCTTGTTAAATAATAAATAATCATATTTAACAATTTCTTTCAGAATATACATTTTTTCCTTAACTATATTATCGTTAAATTCCAAGAATACCTTATAATAATCTTTACTACTAATATTTCGGTTGAAATATCCTTGATTTTCAAAGAACATACCTAACTCGTAATAGAAATCAAATGGCGTTTCAAATTTATCCTCAAAAAACTTGATTATGTTTTCAAATTTTCCACTGTTGTAATATTTGTTTACCATGGCTTCTATCTTCTTTAGTTTTAGCAATTCTCTGTAGGATATGTGTTTTGTTTGTAAAATTTCATAAGGTTGATACGGTGAATATTTCATTTCCCATTTTTCAGCTTCTTCTCTCAACGGTGATCCTTTAATTAATTTCAGAAAACCTAACTGTATTTCATCAGGTCTAATATCATAAACATCATTGAAGGACCTCTTAAATGTTTCAAAATCTTCTCCTGGCAGACCAGCAATCAAATCTAAATGCTGCATGATATTGCCACAAGCTTTCACCTTTCTTACATTATCAGCTATTTGAGAAAACTCTGCTACTCTATTAATATTTTTAAGAACAGCAATATCAGTTGATTGCACTCCTACCTCGAACTGGAATCTATCTTTTGGAGCTTTTTTTAGTATTTCAATATCCTCATCTTTTAAAAGATCTGCTGATATTTCAAAATGAAACTTAGTATCAGTATCTAACTCACTAAGATATGTCCACAATTCTCTAGAAAACACTCTATCACTATTAAATGTTCTATCAACAAATTTAACTAAATGTACTCCTTTATCACATAAATATTTAAGTTCTTTCTTTACCCTCTCCACATTAAGAAATCTAAGTTTTTTTAATGTAGCTGATAAACAATACTTACAATTAAATGGGCATCCTCTTGAAGCTTCGTAATAAACAATTTTATGTTGAAGGTCATCATCATCACTATATGGAAATACAATTTTATTCATATCCATTGCATCTCTTGGACCATTGTAAATAATTTCCCCATTATTTTTTTTATGATAAAGACCCTTAATTTCATCTATTTTCATTTCACCTTTTAAGTGTAAAAAGAATTCTCTGAAAGTTTCCTCACCTTCACCCTCAATTAAAAATTCTCCTGGATTGTTCTTAAAGAAGTTTTCACTTTCATATGAAACTTCAGGACCTCCATAGAGAATTTTAATATTTTCATCTACAGCTTTAATTAACCTAGATAATGCTCTTACATATTCACCATTCCATATGTAAGTTGAAAACACAACCAAATCTGGTTCTTCTGTAATAATATCTTCAAGAATTTTTTCTTTTCTCTCATTAATTGTGAATTCCCTTATATCACATGTTAGATTTTCTCCAATTATATCTTTAACATATGCCTTTAAATACCTTATAGCCAAGTTACTGTGTACATATTGTGAGTTAATTCCACACAATAAAACCTTCATATTTTTCCCTCTTTTCTTATGTTCTCATTATAAAATTTTATCATCAATCCAGCAGTTGAACTCTGAGATCTTTTGATAATTTTTCTACCAATAAAATGATATCTCTCATCTTCATTTCTAATTTTTCTACTTGCAATATAAGTTTTATAAGAAAAGTCAACGTTATTAAAGAGATAACTCTCAACTTTATCATACTCTAAAGCTTCTCTAGTAACTAACTTAATTCCTCGTTTAGCAAAGTTTTTAATAATCCATTGTTCAAAGCTTCTATGTTTTAAAAGAAGTTTATTTAAAATGTGATGAGGTACTGTTGAATCGTGAAGAAGATGAAAAGCTGCCCCAAGATAAAACATACTTTTTTTATAATCTTTTTGCTCCATCCTTTTAACTGATTCATTATAATATTCACTAAATAAACCATATGCATCATTGAAGCCGAAAAGACCCCTTCTTTTTTTATGATGAAAAAAATGATTTATACTTTTAAAATCTTGGTCAGCCCAAACTACTCCACTATTGACATATTGCTTATATTCATCAAACCACGAATACTCATTATGATAACCTAAAACTTTTAATTCTTCTAAAGCTCCATTATTTATCATTATATGAACCAAACAAGGTGTATCTACAATACGCTTTTTTAAAGGATTAACACCTCTTAAAACAGACTTTATCACACCACTGTATGCTCTTCCAACTATCTTTTTCATGTTTACCTCTTTCCAATACACTCATATATTTCAATATATTAAAGATCAGGTTGTATTGAAACAACTAACTCTTCACTTTTAATATTCCTCATATGAAATAAATTAATGTACCTTAGAAAGAAAATGACTCAATAAAGAACAGATATCAAAGAACAGATAATAAATTAGGTTATTCAGTCATATGAATATGATCTTCTTCAATCTCCATAAATGCCTTTAGCACTTCTTTTACAATGCTATTCTCTGAATTAACTACACCTTTATTATAAAAACTAACGGCATGTTTTTCTCTAGTATTTGCTTCTCTTATAAAATCTTCATCGTTTTTTAATCTACTATAATCAATTTTTCTTAATTCTGGCTTTTCTTTAATTCCAGCAATTTTCATATGAACTTTAGCATGAATATATTCAATATTCCCTAATTCCTTGAACATAAGCTTATTTTCTTCTTTAACAGCTCTTCTTGAAGCTTCCATATAGAAATCTCCATTAAAAATTTCTAGTTTAGTAGCATGATCTAGAATTTTTAATTCCTCATCTGTTAACTTAACACCAACTGTTGTATAAATTTCATCCCTATCCTCACAGAAATATCTCTTATGAGCACCACAAAAAGGACAGTACAATAAATGCTCTTCACTATTAACTTCTGGTAATGCATTATTATTAATAGCAAAATTTTTTTCATTTATAGCCATTCCACAAACTTTACAGAAACCTTTTTTCATAAGCCCCTCCATAAAAATATCTATAACTATTCTCTAAATCATTTTACCATAGTATGTAAGTTATAAAAAGTAATAATGTTATAGCATATATTTATATATACCCTACATAAACATTAATATATCACTTTTATTTATGGAGGTAAGATGACAAAGGACACTTTTTATAAAAATTCCATATTATTAACTATGACAAACCTTCTTACGGGAGTTCTTAAATTTGTTTTTGCAATTTTTCTTTCAAGGAAGTTAGGTCCCGAAGGTATGGGCTTATACGGACTAATTATGCCTATATACGATTTATTCTGTTGCATCATCAATGGTGGTATGATTACAGCTATGTCCAAAGAATGCGCTGCATATGCCGCAGATAATGACTACAGAAACATCAATAAAACCGTACATACAGCACTACTGTTTGAGGTCTTTTGGTCAGTAGTGATGGCTGGAGTATTAGTACTTAGTTCAAGATTCATCAGTATTCATATTTTAAAAGACGTAAGAGCAATTGAATCATTAAGATTTATAAGTATCGCGGTAATATTTGTTGCAGTTGGTTCTATTCTTAAAGGATATTATTTTGGAACAGCAAAAGCAGAGGTTCCTGCTGTAATTGATATAGTAGAAAAAACCATAAGAATCATTGCTGTAACTTCTATCATAACAATACTAGCAATAACAAGCGTGGAGAAAGCAGTAACAGCCACCTACGCCTCACTTGCCATTGGAGAAGTAGTGAGTTTTACCTTTTTATTTTTATTCTATTCCCTAGTCTCGAAAAGACGGCGTAAAGGAAAAGGGGCTCGTGTAGAATCAGCTCCTCAGATTCTGTTTAACATATGGGCAATTGCATTACCTTTAAGTATAAATGGTTTCTTAACCACAGCAATAGCAGGTTTTTCAAAACTAATGATTCCTATGAGATTAACATCTGCAGGCTTTAGTCACGGTGAAGCCCTTGCCCTAATCGGTAAGTTTTCAGAAATGGCAATGACAATAGTATTCTTTCCAATGATTGTAATAATGTCTATTTCAATTGTTTTGATACCTGACCTCTCAAGAAGCGCAGCTGAAAAAAATTATTACAAAATGGAACATAGAGTAAAAGAAGTTCTAACTCTAGGGTTCCTTTTAGGTGTTTGTATACTTCTTATATCTATAACAATGCCAGATAGCTTAACCTACTTGTTATTTAAAAGAACAGACCTTTCAAAATATCTAATTCTTGCAGCAGTAGGTGCTCCATTAATGTATGTTAGCATGACAACTTACGGTATACTAAATGGTTTTGGAAAGCAAAAAATAGTTTTAAAGAACTCCATAATAACAGCTTTACTTCAGCTGATTCTATGTTTCGCACTCATAGGAATAGAGTGGATCAACATTTACGGTTATGGTATAGCAATGGTCATATCTTCAATAGTAGGATTAATACTGAATATGAAAGAGATTCAAAAACATATCTATATAGGAATAAATGTTGGAAATCTACTTATCTATCTAGCAGTAGCAGTTTTAGCATTCTACCTAATTAAAGTGATGCTCCTTGTTATTCCTAACTCTATGGGTGGATTTAAGATACCTTTCATTTGTCTCGCAGGAATATTTATATTCTTCTTTGGATGCTATAAATTAAAGAAAAAAGATTATTAGCAAAAGCACGCTTAGACGTGCTTTTGTTAATGTAAAATGTATAATGATGGATGTTTCTATGTTCGCAGAACCTACATTTTATTGTTTTTTTAATATATAAAGTTAAATAAATTAATCTTGAGAAAAAATTATGTAGGTTACTTGATTTGTGATAACCTACGTTGTATTATAAATATACAATTTTGTATAAATCATGAAACCAAGGGAGATTAAATAAAGAATGACCGTAAAAAGAAGAAAAAATTATAAAATTGGAAATGTATATGCTATCCCTCTTCCTAATGGAAAATATGCTTTTGGTAGAGCTTTTGAAGATGCTGGTTTTGGGGTATATACTCATATAGGTACTCATATGGATGATTTGCCTGAATCTGAAGAGTATCAATTTATTGTTGGAATAAGCAGATGGTCTTTAAAATTATGGACCATAGTTGATCATCGTCCTTTTAAAACAGAAGAAGAAAAGTGGCCCCCTCCAACTTATATTTTAGATAGCATATCTGGAGAATATTCAATATACCATAAAGGTGAAACTACACCCGCTACAAGAGAAGAGTGCATTGGCATGGATGTTACAGCTGTTTATGATGATTGTCATATCATAGATAGAATTATGGGAACAGGTAAATGGCCTGTAGAAATATTACAACCATAATTCTAAATTATTAGGGTGGATATTTCTGTCTACATAGAAATATCTATCTTATTTTTATTTAAACATAAAATTTTCTCCCACCTATGTTGAAGGGTATTTTATCACTTCATATCTATCATTAATACTTAGCAGAATTTCTAAATATTATTTATGTATTTTAAAAGTTTAAATCGATGTTTTTAAAAACAAATAAGCGGTTTTAAAATAGTTCTTATTGAAATATTTTTACATAATACCTATAATTTACTAAAAAGTTAAATATGCAAAAGTCCCTTTAATTTTTAATCATCAAAAATCAAAAAACACCTCTAATTATAATACCAAACTAATTTCGTAAAGGAGAGAAAGATATGAAATTGAAATGGAAAGGCAGATTAACTGAATCAAACACTTTTCCTACAACAGAAGTACCTTCAAACTCAGTTCAATTCTTAGAACCAAAATCAAAATTAGAAAGCTATATCGCTATAGTTCCCATCCTTTTTTTTGCAATTGGTTGTTTTTATGTTAAGTCTAATTTCTTAGGAGAACTTAAATTAAATCTGCATGGTTTTATAATAGGTCTATTACTTACTATTCCATTCTTAATAATACATGAATTGTTACATGCAGTTCTCTTCCCTCCAAAATCTACAGTAGAGATTTTTTACTCTACTTATGGGTTAAGCGTTGTAACTTGTGAGCCAATACCTAAATTACGTTATATTTTTTCACTTTTACTCCCTGCTTTACTTCTTGGAGTTATCCCTCTACTAATTTGGATTTTTATCCCAACAAACAATGCCACCCTCAATTCTCTTTGGTTTATTCTCTGTATCGGTAACTTAGGGAGCACAACAGCGGATTTGAGTAATTTGTTTCATGCTTTAAAAGAAATGCCAAAAGGCTCCGTACTCCAAATATCTGGTTTGAAGTGTTACTACTATTAAGTCTAGAGTTTTATCTCTCTTTTTTAAGATACCGTTGATAGTTTTCCAATAAAAATAATTTTAACCTTCATCCAGTCATGCATAATCCTTTTGATATAACTTCAACGACTTTCTAAAAAAGAGAGATATATGTCATTAATCATTTATAGTCTTTCTATTTCTTTCATCAGTTCTTCTAGTAAATCATCTTCCGCAACCTTTTTTATTACTTTTCCTTTTTTAAATATTAACCCTTCACCATTACCACCAGCAATCCCAATATCAGCTTCTCTTGCTTCTCCTGGCCCATTAACTGCACACCCCATTATAGCTACCTTAATATTTTTTTGATAGTTTCCTAATCTTTTTTCAACTTCTTCAGCAATTTTTATAATATTTATCTGGGTTCTTCCACATGTAGGGCATGATATCAACTTAACACCACCTTCTATATACCCTAAAGATTTTAGAATTTCACCACCTACCTTAACTTCATCTAATGGTTCACCTGTAAGTGAAACTCTTATAGTATCCCCAATACCCTCTGCCAAAAGTGTTCCTATACCGATGCTTGATTTAATAGTTCCACTCCAACAAGTTCCCGCTTCCGTGACTCCTAGATGAAGTGGATAATTTACTTTTTCAGAAATCAATCTGTTACTTTCAATCATATCCATTACATTAGAGGATTTTATGGAAATACATATATCATAAAAGTTTAAACTTTCTAAAATTCTTACATGTTTCAGAGCACTTTCAACTAAAGCTTTAGGACAAGTTTTTTTATACTTTTCTAGAATATCCTTTTCTAGTGAACCTGAATTTACTCCAATTCTAATTGGTATACCTTTATCTTTTGCAGCTTCTACAACCTTTTTTATTCTGTCTAAGCTTCCAATATTCCCTGGATTAATTCTTAATGCATCAACTCCACTTTCTATAGATTTAAGAGCTAATTTATAATCAAAATGTATATCCGCTACTAAAGGAATATGAATATATTTTTTTATTTTCTTCAAAGCTTCTGCAGCTGCCATATTAGGTACAGCACACCTTATAATGTCACAACCTGCCTTTTCTAACTTAAGAATTTGTTTTACAGTAGCCTCTACATCACTAGTATCTGTATTAGTCATAGATTGCACAGTGATTCTTGAATCTCCTCCAACATACATGTTTCCTACTTTTATTTTTCTTGTAATTTTTCTATTCATCAATTATCCCCCTGCCAATTCTTTTATTTATTTGAATTTATTTATAGTATACTAAAGGAGTTTTAATTTTAAAAACGAATTATATAGATAGTAATAATCGAAATAATTGATAATCAGAGGAGGTATTTATGAATATTGAATCAATTGAAACTTTTGTACTTCTTGCGAAAACAGGGAATTTTACTAAAACTGCTGAAATGCAATATGTAGTTCAATCAACAATCTCAAATAGAATAAATGAATTAGAAAGATACGTAGGAAAAGAATTATTTTATAGAAACAACAGAAATGTTGAGCTTACCGATGCTGGAAAGGCATTTTTACCCTATGCAAAACGAATTCTTGTATTTAAAAAAGATGGAATAATTAAAGCAAGATCCACTGGGAAATACGAAGATAGATTATCAATTGGCGTTGTAGATTCAATTTATAAGGGTATTTTATCATCTGTAATAAAAGAGTATTTTAATAAATTTTCAAATATAGCTGTAAAACTTAAAGTTAATGATTCTGAAGAGATCATAAGACTCTTAGGAGAAGAAATATTAGATGTTGGATTCATATACACTAACCCTAAATTGAATAAATTTAAAGTTATAGACTATTATGAAGATGAGATAATATTGGTAACAAGCAATAAAAACAATACTCATATAAAAAAAGAAATAACCTCAAGTGATTTATTAGAAGTTCCTTTGCTTTATGCGGATTTAGGGTCTGAATTTTTTAAGTGGTTAAGTGAAGTCATTGGGGATAGTCCATTATTAAAACTTTCAGTTGATAGGATTTCTTATGTTGTTGATTTTGTTAAAGAAGGCTTTGGATATGCTTTTGTTACTAAATCATTTGTAGAAAAAGAATTATTTAATAAGGAATTAATTAAAATTAACTTAAAAAATTTAAATCCACCTTCAAAAAAAGTATACATGGTTGTTAATGAAAGTAAAATGAATTCAATTGCTATTAAAAATTGGGTAGCTATGTTGAATGATAGATTAAGATAAGACTCTCTTTAAGAATTCATTATCGAAATTACAAATCAATACTATTAATTTTATTCGTTATTAAAATTATCTATTCTCAGCTATAATAAATATTAAATTATAGCAATGTAAAATTACTTAAAAGCAGGTGATATTATGAGAAAGATAGTGCTAGCTGAAAAATCTGGTTTTTGTTTTGGAGTTAATAGATCCTATGAAACAGCTATAGAAAAGTCAAATAATAGAGATTATAGAACCTATACATTAGGTCCCCTTATACATAATGAAGATTTTATAAGGCACCTAAAAGAAAAAGGGGTAGAACCTGTTGAATTTGATGATATAAAAAAATTAGAAAAGAGTGATGAAATTATCATTAGATCTCATGGAGTACCTGAAGAAATTGAACTCATACTTGAAGAAAAATTTAATAATGTGATTAATTGCACATGCCCCTTTGTAAAGAGAGTTCAAAATAAAGCTCGTGAATACTATGAAAAAGATTATCAAATTATTATAGTTGGTGATAAAAATCATCCAGAGATTATTGGAGTAAATGGGTGGTGTAATAATTCTGCTTTTATCACAAGATATACAAGAGACATACACACCTTTGATAAAAACATCTGTATCCTTTCTCAAACTACAGAAAAAAAAGATGTTTGGGATAAAATTGTTAAAACAGTTAAACAATTAAACAAAAACAAAGAAGTTGTAGCTATTAATACAATATGTAATGCCACTAAGGAAAGACAACTGTCAGCCAAGAAGTTAGCACAAAATACTCCCGCTGTAATCGTAATAGGAGGAAAAACTAGCTCTAATACAAAAAAACTCTACGATATATGCAAAACTCATTGTTCAAATACACAACTTGTTTCTACAGTAGCTGATATACAACTGGAACTTTTAAAAGATATTAACACCGTAGGAGTTATAGCTGGCGCATCAACCCCTAAATGGCTCATAGAAGATATAGTTGTTTTTTTAAAGATATCATAAAAAAGTTTTTCAAAAGCTAAAGTCTCTTATTTCAATAAAAACTACTAATCATTATAGAAATGAGGTTTAAAATAATGACTAATGTAATTGAAGATATACTTGAAACTGAAGGTATTAGAATACCGAAGCATATTGGAATAATTTGTGATGGCAATGGACGATGGGCCCAAAATAGAGGTTTACCTCGCAGTTTAGGGCATAAAGCTGGAACAAAGCCAATTGAAACTATTACAAATTTGTGTTTTAAATTAGGTGTTGAAACGCTCACTTTTTACGTATTTTCTTCAGAAAACTGGAAACGCTCAGGGGATGAAGTTATTTTTTTGATGAAGCTTTTTTCGGACTTTTTTATAAAACTACGCAATGAAGCTGGAAATAATATTAAAGTTAAACATATTGGTGTTTTTAACAATCTACCTAATACATTGATAACTGAAATAAAAGAAACAGAAATTTCTACAAAGAATAATTCTGGAATGGTACTGAATATTGCACTAAATTATGGAGGACGTTTAGAAATAACAAACTCTCTAAAAAAGATAGTAAATGATATAAATGCAGGAAATATAACTATTGATAAAATAAACGAGGATTTAATTAGTGATTATTTATTCACTTCTGGATTACAGGATGTAGATTTAATTATAAGAACAAGCGGAGAAATGAGAACAAGTAATTTCATGATATGGCAGTCTACAAACGCACAGTTATGGTTTACAAAGGATCATTGGCCTGATTTTAAACCTCACCATTTGAAAGAATCAATTAAGCACTATAATAGAAAAAATATATAAAGGAATCAAGTAATAGCTCTCTTTTTTAAAATAATGTTGAAGTTATTTTTTTCCATATACCTCTAGTATTTTTTCAACATTATTCTAAAAAAGAGAAATATGTACCTTTTATTAACACTAAGTAGAAGCTTGTATTTTTTCAACATTTTCTTAAAAAAGAGAACTATCTTCCCTGCATTATACTCATATACTCTATTAAATGAATATAGTCTGAGCAATAAGTTTTCTAAATTTCAAAATGAGTATTTAATATTTCCTTTAATTCTTCAAAACTGCAGCAATGAAAATCAGCTTTAGTTTCATCATTATTTATTCCATTGTGACTGATTTTTATTGCATGCATACCTGCATTTTTTGCACCCTGTATATCATATTTTTCAGAATCCCCAATATAAATACAATATTCTGGTTCTACTTTGTACTTATGAATAAGATGTTCAAAGGCTTCTTTATCAGGTTTATATTTTCCAATTTCACAGCACACAACTATATCATCAAAGTATTTAGTTAATCCAGTGTTTTCAATCCTTTTTTTCTGTTCATCTAAATTATATGAGTTGGTTAAGATAGCCAATTTTACTTTACCATGTAAATATTTCATAAATTCTTCAACTCCATTATGACAATAAGAAGTATTAAGAAAATATTCTCCATAAGTATATAAATATCTTTCTTCCCATGGAATGTTGAAATACTTCAAAGTATTAACCAACCTATACTTGTGTATGTTATCAGGTGATTCAGTTCCTTCATCTAATTTCTTGTAAAATCCCAATAGGTTTTCTACTGATATATCTATAAATTTTTCATTATCCAATTCCTCAGGTATCAATTTATGTACCTCCATAAGACTCTCAATATCAGCTTTAAGATAATCCACCATTGTATTATCAAAATCTAAGAATATTGCTTTTATGGCATTCATTTCATCCCACCCTTAACAGTTTAGTATATAACTTTATTATACAAAAGATTCATGCACAGTATAAGTCTGGAATTTATTGGTGAAATATGGTATAATTAAGTTAGGGGAACAAAACACATATATGCAACAAAAGCACGCTAATAGCGTGCTTTTGTTGTTTCATTTATTTTAAAGTTTTCTACCTATTATAAAAATCTCTTTGGAACCAATCTTTTAATCTTGTTCGGCATTGCATCAAATTCATCTTTAGACAACCCACCAATTATTAAGAACACTCCACCGTAAGTTACTGCTCCTATAATAATTGAAATAACTACCGCCAATGCATTTGATATATAATTACCTAACACCATTGAAAATACCATATACAGTAGCTTGTTAATTCCAAATACTACAGCACCCATTATTCCTGCTGAAATTAAAGGTTTAACTGCACTGCTGATAATCTTCACTTTTCCATCTATAGTCTTGTTAATGGAAATTGTACTTAATATTACAATTAATAAATAACCCATCCCATTTCCAATTAAAACACCTATGTAGTCAAATTGAACTATAGTAAAATAATTAATAGCTAATTTTAATACTAATGCAGATACTGAAATAACTGTTATGGTATATAGTTTGTTTATCCCTTGCATTATAGCTGTTTGAATTTGAATAATACTCATTAATAATAATATTCCTGATCCATAAATCAACAATTCTGCTACTCCACTGCTGTTATATTTTAATAACTTACAAATAGGATACGCCAACACGCTAAGTCCAACAGCACATGGTATTGTTACTATAAAACAAAGTTTGATAGAAAAATCAATTCTGTTCTTAAGTCTTTCTTTGTAACCTTTAGCCATAAGAGCCGCAACAGATGGCAATACAGCTACGGCTAATGCCATAGCCAATGCTATAGGTACATTAATAAGAGAATTATAACGGAATATAAAACCATTACTAACCTCAATAGCCTTCTCAGTAAACCCAATACTACTTAACCTCATTTCAAGAATCTTAGGGTCCAAAATCAAACCTAATCCTTGAAGAGACATACAAAATGTTATGGGAGCAGCTTGTGCTATTATCTTCTTAATTAGTATTTTATCTTCTGTATTATCAGTTTTTATTTCATCAAGTTTGCTTCTTCTATAGTATATTATCATAATTAATATTGCTAATAATGCCCCTACTACTGTTCCTGTTGTTGCCCCAGCAACACCAAAAATTAATCCTTTACTGTTCAATAATAAGGCTGCAACAGTTAAGCTAATAAACACGTTAGCAAACTGTTCAAATATTTGAGATATCCCTGTGGGAGTCATATACTTCTGCCCTTGGAAATATCCTTTATAAGAACTTAATACAGCAGTTATAAATACTGCTGGCGATAATACCTTAACTGCTAAAGATATCTTGGGATATCCCATCCACTCAGCAAAAACATTACTACCAAAAAACATTATTATAGATAGCAATCCACCAAATATAATCAATAATTTTCTTGATAGAAGGAATATCCTGTGAGCTCGGTTTTCATTACCCAATTCAATTTCTTCTGATACAAGCTTTGATATAGAATTAGGTAATCCACTGTTAGCTATCATATAAAAATATACAAATATTCCGTAAGTGGCACCGTATAATCCCATACCATCCTTCTCTATGATTCCATTTAACAATGGCTGATAAACTACAGACAATAATTTTGAAAGAATGCCAGCAATAGATAAAATGGCGAATCCCCCAACAATACTTTGTTTTTTTATGCTACCCCTGTTATCCATATTAACTCCTTAGAAACGCATTACATCCTTCTTAATAGTTTTAAATATTGGAGGTAAAGCAGCTGTAATCGTCTTATTATTTAAATATGAAAGCTCTTTTCCTTCCTCTACATTGAATTTATACTTATATGCATAAAGATATTGGAACTTCAATGCGAATTTATTATCAAAAAACTCATTTACCTCTTTAATACCGTATTTTCTATCACCAACTATTGAATGTCCTAGTTCTTTTAAATGTGCTCTTATTTGATGACTTCTTCCAGTAATAAGTTTTATCTCTATAAGAGAATGTACTCCTACACTCTCAAGAAGTTTAACTTCCATTGATATCTTCTTGCTGTCCTCAACTTCTTTTTTATAAACCTTTGAGATATTCTTATCTTCATTCTTCTTTATATAACCTTCATATAATCCATCTTTAATTCTTCCATTTATAAGTGCAAGATAATACTTATCAATCTGCTTTTCTCTAATAAGCTCATTCATTTCTTGCATTGCTGTAAATGTCTTTCCAAATATTACTCCACCTGAAGTATTTCTATCCAATCTGTTACATGGAGCTGGTTTGAATGTTACCTCTTCCTCTGGTCTGTAATCACCTTTTTGATCAAGATAAGATAAAACATGATCTGTAAGTGTTGGGATTCCAGAATCATCACTTGAGTGAGTTAACACACCTGGCCATTTTTCAACAATAAGAATATTCTTATCCTCATAAATCTTCTTTAATTTATCCTTATCAACTTTTATATGTTCACTTTTTCCTACCTTCTTAGCTGTTTCAGAGGTAACGTATTTAGCAGTAAATACATCTCCTTCACATAATATATAGTTTTCTTTAGCTTTTTTCTCATTGATTCTAATGTCACCTTTTCTAAGTGCTTTATATAGCCTACTCATAGGAACATCTTTAAATAATTTTCTAGAAAATTTATCTAGTCTTTGTCCTGCCTCGTTCTTACCTATTTCAATTCTCATAATTTTCCTCCGTTAGTATAGAATGACTTAAATTTTGTTACCTATCTAATTTTAAACAGCTACGTTTCAAAGCTTTTTAGAATTGGATAGGGTTACAAAATTTCATTCTATATTATATTTTCGTTCAAGAATTCATATGCAGCTCTGCATTGAATTGCAACTCCTAACTCTAAGCAACTCTCATCTATATCAAATTTACAGTTATGAGCTGGATGTATTATTCCCTTTTCTTCATTTCTACTTCCAAGGAAATAAAACACACTTGGTCTTTCATTAGCAAAGTACGCAAAACTCTCCACACCCATATTAGGATGTTTTTTTATTAAAACATTATCCTGACCAATTATATCATTTGCACAGCCAATAAGCAATTGTACCATATCATCATTGTTAATTAAACATGGGTAGCTCTCAAAAATCTCAACCTCTGCTTCCCCTCTCATTGTCTTAGCTATTCCTTCTGCAACTTCTTTAACTCTATTTTTAACATATTCTCTGTGTTCATTTGAAAGTGTTCTAATAATACCCTCAAATTCAACACTGCCTGGAATAACATTGGCTGTTGTTCCTCCTGTTATCTTTCCAACTGAAATAACACAAGGTTCTGTAGGAGATGTCTCCCTGCTCACAATATCCTGAAGAGCAATTATTATGTTTGAAGTTATAACAACAGGGTCTATTGTGCCATGTGGTCTTGCTCCATGACCACCTTTTCCTTTAACAGTAATCTTAAATGGATTAGATGCAGCCATAGCCGCTCCATAATTGACTCTTATCTTTCCTACCTCACATTCTTCATCTACATGCAATCCAATTACAGCCTGAACATTTTCAAGAACTCCCTCTTCAATCATAACTCTTGACCCACCAACAGTTTCCTCAGCAGGTTCAAATATTAATTTAATACATCCCTTTAATTCATCTTTATGTTCATTTAATATCTTAGCAGCTCCAAGAAGTACAGCAGTATGCCCATCATGTCCACAAGCATGCATGCATCCCTCGTGTTTTGATTTAAAAGGAACTCCACTATCCTCTTCTATAGGAAGCGCATCCATATCACCTCTTAAAGCAATACATTTTTCCTTCTCTAGTTCTTTGTTTATCCATGCACATATTCCAGTCTCAGCCATTGTTACATAAGAAATACCCCATTCTTCCAAGTATGATGCTACCTTATTCTGAGTTTTATTCAACCCAAAACCGATTTCTGGAATCTCATGAAGCTCTCTTCGTATGTTTACAGTAAGCTCTCTTATATTTTCTGCTTCTTTTTTAAAATCTATTTTATTCAATGATTTCACCCACCTTTTATAAAGCACGCGCTGCGTGCGTATAAAAACAAATGTATAATTGATAATGTATAATTGATAATGATTGATGTTTCTGCATACGCAGAAACTACATTTAATTGTTCTTTAGCATAAAAAGTTTTTACTCATTTTATCTGTGATAAAATATTGTATTTATATTACAAGGTTTCATTACAAATGAAACGAGTAAACCCTTATTGTTCCATGAACAATATTATTAAAATTTCTCGGAGAGAAATGTCAATCATTATACATTCTCCATTATACATTATACATTTTCTTTAAGCTTATTCCCAAAATATCTTAATCTCATCCCCATTAGAAAGTTGATCATAATATCCAGCATTTTTCCCATTAAGGGTCATTCTAAGATTTCCTTTTGGAGTTGAAAGATCAAATTTTATATAGTTAAATACATCTACAAAAATATATTTTTCTTTTCCAATCATCCTATATTGTTCTTCATTTACAATAACAGTAATTTCATTTTCTTCTTTTTCAGTATTTAACGTAGTTTCTTCCTTTAAAGCTTCTTTATTATCTTCTTTATCTTCTGAACTTTCACAAGCAACCGCTTCAAACACGTCTATAGTATTGATTCTTTCCCCTTCTCCTACTATATAATCCTCATTTAGTGTTTTTCCTTCTGATTGTATTTCAATATCTTTATTAATCCCAAATGCTCTTCTTATATTCGCTATACTGCATTCATCAATAACCTGAACTTCATCTCCATCTTTAATTAATGAATCCAAGTTTCCTGCCTCTTCGTTTATGAGTATCTCTGGTTCATAATTTTTAAATTCATCATTAAGATAAAATGATGTTGTATTTACAAGCTTAATATAATCACTAACTTTTGGTGCTGCATCCTCTCCATCTACAGAATATTCTAATGAAATTTCATCACCATCTTTAATTACTGTATCTAAACTACCTATTAAATTATTAACAGAAATCACTGATTCTTTTGGCATTCCCCCAAAAGCAACTCTTTGTCTTCCATTAAATACGAATTTAATATTCTTGCCTTTCTTACCGATAAGATTCATAGGATTAATACCTGCTTGAAGTAAAACATCCATAACAGTGTGATTATAGCAATTAAATAATGATATAACCTCACCATTCAAAGTTATATTTATAAAATCATGACCTGAATTTTTTACAGCCATAAGTGCTATTCCAAGAACAGTTACACCTGTACTTCCTAAGGAATCATCAGCCCCCTCACATTCAACAACAGCTTCTCTTCCTTTAACTGCAATTCTTTGTGGAACTAAATTTAACTTAGCTGTTATTTCCTCTTTTAATCCTGGAGTGTGCGCTCCTCCTCCTACAAGGAATATTGCATTTGGAGCTTTACCTCCATTTAACTCAATAATTTTTGAACATATTCCTTCACTAATTTTCTCAACAAGAGGACTTATCAATTTTGTAACATCATCTTTAGTAACAGAGTTCTCAAACCCCATGATATCTATATATGTAACACTCTCCTGATTTAAAAGTCCACATTTTATTTTCTCAGCAGTATTAAAATCAGTTAAGTAACTCTGAGCAATCACTTCAGTAACCTCATCTCCAGCCATAGGAACCATACCGTAAGCTACAACACTATCCTTTGAACAAATAGCAATATCTGAAGTTCCTGCCCCTATATCAACAAGTCCAATATTAAGTAATCTTAAATTTTTAGGAACAGCAGCTTCCATTGCAGCAATTGGTTCAAGGGTCATATTCATAACCTCAAGTTCCAGCTTATTTACAACAGTATATAAAGACTCCACCACTGACCTTGGAAGAAATGTAGCTATTACCTCACAGCTAATTTTTTCCCCTTTATGTCCTAAAAGATTACTTATTAGATACCCGTTTAAATAAAAGTTTTTCACACTATATCCAACACAATAGAGTCTTCCACCTGAGCTTTCAGTTATTCCTTCTTCAGCTTCCTTAACAGCTGTCATCTCTAAACTTTTTATAATCTCTTTTGTTATCTCTTTATCACCTTCAACCTCTAACTCACTTTTTACCTCAGTGGTCTTTAAAAGTCTACCTGCTGCTGCAACTGCAACTTTAGTAAGTTTAAATCCAAGGGTACTTTCTAATTTTTCTTTAACCTTTTGAACTCCCTCTTTAACCAGTTCAATATCATGTATCTGACCATCTACCATCGCTCTATCTTCATGCTCTATTATTTCCTCACAAATAACAGAAAATTTCTTATCTCTCATAACCCCAACTGTACCAATTACAGTTCTAGTTCCAATATCTAAAGAGAATATAACATCCTTAGGGTTCACATTAACAACACTCATTTATCTCCCTACCTTCTTATCAGTTCTCGTCTAAATAGATTATATATTATTATCGAAATATATTTCAATTTCTTTCTTATCTAAATAATATATTTCTCAAAATCCATACATTTCTTCTATTATACTACACTTATTCTATGTAATTTCATGTATAAATCAAAAATATCAACTATTCTTTTTCCTCCTATTATATTAATTTACAACATTATCCTTATGCCTTATAATTAACATAGATAAATATTTCAAATATTTAATACATATATAAGAAAAAATTTAATATTGTTTTGGGGGGATTTTGTGAAAAGCTTTAAAAAGACATTATTAATGATGCTTACTATTTTGATTTTAAGTGCAAATATAGTATTAGCAGATGAAACAACTAATGAAACTTTAAATTTATCAGTATCTTCAGCAATTTCTTATGATATGGAAACAGATGAGATAATTTACACCTTAAATATTGATAAAAAGATTTATGCAGCTTCTATAACTAAAGTAATGACTGCTTTACTTTTAGCAGAGAATATGGAAAAAACAGATATGTTAGTTTATACAGAATCAGCAGCTAAACAACCAGCGTATTCCTACAGAGAAAACGTTCAATATATTGCAATCGGGGATAAAATACGTGCTGATTATGTTATGGACATGCTTCTATTATATTCTGCAAATGATATAGCATATGTTATAGCTGATAATGTTGCAGGAAACACAGAAAATTTTATGAAAATGATGAATGATAAAGCTATTGAGTTAGGAATGAAAAATACCCATTATGAAACTGCTAATGGATTAGATAAAGATTATCCTGAACATGTAACAACAGCCTATGATTTAATGAGGTTATTTAAAGCAGCCTATGAAAACCCATGGGTCAGAGAATCAATGAATAAGGAAAAGAGCATTGTAAAATCATTAAATACACCTAGCAGAACCTTAACTAATAGAAACAAAAACTTAAATAAAGCTGGTTGTATTGGTGGTAAAACAGGATATACTGACAGGGCTGGAAGATGTCTCGGTGCTATATATGAAAGAAATGGTAGAAAAATCATCAGTATTGTATTAAATTCAAAAAACCTTTTTGAAGACGTAGAAAAACTAGCTGACTATAGTTACAGTGCTAAAAAAGTACTGTATATTCCAAAGGGTGGGATCCTAAAAACTATTGAACAGCCCTATAAGCCAGTACCTTTATTAGACGTATCATTAATGGCTGAAATTCCAATCTACCTTAAAGAAGATTTAAAATACTACAAAAATGACATAGCACCTGAACTTACTTATAATGATTCAGATGTTGATGTATGGAGATTAAATAACAATACTCCATTTACTTCAGTAACTTTAACTTTAAGAGATTATTCATGTGAATATGATGCTTTTACCGATATCACAATTAAAGAAATTTTAAAAGCTGATTTTAAGGAGATAATTAATCAAATACTTCCTAAAAGCAATGATGAAAAAAATTCAATTGATAACTGGATAGATAATCCAAATAATAATATTTCCAGTTCATTCTTTTTCATTAATTAAAACAAAAATTAGGGCAAACACTGATATTCAGTTACATATCAGTGTTTGCCCTAATCATTAAGCTTCATTAAATAAATCGTTTTCTTTAATACTATTATTAATTTCACCCACTATACTTTCTCTTAAAAGTTCGATATCCTTCTCAGTTAACAAGGGAATCTTTTCTAATATTAGTTTATCAAATTCTTCCCTTTTCTCCTCTGCTTTACCTGCTGTATTTTTAAATTTCTGCTCTACAGCATAATATATCATTTTACCAATTCTATAATTTTCATTATATCGTTCTTTTCCAATCCTTATTATTATTTCTTTTCGTTTTTTTCCTAAATAATCAATAAAAGTAGTTACTATTACTGCAAGTACCCCTGATAAAATAATAAGTACTCCTTTTAAAATAACTCCATAGATTTCATTAAACATATCTATTATTAACCCTCCTTAGATTAAATTACGTTATTAATCTTCTCCAAGTATTCAAGCCTATTATTCCATCTTGTTTTAACTTGTTTTCCTTTTGGAATGCTTTAACTCTCATTAATGTCTTTTTTCCAAAAATGCCATCTACTAAAAACTCTTCTTCTAATTCACCTTGGTCAATTAACAAAGCCTGAACAAATTCAACTAATTCTCCACAATCCCCATAAACTAATGAACATTTTTCAAGAGCACTCATGGTTTTTTCCCCCAATAATCCATCCTCCACTAATGGGTTATCATCATAATCATTAATTTCCAAATAATTGAGAGTCTTTTGTAATTCTAAAACTGTATTTCTTATTTCAAAACCTATAGTGTCTTTTTTATTACTATTCCTATCAACATTATGATTTTTTATCCATTCAATAAACTCATTATCAAGAAAATCCAAAGACCATATTCCAAAGTTTTGATAATACTCCTTTTGAAAATTGCTATATATGTTTTCTTTCAGTTTGAATCCCTCTAATGAAGGAATAACCTTACTCTTAAGACCAAATTCCTTATAGTCTCTCTTAAACTTTTCCATGCATTTATTAACACTCCAATTCATCTCATAAAAATATGTTTGAGGGCTGAAAAAATCGCAATACCTATCAAATACCCCATAGGGAATACTTTTATGATAAGTCATAAATGGATAAGATGAGTAACCTATCAATGCTTTTGGATGTTTCTCTCGTACTATCTGTAAAATCAGTTCACTTTCAGCTTTTTTACCTTTAACCTCTCTCTCAGGATCAAAGATATAATAATCTGAGTTATTTATTGCTTCACATATTAATTTAGATTCCTTTGTAATGTTGTTAAAATAATTGTATCCCCAACTCCCTATTTTGAATCCATCTTTTTTTAACATAGGGGCATATTTTAAAAAAGCCTTTTTGAAATTAACACCATCTCCAATCTCACTTGATCCTTCATGGAATTTAATACATAGATTATTTATCCCTATCTCCTTAAGACTCTGGACAAAATCCTTATATGATCCCTGTTTCTTTATACAATTTTCAATTTCCCAAACCCAAACAAACATTTTAATCTCCCTTCTCAATATATTTACTTGTTATGATATCAATTTTCTCGATCTTCTTTTGTAAATCAATAATAATATCCAATAATCTGTTTAATGTTTTTAAAGTATTCTTCTGATCCTTGTCGTTCACAAGTAAAACTTCATTTAGTTTCTGTGTATTCTCTGCATAACTAGAAATAAGATTGTCTATCTTGTCACATAATTTATCAATTCTAGAATTTTGTTCGTTATTTTCTCTCCAACTGATTTTACTAAACAATTTAAAAAGCAAAATAATAAATACTAAAATCAAAAGAAGAGCTGCTCCTGCAACTCCTAGCTGTATAAACATCTCATAAATTGAATTATTAATATCCATTTCTTCATCTCCTATAAGGGACGGTTCTTTGAACCGTCCCTACCAATATTTCTTCAAATAATACTTTTTATCCTATTATTGTGTAGTCTATATATCTTTCAATAAATTCTTCACGAACCTCACCTCTTGGAGTTAATCCATTAAATAAAGTTGGTAAGTTTCCAAACTTCATTTTACCACTGGTAACATAATAGGCTGAACTTGTGCTATTACTTCTTGAAGTAACTGAACCTGAGTTTTTGAATTCAAGTATATTGCTTCCTATATTGTAATAACTATAAACATAATATTTATAGTCACTCTTGTAGGTAACTTGTGTGATTGGTTCATATATATCTGGATCCTGAATTATTCTCTCATCCTCTCGCCTAAGTTCTTCTTCATAGGTTCTTGGATCATCCGGTTCGTATGGCGGCTTAATTAATTCTCTGTACTCGGTCCTTTTAATTTTATAATACGTTTTTGCCACAACAAGCTTAGGAGTAAATCCAAACCCACTAACATAAAAATCTCCACTCTCTCTAGCTTCTTTAAATACCTTTGTATTATTTGTAATCATACTTGAAAACCAGCTAAAAGTTTTACTTGGTAGTTGAGTAGAAGCAGGTATTCCTTGCACACCTACGCCAGTAAGAGCACTACCAAGACTTTTTTTACCCTCACTGGCTGATTGAAAAGCCTGATTAGCTTTTGCTAAAGCTGAATCTGCAGTAGATTTAGCTTGGGAAGCAGTAGATTTAACTGTATTAAGATCTGTTGTACTAGCCTTAGTACTTGGATTAAAATTACCTTCAGTCCATACTTTTTTTCCTAAAATATATAATCCATTGTCATCCTTAAACCGTGCCCATTCTTTATTACTCTCCTCTGGTTCAGTTATGATTAAATCCTCTCCACTTATTAATATTGCTGCGGCATCTGCATTGCTTGTATCTTTAAAGATTATTTTTTTTCCTACAGGAATTGTTAAATCTCCATTAACAACTGTATTTCCCCCTATAGTTCCACCACTTTTATCAAACTTATTTGATGATAAACTTGAAATATTACTTGAATTTTTACTTACATTCCCATTAGTTGTATTTAAATTAGTTTGTACAGTATCTGCTTTTGACTTTGCTGCATTTGCAGTATTCAAAGCACTCTCAGCTTTTGTATATGCTTGATCTGCTCTAGTCTTAGCAGTAGCAGCGTTTGTCTTAGCTGTATTTGCTGTTGTCTGAGCAGTTACAGCTTTTCCATCAGCAACATTAGCAGCATCATGGGCAGCTACACCTTTATTAAATGCCTGATCTGCTCTTGTTTGTGCTGTTGCTGCTGCATTCTTCCCTTGAGTTGCTAACGTATATGCTGAATCAGCCTTGGTTTGCGCTTTTGAAGCATTAGATAAGGCTGTATCTGCTGTTAGTTGTGCTGCTACAGCCTTAGAATAACCACTATTTGCCTTACTTTGAGCTGTTGCAGCATTGGTTTTTGCTTCATTAGCCGTTCTTTGTGCATTATCTGCTGCTGATTTTGCTTCGTCAGCAGATGTCTGCGCAGCTACTGCATTGCTATCAGCAAGATTTGCTTTAACTTGAGCTGCTACAGCTCTTTTCTTTCCATCATCAGCTAATGCATATGCTGAGTCAGCTCTTTTCTGAGCAGTAACAGCTTTTCCATCAGCAACATTAGCAGCGTTATGAGCATCTGTTCCTTTATTAAAGGCTTGATCTGCTCTTGTTTGTGCAGCCTGTGCCGCTGATTTACCCTCTCCAGCTAAAGAATATGCTGTATTTGCTTTACTTTGAGCTTTAGCAGCATCTAAGACACCTTTATTTGCTATATTTTCCACTTCTGCTACTTTGATTTTATCTTCTTTTGTTTCTATTTTAGCATTTATGGTATTAATTGAATTCTTTACACTTTTCATATCCACTTCATTAGCTTTGGTGGCTGGATTAAAGTTAGCGGTTGTCCAAGTTTTATTTCCATATACATATAATCCATCATCATCTTTAAACCTTGCCCACTCTTTATTACTATCCTCTGGTTCAGTTATAACCAAGTCTTCACCTAGCATGTGAATTGCTGCTCCACCTGGAGCTCCTGTTTCATCATAAAATGCTATTTTGTGATTCTTTGAAACAATAATATCTCCATTAACAGTAGTATTTCCACTTATCACTCCGCCAGCCTTATCAAACTTTTCATTTTTAAGTTCCTGTGAAACAGAATTGATCTTCATATCATTTTGAGTTATAGCATCTTCATTAATTTTAATAGTTTTATCAATCAAATCAGAATTATAATTAATATGATCAATATCCACAAAATCATCTGGTCTTGGCTTCAAAAATTTATAATTAATCGTTTTAGGTATTTCATCTATTATTCTATTATTATCTTCACTCATAATTTCCCTCCATGTTTTATGATATATTTGTCTTCTTTCTACATTCACTCCATTTAATTGATAATAATTCATTCCATTTTCGTTCTTTAAGATAAGCCCACAATACGAAAGTATAGATAAAGGCATAGGTTAAATGGGCTGGCTTAATTTCATTTATTCTCTTTGATATTTCATTTATATTTTCTGGCACTCCATTATCATCTTTAAACTTAATATCAAAATGAAACTTATCAGGATATTCAATTATTTCTGAGGTTCCTTTTGAGTAGGATTTAGTTATATCTTTTATTAATTGAATAGTAGCTGTACCTGATGATCTTAATTTAGATCTAATATTCTCTTTTCTTAGATTTTCCTCTTTATCCTGTTCATGAAATAATCCCAGCATCTCCTCCCATTGAGTGATACCCTCTCCATGGGCTGTTGATATGCAAAGTTGCTTTTCCATTCCAATAATGATTTCATTAAGTTCTCTTATCACCTTAGGAAATACTAATATCATCAATGTCTGAAGTTCATTCAGATTATCCTTTTTTTCTTCAATATTATTACTCCTAATATATGGAACTAAATATTCTGGCAGGTACTGGTAAAATCTATTTAGAATATAATCAATATCAGTTTGATTAATTTCAAATTCTCTATGAAGTTCCCTCAATATATCAATTGATTCATTAAGAAATTCACTCATCTTTTCACCTCACCTTATACATTATTCTTTGCATGAAGATTTATAGTAAAAACAGGAACCTCATACTCCTCTATGCCTTTATTAACATCACTTCCATTAATTCTTAATTGCTCATAATCCATAACCTGAGGCAGTGATACTAAAAACGCACCTATCATAGCTAAACTTATTTCACCTTTTGTAAAAGCTATCTTTTTCCTATACTCTTCTAGTTTTACAACAAAATTTTCAATTGCATCCTCCATTATTGCACCATCTGAAAGAGAAATTGTTCCTGTTATCTCTACTGGAATTTCCTTTGCAGATTTTACAATAGTTTTAACTCCAATTGGTCTTTTATTGTCAATATGCTTTTTTATTTCCCCAATACTTTCATCACTTCTTATTGGATTCATGTCAGGAGATATTACAACAATCAGAACTTCTCCTACATTAATTGTTGTTTCTCCAATAATTAATCCTCTTGTTTCAAGATCGCTGTCACTAGTGGCATTCCCCTCTTCTGTGTTCTTTACTTCTCCTAAAGCATATACTCTGGCATCTCCCACTGTAGTCATTTCTAGTGCCCATTCCTTATAATGAGTTATATTCCCTGATGTTGCAGGATTCTGTAGCTTAAATAAAATCCTTCTCCTAAGAGCATCATCTGACTCACAATCACTTCCACCTGAAATACTCTCCAAATTACTTACTGAGGTTATTCCCTTTTCCTTAATTGGTAAAATACTCAGACTTTTCGCTTCAACATTGTATTTTTCTCCTATATGTTCGGCTTCAACACTAACATCTGTGTAACCTATTTCATCATCAATCTCAAATTCTTCAACTGTCTTGTATATATATCCCTTGTATTCATCATCAGTTTGTACAGCAATACCAACAGGATGCTTGCCTCCAGTAGAATTCCCGTAAAATCTTACTTTCCCTTTTGCTTTTTTTCCTAATTTCCTTGTAATTCCATATTCTTTTCCTCTCTCTTCTAACTCAACACTATCTAAATTTTTTAAAAACATTTTATCTGAAACTCTCTGTAAATTAGAATATAGAATCGACAATTCACAACTTAATGGGGAAATCACATCATAAATAAAAGTACCTTCAAATTTTGGTATATTGGAAGGTACCATATCAAGTAAACTATTTCTTATACTCTCTTCACTTTTATTAAACATTAATCTTCACCTCACTATACGGTGTTATAACATCAAAATCCAAATTAACCTTTTCATCCTCTAAAATAACTTTAATATTCTTTACTTTCTTAACATATGGATTTATCATAAGAGCCTCCTTTAAATGTTTAGGAATTATTTTTTCAAGAGCTTGTTTTGTATAACCATTACTTAAAATATCATGAAACTCCTGTCCATAATCCCATGAATAGGCTAAATACTTATACCTTTCACTTTTAAGCATCTTATATATCCATATTTTTATTGCTTCATTCCCTGTAACTATTTTACATTTATTATACTTATCATACTTAAACCTGCCACCTTCAAAATCCCAGTCATATTCACTTGGATAAGGAAGTTCTATTGATTCTTTATTCACATCAACGTTATTAATATTTTCCACAAATTCTCTATTAAACACAGGTAATATACTCATAATTTCTTTACCCTGCTTAAAACTATAAATTTTGAAAGTTCACTAGTAGGCATAATAGCTACTAAATCACCTACTTTTAATGTATCAGTGAATATTAACGTTGATTCTGCAATAATCTCTTTCTCTTCTTTATCTGAAGGCACCATTGTAACCACAGTAGGTGTAGATGCTGTTCCTGGTGTTCCTGGCTGTACTTGAGAAACAAAATTATCTGGCTGCCTACTTAAACAATCTTTATACCCTTCACATTGCAATACATCTAACTTCACAGTTCTACTATGTTCAGCAAGAAGATAATCTGCTACTAAAAGATTATTCTTATCTATCTCAAGATCTCCAATTTTAATAACTAGTGGATCCTCAGAAGACACTTCTCCAATCTGTATAGTAGGTGGATTATATGCTGCCCCAAATCTTTTCATCATAATTACCATTTCACCATATGGATCCTTAAGCATGCTGTTACCTCCTTTATACTCTATTATTTTTTAATCTTATTAACTAAAGATAGGTTAGTTGTGTATGAACAAGCTCCAAAATCCCATGTGTGAGTATCACTTTCAATATACATTTCTCTTCCATCAACCTCACCTATATATGGAATTTTTACTTTTACACTACTACCAGATATACACTCAGAATTACCTAAAATGCTTACAGATAATTTTTCCTGTAATCCTTTCATCATGTTTTTAGCAACTGAAGAAGAGTTTTTTCCTTCCTCTTCCTCATAAGTTTCTTGAAATATACCATATTTATTTATCCAATCATCTTCTCTTTCTTCAGAAACACATTCTCCTTTTTCGTCAAATACCTTCACCGTATTTATCATATCTTCAATTGAATCTGAAAAGCTTGTGGATAGAAGATTTTTCTCATAATCTACTGTTATTTCAGTAACTACCTCACCTTTTTCTTGAATATTAACCTTTTCATCTTTCATATTAACTACATACTCTACTCCACTTTCCAAGGTTATATCATTTAAAACCTTCTTAATTATTGAAAAAAGTGATTCATTCTGAAAAATTCTATTAATTTGTACACTTGTACCTGGTGTGCTGCCAACTGATAACCCAGCCTCCCCACATACGGTATCCATAACTGAACTTAAAGATGCTTTCTGAAAATTATAAGTTCCATTAGATTTTAAAAGATAAATTAAAAAGTCATATGCCATAAGTGTTATTTCCTGTGAAGATGATATATCTCTTGTGAATACTATCCCCTTGAAAATATCATCACCATTATCCTCTTGAACATATATTATTGTTCCAGCTTTTGCCTTTAACTTCCCATGATTTGGATCATGTATAGGAAATGCAGCTCTTATGGATAATTTTCTTGCACACTGCTCAACACTTCCAGATATATCCATAGAACTACAAAATGAAGTAATTTCTTCACTTTCACCACTCTCATAAAGTGCAAATATTTTCATTTGTTCACCTCCTTTTTAAAGTGTAAGAACTTGTCCAGGATATATGAGATTAGGATTGCTTCCAACAACATTTATGTTTTTATTATATAGTTCAGGCCACTTGCTTCCATCACCATAAAACCTTTTTGCTATCAAATACAAACAATCACCAGCCTTAACTGAATAAGTTCTTGGAGGCTCTTTTTTCACATCCCTTTTTAAATTTTCCTTAATTGAATTTAAGATATCATCAATATTACTAGTATTATCAGAACTATTGTATTCCTTATTAATTACCTTTTCTCCCGATATAGAACTATACTCCTTTAACTCTAAAGTAAAATATACATCTCCTGTTCCATCTCTTTCTCCATAAGCAAAACTCTCAATAGAACATTCCATATCTATATTGGTCTCTGTTATAAAAAACCCTAAAGATTCTTTGTTTGATAAACATTCTTCTAAGAGTTCAACGTAATAATATGGCTTTTCATAATCACTATATTGGCAAAATCCATAGTCATTGTTTGGGAAAAAACTTGATATTGATACAGTAGATAATCTTTTTTGACCTATTAAAGTTATTTCTCCTAATCCCTCAACTAACGCTGTAGAATTATTGTTTCCTTTTGTTACTGAAAAGTCTGCTGGAGGTACAGGTAATCTAAATTTCTCTTTCTTTAACTCAAACCAAAATTCCATCTTTTCTCCCCCTATACCATATTTAATCCTGCATTTTTAATCTTAAATACAAGTTTATTAGTTATCTTATCAATATCAGCCTCTTCTCTTATAACAATTGTATCTGCTAATTTAGCAATATTAACCTTAGAAGCTCCTCTATAAGAGTTTGACTCTTGTTTAGTTAAAACTCTTTCACCTTCATGTAAAATAGCTGGGAAATTATCATAAGGAACACTTTGAATTCCTACTGCATAACCTTTAACATTATTACTCTCATAACTGCCGCTTTCTTCATCTTTATCATTTTTATTCTTTTTCTTTCCAAAGAAACCACCAATTTTATCAGCAA
Source organism: Oceanirhabdus sp. W0125-5 (assembly GCF_027938815.1). GTDB lineage: Bacteria > Bacillota > Clostridia > Clostridiales > Clostridiaceae > Oceanirhabdus. Next base: position 4,389,222 of record NZ_CP115913.1, read on the forward strand.
TCCATCCAGCAGCTTTTGAAACAGCTTTAAGAGCTTTTCCAATACCTTCAAAGATTGGTTTTAATATTCCCCAAACAGTTTCAACAACAGTTTGAATTGCTGGCCATGCTGCCATAAATGCATCCATCATCAATCCCACAATACTAATGATTATTGAAAAGATTGGCTCTATTATTGCGAAAGCTACAGAGAGAACATCACTTATTACTGGCCACATCTTAGTCCATACTTGTCCAAGGAACTGAACAAATTTAATAAATTTTCCTATTAAAGGCTGAAGTTTATTAAATAGTTTTCCAATAACCTGAAAAGCCTTTTTCATTATTGGACCAAGAGCTTGGAATATTTTCGTTATAACTGGCTTTATCCCTTGGAATATTTTCATCATGCTTCCTACAACCTTCGTAACAACTTTCTTTATAGTAGGCATGTTCTTCTTCACCGCACCTAGTACTATTCCTAAAAATCTCTTAATTCCACCAGCAAATTTCTGAATACCTTTTCTATTTTTCTCAATCCATTTTGTTATAGGTTTTAATAGTTGTCCTACTATTGGCATAAAGGCAGCCATCACATCACCAAGGAGACCATTTATTAAATTGTTAAGCTTTGTTATCTGTCCCATTGCCTCTTTAATACCCTTTGAACTCTTACCACCTTTGCTTCCTTTTGCAGAACTTCTTGATTTCATAGCTGTAAATGCTTTAGAAACAAGTCCTAATCCCATAGAAACTGGATTTAACTTCATAATACTGCCTAATCCTTTAAGAGATTTCATTCTACCTCTAATAGAATTAAATACCCCTTTTGTTTTATCTTTAATTCTAATTGTAGGAGCAAATTTTTTCTTACCAAAAGCAGTTACTTTGCGTTTTATTGAGTTAAACTTGTTCTTTCCTCTATTTTTAACATCAACTATCATTTTGATAGATTTTCCTACACCCTTAGGTAATGGTATTTTAGGTGTTTGTACTTTAGTCTTAAGTCTTATGATTTTAGTCTTAACCTTATTCATTTTTGGAGTCTTTAACCTTGTGTTAAATTCAATAATTTTAGCCTTAAATCCCTTAAGTTTTGGCGTCTGAACTTTTGTATTTATTTTTATATCTTCAATTCCATTTTTAAACTTATTAAATGTTTCTCTTAGTTTACTCGTTTTCTTTATGCTTTCCTCTGTCTCTTTTGTGATATTTTTCATAGTTAAATTTGCTAGAGAATTCTTTAATTCACTGAAAGAATTTTTAAGATTTTTTCCTTTCTCAATTGAATTTCCTATATCCTCTTTTAATCCCTTAACGTCGATGTTTTTAGCACTCTTTATTACCTCATTAAAAGATTCTTTAAGTTTTTTCCCTTGAGTAATGGCTTGTGAAATCTGATCTTTAACTTCTCCTATAGGAATATTCCTTACACTAGCTTTAAATGAACCAAATGCTCTTCCTAACTCTCTACCTTTAGAAATACTGTTCATTATTCCCTCACCAAGATTGTCTATTGTAATTTCTCCTAGACTTCCAGTGAACTCTCCAAAGGTTCCTTTTAGATTCTTTCCTTGCTCAATACTTTCAATTACACCTGTTTTTAATCCTGATATATTGATGTTCTTAACTGATCCTGTAAATTCATTGAAAGAATTTCTAAGTTCTTTACTCTTATCAATTGTCTGCTGCACCTGTTGAGTTACATCATTAAACCTGATATTAGCTATACTACTTGAAAATTCATCAAAAGCACCCTTCACATTTAAACTTTTAGCTTTTACGTCCTCAATTCCACTTTTAATATTGTCAAAGTTTACTTCTTTAAGTTTGTTAAAAGCTTCTCCAAATACTCCTGGTAAACTTGACCCTTTAGTTGCAGTCTCTTGAATACCCTGAATAAGCCCATCCACCTTGATATTTCCTGCTGAGTTCATCATTTCAACAAATGAATTCTTTAGTGCATTCCCCTTCTCAATAGATTCTGAAATCCCTGATTTCACTCCATCCAAAGATATCTTCTGTACACTTCCAACAAGGTCTGTAAACGCTCCTTTTAGTTCTTTTCCACTTGATATACTCTTGTTTACTCCCTCAAGGAAACCATCCATCCTAATATTCTTTAAACTTCCTACAAATCCATCAAAAGTTCCTTTTAGATTATTCCCTTTATCAAGACTCTCTCCTATACTGTTTTTAAGATCATCAAGTTTGATTCCCTTAACTGTACCTACTAAATCATTGAATGCTCCTTTTACTTCTACGCTCTTTCCTATCGTCTCCTGAACCCCTTGAATTAATCCATCCACCTTGATATTTCCTGCTGAGTTCATCATTTCAACAAATGAATTCTTTAGTGCATTCCCCTTCTCAATAGATTCTGAAATCCCTGATTTCACTCCATCCAAAGATATCTTCTGTACACTTCCAACAAGGTCTGTAAACGCTCCTTTTAGTTCTTTTCCACTTGATATACTCTTGTTTACTCCCTCAAGGAAACCATCCATCCTAATATTCTTTAAACTTCCTACAAATCCATCAAAAGTTCCTTTTAGATTATTCCCTTTATCAAGACTCTCTCCTATACTGTTTTTAAGATCATCAAGTTTGATTCCCTTAACTGTACCTACTAAATCATTGAATGCTCCTTTTACTTCTACGCTCTTTCCTATCGTCTCCTGAACCCCTTGAATTAATCCATCCACCTTGATATTTCCTGCTGAGTTCATCATTTCAACAAATGAATTCTTTAGTGCATTCCCCTTCTCAATAGATTCTGAAATCCCTGATTTCACTCCATCCAAAGATATCTTCTGTACACTTCCAACAAGGTCTGTAAACGCTCCTTTTAGTTCTTTTCCACTTGATATACTCTTGTTTACTCCCTCAAGGAAACCATCCATCCTAATATTCTTTAAACTTCCTACAAATCCATCAAAAGTTCCTTTTAGATTATTCCCTTTATCAAGACTCTCTCCTATACTGTTTTTAAGATCATCAAGTTTGATTCCCTTAACTGTACCTACTAAATCATTGAATGCTCCTTTTACTTCTACGCTCTTTCCTATCGTCTCCTGAACCCCTTGAATTAATCCATCCACCTTGATGTTTCCTGCTGAGTTCATCATTTCAACAAATGAATTCTTTAGTGCATTCCCCTTCTCAATAGATTCTGAAATCCCTGATTTCACTCCATCCAAAGATATCTTCTGTACACTTCCAACAAGGTCTGTAAACGCTCCTTTTAGTTCTTTTCCACTTGATATACTCTTGTTTATATCTTCAATAACATTCTTTACTGGTATTTCCTTAACACTCTTAGAAAAATTATTAAACTCATTTTTCAAATCACTACTTTTTGAGTAAACATTATTGATATCATTACTAATTTTTTTAACAGCTACATTATTAACAATATTTGAAAAAGTCTTCACTCCGCTTAAAATATTATCATTGAACTGCAATTTATTCATTTTTGTTTCTAAGTCTTTAACTTTTATAGACGCTATTTTTATAGTCCTGGTGAGTTTCTGTACTGAGTCGGTGATATTTTCAATCACAATATCATCCTCCTTTATTCTTCCCCAAGAAGGGGACAATAAGATTTTCTTTTACTCCTCTCCTTAATTTCATACTCATAAAATGCTCTCACAACAATTTTTTCACCATGAGACATATTATAAAAAACTGATGGTCTTACCCCCTTCCTACTCCAGTAGTAGTACATCATCTCGGTAAATCCATCAGTTTCAATTAGTTTTTTATTTCTATTACTGTATCCCCATTAAATCCAGATATATCACTTATAACTCCATATAAACTTGAAATCTCCCCTGGCAATAAAAGTTTTTTAACAAGCTCTTTTGGTGTAACAGCTCCAAACTTATCCATTAATTCTTTACTCTTTAAACTTGGCTCTTTTACCCCTTCTAATATAGTAAATATCTGCAGTTCATTGGTATCAAGACTATCAAATTCCCCATTACTATTCATATTTATTGCACTATCTTGTATTTCCCCAAATTTTTCAGCATCTAAAGCTTCACATTTAAAAATAACTTTCTCTCCTAAAATTTCAGTCAACCTCTTTACCTCAACCTCTTTTGAAGGCTTCTTTATTTTCTCTAAATCTACCTTTAATAATAAATCTAATGTACTTTTTCCCATTTAACTCTCCTCCATTTATTAATTTATAAAAAAGGCGCGTATCACGCGCCTTTTTATGATTTTAATCTACATATTATATTTTAAATTTAAATAGTATCTAGATATTCATAATCAGTAAATGTAAATGGCACTTCAACTGTACCTGGTTTACCAGCTTCCCAATCTAAAAGTGTTAGATCATCAAAGTTTACACTTTTAAGAACTACTCTCTCAGCTCCATATGAATCTGGATCTTCTAATTTACTTATTATAGTAAATCTTAAGTCTTTTCCTTTTTTAGCTTCATCACCTAACTTCTTAGCAATTCTTGAATTCACCTTATGCAACTTCATTGAACCCTTACATTTATATCCTACTGTCTTTGTTTCAGTAGCAAATGATCCACAAATTTTTATCTCTTCCTTCTTAAATTCAACTTTTGCCTTAAGTCCAAAACATTCTGCAACCTTATCTGAGTCTAACCAACATTCTCCCCAAGTACCATTAATAATTCTCTTTGATTCCATTTATTACTCCTCCTTATTTTCTTTAATATTTACAATACTACTTGGGTTATACTTGTCCACAAGTTGCTACTATTATCCCTGTAGCAAGTATACCCCAAGACTTCAAAAGTAACTATTACATATTAATATTAAATGTTATCTCTTCCATAGCATCTACTATCTTAATCTCACTAACTAAGAATACTTGATCCTTTGTATTTGCCGCTTTTATCTGCTGCTCATTCATTAGATCAACATCTTCACCTATTCCCTTTAAGAATGAAGTTTGAAGTTCCATATCAATTCCAACTGTATTCATATCTTTATCAAGGATTTGCTCTCTCTCTAATTGCTCAAAATACACTTTTATTGCTGTAATTAAGATACATTTATTATCATAAGTATTAGGCATCTTACCTATATAGTTATCCTCAATTAATCTTCTAATATCTGTTTCAATCATATCCATTGTGTCAACGATTTTAATTTTCTTAAAATCATTTCCTTTGTCTGGAGTAGTTTGAGTTAAAGAGTTAACACCTCTTGCAATCTTTACCTTTTCTCCATCATTAATTAAGATTAACTCACCATCATCAATTTTTTTATTTGCCTCTTCTTTACTTAACTTAGCCACACCAACTATTTCAGGCAATACTTGATAAGTAGCACTCATATTTAAAGGCAGTCCTGCTAAAGCACCTGCTATTCTTGAACAATAATCAGCTGCTTGATATTTAACAACTGCTCCACCTTCTTCAACTTCAATGTCTGTTGAAGTGAATTTTATTATACCTTCATTATTTTCTGAACAATCTGGTAACACTGCCTTAACTCTTATATTTTCATTTGTTCTTAATCCAATTATCCATGTAGCAATTAATGAAACATCAGCTTCATTAATACCTGGAACTGCTAAATAATTAAAATTAACTGCTCCAAAATACTCCATTGGCTCATTATAATCCGCTGCAGTACTCTGTTGAACATAAGCAATTATCTTGCTAGGCGGATTTACTGTACCCTTTAACGCCATAGAAATCTGCTTCTTATTATAATCAGATAAGTCTGTTGGAATATCAGTTACTGACTTAATAGTATGAACACCTATTCCACTAGTATCCCTTAAGATTAAAGCAACAACTCCTTTTTGTGCTCTCTTTACTAACGCTGTAGCAGCTTGTTTAAAATTAATATCAATTCTTGGTAAACCCATTTTTACCCCTCCAGTATTTTTAAATTAATTTTTTGAGCAACTTCACCCTCATCATCTTTTGTTATTACATCAGTTATATCTGCTAAAATTTCTAAATAAAAACTGACTTCCTGATTTGTTATATAGCTTAACTCCTCATCCTTTGTACCTCCCTTCATTTCAATAATTGTAATTTTTCTTTCTCCAACTTCTAAATACCCTGATGAAAAAAGATTCTTAAGTTTATCATAAACAGCAAACTTGGGTATCCCCTCCGGGCTCTTAGTCGTCTTAAATTCTCTGTAGACGATTCTTATTTTTACTTTATCCCTGTGGGACCACATTCCCAAGTTCTCTGTTATGGACTCCATGAAAATTAAAAAGAAGCTATTTTTACTTAGCTCCTGGTTAAAATTATTTAATTTTATGTCAATATCTTTAAATGAACTCTGTAAAGTTGTAACTATTGAATCAATAATTTTTTCTAACATTATTTCCTCCTCCATTTTTATAATAAAACAACCCTTATAAAAGGGTTACTTTAATCAATTTATTATAGTTTGTCCAATAAGCTTACTCAATATAACCCATGGCTCTAGCAAAAGATTCAAATGCTTTATTTCTTAATGTATAATACTGTTTTTTACTAATTGAATTTTCTTCAAGTATTTCTTCTCTACTATATTCTAAAAAATACCTTTGTTCAATTAATAATCTTATTTTATCCCTAAGTCTCTCCATAACTTTATCTATAGTAATAACTTTTCTTTTTAACTCCATCAATAACTCAGCTTCTAATTCAACTTTACTGCTAAAACTATTTCCACTCTTGCCACTTCCAAAATTCATACTCCTGTTATCTAACGCTGAATTACATTCTATTTTTATTACCCAATCTGGATAACACTTAAGATCATTCTCTACCATTTTTATTATTCTATTTTCAAGTTTCATTTCTTTCCCCCTATCAAATATCTATTTAACTCCTTATACACATTATATAACTGCTATTACTATTAAGTCTATGTTTTTAGCCCCCTCTTGTCACCTTTTCGTATAGCTATATACTTTTTGTAGTTAAACTTCACTATATACTATTGTTTATTTCTCTTTCAAAAACCCCCAACAACCTTCTTATAACTTCATAAAATTGATTCTTAGATAATTTATTATCTTCTAGTATTCTCTCTCTGCTGTGTCCATAAAAATATTTTTCTTTAATAATCTTTCTATTCTTCTCGGAAAGTCTATTAAGAATTTTATTAATTGCAAGAACCTTTCTTTTAATCCTATTTAACTCTGTATCCTCCAAGTCTTCAACACATCCGTATATCTCTTCTACACTTTCTATTCTTATGCACCAATCCAAGTATCTCTTAAGATCATTCTCAATTTCTTCCCTATAATCACAATCTTTCATTTTGCACCACCCTATTTTTCCCCATCTTCAGCATATTTTTTTTTAACTCTAAGTATAAATTATGTAAATCCTCTTCTGAAAGATTAACTTCATCTAATCTAGTAACTATATATTCTTTTAAACTTACGTCATCCATCCCATCTTCCCCCTTGTTATTTAAATGTTCAATTATATTTCTAAATTTGATATTATTTCCTTTATACACATTATATAACTACTTTTTCTAGTTTGTCTATACCTTCATACCCTTTTAGTATCTTTTTTGTAATATTTTTTTCTTACAATATACTTTTTGTTGCTTTATCACTACATTACATGTATTTTACCTCAACACCTTCACTTTTCCTTAACTAAATGTATATTTTAGATTATTTTATTACTAAATTTTAAAAAAATTATATTTTTTATATAGAACTTCTCTCTGTTCCCTTTTTGTTCGCACGACTTTTAATATAGAATATATATTGACTACATAACATATTTTTTTAGATTTTATTTAAGAATAAATAGTCGGTACTTCAAATCTAAAAAATTTATTTATTTATCTGGAAATTACAATATATTATAGACATATATTATTAGGAGGATTATACATGAATATTCAAATAGGAGAGAAGTTATCTGAGTTAAGAAAAAGCAACAATTATACTCAAAAAGATCTCGCAGAATTACTTGGTGTTAAACCAGCTACCATAGGACATTGGGAGCAGAATAGAAATGAACCTTCATATGAAATGCTAAAAAAAATTACATCTCTTTATAAAATATCTTTATCAGAATTATTTGATGAACCAACAGATTCAGATGATAATGTTAATACTGATACAAAGAATTTTTTATTATGCAAAATAATAGATATGCTTATTGATGAAGGGCTTATACAATCAGATTCTCAACCTACTTATGAAGAACTTGATCCAATAAGTCAAAATATGATTAAAGCTGCTCTAGATAAAATTTTAGTAGATACCTATAATAAATACACTAATAAATAATATAAATAAAACTATCAGAATGAATATAATATCATTCTGATAGTTTTATTTATGCATTAGTATACACAAATTACTTTAATGCACTCCTTACCTGTTCCTCAATTGATATTCTAAAGGATAATCTCAAAGCATATATTTTATTAAGCAATATTACTGGAGGGTAAACATTGTTTAAAGAAAAAATACTCAAAGCCTTGAATAAGGTGGACATATTGGTATTGACTTTATTTGTAGTAAGTTTAATATTTATGCTCGTAACTGGAATCACAACAATTGACAAATTATATATAGCTATAATGTTCTTATACTTTATATATCTAATAATAAAAATATTTAATTATAATAAAAACAAGCCTAACTAAGAAGGCTTGTTTTTTTACAAGTCCAAATCACTTCATTTCAAATTGGTGTACACTAAATAAGTACTAAACAATTATAAACTATTCTCTACATACACTCTACTTACTAAATAGTTTAAAATATAAAATAGAAAAATAATTAAAAGAGGGGAATCTTAATGCAAAATCTCGTGTATAGAATATTAACAATTGAAGATTGTAAAGGTATAAATGATATAAATCCAGCTCAATATATTTCCAGAGCATGGAGAGAAGTGAACGGGAACCGTCAATTAGTACAGATAGATTATCAAGAATCAGATTGGCCGAATGGATACGAAACTCATTATAATAGCTTGAAAGATACAATTTTAAGTGGTGGTGCAGCATTTGGTGCCTTTGATAATAATAATAAATTAATTGGTTTTGCAACAATTAATAAGAATTTCTATGGCGATAAACTCAAATATCTTTTATTAGACCAACTGTTTATTACATTAGAACATAGAAATAAAGGCATAGGTAAAAAGTTGTTCATGCTTTGTGCAGATCTTGCAAGAGAATGGAACGGGGATAAACTTTTAATTTGTGCTGGTTCAGCAGAAGAAACAGTTGCATTTTATTTTGCAATAGGTTGTGAAGAGGCAATGGAAATTAATCAGGAGTTCTATGAAGATGATCCAAGAGATTATCAATTAGAATTTTCACTTTAGAGCCTATATTAAGATATGTAGTAACTTAATTTTCATTTCAAGTAAAATTAAACTTGTTTATAGAAAATACCCTAGAAATATAGCAAGAGCATCCTAAATTGATGCTCTTTTTTTACTTATTTATTAATATAGAATATCTACTTTCTATCTATAAATCCTTTCTCAGGCGACCATTCACAATTACCAATAATATGATAACGACAATTACAACAATCGTCACCATCACCTAATGTTTTTGTGCGTTCAAATCCATTGCCCATTAAAGATGAGAATAAGTAATCCATACGACATATTGATGGTAGCAACTCAAGTGCACCAAAATCATTAGCCATTCTTTTTAAAGCACACTCAGTAATATCAAGTTCAAATGTATTGCTACTTATTTCTCTATATCTAACTTTCCAATCATAAGGATGTAATTCACCTGCATTTTGCCGTTTAACATGCTCTTCAGCCTTTTTACGAAATCCATTTAAATATGATTTGCCAGTTATTCGTAAAAATGGTTTTGGAATAGTAGTAACCATTTTTTCATTCATACTCCATATATTATTATTTCTTTCTTCTACATTAATACCAAGTTCAGAAAATGCTTTAAACCATGCAACATAACAAGGTCCAAATTTATAATTAAATGAAAATATGCTATCCCCTATGTCAACTATTTTAGGTAAAATTTCATCTAAATTCTTCTTTGATATACTTTTAAAACTATTCCAAAATTCTTTATCATACTTCTTAATTAAAAACTTTTTAGAACGAATCATCGTTAAATTATATATAATTTTAATAAACCTCAAAATAACCCCCCATTTAACTCTTTTTTATAAAATTAAAACTTCAGATGAATTAAAAATTAAAACTAAAATCTAGCTTCTATTAAGTATACTCCACTGTATAATATTAATAGATAACCAGTAGCTTATCATTTCTTTACCTGTAAAATTAATACGTATATGGGAAATAAAATTTATCAAATATTTATATCTAAATTTATTTTATGTTTATTAGTAATAAAATTGCGGTGATTTCGGCAATAATTGTTATTATAGCAAAAACAACAACTATTTTAGCCTCATGCCATCCTGATAATTCAAAAGAGTGGTGAATTGGTGCCATTTTGAATACCTTCCTTTTGAAATGCTTACAACTATTTTCTTGTATGATAACTGAAAGTGTCTCAATAACATAAATAATTCCCACTAGTATTAAAAGTAATTCAACCTTTAACAGCATGACCACTGTTGCAATAGCCCCTCCTAATGCCAAGGAACCAGTATCTCCCATAATAATTTTAGCTGGATAAAAATTAAATATTAAAAATGCTAATAAACAACCTATCATAGCTGCACAAAAAAGCGCTAAGGAATGATGACCAGTTATATAACTATAAGAACCGAAAAACAAAAATACTAGAATAGTTATTGTAGTACATAATCCATCAATTCCATCAGTTAAATTAACAGCATTAGTTGTACCAGTATAATAAAATATTAAAAAGGGTATATATAATAATTTTAAATTAATTGCTTTATTTACATATGGTATATATATATATGTTCCAATCGAAGGTGTGATGTAAGCATAAATAGCAAAAAAACTTGCTGCTATAGCTAATAATGCCATTTTTTGCTTTCTTTTTAATCCCTCATTTTTAAAACAAACTTTACTTAATACATCATCTATTAATCCTATTATTCCAAAGACTATCAATGCATAGAATGCTACCAACCCCTCACCCTGTATTATTCCATGTAATGTAAATATTACAATTGTTATGCTTATTATAAATACTACACCACCAAAGGTTGGAACCCCTGCTTTCTTTCTATGACTCTTTGGAGCATCATCACTAATATTTTGACCTAATTTCAAGTTCTTAAATAATGGTATAAATAGTTTTGAAACAAAAAAAGTAATAACAAAAGTAAATAAAAACGTAAAAATTATAAAATTCACTATAAACTCTCCTTTAAATATCTAGTGTATTTATCCATACACCGAATTATTTTGCTATCATTTTACGTTGGCTACATATAATCAACGTAACTCATAATCTAATTTTTCTTTATTATGTATAACAAATATATTTTTCAATATAACCATTAAGACTTAAAACTCTTTCATTGATAGCCCTCCTATAATGATTTTGGATTATTAATTTTTTCCTTTCAAACTTTATTTCTCTATACTTTACTTGATGATTCAAATATTTTATATTTCAGTCACTTGTCCAATTTTACCATAAATATCCTTGAAATTTATTACAAAATAATAACAAAGCTGTTAAATTAAATTCTAGCAACTACACGAATTTATATTAACTATCTTATAATAACTAAAAATCACTCCTTTTATGAATATAGGTATCTACATTCATAAAAGGAGTGATAAATGAATATCACGAAAATATTTACAAACAATAAATTCAGATCAAATATTATAACAATAGAAATGGGTGCAGAAACAATGAAACAGGTTAAAGTATTAATAACAATCTTAATTATACTATTTACAATATATGTGATAAATCCAATAGCCGAAACTTCAAAAACTGTATTCAAAGATGATATAGTTAAATTTGAAGACAGTTCCTTAGAAAAAGCAATACGTAAACATATCCAAAAACCTAGAGGAGATATCTTTAAAAGTGATGTTAGGAAAATAAGAAGATTGTCATTGCATTATTCTAAGATAAAAAACATTTCAGGAATAGAAAATTTAACAAATTTAACTTCATTAGGTTTAGGTCTTAATAAAATAACAGACATATCTCCTTTGAGTGATTTAACTAAGTTATCTTATTTAAACTTATCCAACAATCAAATAACAGATACATCTCCTTTAAGTAAATTAACTAATTTATCTTACTTAGCCTTATGCAATAATCTAATAGCAGATATATCTCCTTTAAGTAATTTAACCTCTTTAAATGAGTTACATATAAGTAGAAATCAAATAACAGATATGTCGTCTTTAAGTAATTTAACTAGTTTATCTAGTTACTTAAGCATAGACAATAATCATATAACAGACATATCCCCCTTAAGTAATTTAACCAATTTGACAGGGTTAGCCTTGTTCGATAATAAAGTAATGGATATATCTCCTTTGAAAGATTTAACTAATTTGACCAACTTATATCTAAACAATAACCAAATAGCAGATATATCGCCTTTGAAAAATTTAATTAACTTACGTATGTTAGGCTTAAAAAATAATAAAATAAGGGATATATGTCCTTTAAAAGATTTAACCAAAATATATGAGTTAGGCTTAAACGATAATAAAATTATCGATATATCTCCTTTAAGTAATTTTACTAACTTATATTACTTAGGTTTATCAAATAATCAAATAGCAGATATATCACCTTTAAATAATTTTACCGTTTATGATAAGTTAGATTTAAGTAGAAATCAAATAACAAATATATCACCATTAAGTAAATTAACCTCTGTACATAAGCTACATTTAGATAATAATCATATAACAGATATATCTCCTTTAAGTAACTTAACTAATTTGACTTATCTAAACTTATTCAACAATCAAATAAAAGATATATCACCTTTAAGAAATATAACCTGGTTAGAGGAGTTATATTTAAAATGTAATCCTATAACAGATTATTCTGCAACTAAATCTTATTATAATAATTTAAAGGGTAAAGATTTTGAATTAAGACATAATAAAATTGATTAAATTTAAAAACCTATATCTTAATTAACTAAATAATTAAAGATATAGGCTTTTATTATATTGATGGAATCAATGAACTTAACAAACAGATTCAACGGTCACTACTAATGTATTTTGTAATTAGCTAGTTGTCCCAACCAAGTAAATTTCGTTCCATTTCCGTTAATACTATTTCATTATCGTAATCATCATAAGACTTATGTATGAAATCTTTAAATTCTGTATTATTATTTTTATCATTCTCTTCTTTGATTGATACGTTGCTTTGAGTTACATTTAACATTTCTTGAGCAGAGTACTTAGTAGACTTTGTAGTTTCGTTAGAATTAATAATGAATTTGACAGAAGTTACTTTTCTTCCAGTTTTAATTTCTATAAATTCAAAATATATATCAGTTAAATTATTAATTTCTTTTTGTGCTTGTTTTAATATGTGTTTCTTAAACATTCCAAAACTTTGATAAGATTTAGGGCATTGTAATATATTAATCAAATCATCAAACTTATTGATATGGTACTTTGTATCACAAAAAGGTAATAAATAATCATATAAACGATTGCTATAAATACTTCGAAAATTTAATATGGGGTATTCTACCTTATAAAAGATATCCTTTTTTATTTCAAGAAGCAATTCCTTCATTGTTTGTCCTAATTCAACAGTTATTTTACTGTCATTATCCGAAAATATAATACTTGCAAACCATTCAAAAAATACTTCTGTTTTATTTTCACTGTTAATTAAACTAAACCCCTTATTTTTTAATTCTTCAACTGTTTTCTTTAAATCTATGTAAAAATTTGATAAATCTTCTCTGTATAATTGTTTATATTTATTAATATTTAATTCATAACGATACTTATTATCATCTTTGATTTGACATAAAATCATATCAAGTAAAACGTTTTGTTTTACAGTTAAATGATGTCTTATATTAATTAAATCATCCACTTCTATTGATATATGTTTATCTTTTTTTCCCACGATTACACCTCATTTTAATATATATTGTGACTATATTAATCATAGTCACAATATATAAATTCCTACTTTTTACTAAGCCAATCAAAAAAATAGCTTATAAAACTAAACCAAATTTATTGAAGATTTTTTCTCATTAGTTTTGTTCCATTACATTTACACTTTTCTTCAGTATATCCCCAATTAAATCATCGGTCACATTAGGTAAATCTTTATTAAAAATTAATGGTAGCAACACCATTACCTGTTACTACCATTTTAAATAAAATATTTAATTTCTTGTATTCTCAACTCTACATTACCCTTTAGGATTTCATAAGTTGTGAACTATCATTACTATAGAAAACGGGTTTATTGGTCGGTAGTCTGTTTATTGAATTTAAAAGACCCACTATTTTATCATAGCCTCTAGCAGACTCAAACTCAAAAAACACCTGATTATATTTATCATTTTGCCATTGATAATAAATATACTCATACCCAATTCCATAAATCCTATTCCTAATAACTAGCTCTGGGATATTATCTCTATTTATATCGTTAAATTCTACACAATTATGATACGGTTCAGGTAATAAAATCCTAAACTATAACTTCAACTTATAGGTCTCACCATATCCAGTATTCTCAAACCCAAAGCTTTCAAACACAACCTCTTCTTCCTCACTATACCAGGCACTTAATGTTAAACTTTCAAACCCCCGATTATAAAGTGTATGAATGCCCACTCCCAGAATAACTTTAGGAATCACACTTCCTCTATATTTAGGATCTATGCTAAAAGGATAAAGGTGGGCGTGCTTATTGTAGCTGTCACTCCATAAGACATAAAAAGCCACATACTCATCCTTTTCATTTACTACAAGAAAAGACAACTCACTGTTAAAAGCTGGTGAGTTAACGAAACTCATCACAGTTTCACCATTTGGCATATAAATACTGGTTGGCCAAATCCTTGTGTATAGTTCAGCTACTTTTTTACACATATCCATATTTGAAGTATCAATATTTATTATCTTATATCCTTCAGGAATGTTGGGTAATTCGAATTTTTTACTGATGGTTAACTTCCTGTGATCATCAACAAACTCATCTTTTATTCCATTATATTTTAACAGTAAAGACTTACGCTTTTCATCATCAAAGTTCGATGAAACATTTATGATTTCTATATCTGGGTATAATTCTCTACAATTTTTCATAGCCCAAGTAAGCATTTCTTCTTCAATTTCTCTATATTTAGGATGGATTTGTAAGAAATAATCACCTGGTTCCTCATAATGACAAACACCTACTATCACACCATCATCTTCCCATATCTGAACGCCACTTTCCCACAACCTATTGCCTGTAGCTTCTTCATTATTATGGATACAAAATCTATTAAAAGACCAACGACCATTATCCCAATTATAAACTCTCTGATTCAAGATATATGTATCACTTAGGAATCTGTTAACCCTTTCAAAGTCTCTTTCACACTCAAAATTTCTTTTACTTATAGCCATCATATAACCTCCTCAATATATCTAGTATCTATCTCTAACCTTTTTCTTCTGCAGTTGTTTAATAGTAACATAATATTCTTGCTCAAAAAACCTCATAAACAATACATAACTAAAGTTGAGCAATTTTTATCTCTTTATAACAGGATATTATGATGAATATAACTCAAACCAAAGACACAAAAATCTTAATAATAGAGATCAAAACCAGAGAACAGAAGTCTCATGAATCCAAAATGATGATAATAAAACAGTTCCAAATGTGCTATACTCAGATTAAGAAATAGATATTTGTATAAATAGAAAGGATAGAAATTATGAGATTTATTATTACAGGTTCAGGTGGTTGTACCTGTACCCCTAAACCATTATGTCAATGCAATATATGTGTAGAAGCAAGAGAAAAGGGATTTCCATACAAAAGGTGTGGTTGTAGTTTGTATTTAGAAGATATTGCACTCTTAATTGATACTCCTGAAGATATAGCTATTGCTATAAATAATGTAAACCTTAAAGAAGTAAATAATATCATGTATAGTCATTGGGACCCTGACCATACACTTGGAATGAGAATAATGGAACAACTACGACTTGAATGGCTTGATTACTATGATAAGATTAGACCTAAAAATCCAATAAATGTTTTTGCTGAAAAAGGTGTCATGGATGATATTAATGGAATAAGAAGTAAATTTGGTCCTATACTTGATTACTACGAACACATGGGGCTAATCAATCGTTCTATTGTGGAGAATTCTATGAAATTAGATGATATAAGCATTACATTAATTGCTGTGCCAAAGGTTAAGGCTACATCTGTTTTCGTTTTTGAGTCACAAGGAAAAAAAGTTGTATATGCACCTTGTGACTGTGTTCCATTCCCAGAGGATCAGAAAATTAAAAATGCTGACTTGTTAATTATAGGTCATACATTTATTGGAAATGCATTAAAGAACGGGAAAACAATAACTGATAATCACCCTATCCACAATGTACTACATAGTTTTGAAGATGTCTTAAATATCGTAAAAGATATGCAAATAAAACGTGTCATTATTACGCACATAGAGGAAGACTGGGGTAAGTCATATGATGACTATCTAGAACTGGAAAAACAATATGATTTCTTAAGATTTGCATATGATGGAATGGTTATTGATGTATAAAAATTAAGTCTAAGTTAAATAGTGCAGCAATTAGTTATTTCTTTACTCGAAGTTACTCTGTCCCTTCATCAAGTGACAGGGTAATTTTTGAATGTCATCTCATAATGATTGTTTAATAGATTCAAAACAAAAAACACATCCACTTACTTAGTAACCAGAAAATTCTGGTGAAAAATGAATGTGTTTTTCTTCGGTTATTCTAGTTGATTATATCATTTAATTATATTGAATATAGTATTAAGGCTCAATACTTTTTTTTATGACGTAATTAATTACATATTACTTGTCTATTATTTTGTAATATAAGAATTATTGTAAATTAATATAACTTCTGATTATGCTTATTTTGAGGGAGTTAGAGAAACTTATTCATTGATGTATAATTTGATACTCGAAATCCAAGATTTTGATATAATGATTTCCCTTTTTCAGTCGCCATTAAATCAACTGCGGCAACGCCTAATAGCTTTGCTTCCGATAAAAGTTCAGTCATAACTTTAGTTGCAATGCCTTTTCCTCTATATTGAGGGTATGTAAAAACATTGTATACCGTACCGACAAGATATGATGAAAACGCTATTAACGGAGGTCTTTCCACGATTGACATAAATGCAGTTGCTAATACTTCATTTTCATTCTCGGCAATTATTGCAATAAATCCCTTGTTAAGGTGTTGAGTAAAATATTCTTCTAACTTCATTCTAATATCTTGCACTTCTTCCGAAGAAGACACACCTTTTTCTGCAAACAGGTATTCCATACGAATCTTTATGAGGAGATCAATATCCTCTTTAACCGCTTTTCTTACTTTCATGTTTTTGCACCACCTTATAATTATAATCTTCAGTACGCACTTTTCTACTGTCACGTTGTAACTATTATATTTTATTTGCGACACATAACAAATATTTTGTCCCTCAGTTACTTGTACAAGTTTACCATAAATAACCTTAAAAGTTATTACAAAACAATAACAAGGCTGTCAAATTAAACTTTAACAACTCTACGAATTTATATTAACTATTCCGACACACAAGTACTATTATTCAATATATAAATTGCCTATATGAAAAAACTGTGAAATAAACCCACATATCCAAAAATTGTTTACTATACATTTTGTAACAATATTCTAATAACTAAAAATCAGCCCTTAAATCGAGTTTACCCACGTTTACAGTCACAATAAAGAGCATCCTATTTGAATGCTCTTATAATGTCTAATTTTAACTTTATACTTTTTGTTATTTAATCTTACAACTTTAGAATTTGAGTAGTTTTAAAATGTTCAAGGTCAAGGAACAAGGCGAACGAGCAGCGCAGTGTACGTGTACATGAGCAACTTATGTATAGGTATAGTACTCATATTGTATACTGAGTAAAGCTTTAGCAAAATCTTAAACTAATACAAAAGGATTCTTGAGTAAAATTATAAAATTAATATGAATCAAAATCCAAGATGTCTCAATTGTATTGGGTATAATTTGAAAATTAGCAGTAAGTATCCATTCTGCGCGCACAATAAAAGGTAGCAACATTATCTGTCGCTACCTTTTTAATTAATTTGGATTACTGTGTGTATCTTTAATCCAGTTAAAACTTTTCTCAGTATGAGATCCACAATTTGTGCATTTAATAACTACATACACATTTTCATACCATTCAGTTATCATACAATTCTCATGTTCAGTACACTTGTCAGGATGTGATTGCGTGGAAGTTGTAGTATCTGTATCATAAATACCTCCATTATTACAATAATAACATAATGGTAGCGCTGAAGCACTAGTTACAAATGTACCAATCGCCAATACTGATAAAACTGTACCAACAATCATTTTTTTAATTTTTTTCATTTTAAAATCCCCTTTTAAATATATTTACTTTTATAGTAAATATTATATCTTATTTTCTTATTATAATTTGCTACTATATGTCGATAATTTCCAATAAATTAACAACACATTTTTACCTTTCTGTAAATTTATATATATTTTATATAATTCACTTTAGTTCATTAATATAAAGTGAATTATATACTATTCAAAAACTACATCTTATGCAAACTAATATCATACTTAGATATACGTTAAATTAATAGACTTGTTTTAATATAAGTACTATTTATTAATTTCTTTGTTGTTTCATAATTTTCTTAAACTCCCTCATTATTCTTTCTTGCTTATCTATTTCTCTTCTCTATTTTCTAAATAAAATCTTTAATATTATCACCTTTTAATAGTTCAATTTTAGTAGGAGAGAATTCTATTGCATGTCCTTCTTCAATTACTTCAAATTTATGTGTACATCCAGGATAAATAAGTATGAGACTTCCTGCTTCTATATCAACTGTCTCTACGTTATTGTTTGCTTCTTTATAATCTCTAAAATAGCCCCTTATCTTTCCTTTACATAAATAAAGATATTCCATTTTATTCTTATGATAATGATTACCTCTAGGCTCCCCCTTTTGTGGATAGTCAACATAAGCTATAAAATTTATTTCTTGAGTTGATAGTACTGCTAGCTCTCCTTTTTGATTTATCATTCTACAGATACTCTCCTTTTCTCCATTAAATGATTCCTCATAAACTAATAGTTTCTTAATTGTAAATCCTTTTTGAGTCATCTTAATACCTCCATTCTATTTCTAAAATATATTTTTATAATTTCTTATTTGAACTAAAATACTTGAATTATATTGTGTATACCTTTAAAAATTTCGAAGTTACTTCGTATTTTTTTCTATATATATAAGACAAAATACAAATATTTTGTACCTCAATCACTTGTACCATTTTACCATAAATATACTTTACAATTATTACAAATCAAAGACAAAACTGTAAAATTAGATTTAAACCTCGTTTCTAATCAAAATAAAGAGCATCCTATTTTGAATGCTCTTGTAATGTTTAATCTTTAATACTAATTCTCAATTTTTTATCAAGATATGATATTTCTCCTAGTCCAAATATTTATGATTTAACTTCTCTTTTAGTATATTAAATAGAAAAAAATTCCAACTCATATAGGCATCATGAAGGTTACATACTTCTATTTTTCATGAATCAATGATTTTTTTTGTAAGTATTCCTCTTTTGTCAGGGAATAATAAGGTTCTCCATTATAAAAATCAAATTCTTCTGAAAGTCCTTGTACCATATACCTATATATTAATCCTAAATTTTCAAGAACTTTTTTAGAAGCAATATTTTCGGGTTTGCAAAGACCTACAATTTCCTTCAATCCCATAACATTGAATCCATAATCAAGCAATGCCGAAGATGCTTCTTTAGCATAACCTTTTCCCCAATATTCTCTTCCTATTAAATAATAAATTTCCTTCTTCTTGTGGTCAAACTCAACTCCCCCTATACCACACCATCCAATATGAGTACCAGTATCCTTTAACGTAATGTTGAAGGAATATTTAAAATCTTCATTAAAGCCTACTTCATAACAATCAATTAACCATTGAAATAAACCTTTATAACCATCATAAGACATAACATCCATATCTAAGTATTTAAATAGCTCTTTGTTTTGCATTAATTTAAAGCATTCTTCTAAATCTTCTTCTATATATGGTCTAATTATTAGCCTTTTTGTTTCAATTCTCATTTCTTTTACCGTATTCATAATTCTTCCCCCTATATAACCAACTATATTTTCCCCTTATTTGAAGTTATCTAACCCAAACGCTGTTTAAATGATATCATTATTTATAATAGTACAGTAACCTCAAACATTTTTCTGAACTAACATTGCGCCATTTCCAATCCAGTTAGTTCATCTTACAACGCTTTTGTGCCTCAGTTACTTGTACCATATTACCATAAATACACTTAAAATTATTACAAAAAAAGAGCATCCTATTTGAATACTCTTATCAATATTTAGTTTTTAATTCTATACTTTTTCTTAATTCACTCATAACCTTTAGAATTTCAGAAGGTTGAATATGTTCAAGGTCAAGGAACAAGGCGAACGAGCAGCGCAGTGTACGTATTTTGTACTGGTGCAGCTCTAGTTCACTCTTGCATCACTTTTCTTTTATAAGATTAAAATTTCTCGTAGAGAAATGTCCATCATTCTCCATTCTCCATTATCAATTCTACATTTGTTTTATTTTTTAGTAATCATATCATTCCTCAACAGCACCATCACATCAAACTTCCTCTTAATATTATTCTGAAATACTATCTCAATCTCTTTCTTATCAAGATATGATATCTCACCAAGCCCAAAGGATATATGATTTACCTTTTCTCCAACCTTATAATCATCAGGGGTCATCTCCCTTAGTACTCCCATCTCATAGAGGAATCTTTATTGTATAATTTCTTTTATTTTCTGCTTATAAAGTTCTACTGTTTCATGATAATCCATAATAATTCCTTCTTCTCTGACAAAATTTCTATAACCTATCGGCTCTCCTTTTAATCGAGGGAAAAGTTGAAAATGCAAATGATTTCTTTTACCGTCACATATTGTGCACATATATACTTTTTCTGCATCTATAATTTCTTTATGAAGTTTAATTATTGCATTTGATATTTTTAATATATGTACCCCTAATTCAAGAGGCATTTCAGAAATGTCTTCATAATGTTCCTTTGACACAATAATTGTCTGTCCAGTTGCTCTTGGGTATTTTTCAAATTGACACCTTACCTTTTCATCCTCGTAAAAAATCAAGCCCTCATCAGGGAATATATCTCCTGTGCTAAAGTTATAACATCCGAAGCATATCCCCTTTTCTTGCAATTCTTTTATCCTTTTGCCTCTTTGCTTCAGTTCTCTTTTTTCATTTTCTGACAATTGCTTAACGTACAATTTTAACCCCTCCTCTTTAAATAATTTCATACTTACATTATCAAAAATTATTATTTCATATTGCAGTGATACGCATTTTTTTACTATATCCTGCAACTTATACTATACATTCTTTGAATCATAAAACGAGTAGTATTGTATTCGGAAGTTGAGCAATAACAAAACTAGCATACTTTATCAAGATGCTAGGACCAGAGAATAAATTAGGTGCTCAATTTCCGAAACAATTGTTGAACGAAGCCGCGTAGCAGCCTTATGGGGATTCAAAACTTATTATCCTTCTCAAAAGATCAGCTATACTTGAAATTTTAATCAAATATATGGGCGATAGCCCTTAGATATCATACAAAGCCAAATATATGAAATATAACACTACATATTCTTCCCTTGCTTAATACAGCTTAATTTTTTTGTTTTTTATTCAAAGGTGGTGAGCAAATTTTAGGCTCAAGTTTTTCTTTATGATTCATTTCACCTTTTTTACAACATGGACACTTTGATAAATCAACTCCAGTTAATTTCATTAATAGTTCTTGTACACTTAGTTTTTTCAGAAAATCGATATTCCTTTCGGAATAAACCCCTAAAAGTATTTTACATTTCTTAAGTTTTGTATTTCTGTTTCTATTACTGATAATACCGTAATGCCTTATCTTAACAAAATTATATGGCAATATATGCATTAAAAATCGTCTTATAAATTCATCAACCTTTAAAGTCATGAATTTTTGTTTATTATTATCTTTATAATCACGCCATTTAAAAGTAACTAATCCATTTTGAACATTAACAATTCTGTTATTTGATATTGCAACTCTATGGGTATAACGCCCAAGATATTCTAAAACAAACTCTGCACTCTTAAATGGTGCTTTTGAATAAATCACCCATTCTTTCGAATATAATTCATTTATCCAACATAGGAATATATGCTTTTGACTTAATTCTTCAATAGTATTAACTAGCTTGAATTCATTGTTATAATAAGCTTGCTTAAAATAAGCAAGAAATTTTCCTCTAAATTTTCTTGAAAGAACCTTAATAGGGATAAAAAAATCTTTCTTTGAATTAATCCATCTAGTATTATCTAACGATAATCCCCCACTTGGAACTATACAATGAATATGTGGGTGGTACATTAAATTCTGCCCCCAAGTGTGAAGTATTGTTGTGAAACCAATCTCAGCTCCTAAATATTTAGTATCTTTCGCGAGCTCCAGTAGTGTTTCTGATACAGCTTTGAAAAATAATGAGTATACTTTTTTAGAATTCACTAATGCTATCGCATTTAATTCTGATGGAATTGTAAAAACTATATGAAAATATCCTACAGGTAGAAGATCTTTTTTTCTTTCTTCAAGCCATTTTTCTTTAGCAAGACTTTGACATTTAGGACAATGTCTATTTCTACAGGAATTATAAGAAATTCTTATATGACCACAAGAATTACATTCATCAATATGCCCACCAAGAGCTGATGTACGACAGTTTTCAATAGCGCTCATAGCTTTACATTGATATAGTGGTAATTTATGATTTCTTCTATATTCCACTCCATACTCCCTAAATATATCTTGTACTTCAAACCTTGATAATCCTATCATTACAAAGTATCCAAAGGACTTTCTATATTAAGCAAGTCCATTCTTCTAATATGAAGATATATAGTAGTGGAAGAAATACGAGTATGCCCTAAAAGTTTCTGAATATAACATATATCTGTTCCAGCTTCTAATAAATGAGTAGCAAAACTATGCCTTAATGTATGAACTGAAGCTTTTTTTGTTATGCCACTTTTATTTTTGGCGTTCTCAAATATTCTTTGAACAGTTCGAACTGCTATGTGTGAATTTGGTTCTTTCCCTTCAAACAGAAAATGCTGTGGTTGATATCTCTTCCAATAAACTCTTAAAATTTCTAGATTAGTCTTAGAAAGCATAGCATATCTATCTTTTTTACCTTTACCTTTTCGTATAAGCAGTTGCATATTTTTACTATCTATATCATCTATCCTTAGCTTAACAACCTCACTCACTCTTAAGCCTGCGGCATATACAGTCATGAGTATTGCTTTATGTTTTAAATTATCTACAGAATCAAATATTTCTTTAACTTCTTGTTTAGCTAAAACTACAGGAATCTTTTTCGCCTTCTTAGTCCTAAACACTTTCTTTACTCTCCAATCTCTTTCGAGAGTAGTCTCATAGAAAAATTTCAGTGCACTATAAATGCCATTTACTGTTCCTTCACTTAGCTTACGCTTTGTGATACAATAATGTAAGTATTCTCGAATTTGTTCATCACCAAGTAATTCTGGTGATTTATCATAAAAATCTGAGAATCGTTTTACATTTCCAACATAATACTTACAAGTTAATGGGCTGTAACCTTTAAGTTCTAAGTCCATATTCAATTTTAACAAATATTCTGACATCTTAACACTCCTTTATCTTTAGTACTGTCGTTAGTTTAATGATAGATGAAGTGTTAGATATATTAAAGTGGTATTTTATACAAGTACCACTTTATTTTTATGCAAAACTTTAGCGATAGCTCTCGTCTGCCACCGCTGTTTATCAGCGGTTTAGTTCAACTCTTTTATTGTGAATCAAAATTTTTTTTCGTTTTATATATAAAGTAAAACATTTTGAATCAAAATTGGCATCTTACTTATTATAAATTCACCTTTATAATTCAAAAGTATTCTCTATAACTCCTGGCAATATGCTATATATAGATCTTCCTATTTTTTTATCAAAATAATCTTTTAGCTCCATAAAAGCTTTCCATTTGGGAATGATATAATCATTTACCCCATGACGTAATGCTACATCTATAAGCCTTTTTTCTATCAGTGTAAAACCATTTTGTAATCCTAATGCGTCACATAGTTGTATTAATTTATCATAATCATCATATTCATTAGTATTTATGAAATCTTCAATAAATTTATATTCCTCACCTGTATTGCTTTCTTCAGCATCAAAAATATCTGAAATGTTTTTGCTTGGACAAGAGTGAGTTACACAAATTTTTGCTAAAAGATGGTATCCCCTTTCCATAGAAAAATGATATCCTTCCATAATATGACCTATTATGGTTTCCCCACTTGTGGTATTACCAATATCATGAAGAAGCCCTAAAATATATGCTACTTCTGAATCTAAATCCATACAATTATCTGCTATCAATTTTGCACTTTCTGCAACATATTTACAGTGACCAATCCATGGTCCAGGATTTATTTTTTCTGCATTTTCCAATATTAGCATTGCTTCTTCTAAAGTTGGAACCCCTTTTGTAATATGGTTTTTCATTTTACTCATCCCCCAGTCATATCAAATCAATTCGTAATAAAAGACTTCATACTTAAATTACTTATACAATTTTACCATAAATATCCTTCAAAGTTATTACAAAATAAAGACAACGCTGTTAAAATGAATTTTAACCTTGTTTATAATCAAAATAAAGAGCATCCTATTTGAATGCTCTTATTATTATATTTAGTTTTTAATTCTATAATTTTTCTTAATTCACTCAATACCTTTAGAATTTCAGTAGTTTTAAAATGTTCAAGGTCAAGGAACAAGGCGAAGGAGCAGCGCAGTGTACGTATTTGGTACATGAGCAGCAACCTTCACCCCCATCATCACTTTTCCTTTACAATAATTAAAATTTCTCGAAGAGAAATGTCCATCATTCTCCATTATCCATTCTCAATTTCTTTTATACCTTCTGAATCATATCATTCCTCAACAGAACCATAACATCAAACTTCCTCTTAACATTATTCTGAAAAACTATCTCAATCTCTTTCTTATCAAGATATGATATTTCACCTAGTCCAAAAGATATATGCTTACCCGTCTCTCCTACACTATAATCATAAGGGGTCATCTCCCTTAGGCTTCCCATCTCATAAAGAAATCTTGAAGGTTCCATACTTCTGTTTCTCATGAACCTGCAGTGGTCTAGCCATAAATTCTGAGAGGTTCTTGTAATTCCAACATAAAATAATCTTCTTTCCTCTTCTATGTTTTCATGCATACTCTTAACATATGGGATTATCTCTTCATTACAGTTTATAATTATTACATTTTCAAATTCCATACCTTTGACACCTCGAAAAATTCTTATAAAACTCCTGTAGGCGTGAGAGGTAGTCATTGTCCAGATTTATTAGTTAATTCGTTCCATTCATTGTTGTGATTATTATACTATATAGATTTGGTTTAATCACTAGTAAATATCTATCTCTTTTCTTTGTTACTGTTGTTCTTTAAACTGTTAGGATTCAGCACTCTATTCAGCATCAAACACATAAAAATAAAAATTTTCTTCTTAAATTATAGGATAATTGGGTTATGATTTTTTTCAGCTTCTTCATATATTTCTTTTGCTGTTAATACTTTATTGCTCCAAAATAATAATCTTACTATGTCTTGATAAAATGGAACACTATATTCTATTTGACAAACCCATTCATTTTGTTCATCATCTGCTCCTTCAGCATTTTTTAATTTCTGAATCAGTTCTATTATTTGTTCTTTATTCAGTTTTTCCATTTTCCCTCCTAGTTATTGAAATACATTATTAAAGTAAAGTGAATTTAATCTTCAAGTCCAAAAACTATCCATTCATCTACTACACTCCAAAAATCAACATTATATTCTGGTTTATCATTTGAAAACCATACAGTAGCAATATTATTGTTGTAATCAATAGCAACATATCCTCCCGCACCACTTAAAAAAAAACCAAATGTTGTTTTCAAATCAATTTGAATTGGTTCCCCTAAATCTTCTATAATCCCCCATTCATAATCATCAAAAAATGTAACAGATTCTATAGGCACTAGCCCCATTGACTCACTTGCATAATAATAAAATCCATTATGAATTTTTTCATAGAATCTTCGAATTGAATTTGGAAAATCACTCCATACTTTTTCCAATTTAGGATTATTAAATTGCTCTTCTGGATTTCCACCTTGATAAAAAGATATACCTCCATTTAATGTTTTTATACTGTATAAAATTGAGTATTTCCCCATACTTTTTACCAAGTCAACTTCTACTAAATTTTCAGTTAAATAGGCTATTGTATTACTTAACTCAACAGCAAAATACTTTTCCCATATGCTTAAAACCTTTCTTATTCTATTCTGAGAATCTTCTTCTATAAAAATTTTATACCACTCACTTGGTATCATTTTATCATTTATTTCATCATTATTTACAAGTTGAATTTTTTTATCATATTTTCTTAAGAATTCAAGCTTATTTCGCATACCATTAGCTCCTTCCATTCTCTAATTTTATTTTTTAGTACGTTAGTTATTTATAACATATAACTTTTTGCAGTCTTTATACTGTCCTCCATTGGGATATTAGGGTATTTAGTATATAAGAAATCTAAGCATTCAATAAATTGATTACTTTGAAGCTTATATGCAACATCTTCAAAAACCTCACTTATCCAGCCTATATCATCCTCTGAACATTCATTCAAGAACTTAATTGTTTTCTTAGCATCCATACTTAATAATCTAGTCAATTCATCCCAATATTTATATACACATGGGTCTTCAACATGTACAGCTTTTCTCTTTTCTAATACACTTCTTATCTGCTTTTTATCCATTATTACCTCGCTTCTCTACTTATCCTAATAATAATAATAATAATAATAATAATAATAATAATAATAATAATAATAATAATAATAATAACCTTCATACAATAGCTACCTGTGTCGTAAACCCCAAGATGATGGAACAACTTACCCCTATCCCCCATAAGTAAACTTAGCTAAAAATAAATGGTAGCAACACATTACCTGTTACTACCATTTTATCATAAATTATTTAATTTCTTATTATTTCTATAACTTTAGAATTTCAGAAGTTTTAAAATGTTCAAGGTCAAGGAACAAGGCGAACGAGCAGCGCAGTGTACGTATTTGGTACATGAGCAGCAACCTTCACCCCCATCATCACTTTTCCTTTACAATAATTAAAATTTCTCGAAGAGAAATGTCCATCATTCTCCATTCTCCATTATCAATTCTACATTTGTTTTATTTTTTAGTAATCATATCATTCCTCAAAAGAACCATAACGTCAAACTTCCTCTTAATATTATTCTGAAAAACTATCTCAATCTCTTTCTTATCAAGATATGATATTTCACCTAGTCCAAAGGATATATGATTAACCTTCTCTCCAACCTTGTAATCATCAGGTGTCATCTCCCTAAGTACTCCCATCTCATAAAGAAATCTTGAGGGTTCCATACTTCTGTTTCTCATGAATCTGCAATGGTCAAGCCATAAGTTTTGAGATGTTCTTGTTATTCCAACATAGAATAATCTTCTTTCCTCTTCTATGTTTTCGTGCATACTCTTAACATATGGAAGTATCTCTTCATTACAGTTTATGATTATTACATTTTCAAATTCCATCCCTTTGACACCCAGAAAAATTCTTATAAAACTATTGTAGGCGTGAGAGGTAGTCATTGTCCAGATTTATTAGTTAATTTGTTCCATACATTGTTGTAATTATTATACTATATAGTTTGGTTTAATCACCAACAAATAAATACAAGCCCATTAAATTAATAGACTTGTTTTGATATAAATATCATTTATTGCTTTATATGTTGTTTCATCAATTTCTTAAACACTATCATTATTCTTTCTTGCTTATATATTTTTCTTCTGCCTTCTCACTTTTGACTCTTAGCATATGTTCAATA
The DNA here is from genome assembly GCF_027938815.1 of Oceanirhabdus sp. W0125-5. Classification (GTDB taxonomy): domain Bacteria; phylum Bacillota; class Clostridia; order Clostridiales; family Clostridiaceae; genus Oceanirhabdus. The sequence continues at coordinate 4,417,465 of NZ_CP115913.1, forward strand.
GAATAACAAATTATATTGAAACTGGTATTAAAACATACTACTCTTTTATTGTGTTTTATCTTAAAACTAATCCAATAAGATTACTTTTTATCTAGGTATGGAATAAATGCAAAACTAAATCCCATAGTAAATCCTAAAACAGTTTTGCTTATTACAGATGTCATTCCTATGCCATCACACATTACTTGTATAATTGATTGTAAAATAACCACTGTTAAAAGATATGTAGTAGCATTATAGCTTGGATTAATTTTTTTATTTAAAATAGCCCATAAGCGTTGACTCCAACTAAACTTTATTGAAATGTTCATAAATATTAAACCTGATATACTCATTCCTATCAGAAAAGGTATATACTCTTTCATTGATAGCCCTCCTATAATTGATTTTTGATTATTACTTTTTTACCCTTTAAAACTTTATCTATCTATACTTTGCTTCACGATACAAATTTTTTGTGCCACAGTTACTTGTACTATTTTACCATAAATATCCTGTCACACAAGTACTATTATTCAATATATAAATAGCCTATATAAAAAAACTGTAAAATAACCCACATATCTAAAAATTGTTTACAATATGTTTTCTAACAATCTTCTAATAACTAAAAATTACTCTTAACTTAAATTCTAACTCGTTTATAATCAAAATAAAGAGCCTCCTATTTGAATGCTCTTATAATTTTTAGTTTTAATTCAATAATTTTTCTTAATTCACACTCATCTTCATCTACATAAATTAAAATTTCTCGAAGAGAAATCTCCATCGTTGTCAACCGTCCGCTGTCCACTGTCCACTATGTTTTATATTTTAGTAATCATATCATTCCTCAACAACACCATCACATCAAACTTCCTCTTAATATTATTCTGAAATACTATCTCAATACTTTCCTTATCAAGGTATGATATTTCTCCAAGCCCAAAAGATATATGATTTACCTTCTCTCCTACCTTATAATCATCAGGGGTCATCTCCCTCAGCACTCCCATCTCATAAAGAAATCTTGAAGGTTCCATACTTCTATTTCTCATGAATCTACAGTGGTCTAGCCATAGATTTTGAGAAGTTCTTGTTATTCCTACATAGAATAATCTTCTTTCCTCTTCTATGTTCTCGTGCATACTCTTTACATATGGAAGTATCTCTTCATTACAGTTTATAATGATTACGTTTTCAAATTCCATACCTTTGACACCTCGAAAAATTCTTATAAAACTGCTATAGATAAGAAAGGTAGCCATTATCTATATTTATTAGTTAATTCGTTCCATACATTGTGTAGTTATTATACATTAAAGATTTGGTTTATACACTAATTAATATTTCTTCAATTGTTTTGTCATTATCTTTATTTTATTGGTAATAAAGTGAGTATTAAATAACGACATTATAAAACTTCCTGATATGCTTGAACTAAGTCATTGACTATCTTCTTGTCAAAATCATCAAGACTTATGTAAGCATCAATTTCATTTTTGTTAAAACCAAGTTTAACAAGTGTTGCAATAGATAAGTGACCTATCGTATAGAAACCTATTAATACATGCTCTTTATTACGATAATCACTAACCTCTTTGAGCCTTGATTCAATGTTAGGTGTTATGATTTTACGTTTAACTATTTCTTTCATTACATTACTCAACACAAATACATTGTTCATCATCAAGTATTCTTCTAATTCGAGGTCAGAATTATTACCACTCTGAACTTCTCTAATGATTTTATAAGTACTCATATATAACAACTCCTCTATTTATCAAGAATTCAAAATTGTTCTTAAATATAATACTCCCTAAGTTAATTTGTATTATCCTTTCCCCCTATGTATTCAGCCATCTTAATTTCTTTCATCAAAAACTGTATACCCTATAAAATATAGAAAAATAGATTTTTATAACCTAGTTATTTGTGGAAAATTTTTGCTTTCAAACATTACTTCATAGTGATCTGTCTTTAAACAATAAATATATCCTACACTACTCTCATCATAACTGAATCCAATTAAGGATTGTAGGATAAATTCTTCACTGTCTTTAACTATGTCTTCAGGAAAATCAAGATTAATTGAAAAATTATTAAATCCAACTACTTCAAGTTTTGTTTTCTTACCAGTCTTCATTTCTAGAAAGAAAACTTGAATAGTGTTTAAATCAATCTTTATATCTTCTATATACTGAACAATTCCATTTGTAATTTCCTTCTCTAATGAATAATTATGCTTCATTTAAATAATACCTCCAGAATTTTAAAAATATATTTCTACTAACTTTCTTATTTATTTAAAAGAAAATTCTTACCTACTTAGTTTGAATAAATAAGTCACCTAAATCATTCAACATACTTATAAGTATTATGCCCGTTAGATGAACTTAACTAAAAAAAATGGTAGCAACACCATTACCTGTTACTACCATATTATCATATATTATTTAATTTCTTACACTCTTCAATATGATTTTCTTATATTACTATAGAGTGTTCAGAAGTTTTAAAATGTTCAAGGTCAAGGAACAAGGCGAACGAACAGCGCAGTGTACGTATTTTGTACTGTTGCAGCTTTAGTTCACTCTTGCATCACTTTTCTTTTATAAGATTAAAATTTCTCGAAGAGAAATGTCCATCATTCTCCATTCTCCATTATCCATTCTCAATTTCTTTTATACCTTCTGAATCATATCATTCCTCAACAGAACCATCACATCAAACTTCCTCTTAATATTATTCTGAAATACTATCTCAATACTTTCCTTATCAAGGTATGATATTTCTCCAAGCCCAAAGGATATATGATTTACCTTCTCTCCAACCTTATAATCATCAGGGGTCATCTCCCTCAGTACTCCCATCTCATAAAGGAATCTTGAAGGTTCCATACTTCTGTTTCTCATAAATCTACAATGGTCTAACCATAGATTTTGAGATGTTCTTGTTATTCCAACATAGAATAATCTTCTTTCCTCTTCAATATTCTCATGCATACTCTTAACATATGGAAGTATTTCTTCATTACAGTTTATGATGATTACATTTTCAAATTCCATACCTTTGACACCGTAGTTAATATTCATTGAAATCCCATAGCTATGAGAAGTAGACATTGTCCAGTTTTAGTAGTTAATTCGTTCCATACTCTATTGTAAATATTATACTACATATATTTGGTTTATACACTAATAAATATTAGCCCTTTAAACTATTTATCCAGTCGTCAAAAAACTTTGATTGTTCATCTACATCAGTAATCTCCAACCCTTCCTCATACTCAAAAATATCGACTACATCTGCTAATTTAGCTTGCTTACCCAAAAATAATTTATATGCCTTTCTTCCGTAGCTCATCGATGATTGCATTGCAGATGGATAAACATTTTTTACTGCTCCATTACATATAATTTTTATATTCTTCTTTTTTAGTTCTCTTCTCAGTGCTGTTAGTGCAGTAAAGAAATCATCACTAATAAAACTTATTTTATGACCATCTACGGTTATCTCTAATAGAACCATCTCTTCATCATCAGGTGCTTCCTCATACAAAATTAACTCTTCATTTATGATGTTTACTTCATTAATTAATAATTTTATAATCTTCCTTTCAGCATCCATATTATTTCCCCCTTATTATACTTGACCAGTTACGACTTACTACTTTTCAAAGGAATTAAAGTACTTTATTGATTATCTTGAAATTTATACCACCTGTTTTTAAATTTGCACTTAAGAATACTACTTGTCTCTACAAATTAAAATTTGACAATTATCATAGCTGAATTGGTTTGTAACTCAATGCTATCTCAACAATTTGTTCTGGTGTATAATTCTCTTCATTCCAGAATATCAAGCCACTTACTTCTGGATGGGGTACATTGTTTTCTAGCAAATTTATCATTTCATCTATTTCATCTTCTTTTCCTTCTACATTTATTATTTTCTTAACTAATTTAATTAGCTGTTCCTTATTTAATTTCTCCATTTTGAAACCTCCTCTGATATCCGAAATGATAATATTTTTTCTTTAATTTATTAAGTTTAGGCTCTACTTCTATATTTAAAGCTTTTGATGCGTGAAGTATTTGCTTTCTAATATCCCACATTTTCTTTATACCTCTTTAAACTTCTTCATCATATCTTTGCTTACTGAATTTCGTAATCCATCCATCTTCAGTATACAATTCACCTGATAACCCATCACTTTCTTCTTTAATATCTTCAATTTCTCCACTATCTACTTTAACCCCTAGAAATAATTCTTCACATTCTTCAAACATTGCCAATAAATTATGAAGTCCTTGGTCTACAATTTTAGAAATAATCCATTTTACACTTTCTAAATCCTCTTCACTAAAATTAGATAATCTTTCTTCTACTTTTTGTGCTGTAACTCCCTTCATATCACCTTCTATCATTTTATCCCAAGTCAAAATAGTTTCATCCCTTACATACTTCATTAATGATTGTCCTAATATATCTAACGAATTTTTTTCCATAATAAACCTCCATATAGAAATTACTACTAATATCTTTCTAATACTGATTTACTTACTGATAAAAAGTTTTAATTACCTTTGTATTTAAATCACTCATTTCTGATATATGCCATTCTAAATCAGTAATATACTTATGAATTAATAATAATTTTTTTACTGTTGATTCACTCTCAATTAACTCATGGCTATCAAGTTCATCCAAAGATTTTTGAAATTCACTCAATATATCTTTCAAGTCTTCTAAATTTTCTCTTTGTTCTTTTATGTCATCATCTATATCTATTCTCTCATTCTTATCAGTAGTAAATCTCTCAAGATAATCAATAATTTTTGAAAAATGACTAACCATAGAAATCATATTTTTAATATCCTCCATAAACAATTCTATTTGTTATTTTTAAAATCATATTCGAATTTACTTATCTTCAAGTGATGAATTAACATATCTCTTACTCATATCTTCATCTATTTTCATTTTCAAACGCTTATAATCTTGAATCGACATATGATTTGGTGAGCTATATTTAAACAAATCATCTATGCCATCATCTTCCCAATGACAAACTGAACATATTTCATATTGTCCTCGTTCTGCTATTGTTTGATAACCACAACAAGGACAAGATTTTAGAACCTCAACTTCTCCCTTAACTTCTATATTCTGCTCTGTTAGTTCTCTCACTTTCTCTGATAGATATTCATTCCTTATTCCTAAGTACGTATATTTTAAAGCCTCTATAATTAACGGATTGTATTTGGAGTGCATCACATCTTCAGTTGGTTCATCAAATTGTAACAACTCATTCTGTATCTCCATTGGAAGAAGTGAAAATTCCTCATCTGACATATCAATCCCCCACCACCCAAGAAGCAGTTCTTCTCTCATTTCTTTTGATAGCCCAACCAATTCACTTTTAACAATAATTGAGATCGCTTCTTTTCTGTCCATAATATTGCCTCCAAGATTTATTTAATACTAATATTTTCATCAAATAGCTCAAACTCAATATATTAGTTCCTAAGTACCAATAATGATATTTATCTATTTTTGAAATTCAACTCTTAAATTACCTGTGAAAATAATACATGAATCAATTTGAATTTCTTTAATTTTTTCTTCAAAATCAACCCTTATAACTCCAAGCTTACCTACGTTGCATAATATAGTGTATTCATCAATAACCTTTTTCACAATTCCTTCAACAACAACATGAGATGACTCTTGTATTGTTTGCTCAATTCCTAATACATCTAATACTCCAACAATTTGATAATTATTTACCCATTCAACTGAAAAATCAGCATATAGCTCTTTACCAACCATACCACTCACAGTTTCAATATGCTCTCCTGCATACTCTTCTGTATCAACTGAATATGCCCATATCGAACTTTCATCATCACCTTTTATTGATAGCTCATACCATCGTTCATATATATCAGCCTTTATTTTTTCAACTCTTACATAATGCAAAGTTTTATCCTCCTATTAAAATTAACCTTCACTCTCGTAATTAGGACACTTCTCGCATACTTTAATCATCTCTTCATTCGACATTCTGAGTGATTTCCGTAATATTATTAAATGCTCTTCTGTTTTTAATCTATCTAATTCAGCAGTAATTTCAATGCACTCTGCCTCTCCTATATTTTCTTTTTTTTAAGGACAATACTCATTAAATATAAATTCCATTAATTCCTCTCCTTAATAAGTATTATTCATATATTTTCCCATTCATCCGAATTATTTGTATAATCTTTTATTAGCAAATCTAAGAACCTTGTGAAATCATCTTTACTATTAACTTTTTTCACTTCTTTAAATATTTCCATATCTATCACTCCAATTTAAAATCAATTTATTTATTAATTTAAAATAACTCTCTAACTAAAAACTAATGGTAGCAACATCATTACCTGTTACTACCATTTTATCATATCTTGTTTTTAGGTTCATTTGCTTACTACAGTATTTAGATTATGCAGTGAGTATTATATCTCTAAAAATACTGAAACATAATGGATTTACTAAGTTGTAATTCCCAAATCTTTTTTTTATTTTTATGCAGCTAATCTTTATTTTTTATGAAGTTAGTAATTATTATTTTCCTTCAAGTTCTCTTAGGAAATCTGGATCTATCCATACACTCTTAACTTCATACTCTTCTTGTTCTATATCATACTCCTCCATTTTTTTTATACTCTCAATAAAATTATTAAACGTAGTAGCAACCTCAACTAATGAACTATAATGTTTTAAATCAGATTCCAATTCCTTTTCATGTTCCCATAAATATACTTTACCAAACCTATCTTCATTCAAAGAAAGAAGTATTATATCTCCACCTTCTGCTCTTGCTATTGGTATTGAATCAATTGGAATCCTTCCTGGTAATTGAGATGTTTCAATGGTTATATCATTATATGATTCAACTCCTACACCAAAAAAACTGTCAATAGAGAAGTTTATTTCTCCTTCACTGAAAATATTATCTTCTGGTGTACCTCCATTATACTTCTTTAAAAACTCTATATAGTCTTTTGGTAATTGAGTTTTTTATTTAATGCAAAGTTCTTTAATTTTTGTTCATTGAAAATTATATTATGCGATTTAATTAAAATCATATTTATTCTTTATCCTCCTTTTTTATGGTACTAAAGCTTTTTTCAATAATGATGCCCCTCCAGTATGTCTTACAGCTGCCTGCAACTAGTTTCTACTAATAACAATGTTTTACCATCTTCTACTTGATCCCATGTATATCCTTTTGGTTTTGACTTCCAACCAAGAGCTTTATTTGCTTTTGTAAAATCAGACGCCTTTCCTGTTAACCCTGTTATCTCAACTTTAGCTTTAGCATATGGACTAAAATCTGGAAAGCCTGCCTTATAAAAGTTTACACCATTAGGATATTTTTTAGCTAGGTCTCCACTCAATTCAAATACTTTCCCAGCATATTTTTTATTAATCATCCTAACTCCATCGTAAACAGCTTCACTCGTCTCCTTAGGTATATCTTAACTAAAAGCAATGGCAGTAACACCATTACCTGTTACTACCATCTTATCATAAATTATTTAATTTCTTATACTACTCATTCTCAATTATATTTTTGAAATCATATCATTCCTCAACAGAACCATAACATCAAACTTCCTCTTAATATTATTCTGAAATACTATTTCAATACTTTCCTTATCAAGGTATGATATTTCACCAAGTCCAAAAGATATATGATTTACTTTCTCTCCAACCTTATAATCATCAGGGGTCATCTCCCTAAGCACTCCCATCTCATAGAGGAATCTCGAAGGTTCCATACTTCTGTTTCTCATGAATCTACAGTGGTCTAGCCATAGATTTTGCGAGGTTCTTGTTATCCCTACATAGAATAATCTTCTCTCCTCTTCTATGTTTTCGTGCATGCTCTTAACATAAGGGAGTATCTCTTCATTACAATTTATTATGATTACATTTTCAAATTCCATACCTTTGACACCATGGAAAATTCTTATAAAACTACTGTAGGTTAGTGAGGCAGTCATTGTCCAGATTTATTAGTTAATTCGTTCCAGTCATGTGTAATGATTATACTATATAAATTTAGTTTATACACTAATAAATACTTTCCCTATAAACTTTGTCATTATTCTTTATTTATTTTTAGAAAACTGTAGCTAAAAATTAGAGGGTATAATCAGTTTCATTACATTTTATTCTAATGTTACTTTTAGTTCATTATCTAGATTTAATTTTAATTTATGTACTAAAATTATCATTACTTCATTTGTAATAATCTTATAATCTTTATACTTTATTTGCTCATTTCATTATTTATTTTTAATACACTTAGTCTAATAAGAATATTGTAGTACGTTTTATTTAATCATTTAGCAAATCATCATCTAACCATATTTCTACATCTTCAACATTTATATGCTGATCAGTTGTAGAAATTTGCAAACCATTAATAAAATCTAATAATGTTTCAGCTACAAGATACAAATTATCCCAATAATTATTCACTTCACTTTTATAGTTAATGTAACCACCCATTATTTTAGCTTCTACTTCATTTTCATGATTCCAAAAATATACTTTCCCTAAACAATCTCTATCAACACCTAGGCATATTAGATTTCCACCATTGCACTCACCTATTGGTATTAAACTTTTTGGCATACGTCCCAAATAACATTCTATTTGTTCGGCTAAATTGTCACTACCCTTTAAACCAAAGAATCCATCAAATGCTTGTCTTCCATCTTCAGATGTACAAGGTGAATTTTCTATTGGAGTATATCTAACTTCATTGTCAAAAAATAGTTCCTCATAATTCAAGAGAACTTCTTTGAAATCATCAGGTATATAAACATTATATTTACTCTCAATGTTGCTAATTTCTATCCTACGTGTTTCTATTGAATTTATAGTTTTTTTAAAATTAAAATTATCTAAAGCATTTTTTATTTGTTCAATTTTTTTATCCTTCATCAGCAAAACCTCCTATAAAGAAATTCCTTCTACAATCTATAAAATTCATATAAGTACTTAAATCAATTTCAAACTACTTTTACTTCTAAAAAATCACACCCAGTTATATTATTATTTAATAATTCTTTTATTAAAGCTTCAGATACAAATGTTACAAATACACAATCCTTGACTCTCGCTAGGTGTAAACCTTTTAGTTTATTGATATCTAATGCTGGCTTAGTTACTGATATATATTCCTTATTTCTCACTTTTAACACTTTATAAACTGATTCATTAAGGTTCAAGCCATCAACTAAGCCAATTATATTTACAATATTATAACCTATTAATATATCATTTGTTGTTTTTTCTCTTATTTCAATTGGTATGTATTGAACATTATAAACACCAATACTTTCTAGTATTTTCTTAAATTTAAGTGATATAATAAGCCATCCTAAATCATTTGATATATAATCTGTTGGTATGTTACCATTATGTCTGTCATAATAAAATATAATTTTTTCACTATAATCTTGTAAAAGTCTTCCTTCATTTAAGTCATAATGTTTTATTTTAAATTTATTCTCAAACTCCTCATCTGTATAGCAAATTATATCATCTGGATTTATATATTCATCAGAATCTATGATTTTATAATATTTCACCGAAATTCCCTCCAATACTTTTAATTTACTCTTTATGAATTATGGAAAATTTAAACTTTTATTCAGTTGAATTTGTAACTTAATATTATTATTGTGGTCTGTTTGCAACCTTTTTCAATATCAGATTTTGATTCTCATCTAGTCCAATTTCAATAATATTACTTATTTTGTATTTATATATTTCATCAATATATTTATTTAATATATCTTTACATAAATCAACATTTTCTATCTTTATTCCATTAGTTATCATTTTATCGATTATATCTGATGTTGTTATTTCTACTCCAATAAATGATATTGCTCCATATAAATATTCTTTACCACTCCTAATACCTATTAAGCTACATTTATTTAATGGATGGGGTACTAAAAATTCACTTGCATGAGTGTTAAACTCTCCATAACTTATGCTTATTGGCATCTTTTTTGTTTTATCCATTAATAATCACCTCTAGTACTAAACTATTAAACATTGCTACCATGGTATATATACTACTTTACTAGTACGTAATTTATGAAAGCTTTCTCAATTAACATAAAAATTCATTCCAAATCATTACTTTAGTTACACTCATCCCTTACGTATTATGTTAGTTAAAAAACAATGGCAGCAACACCATTACCTGTTACTACCATTTTAACATACATTATTTAATTTCTTATTCTCTTCACTCATAATAATCTTCATTTACATAAATTAAAATTTTTCGAAGAGAAATATCCACAGTTCTCAACTCTCAGTTCTCAACTCTACGTTATCTTTTATATTTTACTTATCATATCATTCCTAAGCAAAACCATCACATCAAACTTCCTCTTAATATTATTCTGAAAAACTATCTCAATCTCTTTCTTATCAAGATATGATATTTCACCTAGTCCAAAGGATATATGATTAACCTTCTCTCCAACCTTGTAATCATCAGGGGTCATCTCCCTCAATACTCCCATCTCATAGAGGAATCTTGAAGGGTCCATACTTCTGTTTCTCATGAATCTACAATGGTCTAACCATAGGTTTTGAGAGGTTCTTGTTATCCCTACATAGAATAATCTTCTTTCCTCTTCTATATTCTCGTGCATGCTTTTAACATAAGGAAGTATCTCTTCATTACAGTTTATGATGATTACATTTTCAAATTCCATACCTTTGACACCGTGGATAGTACTTAGAATAATCCCCTCTTTTGTAAGGTCATTTTTCTTTACTTCTGTTTTAAATTCTTCAATATGCTCAAGGAATTCTAAAGTTGTGTTGTATTCACTTGCAAGGTCTTTGAACTCTTCAAGAATTTCATCAAAATCACCAATATGCAAATTGGATCTATCACAATAATCTCTTAAATAATCATAGTAGCCTAGTGTTCCGATTATAGTTTCAATGGCTGATGATAATGAAAATTTATTTAACATAAGCACATCACGTTTTAAATCTTCAATGCTTTTAATTTGAAATGGATGAAGATCCTCACAATCAATTAACCACTGAAAAGCATCCTTCCCATTAAGATTTTCATTTTTAAGCTTAAAAACTATACTCTTGCTTACATATCTAAATGGTTTGTTTATTATTCTAATAAATTCTTCTTTATTATATGGATCAATACTAAGTCTCAAATAAGCAAGTATATCTCTTGCAATAAAATGCTCATAAAAATTATATTGTTTATCTAATAACCTAAATGGAATCCTGTGTCTTATAAAAGAATCAATTACTTTTGTTATCTCCATATTAGTTCTCGCTAAAATGGCAATCTCATCCCAATTATATTTATTGATTCCATGAAGTTTTATAACTCTCTCTGTAATCTTACTTATTTCTCTTCTCTCATCATTATGAGTGTTAACCTCAAGAACTCCATCTTCAATATTTACTGGATTCAGTTCTTTTTCATTTCTCATTCTATTATTTTTAATAAGTTCATTTGAAACCTGAACTAGATTTTTAGGGTTTCTGTAATTATTTTTAAGGTATATCTTTTCACCATTTTTAAAGGTATCTTGGAAGTCCACCATAAAATCTGGTCTTGACCCTCTAAACCCATAGATACATTGGTCCTCATCTCCAACGGCATATATTGAGTTATCCTTATTTAGAAGTTTTAATATATGCACTTGACCACTATCACAGTCTTGAAATTCATCAACTAATATATGTTTAAAAAGATTTTGATACCCTCTAAGTATTCTTTCATCTTTTTCTAAAAGATTTTTCACCTCAATCTGAAGATCATCAAAATCAAATAAATTATGCTTTTTCTTATAATCTTCATATTTATTGTAGCACTCATCAAAAATATCCATTGAAAACTCAATATCCAACATAGTCTTATTAAAATCTTCTTTTTTATATATGGAAATAACATTCAACATTTCCTTAACTTTATCATCAGATATATCCTGAACATACTCCATCAGAGCACTTCTTATTAGCCCATAAGCTTTTCCACTGTCTATTATATTAAATTCATACCCATGATTCTTTAAAATCTTATAAAATAAACCATGGAAAGTTCCAAAGAAAGGTGGTGCAATATCTTTATTGTTCTTAGCAAATCTTTTTTTCATATTCATTGCAGCTGCTTTTGTAAAGGTCATTACTACAATATTTCTACTTTTAACCATCTTTTCTCTCAAGAGATATTCAATTCTTGAAAGAAGAGTTGTTGTTTTACCTGCACCTGGGGTTGCCACAACCAAAACATTTTGCTTATCAGTTTTCGCTGCAACTGACTGAAATTCATCTAAATTAAACCACATTCATTAATCTCCTTATTTTCTTCCTTGTAATACTGACAGTTTAGTATTAAAATAAAATAAACTGAAAACTATTATTAATTATAGACAATAATGTGATTAATATAAAGGAGAAAAATCATGGAATACATAAAAAATTTCAATGTTAGAAATGATAGAAACCTAACAATGCTTGTTGATTTTTATGAATTAACGATGGCTAATGGATATTTAAAGAACGATGTTAAAGATAAAATTGCGTATTTTGATATGTTCTTCAGAAGAGTCCCTGACAAGGGTGGCTACTGTGTTATGGCTGGTGTTCAACAATTAACTGAATATCTTTCAAGTTTAACTTTCACAGAAACTGATATAGAATATTTAAGAGAAAAGAACTTATTTGATGAGGAATTCTTAAATTATCTTAAAAATTTCAAGTTTGAGTGTGATGTTTGGGCAATTCCAGAGGGTAACCCTGTTTTCCCATCAGAACCATTAGTTACTGTTAGAGGACCAATAATTCAGGCTCAGTTTGTTGAAACAATGATCTTACTTACAGTAAATCACCAAACTTTAATTGCAACAAAAGCTAGTAGAATTTCTAGAGCAGCCAAGAATCGTCCTGTAATGGAATTTGGTTCAAGAAGAGCTCAAGGATATGATGGTGCTATTTACGGTGCAAGAGCTGCCTATATAGGAGGGTGTTCTTCAACAGCTTGTACTATAGCAGAGCAAATGTTTGGAATTCCTGCTGTTGGTACCATGGCACATAGTTGGGTTCAATTATTTGAATCAGAATATGATGCTTTTAAAGCTTGGACTGAAGCATACCCTGATAACTGTACATTACTTGTTGACACATATAATACACTTAAATCTGGTGTTCCAAATGCAATCAAGATTTTTGACGAAGTATTAAAACCACTTGGTAAGAGACCAAATGGAGTAAGAATAGATAGTGGCGATATTACATACCTGTCTAAGGAAGTTAGAAAAATGCTTGACGAGGCAGGTTACCCTGATGTGAAAATAATCGCATCAAATTCATTAGATGAATATATTATAAGAAGTATTCTTGATAACGGCGCTTGTCTTGATGTTTTTGGAGTTGGTGAAAGACTTATCACTGCAAAATCAGAACCTGTTTTCGGTGGAGTATACAAGCTTGTTGCTGTTGAGGATTCTAAGACTGGAGAAATCACTCCTAAAATCAAAATTTCTGAGAATCCTGAAAAAATTACAAACCCTGCTTTTAAAAATATTTACAGAATATATGATAAAGATAGCAATAAGGCAATTGCTGATTTGTTAACTATAAGAGGAGAAGAAATTGATTTTACTAAGCCTCTAACTTTATTTAATCCTATTCACACTTGGAAAAAGAAAACGCTTAATAATTATTATGCAAAAGAGCTTATGGTGAAAATTTTTGATAAAGGTGAATTAGTTTACGAATCACCTGAAGTTAAAGATATAAGGGATTTCTGTAAAAAAGAAGTTGATAATCTTTGGGCAGAAGTGAAAAGATTTGAGAACCCTCACACATATTATATAGATTTATCACAAAATCTATGGAATTTAAAACAAGAATTGCTTATGAAATATTCTTCTGAATTTAATAAATAGATATTGACTTTTCAATATCCAGAGGAAGTGATATTATGAATAAACCTAAGATAAAAATATCTTATAAAGCTTATGATAAATTAATGGAGTTTATAAAAGAGCGTCATGAAATCAACTGCATCAAAGTTGAAGCCTCTACTAAAGGTTGCGGACCTAAAGTTAATTTTTATTTTGATCATGTTAATGAAGATAAGATAACTGATTATGTAGACAAACTTCCATTAGTCTATGGTAAGGATATATCTAAAGATTATAAAACTATTATTATCGTATATAGAAAAAATAGTTTCTCAGTAAAAGCAGAAAGATATAGTGATGACCTTCAAGGAATACTTGAAGGCAAAACTAAAGGCTGCGGCGGAAAATGTGGAAAACACAGTTAAACAAATGGATAATGTATAATTGAGAATGTAATAAAAAAGTTGGCGTTAATATCGCCAACTTTTTACTTTAAAATACAATATTTCATTGTGTTTAAACTACAATGTTTCATTCCAATGAAACGAGTAAATCCCTCTTGTCCAAGGAATAATACAATTAAAATTTCTCGAAGAGAAATGTCAATCATTCTCCATTCTCAATTATCCATTTCTTTTTTACGCTTCATGTTTTTCATGTTTTGTTACCTTAAAAAGATCAATCGTACGAGGAAGAGAAATCTTTTTAATCCTACCATTATACTTTTTAATCTTTCTCAAATATAACACCTCAATAATAAAAATATTTTTCTCACTTTTATTATTAATATATTTGTTCACATTTATTTATTCTTTTATAGATAAATCTGCAAAACAGCTTGTCTATATATACTAAAAAGCTCCTGGATATTTATTTCTTAAGTACTCTATATTATCATTCATTTCAAATATCTTTAATCTATCCTCTTCCTCAAATGGGCAAATCCCGTCATTTTCATCCCATCTATAAAAGGGACAATCTGTAAAGCATTCAACATCTTCCCCACTTAATGATAAAAACTCACATAACTTCATGCTAACACCTCTCTCGCTAATAATTCCCATTTCCTTAATTATACATATTTTCACTCATAAATACAATTAAATTCAGAATTTTTTTATTTATTATTTAATTTAAAAATTTCACAATAAAATCATCCCTTTTATGCTAGCTCATATCAGCACTTTACACTCATCTGTAAATTCACGTTTTCTAAATCTTTTTACATTTTTATAAGTTATCTACGAATTTTTTAATAATTGCTGCTGTAAATCCCCATATAACAATCTTCTCATTATATTTATAGAAATACTCTTTCATGATTCCTTTTTTAAATTTATAATCTTTCCCTCCATTAATAAGTTCATATGGGAAACTCTCATTATTTGTAGGTCCTATCTCCATCTCATACAATATAGGTTCATTCTCCAAGAAATATTCAAGAGGCACCTTTATAACCTCCTCAACTTCACTAGAATTAACTTTAAACTCTCCACCCGTCTTTACCCCTACAAATGGATATATTATAAGACCATAAGGACTAACTAAATAATCCAACTCACCTATAACCTCTATATTTTCTTTTTCAATCCCGATTTCTTCAGTACATTCTCTAAGAGCTGCCTCTACAGGCAGCTCATCTTCTACCCTACCTCCAGCCAAACAAATATCTCCTGGTTGTGATTTCATCTTCAATGCTCTTCTCTCAAATATTACATTTACCTGCCCATCCTTGCACTCTTCCAAGAGTAAAAGTACAGCAGCCTCTCTGAATTTATTTATAGAACTAGCTTTTCTTCCTTTATATATTTTTTTAACTCTCTCGATCATAAGTCAACAACCCCACAGTTCTTTGTATTATTTCTTACAGTTTAACATAAAGAATATTCTAATAATAGTTTATTAAATGTTAATAATTATGAACCTTACTATTTCAATAATACTATTTATAGAAACTGCCATATCTGATATAATTGTATATATATACATAAGTCGTCTTATATCAAATAACTAGTCAGTATAGGTCGGTTTTTAGATTACACCCAGTTAACAAAAACTTTTGATTGAACCCTATCAATCTTAACGTTCTGCTTATCATGGGAGAATAACCTTCTAAACTTTGGCTTGTTATTTTATTTTAGATGCCTTTAAATATGAACTTAATAGAATTGGCGGAGGTATAAAGTGAAAAATTTCAAAAAATCTTTATGGACATTTTTAATATTATTTATTGTAAGTTTTAATCTTGTTTGGGCAGAGGATATACCAAATATTATTGGTACTCAAGCAATTGTTTATGATTATGAAACTGGTGAGATCATTTACACAAAGGATATAGATAGTAAAGCATACCCAGCGTCAATCACTAAGTTAATGACAGCTTTGCTATTAGCTGAAAACTTCAATAAAAATGATATGCTTACATATACTCAAAGCGCAGCTGATCAACCTGCCTATTCTTACGGTAAAAATGTAGAACAGGTTCTTGTTGGAGATAAAATGTCTGCTGAAAATGCTATGTATGCATTACTATTATACTCTGGTAATGATATAGCCTATATGATAGCAGATAATGTTAGCGGTGATAGCTCTAAGTTTGTAGATGCTATGAATGCCAAAGCACAAGAATTAGGGATGAATGATACTACTTTTGTTAATCCAAATGGTTTAGATGATAATACTGATGAACATCTAACTACACCTTATGATATAGCTTTAATGACAAAAGCAGCTTTGGGAAATAAATGGATAGCAGATACAATGGCTACAAAAAAGGTAACAGTTTCTACTCAAAATTCAATTCCAAGAGAAATTGAAAATAGGAATTCAAATCTTCTGGATGATACAGATAAAGATGGTTGTATTGGTGGTAAAACAGGATATACAACCAAAGCTGGTAGATGTTTAACTGCTATTTATCATGTGAAAATTGCAGAAGAAAAATATAGAACTTTAATCGGTGTAGTAATGAATTCTGAGTATAATTATCCTGAAGATACTATTGTATTTGAGGATATGAATACCTTAATGGAATATGGTTTCAATAAAGAAAAAGACATTCTTAAAAGAAATGGAGATATCGTTAAGAGTATAACTGCTTCTTATAAAGCAATTCCATTTATTGGACCAAATAAGACAATTGATATACCTCTTATAATTAATGAGGACATAAAATATTATAAAACAGAAATTGAACCTGAAATAGATGTTAAAATTAACACTTTCGATATTTGGAAAATAGATGAGTCAACTCCATTAGGAACTATAACTGTTAAACTAAAAGATTATAGCAAGGAATATAAACTTTATAGTAACATTAGCAGCAGCAAACTATTAAAAGACAATATTATTATTTATGTTGGTTTAGGAATCGGTGTACTTGTACTAATTATCTTATTGGTAGTTATTTTCAAAAAGATTTTTGGTGGAAAAAAGAGAAGATACAGATATTAATTATGTAAAAGTATAAATATCCTAGAGGAGAAATTGAATGAATACCTTAATTATTGTTAGTATGATTTTAATAACATTTTCCTATCTTTCTGGATGTGTTTCATACTCAGTTATAATTTCAAAAGCATTTAAGAAAACTGATATTAGAAAGTTAGGTAATGGTAATCCAGGCGCATCTAACACAGTTGTAAACCTGGGATGGAAATACGGAGTAGCTGTTGGTGCCTTAGATATTTTCAAAGCAGTGTTTCCAATATTATTAGCCAAGTTAATATTAACTAATTATTTTCCTGAAATAGATACACAAACTTTTAAAACTATAGTGTATTTCTGTGGCGGTGCAGCTATAATTGGCCATGTATTTTCAGTATTTCTTATGTTTAAAGGAGGTAAAGGAACAGCCTCTCTTGTAGGTACAATGCTTGCAATTGACATTAGATTCGGATTAATTGGAGCAGTGGTTATTATTCTTATTACCCTTGTATCCAACTATATCGCACTTGGGACAATGGGGCTATTAATGGTCTTTATACTAGGTACTGTACTATATTTCTTCAGTGTTGCGAATATAATTATAGTACTTACCATAGCATCAATTAGTTTCATTAAACACTGCCCTAACTTCGTGAATATTAAGAACGGTACAGAAAAGAAATTAATGAGTACAATAAAAAAATAAATATTTAAGTAAAAAGGAAGTACATTATTTAAAATGTTACTTCCTTTTTTAGTTCCTTAATTTTTTAATGCAATTTCCCCTTTCCACTATTACCTTTACTTATAGCAAGAATACTTATTTATATAAAGTAAATACTAATATAAAAATAAATTTTATTTTTTTGTTATTTTCTTGACAACTATATCTATATATCGTAATATACTAATATAAAGATAACAAACGTGAGGGGGATGTTAATGGATAAAAACATTAAATCTTATGAAGAAATATCAGAAATTTTGAAAGCAATCGCTCACCCAGTTAGGTTATGTATAGTAGCAGGCCTACTGGACAAAGGAAAATGCAATGTGAATTATATGAAGGATTGTCTTGATCTCCCACAATCAACAGTATCCCAGCATCTTCAGAAACTTAAATCAGCTGGAATAATATCTGGTGAGAGAAAAGGATTAGAAATATATTATAGTGTTAAAGATGAATCTGTAAAAAAAATAATAGAAGTATTATTCTAAATCAAGGAGGATTATCATGGCTAAGAAAATATTGGTTGTAGGCGGCGTTGCTGGTGGTGCTTCTGCAGCAGCTAGACTTCGTAGATTAGATGAGAAAGCAAATATTGTGTTATTTGAAAAAGGACCACATATTTCATTTGCAAACTGTGGATTACCTTATCATATAGGTGATGAGATAAAAGAGAGAGAGGCTTTACTTTTACACACACCTGATACTTTTAAAGCAAGATTAGATGTTGATGTTAGAATTAATAGCATGGTTAGCTCAATTAATGCTAAAGAGAATAAAGTTACAGTTACTAAATCTAATGGTGAGACTTATGAAGAAAGTTATGATGAATTAATTCTTTCTCCAGGTGCAAAGCCAATGAGACCACCAATTCCAGGTATAGATAATAAGAATATATTCACATTAAGAAACATTAATGATATGGACAAAATTAAGGATTATATTAAATCAAATAGTATTAAGTCAGCTGTAGTAGTTGGTGGAGGGTTTATTGGAGTTGAAATGGCTGAAAATCTTCACTCTCTAAATGTTGAAACATCACTTATTGAAGCTGCACCTCATGTACTAACTCCATTTGATATGGATATAGTTCCAATGATTGAGGACGAAATAAAATCTAGAGGAATTAATCTTTATGTAAACAATCCTGTATCTTCATTTGCAGGAGAAGAAAATAAATTAAATGTTACACTTAAAAATGGTGAGAAAATTGAAACACAAATGGTTATTCTATCTATAGGGGTAACTCCTGATACAGCATTTATAAAAAATTCTGGAATAGAACTTGGTCCAAAAGGCCACATAGTGGTAGATGATCATTTAAGAACTAATTTTTCTAACATATATGCTGTTGGAGATGCTATTGAAGTAAAAGACTATGTAGATGAAAGTAAAACAGCTATACCTCTAGCTGGTCCTGCAAATAAACAAGGACGTATGGCAGCAGATAATATATATGGTGCTAATAAAAAATATACTGGTTCTTTAGGCTCATCAATTATAAAAGTTTTCGATTTAACATGTGCTAGAACTGGAAATACAGAGTTTGCTCTTAAGAAAAAAGGAATCGAGTACCACAAGACTCTTCTATACCCTCAAAGCCATGCTTCTTATTACCCTGGTGCTATGCCAATGGCTCTTAAAGTGCTATTCGGTAAAGAAGGTAAAATCTTAGGTGCTCAAGCAGTTGGATATGAAGGGGTTGCAAAACGTATTGATGTAATTGCTACTTCAATGAAATTTAAAGGTACTGTACATGATTTAACTGAACTTGAATTATGTTATGCTCCTCCATTCTCATCAGCTAAAGATCCTGTTAATATGGCAGGTTATGTTGGTGAAAATATCTTAAAAGGAAAAACTGATATTATAGCTCCTGAAGAAATTGATAACATTCCTGATTCAGCTGTGTTACTTGATGTAAGAACAGACTTAGAACGCGAAAATGGATACCTTAAAGATTCTATTCACATTCCTGTAGATTCATTAAGAGAAAACCTAGATAAACTACCTAAAGATAAAGAAATCTGGGTTTACTGTCAAATAGGATTAAGAGGATATATAGCAGAAAGAATTCTTAAGCAAAATGGATTCAAAGTAAAGAATATTACTGGTGGTTATAAGTTCTATAGAGGAGCAAATATTGTGAAAGCAGGTGAACCAACGGAAATGCCTAAAAATATTAATACTCCTAAAGTAGAAGCTGCTACTGATAAACTAGATGTTAAAGCTACTACAGAATTGGATGCTTGTGGATTATGTTGTCCAGGTCCATTATTAAGAACAAAAGAAGCTATGGATGAACTTAATAATGGGGAAAAATTAAGAATAAAATCTTCTGATCCTGGTTTTTATGAAGACATAAAAGCTTGGTGTCACAGAACTGAAAATAATTTAGTTAATTTAGTAAAAGAAAAAGGTATAATTACTGCTGAAATAATCAAAGGAATGGATTCTGATTCTGTTGCATGTGATTCTACTCAAGCAGTTGGTCCAGTTCGTGATAATAAAACTATGGTTGTTTTCAGCGGTGATCTTGATAAAGCTATAGCATCATTTATTATTGCTAACGGTGCTGCTGCAATGGGTAAAAAGGTTACTATGTTCTTCACTTTCTGGGGTATAAATGTATTAAGAAACCCTGAAAAAGTTAAAGTTGATAAATCATTCATTGAAAAAATGTTTGGATTTATGATGCCAAGAGGTACAGATAAACTTAAATTATCTAACATGAACATGATGGGTATGGGAGGCGCTATGATTAAAGGTATAATGAAGAAGCACAATGTAGCATCTCTTCCAGAGTTAATAGCATCAGCGCAAAAGAATGGTGTTGAAATTGTTGCTTGCCAAATGTCAATGGATCTTCTTGGATTAAAACTTGAAGAATTAATCCCAGGAGTTAAAGTAGGCGGAGTTGGTTATTACCTAGGTGAAGCTGAAGATTCTAATGTAAATTTATTTATCTAAATAAAACAAAGAGGGGTAGAAATCTACTCCTCTTTCAACCTACTTAGGTCTTCATTTGCTAATCCTGTTACTCTACTGATTAAATCCAAATCATAGTCTCTGATTAATAAAATTCTGGCCACTTCTTCTGATTTATTTATTACACCCAATTCGTATCCTTTTTTGAATCCTTTTTTAAATCCTTTACGGAATGTTTTTTTCATCCCCTTTTTTATTTTCTTTTTTTGCTTTTTAGCTTTTTTCCCTCTATGTCCACCTTTAGCTAAAGACTTCTTATCCACTTTCTTCTTGTCATCTGATTTCTTGTCATCTGCTCTCATATCATCTGAATTAATTTCTACTGACTTTTTAATTCCATCTTCACTCATGGCAACCTCACTTTATTTTACATAACAACAACTCTTCTTTATACAAATATATTAAAAATTTAATAAAAATATTCTATGTAATAGCTAAGTATGCACCTCTTGTCTAACTATTATTTATTTTTAAACAGATTAATTTCAGCTAGCCTTTAAAAGTGATTTGGTTGCATCTCTCTCTTTTTTTAAATACCGTTGAAAATATGCCCTTAAAATTTTTCTCCCAAATATAATGTTTCATCTAAATGAAAGGAGTAAAATCACATTATTTTATTACCAACATAAATGTAGGTTCTGACTTATGTCAGAACCATCCATTATTTTACATTATCCATTATCTTTTAAAGCATTTCGCTGTCTCTTATTTCGATTTCTGTACCCTCAGGAGCTACCAATTTAAACTGATATCCCCCTTTTATTCTATAAATAATTTTCCCATGTTTCTTTTTGAAATTTGTAAATCCCCTGTTTTTAAATTCCTCTAACTCCTCGTGAGCATTCTCAACAATAAAACTAAAATGAGGTATACCTTGATTTAATTTTTCATACTCACCATAGGGACTTGAACATTTAGGCGGTAGAATTTCAAATAATAACTCATTATACTTCAACCAACCTCGTTTTATTCTCTTTGGAACATATATATCTTCCTTTACTAATTCAAATCCTAAAACCTTAGTATAAAAATCAATTGTATCATCATAACAAGATGTCTGAATACAAAAATGATGTAAAGTTCTTGATTTCAATGTAATCTACTCCTTTATCTACCCCTGTGGAAAATACCCCTGGGCCCCAGGGGTAGAAATTTTCTAGTAATGTATTCCGCTCCAATAAATATTAACTTCCACTTTAGCCATTGGTGATAATTCAACATCTTTAAGAGCCCACTTCTTATATTCCATAAATCCAGTACGATCAACAATATAACCAATATGCTCTTTTGGTAAACTTCTATCAATATATTCATCAATATAATCATAAGTATTTTTAATTATCTTAATAATACTTTCTTCATCTACCCAAAGAATAAAGTCTTCAGCAAGTCTTGGATTTTTCTTACCTGTACGTCCCATTATTGCTAGACGATAGAACTTATTTTCATTACGTGTCCACGCATTAGTTGGGCAGTTGAGTACACATTCTCCACATCCAATACATTTATCATGATCACGTACAATCTTATAATTATCCATCTTTAATGCACCAGTTGAAAGCTTTTCACACTTATCAACACAACGGTTACAACTTACACAACGCTCTTTCTCATATTCAGGTAATGTCATACCAATGATACCAAAGTCGTGCATTCTAGCTTTTATACAGTCATTAGGGCACCCAGTTAAAGCAATCTTTACGTGGAAATCATTAGGGAAAATAGCATCTTCAATTCTTTTTGCAAATCCACTAGTCTCGTATTGAGCTTTAGGGCAAGCTCTATTTCCTATACATGCAGCTACATTACGTGTTCCTGCTGCTGGATAACCTGTGTTTGGACTAACTTGATTTATCTCAAGGCCCTCTATCACTGGTTGAATTAATTCATTTACCTTATCCATATCTTCCATTTTAATTCCAGTGATCTCAAACCCCTGTCTTGTAGTTAAATGAACATCTCCATCACCATATTCCTGAGCAATCTTATTAAGCACCAAGAAGTGTTCAGTATTTATTCTTCCACCTGGAACCCTAACTCTCAGAGAGGTCATATATCTATCTTTTACTATTCTAAAGGCATTTTTAGTAACTTTTTTAGTATTAATATCCATATTCAATCCTCCCTTAATCAAATAACTGCTTGGCTTTTGTAAAGTTAAACACTGGCCCTTCTAGACATATATACGTATCATCCATTTTACAGTGTCCACACTTTCCAATACCACAGTGCATTTTTCTTTCATAAGATACCCATATATTCTCCTCTGGGATACCTGCATCTAAGAATGTATTAACAGTAAACTTCATCATCATTGGTGGTCCCACAATTATAACAGCTGTATTACTCTTGTTCGCTACCTTTACACCTTCTACGTACTTTGTAATAAGCCCTACATTACCTTCATATCCATCTTCAGCACCATCAACAGTAAGAGTAACATTCATCTTCTCTTCCCAAACTTTAAGTTCCTTCTTAAATAAAATATCCTGAGGAGATTTAAATCCTACTAAAAGGTTAAAGTCTTTATACTCTTTCTGTGTTTCATATATAATATCAATAATTCCTTTAACAGGTGCTAAACCACTACCACCTGCTGCTATTATTACTTCCTTACCTTTATATAAATTAACATCAAATCCATTTCCATATGGTCCTCTTAACCAGAAACCATCTCCTACTTTGAATTTATGAAGTTCATCTGTTACCTTACCTACACGACGTATTGTGAAATCCAAATAGTCTTCACCTATTCCTGATACTGAGATTGGGCATTCACCATACTTAGGGATTGAAACCTCAAAGAACTGCCCAGGCTTTACATCACCTTTGTATGCCATTCTAAATGTATATTCTATATCTGTATGTTGAATTATATCTAAAATCTCTGATTTAAAAGGCATGTACACGTTTTTCATTATTTTCTCTCCCCCTTTGTATAATCATCTAATTTGTTTATACAAGCTGAGAAGGAAATGTACTGTGGACATGCATCATCACAACGACCACAACCTACGCACATATGATAACCAAATCGCTTGTTATAATCATATACTTTATGAAGGGTTTTAAATCTCATTTTATCACCATTTTTCTGTCTAAAGCTGTGACCACCTGCCATATCAGTATAACCCTTCACCTCACAAGAAGCCCATACACGTCTTCTCTCACCATTCTTCTCATTATCTTTATAGAAGATATCCTGCATTGAGAAGCATGTACATGTCGGACATACAAAATTGCATTTCCCGCATGCGATACATCTCTTATCATACTCTCTCCATAGTTCAGCCTCTTTAACATCACCAGTTAACCCCTCTGGAATGTTAACCTTAGTATGATTTTCAGTTACAAAGGGAACCTCAAATTCTACTTTTTCTCCATTAAAATAATTCTTTAATTCACTATCTTGGATATCTAACATTACTTGTTCATCATCTATTTTTAAACCTAAGCTGTAATCATCACTTTTATTTGTTCCCATACTTACACAGAAACAATTTCTAAAACTTTTTTCACATCCCATAAGCACAAACTTAATACGATCTCTAACCTGCTTATAATATGGATCTATCTCTCCATTCTTTAAATAAATCTGATCAATTCTTTTAATAGAATGAAGATCACATGACCTTAAGAACACAAGCACCTTCTTCTTATCCATTGTAGGCATCGAATATTCATCCTCAGTGAAATGAAATAACACTTGAGTAATAGGTAATAGTACTTCTTTATGTGAGAAATGTGACTTTTTATCAAACTCAATCTCCTCTAATGTACCAACCTCTTTATATCTAATGGAATCTGTATCTGAAAAACGTCCTTTAAATGACATTGAAACAGGAGCATATATTTTATATTCCTCTTTTAACTTTCCTAAACTCTCATTAAACATAGTTTTACTTAAAGAAATTTTAAAACTCATTGACCTTACCCTCCACTTCACTTATTATTTTGATTTACCTAAGATAAAGTAGCTTCCCGCTAGTATTATACCTCCACCGATAAAGTTACCTATTGTTACTGGAATCAGGTTGTTCATCATTCCCATTACAGAGATTGTCTCTGGATGAGGCATAAATAATGCTATTGAAAAAATAGTCATATTTGCGATGCTATGTTCAAATCCACTAGTAATGAATGCGAATAAACACCACCAGATCATAATTAACTTTCCAGTTTCACTTTCCATCTTAAAAGAACAGTGTATAGCTAAACATACTAAAATATTGCATAAAATTCCTCTTGCTAATAATGGCATAAATTCTCCACTCATTTTTGCTCCAGCGACTTTTATTATAAAATCTCCTGTTGCTCCATTTGTTAATCCTGCTAAAACGAATATTAATGCAACTATTGCTGATCCAATAAAGTTACCAATAAAACTATAAAACCATACACGACCAGCATCACTCCAACTTACACGATTATCAAGGACACCTGTTGACATAATATAATTATTACCTGTAAATAATTCCGATCCTGCCATAATAACGAGACTAAGAGCTACACCAAATGATACACCCATCACAATTTTAGTTGAAGGTGACCCTGCTGCTGATAATAAACCTCCAATTGTCATAATAAGAATAATTCCAAGTCCTACATAAAATCCTGCTAAAACAGATGCTAAAGTATATTTCCCTCTTGACTCCTTTGAAAACTTTGCTTTAGCCAATGCTGCATTTCCTAATTTTCTTAATGTTTCTCCTGACATTGTAAAACCCCCTTTTTTAAATTCTCCTTCTTTTTAAAATCACTTTTATTAAAACTTAAGGATTGATAAATTTTAGACAATTTATCCTCCATTAATATATTTTAATTCTAAAATACTCCACAAAAAAAGTATGTGATAATTATCACACACTCATTCCTTTAATATAAAATTTTACCTAATCTCTATAATATTTTAATAAGGACTCCTCATGGACAAGAAGCTTCTTACCATCCCACTTAATTACTCCTTCATTTAAAAGAACTTTCATTGCCCTTGATATAGTTTCTCTTGAACTTCCCAGCATATAAGATAGATAAGTTACTGTAATCTTAAGATCAATTAATATCCATTCTCCTTTTGAAATACCGTAATCCCTAGATAACTTCCATAGCTTTGCTGCTAATTTCTTATCCATCTTTATTGGCACTGTATTCTTAAGTTGACGATACAATCTTCTTTGTTTCTTTCCTATTGAACTCATTATATTAAGGGTTAACGAAAAGTCTTTTTCCATAACTTTTAGAAACTCTTCTTTCTTAAATTCCACAATCACAGCATCATCAAATATTTCGCACATAACTGATACAGGAAGTTCATCAAAAACCACCTCATTAATTAGCTCACCTTCCCCTAATAGAAAGAAGATACGTTTTTGTCCCCACCCTGAATATCTAGCTAAGCTTACCTTACCCGATAAAATTCCGTAGAATTTATTAATTTGATCCTTTTCAAAAAACAGAGTCTCATCTCTTTCAAATAACCTTGCTTTTGCTATGTTTAATATCTCATTTTTAGATTCTTCAGTGATTCCTCTAAAAGCTCTTATATTTTCTATATCTTTTATTGAAATTTGAATACCACTTCTTTTATTCAAGAGTAACACCCCTTTTTATAAACACATTTATTCTAGTTTACTGTATAGGTGTTGATTCTTCAATAGAAGAATTGGATTGCTTAATGGAGACCTTACCTTTCGTCTGAAAACTTTCTCTTTTTTACATTCGATACTATCTTTCTGAAAAATTTTATACTAATATGCATTCTCTACATCTATTACATCATGTTTATCAAAATCAAATTGTTCAAAAATACAATCTTTGAGAATTCTCTTAATATCATCAGGTGTTTCTCTAACTTTAAATTTCTTTAGCGGTTTAATTACATTAATATAACTTTCAATATGTTTATTATCCTTGAATGCATCAAAGCAAAACAATCCTTTTCTTGCGAGTTCAGTATAGTCATCAAAAACTAAATATTCATCTTTAGTAATTATTATATCTGTCTTATTGCGTAGCTCATCACAAAAATATTTTTCTAATTGTTCAAGCTTTTCTCTGGATTCACATACAAATCTAGGTACATTACCATATACACTTGAGGTAAACATCCCAATATATCCATTCTTATCCACTGCAAACCACATAATATCCTCTGTGAAAACTTCTATCTCACTAATTATCATTTTACTACTCTCTTTCCTATGATATTGTAATTAACAAATTCCTCAGGAAATATTTGCAATTTATTCCCGCATTGTGGAACTACTTTTAATATTTCAACTAATTACTAATTATTGACTAAACATAGGAACACCATCACATCTTAATGCTGGCATGCTATTAAGCTTGTTTAAATAAACATATATTATTTGCCTATCGCCTAATAATCCTGAGCTTGGAACATCTCCATAAAGTGTAATATGATAATATCCATTCTCTAAGTCAATGCATTGATTAATAGGACAATTTTCTCTCCAACTCATTAAATCATATAAATCTCTTATACACATCCTACCATCCCTTATCTCAATACCAAGCCTTAATTTAAACTCTGCCAAGTTTAAGTCTGATTCTGTTGGGTAACCTCTTCTAACATTCAAAATATATCTTCCCGGAGAACTGGTACAGAATCCAACTATACTGCCTTCCATAATATGATTTGCAACCTGCTGAGGTGTTTGATAACTTTGGGATAAATAATCTTCTCCCTCTGTTATATGTGAAGTAGCAAAATCTGAGTACATAATTATCCCTAATCCATTTATATCTAAAGTTAACTCTTTAATTAAATTCACATTATCAACACCCTTCACTTCAAAAACTTATATTCTTTATTCTTTTCTTACATATATTTCAACTTTGATTTTATTATTTTCCATTTTACATGGAACTCTTTTTGTGTTATTAATTTAGCACTAAATTCTTCAGTTGAATTAATTTCATCAATACTAGGATATGCATATTTTGCTAAACAAGTATTATATTCATAATCAGTTGTAGCATATGCAAATTCTCCATCTGCAAATACTTCCAATACCCTTTCTTGATTTCTTTCTTTATTAAGTTCCATATAAAACTCATTTGGTTCATCATCAAAAGTATGTTTCCAAGTTTCAAATAAATATTGCATAAACATCTATTCCTTCCACAGCAACTTAACCTCTTCATTAAGTTCCTTACTCCAATTACAATACTCACGAAAATCTCTTTTTTCATGATAAAACATTCCAACAATAACACTATTAGTTGGCTTAAATATTATACACGCCACTTTACCTTGTCTAAATAATTTTGGTAACTCTTGTCCTTCTAAGGAATTATTTAATGAATATACATTATCAATATCATAAAAGTTCGTTTGTATAAGTCCTTGATATTCTAACTCCTCTTTATTTCCAAATGTCTCCATAGCTCCTTTATCTAAATGTGTTACAACACAATAAATAATTTCATGTTTAGATAAAAGATTCTTTAGATTTGACTCATACATGGTATCATCCTTTCTTTTTTGTATTACTGTATCTTACAATTCGTAACAATATATTAGTAATATTATTTTTTCTTAATTTTATGTAAACCTCTTCCTTACAACTATTTCAAGGAACCCTTTTTAAGATTCCTTGAATTAATATTTATAGTTAGTATTAAAACAAATAAATTATTTTGTAATCCCATTCCTCTCCAAATAAGTATAATTTGATTCTCTTTCTAATTATTTGATAATCAAATCAATCACCAAAGTGTTTTTATGATAGTATTTTAAATAATTATAATTTCTTTCTATTTAATTCATTTATCCATACTTTAGCATAATCAATAACAATAGCAAAATTAATATTCCCACTGTCGTATCCAGCTGCATTAACCCCAATCACCTCTCACTTCATATATAGTAAAGG
Organism: Oceanirhabdus sp. W0125-5; assembly: GCF_027938815.1. Lineage (GTDB taxonomy): Bacteria > Bacillota > Clostridia > Clostridiales > Clostridiaceae > Oceanirhabdus. The sequence goes on from NZ_CP115913.1 coordinate 4,446,462, forward strand.
ACATCCTAAACGAACTACCATGTGTTATCGGTGCTGTAATCTGGATTAAACCTAAGTTTTCTTCATATCTAAAACCCCTAACTATACCATGAGAAATAGTATTTTGTAATCCTTCAGTACTCCCTATTACAACTACCTTATCCCCTTTTTTAACACTATTCTTTGAAACTATCTTAAATAATTTAAACTCTAACAGTTTTTTTAGAAATCCTTTTCATTTTATTCTCCTCCTATGTAATTTATTTTTCACCACCTTTTTAATATAATAAAAGCTTTGCACGATAATAGCATGCAAAGCTTTTTTCTTAACATTCATATAATCAACTATTCGGTAACCCGGCGACCTTAGATTTTTTTCCTTAGGCCCGTAGCTTTGCGTCCTTACCTTTCAATAAGTTTGCCATTATCGTAATTTTATTACAAGTTATTTAAATTTTTTAATAACTGAATTATATCATATATTATTATAAATTCATACTATTTTTAAAAAAACACCTTCAAAATAATGTTCTCATCTGTTCCTCTACAATACTTTTTATCGGTCATTTCTCTACCGAGAATCTCATCTTATTTAAAACCCATTTTTCTTTCTATATTTATCTTTATTCTCTCTAATTACTCTAAAGTCCTTGTCTCTCGGCTTAATAACTTTCTTGACTTGTTGCTTATCCGCTACTTTTATTTATATATTTAACTTACTACTATCCCTAAGAAGCTTCGCTTGTAAACCTGATAATTTCACTCTCTTATACTATTCTATATCTTTAAAAAATAATGACCCAACCTACTTTTTTTTCAGCTGATTCATTTCATCTTTTCACTACATTATTAATATTATGGAGTAAAATATTTAAATTAAACCTATTAATTTGCTCATTTTATTAGATTTCATATTTTATTAGATTTCATATTTTATGAAGTCAGTTAATTTATAATTTCGCATTTAACTTATCTCTTTAATTACCTTTAGTGATTTAAAAAATGATGCTGGATTAGCCTTTGATGCATAAATTAATGGTGACTCATATCTATCCATTTCATATATTTCGCCATGTACATTATTAACATATTTGCTTAACAGTTGTAATAATTTTTGTTCATCTATTTTATTAAAATCACCTTTATTAACTGTCAATGTCATAAACTGAGAATTCCTCACTATCATTACATCATAATCAAAAGAAGCACTTTCAAAATCTTGTGGTAATGAAAACATTGAAATGTACTTAATTTCTTGACCGCTTTGAATTTCATTAAGAACTTTTTTTTCATTTCTACTCAATTTCATTACTTTTCCAGAATTAAGCTTTTGAGTTCTTATACCTACATAATTATAATCATAACCTAATGATTCAATTATTTTTTTAGCGTCTTCATACCAGTCTTCCCATTTAAAATCATTATCAATATTTTCTCCATATATTGTAATTGTTATTGTTTCTTTCTCCATATTCATATTCTCCTTATTATTTTATAGGTCTAACTTTTATTGTACCAGCTCTATTTCCAATTATTCTTTGATTGTCAATCATTCTATCAAGTAAAGCTGCTGGGTCATCTGTTTTACTTGGTACTTCAACCTGGTCTATTATACCATCATGTCTAACACCCATTACATCTGGTCTTCTGTTAGGTTTTGCTCCTGGAATTTCATTGCTAAGACCTTTATTTACATATATTTTTTTATAATCACCACTATTTTTCATAACCTCTACTTCATCAAGTATTGTTTCCCAATGACCTTCAGTTCCATTTTTATATGGTTTACTTGGCAACACAATTTCAGAATTACTTACCCCCTTAGGCGAAAAACTGTATCTAAAATTTAATGGTAGTAACAGTTTTTTACCTATTACTACCATTTTATCATAGTGTTATTTTTAATTCATTATCTAGCTACAGAATTTAATTTATGCAGTAAAAACTATTACTTTTAATTTTTATTAAATATAGTACTTCCAACAATTGGTTCTAATACTCACCAAATATCAAATTTCTGCAGTGAGTTCTTTTTTATTTTTGTAGTGACTTTGATTTATTACAAATTAATGTCATCATATGCATCTCCAATTTGCTCGAAACTATCTTCTAAGAAATACCAGTATTCTCCATTATTTACTATTAGACATCTTAGCAGCTCTTTAAAAGATTTTGCTACTATCGGAGTATCACCCATTGATGGGTACGTATCCCAAAACGCCTGATAACATCTTCCTAATCTATCTTGATTAAAATCTATAACTATATAATTAGAATCATAAAGGTCTACAATAATATACCAATCTGTAGATATTTCTGAATCATATGTCCCTTTCTCCATTTCACTATCAATGATTTCTTTGTCAATTAATACTGGATTTGCCAAACTAACCTCTTCTGGTCTTACTATTTTAAGAGAATAGGGTTTGCTTTCAAATAAAGAAATACCTCCGCAAATAGTATAAAATTCCTCAACATCTTTAGGTAATTTATGTTTGCTATCTATTTTAGGTAACCCCTCAGGTGGGTAAACCTTACAGTCTGATAATTTTTCTATTTTCTTTATTAAATCCTTTATCTCCAAATTATCTCCTCCTTATTATTCTAATCCATAAATGTATTTATGAAATTCCTTGTAGTACTCTCTTCTTGAAGCTTGTGGCACATTAGCAGCATCAAACATATCTTCTGCTAATTGTTGAATTTCACGCGGAGAAACATTTTTCCAGTCAACTTTTCCTCTAAAACCAAAATTTTTAACTTTCCACTTACCATAAACAGACCTTGTTGCATTATGTTGTGGTTTAGTCAATGCTATTGCAGTTGATTTAGATGCATATAATTTATATCCTGGTATATTATTTTTAGCCCAAGCATCCATTATTCCATGATGATTTTCTAATGGTGAATTACTAGGTTTGTAAGTAACAATATCAAATTGTTTAGCTTTACCCGTCCCCTTAAGAGTAAAACTGTATCAAAAAACTAATGGTAGTAACAGTTTTATTACCTGTTACTACCACTTTATCATAGTATTATTTTAGTTTCTTATCAATCTATAAAACTATATTTTTATTTATTTCTAAGTTCTTTTATCTTCTCAATTTCTAGTCCAGTCTTTTGAGATATAGTTTCATCATCTAATATATCTAAAAGATTTTTTGCTATTTCTAGCTTACCTTGTTCAATTCCTTCTTCTCTGCCTTCTTCTCTACCATCTTCTTTTGCCTTATTCAAAGCACTTATTTTATCTTTTAAAATTTTACTCCTCATTTCATATAAAGCTCTTTCTTCTTTATCATTACTTATTCTAACTAGTTCATCTTTTGCTTCTTTTATTTCTTCTACACTCATCTCTAAATCTCTGATTTTTGCACTTTCAGGGTTCTTTAAAAATTCTGTCCATGCAACAAGCATATCTTTTTCATTACTATTTTCTTTCAATTTAGGAATTTCTATAAAATGTATTTCTATTACATCTGTTAATTCTTCATTCGTTTCTCTTTCTTTTAATCTATATCCATTATGAAATCTTTCATTTTTCAAATATTTAAAATTAAGTATATTAATACATACTGTTCTTTTTAACTTTGAGTAATCTTCACCTTCTCCAAGTTGCTCTTCATACAATTTACTCCAATAATAAAGACTTCTTCTTATCATGTTATACTCATTTTTCAATTGTATTTCAACATTTATTATTTCCTTTTCATCTGTTTCTGCTCTTACATCTAATCTTGAAAATTTATCTTCTAAAAAATGTTTTTCTATATCGGTATTTTTTATCTCAACTCTCACTATTGGACTTTCCGGCTTCATTGTTGCATTCAGAAATGATATCAATATCTTAGGATGCTTCTCTGATCCAAATATCTTCTTAAAAACAAAATCTATTTTAGGGTCTAGCAATCCTTTTAACATACATTCACCACCTATAATTTATTATCTTTAATTATATAACATATTTTTTATTTCTTAAACATTTTATATCCAAAATTTTTAATTTCCTAACTTTTAAAATGATCTAGTAATTCTTTAGTCCTTGCCTCTCGGCTAAATAACTTTTTTTGACTTTTTGCCTATCCACTACTTTTCTTTATATTTTCTTACTTACTACTAATTCATCAAAGCTTGCGCATTAAAGTCGCCTAAGCTCTTTCAGATGTGTTATTTAGAAAGACTAACCCAGAAAATTCACTTCCCGTGTTAGTCTTAGATTGCTGGTTATTTGTCTTTTATTTTAATTTTGATTAGTTATCTTTAGTTTTTATTACCTCTACACCTAAACTGCTGTTTTACGCTGTTGTAGGTGTTTTTTTGTACTTTCTTTTCTAACTGACTACAGAATTTAAGTTATGCAGTATTATTTATGTCCAAATTTGATTTGTTTTAATTAAATCATAAAATTCTCATTTTTATGCAAACTTATTCTAATTAATTATGCATCCACTTATTATAACTCTTCTTCCTCATCTTCAAGTAATTGAGAAAAATATTCCATGTAACTACTCCATTCATCCGGTATTGAGATAAATGATTTAGTTCCTAACTTTGAAGCCTCTACAGCATCACACCAAATTATAGAAGGTGTATGTTCTGTATCCATAACAATAAGACTTTCTGCTGGTTCAGCTAAAACTATAAATCTTACAGGTAAGTTTATAGTTTTTCTTAATCTGATAGTCTCTTCAATAATATTAGTACTACCATCAGTATCTGAAAATGAATAATTACTTATTCCTCCTAAATATCCTCCACTATAAAATGAAGCAATTTTGCAAAAATCCCTTGGTAATCTTATTTTAAGTATATTCTCTATCCTAGATAAAACATCTTCATCCACACCATCACTTGGATACAAATTTAAGTATCTCTCTTTTAATCCTTCTATGTTTTCCATATTAAAAATCCTCCTGTATCATTTATCTGTTTTGTACACGCCATTTCCAATATTCACGTGTATCTACATTGAATTTCTTTCTGTTAATTGGAAAATTTGGATGAGGAGTATTTTTACCATATTGACTGTGCAATATATGCTGTCCATACTTTCCAACTCCATGATATCTCGTACTTGCTTCAGCTAAAGCCCCCCTTGAATCTTGTCCTATATGATGTAACATTGAAAAACTACCATCTGAAAGTTGAGGGGCAAGCCCTTTAGCTGCTGCTTCTGCATTAGTCTTTCCTATAAATCACTTATCACCAGAAGTTCTTATATAATCCCAGTCTATATCATTTCTCTGAAAAATTTCATAAGTTTGTTGGGTTCCTTTAGTTCTTGTTGCAGTCCATTGTATCTTTTCTTTTGAAAAAATCTTTGTAGTAGTAGCTTCACCCGTATCCTTTTTCAAAAACTCAAAGCTTTTACTATCTCCTGCTGTTGGTTTTTCTAAAGGAATAGAACTTGCTTTATATCCATCATTAACATTTTCAATTTTTTTGACTATTTTACCATCTTCATATTTTAAAGATACTTTTTCATTATTTAACTCTATTTTACTACTCTTTGGTGTCCTCTTAGGAGTATTCTTCGCTGTACTCTCTGGCAACATTCTACTCGGCTCAGTAATTCGATTATCAGCTTCTATAGTTATTCCATTTTTGTCTGAATATATCTCTATTTCTCTATTCTTATATGTGTTATTATCTACTAGAGCTTTAGATCCTGTTGTTTGAGTGGCCCTTCACGCTTCGCTTAATTGAGAATGGAGAATGGAGAATTGAGAATGCAGGTCATTTCTCTACCGAGAAATCTCATCTTATTAAACCCATTATTCTTTCCATATTTATCTTTATTCTCTTTAATTACTCTGAAGTCCTTGCCTCTCGGCTGATAAATTTTTCTTTGCTTTTAGCTTATATCGTTACTTTTTTTTATATATTTAACTTACTACTATCCCTAAGAAGCTTCGCTTGTAAACCCTAAGAAGCTTACGCTTTCAGACCTTAAAACCTTACCCTCTTAAACCTTTTAACACCCTCTTAGGGCAAAGTCCATCTTATAGTTCATTAGTGATAAACATCAATAATTTCAATCTCTAATACTATTCTATATCTTTAAAAAATAATGAACCAGCCTACTTATTTTTCAGCTGATTCATTTCATCTTTTAACTGCATTATTAATATTATTAGGTTAAATTTACTAGAATCCAAGTATCAACCTGTGTTATAACAACTACACTAATTCATCTATTCATGCTTTCAATTTTTTGTAGCGAGTTTAAAGTAAATTATGCAGTAAATAATTAGATACTAAAATTTCAGATTCCAAAAATCTATTTGATAGTTTTTTATTTACAAGGATTTTTATAACACCATTCTGAGTCAAATATCTCGCTTTTAGCTATTTTTTCAATATCCTCAAATGTATAATACCATTTTAATTCATTATAAAATATATCATACAAATTTAATTTCATATACTCATATATAAAATTCAAAAGCATTTTGCACGCCCTAAAGTCCTCAATATTAATACATTGTTGATAGTTATTTTTCTCATCAATAAAGTCAAATATTCCATCTAACATATTTTCAACATCATTATACGCATACATAATAAATTGATTATCAGTATCCACCTCATTATCTTTAAGAACGAATGTCATAAATTCATATCTACCATCATCATTCTTTTCGAATTCAATTCCATCCAAACAGATAATACTAGCTTTATTAGCTGCATACCTTATATCATATATTAACTTATCAAAGTCAAATTCCTCCTTCTTCTTCAACAAAATTCCAGATAACCCCATTACTTAGTCACTCCTTTCAATTCATTCATATTATTAATAATAGTTATTCCCATATTTTTTATTTTTTCCACCAATCTTACATTGTTCAGATTAGTCATATCTATAGTTTCATCAATATACAATATAACCTGCTTATTTCCAGTATTTAAATATGTATTTTTAGAACTATCAATATACTTATATAATTGTTTTTCTTTAACAGATGAAATTGATGCTTTTACTTCAATTAAAATATTTTCTGTTGCAACGTCAATATCTCCTAAAACATTTCCATTTTTAGACTTAATTTTATTACCAAAATCCGTTATTGTAGCATCAGTATTCTTATTTATAAAATCTGCTACTTTTGCTTCTGTGCTTACACCAATATCTGCGCTACTTAAATTCTTACTGATTGAATCAGCAATAGAATTCTGTGTTTGTTTTGGATCACGTATTACTGTACCTGATTCATTCATATAATCCACAAACATATCTGTTTCTTTTACAATATCTAAAGGATTTCTTCCAACATCATCCGTCCCCTTAATGCCCTTTTCTAATGCTTCTTCACCAACTTCTTTAGCACCTTTCTCAAAGACTTGTTCTCCTGTCTCTTTAGCAACTTTGTCAATGACCTCTTCTCCTGTTTCTTTTGCAGCTAATTCAAGTGCTTCTTTTCCAGCCACTTTAGCTAGCTTTCTCGACCTCTTTATTATCTTTTCTATTGCAGTAGCGACTAACTTGTCAGCCACTTCTTCTTCTATTCCTGCATAAAGCCCTTGGGTAACTCCCCCTATAAAAGCTTTTACATATTTATTCTTTATACGTGTTTCATAATTATATTCTTTATATAACGGTTTTAATGTGTTATGTAACTTTTTATTCCATGGAAGTATATTATCAGATGCTGTATAAATTGTTAAATATTTATACTGTAACTCATTTGTCCAATTATATGGATCTTTCTTATATGGTTGTTTCAGTTTTTCCACTTCTTTATACAATTTTTGAACTTCTTCATATAGATTGAAAGTGTATCCACCTCCACCATCTACAGCTTCCATCAATACAGCTCTATGCCCACTCGGATCCACATATGTCAATGGGTTACCTTTTCCATAAAGATATAAATTCCTTGTTAACGGCTCCTTTATATCCCCTAACACTGTATCCTGCTGCATAAATTGACTTGTATTAAAGTCATAGTATCTTGCCCTTAGATACAACATTCTTCCTTCTATATCATGCATTTCACCTGTATATCCGTAGTAGCTATTTGTTAGTCTTGCGTTCTTCGCTACTGGTGAAATTGGTTCTCCATATGGGGCAAACCCTTCTCGCTTCGCTTAATTGAGAATGGAGAATGGAGAATTGAGAATGCAGGTCATTTCTCTACCGAGAAATCTCATCTTATTTAAAACCCTTTATTCTTTCCATATTTATCTTTATTCTCTCTAATTACTCTGAAGTCCTTGCCTGTCGGCTGATAAATTTTTCTTTGCTTATAGCTTATATCGTTACTTTTATTGTATATTTTACTTACTACTAACCCTAAGAAGCTAACGCTTTTAAACCCTAAACAGTCCTTGCCTCTCGGCTAATTATTTTTTCTTTGCTTTTGTTTTTCTCGTCACTTTTATTTATTAATCCTACTCACTTCTTACTCTAAAACGCTACCGCCTTTAAACCTTAAAACCTTCGCTTTTAATCCCTAAAACACGCTTTCAATTATATTATTTAATGAAAAAGTGATGGAACGACTTGATTTGTCATTTCCATCACCTTTTCGCACCATTTCAAATTGAACTTAATTCATATTATTAGTGAGTTACTGATATTAACTCTAGGCTTTTAATTTAATATCAAATATTAGTTGTTCAATACTATCTGATATAACTTCATATCTTCCTGTTTCAAAGTCTTCTAATTTTACAATACCAGTATTATTATCAATAACTACTAAGAAGCTATTTCTACCTTCTACTCCTAACGGAATATTATCTAACTTTCCTTCATGAACCTCTTTATAACCAATTAATTGAGTGAGAAAATTATTTAATTCAATACCCGGTAACACTGGCTCAAGTATTATATTATATGACTTATAAAACCCTGCCAATTCAGCAAACCAATAAGAATTAAAGTAATCTTTTATAGATTCATGAAACGTAACTCCCAATACGTTCTCTATATCTAGAAAATCATGAACAACATTTTTTTCAATAGGCTTCCATCCTATATATTCGTCTTCGTCAACTTCTCCTTCATATATAATGGATGTTACTGCATCATTCCATGGTACTTTAGGATATGAATTATTAAATCCTTGCCATGCTTCTATAAGTTGGTTAAAATATTTTTTCATCTCTTTCTTCACAATATTCACCTCATCTCAATATTATCATTTATTAATGAATTTTTGAAGCATTTCTGCATATGGACTATCACTACCCCATATTCCTAGATTCTTTTCAGCATTGTGGATTCCACCAAATCCTGGATGAAGTGGCTTTGGTATTCCAAATGCTTGACCTCCTCCACCGATATGATGGTGAAGTAATTGAGTTCCACGAATTCCCTGTACATCATATTGCTCAAAATACCCTCTAAAAGTAGCATCATTAACTGGAGTACTTAGTGTCGGATGCTTACCTTCAATAATACTTTTATTGAAGGAACTGAAGGCATCAGGATGTCTTTCTAGCATCTCACCCCAATAATAATTAGAATCTCTTAACCATCCTTCAGCATTTGCTTTTGAACTTCCTTTACCAACATACGGCATATCTACAATCAATCTTAAATCTGCTTCATATCTTCCTAATACACTTGGATTTTCAATCCCCCTATACGCTCGTATATCTACTTCACTAAGTGTATTAACTGTACTCTCTCCCTTTTTCAAAAACTCAAAGCTTTTACTATCTCCTGCCGTTGGTTTTTCTAAAGGAATAGAATTTGCTTTATATCCATCATTAACATTTTCAATTTTTTTGACTATTCTACCATCTTCATATTTTAAAGATACTTTTTCATTATTTAACTCTATTTTACTACTCTTTGGTGTACTCTTAGGTGTACTACTCGCTGAACTCTCTGGCAACATTCTACTAGGCTCAGTAATTCGATTATCAGCTTCTATTGTTATTCCATTTTTGTCTGAATATATCTCTATTTCTCTATTCTTATATGTGTTATTATCTACTAGAGCTTTAGATCCTGTTGTTTGAGTGGCATCTTTTATGGATTTCTCAGCAATATCTGTACTTTCTTCCACTGATTTTCCTGTAATCTTTTTGATTAAATCATCATCTATTCCGATTTTCTTTAATCCTTTTGCTACAGCCATTGATCCATATTTGTCAATTATTTTTCCTATTCCACTTCCTATTAGATCTCCTATAAATCCTCCAGCAAAATCTTTTATTGCTTTCTTTCTGGAATAATTTGATCCTTGATGTAGGGCATTTGCCATTACATCCCCTACGGCTGCAAATGCTGCTTTTCCTAATACTCCTCCTGGGGTTTTCCATGGTATTAACGCTTCTGCTGCTGATCTTCCTACTTGCCACCAGTTTACTTCATCAAATGACTTATCTAAATCTCCTTTTGTTACTGGATTAAAGAAGTAATTCATTGTTACTTGCATCATTAAGTCAGCTGCTCCACCTGCTCCTGCTTTTATTAATAATGGCAGTATTGGTATGTTTCCACTTGGATCTTCTCGCTTCGCTTAGTTGAAAGTGGAAAATGGAGAACTCAAAAACGTCGGTTATTTCTCTCCGAGAAATTTCATCTTATTAAACCCATTATTCTTTCCATATTTATCTTTATTCTCTTTAATTACTCTGAAGTCCTTGCCTGTCGGCAATTATTTTTTTTTACTTTTGGCTTATCTCGTTACTTTTATTTATATATTTGACTTAGTACTCTCCCTAAGAAGCTTTAACTTTTAAACCCTAAAACACGTTCTTTAACCTTAAACCACGCTTGTAAACCCTATAACCATTCCGCATATTCCTCTTTACTTAGTCTATAAATTCCAACTTTGTACTTGTAATATGCTAAATGATGTAAAGTAATTTCAAGCCTTTTTCTAAATAATAAGAACCTATAAAATTAATTTTATAGGTTCTTTTATTATTTTATTTTTTCCAGATTGCTTCTAATTCCTTATTTACTTCTTTACTCCATTGATATGATTCTATTGTATCCCTATATTCATTATAAAATAAACCAACAAGTATATTATTACTTGGTTTACAGACAATACATTTTACTTCTCCCTGTCTCCAAGTTTGAGGCATTCTTTGTCCTTCAATTGACTTATCTAGTGAATAAATAGAATCGATATTATCAAAAAGATCAGTTACAAGGTCATCATAAACTAGTTTACTTTTATCGCCAATTGTTTCAATCTCACCACTTTTTAAATTTACACCTACTATATATATAATATCAAATGTTTCTTTAATCTTTAATAATTTTGATAACGACATATCGCCTTCCTCTTTTCCATTTATTTTAATGCCCTGGGTCAATCCATTCATCTGGACCTATTTGAATTAATCGATTACCTTTCATTTCCCAATGAGCCTTTATTTCAGATTGACGCAATGCTTTTCCTCCTTCTATTGAATTAAAAATTGACTTTGAAGGATGACGGGTTGGTGAACCTGCTGTATGAATATTTCCTGATGGATGACCAGGCCCTGGTAGTTCATCAATAACCCCTCCATAATCGATCATTTCTCTACCGAGAAATCTCATCTTATTTAAAACCCATTTTTCTTTCCATATTTATCTTTATTCTCTCTAATTACTCTAAAGACCTTGCCTCTCGGCTGATAAATTTTTCTTTGCTTATAGCTTATATCGTTACTTTTATTTATATATTTAACTTACTACTCTCCCTAAAAAGCTTCGCTTGTAAACCCTAGTAATTTCAATCTCTAATACTATTCTATAACTTTAAAAAATTATGAACCAGCCTACTTAAATTTCAGCTGATTCATTTCATCTTTTTACTCCATTATTTATATTACGAGTTTAGTATTTATTTATCTAAATTATATTAATATTGATCTTAATTCTATAAAATTATTTTGTATTCAGTTTCTCCTTCATTTTGCAGAATGATTACTCTATTCCTCTCTTGGATAAAATACTATTAGTTTTCCTTCTGGATAATTTCCACTCCAACCACATGGCCATCCTCCTGACTTATAGATATAATACATTTTTTCAAATATAGAATTATTTTTTCCATATAATCCTCTACAAATAATACAATCAGATAAATCTGAATACACATCATCTAAAGAATCAATGTACTCGTCACTAATTTTTAAATTTTTATCTAATAATCTCTTAAATTCATTCATTTCTTCTTGAAATTCTTGATAATTCTCTATTCTATACTTTTCCTCATATACCTCACTCATAACAAGTTCTCTTAAATCAACCCAACTATAACCTTTTTCTGAATTAATTTCATATTGTAAATTCTCGTATGCTAAAAATTCAGCTTCATCGTAATCATTTATTTCTATTATATAATTTGAATTTATAGTTTTAGGTGAAAATAATTTCATTTCTTCAGTTGCTTCTATTACTTCTTTAATTAATTTTTTATTTTCATCCAACATTATTTATTAAACCACCTTTGCCATAAATCTACACTCGCTTTATCTTTTTTTGAATACATAGGTAATCCTTGTTCCATTAGATATTTACTTTTTTGTTGTAAATTATAAACTTGTCTTTCTAATTGATCTACACTTAAATTAACATCCATTTTATTAAGCTGATCTTCAATAAAATCATTGTATACATCATGATTACCTTGATGCCTTGACATAGTACTTACCCCACCACTCTTTCTATTTCTTAAAAATATTCCATTAGATGCATCATCAAAATCCATTCCAATCTTTTTTATGATAGGATGATTTTTTAATTTTTTAGGAATTATATGCATTGCTTGATATGGAGTTCTTTTTGTTGTTCTATTAACTCCCAAAGATTCAAATAAGTTTTGTCCTAATTTAGTCGAATTTCCTCCAGTAACCACTCCTGAAGTTCCTGGGATTAATCTTTCAGCATGTGTGACATCATCGGTATTATTGCTTCTGCTGCTGTTCTTCCTACTTGCCACCAGTTTACTTCATCAAATGACTTATCTAAATCTCCTTTTGTTACTGGATTAAAGAAGTAATTCATTACTACTTGCATCATTAAATCAGCTACTCCACCTGCTCCTGCTTTTATTAATAATGGCAGTATTGGTATGTTTCCACTTGGATCTTCTCGCTTCGCTTAATTGAGAATGGAGAATGGAGAATTGAGAATGCAGGTCATTTCTCTACCGAGAAATCTCATCTTATTTAAAACCCTTTATTCTTTCCATATTTATCTTTATTCTCTCTAATTACTCTGAAGTCCTTGCCTGTCGGCTAATTATTTTTTCTTTGCTTTTGTTTTTCTCGTCACTTTTATTTATTAATCCTACTCACTTCTTACTCTAAAACGCTACCGCCTTTAAACCTTAAAACCTACGCTCTTAAACCTAAAACCTCCATTCATACTCCTTTAACCCCTGGTTTTAAAACTTATTTTAAAAAATCGCTAATACTCTTATTTTGATATTATCTGTCGCTTGCTTATCTACTATGTTATAATTGAAAGCAAATAAATTACACTCTAGACTAATCTAGAGTGTAATTTCACATTATTTTTACATAAGTTTTGTAAATATTATATAAAGAATTATCCCTAAAACACTTCCAATTATGACTTTAGTTTTTATATTTTTACCATCACCTCTAGTTAAAGCTGCTATAAAACTTACTCCAATAGACACCAAGCTAACTATTATTATCTCCTCAATCATTAGTACTCTCATCTCCTTCGATTTTTAATATATCTTTTTCAAAATCCTCACGCAATTGTTCTGCTATTTTTTCAAAATATTCTCTTCTACGAATTCTCTCATCTATTGTCTTGCCAAATAATTTATCTCTCCATGATAGTGTACCTGAGTAATCTATTAAATCCCAATAATCATCAAAATATTCATCAAATAATTCTTGGTTATCTTCTCCATAACTATTTAATTTCCCTTCAAAATAAGTCATATATATAAATAGTTCTTCTGGATTACTAATACTTCTAATATAATCATAATCTATATCAGATTTCTTTATCATGGCTTGCAAGTACATATCTCTATCTACTTTATTATTTCTATTACTGTAATCAGCTAAACTAAATCCAATAGTTATGAACGTTCCTGCGCTTTTTATAAGATTTTTTGCACTCTCTGATGATACTTTACTAGCAAAATATTCATATCCTTTTGCATTATCAGCGATATCACTAATTGTAGGAATGACTGTACCGGGTTGTTTTAGTTTTTCTTGTACCAAACTCATAATATCCTCATCTGGTTCATACTTATAATACTCATACCTTTCACCAATTGAAGTTAACTTTCCACTAACCCATTCTATTTTATCAAAATAATCTATTAAGCTTCCAAATGGTATTGCATTCACAAGTGTTGCAAGCCCTTCTTTTAATTTCGAATCATCAAATTCAAGCCAAGCAACACTAATTTCTCCTGTTTTCTTATTTTTCTTTACCCAAATGCTCCAATGCCCACTCGGATCCACATATGTCAATGGGTTACCTTTTCCATAAAGATATAAATTCCTTGTTAACGGCTCCTTTATATCCCCTAACACTGTATCCTGCTGCATAAACTGACTTGTGTTAAAGTCATAGTATCTTGCCCTTAGATACAACATTCTTCCTTCTATATCATGCATTTCACCTGTATATCCGTAGTAGCTATTTGTTAGTCTTGCGTTCTTCGCTACTGGTGAAATTGGTTCTCCATATGGGGCAAACCCTTCTCGCTTCGCTTAATTGAGAATGGAGAATGGAGAATTGAGAATGCAGGTCATTTCTCTACCGAGAAATCTCATCTTATTTAAAACCCATTTTTCTTTCCATATTTATCTTTATTCTCTCTAATTACTCTGAAGTCCTTGCCTGTCGGCTAATTATTTTTTCTTTGATTTTATTTTTCTCGTCACTTTTATTTATTAATCCTACTCACTTCTTACTCTAAAACGCTACCGCCTTTAAACCTTAAACCACACTTGTAAATCTCACCAGTTGTTCTTTCCTTGTCCCTAGTTCCAAGTCTCTAGTTATTCTACTCAGCTATCTTATTTATATGTTTTATTTTATCAATTCTTTTTATTTTAGTGCTTTTCTATCTTCTTCTACTACATAATATTATGTTCTCAATTCCATTAACTTTTAAGTGGAATTACTGAACCTAGAATTTCCTAGCTTATCAGGTTACACATATCTTTTATGCTTGTTTTACTGACTCCTAAAGGTGCTAGTGTTGATTGCCTAGGAACTCCTTCATCAATTACAGGTATTTATTTAACTGCTAAAAAAATAATGAACCAGCCTACTTATTTTCAGCTGATTCAGTTCATTTTTCACTGCTTAATTAATATTATGCATATAGCTATTTTATTACTATCATTGAATTTATAGCTATTTAAAATATTTCTTTATTATGCATCTACATCCTTAACCTTTATGCAGTAAGATGCTATCAAGTTTCTCTTACTAAAGTTGTATTGATTTGTATGATAGTGCTCTATCCACTATTTGTTCTGATGTAAGTTCTTCTTCACTCCAGTATATTAAACCAGTTACTTCTGGATCTGGAACATTCTTTTCTAATAGTTCTATCATTTCATCAATTTCTTCTTCTGTTCCTTCACATTCTATTATCTTATCCACTAAATTTATTAATTCTTCTCGTGTTAATTTTTTTAACATATATTTCACTCCTTATTTATTAAAATGAAATCCTTTATCTAAAATCTCTTGATGCATTCTTGGAGAAGATATTATTATATTATCTAAGTCATAAACCCCACCACCATTATGAATAGGATTCTTATGGTGAAGAACATAGCTAGTATGCTTTCCATATTGCTGAGATGGAATTACTTTTGGTGCTAATCCATTACTCATTCTCTTAATATTTGATTTACTAAACTTACTTGCATAACTTGACTTTGAATATTCTTCCCAAAAAGCTTTTCTAAATGCATCAAAATTGCTAAACTCCCTGCCCCTTAAGTTATCTGCAACTTCTTTTGGTACCACTCCTATATTACCACCTGAACCTCTCATTGCCCTAATCGGATTAGATAAATTTTCACCACCACTTACAATTCCTGCTATTTTTCTAGGGTCAGTCGCCCCCTTATAAGCAAACAACTGTAAATTTATCGTAAGATGTTTAGCTGATTTTTTCCCAATCTCTTCTGTTGCATCTAATGATTCACTTACTACTTTGTTCGATACTTGATCAATATTGTCTAAACTAGCTTTAGTACCCTCCGGCAACATTCTACCAGTATCTTGAATATAATCATTTTTACTTACTATTATTCCATCTGGAGCTGCATAAAAATCTGCTTGACTACTCTGTGGAGTACTCTTAGGTGAAGTCTTTGTTGTAGGAGTGTTCTTTGCTGTACTCTCTGGCAACATTCTACTAGGCTCAGTAATTCGATTATCAGCTTCTATTGATATTCCATTTTTGTCTGAATATATTTCTATTTCTCTATTCTTATATGTGTTATTATCTACTAGAGCTTTAGATCCTGTTGTTTGAGTGGCCCTTCACGCTTCGCTTAGTTGAAAGTGGAAAGTGGAGAACTCAAAAACGTCGGTCATTTCTCTACGAGAAATCTCATCTTATTTAAAACCCATTTTTCTTTCTATATTTATCTTTATTCTCTCTAATTGCTCTAAAGTCATTGCCTTTCGGCTAATAAATTTTTCTTTGCTTATAGCTTATATGGTTACTTTTATTGTATATTTTACTTACTACTACTCCTATGAAGCTAACGCTTGCAAACCATAAGAAGCTTCGCTTTGTATCGAAATCTTGACATTAGATAATTTCAATTATTTATTGCAATTACCAGGCAACAGCAGAAATATGCAATTTGTTTAGCACTATTGCTACATATCTACTAAATAGGTGCAGTTATAACTGCTGTAACAAAGATGTCATAGCCTCTTACAGCCCACTTAAAAGTGCGACATCTCATTACTCTTTAAAATATGCATAAATACCTTATTACCATAAATTAAATCCTTAATTAATAGTTACGCTAGAGATAAAGCGTATTATTTACTGATAGTTCTTAAAATACCTTATTAACTTTTTTTAATACCATATTTTAAAATTCCTCCTTATTACTAATCAGTTCCGTTGCTATAATAATAATTTATACAAACATAGTTATTAAGTTCAAGTATTATTGATAAACATAAAAGACAGTTATCAAATAAAGATAACTGTCTTTTATTTGTAAAACATTATTAATTCTCTATTTCCAATGCCTTTTGTATGCTACGCATTTTTTTGAATAATACAGTCTCTAATTAAATCCATAATCTTATCTGTATTATCCATGATTTTATCTGCTTCATCTTCACTATATAAACCACATGAAGATTCCATTGCTGGATAAAAATCTATAAAAATATCTACTGCTTTTTTAGGTATAAAATCACAATCCTCCCATTCAACTTGTAATTCTTTTAAAACACAACATATATTCTCTACCTTTTCTTCATCTAATCCGTTTCCTAATCTTAATGAAACTAATAATCCATCTTCTGATAATAATAAATTTTCTAATTGATCTAGTTTACTGCTTTTCATTTGATTCATCTCCCTCTTTTTTTATTTTTTTATTACTTTAATTGCCTCTGCAGGTATATATCCTTCTATTAACACCTCGGCTGAATTTTTAGCAAAATTTTTTGAAGTAACTCCTTTTAAATAAGTTGACCGACCTATATCTGTAGATAAATCATATACATTAACATCCGTAGGTAACTTATTTAAATCAATCTCTACAATCCTCATACCATCTTTAGTAGCCCACTTATTAGCCACATTAATATCTGTAGTTGTAGAAATGAATTGTGAACCTTTATTTCTACTTCCAGATATAACGTGTCCCTCTACTGTCATACCTCTTTGTGGTTTTTTAGCAACTAATCCTGCTAATGGATTTTCATCAGCACGAATAACTCTATAAACTATTGATTGTTGATTTTCACCAACAATACGTGTAAGTTTACTCGTCTTCTTAATAACTTGAGCACCTTTTTTCCCACTCTTTAAAACCTCAGCTGTTTCATCGCCATTTTTTACTGCAGACTTTATGAGTGTTCCTACTTCATCTGAGTTTTTAAATATACCTACAAACGGTAAAATACTCATTCCATCCAATGCAGTTTGCCCTACATGAGACCAACTCCACTCCCAATGATCTATATCATATGTTAAATCTCTGATATCAGCTGGTGCATCAACACCTATTAATGACCCTGCAATTTGCCCACCGGTACCTAAAAGTGTTACTTCATCACTATAGTTTCCTTTAACTACTTGTTCTCCAGACCTTTCAACATAATCTATTACTTCGCTACTCCATTCAGCTACCTTATCTAGAGAATTACTTCCTATGGAATAATATATTTTTCCTGGTTCATTAGAAAATATTTGAACATACCTATCTTCATCAATGTCCATTTTCATTCCAGACAATTCATATATTTGGTCTCCATATTTAGTATCTCTTAATCGCGATACATAATTGTGAAATGCATTACTATCATATGATTTATTTTTTCCGTATAGTTCAATTGGCTTTACTTCCCATGCTTCATCAATTCCAGAGTTACCATGTTTAACAATAGCTTTATAACCATTATTCCCATAATAAAACGACTTAATATTAATTCCTTTTTGCCCATAAATCATTAAGTAATTAACAATTCGATCTACAACATAATTTTGAAAATCAACTGAATTCTGTAAAGCAATATCATATGGGGAACCTGTATTTCCACTCGGATCAACATATGTCAAAGGATTACCCTTACCATACATATACAGATTCCTTGTAAGAGGCTCTTTTATATCCCCTAACACTGTATCCTGCTGCATAAACTGACTTGTGTTAAAGTCATAGTATCTTGCCCTTAGATACAACATTCTTCCTTCTATATCATGCATTTCACCTGTATATCCGTAGTAGCTATTTGTTAGTCTTGCGTTCTTCGCTACTGGTGAAATTGGTTCTCCATATGGTGCAAACCTGTTATTATCTATTATTGATGCGTTCATGTTTGTTATTGCTATTGTACTTCCTATTGCATCTTGTAGATAATATAGAGGATTATTTGGTTTTCCTTCTACTTTTACTAGGTCTTCTACTCCTATTCGCTCTATCCCGTAAGTATATGCTGCTCTGTAGTTGTCTTCTTTGTCTTTTGTCATCAACACTTGGGTATATTCTTGGTTGATGTCGTTGACATATTTTGTTACTTCAAAGACTTCTGGGTTGGTCATGTCTATTCCTGGTGGTAGTTGCGTATCTCCTGGATTGTTTGGATCTATTTTACCATTCTTATACCACCCTAGGTGTTTTCCGTTGTTGCCTTTTGATTTATCTTTATTTTTGCCTTTTGCCCAGCCCTTCTCGCTTCACTTAGTTGAAAATTGAGAATTGAAAACTCAAAACGTCGGTTATTTCTCTCCAAGAAATCTAATCTTATCAAACCCTATTTCTTTTTCGTATTTATCTTTATTCTCTCTAATTACTCTAAAGTCCTTGCCTCTCGGCTGATAAATTTTTCTTTGCTTATAGCTTATATCGTTACTTTTATTTATATATTTAACTTACTACTATCCCTAAGAAGCTTCGCTTGTTAATCCTAGTAATTTCAATCTCTAATACTATTCTATATCTTTAAAAAATAATGAACCAACCTACTTATTTTTCAGCTGATTCATTTCATTTTTCACTGCATTATTAGATTTATGCAGTGTAAAATTTCTTACTCTTATTGATTTAATTTAATTCTTCTATTACTACTTTTTATGCAGTTTTCTTATTACTTATTATGCATCCAAATTTACACTATACCTAAAAATAAATTATAATTTATTTTAATATTTCCCATAACCGCTCTCTTATTTTACTTAAAGGTTTATTTAACTTTTGTCTTTCATTAAAATCATCATTCCAAATATAGAACTCTGATAACCCTCCCCTTACCGGATATAAATTTTTATAATCTCTTTGTATTTCTATAAATCGTTCTTCGAAATTGCTTATGTCTATACTATCAATTTTATCTATAAGACGCTTAATTATTTTTTTTTGATTATTAATTGTATTATCACCATACTTATCTACAATCAAAAATAAGTCTTCAAATAACTGTTTTAATTCGTTGATATCTTTTAATTTATCCATTTTATATTCTCCTTATTTTAACGGTGTCTTACTTAATACTTCAACATTTAACTTCCAAGGTTCACGTATAAATGTCTGAATGATATCCTCTCCACCTAAATACACTCCACCTTGATACCCAACAGGTCCTGTATAAACTGTAGTTCCTTTTGGAATTTTTATTGCATAATTTGTATCTATGATTGATGTCCCTGTAATTTCACCAGTAACTTGGTCAATCCACTGTTCCTTTACCGCAGTATCAATTCTAACTTTTACTATTGATTCTGCTGGTTCAGAAGTAAACCATTGTCCTAAAGGCTTTCCATCTTGACCTGCTCGATAGTATATCCTATCTTCAGTAAGTACTTCAACATTATATTTGCCTCCATAGAAGTTTGATGCTGGTTGACCATCTATCTCAGCTAAAGGCCCCGGATTTTCAATCATATTATAAGTATATTTAGTTTCAGCACTCTGTAACTTTACTTCAGCTCTTGAATTAATACGATTATGAAGTTCTTCAGAAGTTAATTGTCCATATTTATTTCTTAAATAATCTAACCTTGTTTCACCAGCAACAATTTTGGAACTTTGGAATATATCATCTCCAAAATAATATGCTTCGGCCATCGTTGCATAAGCAGCCAATTCTGTTACCATCGCATATGCAAAATATATAGTAGCTCCAACTTCAATAACTGAAGTAAAATCTTCTGGTGAATCATTATGATTAATCAACATCATTTCAGCATCACTTTTCACATCAAACAGCCAGTTTCC
This sequence comes from Oceanirhabdus sp. W0125-5, assembly GCF_027938815.1. Classification (GTDB taxonomy): domain Bacteria; phylum Bacillota; class Clostridia; order Clostridiales; family Clostridiaceae; genus Oceanirhabdus. The sequence continues at coordinate 4,467,336 of NZ_CP115913.1, forward strand.
TTCTGTATCATCCGTCTTTTCCCATCCACCAAAAGGAACATGCGTATAATATTGAACATCTCTACCTGTTATCAGCTTAAATGTATTTTTAATTAGTTCATCTTTGTTTACTGGCATCTTACTATTACTAATATAATCTATTGCTCCATATGGATCATAATAATACAATATTGCTAATTCTTCAGCTGTAAAAATTAATTGCTGATTTTCTACTGCTCTATCTATTTTCTTTAATCTTAATTTATACTCTTCAGATTCCATTAATTCATCTAATTTAAATGCACTATATGGATTATAAAATTCTGCTGGTACTGTTGTTATTAATGTATAGGTATCTTCACCTATATAATTCCATTTCTTGGAATTTATCCAAATTACCTTGTCGCCGTTTTCATCTTTATTTAATGAAAGAGAATTTCCACCTACTCCACTGCCTCCACCATCTACTGCTTCAATCAATGGTAATCCCGTATTTCCACTCGGATCCACATAAGTCAACGGATTACCCTTACCATACATATACAGATTCCTTGTAAGAGGCTCTTTTATATCCCCTAACACTGTATCCTGCTGCATAAACTGACTTGTGTTAAAGTCATAGTATCTTGCCCTTAGATACAACATTCTTCCTTCTATATCATGCATTTCACCTGTATATCCGTAGTAGCTATTTGTTAGTCTTGCGTTCTTCGCTACTGGTGAAATTGGTTCTCCATATGGGGCAAACCCTTCTCGCTTCGCTTAGTTGAAAGTGGACAGTGGTGGAACTCAAAAACGTCGGTCATTTCTCTACGAGAAATCTCATCTTATTTAAAACCCATTTTTCTTTCTATATTTATCTTTATTCTCTTTAATTACTCTGAAGTCCTTGCCTCTCGGCTAATTATTTTTTCCTTGCTTTGGTTTTCTCGTCACTTTTATTTGTTAATCTTACTCACTTCTTACTCTAAAACGCTACCGCCTTAAAACCTTAAAACCTTCGCTCTTTTACCTTTAAACCTCGTTTGTACTCCTTAAACACGCTTTCAATTGTTTTATTAAGAAAAGACTAACACAGTTTTCCATGTTAGTCTTATTCTTATCATTTCAATTCACCTTCACTAATTATTATCAGCCCACGAGGGTTTATTGAAGGTGATTCGACTGAACTTAATATGGATATTTATTCCATCCCATATTCCTTCTGAAGACAGGCTTGTTGGACTCACTTGTTAATTCCCATTTTTGAACCTTTCTATGTCACCTTGCAAGGTGTAATATTAAAAAATTTTACACCCCGGAGTCATAGGAGATAACTGGAAGTTAGTTCCTTGCTATTAATATTACGCAGCATCCTTTTTGACTTGAAGATTTTTTCTTTTTAGGTGAATCCTATTTCCTATACTGCATTAAACTCTTTTCTAGTTTTTCAGATAGTACTTCCTTCTTAATGAACTCTGTCTAGAACTTTTGATGATTAGAATTCAATAGCTTAATTCATGTAACTTAAATTTTATGTGCTACCCCATGATCATTCAAAATATACATTGCTTTACCTGTAATATCTGAAATTACTAAAGTTTCAAATGCATCTGGCCAACGTTCTTTATGAATTATTGCAATTATTTTTACATACCACACTGGCTCATTTGCTATATCAGATACCGTGTCATATAATACTTTTTCGGTTATTAACTCATATTTCACATCCATATTTATTATTGATTTTTTAGCAATATCAATAACTTCATTTAACTTAAATTTTGTTTTTCCTTCAACTTCACTTGGTTTAAAAATAGTTCTTTCTTCCATAAAAATGCCTCCATTAAAATCCATTACGTAATTTAGAAATATACTTAAAAGCACCTTTTAATTCAGCCTCATTAAATAAATGACTATTGTTAATTATTCTACTATATACATATTCTTCTCTTACTAATGAACCTAATTCGATGTATGCTTTTTGCCCAACTTCTAGAAATTGTTCTGCATGGTACCCTTCATGCAACAAATCAATTACACCCGGTTTCTTTTGTATATAAATTGTTCCTTTGGAATAATCAAATCCAGCCGCTTTATTTCCAGTCAATATTTTGCCTTTTTTATCAACTACAACATCAATTCCCTTGCTTTTCATTTGTTTTTTATAATTTCTTATTTCCTTTGTAGTCGCTATTCTCTCTCCATTATCGAAAAATTCATTTTGTTTAAGCCTATTATCCATAGATATAGAACTTTCTGCAACTTGACTACTCTTAGGTTTACTCTTAGGTTTACTCTTTGCTGTACTCTCTGGCAACATTCTACTCGGCTCAGTAATTCGATTATCAGCTTCTATTGATATTCCATTTTTGTCTGAATATATCTCTATTTCTCTATTCTTATATGTGTTATTATCTACTAGAGCTTTAGATCCTGTTGTTTGAGTGGCATCTTTTATGGATTTCTCAGCAATATCTGTACTTTCTTCCACTGATTTTCCTGTAATCTTTTTGATTAAATCATCATCTATTCCGATTTTCTTTAATCCTTTTGCTACAGCCATTGATCCATATTTGTCAATTATTTTTCCTATTCCACTTCCTATTAGATCTCCTATAAATCCTCCAGCAAAATCTTTTATTGCTTTCTTTCTGGAATAATTTGATCCTTGATGTAGGGCATTTGCCATTACATCCCCTACGGCTGCAAATGCTGCTTTTCCTAATACTCCTCCTGGGGTTTTCCATGGTATTAACGCTTCTGCTGCTGATCTTCCTACTTGCCACCAGTTTACTTCATCAAATGACTTATCTAAATCTCCTTTTGTTACTGGATTAAAGAAGTAATTCATTGTTACTTGCATCATTAAATCAGCTGCTCCACCTGCTCCTGCTTTTATTAATAATGGCAGTATTGGTATGTTTCCACTTGGATCCCTATATTTTAATGGATTTCCTTGTGCATACGAATATAGATTTCTACTTAATGGATTTTTTATTTCCCCTAACACTGTATCCTGCTGTATAAACTGACTTGTGTTAAAGTCATAGTATCTTGCCCTTAGATACAACATTCTTCCTTCTATATCATGCATTTCACCTGTATATCCGTAGTAGCTATTTGTTAGTCTTGCGTTCTTCGCTACTGGTGAAATTGGTTCTCCATATGGTGCAAACCTGTTATTATCTATTATTGATGCGTTCATGTTTGTTATTGCTATTGTACTTCCTATTGCATCTTGTAGATAATATAGAGGATTATTTGGTTTTCCTTCTACTTTTACTAGGTCTTCTACTCCTATTCGCTCTAACCCGTAAGTATATGCTGCTCTGTAGTTGTCTTCTTTGTCTTTTGTCATCAACACTTGGGTATATTCTTGGTTGATGTCGTTGACATATTTTGTTACTTCAAAGACTTCTGGGTTGGTCATGTCTATTCCTGCTGGTAGTTGCGTATCTCCTGGATTGTTTGGATCTATTTTGCCATTCTTATACCACCCTAGGTGTTTTCCGTTGTTGCCTTTTGATTTATCTTTATTTTTGCCTTTTGCCCAGCCTTTGCCTTGTTCTTTTTCATTTTTGTCTTGGCCGTTGTTAGTTTTGTCTTTGTCTTGGCCGTTCCCTTTATTTTCGTTGCTGTTGCCATTTTCTTTATTGCTATTTCCGTTACCGTTGTTATTACTGTTTCCATTTCCATTATTGTTGCTGTTTCCGTTGCCGTTGTTGTTACTGTTTCCATTTCCATTATTACTGCTGTTTCCGTTACTGTTGCTATTTCCATTTTCTTTGTCGTTGTTTCCGGAGTTTCCGTTGTTATTGTCTTTGTTATCGTTACTGTTGGAATTTCCGTTATTGTTGCTGTTTCCTTTGTCTTCGTCTTTACTACTACTGTTTCCGTTGTCTTTGGGGTCTTCTTCGGAGTCATTGCTGCTTCCTTTGTCTTCTTCTTTGTCAGAGTTTCCTGAGCTGCTGTTTCCTCCGCTGTTTCCGCTGTTGTTACCACCACTGTTGCCGTTATCTTTGGAGTTACCCGTGTTATCTTTGTTTCCACCTTTTGCTGCTACTATTTTCATGTTTGGAACTGAGACCTTTTGGTTAACTTTTTGGAATGAGTAGAATTTTTGTGCTTTGACTAAATAGGAAGTTGTTTTATTTTTTCCTTTTGCTTTTTCATTCTTATTTTCATTCCCTTTTCCATTGTTAGTTTTCCCGTTTGTGTTATCTTTATTGTAGCCTGGGAATTCTGCTGGGTCTTGTAGTCTTTCTCCTTCTTCTACTGGTGGTTTGACTAGTGGGTATTGGCTGTAGGTTCTCCATAGTCTATTTCCTTCTCCGTCGTAGCCGTATGTGAAGACTTTTCCGTTGTGAATTACTATTTCTTCTAGTTGGTTTTCGTAGTTGTAATAGTAGTAGTCTGCTACTTCACTTTTTTGTTCTGCCATTTTAAGTAATTCTTCTTCGTTTATTTCTTCTCCGTTTTCTAGGGCTTCTGCTTTTATTGATGCTATTTGTTCTTGTATGTTTTGGTCTTTTTCTTCTCCTTCTAATATTCTTTGTGTTCTGTTTCCGTTTTGGTCGTATCTGTATTTTCTTGTTATTTGTCCGTTTTCTTTTTCTGTTACCATTCTGTTTGCAGAGTTATACTCGTAGGTATATGTTTTTGATTCTCCGTTTTCTATGATGGTTTTCTTTGTTATGTTTCCTGCTCCGTCATATTGGTAGTGATATTCTGCGTTATTGTCTCCGCTTTCTACCATGGATTTTACTGTGTTGTTTTTGTAGTAGGTATATTCTCTTCTGTAGTGCTTGTCCTCATCGTATCTGTCTTCGAGAATTTTGTTTCCTGCTCCGTCGTATTGATATATGAGTTTGAGAACTTCTTTTCCTTCTTGGTCTGTGTTTGTTATTTGTTTTGTTCTGTTCTGCTCATCATATTCGTACTTTGTTGTTATTCCATTTGGTAGTGATGTACTTTCTCTTCTTCCTTGTTGGTCATAGGTATAGGTTGTTTTTCTTCCTTCTCTATCTATAACTCCTGTCATTCTGTCATGGTGATCATACTGATATGTTACGAATTTTCCGTCTGGATATATTAATTTGGTCTTTCTTCCTTTTTCGTCATATTGGTATGATACTTCTTCTCCACTGTAGTCTGATACGTATGTTAATCTTCCAAAGTCATCATATTGGTAGTTTGATACTCCATTGTTGTCTTTCATTGCTATTTTTCTGTCATTTTCATCGTATGCGTATTCTACTGTGCTTTCGTCTGGATAGATTATTTTATCAAGTCTGTTAAATTGGTCGTATTCATAGTCTATTATGTTTCCGTCACCTTTGATCAATTTATCTACTTGTCCTAATAATGTGTATTCAAACTCTTTTGTTTCTCCTAGTGGGTTTGTGAATTTCTTTAAAAGTCCTGCTTCGTTATAGGAATATCTTGATACGTTATTGTTTCCATCTGTCATTGTTTCCAGATTTCCATCTTTGTAGTATGTGTATCTTGTTATATTTCCTTCTGGGTCTTGGACTTTTATTAGTCTGTTCAGGTTATCATATTCATAATATGTTGTATTATTGTTTCCGTCTGTTATGCTTGTAGTGTTTCCGTTCTTGTCATAGCCTATGCCTGATGTGTTCCCATTTGGATCTATTATGCTATCCACTCTGTTTAGTGGGTCATAATTGTATTGGTACTTTTGTCCTTTTGGGTCTATCATTGATATTTTGTTATTGTTTTCGTCATATCCGTATGTTGTTTTATTTCCTAGTGAGTCTAACATTTCTGTCAGATTGTTTGTTCCATCATATTTGAAGTTATATGTTATGTTGTTTGAGTTTTCTATTTGTGCTATATTCCCCATTGGATCGTAGTCAATCTTTGTTAGTTTATTTTCTGGATCTATAACACTTGTTATTCTGTCTAGCTCATCATAATCATATGTTGTTACTTTTCCATCTGGCATTGTTTTTGTTTTAAGGTTTCCGAAGAAGTCATAGGTATATGCTGTTGTGTGTATTCCTTCTTCTGTTTTTGATAGAAGTCTATGCATGCTGTCATAAGTGTATTCTGTTGTCTCTCCAGCATTGTTATACATTTTTTCAATGTTTCCACTAATAGCATTATAAACAAAGTTCTCTTCAAGGCCTCCTGGTTGTTTAACCTTTGTTATTCTGTGAACCTTATCATATTCATATTCTGTTACTTTACCTTCTCTGTCTATTGTCTTCCACAGATCACCGTTATCATAGTATTCCATTATTGTTGAGTTTCCTTCGTTATCAACAACACTCTTTAATGCATCGTTTGAGTTATAATCGTATACTGTTATTAACCCTTTTGCATCCTTTATTTGGTCAAGTCTTCCCATGGAATCGTAGTGATAGTTTGTTGTTTCCTGTAAAGCATTTGTTACACTTTCAACTTTATTTAAGCTGTTATAAGCGTACTGTGTTTTGTTTCCTCTAGGATCTTGGATTGTTTTTAAATACCCTCCTGGATGATAATCGTATTCTGTTGTGTTTCCTCTTTCATCTGTTAATGTTTTTAGATTGTTTAAGGCATCATAGGTATACTCTTTTGAGTAGCCATTCTCGTTTATTATCCTTCTTACAAGATTGTTTTCATCATACTTGTATTCTCTTGTGTTTCCAAGTGGATCCTGTATTTTTGTAAGGTTTCCTACTGCATCGTATTCATAGTTATATACTCTGTCTCCAGGGCTTACTATTGTACTTACGTTGTTTAATGGATCGTAATCAATTTTTGTAACCTTGTTCTCTGGGTCTATTATTTCCGTTACTCTTCCTCTACCGTCATATGAGTATCTTGTTATGTTTGAATCCATTCCTTTTATTGCTGTAACTTGATCTAGGTTATTATAAGTAAATACTTTTTCTCTTCCAAGTACGTCTCCAATTTTTTCTACTCTTCCAAGTTGGTCATAGGTATACACTGTTTTGTTTCCTACACTATCGGTTACAAGCTCTGGTTTACTCATCACGTTGTAATCTATTGTGAATTCAATTCCTGCTCTGTCTTTAAAGCCTGTTACTCTGTTTAATCCGTCATATTGGAACTCTTTCTTTTCTCCATTTGGATACAATATAGTCTTTAAGTTATTATCATCATAGTAACTATATTTTACAGGTTCTTCATTAGCAGTTCTTACTTCTTTTAGTCTTCCTCTAGGGTCATAATCATAAGTTGTGGTATTTCCCATTGGATCAGTGAAATGTTTAAGTTGTCCTCTTTCATCATAAAAATATGAATATGAAGTGTTCTCTTTAGGTATTCTCACTGTATCAGTTCTGTTCAGGGCATCGTATTGTAAGATTGTCTCATTATTCTTTCCATCTGTAACCTTTTTTACATTTCCATCTTCATCATAATCATATTGAATTGTATTGTTTAGTGGGTCAATAACTTTGGATACTTTATTTAGTTCATTGTATTCATAAGTAGTTATTCCACCTTTTTCATCTTTAACTGTTTTAAGGTTTCCATTCTCATCATAAGTGAATTCTCTTTTGTAGGAAATCATATCTGCAGCATATGCACTTACTCCTACAGCTATTTCATTAGTTGAAGTTTTCTCCTCTTCTGATTCTTCAAGAGCTAATGCAATATTTAAAGAATCATAAATATCTGTTATAGGTTCATCAAGTGAAGCTATTTGTACTCCCACTACTCCCACTTGTGCTGATACATTGTTTGCACTTGAAGTGTTATTCTTAACCTTCTCTTTTATTCCACTTAGTTTACCATCCTGTAAATACTCATAATCGTATATTGCTGCTTCATTTTCGTTTATGGTTTTGACTCTTCCACCATCTGTATATTGAATTTTTGTTTTCTTATTTCCTGGTTCCTCAATAGATGTTACTCTGTTCAATGAGTCATATGTGTAGCTAATATACTGGTCATCTGGCAGTATTTGCTTTTTAAGTGCTCCCATATCATTGTAATGATACTCAGTTTCTACATTCTCAGAGTTGCTTACAACCACTTTGTTTCGATTATAGTCATAAAGATACTCAGTCCAATCTCCATCTTTTTCACTTGCTTTAATTATGTTTCCTTGTGCATCATAATCATATGTTACTGATGGAGATGTATCTTCATGCTGCCACACTTCTTTTACCTGGTTCATTTTATTGTATACATACTTTGTGGTAAATTTTTTCTGGTCTTCTATTGATAAAACATTTCCATTACCATCATAGGCATATGTTACTGTTTCCAAGTATGGATCTGTGATTGTTTTTACTCTTCCATTCTTATCATAGTCATACTCGAATGAAATAAAGCTTCCATCAACTTTCCTGCTTGATGTCTCACTTTTTCTATTTCCATTTTGGTCGTAAGTGTAGCTTGTATATCTTTCTGTGTCATTATCTCCTGGATACTTGGTATTAATAATGTTTCCATTTCTGTCATAGGTTATTTTCGTATCCTGATTCATTGGAGTATTAATTCCTGTTAATCTTCCAAGAGTATCATAGTAGTATGTGTTTTTATTTTTATTTATATCTTCTATAATCTGTTTACGTGGATATTCACTATTATCAATGAATGTTTCAACTTTATCTGGATCCTTTACATAGGATAATAATCCTTCTCTTGTAAAAGTGTAATCAGTTACTACTTCTTTTTTTGTTCCATTCTCATTAATATAACTTATCACCTTATCTAGATTGTTGTTTCCATCGTAATAATATCTCTTTTCATTTCCTTCAAAATCCTTTACATATTCAGTAAGGTAGCCATTCTTATATCTGTACTCAGTATATTTATCATTTGGTTTTATATATTTAGTTACATACCCTAAATCGTTATATTTATAGTTATGAGTATTTCTCATTCTATCAATAAATTTGATTAAATCTCCTGTTGTGGAGTCATATATATAGTTTTCAACCTTCTTGTCAGGATACATCTTTCTTATAGTCTTAAATTTATCATTAAATTCAAATTCATATTCAAGGTCTCTTGCATCTGTGAAAAAAGTAATCCTATCTTCATATCTTAAGGATACTTCATTTTTTTCTCCATCTTCCTGACTTGAAACTCTACCATTATTATCATAAGTATTTATTAGTAATGTATTCCTCTCTGGTAGTGTTATATTGTTAACTCTCCCTTTACTGTCATATGAATAAGTAGTTGTCTTATTTTCCATATCAGAAAAAGTTGAAAGTCTGTTACTTCCCTGTTCATATGAGAATTCAATATATGTTCTATCTGGAAGTGATACTCTCTTTATATTTCCAACCCACTGTCCTTCTGTGTAATACTCAAAACTTATTTTTCTGTTTACAGGATCTTTGATTAGATTCTGCCAATGATTATTATCATATTCAACAGTTATTTCATTATTATTTCTATCTTTTATTGAAGTTAATAATCCGCTCTCCTTATCAAATTCATATCTTGAATTATCAGGATATTTTAACTCATAATATGTTCCTTTATCATAAAGAACTTCATATCCTTCAATAGTAGGCTTGTACTCATTACTTCCACTGTTTTGATAGTATATTCTAGCTCCATCACCTGTGTTGTATCCTATTTTTCCATCTTCGTAGAAAAATAAATATTTATTTAAACTGTAATCCCATGAATCCCCTATTGGACTTTTTCTGTTTTCAACAGTTGAGCTGAAACTTCTAGTGAAATCTAAAATATTGTTATATACATTAAAAGAAAAATCATTCTTCCTATATAAAAATGCTCCAGTATTAGAATTAATATATTGACCAACCATATCTGCATTTTTAATATATGTACCAGATAAAAAGTCTTTCATCTCCATATCTTTTGTAACTGTATCTGGTTGCATATAATTTAAAGGCTCTTCTTTCTCTGTATAGATAAATAGTTTCTGACCAACTATTAGCTTTTCACTTTGTAAATTGTTAAGCTCTTTAATTTCTGTGTATCTTCTTCCATCATCCAAGTAATGTTTTGCTATTCTTCTTAAGGTATCACCTGGCTGCACCTGATATACAATGAATTTATTTGAAGTATATGTTTCATTAAGAACCTCCTCATAGGTTCCTTCTACTTCTCCTTCTTCATCTGTTATTTCATTTTCAACAAGAACTTGTCCACCTTCTTCTCCAGGCAGACCCTCTTCTGGAACCTCTGGTTCAACATAGTTATATACTTTTACATTTGCTTCAAGCCAATAAGCCTTATCCATTTCTGGCTCAAACTTATCTGTTTCCCACTGAAAACTTGTAAAATCTTCTTCTGTAATAGTTACCTCATTTCCATCAGGCATGAATCTATATGTAATCTCTGCTTTATTTTTCTCTGATTCTTCCCACTCAAGTGTATTTTTTCCGTAAGCAGTTCCATTATCTTTGATTCCACTTCTTTCAAAAATCAGCTCAAGCTCACCTGCTTCTGGTGGTTCTATTGGACCTGGTTCTTCTGTCTCTTTTTCTTTATAGTTGATTATTATGTGAGGCTTCATATCCTCTGTTCCTTTTGAGTAATCTGTAGAATAGAACACGTCCCCTTGATTAACCTCATTACTCATAACAAGAACTAATCCGTTATTATCATTATTCTCTACCCAATGCTGAACTATCTCATTAATATTCCAAGAATAATGGCCTACTGGATCTTTAATAATAGCACTTGCATATGGACGACCTGAATCCCAATCAGGCTGACCTCTTTTATACTCATTATCTGGATAGTCATTCCAAAAAACATGTCCACCAAATTCCTCAGTAGTTCTATATGCATAAATAGTGCTTTCTTCATTTGCCCAAGAAGTATATTTATATAAGATCAATTGTGCTGTGTCAATTTCTACATCTCCATAGATTTCAGCTGGAAGATTAAATTTTATAAGCCCTCTTGTTCTTTTCTTTAAATACTTCCCATTTGTACTTGCTATTCCATCATCATATCCAACATAAATCATAGAAGCATCTTCTTGTGAATAATCTGTTGGACCTTCCTGAACGTAAGTATCATAGATATCTCCACTAGGAATTTTAACTGTTGGGTCAATGGACACTGGATATACCCTCATTGGATCCTTTAGCCATTCTTCATCAACAGTTAGCTTAATTTCGTATTTATCTGCTTTTTTCTCTAATGTTAATTCTAATTTTTCACTTGTATTACCTTCCCTGTCCTTCATATAAGGAGCTGAAATAGCGAAGATTACTTCTTTAGTATCTTTTTTTAATGCTAGTATTCTATTATTTTGTAGTTTTAATTCTAAATCTTCACTAATGTTTAGTTCATAGTAGAATTGATTATTTTCTGTGTAGTTGTACAGTACAATATCCTCTTTTACAGATGTATTATTTACTGTATATAGATAGTCAACTAAAGGTGATTCTCCACCATATATTATTTGACTTCCTTCAACAGCCATATACCTTGTATCTGCTTTTTTTGGTGTTTTAATTATATAGCTTCCATCCTTTTGAATCTTGATATCTGGATTATTATTCTTTCCATTTTTAAAACTTACATCAAAGATTCCTCTTTCATTCTTATATACCTTTTCATTTTTGTTCTTTGAAAGGTTAATAAGATTATTTTTAATATCCACGAATTTACCTGATTCTTTTATATGAATAGGCTCAAGAAAAATTACATTTGAAACAGTTCCATCATCATTTTTGTATGATTTACTGTTGAATGTTCTTTTCTCATTTATTTCTTTCTTATTTTTCCACCTTTCTAGTTTTTCTTCGTTTTTCTTTAATCCTGGTGGTATTTTTACAATTCTTTCGTTTTTAACTTCCTTCTTCTCAGGTTTAAATTTACTTTTTCCATTTTGCTTCTTGTTGCTTTGAAACTCTATTTCCTTATTTTGAATTTTACCTTTCCCTCTTTCCATATTTTCCGATAGGGCAAATACTGCCGTAGAATTAAATTCTATAAACAGTATTAAACATAAAAAGATGGAAAGAATACGTATACTTTTTTTCTTCATATTTCTCTCCTTTGGCATTTTTTTCTTATAAAGGATAACATTTTCCACGGTTTTTTTCAACCATTTTTAACCACATTATATATTTAATCACATTTACAAAAATCACATCATAACATTTATTTTTTTGTCGCATTTTGCATATTTTCTTAATTTTTAATGAAATCATGGAAAACTCTAAAATATTAGCTTTTTTTTAATAATAATTAATAATATTTTAATTTTTTAAAGAAAAAAACTATGATTTACTTTTATTTAACACCTATGAAAAGTATGGAAACTCTTTTAATTTAAATACCCACATATCATATTAGTAAAATTTTTAATGTAATTATTTAATATTATTAGTTCTATTTTTTTTAACCACTTAATCTTTTTTTCATGGCACTTTTATTCCTTTTATAAAATGCTGGATTTTATTTATTTCTAGTCTCAACATAAATTCCATGATAAAATGTATATATAATTTAAAGAATATTCTAAATATATATTTCTATAAGCATACACTTTTGAGAGGTACATACAATGAAAAGAAATTTCATAAAGATAAGTGGAATTGTACAAGGAGTAGGATTCAGACCCTATGTTTATAAAATTGCAGTTAAAAATAACCTTAAAGGATGGGTTAATAACACAAGTGAAGGAGTTTTCGTAGATGTAGAGGGTACCGATGAAAATATATCAAATCTTGTTACATTACTTCAATCCTCACCTCCTCCCTTGGCTAAAATAACTGATATTCAGATTGAAGAACTTGCAATAACTGGTTTTAAGGATTTTACTATAAAAACAAGTGAAGATAATAAAAATAAAGTTACCTTGATATCACCAGATATATCAACATGTGAAGATTGTTTCAATGATATCTCTGATCCAATGAACAAACGTTATGAATATCCATTTACAAACTGCACAAATTGTGGTCCAAGGTTTACAATTATTAAGAATATCCCTTATGACAGATGTGAAACAACCATGAGTAAATTTCCTATGTGCACAGAGTGTACTGAGGAATATGAGAATCCATTAGATAGACGTTTCCACGCACAACCAAATGCCTGTGATGAATGTGGTCCTAAACTGTGGATTGAATCATCAAAAGGAGAGAGAATAGAATGTGATAATCCCCTTGAATTTACCAGAAAGGAACTTCTTAAAGGAAAGATTTTAGCTATAAAAGGATTAGGTGGATTCCATCTTTGCTGTAATGCTTATGATAAAGAAGCATTACAAACTCTTCGTCTTAGAAAGAATCGTCCTTTTAAACCTTTTGCAATAATGGTTGATAATCCTGAGGTGTTAAAGAGAGGATATATTATTAACACTGCCGAAGAAGAACTTATAAGAAGTAAAGAACGACCTATAGTTATTATTGAAAAGAAACGCGGAGCTGAGCTTTTCCCATTAGAGCTAGCACCTAATGTAAATACTTGTGGTGTTATGATGCCTTATACTCCTCTTCATAAACTTCTTTTTAAAGGAGATATAACTGCCCTTGTTATGACAAGTGCCAATATAACTTCTCTTCCTCTTGAATATACAAATGAAGGTGCAAGAGAAAATCTTTCTTCAATAGCTGATTATTTTCTCTTTCATAATAGAGATATACATACACCTATTGATGATTCAATAGTAAGGATTGTTGGAGATAGAACACAAACACTTAGGAGAGCTCGCGGTTACGTTCCTCTTCCACTTAAACACGTGAAAATGAACAGTATTTTAGCACTTGGACCAAACATGAAAAATACTTTTTCATTTTCCAAAGAAGATAACATATTCATGAGTCAATATAACGGAGATCTTGAGAGCTACGATAATATAATACTCTACAAAAAGAACCTTGAACACTTTTCAAGGATATATGATTTTCAACCTGAAGTTGTAGTTTATGATAATCATCCTGCATATTTCACTACAACCTATAGCAATGAATTTAAAGCAAAGAAACTTTCCGTCCAGCATCACTATGCTCATATATTAAGCTGCATGACTGAAAATAGCCTACTTCATAAAAAAGTTATAGGTATAGCTTTTGATGGAACAGGCTATGGCGATGACGGTAAAGTTTGGGGTGGCGAATTCTTCATATGTGATGTGAATGAATATAAAAGATATGCACACTTTGAATACATGGATATTCAAGGAGGAGAATCAGCTATTAAGAATCCTTGGAAGATAGCTGTTGCTTATCTTAACCAGGCTTTTAAAAAATCTTGTAGTAACTTAACTGAAAACGAATTTGAAAATGTTCTCTCAAGTATAACTGATAAAGAAATTGATACAAACACCATAATCACATTACTTAATAAAAAAATAAATACCTTTACAACATCAAGTTTAGGAAGATTATTTGATTGCATATCATCTCTTATATCTGTATGTGATAAATCTACTTATGAGGGGCAAGCATCAATAGAGCTTCAAGAATTATTATGGAATCTAAATATCAAAAGTGATGACTCTTATGAACATGTAATTAATGAGAATGATGGACTTAAAATTATTGGAGTGTCAGAATTAATATGTGATATTTCAAAAGATATTTTAAATTATGTCCCAAAGGAAATAATATCACTAAAATTTCATAATACTATAGTTAATATAATTGTAGATATATGTTTATCTATAAGAGATGAGATTAATATTAATGATATTTGCTTAAGTGGCGGAGTATTTCAAAACTCATATATCTTAGAGAGTTGTATACAGAAATTAACACCATTATCATTTAATGTGTACACTCATAAAGATTATCCATGTAATGATGGAGGAATATCTTTAGGTCAACTAATATACGCATGGCATCAGATTAAAGAATTGTAAAAACATAATAAAAAAATAATTATGTGAGGAGATGATACGATGAATAAATTTATTGATTTTAGAAGCGATACTGTAACACAACCAACAGATGATATGAGAAAAGCAATGTTCGAAGCTGAAGTTGGAGACGATGTATATGGGGATGACCCTACAGTAAACAAGTTTGAAAAAATAGCAGCAGAGATTCTTGGAAAAGAAGCTGCATTATTAGTTCCTTCTGGAACTTTTGGAAATCAGCTTGCAATATTTACTCACTGCAAAAGAGGAAACGAAGTAATCCTAGGGGAAGATTGTCATATTATTCAACACGAAGTAGGTGCGGCTGCTGTTATTAGCGGTGTTCAATTAAGGCCTATCCAAAGTTCTAAAGGAGAGATGAATCCACTACATATTAAAGAAAGAATAAGAAGAGAAGAAGATGATATTCATTACCCTTCAACTGGACTAATCTGCTTGGAGAATGCACACTCTAACGGTAGAGTTATTTCACTTGAAAATATGAAGGAAATATATAAGGTTGGAAAAGAGAAGAATGTCCCTGTACATTTAGATGGGGCTCGCTTATTCAATGCAGCTGCCTATTTGAATAAAGATGTGAAAGAACTCACTCAGTTCTGTGATACAGTTAATGTATGTATATCAAAAGGTTTATGCGCTCCTATAGGCTCAGTCCTTGCAGGGGATAGAAAATTTATTGAAAGAGCAAAAAAAGCACGTAAACTCCTAGGAGGTGGGTTACGCCAAGCAGGCTTCATAGCGGCAGCTGGAATACTAGCCTTAACTGATATGGCTGAGAGAATCGGAGAAGATCATGAAACAGCACTATATCTCGCTAAAAGACTAGAAGAGTTCAAAAACATAGAAGTCTTACATGATTCCATTCATATTAATATGGTCTTTTTCAAACTCAATGAATTTGACAGCATTAAACTTATGGAAGAATTATTAAAACATAACATAAAAATCAATCCTGCTGAAGAAGGTTTAATGCGCTTTGTAACCAGTTATTGGACATCAAAAGAAGACATTGATAGACTAATAAGCAAAATGAAAGAAATCATGGAATAACTATCCATATGCAATATTTATTTCATCTGATTGAATTTTTATAATATTGTTTTCTTTCAAATAAATAATTGATAAATTCACAATATTGTGATACCATATAAATAACAAATGTCACAATTTGTTGTCACATTTAAAGCATAAAAATGATATACAACTTTTAATAGCACATAACAATATTATAAATTATATATTTTTAATCATAATATGCCACAATTTTAAAAATCACGGCTCAATATAACATTTCATGCTCAATAGGTCGCGTCCCACTAGAACCTATATAACCACTAACCACATAATATTTATTAAATCAGAGCATGAAGCTCAAAGTAACTACTTGAGAATATGTTATATGCCATTAACAAAAGCCTCCCCCACAGAGGCTTTTTGTTTTTGTTGATATAAAAACTTTTATTCCCTTTAGAGTATGTTGAGAACAATATAAGTTTGAATCAAATAGAAAACTTAACAAAAACATAATGTAAAATGCAAAATGTATAATGATTGATATTTCACTACGTGAAATTTTAATTATATTACTCCTTGGACAAATAAGGTTTACTCGTTTTACCTTTGGTAAAACATCGTATTTAAAATACGATATTTTATCTAAAGATAAAATGAGTAAACCTTTGCAGTTCTTTAGAACAATAAGATGTAGTTTCTGCCCAACCGGGTCAGAAACATCCATCATTCTACATTATCAATTATCCATTATACATTTGTTTAAAGTTCTTTCTTCAATCTATCTAAAGGTACATAAAATTTCTCATACCTATTGCCCTTCTTATCACTATACCTTCCATTGTCACTCTTTACCATAACAACGGCTCTTTTATTAACTTTATAAAGTATTCCCTCTAATTTTTCATTTTTGAAGTCAAATGAAACCTTATCTCCTAATACCATATTTTTATCTCTTTTTAATACCTCTCTATTATTAGGTAATTTATGATATGATCTTGTGTGTCCAAAAAGATTATTTGCAATAAGTTTAAATCTTGAATTAGAACAATTACTATTCCCATATAAAATAAATTCAAGAAGATGGATTAATTCATGTTCCATTATTAGCATCACTGCCATTAATCTATCCTCACATTTTAATCCACACACTTCTCTATCTTCTTCTGTTCTTAATAAATTATTGAAGAACACCTTTGATAATCGAATTTCAAAATCATTAATAAGTCTACCATTTCGAGTTTTAGCTATAGTTTTACCTGCTGCAGAGGTCATTCTGCTTGATATTGAAAACTTTACATTAGTATCGTTATTTTTAAAAATCCCTTCAAAAAAGATATCATCATATAAGTTAAATAGTATCTTTATATCAACAGCAGATAAGTCAACCAGTCCATATTCCAAATAGTTCATTGACTTCTTAATAAAGAGCTTCTTTATTTCTTCTCTTTTACTAATCACATCTTCTGATGATAGTATTCTATGAGCTATGTTTAACTCCATCTTATCCCCCTTACTCTTTTGTATAAAAGTACAGTTTACCACTTTCAATAGTACTTTCAATTTTTTCTTTATTTAATAAGTATGTTATATATCCATTCATTGTTGTTCTGTTCAGATAATACTGTTTCTGATTTAAGTTAAGATCATTCAATATGAATATGTGTTCCATTAAATCCTCCTGTGTCATTGGATTATTAAGTGCATCACATATTTCTTTCTCATATTTATATATATTATTTCGATTAATTTCTATTAATTCTTTCATTTCCTCATCATTATAAACTTTATCACCATGTCCTAAAACATATTTTTGGCATGATAAACTTTTAATCTTTTCTAATGAATCTAGAAAAGCCTCTATGTTGAATACATATGCTAGTGAATATTTTTTAAGTATGCTCTCTGAGAAAATACTATCACCTAAAAAAGCTACATTATCAGGAGTAATTATACCTATACCATCTGATGTATGTCCCGGTAGAGATATTACCTCAAAGGCCTTATTGTTTAGTTCTAATTTCCCTTGTTCAATAGTATTATCCACCTTACTAAACTTATTCTTGTCTTTCATCTTCTCAATAGAATTTCCTCCATATGTTATGAAAGCACCCAATTCATAATTCTCAATAAGTAATCTTTCTTCATAAGAAGCATATATTAGCAAATTAGGACAATTCTCTTTTATAAATGAATTTCCCCCACAATGATCACTATGATTATGAGTATTTATTATATATCTTCCTTTAAGCTGATTTTCATTTATAATCTTAAGTATCTTTTTTCCGAAAGCCTTTCCTGTTCCTGTATCTATTATCAAAGCATCTTTATTCTTAAAAGTATATATCCCAATATTAGTTGGGGCTGAAATCATATATGTGTTTCCTATAATTTTATCAATATTCATTACTATCACCTTCTATTAATTTCTCTTAACCATTATATCATCTATATACTTTACTTCTCTACAACCTAATCAATAGCAATTCAATATTTGTTCTTTGCTCTTCTTTCTCTATCCTTTATTCTTTGCTCTATATGATATACATTATAGCTTGTTTTATATGTATTATATATTAATTTAATACCTATAATTAATTTCAGAAACTTTTTTCGTATAACATATTGCATAATTAAGCTACTTTATATTATAATGAAATCGAGCAAGCGAATATTATCCAAATGTTCCTTGTTTTTATTCTGTAGATTTAATAGACAAGTATCATATATACTTATTACATATTAGGATATATAGTATACTACATTTAATATATAAAATCTCACATTAAGGAAAGGGGATTGTTATGAGAAATTGTATTATCGCTCAATCAGGTGGACCAACTTCTGTAATCAACGCTAGTGTAATGGGAGTTGTTGCAAAGAACAATAAGATTAACTATTATGATAACGTTTTTGCTGGCTTAAATGGTATTGAAGGAATACTTCAGGAGAAGTTCTTCAACTTATCAAGCTTAACAAATGAACAAATAGAGACTATTAAATACACTCCTGCTGCAGCACTTGGCTCATGCAGATATAAGTTAAAAGATGTTAATTCATGTACTGAAGAATATGATCGTTTATTTGAAATAATGGAAAAAAACAATATAGAGACTTTCTTCTATGCAGGTGGAAATGACTCTATGGATACTGTTAATAAACTTTCTAACTACGCTGAACTTAAAAATAAAAATTTGAAATTCTTTGGAATTCCAAAGACTATCGACAATGATCTACCAATAATGGATCATACACCTGGCTATGGTAGTGCTGCAAAATTCATAGCTTCAACAATTTTAGAAAACTATCTTGATACAAATGTTTATTGCAAGAAAAATGTATTTATTGTAGAAACTATGGGTAGAGATACTGGATGGCTTGCTGCATCAGCAATCGCTGCAAGAATTAATAACAAATGTGTTGTTGACTATATTTATCTTCCAGAAAGCATTTTCAATGAAGAGAAATTCTTAATGGATGTTAAGAAGAAACTTGAAACTCAAGATAATGTATTTGTTGTAGTATCTGAAGGAATTAGAAATGCTGAAGGAACATTTATTAGTGAACTAAATACTCAAAGTAAAAAAGATACTTTTGGTCACGTTCAACTTGGAGGAGTAGGAGCTTACCTAAAACATATCCTTATTGAAAAAGGAATAGTTTCAAAAGTTCGTTCTCTTGAGATTTCCACTTCTCAAAGATGCGCTATGCACTGTGCATCACAAAGAGATATTGATGAATCATTCTCACTTGGAGAAGCAGCTTTAGAATACTCTACTTATGGAGAAAATGGAATGATGGTAGCTTTAAGAAGAACATCTTCATTCCCTTATATGTGTGAACCAATTATAATTCATACATCAAATATTGCAAATCAGATAAAATATGTTCCTACAGATTGGATAAACTCTGAGAGTAATCACCTTAACGACAGTGCCCTTGAATATATCTCTCCTCTCATACAAGGTCAGCCGAATTTCATACTTGAAAACGGACTCCCTAAGTTTCTGACTTTGAGAGAATTGATATCCTAATATAATATATTTATCGCCTGGAACTCCATTTGTATGGAGTTCCTTATGTTTGTGCATTTGTACTATATCACCATAGAGAACGTTCTTGACTAAAATTCGTTCTTACTATAATATCTATGTATAGATATCTAAGTTCAATAATAATAAATGCAAGTCCATAACTCATTAAACCATTGAGATTTTGGAACATGCATTTATTAATTTCACGGTAAGATATCTATAGATAAATCTAAGGAGTGAAATTATGGCTAATAAAATCAGAACAAGATTTGCTCCAAGTCCAACAGGTAGAATGCACGTTGGTAACTTGAGAACAGCTTTATATGCATATTTAATTGCAAAACATGAAGATGGAGATTTCTTATTAAGAATTGAAGATACAGACCAAGAAAGATACGTTGAAGGTGCAGTAGATATAATCTACAGAACTTTAGAAAATACTGGTCTTATTCATGATGAAGGTCCAGATAAAGATAAAGGCTATGGTCCATACGTTCAAAGCGAAAGACAAAAATCAGGAATGTATCTTGAGCACGCTAAAGAACTTGTTGAAAAAGGTGAAGCATACTACTGCTTCTGTACTAAAGAAAGATTAGACTCTCTTAAAGGTGACCCTGATTCAAAAGAAATCGTTAAATACGATAAACATTGTCTTCACCTTTCAAAGGAAGAAATCGAGAAAAACCTTGCTGAAGGTAAACCATATGTAATTAGACAAAACAACCCTACAGAAGGTAAAACATCATTCACTGATGAAATTTATGGAACAATCGAAGTTGATAACAGTGAATTAGATGATATGGTTCTTATAAAATCTGACGGTTTCCCAACTTACAACTTCGCAAATGTTGTAGATGACCACACTATGGAAATAACTCACGTTGTACGTGGAAATGAATACCTTTCTTCTTCACCAAAGTACAACAGACTTTACGAAGCATTCGGATGGGAAGTTCCTACATATGTACACGTACCTTTAATAACTGATGAGAACCACAAGAAGTTAAGTAAGAGAAGCGGACACTCTTCTTATGAAGATTTAATTGAACAAGGATTCTTAGCTGATACAATAGTTAACTTTGTAGCTTTACTGGGATGGAACCCTAGAACAAATGAAGAGATTTTCTCACTTGAAGAGCTAGTTAAGATATTTGATTATAAGAGCATCAATAAATCACCTGCAGTTTTCGATATGAAGAAATTCAGATGGATGAATGGTGAATACATTAAAAACATGGATTTCGATGCTTTCTTTGAGATCGCTAAACCTTATCTTGAAAAAGCAATCACTAAAGAGTCTTTAGATCTTAAAAAGATAGGTGCAATGGTTCAATCAAGACTTGAGGTTCTTACTGAGATTCCTGAGAAGATTTCATTCTTCAATGAGTTACCTGAGTATAGCATAGATCTTTATGTTCATAAGAAGATGAAGACAACACCAGAAAATTCACTTGAAAGCCTTGAAAAGGCATTACCTGTTCTTAAGGATATTCAAGATTGGAATAAAGATTCAATTCACGAAATTATTATGTCATTCGTTAAAGAGCTTGGAATTAAGAACGGTCAAATGTTATGGCCGCTAAGAACTGCTCTTTCTGGAGTAGCTTCAACTCCAGGTGGTGCTTTCGATTTAGCAGACGTACTTGGAAAAGAAGAATCTTTAAATAGAATTGAAAAAGGAATTGAGCTTTTAAAAGCAAACCTTTAAAATAAGTTGACAGTTGACAACGGACAATTGACAACTATGAAAGCTTCTGCCTTTGTGGGCAGAAGCTTTATTTTTTTTGTTCTTTATGACAATATAGTTTAACTCATTTTATCTTTGATAAAATATTGTATTTAAAATCTTAGTAATGTTTAAACAGAGTTTGATAATGGGATATTTTTAATGTATTAAATGAGAAGTTTGGGAATCATTATTCTTTTGACTTCATCATCAAAGATTCCGTTATACCTTGTCTGTATAAGTTAGGTATATCACCAATTACTGAATATCCTATATCTTTGTACAATCTTTTTGCATCTGGATTAAAATCGCCTACTACTAAAAATAGTTTTGAATATTTTTTATAATAAACATCCTCAATAAATTTTAAGAGCATTTTTCCTATTCCCTGACCACGATTTTCACTTTTGACAGCAATAATATGTACATAAGGATGCATATGGAAGATTCCATTTAATATAACCCATACAAATCCCTTACAGTTGTTATTATTGTCTATTGCGACATATATATCATTTTCGTTAAATCCTTCTTCTAATGCTTTTCGAGCTTTTCCCTTTTCTGAAAAATATCTTTTTCCCAGTTCTGAATTTACTAATGCCTCCTCACAATCATCTATATAATTTATACTTCCCTTTATAACTGTTATTTCCATATAAAATACACCCCTAATCTTAAGTTAATTTCGCAATATTTTACTATTACGGTGATATTACTAAATTTTTCTTATTGCACATTACAAATACGTCGTGCTTCAATTATTCTTATCTATCTAATTATACAGAACTCACATATTTATTTCAACAATTTAACACTTAAGGAAAATATAACACAGCATGAATTTCTGAAAATTTTCATCATAATTCTCTTTTTTAAAATATCGTTGAAAACTTTTTCTGTATTTTTATAATTATTTTACCAATTATTCCATAATATTTTTTCAACGGCTTTTTAAAAAAGAGAGATAGGTAAGAGGATATCTACCCTTACCCTATACACTTTTGCATAAAAAAGTGATTATAGTTTAACTCTATAATCACTTTTTGTGTATATCTCTTTTCCACAATCAAAGTCTAATCCAAACTCCAATGTCTCATCCAAAATGAAACGAGTAAAAGCAATTTAATCCAAAGAAGAATAAGATTAAAATTTCATGGAATGAAATGTCCTCCGTTGTCCACTGTCAGTTGTCAATTGTCCACTATGCTTTTGTATTACACTTCACCAAGACTCCACACAAAGTCATCCGTTATCTTATTAAACTTTTCAAAAATAAAATTATATTCTATTGCTTCTCCAGCTAATGTTAAAAACAAAATACTGTATTCTCTAATATCTATTTCCTTAACATTTCTTAGGCTACCATAATCGTTGAATCCATCCAGAGATAGTTTAATACTTTTATCCTCGCCTGTTTCATTTGAATATTTGAACTCAAATATATTATCCCCTATATTATTTACAACAACTATTCCATTAGTTTCAGTATTAAAAATCTCATATGCCTTGTCCTCAATTATTTCAAATCCCTTATCTGTACCAATATTCAATTTAAAAAGCTGCCACCTATACTCTTCACATTCATAAATAATATTGATTAAATAAACCTCTCCATTACTTTCAAAAATGCTATGTATATAGTTAGCCTCATTATTCTCAACTAACATCTCATGTTCATCAAACACATAATACTCACTATCAGAAAACACTATAGTATACATTCCATCGCTAATTGTTATCTTATTATATTCACTCTCATAATTCTCACCATTATTAGCAAAACAACTTGAATTAATACTATTTATTAAGAACATAAATACAGCCATACTTACAAAAACTTTTCTTATTACCTTCATAAACAACCTCCATTTAGGAATATAATACAATATTTGCATATTTATATTATAAATGATTTTCCTTTTTATGGAAATTATTTTCATACGACTTATATCTATTTAATAAGACTTATATTATCTAAAATATACTCTCCTTTATCAAAAATAAACTTTATTGTAGAGATATTGTCGATTTTTACTGTATCATCTAATGGTAAAAGAACCGTCTGAAATACCGTTCCCTCAGTTTTTCCTATATCATCATTTAAGGTTTTAGTTTTCATGATATAACTATCAATACTATCCCATAATGGGTAGAACTGGTTAACTCTGTATATAAATTCTCGACCCTTATTATCTATAATTTGAACTTTTAAGTTATACGTAAGCTCCTCATTTCCAAATGAAACCATATCAAAACTGAGATAATTATATTTGTTAATTTCTACATTTTTCATAAGGTTAAAACTTAAAATATTCTTAGTATTTTCATCAATACTTATATAAATCCCTTTATTATTGAGCTTACCATCATCCCTAAGTCTTATTTTCTTTATTTTAAAAGAGTCATCTACAGCCTTTTTAACTTTTGATTCAGATGAAATAGAATAAGTAAAATTATTCTTTTCAAAACTCACAATGTCATATTTCTCCGAGTCACTATACCCGTTAATGAATCGTTTGTTTTCATTCTCGTTAGTTCCATTCATATAATTTTGAAATATTGGTATAAACTCTGTTCTACCATTTAATGTGCTCTCTAAAAAAAGATAAGTATATTTCAATGCTATATCTCTCTGCTTCTTACCACTTATAAGTTCACTCTTATTTATCATTAAACTTAAAGGGAAATCATCATCCTCGTCTCCCCACATTGTATTGAATTGTCCATGATTAGCACCTTCAATATATAAGTAACTCTTAAAATAAAAGTCATCACCAGTGAACAGGACATTATCATAGGATTTTTTCCCTTGAAATTCAGATACATCCCCATCATTACTGCCCTGTAGCGCTAAAAAGTTCACATCATGTATTTTAGGATAATCCCCACAAGATTCATACTGACCATAAGTAGTTCCCAATGCAATTATTGATTTAATATCAATATCAAAATTAAAATCTACCCCATACTCTTCTGGTTCTTCACTTATCTCTGTAAACAATTTTGAAAGAAATGCAGTTTCTCCACCTCTTGAATGACCAATAAGAGCTACACTCTTCTCATCAATTTTACCCTGAATAGGATTCCCCTCTTCCTTATTCCACTTGAAAATTTGCTCAATATGCTTAAGTGTGAGATACGCTCTTCCATCATTCTCATCAGAATATCCGCCACTCCAACTACCATTAAAGTAGTTCTCATCAACCATAGCTACCACATATCCCCTCTTAGATAAGAATTCTCCTATATACTCATATCCTAATTCAGAAGGTTCTTCCATAGAGTGATTTCCATGTATTACAACAACAAGTGGGTATGACCCTTTTTTCTCTGGATAATATATATGTCCATTCATAGGCAAAGTCTTGAAATCAGTATCCCAATATACCATTCTCCATATCTTATCAATCCCCAATGGCTCCTCTATAAATTTTCCTATAGTAACCAATTCAGTTTTCAATTTTCCATTTCTATAATTCTTTCTAATATCATTTTTATTACCATACCAAATAACTTTATAATCACTTAATATATTCTTTTCATCTAAAACATTGTATATATCTCTATTATCTTTTAAATATTGAGAATAAATCTTATTAATTCTTTCTTCATTATCTCCAGTATAATAATATTCACCATAATGGAAGCTTAATAGTTGAATTATGATCACAACACTAAAAGGCATAATATAACATACTTTTTGAAATAGGCTAGTACTTTTCTTTGAAATAAAAAATGTTAAATATGAAATAACCATTACTACTATTACCACAGCATTAACTTCTTCAAAAAAGGAATAAGAGCTCTCAGTACTAACAACATAAAAAGCTAAATATATTCCACTATGAATCCCCAACAATCTATTATCAATAAATTTTAGTGGTTTACTAAGAATTCCAACAATAAAATAACCACAATAAAATAACAGATTAAAAATCACAAAAAACACTATAAATTTTAAATAAAAGTTTATTCCAACTTCAATATAAGCAGGAAGAATAAAACTTACTATCAAAATAATAATCTTTATTAACCTATTAACTGCTTTCAATTCCTTGAATGTACTTATTATTCCTTTAAATATTTTCTTTAAGATTTCTTTGAGATTTATTTTATTTATCATCATACTTTTCTCCAATTTCAATCAAAATAACAATTTATGTATTTATTTTATTATATACTGAAACCTGAATAACTAAAACCAAAATAAAAAAATCACAGCATATATTTTGTCTGTGATTTTTTTATTTCTATTATTATAATTATTTAGTAAATGGATTAACTCTGTTTGAAGCTGGATAGAAGACTTCATTTTCCTCTCCTTTATCAATGTCAATATAATATAACTCAAGGGTTAGCCCTCCTGTCATCTCAAAGGCCTCTTCACAAGCAATACTCAAATCCCTAATGATTATTACCTTATTGTAGCTTTCTATTTGTGATATAAACCTCATTAACTCATGAAAACTATCTTTATAAGTTAAGGCTACACATATTTTTGGAAAACTTTTACCCATTTCATGCTCAGAGCCAGCATCTTCTGTTGATATAGACATGTTTCTAATATTTATTCCTGATTTTTTTATAATTTTATCTACTATATTAATGGCGTCATCTTCTTCTATATACTCAAATAAGTTCCTTGATAATAAACTAATTTCCGTTGATAATTCTTTATCATTTGCCTTTTTTAACTTCTTAAAATTCCTAGTATGCTCAATTTTACTAATTTCACCTTGTAGTAAATATTTTTCCTCTCTAAGGACTCTTAACTCTTCAAATCTAGGTTTTATGAAAAAATCCAAATAAATAAATATTACTATAAGAGGGAAAAGAACAATAAGCATAACTTTCTCCCTTTTAGTCATTTTCATGTGTCTTTCCCTCCTGCAGCCATCCTGAGATTGCAAACCTGTAAGAAGTAACACCTTCATTTTCCTCTGCTACTATAGAAGGAACAGATACTTCTTTAAAACCTACTGCCTTTAGATTATTAATGGTAGAGGCTACTCCCTTTCTATCTAGAGATCTACATTCCATTGAGAAGTTGCCTTCCTTCACTTTTAAAGAACTTATACTTACATTTTGAGGTAAAACCTTAAACATACTCATCAATCCCTTAGTTGTAATTTTATTTACACTTGCAATATGTTCTTTAATATTTTTAACCTGTAATAACGACTCCTCTAGTGTTCTCTCACCTTTAATATTATCTCTAAATTTTTCATTTAAGTTTTCTTCAAATCCACTCCACATTGTTGTGTTTACCATTTTACTCTGCATTTGAATTTTCATTTTCTCACTATAAATATCCCTATCTAAATACAACACCAAGCTTGCAGCAGTTCCTAAAAAAAATATAATTAACAATGAAGTAATGCTTAATATTCTAGTCTTTTTCCTTTTTTCTTCTATAAAACCATAGAAAAAATTCAAATCATTCATATAATCTCATAAATCACTTTTACTTTCATCTTAATACTCAACAATGTGACTTATTGAATTTGTTCCTGTACTTGAAACGGTTATAGTTCCTGTAGATTTAATCTTCTTTGCATCATGAGAAAAAGTAATTCCCCAAGTTCCACCAGTTTTAGCAACTGTATCTGTTCCACCCTTAACATAACTCCATACATCTGCTAAATCCCCTGAACTCAATGCTCCTGTTGATTCATCAACATCACCTAGTTCTCCTGCTTCATATGCCATAAGAGCCGCTTCCCCTAGGAGCTTTGCAGTTATTTCATCTGCCTTTTTATTTGCATTGTTCTTATAAGCTGTATATTTCGGAACAGCAATTCCTGCTAAAATACCTATTATAGCAATAACAACTATTAACTCTACAAGGCTAAATCCTTTTCTTTTCTTGTTATTAATAATTTTTAACATAGTACAACCTCCGTTACTATTGATTCGTAAATTTTTCTTATTACATATTGCTATTTTTATCCTTTTATTGAATTATTATTCTTTGCTTTTTGCCATGTTTAGGTATTATTTACCGACTTTCAGGTATTTTTTAACGACAAAAAACACCGATACTAAATCGGCGTTCTAATTTGTAAGGTTTCAGCTCTGCTGAAAGGTATCATTATTTTTTCTTTATTCTTTCTTCTTTTTTCTTTATATTTGCTTAATATGTTATTGTTTTATAAAAAGAGGAATAAACTCATTTATATTATAATCATAAAGCCCTCTAGGTGTAATTTTAAGAGTTGGTATTACTGTAATGCTCATAAAAGATAATGTAATTAATGGATCCACTCCACCTGAAATTCCTTTTCCATTTAAAATTTCTTTAATCCTTCTAATTCTGTCACTTATGAATTCAGGACTCATGTTTGTCATTAATCCTCCTATAGGCAAGGCTATACTTTCCATAACCTTACCTTCACAGACAAGAGCAATTCCACCTCCCATTTGAATAACCTTATTTACAGCTTTAGTCATATCCTCATCACTATCTCCTACACATACAATATTATGTGAATCATGAGAAATACTTTGAGCAAGGGCGCAATTCTTTATTCCAAATCCATCAATATATCCTACTGAATATTTTAATAATTTTGTATGTCTACCAAAAACAGCTATTTTATTTATCCTTCTTCCTTTTACCTCAGATACAAATTCTCCCTCAGTAATAACTTGCTTTACTTCTTTTTTTGTTACTATGGAATTAGGAATTACTTTAATAACATTTATAAGGTCACCTTCTGATTTAACCTTTAATAAATCACTTGTAATTTCGCTAATCTTAATAGTATTTTGAAATATATATTTGTTTTCAACAGAAACCCTATTCTCTGTTACTTCTTTACCATTCTTTATAACCCTGTTTATACTTACATCTTCAAGGTCATCAAGAATCAGTAAATCCGCCTTGAAACCTGGCGCAACAGCACCTCTATCCTTAAGGTTATATATACGAGCTGCATTATATGAAGCCAAGGTATATGCTAAAACAGGATCCATACCTAAATCTATAGCTCTCTTAACACAATTGTTTATAGTCCCTTCTTCCATAATATCATCTATGTGTCTATCATCTGTACAAAAACAGAACATGTGTGCATTTTCCTTATTCACTGCAGGAATCAACTTCTTTAATTCCTTAGCCGCAGAGCCTTCTCTTACAAGAATCTTCATTCCTAACTCTATCTTTTCAAGAGCTTCTCTTGAAGTTGAACACTCATGATCTGTCATTACTCCCGCAGCAACATATGCATTTAACCATCTTTTACTTATGTTAGGACAGTGCCCATCAATTATTTCTCCATTGAACAACTCAAGTTTCTGTATCATATCTTCTCTTCCTGCTATAACAGCAGGAACATCCATAACTTCTCCTAATCCTATAACATTGTCATATTGCTTTAATCTTTTTAATTCCTTTACTCCAACTTCAGCTCCATTGTCATCAATATCTGTAGCTGGCACACATGATGGTAACATGTAGAAAATATCAGCACCATCTTCAGCTGTATCATTAATCATGAACTCTATTCCCTTTTCTCCAAGCACATTAGCTATCTCATGAGGATCTGCTATAATAGTTCCCACACCTTTCTTTAAAACCTCTTGAGAAAAAACGCTTGGTGTCATCATGGATGATTCAATGTGCACATGCGCATCAATAAATAAGGGAGTAACATATTTATCACTGCAATCAATTTCTTTTATTCCACTAAATCTCCCAATACCCACTATTTTTCCGTCTTTAACACCCACATCATTCTTAATAATCTTTTTAGTAAAGACATTTAAAATTGAAGCGTTCTTTAAAACCAAATCAGCTTTTTTTTCACCAAGAGAATACTTTATCTCTTCTGTTAATCCTCTCAAATTCTCGCCTCCTATTTAAGTACTTCTTGAACTTTTAAACTCTTCAAAAGTAATAGATAAAATATTAAATATCAGATTTTATATCATAAATAACATTTAAATAAGCTTTAATAAAGGATTCTACATCACTATCTTTAAAGCCCCTATTTTCAAGAATATTAATAATTATCAGAATAATATTCTTATGGATTAACTTATTAACATACCTACCCCTAATAACATTCTCTATTTCATAAAGCCTAAAAGGCATTCCTTTCTCTTTAAATAAAACAATCCTACCATCTTTTATCTTCTTATTTTGAATATCTAAGAATAAGGTTACATTATACTTTTCTTTAACCCCTTGGTCATCTTCAACCTCAATTTCACAACTCTTTTTAATTCCATTAAAGTCATTATATATTATTTTGAGAATTTCACCAATATTTTTACTAAAAAAAATATCTCTAAGGTCTTTTATTTCTGTAGTTGTTTCATTTTGACATTTTATCTTAGCATTCAAAGCTAAAAGTTCACATAACGTTAAGGCCCCATTCATCTTTGCATAAAGTTTTAAAGAATCTCGTGCATTAATACCCTGTTTTTCTTCATTATCGTGTAAGGACTTTGTTTTTAATTCCATAAAAATACACTCCTTAAATAATATGTTATTATAACATTATTATAAGAAGTGAATTTATATACCAACAATATTTATTCTTTACTCTCTATTATTTCTTCTTTATTAAGGAACATGGATTTCCACTTTTCCATTATATAATATAAGCTAAGGACATCTTGCTGATTATATAATAATAGTTTATCTCTTTTCTCATTTGCCATCCTATAGTTTTCCTTAGAAAAAATTTTACCAAAAGTTCTAGCAATTTTGGCTCCATTAAGCACTTCACTTTCCCTTTGAATGTTCATGATTTCTTCTAATTTTTTAAGTCCTATAATCTTCTTCTCAAATTTTTCATATTCCTTCTGAATATCCACATGCTTTAATCTATTAACCACATTGAAATCAAACATTTCATTTTCTGATAAATGTTTTAGTACAAGAAAATCATTATTTCCTGAGAATGTTATTATGTATCTCTTACCCTTGCACTCATACATATATCTTAGGTATTCTTCTGCCTGTGATAAGACAATTTGCTTTTCCCCTCTGTTTTCCATCATATATTGTAAAAATTGCAGTTCATTAATATTTTTATCAAATATACATGCTCCAAATACAACAACACCAATTGGTTTTTTATATACATAATGCTCAAGGTCTAAAAAAACACCTTTTTCACATATCTCTCTGCTGGATACTTCCTTTCCATCAATATTTATCATATAATCCTCAAAGGACCCATCCACTTTTATACCCTTATTTATTTGAATCAAATAATCACACTTTCTATTCTTATTCTCAATAATATTCTATCATTATTTTCACTTAAACTCAATTAAGTGAATGTAAGCAAATTAACAAGAAATGAAAATTATGATAGAAAAATAAGATACTAGAATCCCCAAATAAGGCCTAGTATCTTTATTATTAAATTTATTATTACTATATTAATATATTACTTAATAAGTTTCTTGAATAATCTCATCAATCTTTTTAGGATCAGTAGCACCTTTTATTAACGCCTCAATTGCTGCGGCAGCTTCTTTTCTACTTAATTTCTCTACATTACTCTTTAGAGTCATTTTGTTCTTTCTAAGAAGTGATCTTAAATAATTAAGTTGATTTTTTGATATTTTCTCCACTTTGATATTTGGATTTTTATCAATCTCACTAATAATTTTGAACAATAACGGTAAATTTAAAGAATCCTCATAATTGTGAAGCATGATAGTATCTCTTATACTCTCGTTATTTGTATATAAGAACTGCTTATACAACTGTACTGTTAGTCCACCATCAATTTTGTCTTCCCTCTCTATTCCAATATATTTCTCTACACTTTTAAGATTACATCTCTCAATTCCTAGCTGGTTATGATAAGGTTTTATCATTCTGTATAGATCAATATGCTCCGTAGGGGGAGTAAACTCTATATTATGCTTTTCCATTCTTTTAATAATATAAGGCTCGTCAAAAGCTATTCCATTATATGAACACCATTTATCAAAGGATTTAAGATCATTTCTGAAATTCTCTAATACACTTATCTCATCCTCTCTATACTCCGCAAAATATTGCCTAACTACAAATCTTCCTTCTTTAAAAAATCCTAATGATATTAACATTATTATGTCTTGAGTCTTATTAAACCCAGTGCTTTCAATGTCAAAGAAAGCAACATTCTCTAAATCATACTCTCTTATGATTTCGCTCTCAAGCTCGATGTCCTGAAGCATTTCCTTAAAAAACATTAAATATCCTCCAAACTAGAACAATACGCTCTTTTCTCTACTCTTTATTATACATTAAAATCATAATATTATAAAGGAGTATAGAGAATTTAATCTATTGCCTTTAATTCATACCTTAAGTAAATTCTTTTATAATGAAAAACAGTATAAAACAAATGTATAATTGATAATGGATAATGTATAATGACGGATGCTTCTCACCATGTGAGAAACTACATTCTACTGTTCATAAGAAAAGAAAAAGGTTACTCATTTTATCTGAAAATAAAATATTGTATATAAAATACAATGTTTTATTTTGATAAAACGAGTAACCAATTTATTATCAGATGAAGGATATAATTAAAATTTCACAGAGTGAAATGTCAATCATTCTCCATTCTACATTATCCATTATACATTTCCTTTACGTATTACATTTTTTCTACTACTTTAATACCTAAAAGATCTAATGATTTCTTTATTACAATACAAGTAGCTTCAACAAGCTTAAGTCTTGCATTCTTTAATTCTTCTGTCTCAGAAGCACCAATATTATATGCATTGTAGAACTTATTGAATCCTTTTGCAACATCAATTACATATCTTGTTATTATACTTGGCTCTAACTTCTCAATAGAAGATTTAATTGAATGTTCAAGGTTTTCAAGAAGCTTAACAAGTTCAAACTCTTCTTTTGTATTAAGTAATGAGTAATCAACTTCCTCTGCAGCAGTTCCAAGTTTTCTTAATATACTCTTACCTCTTGCATAAGTGTATTGTGTATATGGTCCTGTTTCACCTTCAAAACTTAACATTTCATCCCAGTTAAATACGATGTCTCTTGTTCTGTTATTCTTAAGGTATGTGAAAATTACTGCCCCAATACCAACCTCTTTAGCAACTTCTTCTTTATTTTCTAATTCTGGATTTTTATCATTTATTATACTTAAAGTTTTAGCAACAGCTTCATTAAGAAGATCTTCAAGGAAAATAACGTCTCCTTTTCTTGTTGATAACTTCTTATCTGCAAATCTTACCATTCCGAATGGTACATGTATACAATCTTTAGCCCACTCAAATCCCATTAACTCTAGAGATTTAAATACTTGCATAAAGTGTAATGACTGATCCTTACCAACAACATAAATATTCTTGCTAAAATCATATTTTTTCTTTCTGTAAGTTGCAGCTGCAAGGTCACGTGTAGCATAAATTGTAGCACCGTCAGCTTTTTTAACGATACAAGGAGGCATATTATACTCTTCAAGATCTATTACTTGCGCTCCTTGGCTCTCAACTAATAATCCTGTATTCTCTATCATTTCAACCAAGTCATCAATCTTATCGCTGTAGAAACTTTCACCAGCATAAGAATCAAACTCAACTCCAAGCATATCATAAACCTTCATGAACTCTTTTAAGCTTAACTCTCTAAATCTCTTCCAAAGAGCAACCTCTTCTTCGCATCCATCTTCAAGTCTCTTGAAGTACATTCTTCCTTCATCAACTAGCTCTGGATTCTTCTCTGCCTCATCATGGAACTTAACATAAATTCTTAAAAGTTCTTTAATAGGTTCTTTTTCTAAAGCTTCTTCATCTCCCCACTTCTTATAAGCTGAGATAAGTTTACCAAATTGCGTTCCTGTATCTCCAAGGTGATTTATTCTCTCAACAGTATACCCTTGAGATTTAAAGCTCTTATATAAAGAGTTTCCTATTACAGTTGTAAATAAGTGTCCAACATGGAAAGGTTTAGCTATATTAGGTGATGAATATTCAACTAGAATAGTTTCTCCATCTCCGTTTGAAGTGTTACCATACTCAAGTCCCTCAATAAGAATTTTTTCTATGGTTTTCTTTATTAACACAGTCTTATCAACAAAGAAGTTAAGATATGGTCCATTATTTACGATTTTCTCAAACCCTTCCTTATTCATCTTCTCCATTAATTCTATAGCAATCATAGGTGGCGCTTTTCTTAATGTCTTAGCTAAAATAAAGCAAGGAAATGCAAAGTCCCCCATATCAGATCTTGGTGGTATTTCAACTAATTTCTCTATGTCTATAACATCCATATCCACATGTTCAGCAATTCTCTGTGCTACTAATTTTTTATTATCCATTATCATCTTCTCCTTTCATCATTTACTCAAATATCTCTATTTTCTAGCAAATAAAAAACTCGCCTCTATATAAATAGAGACGAGGAAATCGCGGTACCACTCTAATTGACAAATTTAAAATATAAATTCATCCACTCAACTTTTTAACGCATTTGCGCCTTATCTTACTACCCACAAAACTTTGCGATTTTCAGATAGGTTCTCCAAGGCTCTCTTCACTCTAGCTATTCTGCGGAACTCACACCAACTTCCACTCGCTGAAGATATTAATATAATATCTGTTAGAATACACTCTAGGGATACTTTCCTCTTCTCAGAATTTAACTATTCTCTTTTAAACTACTTTAGATTATATATGTTATATAGATAATATGTCAAGGTTCAGTTTTCATATAATAATTCTTTTAATAATATTTTGTCAAGACTATTATCATTAAAGTTATCACTGTATCTATCTAAACTCAATCTTTTAGGACCTTTACCCTGATAAATGAATTCAGTGGTTGGTACACTAATACTTATATTTTTTTGTGCCAACTGTATTTCAACATCATTTCCAAAATTATTTACCTCAGAATTTGACAATGCTCCAATTACTTGACCGTAAAAATTGTTCTTAATTAGATTTGCAACCCTAATAGCATCTGGTCCACTATTTCCATTAACTAGAACAAAAATTTCCTTATCATAGGTGAAACTATTTTTATCTTTACTCTTAGTCTTTTTCCCTTTAAAGATTTTTTTTATAAAACTCAGATCTTTATATGAAGACTCTTCCCATTGTGAACTCTTTTTTATTTCATTATCATAATTATAGTAATCTTTATAACTTAAGTTTTTAATAATTTCATCTATAATATTCATACTAATATGTCCATCAGTTCTTAAATCAATCACTATCTTTTCAACACTTTGATTTACTGATTCTTTAAAAAATGATTGGAAAGTGAAATTATTTTCCTCATTACCTTCATAATTATTAATATCTAATAAGGCTATATGATTATTATCAAAAGTTTCATAACTATTATTATTATCATATTCTATAGATTCATTCTCAAATGAAACATTTTCACATATTGAAATTCCATCTCTAATCACTTCAACTTTTACCTTACCTTTGTTTATTGCACCAGCATCTAGTAAGAAATTAAAATCTCTAATAATGTTATCTAAATTACAATACAACTCTTCCTTTGAATTGCTAGATGTGTATTTCATACCTATTTCTAATAAATCCTCAATAGGCATGCCTCCAATTTTAACAACTCTATCTCCTTTTTTCAAAAATTCACTATTATTTGATACATATACTCCCGAAAGTCCACCAATCAAATCAACTTTCAATTTTCTTCTAGATTCCTTTAAATCCTTTACACGTATTGCTGGGTCTCTATACAAGCTTATTAACCTCTTATATAGCAAGTATTCCCCTTCATCCTCGTTACTAAACTCAAGAAAAACTTTATTCCCCTCTTCTAATATTTCATTTTTATTCACATACTTATATGGATTTGGATGAATCTCTTCGATTAAATTTATTATGTACTCCAATTCTTGAGGAACCATCTCTTTATTTTCATCAGTAGTATTTATTTCTTGCTTTATCTTCTCATCTTGATTTGTACTTTCACTATCATTTGAATTTTCAACATCACTACTTTTTTCCTTAACAGATAATACCTTTTCCTGTCCATTCTCTTTATTTATAGATATCTCTCCCTGATTATTTTTAACTTCATTTATAATCACAGTTTCATTATTGCATGAAACAAAAAACAGGCTGGATATCATAAACATAAACAATATTTTATGTATACGCCTCACAATTTAACCCTCCAAATATATTTTCATACGCCTGTTTATTTTATCACAAGAGTAATTTTATGTACAACATTTATAGATTTCTTAACTGATAAATTTACATTTTCAAGAAATCTAAAATTAAATTTGTATATAAAGAATAAATATTTTCAAGGTGTATTTACATTTTCTATAAACTCCATAATCTCTCTCATAACAGCTATTCTTGCCTTTTTCTTATTATCTCCTTCAATGATTATCCAAGGTGAGAAACTAAAACTTGTTCTTTTAAACATATCTTTTGAATATTCATTATATCTATTACTTTTCAATCTACTCTTCCAATCCCTTTCTCCAATTTTCCATCTTTTATTCTTCTTATTTAATCTCTTTTTAAATCTTTTCATTTGCTCTTCTTTTGATACATTTAACCAGAATTTCATAACATGAATACCTGATTTTCTTAATTCCTTTTCAAAATTATATATCACTTTAAAAGCTCTTTGAATATTTTCTTCACTATCAAGTCTTTCAACTCGCTCTACCAATACCCTTCCATACCAACTTCTATCCAGTACCACTAATGGCTTTTCACTATATACCTTTTCCATAAATCTTTTAAGAAAATGTGCCCTCTTATCTTCATACTTAGGTTCTCTAATTCTAAATAAATCATAATAACTGGGCTCAATATTCTTCAAGACTTTTTTTATAGCACTCCCTTTTCCTGATCCATCCATTCCCTCAAAAATTATCACTATTTTTTCTTTTTTCTTATTAAGAGATTTAATTAACTCAGGCATATCTTTCTTATATGCTTCCTTAACCTTATTAATAGTATAGTCACTTTCATCAAAACCCTTATAACTTTTAACAGAGGCAAGTTCAACTTTCTGTTCAACCTCTTTGTAATTCTCAACTATTTTATCCTCATAATTAAATTCTTTTGCCCTTTCATCTACAAACTTATTTAACCTTTGATTTATAGTATGAATGATTTTATAAATATTTTCGTTCTTATCTTCTCCACATTTTATAACATCCCACTGTGACCATATAGAATTTAGTTCTTCAAGCTTTTTATATTTACTTTTCTCTTTTTCTACTAAACATATTTTTATTAATTCGATTCCGCCACACTTCAATACTTCCTCTAACCTGTTAACCTCATCAAATTCATTCTTTTTTATATTGCATCCTTTTTTATCTACATCTCCAAGCCATCCATTTAAAATAAAATTTATTTCACCAAAATCAGGTGAATACTTTATCCAAAATATTTTACTATCGCATTCTCTTAATATTAACTTACAATTATTTGGCTCTGTATTAAGATAGAGGATGTTCCCATATTTTTTTACAAGCTTTTCATCTCCATATAAAAGAATAATTAGCCCTTTACTCTGTTTAATCCAATTATAATTATTTAAGGTTAGTAATTTCAGTTCTTCTTTCCAATCTCTATTTTCATTCATAATTTTCACTCCATAAACTGAATATGTTATAAAAATTATTTTTTCCATAAATCATAAAAAAATAAGCAGTAAAACCACACTAAAAACAAATGTATAATTGATAATGTAGAATGTATAATGATTGATGTTTCTGCTTACGCAGAAACTAAATTATATTGTTCTTTAGAACAATGAGAATTTACTCATTTTATATTGACATAAAATATTGTATTTAAGATACAATGTTTTATTTAAAATAAAACGTGAAAAATCCTATTGTCCAAGGAACAATAGGATTAAAATTTCTCGAAGAGAAATGTCCAACATTATCAATTATACATTATACATTTTTATTACTGTCTTTGTTTCTTCCTAATAACTTGGTCAAAAACAATAAAACCTATCATCGCAACAACACCTAACAAGCTTACTAATTGAGCTATTCTCATTCCACCAATATATAAGCTATCAGTTCTCATTCCTTCAATAAAGAATCTACCTAGAGAGTATAAGCCGATATATGTAAATGTTGTGTATCCATCTCTAACCTTTTTAAATAACATTATCATTAGAATTATGAATATGCCTACATTCCATACCGATTCATATAAGAAGGTTGGATGGTAATAAGCCCCATTTATAAACATACCCTTCTGTATAAATTCTGGGAATCTGCTAATAAATTCTTTTGTTACTTCTCCACCATGTGCTTCTTGATTCATGAAATTACCCCATCTTCCAATTGCCTGGGCAATAACAATACATGGAACTGTAGCATCAACATACTTAATAATATTCTCTTTCTTCTTAAGAAGATAAATTACTCCACTACCTATTCCAAAAATCAATCCACCATGAATGGCTAACCCACCTTCTCTAATGTTTATAATTTGAATAGGATTGTTTAAATAATAATCTAAACTAAATAATACATAGTATAATCTAGCACCTATAATTGCACATGGCAACGCTATCAACACAGCATTTAAAAGAAGGTCATAGTTAATCTTCTTTAGTCTACTTGTATAGTTACTTAATCCTAAAGCAACAAGCATTCCAAGTGAAATTAAAATTCCATACCACGCAATATCAATTCCAAATAATTCAAATGCCACTGGATCCATGATATCCCTCCATTTCTTGATTGTATAAATTCTACTCCTAATTATACTACATATTTCCTTCTATTTAAACTTTCAAATTATATTGTTTAAGAATATTTAAGAATTCTTCTCCAGTTAAGGTTTCCTTTTCTATTAATATTTCTGCTAAAGCACTCAAAACATCTTTATGTTTTTTTATAAGTTCAACAGCTCTTGCATGCTGAGTTTTTACAATTGATACAACTTCATTATCAATCTCATACTCTGTTCTGTCTGAGCATCTCTTAACAGTTGAACCATGGAGATACTGACCTTGAACATGTTCAAGCTGCGTCATATCAAACTTTTCACTCATACCATATATGGCAACACTGCTTCTAGCAATATCCGTTGCCTTCTCAATATCATTTGATGCTCCAGTAGTAATAGAATTGAATATTACTTCTTCAGCAGCTCTTCCAGCTAAAAGCACCACAATCTTATCCATTAATTCATCATATGAGTTCAAATACTTTTCTTCCTCTGGCAGCTGCATTGTAAATCCAAGTGCACCCATTGTTCTTGGAATAATAGTAATCTTATGAACAGGATCTGTATTCTTCAATAAAGCCGCCGCAAGCGCGTGCCCAATCTCATGATAAGATACAATTTCCTTTTCGTCCTTTGATAGTATTCTCTCTTTCTTTATCTTACCAGCTAGAACTTCCTCAACCGCCTGTTCAAGATCTTCTTGAGTCATAAATCTTCGATTATTTCTAACCGCTAACAAAGCTCCCTCATTTATAATATTGGCAAGATCAGCCCCTACTGCTCCTGGAGTTATCCTTGCGATTTTCTCAAGTTCAATATCCTCTCCTGCTTTTACATCTTTAATATGTACTTTTAATATTTGTAATCTTCCTTTAAAATCTGGAGTATCCATGATAACTCTTCTATCAAACCTTCCAGGTCTTAATAATGCCTTATCCAATACCTCTGGTCTATTTGTAGCAGCTAATATTACAACCCCTTTTGAAGAATCAAAGCCATCCATCTCTGTAAGAAGTTGATTCAAGGTTTGCTCACGTTCATCATTGCCTCCACTGATTCTGCTGTCCCTGCTTTTACCGATAGCATCAACCTCATCTATAAAAACAATACATGGAGCCTTTTCTTGGGCTTGTTTAAACAAATCTCTAACCTTAGAAGCACCCATTCCAACAAACATCTGCACAAACTCAGAGCCTGACATAGAAAAGAAAGGAACATTAGCCTCTCCAGCAACCGCTTTTGCTATAAGGGTCTTCCCCGTTCCTGGAGGCCCTACTAACAATGCTCCTTTAGGAATCTTCGCACCTATTTCTCTGTACTTTTCGGGATTATTTAAAAAATCAACCATTTCTCTCAAGGACTCTTTTGCCTCTTCCTGTCCTGCAACATCTTTAAATCCTACCCCTGTCTCCCTCTCAGCATAAATCTTTGCCTTCGTCTTTCCAAAATCCATTACGCCCCCACTCATCTTCTTCTGCATACTACCTAAAATCATACGACCTAACAACATAAAAACTAGCAACGGTACTACCCAATTCAATAAAATAATCAAAAGTGGATTTTCCTTTTCTCTTATAGCTCCATAGTTTTCAATATTCAATTCCTTAAGTTTTACTGTTAAATCACTGTAATCCTGAGGAATTCTCTCAGTGTATAAAACCTTTTTATCCTTCTCTTCTTCCTTTAAAAAAATATATATTCTATCTGATGCTATTCTTACTTCTTCAATTTTCCCCTCTCTACCTAATGTTTCAAACTTGCTATATAACACTTGTTCATATGTTAATGAATGAATCAAATTATTTATCAAATAAAGAATTATAAAAACAATTAAAATATACCCAATACCAAACTTAAATTTATGAGTTGTAACTTTTTCTTTTAAGCCTTTTTTATCATTACGCTTCTCAGAAGCATTCTTCTCTTCTCTATTAGTTTTCCTTTTCTTATCTTCATCAGGTTTATGATTCATATAATTTTCCTCTCCTTATTGGTAACAATTCACACACTCACGTATTTTTTCTTCTAATGAAAATTATTATCTCCTAGGAAAATTAATTTATTCTTTTATACCTATTTCTCACTTTAAGATTTACATCGTTCTGTGTTCATGATTGCTTTACCTACTTAAATCTTCTGAATCAAAAAAACTGATTATACACTATAATCAGTTTTTACTACTTTGACTTTCAAAATTAAATATTAATTTCAAACTACAATGTTTCATACCAAATAAACCAGTAAACTCCTATTGTCCCAGAACAATACAATTAAAATTTCTCGAAGAGAAATGTCCTACGTTTTCAATTTTCAACTTCAATTTTCAATTACGTTTTACTACGCATTTAAAAACCAAATACTAAAATTCAAAACACCAGCAAAGGTTACCCACAACAGATATGGTATAAGTAGAATTCCTGCTAATTTGTCTCTTTTATAAAATTCCTTTAATGTTAATGCTATAAATATCCATAAAAAGATTAATACTATAAAAGCAATAAATCTTAAATTTAAACCAAAGAATATTGGTGACCATAAAAAATTTAATAAAAGTTGAATGAAATATAATTTTATAGCTCGTCTATTTTCAGGCTTCTTTTTAATATCTCTCCAAACCCTATATAAGGCATATGCCATAAGAACAAATAAAATATTCCACACTATTGGGAACACTATTGGTGGTGGTGCAAAATATGGTTTTTTCAACAATTCATATGTACCTTTTGTATTCTTTGCCCATATTGAAGATATAATAGCAGCTCCGAAAGTTATGATGAAGCTTAGTAAGAAATAAAACAATCTTTCTCCATTAAATTTAGGAATTTTTAACTTGACTTTACTCATAGTTTTCCTCCCATGAAACTAATTTTTGAGTTTTAACTAAAATTATTAATATACAATTTTCTAAAGCATGTTTTAAAA
Organism: Oceanirhabdus sp. W0125-5; assembly: GCF_027938815.1. Lineage (GTDB taxonomy): Bacteria > Bacillota > Clostridia > Clostridiales > Clostridiaceae > Oceanirhabdus. The sequence goes on from NZ_CP115913.1 coordinate 4,508,497, forward strand.
ATAATTTTTGTAAAAAACCCTACATATGAGAAATGTATGCTCAAAGAATAAATTAAATACCATATATAACCTTCTAAATATTGAAGTTTATAGCATTTTATTATAAAATTAAATAACAGAATAGTTCGGTGCTCTATTTAATATTAGAAAGCACAGATTTAATTCTGTGCTTTCAGTGTTAAAATGTAAATTTTAGTAATAACCGTAATATCTATTATATGGTCTTCTGTAGCATCCACCAAAGAATAACAGGATGAGAACCAAAATAATTAGATACGAAAAACAATAGCATCCAAAGAACATAATATCGCTCCTTTATTTTATCGCTGATAATCATTTTATATCATTCGTTAACTTTAAGAACATAATAAAAGCTTTAAACAGCTTCTATTCTATATTATTATATTCACAAGTTAATTAAATGTTATTAAGTAGGGAAAATATATTAATAAGTTCTTTAATGCTTAAAGTTATCTTTTAAATTTTCTATTTGAAAGAAATAGTTTTAATAAATAATTCGTTTTTAAAACCACCCTGAAAGGAGAAAAAGACAATGAACTGCAATAATGATGAATGTATAGAACATATTGAACTACTTTTAAGAAAAATATGTTTTGAAATAAAGAAAAAAGGGCGTGAGATATTAAATAATTATGATATCACACCACCTCAATTCGATGCTCTTCAAAAGGTAATCTGGTGCAAGAGTCTAACAATTGGAGAACTTAGTTCAAAATTATATTTAGCTCCAAGTACTATTACAGATCTTGTAGATAGAATGGAAAAAACAGGATTAGTAGAAAGAGTTAAGGATCAAAAAGATAGAAGAGTTGTTAAGGTTCAACCTTTAGAAAAAGGTAATTCTTTAATTGAAGAAGTTTTAAAACAAAGAAGAGAATATATTGCATCTTTATTAAGTGATCTTGAAGAAAGTGAAAAGAAAGATTTTGTTAAGTATTTAGAAGTTTTATCAGCTTCATCTCATTTTGATTAAAGTTTAATTACATACACTAAAAAAACCCTTAATTAAGGGTTTTTATTCTTTTGAAAGGTAAGTGATATTATGGGTAAAATTCTTGGACATTACATTCTCCCTCATCCCCCAATAATAATCCCAGAAGTGGGAATGGGTAACCAACACGTTGCATTTCGTACAACATCATCAATGAAAATGATTGCAAATGAAATCTCTATTCATAAACCAGACAATATTGTTGTTATTTCTCCACATGGCCCTAGCTTTACAGATGGTATTTCAATAATGGATTCATACTTTATTGAAGGTAATTTTAAAGAATTCGGTTCTGATTTATCTATGGAAAAAGAAATAAACAAGAAATTAGTTGAAGAGCTTAAAAACAGAACATCTGAATCAAATATCCCTTTGATAACCTTGGACCACAGCAATGCAGAACTATACAATATTGAATATAAACTTGATCATGGTACAATGGTTCCTCTATATTTTATAGATAAATTCATAAATAATTACAAACTTACAACCATAACTTATGGGGGCATATCAAAACTTCAACATTATAAATTCGGAATGCAGCTAAAAGAAGCCATATCAAATATTCCAGGAAATTTTATAATAATAAGCAGCGGTGATCTATCACACAAACTTATAGAAGATAGTCCTTATGGTTATGACTCTGCTGGAGAATTATTCGATAGAACTTTAATTAATCACTTAGTAAATGGAAATTGGGAAGATATTATTCTTATGGATGATGATCTTGTTACAAATGCATGTCAATGTGCATTAAAATCTATAATAATTCTCTTAGGGACCTTAGATGAATTTGATTTTAAATCTGATATGATCTCTTATGAACACCCTTTTGGAGTTGGTTACTGTATTTCTAGAATAAATATAATAAATAATTGCGAAAGTAAGTATACTAAACTTGAAAGAACCTTTGAAAGGAGATTCTTATCCATGATAAAGAAAGAAAGTTTTCAAGTTAATTTAGCAAGAGAAGCAATAACAAACTTCATCAAATACGAAAATTATATAGATATCCCTTCAAATACACCAAAAGAACTACTTTGGAATAAAAAAGGAGTATTTGTATCATTAAAAATCGACGGTGATTTAAGAGGGTGTATAGGCACAATAACACCAACATGCGATACCACATGTGAGGAGATTATACGTAACGCAATAGAAGCCTGTTCACATGACCCAAGATTTACACCAGTATATGAAGAGGAATTACAACTCCTATCAATAACTGTTGATATACTAGAATCCCCAGAACATTGTTCAAAAGCTGATCTTGATCCTAAAAAATATGGGATTATAGTATCAACAGAAACAAAAAAAGCTGTATTACTCCCAAATTTACCAGGAATCAATACAGTTGAAGAACAACTTACAACAGTTCTTAAGAAAGCCGGGATTAATCCTGACGAAAAATACCTTATGGAGCGCTTTGAGGTGAAACGCTACCATTAGAAATAGCCTTTGGCTATTTTAGTTGAAAGTTGAAGACTGAAAGTTGAAAACGATGGATATTTCTCTTCGAGAAATTATAATTGTATTGTTCTTAAACAAGATAATTTTGCTTGTTTCATTTACAAAATAAAACATTGCTTTTTAAATACAATATTTTATCTTAGATAAAATGAGTAAAAAACTCTTGTCCTAAAGAACAATAAGATATAGTTTCTGCCCTTAAGGGCAGAAACATCCTACGTTGTCAATTGTCCACTGTCCGTTGTCAACTTCTTTTAAAGCATTACGCTTTTAAATCATTCCTCCGTCCACACGCAAAATCTGCCCTGTCATATATGAACTATCCTCACTTGAAAGAAAAACTGCAATTTTTCCAATCTCGCTGCCTTCCCCAAATCTACCCATAGGAATCTCATCTTTTAGCTCTTGTTCTTCTTCCTGTGTCATCCACTTATTCATTTCAGTATTTATAACCCCAGGGGATATTCCATTAACTCTAACTCCACTTGGTGCCAGTTCTTTTGCAAATGCACGTGTAAATGCATTGATTCCACCTTTGGTTGCAGAGTATGCTACTTCACAGGATGCTCCAACTTCACCCCATATGGAAGAGATATTTATGATAACACCTTTCATATTCCACATCATATGCTTCCCTATATGCTTACACATGTTGAAAACACTCTTAAGATTAGTGTTGCTTATTTTATCCCATGTTTCCTCTTCCATATCTATCAACATACCTATCTCGCTTATGCCAGCATTATTAACAAGTATATCTATTTTACCAAATCTCTCGATAATCTCTTCAGTGAATTCTTTCACTTCGTTGAAGCTTGATACATCACATTTATACATATGCGCCTTATAACCCTTTGAATTAATTAACTCAACCACTTCACGAGCTTTATCATCTCTAGTTTTATAAACAATAATTATTTCTGCACCATTAGCAGCTAGTTCATATGCGATATCTGCACCAATCCCTCTACTGCCACCAGTTACTATAGCAATTTTGTTATTTAATCTCATAAAATCCGCCTTCCTATATATCTATATTTCTAATTATAATTGTCCATTTTAAAAAATCAACTGATCTCTTATTACTTCCTTTAGATATTCAAGTTAAACTATTAATTTATACATGTCCAAAAATCGTAAAACCTTAGATATTTTGATACAAGTATAAATTAAGTTTAACTATGTGAATCCTATTGAATAAATGGTGATATTACGTAAACTATATTAATTAGAGGTGATAAATATGAAATTTAAAAAACAGATAAATGATTACATAGTAATCTCCCTAGGTTCATTCCTCGTATCTGGCGGATTATATTTTTTCATTATGCCCCATAACATTGCTGCTGGTGGAGTAAACGGAATAGCATTGGTTATAAATAATTATATCCCCTTCCTAGATGTTGGTACTCTAATGTTAATTATGAATGTATTCTTATTTATTCTAGGTTTCATAGTGATTGGCGCTGGATTTGGAGCAAAAACAATTTACAGCAGCTTAGCTCTTTCTGGAATAATTCTTCTATTTGAAAAGCTGTATCCTATATCAGAACCACTTACTGATGATATTATGCTTGAATTAATTATTGGAATTATTATTCAAGGCATAGGTATGGCCATTATCTTTAATAAAAACGCTTCAACTGGTGGAACTGATATTATCGCAAAGATCATATATAAATTCACCCACCTTGAGATAGGGAAAGCTTTACTTATTACTGATCTAATTGTCACTCTTTTAGCCGCTTTGGCCTTCGGATTTCAAAAAGGTCTTTACTCCCTTCTTGCAGTTGTAATGAATGGCTTGTTAATAGATAGAGCAATAGAAAGCTTCAATGCACATAAAGAGGTAGTTATAATAAGCTCTCATAAGGAGAAAATCAAAGACTTTATTATAGAAGAACTTGAAAGAGGTGCTACATATTATTACGCAAAAGGTGCTTTTACAAGGAAAGAAGTTGAAGTTCTAAGTACCATAGTAACAAAAAGAGAGTTCATAAGATTAAAATCTTATATTAGAGAAATTGATCCAAACTCTTTTATAAAAGTTTACGATGTTTTTGAAACTCTAGGTGAAGGCTTTAAAAATATACATGAATAAGTATTGATAAACTACTTAGTAGATTTACTATACAAAAAAGAATGAATAAAGAACAAATATTATCAATAAAAAATAGACCTAAATTATAACTCTAGGTCTATTTTTAGATAAAATATTGTATTTCATTATATATAAAATTTTAAACAGATCAATTTTATTCTACATTCTCTTCTTCTTTAGCAAGATAGTATAAAGTTTTAACTGCTACACCAGTTCCACCTTTATGATCATAAGCTTTCTTTGGAGCATCAGTCCAACCGGTCCCTGCTATGTCCATGTGTAACCATGGTGTATCTCCAACAAATTCACCAATAAACAATCCAGCTGTTATTGATCCTGCATATTTTCCTCCAAGATTCTTAATATCTGCTATATCAGATTTAATAAGCTTCTTATAATCTTCATCCCCAGGAAGTCTCCAAACCTTTTCATCAGCTTTATCACTAGCTTTTTCTAAAGAAGTATAGAAATCATCATTATTTGATACTACAGCAGTTCTAGTAGTGCCTAATGCCACAAGTACGGCACCTGTTAAGGTTGCAATATCAACAACTTTAGTAGCCTTCTCTTTATTTATTATATAATATACTGCATCAATCAATGTTAATCTACCTTCAGCATCTGTGTTCAAAATTTCTATAGTTTTTCCACCCATAGAATTTATAATGTCTCCTGGCTTATATGCATTTCCTGAAATCATATTCTCACAAGCTGCAACAACAGTAATAACATTTCTCTTAAGCTTCATATGGGCAATAGAACACATGGCTCCAATAACTGCTGCAGCTCCACCCATATCACTCTTCATACTAACCATTCCTGGAGTTGGTTTGATTGAGTATCCACCACTATCATATGTCAAACCTTTTCCTACAAGCCCAAGAATATCATCCTTGTTGTCTTCATCTCCCATATATCTCATGATAATGAACCTAGGTGGATTATCTGATCCTCTAGCAACACTCATGTACGATTCCATACCTAATTCCTTAATTTCTTTCTCACCTAAGACTTCAACTTCAAATCCATGCTCTTCACCTAATTCCTTTACTCTATTCGCCAAAGATTCTGGATAAATAACATTTGCAGGCTCATTCACAAGATTCCTTGCTATGATAGTTGATTTAGCAAGTGAAATTCCCTCATTTGAAATCCACTCCTCTAAATCTTTATCAATCACAAGATTTATTTCTTGTATGATAAATTCTTCTTTATCTGAAGTCTTATATTTATCAAATTTATAATTCCCTAAGTATAACCCATCTATCATAGCTCTAACAATCTTGTTACACTTGCAGAATACATAATAATTTGCCTTTTCAATTTTATATTTAGCTAATTCTTTTACAATTTTAGCTGATATTTCTCTACCTTTCTCAGAAGTTATCTTTTCCTTCTCTCCTAATCCAATAAAAAACAATTCTTCTTCATTATCTACATGATATATCTCTCCGAATTTGCCATTAAACCTTTTTTTCTCTTTTAAAACATTCACCTTTTCAGTATATATTTCACTGTCAGTATCACAATAAACCCCAATAATTTTTGGAATATTCTCTTCTTTAATGTTCTGTAAAACTTTAATATCCATTTCAACATCCCCTTTCAAAGATCTGCATATTTTCCTCACTATATTTATTAAGAAAAAAATAAAATCTCTCCAAAGTATCGATATTTAATCAATACATAAATAAAATAGATTAAAATAATTATTAATTAATAATTATTCTCTTTAATGTAATTATATATTTTTTCTCATGTGATGTCAACTTAATATTTAGAGTAACTAAATATTAAAAACTACTTTCCCTAACTCTACTCATAATTTCTGAAAAGAACTTTCTAGAAAGATTGCTGTCCCCATATATAATCATAATATTCTCATCATTATTTCTATAACCATTTACTGTCCAGTTCATAGACCCGGTTATTACTATATTTTCTTTACCAAATGGATTAATCACAGCACTCTTAGAATGTAATTTTCCCTTTAACCTATCTTCAAAAATTGGTATAAATTCATTCACATCTCCAACTCTTCTTATTGCACTCCAGTTCTGATTCCACATTCCCTCATCAATTACCATAAAGATATTACCCTTATTCTCTTTATTTTTTCTTTTGAGAATTTCCATTATCTCTTTTTCAGAAATACAGAATAAAGAAAAAAACATATCTTCATTCTGATTATTATTCAATACTTTTTTAATTTCATCCATAACAGTATTATTAGGAGAAAAATATATATCTACTCTTATATCCCCAATAAGAATACTCTTAACCCCCCTTAATGTTTTCCTCTTCCCAAAATTTGCGTACTTTTTATTTGGTTCTCTTCCTTCTGATCCCCACATTTCATTGAATTGCTCCAGATAAAATTTTGAAACCTCACTATTTCTTATCTTAATACAATGCTGTTGATTACCATCTAACTTTTTATCAATAGCATCATCATACGTTCCATACAATCCAGTAACAGTAAAGTTCCAACTTCCTGTCCATAATATCTCCTTATCTACAATTACAAATTTATTATGCATTTGATTCCCTGGAGATGAATATACACCTTCACTGATTTCTTCCCCATAGCAAAGAACATATCCTTCTACATTCTTCTTTCCAATTGTCAATTTTTTATATCTTTCATTTTCATTTATATTCTTCTTAAGCCCAAAGAAGTCTCTAATTTTACTCTCTTGAACCATAAAAATTGGAGAATCCGAAAATACCATTATGTCATCATCATTTCCAATTACTCCATCTTTTCCTCTTATCATTTTCTCTAGATATATTCTCATTAGAGTATATCTTTTTTCTCTGTATTCATCCTTTCCTTCTTTACCATCAACAATAACCCTTACCCTCACACCCTGACTTGCCTTTTCAATAAGCCCTTCCACAATATCCGGAAGATTTATTTCATAGATACAAACATCTATTGATTCTTTAGCCTCATTTATCATCTCAAGAAGCTCACTCTCAAGATTAATATTCCCCCAACTCCTATTACCATATTTTCTACTTATGGATTTATTAAAAAAACCTTCAATAACTTCATCTCCATTTACATTCTCATAACTATCTCCATACGATAAAAACATTATTACTAGAATAATTATTCCTATGGATAATATTTTTTTGTATGTTGCTTTATGTATATTTTTTAATTTGTTTTTCATAAATTTATTCCTTATATTTTTTTATTTCTATTGCTAAAATTATATCCAGAACCACCTCACATATACTTTTATTCATTAAATATGTCCAGTAAATAATTTATGTAATAATTTTAAAAAACATGGTTACAATATCTTTGGAAAGAAAAAAAAAATTTTTTGGAGGTATATTATGGCTTATAAAATTAATGATGCATGTGTTAACTGTGGCGCTTGCGAGCCTGAGTGTCCAGTTTCATGTATTTCTCAAGGAGATAATATTTATGTAATAGATCCAGATGTATGCATTGACTGTGGTGCTTGCGCTGCTGTATGCCCTGTTGGTGCACCTAATCCAGCTTAATGCTTTAGAATCAGGAACTTCTTATAGTTCCTGATTTTGTTCATTTTCCCTCTTTATTTATGTATTTTTTTGTGATATCATATACTTGGTCAAAGAAATGAATATTTTCGTTTCTTTTTAATTATTTGATTTCTTAGGAGGGTATTACTATGGCTTACAAAATATTAGATACTTGCGTAAACTGTGGAGCATGTGAAGCTGAATGTCCAGTTTCATGTATTTCTGCTGGTGATGGAATCTACGTTATAGACGAGGCTGCTTGCATCGACTGTGGTGCTTGTGCTTCTGTTTGTCCTGTAGAAGCTCCTCAAGCTCAGTAATTGTAGCTTGCTTAAAAGATGTACAAGCCTTTGTACATCTTTTTTGTTGTTCTTTTTTAACTGTATAAATATTTTGGAGTTTGCCTTTTTGACTGTGAAATGCTTTTTTAATTTTTTGATATGTACATTTTTTTATTTTCTCTTATATTTCTGATAAATTATGAGTTTTATCTTCACCTTAGTATTATAAGTAATTTATACTTATATCTCTCTTTTTTAAGATACCGTTGATAATAATATGTTAATATTTCATATTTATCTCTTCTGATAATTTCAACTCCCTAAATAACTATAAATAATATTTAATTTCCTTAATTATATTCTCTATTCTTTAACCCGAAGGGCGCCTTGTCCACATCTTATTCATAATATATTGTGAAAATAAGTATATTTTAATTTTCAACCCTTTTATAATATTATTTATAGGCGCAGCCTCTTTATAAAATCACTGTTCTACCGCTATATATCAATTTAATCATACTATACAGCTACACTATAATAAATGGCTTTCCTGTTCTTAAAATCCTTTATCCTCATACTAGTGTATTCACTATGGCTTTTTATAAACAGACTTCTAACACTAAAGTTGTTTACTTCTTGACAAAATCCCTTCTCCATATCATAAAGTCCTTTTCTTTTCATAAACCTATACCAATAAAGATAGTTGTTCATATATTTGCTAGAAACTCCCTTAAATCGTGTTATCCATGAGTAAATCTCCCTTTTCATACTCATAAGAGCTCTTAAATTATACTCTTTGGATTCATTACGGGTATTTTTCCTGCCAAGCTCTAAACCACTATTTTTAACATATGTATGATAATGCCTATTCCCCTCGGTAGATACTACAGAATCATCGTCTATCCTCCCATTGAACATTGCTCCTAGTCTTCTAGGATTTATTTGTAGCATATCTGTAAGTTCAGCTAACATATTTCCTCTTTTATCTATTCCCAATAAAATATAGTTGACCCTATGCCCCTTGAATATAAAGTGGTATGTTGGCTCCCTATGTAAAAAGGGAAACTTGTTTTTTGTTCCACATCTTCTTGATTTGTCATACACCCAACGCTTCTTTCCTTTAGTACTCTCCATTACCAGCATATGTCCTATTTCAACATTTCCACCTATATTCCCAACTCCCATTTCACTTCTTAATCCATCCAATATTTTATGTCTCCAGTAAAATGCTGTTGCTATGTTTATGTCAACGACCTTACTAGACTCAATAAGTGTTAGTCCCATTAACATACATATCATATATTCTATCCATTTTCTCATACTCTTCTTACTATTATACATAGGGGATGAGGTTGTATCTCTGAAAGTGCGTCCACACTCCTTATTCTTGCACTTATATCTCTGTTTTCCTGCTTCTACCCCATACTTCCATATATCCTCACACATACAATGTGGACATACACGCCCATTAATAAATCTCATTTCCCTAATTCCGTCTATTATATCTTGATTAAAGTTATTATCCTCTTTTGAAGAATCTCCATCTATATTCTTAATAATCATCTTTAGAATATTTGACCGTCTCATTCTCTCTTTATTCTGGTCCTCATGTTTCTTTTCCTCAAATTCCGTTAGCGCTTGCTCCTCCTTCTCCCTTTTAATTGCATCATTTGCTATTTTAAGAAATCCCTCTTTTATAAATTCCGGCATATTGGAGTTTTCAACGTCACTAACAAGCTGTTCAAGCGCACTCTTGCTTTCCTTTTGATTAGATATCTGATTATAATTACTTTCTTGATCTTGCTTTTTATCATTTTTTACTAATAGACTCATACTTACCTCCATATAATGCATCAAAAACTTTATACAAACATACTTTCGTTATATTGTAATTATGGCCTACAAAATATTTTTTAATCATATTGAATTATTTTTTTCATTATGTCCATGATTTTTTATTTGAACGCTTGTCTTCTGCCGAGATAAACCCTTTTCAACGGTATTTTAAAAAAGAGAGATATGTCTCAAATAAATAGTTAAACGTCTACCTATATAAATTTCTATAAGTTAAATTAATGAACTTCTAAAACAATATGAATAAATGAAAAGATTATATGGTATATTATAGAAAATACTTATATAAAAATACTTATATGAAAATAACATTATATTTAATAAAAAGGAGTATTTATATGAAAAAAATATATGCACCATTATTGATATTGTTTTTTATAATAATCAGTGGCTGTGGTCACTCTCAATCACAAGTAAGAAAAAATCCTGATAAACTCCTTGAATATAATTTCTCATATGATGATATATCTAAGATAAATAAGAAGTTATCAAAACAAAAATACTCATACTCTACTAAAACAAATAAAAATATAATATCCATAATATCTTTAGATAATGGAAAGGCTTATGTTAAAGAATATATAATTAATGATAATGAAGTTAAAGATATAGAAATTTCTAAAAAGGATTTCATAATTTCTCTTCATGCAAATAGTACAATACTATATACATGGAATATAAAAAATAGTTCACATTTGAAAACCGATGAAATTTTCGAGCTTAAGAGTAAAAAAACAATAGGAATACCTTTTTCAACTGATGCTGACGGTGAAAATTATAATAGAGAGAACTTTCTCTTTGAAGTAAAAAAAGAAGGAACTCAGAAAATAGTACTTAGATATGAGCATTGTGAAAATGCAGAAAAACTAAAGGATGATTATAATGAAATAACTTTTAACTTAAAAGTATGTAATGAAGAGGATAAATAATTTGGGTATTAAAAAAAGAGAGCCACTGCTCTCTTTTCTTATTCAAATGATTGGAATCCTTCTCCAACCGTTTCGTGAACATTGTATGTTATTAAAAAGGCTTTATCATCTAATGCCTTTATGTATTGCTTCAATCTAATAAATTGCTTTTTACCAACAACAGTTGTTATTATAACCTTATCTTCACCTGTATAGGCACCTTCAGCTCTGTAAATAGTAGCCCCTCTATCTAGAACCTCAATAATGTATTTCTTAATTTCTTCACCTTTAGTTGATATAATCTCAACCTTTTTATTCATATTAAGACCTTCAATAACCACATCTATAAGATAACCTAGTAAGAAAACACCAAGGATAGAGTATAGCCCTTTACCCAATCCGAAAGTAACAACTGCTAACATTGTAACGCAAAAGTCTGCTACTAGAAGTCCTTTACCAATATCCATATGGAAATATTTATTAAGAATCTTAGCAATTATATCGGTTCCTCCTGTAGATGTTCCTTGATAGAACACTAGAGCAAGTCCAATTGCAGTTATAGCACTTCCAAATAACGTTTCTATAAAGATATCTCCAGTTACAGGCCCACTAAGTGGAGTAAATATCTCCATCAATCTCATGTATCCTGATAATGCTAGGAATGCGTACACTGTAAACGCCCCGAAATCTGCTCCAATAAACACAAGTCCAACTACAAATAATATTAAATTCAATACTAACAAAATTCCACTTAGAGGTATACTAGGGAAATAGTAATTTAATATCTTACTTAATCCTGTTACTCCCCCCGGTGCTAGATTGTTCGGATCCATAAAATAATAGAATCCAGCAGCAACCAAGAACACTCCTATGTTGATCAAAATAAACCTTTTTAAAAACTTCTTCCTATCCATTACTTGCCTCCCATTAACCTAAATTTTAACTTTCAAAAAAAATCTCCCAACCATTATAAGGTCAAGAGATTATTATCATCCGCATTCATGCGTTTCTTTTAAACTTTAAATTATAAGACGTGGATATATTCATATCCACGTCTATTTTATATTAATTATTTGAATTTGTAAATCATATTTCGCTAAGTCAAAATATTCAGAATTTACCCAAGATTAACAAGTGATTGACAAAAGATTTATCTATTCCCTAAAAGTTTCCTTATATCCTTTGTTACATGATTTTCATAATCAATAACTTTGCCTTCCCATGTTCTGAACTTAATGTGATCCTTGCCTCTTGAGATTAGATATTGAGGTAAAATTGGAGTCTTTCCTTGTCCTTTAGGGGCATTTATAATATACGTAGGTATTGCAAGTCCTGATGTATATCCTCTTAAATATTCCATTATTTCAATACCGTCATCAACAGAGGTGTTAAAATGTGTTGTTCCATGAACATGTTTAGCATGGAATATGTAATAAGGTCTAATTCTTACTTTTAATAATTCTTGATTAAGACATCTCATTACAAATTTATTATTATTGATACCATTTAAAAGCACAGCTTGATTTCCAAGTTGGACACCTGCAAGAGATAATCTAACACACGCCTCTTTAACCTCTTCAGTTATCTCCATAGGATGATTGAAATGTGTATTAACATATATAGGTCCATATTTCTTTAACATGTCTGTAAGCTCATTATCAATTCTCTGAGGCATTGTTACAATAGTTCTAGTACCTATTCTAATTATCTCAAGATGATTTATTGTTCTAAGCTCTTTTATTACCTTTTCAAGATTATTTGTGGATAACGTTAATGGATCTCCACCAGTTATAAGAACATCTCTTATTTCTTTATTATTTCTAATATAGTCAATTGATTCTTTAAGAACAGACCATGTCTTATGCATATCCTGTTGTCCAATATTTCTTCTTCTCTGACAATGTCTGCAATACATTGCACACTCATTTGTTACATTAATAATAAGTCTATCCGGATATCTTCTTGTAATACTTCCAGCTGGATTAGTATATTCTTCGCCCATTGGATCAAAGTCACAGTGATCCTCTACTGCCTCTAAACCTGTTGGTATACTCATCAATTTAATAGGATCAAATCTATCATCTGGATCTATCAAACTAAGATAATAAGGAGATATTGCCCATCTATAAGTTTTACCAACGTTAGCTATCTCGTCCTTCTCTTCCTGTGATAGATTAAGTATTTCACTTAATGTTTCAACATCACTTATTCTATTATGAAGCTGCCAATGGAAATCATTCCACTGCTCCTCTGAAGCACCTAAAACTTCCATGATTTTGTCTTTACGTTTAGAAATTATATCTTTCTGCTCTAATCCCTTTGGTATAGAGTCCTTCACAGCTAAATAATCTTCAATGGTATTCTTAAGTTCATTAGCTCTACTAATGGATATTTCTCTTTTATTCAATATTCATTCCTCCTATTCAAGTTAAAACAAAGCAATCTCCTTTTACCATTTTTGTATTTTTCTTACATATACAATGGTGTTTTGATACTGAAAATATACGATTATCGAAATTTTTATTATATGTAATATATAAATTAAATTCATTTATATATTATTAAATTAGACATTAGTTAAACAATGAATTTAAAATGAAGTAATTCACAATGATATTACTATTAGATATTACTTTTAGAAAAGTTTATTAGATTAGTTTTATTTAGCAATATATACGTATGTTTAACACTAATATTTATTATAACACTTTACCACTATAATATCAAATCACTGTAAAGTTTAGGTTTACTTTTGATATTTTGTAGTATAAACGAAAAAAAGCCACTATGGTTTCTAAAATGTACCCTATAGAGTAGACACTATAAAAAAAGTCTACTTTATAGGGTATTTTTATGTATAATTAAATAAATGAGAATTCGGGGGATAAAAAATGAGTAAAAAGATATTTACAGAAGAACAAATAGAAACTTTGGCACAAAACAAATACGTAAAAAATGTCACTAATAAAGCAATTACGTATACTGATGAATTCAAAAAAATCTTTATAGCTGAGAATCAGAACGGAAAATTCCCTAGAGAAATATTCGAAGAATGTGGATTTGATGTAGATATCATAGGAATTGAAAGAGTAAGATCATCTGGTAAAAGGTGGAGAGCTGCTTATAGACATAATGGTGTATGTGGTTTAGCTGATACAAGAAGAAACAATTCAGGAAAGCCAACAACTAAAGAGCTTTCTTTAGAGGAGAAATATGCACGACTCCAAGCACAAAATAATTTACTGAAAGCTGAGAACGAACTTCTAAAAAAGCTCGATATGATGGAAAGGATGATGACGCGAAAGAAATAAAAATACTTCCTAAGGACAAGTTTATAATAATAAGAGATACAGTTAAAAAATATAACTTGAAAAATATGATTAGTTATTTATGTAATCTATCGGGCGTATCAAGGTCAGGATACTATAATTATTTTTCTGCAACAGCCATGGAATCAAGAAATAAGCGAGAGCTTTGTGATGAAGTAGCAAAAGACTTGATTTTAAAAGCATACAAGTTCAAGAATCGTAAAAAAGGTGCTCGTCAAATTAAACTGACATTAGACGGTCAGTTTGGTATTGTATATAATTTAAAGCGTATAAGGAGAATAATGAGAAAATACAACATTGTTTGCCCCATAAGGAAGGCTAATCCTTATAGAAGAATGGCGAAAGCCACCCATGAGCACAGAGTTGTCCCTAATTTATTGAATAGAGAGTTTAAACAAAATATCCCCGGAAAAGTACTGCTTACAGATATAACTTATCTAACGTATGGTAATAACAAAAGAGCATATCTATCTACGATTAAAGACGGTTCTACTAATGAGATACTAGCTTATAACGTAGCCACTAGCTTATCGCTAGATATCGCCACTGATACAATATATAAATTATTGAATAATAAAGATATTACTCTTGCCCCTGATGCCTTTATCCATTCAGATCAAGGAGCACATTACACTAGCCCCAATTTCCAAAAGTTAGTGAAAAGTTTTGGATTAGGACAATCAATGTCTAGACGAGGAAATTGTTGGGATAATGCACCTCAAGAATCATTCTTTGGACATTTTAAGGATGAGGCTTACATTAAATCATGCACAGCTCTGGACGAGCTTAAAGATGAAATAGATGAATACATGGATTACTATAACAATTACAGATATCAATGGAATTTAAAGAAGATGACTCCTGTATCATTCAGAAATCATCTTCAAGCTGCTGCATAGTCTTTTTTTATAATGTCCTTGACAAAGGGTACATTTTATTCTATAGTGGTCTTTTATTGTTTGCTCTATTTAAAACGTCCCCTTTGGTATGTAGAGTTTAGTATTCTCAACACCTCTTATAAATCCAAGGTTATGATAAACTGCTTCTGAATCATTACCTTGAGTAACATATAAAACTAAGACCTTATATTCTTCTTTTAATTCCGTTAATGCTCTTTTTAACATATTAGTAGCTAATCCCATTCTTCTATATGAAGGTTTAACCGCAACATCAAAAACAAGGGGCCACCCTTCACACATACTTATAAGACATACTCCTACAAGTTCATTTGTTTCATTATCATAAATCAATGTAGATGCTTTATGAAATATCTCAGTATTTTCTTTGCTTTTAAAATAATATCCGACCCTACGCACATAATCATTAAGCTCTTGTCCATTGTCATCTACCCCACCGATATTCGCTTCTAGATATACTTGAGCCATCTCATCACATTTAACTGCTTGAACCTGCTCTATTCTAAATCTATCATCCCACTTAACATCAAACTCTACTGTTGGACGGATTAACCAACACCTTTTTTCCATTATTCTAAAACCAAGCTTTAGATAATTATTGACTTCTTCATTTAATATTTCATAAGCAAATATGTCTTTTTTCTTATCAGACCACTCAATTAATAGTCTTTTTAATAATTTCATGACTTTAAATTTTTCTTCAAATGGAGGAATTAAAAACATATCACAAATTATATTAGGTGCAATAATCACTCCACCTACTATTTCTCCATTATTTTTAATCCAATAACAATTATTCTGAGTAAATTCATTATCCCCATAAAACTCGGCAATTTTATCCCAGCTGTTTATAGCAAATTTATTCAAACACTTATCTGAATAAGTCATTATATGAATTACAAAATTCTCTACCTCAGCTTTATGAATTGAGTATTCTTCTGAAAGTTTATATTCTTTTATATCCTTATCCCACTTAATTAATCCCATACTTTTATCCTCCTTAATCTTCTAATTATATGCTACCATGCCCCTTTACTCATATAAACCTCGTAAATAATACATAACTAAACTTGAGCAATAAAAAAAGCACGGATTACCGTGCTAAAAAAACTATAGATACATTTTTATTATTGTCTCATAAAGTTCCTCTTCAGACTCACTCTCAATATACTTGCCATCAACTCTTACAATAGGTTTATATCCGCAGCATGCACATTCTCCTATGCATTTGTTCACTGATGTCTCAATTTGCGGATACTCTTTTAATAATTTATCTCGCAGTTTCCCACTTGCAATATTATGTTCACAAAAACTAACTTTCATTGTTCCACCTCAACTTAATTTCTTCAACACATTCTTTTATAGAATTGAATTTATTAGGATAATCCATGTGTGCTTTCTTTATAACAGCCACTGGTATATTAAGATCTAGGGCACTTCTAATCTTCTCATCTGTCCCTCCAGCAAGCCCGCTATCCTTCATTATTACACATTCTATATTATACTCCTTATAAAAGGCTTTATTCAACTGATAACTTACAGGTCCCTTTATCATTATAAGATTGTGAGGTTCTATACCGACCTCCTCCATCTCATTCATGACTTTTAAAGTTGGCAGCACTCTGTGTATTATCCTGTTAGGCACATTAAGGTGCACAACTCTTTTTATGTTCCTGCTTCCAGTGGTGTTTAATACATTTCCCTGTATTTTTTCAAGTACCTCTTGAAGA
Organism: Oceanirhabdus sp. W0125-5; assembly: GCF_027938815.1. Classification (GTDB taxonomy): domain Bacteria; phylum Bacillota; class Clostridia; order Clostridiales; family Clostridiaceae; genus Oceanirhabdus. The sequence continues at coordinate 4,525,618 of NZ_CP115913.1, forward strand.
CCTTCATATCCATCAACTAAATGAACAAGTTCCTCATCTCCATACCTTTCAACAACACTTTCTCTCTCATACCTTAGATAGGTTATACCACTCTCATTACAAGCTTCAATGATATTCTTTGAAACCTCAACAGCATATGGATGAGTACTATCAAGAAAAATCTCTATATTATGTTCTTTTATCTTATCCATAAATCCCTTCTTATCAAGAGGTGTTGTATTAAGTATTTTTATATCATACTCACTTAAAATGTCTCCACCATACTTTGTTGCTGTAGTTACAAAGACATCTCCTGTAAATTCATTGATTCTTTTTAAAATCTCTCTTCCTTCGCTTGTTCCAAGAACTAAACCTATCACTTACTACACCTCACTACCTTACAATATTTAAAAACACTCTATTTTAAATACAATATTTTTCCCTAGATAAAATGAGTCAATTTCTAATACTAAAGAACAGTAAAATGTAGATTTTCACCCTAGTGAAAATCATCCATCATTCTCAATTCTCCATTCTCAATTTCTTTTATATTTTATATCCTCTAGGAGTTATAATTCTTCCATTCTCAATATATGTATTACTGTTACCAATAACAACTATGGACATCATATCAACAATCTCTTCATCAAAATTTCCAAGAGTTGAAATATGTACACTCTGATCATCTCTCAATGCATTTCTAACTACCCCAATTGGAGTGTTTCCATCTCTATATTCTCTAACAATATCAAGGCACTCTTTAAGATAATGTGGTCTTCCTTTACTCCTAGGGTTATATAATGAAATTACAAAGTCACCTTCAGCAGCAAGTTTCACACGTTTCTTAATAGCCTCATATGGAGTCATAAGATCACTTAAGCTTATGTTGCAGTTATCATGCATCAAAGGTGCTCCAAGTACAGAAGCCGCTGAACAACTTGCAGTTACCCCTGGTATAATCTCAACATTAGCATTATTATCAATTTGTAATATAAGTCCTGCCATTCCATAAATACCAGCATCACCCGTACTAATAACAGAAACCACCTTATCCTGTGCAAGCTCGATTGCTTTCTTGCATCTATCCTCTTCCCCTCTCATCCCTGTTGCATATGTTTCTTTTCCTTCAAGAAGAGGTTCAACCATCTTTAAGTATTTTGTATAACCAACAATTATATCACTTTCCTCAATAGTCTTTCTTGCTTTAATCGTCATATGCTCAAGACCACCAGGACCAATTCCAATAACATATAATTTCTTCATTCGAACTCTCCTACTCTGCTTAATATTTTCATAAACTTAAAGAACAATAAGATATTGATTTTCATACCAGTGAAAATCATCCATCATTCTCAATTCTACATTCTCAATTCTCCATTTATTTTTATCTTTCCTATTGCCAACGTCATACCTTCAAGCTTCTCTTTATGATGAATTATATCACCACCATAGAGTTCAATAACAGGTTCAGCCACACATCTCACGCCAGTGATTTTCTCAACAAAATCACTTCCCTCATACTTAAGGTGAACTGTTCTTATCTCCTCTTTTGAGTATGTTCTAAAAGGACATTGAAGATACTCAGCTAATTCAAGTATGCACTTCTCATCTTTCTTAATATCGATAGATGCAATTTCTTTAACTCTACGTTTATCTATATTATATTGATGTAGTTTCTCTTCAACTGTTCTTATCATCTTTTCCTTAGAAAAATCTCTTCTGCATCCAATCCCAAGGATAATATCCTTTTTCATGAGATATAGTACTGTTTTCTCATTATTATCTACCCATTTTATTTGATCCAGCATATCATCTACTTCAACAGGATTACCAACAATTACAGCTCCATATACAGGTTCCTCACTGTTTTTCCCCTGTTCATGATTCAAATACCCTTTAGGAGTGGATATCTTATTATCATGATCAATAAATACAACCTTCTTATTGTTGACCAAAAAGGCTGCAATCTCCTTGCATACCTTCATGTCATGGATGATAAGATTGTTTTCCTTTGCCACCATATCAGGAGCACATATTCCAAGATTATCAGTTGCGGTTGTTATAACAGGGACAGCATCTATACCCTCACCTATTATATGTGTTAGCTCATTTGCACCACCGAGATGCCCACTTAGCAAACTAATTGCAAACTTACCAGTACAATCCACCACAACAACAGCTGGATCTGTAGTTTTACTCTTCATTAAGTTTCCAATGCCTCTAACAGCAATCCCTGTAGATGATATGAACACTATTGAATCATATTTTCCAAAAGCATCCTCAACAGATTTCTTAAACCCATGAGCCTTTACCTCAGCACTTTTCATTAAGTGAATACATTCACTTTGAAAAAATGATTTCAAAGCATCAACAACCCTGCATCCAACAGGATCACCTTTTGCCGTCACACTGATTACCACAACTTTACCCTTCATAGTTCTCTCCTTACTTATTGCTTTTAGCGTGTGAACTTCTGAACATATGCGTGAAGTCCTTATCATATAATTTACTCTTCTCATATTCGCAGTCAATAAAGTCACCTACAAGAATCTGTGCTTGCTTTTTGATTCCTGCTTCATGAACCTTCTCTGCTATATCATCAAGAGTTCCAAAGATTACTCTTTCATTTTCCCATGTAGCTCTCTCAACAATAGCTATAGGTACATTTCTTCCATATCCTTTTCTTAGTTTTCCAACAACCTTTTCGATCATGCTTATAGAAAGGAATATAGCCATAGAAGCACCTATTGAAGCAAGCTTCTCAAGATCTTCAGTTTCTGGTACTGGAGTTCTTCCTTCAACTCTTGTTAAGATAACAGTTTGAGTTACTCCTGGAAGTGTAAACTCTTTCTTTATAGCAGCTGCTGCAGCCGTACATGAACTAACCCCTGGAACTACAGTATATTCTATATTTAACTTGTCAAGTTCATCCATCTGCTCCTTAATAGCGCCATAGATAGCTGGGTCACCTGTGTGTAATCTTACAACATCTTTACCTTCTTCTGTTGCTCTTTTCATTACCTCTATAACATCCTCAAGAGTCATTGAAGCTGAGTTAAATTTCTCAACCCCCTCTTTACAGAATTCAAGATGTTCAGGGCTTACTAATGAGCCTGCATATATAACCACATCTGCATTACTTAAAGCATTTCTTCCTTTAATCGTTATTAAATCAACATCTCCTGGTCCTGCACCAACAATATAAATCATGTCATTTTCCCCCTATATAGCCTGTGCTAATTCTTTTTTCTTAGCAAGAATCAACGCCATGTATTCTTTGTTCTTAATGATCTCTTCTCTATCTCTTAAAATCTCTTCTCCAACTCTTCCAGCTTTCTTCACATAAACATAGTCAAATCCATTAGCCTCTAAGAAATCAACAACCTCTTCTTCTCTCTTATATACTTTCATTATAACCAAAAACTTTTCATCTTTAACAGCATCTAATCTAGCTGCTGGAAGAACCATAAGTGGTTCATTACCAAGTACAAGATACTCATTAGCTACAGATGCACTAGCACAGAATGAAGTTATTCCAGGTACTGTTACAACCTCAAATCCTCTTTCATTGATATAATTTAATAAATGAGTGTACGTACTATATACAAAAGGATCTCCAATTGTAAGGAATGATACATTCATACCCTTCTTTAAGTATTGGTATATTGCTTCATATGTTTCTCTTGCCTTCTCTTGAGTATTCTTCTTACCCATTGGGAAGTGAATTATCTCAACTATCTTATCTTCACTAATATACTCTTTAGCAGTTTCATATGCGATACTCTCTCCACCTTCAAATGCACTTGGAGCGAATATCACCTCACTGTTCTCAATTGCTCTTATAGCTTTAATCGTTAAAAGTTCACTATCTCCTGGTCCAACACCTATTCCAAATAACTTTGCCATTATCTTTTCCTCCTTAAGCATATCTTTAATCAATATGTTCTTATGTTTATAAATCTTTTAAAACTAAAATAAGATATTCTGAAGAATGAAGAATATCAACAATATTTGTTCTTTATTCCTTATTCTTTATTCTTTGGTTTTCATTCCGTTGATAATAAAAATCGGATTGTTAGCCAATATCATTTTACTCTTACCCTTTATTCTATTTACAGCTACTTGAACACACTCATATTCCATACCTATTTCTTCAAGTTTGTCCATAGCCTTAACAGCATTACTTAGTGTGATGAAGTTCAATACTATACTTCCTCCCTCATGGAGCAGTTCATAGCATTCATCAATTATTTTCTCTAGTTCTCCACCACTTCCTCCAATAAATATGGAGTTAAATTTTCCACTGAGAGCTTTAATCTCTTCAAGAGCCATCCCATGGATAACTTTCATATTATCTATCCCTAGTTTCTCTATGTTTAACTTGATAAGCTCAACTGCTTTATCTTCTTTCTCTATTGCAATTACTTCTCCCTTTGGACAATTCACCGCAGCATTAATACTCACTGAACCTGTCCCAGCTCCAACATCAAGAATTCTACTATTTTCTTTAATATCCATCTTCACAAGACTTAAGGTTCTAACCTCTTCCTTTGTCATTGGAACCTTAGCTCTTATAAATTCATCATCTTTTAAAATTCTCATTAGACTTCTCTCCTAACAACCACAACGCTGAGCCATGAGAACTCTTTATTCATAAGTTCATCAGGTCTTCCCTCTGTGATTTTTTCATCTTCATAGGATAGATTCTCTCCAACAATAACACTACATTTAATTTCATTGTTAAAAAGCTCTCTGCATAACATCTCAGGAGTATTCTTCTTACCTGTTAACCAGAAAGAAGTTTCCTTGTCCTTTACACAATATATAAAGTTATTTTCTCGACCATGCATACTGCTTACATGAGCATTGTGCCAAGGAATAGCTTTCTTTGACGCAAGATATTGAAAACTACTTATACCTGGAATTATCCTGATTTCCTCATGCAAGTTTCTCTTTAAATAATCACTAATTCCATAAAAACAAGGATCTCCTGATGCCACTATAGCAACATTACCTTTGTATTCTTTAACCTCTTCAAGTATAGTAGATATACTAGTTACACACTTCTTGTTCTTTTCTATAAAATCTATACTATTAAGTGCTCTTTCAAACCCAATGATTACATCACTTTCATTTAACACATCAATGGCTAAAGGAATAATATATTCTCTAGCACCTGGCCCGATACCCACGATAGTAACCATATCTATCCCTCCATTGTGCTGTATAGTAGCCCTCTTTTCATTGCGAAGATTGCCACATCACATTTCATCTCATCATAATTATATATCTCAATTCTTCTTTGAATCTTCTTACAAATATTCTTATATATGAAATTATATTTATCTTCGTATTTCTCATGAAGCTTATTAACTGCACCTTCTGTTGTCTTCTCATCATAAATATCCTTCACGATGGAAGTATCAACACCATTCAAGGCAAGTTCCAATGCCAAACTCTCTAATCTAACATCGCTGACACGTGAATGTGTCTGGAAACAGCCCATAGATATCTTGCACATCTTACCTATATGACCTACAATGGTAACCTTTTTTATTCCTAATCCTCTGCATGTATCCAGTGCAAAACCAACGAAGTTTGACATCTCAACACATTTTGATTTATCAAGGCCCATCTTCTCACAGAAGTTTTCACCCATGTTCCCAAAAACAAGTATAGGTTCTGTTACTCCCTGTTTAAACTTAGACTGTATCTCAAGTTCAACCGAACCTTTTAGAGCCTCTTCACTCATAGGAACTACAATCCCTGTTGTACCTAAGATGGAAATTCCACCTTTAATATTAAGCCTTGGGTTAAAAGTTTTCTTAGCAATTTCCTCTCCTTCAGGAACAAAAACGGTTATTGCCACACCTTTACCCTCAGGCAGAACCTCATGAACTTCTTTTTTTATCATCTTACGTGGAACAGGATTTATCGCAGGATCTCCAACAGGTACATATAATCCTTCACCCATTACAACGCCTACACCTTTTCCCCCTTTTAGCTCGTACTCACTATCATTAATCTCAGCTCTTGCCCATATTTCAATACCATTAGTTATATCAGGATCATCTCCACCATCTTTTAAAACACAGCATTCAACAACCCCTTCTCCAACCTTAATTTTCTCAATAGGTATTGTAAGTCTAATTCCTTTAGGTGTATCTATCTCTATACTCTTAAGTTCACTGCCTTCAAATAACATTTCTGTTGCAGCTTTAGCAGAAGCTGCTGCGCAGGAACCTGTTGTATATCCACATCTTAGTTTTTTACCACCACTATTTATATATAAATCTAGCATAAAATCATCCTTTACCCTTAAAGAGTATTTTCAACAAACTCTAGCATCATACCCTTTTTAAGTTCCTCTGCCTTTTCCTTTCCTTGAAGTTTTTCAACTAACTTCAAAGCAAAATAGATTGCTGTTGCAGGGCCTCTGCTTGTAACAATATTTCCATCCTCTACAACTATATCTTCCTTAACTTCTGCTCCCTTTAAATATCCTTCAAATCCAGGGTAGCATGCAGCTTTTTTACCTTCTAATATTCCACAGTCACCTAAAACCATAGGTGCAGCACATATAGCAGCAACTAGTTTATTCTGTTCTTTAAACTTAATAACTGTATTTCTAACATTCTCGCAATTCATAAGGTTTTCAGAACCAGGCATACCTCCTGGTAAAATCACTGCATCAAATTCTTCATCATTGAAACTTTCTAAAGTTAAATCACTTTTTATTTCAATATTATGTGCTCCTTTAGCCATAATTTCATCTAATGAACACATTAAACACTGAACTCCACCACGTCTTAAAACATCAACAACTGTCAAAGCTTCAATCTCTTCAAACCCTTCAGCTAAAAATACAACAGCCTTTTTCATCATTCTTCCTCCTCTCAAGAAAAAATATATAATTAATTTAGTCTCTGTCTACGTTCATGTACATTAAAGCATTCACAATTGAAGCTGCAACAGTACTTCCACCTTTTCTTCCTCTAACAGTAATCATTGGTATATCCATCTCTTCAATCTCTTCTTTACTCTCAGCAGCTCCTACGAATCCTATTGGAGCACCAATAACAAATTTAACATCTGCTTTTCCTTCAAGCATTAACTCTTTAAGTCTGAATAAAGCCGTTGGAGCATTACCAAACACAAAGAATTGAATCCCCTCTTCAACAGCCTTTTCAACCCCAGCCATTGAACGAGTAATTCCTCTTCTTTTAGCCTCTTCAGCAACCTCCTCATCACTTACATAACAAACAACCTCGCACCCTAATTTCTTAAGAGCTCTCTTATTCATTCCTGATAAAGCCATCTTAGTGTCAGTATAAATCTTAATACCTTCCTTCAACAAAGCACATGCAGCATCAATAGAACCTTCTCTAATATACGTTATATCCTTATATTCAAAATCAGCAGTGGTATGGATCACTCTCTTTATTATTGTCAATTCTCTATCATTAAAACTATGAGGACCCATTTCCTCACCAATTATCTCAAAACTCTTAACCTCAATACCCATTGGTTTCTTAATATAATCCATATCTCTTACCCCTTGTTTTTATTAAATTTTTTTCAATTAATTAAGTTCTTTTTCATAAAAATCAAATTATGATATTCTGAAGAATAAAGAATATCCTCAATATTTATTCTTTTCTCTTTATTCTCTATTCTTTGATTTACTCAGCATTTCAATAATAAATCTCTCATTTCCTAGAAAGTGAATATGAGCATATGCCCCTAATGTATTATTCTTTACATACCCACATTTCCATTTTTTTATGTCACCATAGATACTTGTCTTCTCCACATCATAAGCTGTTTCTTCTTGAAGCTCTACATAAGATCTATGGAACTCATGACAATTAATACTTAATTCATTCTTATGTAATGGCGACTTCTCTCTTACATTAACAGCAGCATAACCAAAGTTCTGAAGTCTTTTAGTCATAAAGGACTTACCATTTAAAAATGAAACCAAAGAATAGGTTTGCTGTGTATCCTCAAACTCTTTAATCTCTTTACTATCTATACCTTGGGTTAAATACATTAACCCACCGCATTCAGCGTAACAAGGCAGTCCTGAATCAAGCTTTTTCTTAATATCCTCAAGCAACTCCACATTTGAAGCGAGTTCACTTCTGAACACCTCTGGATATCCCCCTCCTAAATATAGAAAATCAATATCCTCTGGGAGACTTTTATCATTTAACGGGCTGAAATAATGAATTTCACCTGCTTTCTCCAAAATATCAAGATTATCTTTATAGTAGAAACTAAATGCCTTATCTAATGCAACTCCAATTTTTAGATTCAATCCTTCAAGCTCACTAAAGTCATATTCAACATCATATTCCTTACATTCCTTTGAAATACTAAGAATCCTGTCTACATCAACATGCTTTTCTACCAATTCTCCACATAGTGAAATTTTATCCTGAATATCCTCAATCTCGCTGCTCTGAATAAGGCCAAGATGCCTTGAACCAAGCTTTAATCTATCATCCTTAGGAATATATCCTAATACCTCTATGCCACAATTCTCTTCAATTGATAATTTTAATAATTTATAGTAACTTTCTGAAATACCGTTTAATACAACTCCAGCAATATTTGCATTCCTAAACTGTTTAAGCCCCATAATCTCTGCACATAATGTCGTAGAGACACCCTTTGGGGATAAAACAAGAAGGATTGGCAAACCTAAAGTCTCGGAAAGGTGATATGTTGAATACTCTTCATCAATCCCTTTACCATCATATAAACCCATAACTCCTTCGATAATGGCATAATCCTTATTTCCATTAGAGATTGAATATTTAACTCCTTTCTCTCCCATTAGATATAAATCTAAATTTCTGCATGGTTCACTTGTAATCATACTATGGAAAGCTGGATCTATATAATCTGGCCCAACCTTATAACTTTGAACCTTTTCCTCTCTGTTTACGAGAGCCTTTAATACTCCCATGGTAAATGTAGTTTTTCCACCACCACTACCATTTGAAGATATAATCAATCCCTTCATAATCTTTACCTCTCATTTTTTTATAAAGCACATTAATTTGTTAAAATAAAAAAGGACTTTCTCAAAAAGGGCAGAGAAAGTCCGTAAAAAAGAATTTCCCTCCGAAATCTTATGCTTAATTTACTAGGCAGGTCTCCTGACTTGTGAATCACCCTCCCCTTCTCCTTCTTCAGAATATACTCAAATTCTATTGAATCAATTCTAAATGGATATGAAGGCTCGTCCTCACTTACAGTAGCGGGGGCTGTTGTGGATTTTCACCACATTCCCTTTTCACCCATATGGGCACCTAGATTTTTAATTAATTTTTCACTAATAATCATTATCTATATTATATAATATTTCTACAAAATAAACCATAATTTTTAAAAACTATTACAATCTTGTTCCAATGTCAAAACAACTGATTTGGCGAAATGAACTCTCATTGCAATTAAAAACAAAAATAATTACCAATCAACTTTTTATTTCTGCTTTTCAAGATACTCCACAGCAATAGAATTAACCCAATAATAGGCCATCTTCTCAAAGTCTTCCTCACTCATATCTTTAGGGACATTAATGATCTTATTTCTTTTAATTAATTCCTTAACAGCATCTTGATTAAACTGAGTACTGTTTACTTTGTATCTTAACTGAAGACTCTTTCCCCCATGGGGTGTATAAGAACAATCTCTATGAAACTTAATTTTATATGTCCATTTTTCATAGTATCCTGGTTTTAATACTCCAACACAGTATCCCTTGTTTAAGGCAGCAATTGTATTACTTATTTCGCACCATTCATTTAAACTAATAACTCCATCTCCACCTTTAACACTCTTCCCATTAACATCAAAGATATCAATCTTTTCTCCAATCAACTTATATTTTTCAGTTACATTGCTATGTAAAATGTATACCTCTTCCATTACTTGTTCCTCAGAAGGACTAAAAATTTCTCTTTTCAACTCTTCAAAAAACAGACCATAACTTAGTTTGTTTTTTTTACTGAAAGTAAAGTTACCAGTATAGAATATTGGTATGCTTCCATTGTTTTTAATATTAACCACAACAGAATTATCATCAGCTAATCCAATGTAGTCATTAGGAAATATATGTGTAGTTTTAACATTCAAATCAAAATTTTTGCTCTTATCATTCACTATCACATTCATTGTTCCACTGGTTATCTTAGAAATTTCACTTAAAATCTCTGATGTAAACCAAGCTGTTGTAGTTCTAGCAGTGATTATGATGATAACTATACTCAAAATAATTATTCCTACAACAGCTGTTCTTCTTGCTTTTTTTCCTATAATCATTCATAATCACCCCTCTTTAGAAATAAGGCACCCATGGGTGCACATAAAGAATTAAAAACCTTATAAGAAGTTGACAGTGTACAGTGGACAATGGACAACGTAGGATGCTTCTGACCTAAGTCAGAACCTACATTTTATTGTTCTTTAGGACAAGAGGTTTTTACTCATTTTATCCTTGGATAAAATATTGTGCTTAAAATACAATGTTTCATGTAAATCAAACGGATAAACCTTTTATTTTTCAATAAAAAAATAATATTAGAATTTCACGGAGTGAAATATCATCCGTTGTCAACTGTCCACTGTCAACCGTCAACTATGTTTTTAATTTTTTCTCTCTTAATCTCTTACTGCTTAGAAAAAAAGTCCTTCTCTATAGAATAATATAACCAATCCGTAGCTGTATTAAAATACTGTTCTGATACATCTTCAGGAATATTAATAATATAACTTCTTGATATATTTCTAAAGGTTTGAAGATTGTTCTGTCCGCTGTATACTTTATATTGAATAGGCATGCTCTTACCAATATACTTAGATGAAGCAGCATTTTCATGGAATTTAATCTTATATTTCCACACTTCTTTGCATCCCGGTTTTAACATGCCAGTTGTATATCCTTTGAAATTTCCAAACATCCATCCATATACATTCTGTATTTCTTTTAAACTTATTAAACTGTCTGCACCATTTTCTCCATTAATGTTAAAGGTATCTATAAGATCTTTAATATATGAGAATTCCCCAATAAGTCTTTTTTTATTAAAGTATTTTTTTTGTTTAACTAACTTATTCTGTGTATTATATACTTCTCTTATTACATCTTCAATTATAAATCCATTTAATATAAAGGTATCCTCTCCACTATAAGTGAAACCACTGCTATAAACAATAGGAACACTGCTTTCATTAACAATCTCAAATTCAATAGTATTATCTTCTGTTAAAGAAAGATAGTCTCCTGGAAATATTTCATTAGGATTTATGTTAATAGTAAAATCCTGTCTAGCATCGTTTACCTTTATTTTAAGATCACCAGTTTTAATAGTTGTAGGTTTACTAAATATATTCTTCATAAACCAAGCATAAGTTGAGTCAATATTTTGTGCTATTACAATTGTAGCCAATAAAATAATAATTATTTTAAATTTCTTTTCTCTTCTCATATTAACCACACCTAAAAAACTATTTTTGATTACTTAGTTAATTTCTTCTTTATTCTCTATTGTTTATTATTTGATTTAAAAAGTATCCTTCCACTCTCTTGCTATCTCATCAAAACTGCCATCATCATTATTGAAATCCAACTTCACAACTTTCTGTGCAAGCAGCATACTAGTTATTGCATCAACTCTATTTTGTGTTGCCTCAGCTCCATAATCTAAGAAAATATTGAATCCATTTTTGATATTGTACTCATTACCACACTTTTCATGGAATTTAATCTTCATAGACCATGTTTCATTTTGCCCTGGCTCAAGCTTTCCAGCATAAACCTTTTCAAGAGCAGCAGATTTAGTGGCACAGAATTCTATCCACTCTCTTATGCTTATTAATTCATCAGCAGGTCTATTATTCATAGCAAGTAACTCTCCCTTAAGATCATACTTATCTATATCATTCACATAAGCTCCAATAGGAGATGCCAATGCAAAATCCCTTACATAGAAGGTAGTTGACAGAACCTTTCCATCCTTATCTCTAACTGTCCTTGAAAGATTCTCAAAAACTAATCCATTACTGAGAAAGTTACTATCTTTTCCATCTGAATATTTAAAGTTGCTTATATAAACCATATCAAGGGTTCCTGTATTACGAATCTCAATATCCGCAGTATTATTCTCTCCAACTGTAATATAATCACCTGGAACTAATTTTGTACTTGCAATATCAAACCTGAAGTTTTCTGTTTCTCCATTAGCACTCATTGTAAGAGTTCCACTGGAAATTTCGTTTTCTTCACTTGTTGCACCTGCAGTAAAGAAGGCAAAAGTTCCATATCCTATTCCTGCTAAAGCAAGAAAACCTACTAAAAGTAAAATTAAAAGAGTCCTTTTCTTCATATAAAACACCTACTTCTAAAATTTATTGAAAAAATTAATTACTTATATTTCATATTTAATATTCCTTTAAATGAAAATTTTATGTGAAAGTGAAAGATAAAGATTAAAGAATAAATGTTGACATTCACGTCACGTGAACCTTTATAATATATTTAAGAGGCGCATCTTAAATAAACTAAATAACAATTAACCTTTTAGGAGAATTACTACCATGGATAAATTACTAAAAATCAAAGAAGTTGCAACTAAATACAGTATCACTAAAAGGACCTTAAGATATTATGAAGAAATTGGAATTCTATCAACTATACGAAAGGAAGATTCCAATTACAGATACTATGATAATGAATCATTAAGTAGACTGGAGCAAATAATTCTTTTAAAAAGTTTAAATTTTCAAATTAGTGAAATCAGAGAAATTATACTATCTAAGGATGAAGAATTTATAGATAATATGCTGCAAGATAAGCTAATTAAAATTCAAAATGAGATAGATAACTTATATGCCAGTAAAGAATTAATTTCTTCAATTCTCAAAATTAAAAACAAACAAGGTACAAGCAGTATAAATTTTTATCAAGTTATAAGAGAACAAATATACATTCATAAAAATATAGAAAGGAGAATACACATGAATCAATATGCAGGTGATATGATTATTCTTGAATTTGGCATAAATATTGTGCCATATGCTCAAGAATTAATTGATAATATAAAAGAATATAGAAAACAAATTGAAAAAACTACTAACAAAGAACTGCCATTAATCAGGATAAGAGATGTTGAGTCTTTGAAAGATGATGAATATAGAATAGTAATTAAAGATGTTGTTGTTAAAAATCAAAGCATTGAAAATGTTGATGATAATAAAAAAGTTATGAAAATCATCACTGAATTAAAAGAATCTATAAATTCCAACCATGAAAATTTATTCATTAATTAATATATTTTTTATTTTTAACAAATTATAGTATAATAGTGTTATATTTTTTGCATTCTATATGATTACATTTAAGGAGGACTTCGCAAATATGAAAAAAATATTAATACTATTGTTAATACTATTATCACTTAGCGGATGTAGTAATACAGATAATAAGGCTAATGAATCAGTATCAAATAACTCTCAAGAGGTTACTGAAAGCAAAGAAAGTTCAGAAGATTATATGGTTTTTCAAAAGGAAAGTGATCACTTTAAATTTTATTCATTTAATAAAGATAATCAGGTAATTGATGATTTAACTAAAGAATTGGAAGGTAACTATGAGAGAATAACTGATACTTATAAAACTTATCCAGAAGAAAAATTTGATGTATATATATATTCTGATGTTGAGTCTTTTCATGAAAGCCTAGATTTAACTAATGCACCAGGCTGGGTTGTATCTTCATTTATGAATTATAAAGAAATTCACATAGTATCACCTTCAAATCCAGGTGAACATCATGATTATGACAGTATACTCAAAGCAGCTTTTAATTCATTCACTCGAGCTATTATTAAAAGAATTAATAGCAATTTACCAAAATGGTTATCTTTAGGGATTCCTCAATATGAAAGACAGATTAAAATAAAATTTCCTGAAGGTTTTAAAGAAGATAATATACCGGAATTAACTGAATTAGAATCTCCATCATCTATTGAAATAAGTACTTTTTATATCAGCTATACTGTGGTTGAATTTATAGTAGATAAATATGGGTATGATACTTTGATAGAGTTAATAAAAAAACCTGATAATTATGAAGAGATATTTGGTTTTAATAAAGTAGAATTTGAAAAAAAATGGCGTGATTACATTATAGATAAATATCTTAAATAAATAAAATTGGACAAACCTCCCATGGTTTGTCCGCTTTATTTTAGATACTTTTTAACATTTCAAATAACTTATTATTTCTATCTTCGTCTTTTATTGCAAGTCTTATATGATAATTACTAAGTCCTCTATAATTATCTGCATTCCTGATTAGGAATCCTCTCTTAAGGCAAGTATCATAGAATTCCTTTGATGTGATTCCATTTAATTCACACAGTACATAATTTCCATATGTTCTATATACTTTATTGAATATGGAGTATTCCATTAATCTCTTAATAAAAGGCGCCCTTGTATTTTCTAGCCACTCTATGCTCTTACTATTATAATCCTCATCAAAGAGTACAGATTTTACAGCTTCTACTGCAAAGGTATTTATGTTCCATGGATTCTGCTTTTTCGAAATCTCATCTCTTAACTCTTTTGAGCTTGTTATTCCGTATCCAAATCTAATTCCTGGCATACCATAATATTTTGTAAGAGCTTTTATCACAAGAAGACAGCTAAATTCATTCACCCATTTAACTAAAGATTGATCTTTTAGCAAAGTAAAATGGATAAATGCCTCATCAATGATTACCTTCTTCCCTGCTTTCTCACAGTATTCAAGAATTTTTCTTATACATTCTTTATTAAGGACACTTCCATCAGGATTATTTGGATTTGCTAAGATAACTCCATCTACCCCTTCTAAGTCCTTGTTCAATTTTTCATAATCAATATATAATGAATATGTTCCATCTTCATTCTTCTTCTGTTCCATTTGAAAATACTGAGTTTCTACTCCCCATTTTTCTGCACTTAAATGGTATTCTGCAAATGAAGGAGCTGGTATTAGTATACTCTTTAAAGTTGATATTGAAAGGTCTATTATCTCCGCTGCACCATTTCCAAGAAGAAATAACTCTTCATTGATTGACTCATATCTGCTTAGTGCCTCTCGCACCATTCTGTATTTTATATCTGGATAATTAACAACATTTTTTAATGCCTCATCCAAGCTATTTTTAAAACTCTCAGGTACACCTAAAGGATTTATATTAGAACTAAAATCTATAAGTTCCTGTCCTTTTAATTTACCCTCAGTATATATATCTCCTCCGTGGACCATTAAATCAGCCACCTCTTTCATTCTCATTTGTCATCTTTACTTGTACAAGATAATGCATATTACTAAATATACTCCAAGAAGCCATATCTCACTACCATACATAAGCTTCACTGTATCCTTAATATGCTCAAGGTTTAAAGTTTTTATCTTATCCCCTATAGTTGGTTTATATATTACCTCTCCAAAATAAGTGTTTGTTCCACCTAATTGAACTCCAAGAACACCAGCTGTAGCCCCTTCTGGATATGCACAGTTAGGACTTTTATGATTTTTTCTATCTCTTATCATTATCTTTAATCCATTGAATATACTTCCTCTTACCACTGGAGCTGATAATGCCATGAGAATCCCTGATAATCTTGCTGGTATAATATTAAACAAATCATCCACCTTAGCTGGGAAGAACCCAATATGCTTATAT